>NZ_JAXAWA010000001.1:0-1348889 GCF_033949445.1 Janthinobacterium sp. GMG2 | reverse complement strand
CGATGCATTCAGGGTCAAGCCGGCAGGCAGGCTGCCGCTGGTCACGCTGAAGGTATAGGGCGCCATGCCGCCCGTCGCCGTGACGCTGACACTGTAGGGGGATTCCGCCACGGGATTGGGCAAGGTGGCCGGGATCAGGCTGACGGCGGGCGCGCCCACGGTGACCATCACGGTGGCCGGTGCCGAAGTGCCGCTGCCATTCGTGGCCGTATAGGTAAAGCTGTCGCTGCCCCCGTAGCCCGTCGTCGGCGTGTAGCTGATGCTCGTGCCGCTGGCCGTCGCCGTGCCATGTGCGGGTGGCGATGCCACGGCCACCGAGGCCGCCGCGCCGCCGCCCAGGTTCAAGGTGATCGGATTGGCGCTGCTGCCGTAGGCCACCGTCGTTGTGACGGCCCCGGCGACAGGCACGGCGACCGCCACCGTGCCGGAATAGGCGCGGACACCGGTATATGGTCCGCTGCCGCTGCTGCTGTCTGTGGCCGTGATGCTGAAGCTGTACGCACCCGCCACCGTCGGCGTGCCGGACAAGGTGCCGTTCGCCGCCAGGGTCAAGCCGGTGGGCAAACTGCCAACAGTAACGGCATAGCCATACGGCGACGTGCCGCCAGTGGCGGTGACGCCTTGGCTGAAGGCGACGCCAGCCGTCATTGCAGGCAAAGCCGCCGGCGCGACGCTGATCGCCGGCACTGCCACCGTCAGCGAGTAAGCCCGCGTACCGGCATACGGACCGCTGCCCGTCGAACTGTCCGTGGCGAGCACGGTAAAGTTGAAGGTACCGCCCGCCGTCGGCGTACCCGCCAGCAGACCGGCATTGGACAAGGTCACGCCGGCCGGCAAGGCGCCGGCGCTGACGGCATAGGTGTAGGGTGCAAGACCGTTCGCGGCCGTCAGGGTCTGGCTGTAGGCCGCACCGACTGTGGCACTAGCTACGCTGGTTTGCACAATCGTCACCGTCGGCGTGCCCACGGTGATCGTCACGGTGGCCGCCGTCGAGGTGCCGATGCCGTTGCTGGCCGTGTAGGTAAAGCTGTCTGACCCGCCGTAACCGGCCGTCGGCGTATAGGTGATGCTGGTGCCGCTGGCCGTCGCCGTGCCATGGCTGGCGGCGGATGCCACCGCCACCGAGCTTGCCGCGCCGCCGCTCAGGCTCAAGGTGATCGGATTGGCGCTGCTGCCGTAGGCCACCGTGGCGCTGACGGCGCCGGCAATGGGTGCACCCGGTGCCACGCTGCCGGAATAGGCGCGCGAGCCAGAGAAGGGAGCGCCTGCGCCAGTGCTGCTGTCGGTAGCGGTGATGGTGAAGCTGTATGCGCCCGCCGCCGCCGGCGTACCGGACAGGGTGCCGTCCGCCGCCAGGGTCAAGCCGGTGGGCAAGCTGCCGGCGGTAACGGCATAGCTATACGCTGCCGTGCCGCCGGTGGCGCTGACGCCCTGGCTGAAGGCAACGCCGGCAGTCATGGCCGGCAAGGCAGACGGCGCGATGCTGATCGTTGGCGCAGCCACCGTCAGCGAGTACGCACGCGCGCCAGTATATGGGCCGCTGCCCGTCGAACTGTCCGTGGCAAGCACGGTAAAGTTGAAGGTGCCAACAGCAGTCGGTGTGCCCGACAGCAGATCGGTGGCAGTATTCAGGCTGACTCCGGCCGGCAAGGTGCCGGCGCTGATGGTGTAGGTGTATGGCGTGGTGCCGTTCGCGGCGGTCACGCTCTGGCTATACGCCGTCCCCACAGTTGCCGCAGGAACGGTGCTTGGCGCAAGGACGATGGTGGGGCCGCCAACCGTGATCGTCACGGTGGCAGGCGCCGAGGTGCCTATGCCGTTGCTGGCCGTGTAGCTAAAGCTGTCCGGCCCGCCGTAGCCTGGCGTCGGCGTGTAGGTAATGCTGGTGCCGCTGGCCGTCGCCGTGCCATGGCTGGCGGCAGATGCCACCGCCACCGAGGTTGCCGCGCCACCGCTCAGGCTCAAGGTGATCGGGTTGGCGCTGCTGCCGTAGGCTACCGTGGCGCTGACATTGCCGGCAATGGGCGCACCCGGTGCCACGCTGCCGGAATAGGCGCGTGAGCCAGAGAAGGGAGCGCCTGTGCCGGTGCTGCTGTCGGTGGCGGTAATGGTGAAGCTGTAAGCGCCCGCTGCCGCCGGCGTGCCGGACAGGGTACCGTCCGCCGCCAGAGTCAAGCCGGTGGGCAGGCTGCCGGCGGTAACGGCATAGTTATAGGCTGGCGTGCCGCCCGTGGGGGTGACGCCCTGGCTGAATGCGACGCCTGCCGTCATGGCCGGCAGGGTCGACGGCGCGATGCCGATCACCGGTGCCGCCACCGTCAGCGAATAGGCACGAGCACCGGCATACGGGCCGCTGCCCGTCGAACTGTCCTCGGCGCGCACCGTGAAATTGAACGTGCCTGCCGCCGTCGGCGTGCCCGAGAGTAAACCCGTGGCGGTATTCAGACTCACCCCGGCCGGCAAGGCGCCAGCGCTGATCGCGTAAATATATGGCGCGGCGCCATTCGCGGCGGTCACGTTCTCGCTATAGGCCGTCCCCACAGTTGCCGCGGGCACGGTGCTTGGCGTAATCGTGATGGTGGGTCCGCCAACCGTGATCGTCACGGTAGCCGGCGCCGAGGTACCCACGCCGTTGCTGGCCGTGTAGCTAAAGCTGTCCGGCCCGCCGTAGCCTGGCGTCGGCGTATAGGTGATGCTGGTGCCGTTGGATGTCGCCGTGCCATGGCTGGCGGCGGATGCCACGGCCACCGAAGTTGCCGCACCCCCACTCAGGTTCAGGGTGATCGGGTTGGCGCTGCTGCCGTAGGCCACTGTGGCGCTGACAGCACCGGCCGTCGGCGCACCGGCCGCTACCGTGCCGGAATACGCACGCGCCCCCGTATAGGGTCCGGCGCCGCCACTGCTGTCGGTCGCGGTGACCGTAAAGCTGTAGGCACCAGCAGTTGTGGGCGTGCCGGACAAGGTACCGTTCGCCGCCAGGGTCAAGCCCGCAGGCACGCTGCCGGCGGTGACGGCATAGCTGTACGCTGCCGTGCCGCCGCTGGCGGTAATGCCCTGGCTGTAGACCACGCCCACTGTCGGCACCGGCAGGGTCGACGGGGCGACGCCGAGCGTCGGCGACGCCACCGTCAGCGAGTAGCCGCGCGCACCGGAATACGGGCCGCTGCCCGTCGAACTGTCCGTGGCGCGCACGGTAAAGTTGAAGACGCCGCCCGCCGTCGGCGTACCCGACAGCAAACCGGTGGAGGTATTCAGACTCAACCCGGCCGGCAAGGCGCCGGCGCTGATGGCGTAAGTGTATGGCGCGCCGCCGTTCGCGGCGGTCACGCTCTGGCTGTAGGCCGTCCCCACAGTTGCCGCCGGCACGGTGCTTGGCGCAAGCGTGATGGTCGGTCCGCTGACCGTGATCGTCACGGTGGCCGGCGTCGAGGTGCCGATGCCGTTCGATGCCGTGTAGGTAAAGCTGTCCGGCCCGCCGTAACCTGCCGTCGGTGTATAGGTGATGCTGGTGCCGCTGGCACTTGCCGTGCCGTTGCTGGCGGCGGACGCCACGGCCACGGACGTTGCCGCGCCGCCGCTCAGGTTCAGGGTGATCGGATTGGCGCTGCTGCCGTAGGCCACCGTGACGCTGACATTGCCGGCAACGGGTGCACCGGCAGCCACCGTGCCGGAATAGGCGCGTGCGCCGGAGTATGGTCCGGCGCCGGTGCTGCTGTCGGTGGCGGTGACGGTAAAACTGTAGGCACCGGCCGCCGTGGGCGTGCCGGACAGGGTGCCGTTCGATGCCAGGGTCAAGCCTGCGGGCAGGCTGCCGGCCGTTCTGGCATAGGTGTACGTGCCGGTGCCGCCGCTGGCGGCTATCGTCTGGCTGTAGGCGAGACCGGCTGTCATTGCCGGCAGGGTCGTCGGCAGGATGGCGATGGTGGGCGCGGAGACCGTCAAGGTATAGGCGCGCGTGCCATTGACGGCCAGCGAGTCGGTGGCGCGCACGGTGAAGTTGAAGGTGCCGCCCGCTGTCGGCGTACCCGACAGCACACCGCTACCACTCAAGCTCATGCCAGCCGGCAAGGCGCCAGCGCTGATGGCATAGGTGTACGGCGCCGCGCCACCCGTCGCCGTCATGGTCGTCGTCGGGTAAGTCAGGGCCACCGTGGCGTTCGGCACGGTGGCCGGCGCCAGCACGATGGCGGACGTGATCGTGACGTTGTACACGATGGGCTGCCCCACATCGTCCCTGACGGTAAACGTGTCCGAGGTCGCGCTGAGATTGGTATTCCGGTAGCGCACGGCATTCGTGGCATTCGAATCTTCCAGCGTGCCATATAGCGGCGCCACCAGGGTGCCCGTCAGACCGAACTGGGAGCAAGGCGCATTGGTGTAATCCTCGTAATACTCGCCCCCCGCGACGATGCTGACCGCGCGCGGGCTCGGGCAGGTGCTGGCGGCGGAAGCCTGGCTGGATAAGAGGGAAAGCAAAAGAAACAGCAGGGTTCCCGCCAGGCGCATCAGCCACGATGGCCCCAAGCCTTGAGCTGGCGGCGCGCCATGGATCCCGGCAATGCAGCCGTCAACACCGCGGACAGGCGTGAACAGCCATCCAAATTTCGTGAAATTTAGAAACATTTGTCTTCCCTCGATACATTTATCTTGACGCTGGACCTTGTACGGATAACGGTCATGGCAAACCTGCACTCCGATGACAGCAACCTTCAACAGGCCTGAAGATGGCTTCCCAGCATGATTGAACCTTGCTTTACGTCAATCTATGCTACTACGACTTACAAGGAAAGTAACTGCGAGATATTATCAAATAGGGAAGTTTTTTAACGAAAAACAATTATTGTTGAAATGGTGTATTTATCTGGCAACAGAATTGAAAGAGAATGCCTCATGGAGGGCTGGATTGACCAACTCGCCGTGTGTCATGCCTGTGGTTCATCGGGCGTGGGGGCAGCGAATTGGCCTTGCGCAGCCCGTCGTCAGTTGTACGCACGCAACGCCGACGACTGTCATCTTGCAAGCCACGCGCACAGAATTTCTTGCCGGTGGGCAGTACGGCCTGCCAGGCAGTTTGCCCGGCAGGCCGCGCCACCTGGTGGCCGCTTACTGCATGGCTTGCTGCAAGCCCGGCGCAAACTCGGCGCCATGCTTGATCTGCGCCGTGGACGCCTTCAGGGTGGCGCCAATCGGCTCGGCACGGCCAGCCAGGCATTGCCCCAGGAAGTTTTCCGTCACCGCATTGAAGGCGATGTTGTTCACGGGCCGGGCAAAGCCATGGCCCTCGTCCGGGAACAATACATACGTGACGGGAATATTCTTCGCCGCCATGGCCGCCACGATCTGGTCCGATTCAGCCACGTTGACTCTCGGGTCGTTCGCGCCCTGGCCGATCAGCAGCGGACGCTGGATGTTCTGCGCAAAGTTCAGCGGCGAACGTTCCTTCAGCAGCGCCTTGCCCTCTTCCGTCGTCGGGTCGCCCATGCGCTTGTAGAACTGCTGCTTGCCCGCTTCCCAGTACGGCGGGATGGTTTGCAGCAAGGTAAACAGGTTCGACGGGCCGACGATGTCGACGCCGCAGGCAAACGTCGTCGGCGTGAACGCCATGCCGGCCAGGGTGGCGTAGCCGCCGTACGATCCGCCCATGATGGCGACCTTGTCGGCCGTGGTCACGCCGCTCTTGACGGCCCACTGCACGGCGTCGAGCAAGTCGTCATGCATCTTGCGGCCCCACTGCAGGTCGCCGGCCGAGATGAACTGCTTGCCAAAACCCGTCGAGCCGCGGAAGTTCACGGACAGTACGGCGTAGCCGCGGTTGGCCAGCCACTGATGGTAGCCGTTGTAGCCATAGGTGTCGCGCGCCCAAGGGCCGCCATGCACCAGCAGCACCATCGGCACCGCCTGCGTGGCCTTGCCATCGGACGTCGCCTTCGACGCCTGCGGCAAGGTCAGATAGGACACCAGGGTCAGGCCGTCGCGCGCCTTGAGTTGCTGCGGATACATGGGCACCAGCGGCGCGCCTTCCAGTTCCGGCCGGGTCACATACAAACGCGTGAGCTTCTTGGTCTTGCGCTCGTACAGCCAGCTCGATGGCGGCGCCGTGACGGCGTCGACACTCACCAGCCATTTATCGTCGGCATCCGTGCGCGACGTTACCGTGAACTGGCCCTGCGTGTTTTTCTTCAGGAAAGCCAGGTCGGCTTTCAACTCGTTCGTCAGCGGCAGATATTCCTGCTGCAGATAATTGACTGTATACGCTTGCACCTGGCCCGTGCGCGTGTCGTACAACGCATCGGCGATGTCGGAACGCGGGTCTTGCGCCACGACCGTGCTCTTGCCGCTGGCCACGTCCTGCGCCAGCAGCGCCGAAGTATTGCGGCCGCGCGAATCGGTCCAGTACAGAGTCTTTCCGTCGACCGTAAAGCCCAGCGGCGCCGTGGTCTGCGAGTCTTCCAGGCCCACCTCGGCCAGCGGCGTGCTCTCGACCTTGCCGTCCGCCAGACGGAAATACTGCATGCCGCCATCGGCGCGCGCCTTGCTGGCGATGCGCAAATTGAGCAGTTCATCGGCCAGGTAGCCGCCATAGCCATCGTTCTGCTGCACCAGGGTCAGCTTGCCACTGGCCAGGTCGAGGCTGTACACGTCGTGCCAGCGCGCATCGCGGTTATTGATGCCGACGAGGATGCGGTCCTTCACCTTGCTGCTGATCTGGACGATCCGCACGCGCGTCTTCTCGAACGGCGTGTAGCTGATCTGCTTGCCGCTCGCCACGTTCACGCCATACAGCAGGAAATTCTCGTCGCCGCCCTTGTCCTGGATGAACAGCAGGGTTTTCGAATCGGGCGACCAGAAGCTGCTGCGGATGGGCCGCACCTTTTCTTCCGTCAACGGGCGCGCCTGCGCCAGGTCGCCGGCCGGCGCCACCCACACATTGAGCACGCCATCGCGCGGCGCGATCCACGACAGCCACTGCCCATCGGGACTGAGCTTGCCACCGGACTTGCTGGGATTGCCGAACAGCTTGGCCCGCTCGATCAGCGGCGTTTCCTTGACAGGGGCTTGGGCGTGCGCCGGCAGTGCGCCAGCGAACAACAGGACAGGCAGGACATAGCGAATCATGGACACCTCATGGTTGTGGGATGAAGGGAAAACATAATAATTATGCATGTGCCAGCACATCATAGGCCAAAGCCATATCGCCAGGTTGATGACAGTGATGGGCGACACGAATCGGGGGATGGAATGCGGGAAAGGGAGTATGGAATGCGATGCGGACGACCATCCCAACGCTGGGCTGCGTTTGATGGGCTAGGTCTGCGGCGCAGCCATCGTTGTTTGCTTCGCCTCGGCCAGTATCCATTGCGTGAATGTCTGGATGGGTTTTCCGCTCAAGCCGATGGGCTCGGGAAGGACGATGCAAAAGGTCTTGGAGATGGTTTTTCCATCGGGCCACGGAGCGGCCAAGCGGCCTTGCGCCAGCTCTGTTTCCACGTAAAGACGCGGCACCAGGGCGACGCCGAGACCGGCCAATGCCGCCTCGATCAGCATGGCATGCAGATCGTAGCGCGCACCGGTCGCAGGATTGTTCAGCGCGACTCCGGTTTCCCGGGAATAACGTTCCCAGGCATCCGGATTCTGCCGCCGATGCAGACGCGGCAGCGTATCCAGTGCGGTTGATCCTTTGCCCTCTTTCAGAAGTGCGGGATGGCAAACTGGCACCAGCACCTCATGCAGCAACGGATACGTACGCATTCCTGTCCAGGCCGGATGCTCGAAATGGATGGCGGCATCGAAGCCGCTGCCGGCAAGAACGAAGGGGTGCATGCGTTCGGTGAGATGCACAGTGATGTTCGGATGCTGCTGCTGGAATTGTGGCAAACGGGGAATCAGCCACCGCATGGCGAACGTCGGGATGACGGCAATGTCGAGGCTTGCGCCATCGATGGGCTGTCCCATCAGATACTGGCTGTCTCGCTCCAGCCGGTCGAGCGACTCGCGCACTTGCGCCGCATAACGCTCCCCGTTCGGCAATAGCCGGACACGATTGCCGACTCGTTCAAACAAGGTAACGCCAAGAAAGACTTCCAGCCGGCCAATCTGCCGGCTGATGGCCCCTTCCGTCAGCGACAACTCCGCCGCCGCCCGGGCGAAACTGCCATGGCGGGCAGCGGCCTCGAAGGCCATCAGTGCGGCGTTGCTGGGGATCTTGCGGCGCATGAGAGTTCCTGACTCAGAGCCAAGTTAACGGCTCACCTTGATGTTTAATCATGGAAGGATACCAAAAAATCGATTTATAGGGATAAATTCAGGGTACACAATGACTGAACATCAACAAGGAAGGCCGGTGCGCAAAGCGTCCGGTCACGAGCGATCTCATGATATATACAGTCGAATGCAGCTTTGCCGATCCCGCCAGCGAAGCGCAGTGGAATCATTTCTATAGCCTGGAAAAACTGCCCGCCCTCATTTCGGTAAGCGGCTTCCATACCTCGCAGCGCTTCAAGGCCTTGAGCGCCGGTTGCCCTGTCTACCTCGCCATGCATACGATCGACAGTCTCGATGTGCTTCAGGGACAGGAGTATCGCCAGAAAGGCGGCGGCAATTTCGCGCGCTGGCAGCAGCACATCACCGACTGGCACCGCAATCTGTATGCCGGCCTTGAGCGCGCACCGGCCATCGGCGCAGACGACTATCTGGTGACGAGTACGGTCGGCCCGGAGCCGCTTATCGACATGGGCCTCGCTCCCTGTCGGATGCAGGCTGTCGCGTTGGAAAGGTTTCCTGAATATCGATGGGTGGCGAAGATGGGGCGCGCCACTGGCCCCGGCATGCATCAGCTGCCGGAGGGCGTCCATCTGTATGCGCCCATGACCGGTCAGTTGACGAATGGCAGCGACATCGCTGCGCACATTTCGCGGTAGAGCCCACATGCCCAACGTGACGATTTTCATGCCAACAGAAAAGATGCCGCCGGATGCAAATCTGGCGGCACTCACCGACCAATGTACCGAACTCTGCACAGGGATGCTTGAAGCTGCGCTGGAGAACGTGCACATCATCTATGTCGGTGTCCATCATGGCCGGGGGAATCCGGCCTATGCGGAAATCCAATACCGGCTTGTACCGTTCAGGACGAAAGCAGTCATGGATGTGTTCATGGAAAGGCTGGAGGGCATCATCAAAGAAAATACCGGCCTTGCTGCACGCATCCGCTGTTTTGGCTATGCGGCCCCGGCCATTCATGCACGCAATTGATTATCAGAAAGGAATACGGCAGTGGATCACATACCATTTCCCAGCCAGCAGATAGGCGAGTTTTCGATCACGGCCATCAGTGACGGATACCTGTCCGCCAGTCTGGATTTGCTCTCCAATATCGGTTCGATGGATGCGTCAAAACTGCAGCAGGACGCGGGGGTGAACGATCCCTCTTCCATCCATATCAACTGCTATCTGGTGCGCGGCCGTGGCCGCACAATCCTGATTGATGCGGGTGCGGGCGGATTCAAGCAATGGGGCGGCAAGCTGAAAGCCCATCTTGCGCTGGCTGGCGTACAAGCCTCCGACATCGACACGATACTGCTGACGCATGCGCATCCCGATCATGTCGGCGGGCTGCTTGATGCGTCAGGAGAAGCCGCCTTTCCCGATGCGCAGCTGGTGGTCCACCAGCACGAGGTTGCTTTCTGGGAAGACGATGGCAATCTCAGCCGGGCAAGTGATCGCGCTCGCGGCAACTTTCTGTTTGCCCGGAAGGTGTTTGACAAGTATCGGGAAAAGATGCGCTTGTTCACTGAAAACGAAGTTCTCCCGGGCATTAGTGCGATGCCGCTTCCCGGACATACCGCAGGGCATTCCGGTTATCGCATCGAATCCGGTGGACGAAGTCTGTTGATTTGGGGGGATATCGTGCATTTCCCCCAAATCCAGATTGCGCGTCCCGACGTATCCATTGCCTTCGACCAGGATCCCCTGCTGTCGGCCGAAACACGCTCGACACTGCTCGATGTGGTCAGCGCCGACAACATCCTCATCGCCGGCATGCACCTTGGCGAACTCGGCTTCGCACACATCCAGCGCAAAGGCAATCTCTACAGGATAGTCTACGAAGCCTAGCGGCTGCCCGCGCGCAACAAGGTCAAGGCCTGCCGGCGAGTTGCTTCGTCCGGGGAAGCGACCCGGCGCCTTCACAGTCGTAGCTTGCCTGCGCGCAGATCTCCCAGCCGCCGCCCAGCGCCTTGTAGATGCTGACAACGGCAAGCCGCTGGTTGGTGCGCGCGATGGCCAGCGCACGCCGGCTGGCAAAGTCGGCCCGTTCCGCTTCGAGCACGTCCAGGTAGAGGCCTGCGCCTGCCGAAAACTGTAGCCTGGCAAGACGCGCAGCCTCGCGGGTTGCCGCCGATTCCTGCATTCGCAAGCCGAGCGTGCTGCCTGCCGTGCCGTGGGCTTTGAAGGCATCGTCCGTTTCCTGGAGTGCGCGCAAGACGGCCCGGTCGTAGACGAGCAGGGCTTCCCGGACGCGTGCCTCGCTGGCGGCGATGCGGGCGCGCACGCGCCCCGTATCGAGCAGATTCCAGCGGATGACGGGGCCAAGGAAGCTCGATTGCATGCCAGCGTCGCCCATCGCATCGAGGCTGCCCGCGACGAGTCCGATGGAACCCGTTACCTGGACCTCGGGATACAGGCCAGCCGTCTCCACCCCGATGCGGGCCGTCGCGGCGGCAAGATTGCGCTCGGCCGCCGCAATATCGGCGCGCCGCGCGAGCAGCCCGGCAGGATCGCCCACGGCAATCGTCCGCACCGTCAGCGCGTCACTTGCCGGCGTGGCGGCGGGAAGGCTGAACGTCTGCGGCACTTCGCCAAGCAGGACGGCCAGCGCGTTGACGGAGGCCGCGCGGCGGCGCTCCAGTTCGGGCGCGGCCACCTCCACCGAGCGCAGCAAGGCCTCGGCACGGAGCCGGTCGAGTTCGCTGGCAGAGCCTGCGCTCACCATGCGCTCGACCAGCGCCAGGCTGTCGCGCTGGCTTTGCCGGATGCTGGCAACAACATCGAGTTCAGCTTCGATGCCGCCCAGCTCGAACCAGGTGGCCGCCACCGTTGCGGCAACACCCGACTGCACGCCGCGCAGCAAGGCCTCGCGCGAGCCCGCCTGCGCCTGGCCCGCCTCCACGGACCGCCGCACGCGGCCGAACAGGTCGATCTCCCAGGACGCATCGACGGTGCCGCGATAGCTTTCGCTCTGGCGCGGCTGGCCGGGCAGCGTTTCGGCCTTGCTCAGGCGGCGCTTCTCATACCCGAGCGCGGCGCCACCTTGCGGCAGGAAGCCCTGCCGGTCTTCGCGCAGCAAGGCTTTTGCCTCCGCGAGCCGGGCGGCAGCGATGCCGACGTCGTGGTTGGCCGCCAGCGCCCGCTGGATCAGGGTGACCAGCGCCAGGTCGTCGAAGCTGCGCCACCACTCCACCTCGACCGCTCCCGGCACAAGACCGGCTTGGGCCTGGCCTGCGCTGCCGGAAAACTGCGCTGCGGACAGCGGCGGCGGCAAAGGCGTCGCATAATCGGGGCCGACCGCGCAGCCGGCCAGCAACGTGAGCCCACTCAATGAGACTAAAATTGTTTGATACGGGCGATTCATGTCGTGCTCCTGTCCATACTTGTCTTGGTAATTGGCGTGTGGCGTTCGAAGCGGACCGCCAGGGCGCGCATCACCACATAAAACACGGGCGTGAGGAACAGTCCGAACAGTGTCACACCCAGCATGCCGGCGAACACCGCGATGCCCATGGCCTGGCGCATCTCGGAGCCGGCGCCACTGGCAAAAACCAGCGGCACGACGCCAGCGATGAAGGCAAGCGAGGTCATCAGGATGGGCCGCAGCCGCAACCGGCAAGCCTCGATGACCGCATCGAGCGCGCTCGCCCCTTCCATTTCCAGGCTACGGGCGAACTCGACAATGAGGATGGCGTTCTTGGCCGCCAGTCCGACAAGCACGATGAGCCCGATCTGCACGAAAATGTTGTTGTCGCCACCCGCCAGCCACACGCCGATGATCGCGCTCAACAAGCACATCGGTACGATCAGCAGGACGGCCAGCGGCAGCAGCCAGCTGTTGTACTGTGCGGCCAGGATCAGATAGGCGAGCAGCACGCACAGCGGGAAGATGAACAGCGCCGAATCGCCAGCCAGCTTTTGCTGGTAGGTAAGGTCAGTCCACTCAAAGCTCATGCCTTCAGGCAGCACCTCCTTCGCCAGCCGTTCCATGACCGCCACGGCCTGCCCCGAACTGACGCCTGGCATCGCGCCGCCCGAGATGTCGGCCGAAGGATAGCCATTGTAGTGAACCACGCGGTCCGGACCGGAACTGGGCGTGACGGTGACAAACGACGACAAGGGCAGCATGTCGCCGGCCGCATTGCGTACCTGCAAGCGGCCGATGGCCTCGGCCTGCATGCGATGCTCGGCATCGGCCTGGGCCGTTACCTTGTAGGTCCGGCCGAAGCGGTTGAAGTCGTTGACGTAGAGGGAACCGAGGTAGATCTGCAACGACTCGAACACGTCGGCCAGGCGCACTCCCTGGCTCTTGACCTGGGTACGGTCGATGGCGACCTCGAGCTGCGGGGCATTGACGTCCAGGCTGGTCATGAGGCCGGCCACCTGTCCCGACTCGCTTGCCTTGGTCATCAGGATATGCGTCTGCTGCACCAGGGCATCGAGCCCGGCGCTGCCACGGTCCTCGACCAGCATCTTGAAGCCGCCGGTCGCGCCAAGGCCGGGGACCGGCGGTGGCGGGAACACGCCGAGGAAGCCGTCGGGAATGCCGGCGAACTTCGCCTGCAGGCGCCCGGCGATTGCGTTCGCCGTGAGGTCGGGCGTCGTGCGGGCCTTGAACGGGTCGAGCATGACGAACATGACGGCCGCGTTCGGCACGTTGACGAAGCCGTTGATCGACAAGCCGGGGAAGGCGACGACGCTTTCGACGCCAGGTTCGGCCAGCGCAATCTTCGACATTTCCTTGGCGACCGCGTCGGTACGATCCAGCGATGACGAGTTGGGCAACTGCGCGATCGCCACCAGATAGTATTTGTCCTGCATCGGCACGAAGCCCGGCGGCACGGCCTTGAAGCCGAAGAAGGTCAGCGCGAGCAGGCCGCCGTACACGAGCAAGGCCATGCCGCTGACCCTGACGACTTTGCGCACGGTGTTGCCATACGCATCCGGCGCGCGCTGGAACGGCCGGCCCAGCATCTGCAACAGGCGCTCGGCGCGGCCACGCAGGCTGCGTGGATCATGCACGGCCTCGGCCCCGGCCTTGACCTTGCCTGGCTTGAGCAGAATGCCGGCAAGCGCCGGGCTGAGCGTGAGCGAATTGACGGCCGACAGGATGGTCGAGATGGCGATCGTCAGCGCGAACTGGCGGTAGAACTCGCCCTGCAGGCCGCTCAGGAAGGCGGTCGGAATGAACACGGCAGCGAGCACCGAGGTGATCGCGATGATGGGACCCGTGACCTCGTCCATGGCGCGCCTTGCCGCTTGCCTGGGCTCCTCGCCATTTTCGATGTGGCGTTCGACGTTCTCGACCACCACGATCGCGTCATCGACGACGATGCCGATCGACAGCACCAGGCCGAACAGGGACAGGGTGTTGAGCGAGAAGCCCATCAGATGCATGACGGCGAAGGTGCCGATCAGCGACACCGGCACCGCCATGAGGGGAATCAGCGACGCGCGCCAGTTGCGCAGGAACAGCACCACCACGATGACGACGAGAATGATCGCCTCGAGCAAGGTCGTTGCCACCGATTCCAGCGAGGCACGCACAAAGACCGTCGGGTCATAGGCGATGCGCGAACTCAGTCCAGCCGGGAAATTTTCCTCCAGCCGCTGCATGGTGTCGCGTACCGCCTGCGCAACATCGAGCGCATTGGCGCCTGGGCTTTGAATGATCTGCAGGGCGACGGCCGGCTCGCCGTCCAGCAGACTGCGCAGCGCATACGCGTCGGCACCCATTTCGATGCGGGCCACGTCGCGCAAACGCGTCACCTGGCCTTCGGCGCCCGTGCGGATGATGATGTCGCCGAACTGTTCCTCGTCGGTCAAGCGTCCGAGCGTGTTGACCGTCACCTGGAAGGCGGCGCTGGAGTCGGGAGACTGGCCGACGGAACCGGCGGCCACCTGTACGTTCTGTTCCCGCACGGCGGCAATCACCTCGCCGGCCGTCAGGCCGCGTGCGGCGATCAGGTTCGGATCGAGCCACAGCCGCATGCTGTATTCGCCCGCGCCCCAGACGAGGACGTCGCTGATGCCGGGAATGCGGGACAGCTCGTCGCGCACCTGGAGGTAGGCGTAATTCGATATGTACAGGGGATCGTAGCGCTTGTCGGGCGACAGCAGGTGCACCACCATCAGGATGTCCGGCGAGGTTTTCTGCGTGACGACGCCCTGGCGCTGCACTTCTTCAGGCAAACGCGGCAGCGCGCGCGCGACCCGGTTCTGCACCTGGACCTGCGCCATGTCGGCGTTCGTCCCCTGCGCGAAAGTGACGGTCAAGGTCATGCGGCCGTCGGTTGCCGATTGCGACGACATGTACTGCATGCCCTCGACTCCGGTGATGGCCTGCTCGAGCGGCGCCGCCACCGTTTCGGCGATCACCTTGGGATTGGCGCCAGGATAGGCGGCGCTCACCTGCACGGTCGGCGGCGTCACCGCAGGATACTCGCTGAGCGGCATCTGGAAGAAGGCGACAATGCCGGCGAGCACCATCAGGACCGAGAGGACGATGGCAAAGATCGGGCGGTCGATGAAGAAACGTGGAAAGGACATTACGCGGCTCCCGAGGTTTTCGGCACGGCGATGGGCGTACCGTCAATCGCGGCAGACTGCGGCGTCACCTGCATGCCAGGGCGCACGAGACCCTTGACGACGATGCGCTCGCCAGGCTGCAGCCCCTGCTCGATCACGCGCAAACCGTCGACCATCGGGCCAAGCTCGACGGGCCGGAACTCCGTCTTGTCGCCTTTGCCGACCACCAGCACATAGCGGCGCCCCTGGTCCGTGCCTATCGATTGATCGGAAACGAGCACCCTGGCTTGCTGCGCCCCCGTCTCCAGCCTGACCTTGGCAAACAGGCCGGGCGTCAGTCTGCCATCGGGGTTGTCGACCACGGCGCGGACACGCACCGTTCCCGTCCCGCGGTCAGCGGCGTTGGCAAGGAAATCGACACGGCCGGGACGCGTGTATGTCTTGTCCGTGGCCAGTGCCACCATGACCTTGGCCGCCTGCGTTCCACGCGCGGTGGCGCTGGCCCGGCCGGCGGCGAGCGAGCGCAAATAGGTGCGTTCATCGACATCAAAATAAACGTGCAGGGGATCGATGGAAACGATCGTCGTCAGGGGCGTCACGCCGCTGGCGACGTAGTTGCCCTCGGTGACGAGGACTTGGCCGACACGTCCGCTGATCGGCGCCGTGACGCGCGTGAAACCGAGCTCCAGCTGAGCGGCGTCGAGCGCGGCCTTGGCGGCGTCGACCTGTGCCTTGCTCGCATGCAGCGCCGCCGTCGCCACGTCGAGACGGTCGCGCGCGACGATCTTCGTGGCGAACAGCTGTTCGGCGCGTGCATGCTCGGCCTGCGCCAGCATCGACGCCGCCTCAGCCTCGCGCAGGCGCGCCGTGGCGGCATGCACCGCCGCCTGGAACACGCGCGGATCGATCACAAAGAGCTTGCTGCCCTTCTCGACAAAGCGGCCTTCCGGCACGCTCACGTCCTGCAAGTAGCCGGCCACCTGCGGGCGCAGTTCAACCCGCTTGACGGCGGTCAGCGAGCCGTTGAACTCGACGTACGGTGTTGCCTGGCGAACGATCACTTCGGCAACGGGAACGCCGGGCGGCTTGGCCGCAGCGGCAGGCGATGCCGTCTGCTTGCATCCGCTGACGGCAAGCGCGGTACCCAGCACCGCGGTAATCAGGGTTATTGGTGTGACTTTCATCATTGTGCCTTTCGCGACTGGAGTCGACATGGTTTTGTTGAGCTGAAACAACTCCCATTGCCTTTATCCGACCTGACACACTTGGAAGGTCAAGCTTTTTTATCGATGTGAGGACTGGGGTGGTGCTGTGATGCGCACCGTGTCGATATCTCACTGGCGCGTATGGCCGCCGCCATCCCCGACCTGCAGCGCAACCATGACCGTCTGCTGGTCTTCGCCGACGAGGGCAATGTGGTGGCCCTGATCGCCTGGCTGAAAGTCCACCAGCTCGACCTGATGGCCAACGAAGAAAGGCGCAAGCACGGCATCGCCTTCGAGGTCGATTTTAATAACCACGAAACGGTCGATATTTCCATCAAGCTGGACCTGACCGAACGCGTGGCCGTCAAGACCGGCGAGGTGGGCCGCCTCGACATCAAACACCTGGCCGAGATACAGCACATGCCGGCCTACGCGGACGAGTTCTGGAAACTGTATGACGGCGAGACACTGCTCGTCGAATGGTGCACGCCCAGCGCCACGCCATCAATCACAAGGTGGCAATCGATCTGCGCCGCAGTCAGGCGCAGCGCATCAAAGCCCAGCAAGGGCCGGATGGCGCGGCCTGTCCTGCACGCAAGCGGCGCAAGGAATTCAAGGGAAAGAATGGTCGGATCAAGCGGCAGAAGGCAGCGATGTTCAGCAAGATCTGCACATCCAAACATCTGAAAGTGAAAGCGACCGGCCACCAGATCGAGGTCGGGTTCTTTGGCTGGGTGGCGCGCGTGGCGCATGTGCATCAGTTTGGCCGGCAAGACCGCGTTAGCAAGAAGGGCGCAGTCTACAAGTACCCCGAGCGGCCGCTATTGGGCTTGAGCGAGCCGGATCGGACGTCGATACGCGAATCTCTACTGCGTCACATGGAGCAAAACAAAGATGCTTCAATGCAAACTTCAACTGACATTAGTTATCAAATGAGTTAGAGTCGCATGATACCCACCGCCAAGAGCGGTCTTTCGGAAAACAGAGGTTTTCCGATGCCATAGTGGCAGAAGCCTATCGGGCACGTGTAGACAGTGGAAATACGCAAAGCAAACCACGTCGGGTTGCTGATACAACCGTAAACCTCGCTTATGACGTTTCCCGACGGAATTCTTGGCGGTTCCGGCCTCCCGCTATTCCAGGCGGCGATACGGATATTCTTAACGAGAGGCAATCTGGTGTTGAACTTAATATAATTAAATAAACATCATTCTCTCTAGAAAGCATTACATGCCTGAGATAATCCAACAGGGCGACACCACGAGTCATGGCGGCACAGTATTGGAAGGATCCCCGCGTGACCTGTGCATGGGCAAGCCGATCTCATATCTGGGCCACAAGGTACACTGTCCAAAGTGCAAAGGCATATTTCCAATTGTCGAAGGAGTAACAACCACGTCGTTCTATGGCAGAGGTGTGGCGGTTGCGGGAATGAAAACCTCGTGCGGCGCAGTTCTTATCGCTTCCCAATTCACCGATACAGTGGAATGGAGTACAGGCACATGGCAAGCCGCTGAGCATTCGAATGCGACTGCGGCGGCTGCCGCGCAATTAGCGCAGGGGGCTTTACCTCGACGTTCGTCTGCTGCGGCCTCGGAGATCGCCGAAAGCTATGACGAACAACCACAGCTTCACGCCAGCGAAATCGGTGGCATTCCGTATTTTGTCGAGACCAAGGACGGACGTCGCTTCTCTGGCCGCGCAACGATGGAAGGCATGCTCCCCCGCGTGGAAACATATAACGAAGAGGAATACACCGTTTACTGGGGTGACGTTGCCCTGGCTAAAATGGAAGAGGTCGGCTGATGGCAGCGGAGCTCAAACAACAAGCAAAGATTAAGACGAACACCACGAAGGACTCCGTGTGCAAGATTGACGTTCCCGTCGTCAAATTCGCCGACCTTTGGGAAAACTATGTTAGTGGTGCACCATACAAGCCAGGGGAAGGCGACAAGGGGGACTATAGTAATCAATGCGCCCTACGCATGAGTGCGACTTTTCACAAGGCGGGAATCAAGATGCTTTCCTTCTCGCAAAAAACCGTAAAGCCGATGCCAGGCACGAAAGTATTGGGGCGCGTCATGTTGAACGGCTCCCCCGCTGCCGCGCGGGCATACGAACTTAGCGAATGGCTCAAGCTACAGCCGTTTTGTGGCTTGCCCAAAAAGCCCGAGAACATCACCGGCAAGGATTGGGAATCGAAGGTCAAGGGGCGTACTGGCATAATAATGTTTCATGCTTACTGGACTCGCAGCGGGGAAGCACCTGCAAGCGCAAGCGGTGGGCACATCGATCTATGGAACGGGTCACGGCTCACGAATAACGGCCTAACCGGAACGCTGGAGACATTTGCACGGTTCACGCTGGGAATCAATAACCCTTGGATACCGATTTACTCCGATCTTCGGAACTCGAAATTAATCCTTTTCTTCGAGGTCAAATGATGGTGAAAAAGATTGCTTTTATTGTCCTCGGGTTCTTGGTTGGCATAGCCTTCGATATGGTGCCTCATGCGTTTGAGGTCGTCGCAAAGACCAACGTTTGTCGCGAATCATGCTCCAACTTACTAAAAGTCGTGTCAATCGTCATCTATGCGATCTTGCCAATAGCATGGGGTTGTCTCTTGGGTGTAGTGATTGGAAAGCATCACCAAAAACGAATACTAGGAATACTGTTGACCAGTGCGCTATTGTCTCTAGTTGTCATGGCAGTATTAACTTGGTTTCTCTACAAGCACCAACACCCATGATTTTCAACCTCGCTAGACATCAACGTTAAGTCAAACCTCAACTGCTCCATGGTCCGCTATAGGGTGCGGAAACGGCCACCCGCCACATCGTCCCCGACTTGGGAAATATAAGTTTATGCCTCACGGACTGCCATAGTCGCTAAGCCGCTTATCAACCCGCCCCCGCGTGCATCCGCACGCGGACTTCGGCAACATGCACTGCATGAACGCCGACCTGTCCGAGCTCCTCCGCTTGCTGCAAAACCTGATCCGCTTGGGCACCATTGCCGAGGTCAACGGGGCCAAGGCGCGCGTGCGGCTCGGGCCGACACTCACCACCGAATGGCTGAACTGGGCCACCCGGCGCGCCGGCAGCACACGCACCTGGTCGGCGCCTATCTAACGACTTCCGCACCTTGAATGGAAGCATGCCTGAAAACGAGTTGAAAGGAACATTGTACTTGGTGCCTCTAAGAATGAGCAGGGTGAAGGCAGCTGCCACCGTCCCACCACCCTGCTGAAAACTCATTCTTTTTGTTTCGACGACAAGACTTTTCCTCCTTTTAGGAGAACGGTTGAGTTCGTGATGCCTTTTAATACAAGCTCGTACGGATGCTCGTGACCACGTTCTCTCTCTGCATGATTTTGGAGGAGCAATTTAAGGGCCTCAATATCTCGCTCACTTGGTGCTGCGCTAGGGCGGAGTTTCGATAGATAGATAAACACATCATGGCGGTGGTTCTGATCTTCCTTGAGTGCAATTAGCACAGAGATCCGAGAGCTAGTATTGCGAAAAACATATACCAGGAAGACTGCCATACTAACGTACAATCCAGCAACACCTTGAATAATGCTGTCTGAAATAACCGACTTTAACCCTTGCTGAAGTGACTCAGAAAGAAAACTTTTGTATAGAAGGCTACCCGAAATGGCTAAAAATACCAACCATAAGTTTACGCCGGCGAACATAGTAAATACCTTAGTACGAAGTCTAAGAGCATTGTCCATTAACTCGTCAATCATTCGGTTCAACGCTACCCGCTCCTCACGTTGTGTTTCTTGCATTTCTACAGTTTTTCGAAGCTTCAGAAGATCGTCAAGAGAGCTATTTTTCCCCTCGCTCATCATTTTTTGAGCAATGATCTGATCAAGCCGATCTTCGAGACTCCCCCCAGCGGTCATTTCGTCTGGAGGATTCTCAGCGCGTAAAATGGGCAGCGCACGTCCTTCATGCCAAAAATAGGTATCTGATGTTAGACCTTGGACAAGATCACGAAGGTTGCTAAGCTCCTGTTTCGTTTCAGCAAGCTGCCTTGCCAAGGTAATATCTTCAGTATTTTCGTTGAATACACCAAGAGTAAGTTTACTGAATACTTGTGGGGATATTCGCCGCAGGCCGGCCATGAGCAAAAATAAGAAGAAAAACGTCCCAAAGACTATCAATTCTGGGGACTCTGGCGAGTCTAAAGATCGTCTGTATGGAGCCCCGCCGCCAACTGCAAAAGACAAGATCGGGGTGCCTGCTAAAAGAAAAGCAACTACCATTTTTTTTGCGGCCTGAGCAGAACAGCTAGGGTGAATGCAAATTCTGGCACTATCTATTTTTATACTTTTCATCTAATTTTGAATTCCCCGTTTTGGCCATTGGCAGTAAAAAGTGACAAATTCAAATCATGACTGCGATATGATTATATGGTGTAAACTACACCGCACAATCTGCTCGCTGCAAAGTTGGCAGATATGGCTCCCGATGAAATATTTTTTGAACGGAGACTAGCCATATAAGGATACAGCCGACCAATATCTTTGTGCCTGAGCACTTCCTTCTTGTCAGTGGACTTGGATCAGTTGTGATCACCGCGACTAGGCATCGCCGAACTGCACACCCAGTTCAACTAATGCGCTGGCATTTACGATTCTTCCGGATGTAAACGGAAAAACCCAGCACCGATATTATACAAACGTATAATATACAGTACTGGGTTTCTATACAGCTTGCGCCGTAAGTCCTTGAATCTAATGGTCGGGGCGAGAAGATTCGAACTTCCGACCCCATGCACCCCATGCATGTACGCTACCAGGCTGCGCTACGCCCCGACGAGGTGGGAATTATAGCAGACGCTTTTAGGTTTTTGCCATGCTTTGCGCATGATTCATATCGAACTGCGCAAACTTTTTTGCATGGCCCGGCCAGGCGCCCTATTCGCTCAGCAGCAGCGCCGTCAGGACGATGCGGAAACCGGCGATCAGCGGTTCGACCTTGACGTCGGGATTGTGCACCACGCGCACGGGCAAGCCCTGGTACATGGCGATCATGGCATTCAAGCGCCCTTCGAGCATCTCTTCGTCGGCCGGCAGGCCGCGCTTGATGCGCGCGTCGCGGATGATCGTCAGGAACAGGGCGCGCGAACGCCGGTCGGCACAATGCAGCATTTCGGCAATGGCGGGATTGCGCGAGGCCTCGGCAAAAATTTCCAGCGGCATCACCCACGTTTTCGGATCAAGGCTTTCCAGCACGTGCTCGCCCGCATTGTCGATCACGGACTGCAACGGGTCTTCGCGCTGCGCCAGATCCTGCATCAGGTTCGACACCCGCTCGGTGTTCTTCATGACGAAGGCGGCGATGATCGCATCCTTGCTGTCAAAATAATTATAGATGTGGCCCGCGCTCATGCCGGCCGCTTTCGATATCTCGGCCATGCTGGCGCCGTGAAAGCCGCGGCGGCTGAAACAGCTTTCGGCCGCATCGAGCACCTGCTTGCGCCGCGTGTTGGCGCGCTCGGGGTCCGGATGCTTCTTTTCAACTTGGTTCATGATTTTCCAGTAGCGCGCCGGCCCTGCCCCTGCGGACAAGGGCAAGGCCGGCGTCGGCGTCCCCGTAGTTATTGGGTGCCGCCAGCCGCCGCGACGGCTGTCTGCTCAGGCTGCCAACCGCCGCCCAGCACCTTGTACAAGGTGACCAGGTTGGTCGATTTGGCCAGGCGCGCCGTGATCAGGCTTTGCTGCGCCGTGTACAGCGCGCGCTGGGCCACCAGGGCGTTCAAGTAGGACTCGGCGCCCTGCTTGTAACGCGCGTCGTGGATGGTGTAGCTCTTCGTCGACGCCTCGACCAGCGAAACCTGCGACTGCAGGCGCTCGTCGATGGTGCCGCGCTGGGCCAGCGCATCGGACACTTCACGGAAGGCGACCTGGATCGCCTTTTCGTATTGCGCCACGGAGATTTCACGCTGCACCTTGGCGATATCGAGGTTGGCGCGGTTCACGCCGCCATCGAATATCGGCAAGCTGATCTGCGGCAGGAAACTCCACGTGCCGCTGCCGCCCTTGAACAGGCCGGACAGGTTGTCGCTGACCGAACCCGCCGTCGCCGTCAGCGAAATGCGCGGGAAGAAAGCCGCGCGCGCCGCGCCGATGTTGGCGTTGGCCGCGCGCAAGGTGCGCTCGGCCGCCAGCACGTCGGGACGGCGTTGCAGCACGTCCGACGGCACGCCGGACGGAATGTCCGCCAACGCCGTCACGGCGCCGAACTCGGCTTGCGGCAGCAGGTCGGCCGGCACGGGGCCGCCCACCAGCAGCACCAGCGCGTTCTGGTCGAGCGCCACCTGGCTCGTGTAGACGGCCACGTCGGAACGGGCCGATTCCACGCTGGTCTGGGCATCGTACTTGTCCAGGCCCGACGTGGCGCCCGCACTGAAGCGGCGCACGGCCAGGTCATACGACGACTGCTGGCTCTTCAGGGTGTCCTGCGCCACGCGCAGGCGCTGCTGGTCGGCCACCAGGTTCAGATAGGTGCTGGCCACTTCGGCCACCAGGCTGATCTGCTGTGCACGGCGTGCTTCTTCCGTGCTCAGGTATTGTTCCAGCGCGCTGTCGGACAGGCTGCGCACGCGGCCGAAGAAGTCCAGCTCGTACGCCGACACGCCCAGGTTCGCCGTGTACTGGCGATTGATGGACGCTTCGCCCGTGGCGCTCTGGTTTTTCGAAATGCGCGTGGCCGACTGGCCGCCCGAGGCCGACAGGGTCGGGATCAGGGCGGCGCGTTCGATGCCGTAGGTGGCGCGCGCCTTCTCGATGTTCAGGATCGAGACGCGCAGGTCGCGGTTGTTGGCCAGCGCCAGTTCCAGTACCTGGCGCAAGCGCGCATCGGCAAAGAACTCGCGCCAGGCGACGTCCGCCACCGGCTTGGCGTCGGCGGCGGCCGTGTCGGCCTTGTAGGAAGGACCGGTCGGCCACGCCGTGGGCGCCGGCGCTGCCGGACGCTCGTACGTGGGAGCCAGGCTGCAACCGGCCAGCAAGGCCAGTGCCGCCATGGAGAGTAGCGTTTTTTTCATATTAATGCGCATCCTTAGAAAGCGTGACGGCTGGCGAACCAGGCGTCGCCGGCGTGGTCGGCGCGTCCGACTTCGAGAAGAAGCCGCGCACCAGCACGAAGAACACCGGCACGAAGAAGATACCGAGGAACGTTGCCGTCAACATACCGCCCAGCACGCCGATACCGATGGCGTTCTGGCTGCCGGAACCGGCGCCGCTGGAAATGGCCAGTGGCAACACGCCCAGGCCGAAGGCGATCGAGGTCATCAGAATCGGACGCAGACGCAGACGCACCGCATGCAAGGTCGCGTCCAGCAACGACATGCCCGATTCCTGCATTTCCTTGGCGAATTCGACGATCAGAATCGCATTCTTCGCCGACAGGCCCACCACCGTGAGCAAGCCCACCTGGAAGTACACGTCGTTCGACAGGCCGAAGAACCAGGTGCCCAGCACGGCACCGATCACGCCCAGCGGCACGACCAGCAGCACGGAGAATGGAATCGACCAGCTTTCATACAGCGCGGCCAGGCACAGGAACACGATCAGCAGCGACAGCGCGTACAGCTGCGGCGTCTGCGAACCGGATTCGCGCTCTTCCAGCGACACGCCGGTCCAGCTCATGCCGATGCCAGGCGGCAGCTTGGCGACCATCTCTTCCATCGCGTTCATGGCGGCGCCCGTGCTCTGGCCCGGCGCCGGCGTACCGAGGATCTCTACCGACGGCAAGCCGTTGTAGCGTTCCAGGCGTGGCGAAGCGTAGATCCACTTGCCCGTGGCGAAGGCCGAGAACGGCACCATCTGGCCAGCGCTATTGCGCACGAACCATTTATTCAAGTCTTCCGGCAGCATGCGCGATTCGGCATTACCCTGCATGAACACTTTCTTCACACGGCCGCGGTCGAGGAAGTCGTTCACATACGAACTACCCCAGCCCACGCTCAGCACGCGGTTGATTTCCGAGATCTGCAGGCCCAGCGCGGTAGCTTTCTGCTGGTCGATGTCGATCTTGTACTGCGGCGTATCTTCCTGGCCGTTCGGGCGCACACCGACCATGGCCGGATTTTGCGACGCCATGCCCAGCAACTGGTTACGCGCCGCCATCAGGGCGTCATGGCCGACACCGCCGATATCCTGCAGCTGCATGTCGAAACCGGTGGCGTTACCCAGTTCCAGCACGGCAGGCGGGGCGAACGTAAACACCATCGCATCCTTGATCTGCAACAGCTTGCCCATGGCGCGGCCGGCCACGGCCGGCGCTTTTTGCGCCACGTCCTTGCGCAGCGACCAGTCTTTCAGGCGCACGAAGGCGATACCCGTATTCTGCCCGTTACCGCCGAAGCTGAAACCGGCCACGGCAAACACGGAAGCGACGTTGTCCTTCTCGCTGTTCATGAAGTGGTCTTCGACCTGCTCGATCACTTTCAGGGTGCGCTCTTGCGTGGCGCCCGTCGGCAATTGAATCTGCGTAAACAGGATGCCCTGGTCTTCTTCCGGCAGGAAGGAGGTCGGCAAACGCATGAAGACGAATACCAGGCCGGCCAGCAGGATGACGTACAACAGCATCGAACGGGCGCGGTGGCGGATCATGCTGCCGACCATGCCCTGGTATTTGTTGCTGCTGCTATCGAAGCTGCGGTTGAACCAGCCGAAGAAACCCTTGTTCGTCGCGTGATGGCCTTTTTCGACCGGTTTGAGCAAGGTGGCGCACAAGGCTGGCGTAAACACCAGCGCGACGACGACGGACAGCACCATCGACGAGACGATCGTGATCGAGAACTGGCGGTAAATCACGCCTGTCGAACCGCCGAAGAAGGCCATCGGCACGAACACGGCCGACAGCACCATGGCGATACCGACCAGCGCGCCCGTGATCTGCGTCATGGACTTGCGCGTCGCTTCCAGCGGCGACAAGCCTTCTTCGCTCATCACGCGCTCGACGTTTTCCACCACCACGATCGCATCATCGACCAGCAGGCCGATGGCCAGCACCATGGCGAACATGGTCAAGGTATTGATCGAGTAACCGAACGCATTCAGGATGCCGAAGGTACCGAGCAGCACGACCGGCACGGCCATGGTCGGGATCAGGGTGGCGCGGAAGTTTTGCAGGAACAGATACATCACCAGGAACACCAGGATGACGGCTTCGACCAGGGTTTTCACCACTTCTTCGATCGACAGTTTCACGAACGGGGTCGTGTCGAACGCCACCTGGTAGCTCATGCCTTCAGGGAATTGCTTGCTCAGGTTGCCCAGCATGGCTTTCGCCGCGTTGGCCGTATCGAGCGCGTTGGCGCCCGTCGCCAGCTTGATCGCCACGCCGGTCGCCGCATGGCCGTTGTAGCGGGCCACGGTGTTGTAGTTCTCGCGGCCCAGTTCCATGCTGGCCACGTCCTTCAGGTGCACCATGGCGCCCTCGGTGGTGGTTTTCAGCAAGATGGCGCCGAACTGCTCCACCGTTTGCAAGCGGCTTTGCGCCGAGACGGTGGCGTTCAGCTGCTGGCCCTTGACGGACGGCGTGCCGCCCAGTTCACCGGCCGACACTTCCGCATTCTGCGCCTGCACGGCCGTGATCACGTCCGCCGGGGTCAGGTTAAAGCTTTGCAGCTTGGCCGGGTCGAGCCAGATACGCATGGCGTACTGCGAACCGAACAGGGTCACGTCGCCCACGCCCGGTACGCGGCTCAGCGGATCGACGACGTTGGCGGCCACATAGTCGCTCAAGTCGGTCTGGTCCATCTTGCCGTTTTCGGAAATGAAGCCGAACACCATCAGGAAGTTCTTCGTCGCTTTCGACACGACAAGACCTTGTTGCGTGACAGCCGTCGGCAGCAGTGGCGTGGCCAGCTGCAGCTTGTTCTGTACCTGCACCTGGGCGATGTCGGGATTGGTGCCGCTGGTAAACGTCAGCGTGATGCTTATGCCGCCAGTCGCATCGCTCGACGAAGACATGTAGCGCAAGCCGTCGATACCCTTCATCTTTTGTTCGATGACCTGGGTGACCGCATCTTCCACGGTCTTGGCGGAGGCGCCAGGGTAGGAGCCGCTGATCGAAATCGACGGCGGAGCGATGCTCGGGTACTGCGCGATCGGCAGGCTGAGGATCGAAATCACGCCGGCAAGCATGATGACGATCGCGACCACCCAGGCAAAAATCGGGCGGTCAATGAAAAAACGGGCCATTAATATTCTCCTGAATTAGTGGGCGCTGGCAGCCGATGCTGCGGCAGAAGCGGCAGCGGCGGGCGCAGGAGCGGCTTCGGCCTTGGCCGGTACGGCAACGGCTGGGGCGCCTGGCTTGACTTTTTGCAAGCCTTCCACGATCACGCGGTCGCCTGCGGCCAGGCCGGACGTCACCAGCCAGTTGGTGCCGACGGTGCCACTGGTGGTCAGCACGCGCTGCTCGACCTTGTTTTCCTTGTTCAGGATCATGGCCGTGGCCTGGCCCTTCTGGTTGCGCGTCACGCCCACTTGCGGCACGGTAATGGCTTTCTCATCGACGCCCGTTTCCAGCTGCGCACGCACGTACATACCTGGCAGCAATTCACCTTTCGGGTTCGGGAACAGCGCGCGCAGGATCACATTGCCCGTGGTCGGATCGACCGTCACGCCGGAAAACTGCAGCTTGCCCGATTCGCCGTACTTGCTGCCGTCCGGCAGAATCAGGTCGACCTTAGCCTGGCCTTCGCCCACTTTCTTCAGCGAGCCGTCGGCCATCTGGCGCTTCAGGCGCAGCAGATCCGTGCTCGACTGGGTCACGTCGACATAGATCGGGTCGAGTTGCTGCACGGTCGTCAGCGCCTCGGCCTGGCCGGCCGTCACCAGCGCGCCGGCCGTCACGGTCGAGCGGCTGGTGCGGCCGCTGATCGGCGCCGTCACGGTGCTGTAGCGCAGGTTGATGTTGGCCGATTCCAGCGCCGCAGTGGCGGACTCGACGTCTGCCTTCGCTTGCTCGAACGCGGCGACGGCATCATCGTATTCCTGGCGGCTCACGCCTTCGATGGCGACCAGTTCCTTGTAGCGCGACGCTTTCGGACCGGCCGTCAGCAGATTGGCCTTGGCTTTCGACAGCGCGGCCTTGGCCGAATTGGCAGCCGCCTGGTACGTGGCGGAATCGATCTGATACAGGGCCGTGCCCGCTTTCACATCGCTACCCTCGACAAACAGGCGCTTCTGGATCAAGCCACCGACTTGCGGGCGCACATCGGCGACCTGGTAGGCATTGGTACGGCCGGGCAATTCGGCGCTCATCGGCAACGCGGCCGGATTAACAGTAAACACGACCACCTGTGGCGCTTGCTGCGCGTGAGGTGCTTCCTGTTTTTTACTGCAGCCGGCCATGATTACAGTGGCGCACAGAACGGCAATAGCGCCGCTCGTACGCGGCGACGTCAGGGAAAAGGTTGGTTGCATCTTGGACTTTCTGAAAAAGAAGCTGGCTAGTGTCGTTAGAAATGACTAAATTTATTAACGCAGATCAAAGAATGAACGATCATTCTAAAATCGTCAAGCATCGTTACAATTGAAACATAGTAACCATCAAGCGAATTAAATTATCAATGAGGCAACAAAATAAAGACAACTACAGCAGCGGCGCGCCAGCAAAGTCAGCTACGAAGCTGGCGTACGGTGGCAAAAATGGCAATGCGGAAAAGGTGGATTGAGTGAATACTGTAGCAGGGTCAAGATTTCTTTGCTGAACTGACCAACGCGGACGCAACACTGCCCCACGCGGCAGGCGTGATGGAATAATTATTTACCAATGGTATCGAAAAGACATGTCCCGGCAGACGCGCTACTATATTGGCCACGGCGTGGCGAAGCGGGGTGCGATGATGACGGCACAAGCTCATGGATTGGCGCAACACGATGGCGCAGGCGGCCTGGACGCGCTGCTGTCGACGGGCGTACCCGGCCTCGACGCGATTCTCACGGGCGGCCTGCTGCCCGAGCGCCTGTATTTGGTCGAAGGCGTGCCCGGCACGGGCAAGACCACCTTGGCGCTGCAGTTTCTGGCCGAAGGGGTGCGCAGCGGCGTGCCCGTGATGTATATCGCGCTGGCCGAATCCGAGATCGAGCTGCGCGCCGCCGCCCTGTCGCACGGCTGGGACCTGGCCGGCATCGCCATCGAAGAAGTGGCGCCCAGCGACGACATGCTGGACCCTGAGCGCCAGTACACCATCTTCCACCCGTCGGAAATCGAACTGGCCTCGACCAACCAGCGCATCCTGGCCGCCATCGAAAAGCACCGCCCGGCCCGCCTCGTGCTCGATTCGCTGTCCGAACTGCAACTGCTGGCGGAAAACCCGCTGCGCTACCGGCGCCAGGTCGTGGCCCTGAAACAATACATGGCCAGCCGGCACTGCACCACCATGCTCATCGATGACCGTTCCGCGCTCGACGACGGCTTGCAAGTGCGTAGCGTGGCCCACTGCGTGATCTCGCTGGAGCTGCAAAACCAGGACTACGGCACTGACCGGCGCCGTGTGCGCGTGGTGAAATACCGGGGCGTGCCGTTTCGCAGCGGCACGCACGACTACAAGATCGCCCATGAGGGCCTGGTCGTCTTTCCGCGCCTGGTGGCGGCCGACACGCGCCGCGATGGCGGCCATCGGCGCCTGTCGAGCGGCGTGCCCGAGCTCGACGCCATGATAGGCGGCGGCCTGGAAGAAGGCATGAGCACGCTCATTTCCGGCCCCGCCGGCAGCGGCAAGTCCACCCTGGCGGCGCAATTCGTTCACGCGGCCACGGAGCGAGGCGAACCGTGCGCCATGTTCCTGTTCGAGGAAGCGCGCAGCAAGCTGCTGACCCGGGCCGACAGCGTGGGTATGCGCCTGCAGACGGCGCTCGACACGGGTTTGCTCAGTGCCCAGCAGATCGACCCGGCCGAACTGACTCCGGGCGAATTCGCCCAGGCCGTGGTCGACGCGGCGCAGCGGGGCGCCAGGGTGATCGTCATCGATAGCCTGAACGGCTACATGCACGCGGTGCCCGATGAACGTTTCCAGAGCACCTACCTGCACGAACTGCTCAATTACCTGAGCCAGCACGGGGTGGCCACCCTGCTCGTCGGCGTGCAGCAAAACATGCTGGGCACCTCGATGACGACGGCGGCCGACGCCAGCTACCTGGCCGACAGCGTCATCATGCTGCGCTACTACGAAACGGAAGGCGAGGTGCGGCAAGCCATTTCCGTCTTCAAGAAGCGCGGCAGCGCGCACGAGCGCAGCATCCGCCGCTTCGACATCAGCCCGCAGGGCGTGCGCATCGGCCCGGCCCTGGCCGGTTTTCACGGCATCCTGTCGGGCTTGCCCACCATTGGCGGCACGCCATTTCCCTAGGAACGCCATGGAGCTGCGCATCCTGATCTATGCGCCTGCCGGCCAGGATGCCGCCCTGGCCGGCACGGTATTGGCAGGCAGCGCCATCGCCAGCCACGCCTGCCGCTCGCCCGGCGAACTGGCCGAGCAGCTGGCGCTGGGCGCCGGCGGGGTGCTGACGGTGGACGAGGCCTTGCATGCGGGCGTCTACGCCGTGCTCGACGCCTATACCCGCCAGCAGCCGGACTGGTCCGACTTGCCGATCACCGTGCTGACGCACGCGCGGCTCGATTCCCTGCCCTTGCGGCAAGCCATTGCCACCCTGGGCAACCTGACCCTGCTGGAACGCCCCGTCCACATCCTGACCCTGATCACCTCGGCCCACGCCATGCTGCGCGCGCGCCAGCGCCAGTACCAGGTGCGCGAGACGCAGCGGCGCAAGGATGAATTCATTGCCAGCCTCGGGCATGAACTGCGCAATCCGCTGGCGCCCATCAAGTCGTCGGTGGCCCTGCTCAAGCACCTGTTTCCCGCATCGGAGCAGGTGGGCAAGCTGAGCGACGTGATCGAGCGCCAGCTGACGCACCTGACGCGGCTGGTGGATGACTTGCTCGACGTGGCGCGCATCACCAGCGGCAAGGTAGTGCTGCAGCGCAAGGAGTTTGAGCTGCAGCAAGTGCTCGAGCATGTCATCGAACTGTGCCAGCCTGCGGCCAGCAGCCGGCACATCGGCCTCACGCTGGAATTGCCGCCACATGCCGTGACCTTGCACGCCGACTATGCCAGGGTGGTGCAGATCTTTTCCAATATCGTCTCGAATGCCGTGAAGTTCACACAGGACGGCGGACACATCAACATGACGGCGCGCCTGGCGCAGGGCCAGTTACAGGTGATGGTCGAAGACAATGGCATCGGCATCGACCCGGATACCATCGCGCGCATCTTTTCCATGTTCGAACAGGGACGCACGGTGGCAGGCCAGATAAAAAGTGGCCTGGGCATCGGATTGAGTCTGGCGCGCCAATTTGCCGAAATGCATGGCGGCAGCATCGAAGCCTACAGCGATGGCGCCGGGCGGGGCAGCCGCTTCATCGTCACGTTGCCGGCCAGCGACGGCGGCGCCCCGGCCGCCATGCCGGCCTCCAGGAACGACGCGCCCGTGAGCACGGGCCAGCCCGTGCAAGTGCTGGTGGTGGACGATAACCGCGACGCGGCCGATTCCCTGCAAAGCCTGTTCCAGCTCGAGGGCTATGCGTCCACGGTCGCGTATGGCGGCGCGCAAGCGCTGGCGGCCGTCGAGCTGGCGTGGCCGCAACTGGTCGTGATGGATCTGGGGATGCCGGACATGGATGGCTACGAAGCGGCGCGCCAGATCCGCCAGCGCGCGCACGGGCGCGACGTGCTGATGATCGCCCTGACGGGCTGGGGCCAGGGTGAAGCCCGCGCACGGACCGAGCAAGCCGGCTTCGACCATCACTTGACGAAACCGGTGGATTTCGACGCCATCGCCGCCCTGCTGGAACAGCACTTGGCGCAGCGTGCGGCCGCTACGCAGACGCAGTAGCGATTACTTCCACTTGCCGCGCAATTCCTGCACCTTCTGTTGCAGCAACTCCGGCGTGGCGGCCTCGGGCGCCACAGGCACGCCCACGGCCAGCGACAGACGCGAGCGCAGGCCCGCCTTGAAGGCGCGCTCGAACAAATGGCCATTGCGATGGCTCAACAAATGTCCCCACAAGCCGCGCAGCGCCAGCGGAATCACGGGCACCTTGCTGCGCTCGACGATTTTGGCGATGCCGCCCTTGAATTCGCTGATCTGGCCCGTGCGGGTCAGCTTGCCTTCGGGAAAGATGCACACGAGTTCGCCCTCGTGCAGCGCTTGCGCGATATCGATGAAAGCCTTTTCCATCAGGAAAGGATCTTCCTTGGCGGGCGCAATGGGGATCGCCTTGGCCGTACGGAAAATCCAGCCCATCAGTGGCATCTTGAAGATGCGGTGGTCCATGACGAAACGGATGGGGCGGGGGCTGGCCGCCATGATGACGATGGCGTCCACATAGCTGACATGGTTGCACACCAGCACGGCCGCCCCTTCCGTGGGAATGCGTTCGCCATCGACGACTTTGACCCTGTGCACGGTCTGGATGAGTATCCACGCGAGGAAGCGCATGAGGAATTCCGGCACCAGCGAGAAGATGTAGGCGGCCACCAGCGCATTGAGGATCGCCGTGACGAGGAACAGTTCGGGGATGGTAAAGCCCTTGCCCAGCAGCACGATGGCCACGCCGGCGGCCGCCACCATGAACAGGGCGTTGAGAATATTCATGCCGGCGATCGTGCGCGAAATGTGTTTCGGGTCGCAGCGCGTCTGGATCAGGGCGAACAGGGGCACGATGAAGAAGCCGCCGAAGACGCCGATCATGACGATGTCGATCAAAATGCGCGGCACGCCCGCCTGACTGACGAACGCCAGCGCATCGACCACTTGCGTGTTCGCATACGCATTGCTGGCGAAATACAGGTCGATGCCGAACAGCGACAGGCCGATGGAGCCGAACGGCACCAGGCCGATCTCGATCTTGTGGCCGGACAAGCGCTCGCACAGCAGGGAGCCCGTGCCGATGCCGACGGAAAACACGGTCAGCAGCAGCACGAATACGCTATGGTCGCCATGCAGGAAGTCCTTCGAGTAGACGGGGAACTGGGCCAGGATCAGGGCGCCGTAAAACCAGAACCAGGAATTGCCCAGCATGGCCAGGAAGACGGGACGGTTCTTGCGCGAGAAATTCAGGTTGCGGAACGATTCGGCGACAAAATTCAGGCTCACCTTCAAGTCCGGCTCTGGCGCGGGCGTGCGCGGCACGCGGTAGCTGGCGATCAGACCGAACAGGGCCACGGCGATCGTCGCGCCGGCCACCAGCTCCACGCCCAGCGGCTTGTGCACGATCAGCACGGCGCCGAGGATTTCGCCCAGCAAGATGCCGACAAACGTGCCCATCTCGATCAGGCCATTGCCGCCGACCAATTCCTCGGGTTTCAGTTGCTGCGGCAAGTACGCATACTTGACGGGGCCGAACAGGGTCGAATGCACGCCCATGCCCACGACGGCGGCTACCAGCAGCCACAAGGTGTGCGTCATCCAGCCCGCGGCGGCGACCGCCATGATGGCCAGTTCCATCCATTTCACGAAGCGGGCCAGGCCCGCCTTTTCAAACTTGTCGGCCAGCTGGCCGGCCGTGGCCGAGAACACGACGTAGGGCAGGATGAACAGGCCGGGGATCAAATTGGTGATGGTGGACGGGTCGAGCGTGGTCCAGCTCAGCGCATCGTAGGCGAGGATCACCATCAGGGCCGTCTTGAACAGATTGTCGTTGAAGGCGCCAAAGAACTGGGTCCAGAAGAAGGGCCCGAAACGGCGCTGCGACAATAAGGAAAACTGGCTGCTTTGACTCATGGCATGGGGAACCGGCAATTAAGGAATTGCTAAAATACAGCACTATCTTGCGCACGACAATCTGAATGTCGCCATCTTGCTTAGCGTCAATACGGAAAGCGCCGCATCGCGCCATGCTGGCCCCGCACCTGACGCCTTTCCCCTACACAACAAAAAACGCCCATTTCTTGATAATAAGGTAATGTGCGCATACTGCGGAGTCTTCGCCCCGCCCCTCCAGGAAAGCTGACCCATGTTTGGATTGATAACGCTGTTCATCCTTGGCGTGCTGATCACCGGCTTCGTGCTGGTGCTGCAATACCGCAGAAAAGTGGCGGATCTGGAATTGCTGACGGCGCGCCTGCGCAAGGAAGTCGACGGCATACAGCAGCGCCTGCTAACCTTGGAAGGCCAGGACGTAGCGCCAGCTGCCGCGCCTGCCGTGCCCGCTGCCGTTGCGCCAGTCGCAGTGCCGACGCCCGTTTCCGTGCCTGCACCGGCGCCGGTGCAGGTGCAGGTGTCGAAGGCGGCCGTGATCGAGCCGGTCGAGCTGGCAAAGGCCGCGCCGGCCGCGCCCGTACCGCCGAAGCCTTCGCCACCCACGCCACAGGCTCCCGCCAAACCCGCCCCCGCTGCCCCGGCTGCCCCCAACACCCCGTCCTGGATCGCGCACCCCGATGGCCTCGTTGCCAAGGCGAAGAACTGGCTGTTCACGGGTAACCTGGTCGCCAAGCTGGGCTTGATGATTCTGTTCCTCGGCGTCAGCTTCCTGCTCAAATACGTGTCGGCGCAGGTGACCGTGCCCATCGAGCTGCGCCTGGCAGGCATCGCGCTGGCCGACATCGCCCTGCTGGCCTGGGCCTGGCGCATCCGCATCAAACGCCCCGGCATCAGCTTGCCGCTGCAGGGCACGGCGCTGGCGATCTTGATGCTGGTGACGTTTGGCGCCTTCCGCCTGTATGAACTGATCCCGGCGGGCCTGGCGTTTGCCGTGCTGTTCGTGCTGACGGCGTTCACGTGCTTGCTGGCCGTGCTGCAAAACGCCGTCTGGCTGGCCGTCTTCGGCATCGTCGGCGGCTTTGCCGTGCCTCTGCTCGTCTCGACGGGCAGCGGCAACCATATCGGCCTGTTCAGCTATTACGCGCTGCTCAATGCGGGCGTCTTCGCCATCGCCCTGAAACGCGCCTGGCGCGTCCTGAATGTGCTGAGCTTTGGCTTTACCTTTGTCGTCGCCACCACCTGGGGCTTGCTGCGCTACACGCCCGAGCACTACCTGTCGACGCAGCTGTTCCTGATCCTGTTCGTGCTGTTCTATATCGGTATCGCGATTGCCTACTGCGCGCGCCAGGCGCCGCGCTTGAAACACTATGTGGACGGCACCCTCGTGTTCGGCACGCCGCTGGCGGCCATGGGCCTGCAATACGGCCTGGTCCGGCACTTCGAGTTCGGTCTGGCGTTTTCCGCGCTGCTCGCCGGCTTGACCTACACGGGACTGGCCGTGGCCCTGTGGCGCCGCGCAGGTTTCAAACTGCTGGCCAAAGCCTTCCTCGCGCTGGGCATCGTCTTCGGCACCCTGGCCATCCCGTTCGCCCTCGATGGCCGCTGGACGTCCGCCGCCTGGGCGCTGGAAGGCGCGGGCATCGTCTGGGTCGGCTTGCGCCAGCGCCAGACCCTGGCCTGGGTCTTCGGCCTGCTGGTGCAGGGGGCCGCCTGGCTGGCCTTCCTCGGCGCCATGCAGGGACTCAATACGGCAGCGGCCCTGCAAGCCAACATCTGGCTCGGCTGCGCGCTGCTGGCGGCCGCCGCGCTGGTGATGGCCTACAATTTCCGCCGCCACGCCAGCCACTTACATCCTGAATTCATGAGCAGCCTGTCCGTGCTGTTCCTGACGGCCGCCACGGCCTGGCTGCTGGGCGGCATCTGGAGCGAAATCCTGCTGCGCACGGATGCCGCCACGCAACTGAACCTGCTCACCGTCAGCGCGCTGGCAGTGGCGGTCCTGCTGGCGGCGCTGGCGCGGCGCGAACAATGGCATGCGCCGCGCGCCCTGCTGCTGGCCGTACAGGTACTGGCCGGCATGGTCATGCTCAGCCGCGCCAGCTGGGCCTGGGACCAGCATCCGGCCAACCTGTTCGACGGCTCCTTCCTCAGCGCCCTGCTGCTGGGCGCCGCCGCCTTTGCCAGCGCCCGCTTCCTTGCGCTGCGCGCACGCGGCGGCGACGAGCTACTGGCGCTGGCAGCGCGTCCCCTGCTGGTCTGGAGCGGCTTGCTGTGGTTTGCCGCCATCCTCGTGCCGTTCACCAGCTGGCTGCTGCGCCTGATCGATGGCGACCTGAGCATGCAGCCGTACGCGGGCGAGCACTGGCTGGCGCTGTACCTGATCGCCGTGTCCGTCACGACACCCGTGTTCGCCATTGTGGCGCGGCGCCTCGATTGGCCGCAGCTGCGCTGGTTCACCGTGGCCGTCTGGCTCGGCCTGGGCCTGTGGAGCGCCAATATGCTGCTGGCACTGTACCTGCGCGACTATCTGCTGACGGGCTTGAGCTGGCTGGCCCTGGCTGGCGCGCTGGCGGCCGGCGAATACCTGCTGCAGGCCTGGCCGAAAGCCGGCTGGCAACTCGACGTGCGTGCGCTGCGCCTGCTGCATACGTTGCGCACGGCCGCGCCATGGCTGATGCTGTGGCCCGTGGGCGCCATACAGGTTGGCGCCTGGCTGGCACAGCATGAAGACAGCGTCAGCCCCGCCTGGGCCCGCTACTTGCCGGCCTGGGCCATGATGCTGGTACTGGCCTGGCTGATCCGCCGCTGCCGTGCCGGCGTCTGGCCGGTGGCACCGATTGCCGAGTGGTACCAGCGCACCCTGATACCGCTGGGTGCGCTCTGGTCGCTGCTGCTGATCGCCGCGTGGAACATCTTCGACGATGGCGCCATGGCGCCGCTGCCCTACTTGCCGCTGCTCAATCCGCTGGACTTGAGCACGGGCTTTGCCGTGCTGCTGGCCATTGCCAGCTACCGTTTGCTGCCGGCGAAGCAGTTGCCGCTGCCCGCCCTGTGGCAGGCGCGCTTGCCCGTCGTGGCCGCGTGCTTGCTGTATGTGTGGTTCAACCTGATGCTGCTGCGCACGGTGTCGCATTACGTCGGCGTGCCCTATACCTTCGACGCCATGCTGGCCTCGCAGTTCGTGCAAGCGATGCTGTCGCTCGTGTGGAGCGTCACGGCCCTGCTGCTGATGCGCCACGCGGCCCGCCATCAACGGCGCCAGCAATGGAGCATGGGCGCCGTGCTGCTGGGGCTGGTAGTTGTGAAACTATTCCTGATCGACCTGTCCAACGTGGGCGGCATAGAACGCATCGTATCCTTCGTGGGTGTCGGCTTGCTGATGGTCTTGATCGGCTACCTGGCGCCCTTCCCCAAGGCTGCCGCAGCAGCGCCAGCCGAACCACAACAGGGAGCAGCATGAAAACCACCACACTCATGTTCGGCATCGTGTTGATGGCAGGCGCCGCGCTGGCCGCGCCTGGCCAGGACAGGCCACAGGACTACGGCTGGAGCATGCCGGTGACCGTGCCGGCCGGCGCGGGCATCGTCCAGCTATCGTTGCCCAGGGAAGTCTACCTGCACGCCAGCTCGGCCAGCCTGGCCGACGTGCGCCTGTTCGACGCCGACGGCAAGCGCCTGGCCTACGCCATCGGTGCACCGCCAGCGCAATCGGCGACGCAACGGACAGCCATTCCAGCCCGTATCTTCCCCGTGACGGGCGCGACGGCAACTGGCGACGGCTTGCAAGGTATCGACATCCGCACGGCCGACGATGGCCGCTTGCTATCGGTCAGCACCCGCGCCGGCACGGCTGCGACCACGGCGGCCCTGCAAGCGCTGATTCTCGACCTGGGCAAGCAAACGCAAGACAAGCGTATCGCCGCCTTGCGCTTCACGCCACCGGCCCGCACGGTCAATTACAGTGCACAAGTGCTGCTGGAAGTGAGCGATGACCTGAAGCAATGGGACGCCATCGGCACCACCACCTTGAATTGGCTCAGCAACAGCGACACGCAAACCCTGGCCAACGACAGCATCAGCTTTGCGCCGCGCGCGTTTCGCTATGCGCGCCTGAGCTGGCAAGCGGGCGAACCGCTGGCCTTTGCGGCGATCACGGCGCAAGCCGTCAGCGAAACGGACATCGCCGCGCCGCGCGCCACCGTCTTGCTACAAGGCGCGCCGAGCAAGCAGGCAAATGAATGGCGCTACGCCACTCCGCTCGCCATCCCCGCTGACAGCATCGCTCTGCAATTGACGCAGACCAATACGGTACTGCCAGTGACCTTGGGCGTATATCGCCAGAACAGTTATGTTCCCCGGCACCGGCTGCACCTGCGCCAGCAAGCGCGTCCCGCGCAAGGCGCGTATTTCGATCCCCTGCTGAGCACCACGTTTTACCGCATCGGCCTAGACGGGAAGGAAAGGGTCTCGGGCGACTTGGCCATGCCCGTGACGCAGACAAACGAATGGGTGCTGCAGACGGAACACCCGTTCTCCGCCAGCGATGCGCCCACATTGCACCTGGGCTGGACGCCGGCCACCGTCGTTTTCCTGGCCAGCGGCAAGCCGCCTTATCAGCTCACGTTCGGCAACAGCAACGCCGCCGCCGTCGCGCAGCCGCTGTCGCAGGTAGCGCCCGGCTTCAAGGCGGACGAATTACTGGCGCTCAAGACGGCCAGCACCGGACCGCTCCAGTCCAACGCCGGCGCGGCAGCACCAGCACCGGCAACAAAGGACGGCGCACCATGGCGCTTGGCCGCCCTATGGGCCGCACTACTGCTGGGCGTGGCCGTGCTGGGCTTTTTCGCCTGGCGTTTGCTGTCGCAGATGAAAGAGGAACAAGGCAGCACCGACAAGCAGCAACCTTAGCCACAACATCCGCCGCTTGAGCGCTGCACTCGCCAGCTCACTGCCGCAGCAGCGCCTTGAACGTTTGCGGCATCCAGGGACGCGCCGCCAGCATGAAGCTGATGGCCAGGCGCTCATTGCCAGGCAGGCGCGCGTCTTCCTGGTGTTGCTGCGAAAATTCCACGGCCACTTGCTTCAGGCGTTCCAGCAAGGCCGCCGTGGATTTCTTCGACAGCATCACGTTCACCAGGCGCAGCAGTTCCGTCTCGCCATCGAACTGCGAATTCAAGTAGTCGCCATAGGCTTCCTTTTTGAAATACGTGTGGATGGGACCATTCGGTATCCACGCAAACGTGCGCGCCACCAGCAGTTTGACCCGGTTATTCGGCAGCAGTTCCAGGAAACCGATCTTGTCGAGACGCAGCAGGTATTTCACGGCTTGCGCTTCGCTGATGTCATAGATGGCGACGATCTGTTCCAGCGGCAGCAAGTTCAGGGCGGAGACGGCCACCACGAACAGCCGGGTGTCCTCGATGATTTCCTTTTCCTGCGCATACGTCAGCCCCGTGATCAGGGTGGGCGCGGCCTGGGCTGATTGCACGGCCAGCGCCAGCTGCTGGAAATCGCTGCCGATGGCCACCAGGATCTGGTCCAGCCGTTGCAAAGTAAATTGCTTCTGCGAAAACATCCGCTTGACGCTGGCTTCGGACACGCCGATGCGCTGGGCCAGCTCGGCATACGTGACGGAGCGCGCTTTCAACAGGCGTTTCAAGGCTTCGATCAAGGCGTGGGTTTGCGGCATGCACTTCCTTTATAAAAATAGCATCGATTCTGGCGGCAGAAAAGTAGCGCAATATGCTACCTGCGGTATGCCTGCCCGCTACGAGTAGCGTATTCATTGACCAATTGCCCACAGTCTACAATGATGGCGTTGCCACTTGGCACACTTGAAGGAGAAACACATGAAACGCCTGCTGCCCCTCTGCCTGTCCCTGTCGCTGTTGACGCTCTCCGCGGCCGCTCCCGGCCTGGTCCACGCCGCCGCCTCCGAGAATCTGTCGAAAGGCTCGCAAAACCTCAGCGAAGGTTCCGCCGTGGTCGTCGCCGGTTCCATGTCGATGCTGGTCGCCTCCGGCCAGGTGGTCGTCGCCAGCGTGGAAACGGTGGGCGAAGGCATCGTCATCGTGCTCAAGGGCGCCTCCGAAGCGGGTGGCGCGTCCATCCAGATGAGCGGGCAAGCGGCCAGGGGCCTGTCGCTGGCGGCCGGCACCGTAGTCAATGTGGTGGCGATGTCCACCGGCCATATGCTGGTTCTTTCCGGCAAGGCCATCGCCTTCATCCCGAACGAATTGGGCAAGGCGCTGCTGCACCACTCCAAAGTGTAATCACCAATAAAGAACGGACATCCCATGAAACATCTGCTCGCCACCGCCCTGCTGTGCGCCGCCACCATGGCGCCGCTGGCCCAGGCCGCCAACTCCGATACCACCAACGCCTCCGACAACGCCAGCATGGCTTCGGCCATCGTATTGGTCGGCTCCATGTCGGTGCTGGCCGCCGCCGGTGAAATCGTCATCGACAAGGTGGAAGACGCGGCCGACGGCAGCGTCCTCGTGCTCAAAAGCGCGGCCAGGGGCGCGTCCTCCGCCGCCACGGCCTCCGTCAAGCTGAGCCAGAAGGCTGCGCAAGGCCTGTCGCTGGCGGCCGGTACGGTGATCAAGGTGGTGGCCGTCTCGACGGGACACATGCTGGTGCTGTCGGGCAAGGCCATCGCCTATGTGCCGAATGCCGCCGGCAATGCGATTCTCCACCATTCGAAAGCGTGAACCCCATGAAACGCCTGACCGTGATTCTCATCAGCCTGGCCCTGGCCGGTACCGCCCATGCGGGACGCTCGTGCGAGGAAAAGCAAACGGATGCGACCACCCTCGTCAAATCGATGGATCTGGCGCAAAAGACCCTGCAGGCGCTCGATGCCTCGGGCGCGCAAGTGGCGCTGGTGGCGCGCGCCGGGCAAGACCTGTCGAAATACAATTTGCGCTATTCGCACATGGCGCTGGCCTGGCGCGACCACCCGAAAGGCCGCTGGCTGGTGGTGCATGAACTCAATGAATGCGGCACGGCGCAATCGTCGCTGTACAACGAAGGCTTGGGCAATTTCTTCATGGATGATGTGTTCATGTATGAAACCCTGATTCTCGTTCCCGGCCAGGATACGCAGCAGCAACTGGTGCGCCTGCTGACGTCGAACACGCCCAAGCGCCTGCATGAGCCGCACTACAATATGCTGGCCTACCCGTTTTCCACCAAGTACCAGAACTCGAACCAGTGGGTGCTGGAAACCCTGGCCGCTGCCAGCAACGAGCCTGGCAAGATCGAAACGCGCGCCGAAGCGCAAGGTTGGCTGCGCAGCGCCAGCTACGCGCCGCAAACGCTGAGCATCCCCGCCGCCACGCGCCTGGGCGCGCGCATGTTCCGCGCGAATATCGCATTCGACGATCACCCGTTCGAGCGCCGCATGACGCGCCAGATCGACGTCGTCACCGTCGACTCCATCGTGCGCTTCATGCGCCAGCGCGAGCCAAAGGCGCAGGAGATCGTCGTACGGGGGAATTAGTCTGGCGCCAGACCCTGCACGATCAAGGCGGGCGCCTGCGCCAGCGGCGCCGCGCTGCACAGCACGATGGATAGCTCGGCATGCGCCAAGGTCGCGCAAGCGCCCGCGTCCATGCCCAGCTTGTAGCGCGCCTCGGCCTCGCTCCAGCGCTGGTAAAACGCCGCCAGCCGCGCTTCAAGCGGCATGCTTTCCAGCTCGGCGGCCACATCTGCGCCAAACGCCTGGCGGGCCAGCGCCAGCACGTCGCGCCGCGGGTCGCGCAGCTCAATATCGAGTCCCAGCCGCGTAGTACCGCTCAACGCGCAGGCGACCCAGTGGCCGCTGTGCGAAATGCTGAAGTGCGGCCCCTCCGCGGGCGACAGCAGCCGCGGCGCCTGGCCCGGCCTCTCTTCCAGCGCGATGGATTCCGGCGCTACTTCCAGCAGTTTCCCCATCGCTACGCGCAGCAAGGCGCGCCCCAGCAGGAACTGGCGCTGGCGCAACGGCCGCACAAAGCGTGCGTAGCGGGCCGCTTCCGCGGCACCCAGCCACGTTTCATACTGGCTGATCTGCGCAAGATCAATGCTGCGGGAATCGAGCAGCCAGATGCTGGCGCCGCTACTGGGCAAGGCTGGTGGCATGACAAGGTCGGGATAGGCAAAGGCGCAGTCTGCCACAAATTGCCAGCATGCATACGGCAAAAAAAATGGCAGCGCGGTTGCCCGTCGCTGCCATTCTCAGCAGGTCTGCAGGCGCTTGCGCGCCGCGCCCGTCTTAGTTAGTCATTGCTGCTTCGACCGCTTTATTGTCGGCGCCCGTCGGGCCGCCTTCGGCACGTACATAGTTGGCCTTGATGTAAGCGCTGGTCAGGTTGGCGATGCGGGTCAGCATCAGGTTATCGTGCACGCCAAACGTGAATCCGGCCGCCATCGCGTCCGCGCGCTGGAAGAACTCTGGCGTTGCGACCACGGCACCCTTGTTGTCGCGGATCATGACGCGCATGCGCACGCCCGAGCTGCCGGCCAATGGTCCCAGCAGTACGCGCTTGGCGCCGCTCTTGAACTGGATTTCTTCGACGATAGGCTCGATGGTCAGCACGCGGCCATTGGCCGGAGCGGCATTCCAGCTGGTCAGCGATTCGGCCAGGTCCTTGCGGATATTCTCGTCGATCTTCGCCATGCCGGCCTGGTTGCCCTTGTAGCCTTCGGCAAAGACTGTCGGCTTGACTTCAATGCGGCCAAACGACGAGAAAGCCTCGCTCGGCGGCGGATTGGTCGTCGACGATGCCTTGATGCGCGTGGCGCAGCCTTGCAACATGGTCAATGCCAGCAGTGCGCCAGCCAGGATGACAGTTTTCGATACTTTTTGCATATTCTCTTTCTACTTTTTATTGGAATGGCTTCCGGACGCGATCGCTGCTCTGATTGCGCCGGTTACCGATGGGGTGGACTTCCCTGCTGCTTCCTGCTACTGCTACTTACTTGCCTGCCTTCAACTTCACGAACTCGCCCTTCAAGGCCACGCCCGTCATCATCGTGCCTTCATGGCACTCGAATTCCGTGGCGCTGGAATTTTCGATGTTTTTGTAATTGCTGACGATATTGACGACGGCATCGGCGCCCACCGACTGGGCGCGCTTTTGCAGCGCAAGCATGGCCGACAGGAAGGCCCAGTTGCACGAGGTTTCCGCCGACTTGCCGACGCCATTGGTTTTCTGGCTGGTCTTGTCGCTGCTGATGCGCGTGGCAACCGGGGGCGTTGCCTGGTCGCCAAAATAGAATTTCACGGTGTCGCCAAGGCGGGCCTGGGCGTCGTTGGCGGACATCGCATTGGCGATCGACATCATGTGTTTGGTATCGCCTGCCTGTGCCGGCAAGGCAACCGTCAGCGCCGCACTCAGCGCCGCCAGGATCATCATTTTTTTCATGCTGTTTTCCTCGATAAGTTAAAGATAGTACAAAGGGAACCACACTTGCCACTTGCGCCAGCGCAAGCTAACTTCACGGCCGGTAACGCTTGAAGATCAGCGACGTGTTGATGCCGCCAAAGGCAAAATTATTCGACATCACGTACTCGCATTCGATGGCCCGGCCTTCGCCGGCGATGTAGTCGAGCGGTGCGCATTGCGGGTCGACCTGCTGCAAGTTGATGGTGGGCGCAAACCAGCCTTCGCGCATCATCTCGATGCTGATCCACGCTTCCAGCGCGCCGCAGGCACCCAGGGTATGGCCCATGTAGCTTTTCAGCGAACTGATAGGCGTGCGGTCGCCAAACACTTCGAACGTCGCTTGCGACTCGGCGATATCGCCCTGCTGCGTGCCCGTGCCATGCGCATTGATGTAGCCGATATCGGATGGCTGCAGTCCCGCGTCGGCCAGCGCCAGCAGCATCGCCTGGCGCATGGTGGCGGCGTTCGGCTGGGTCACGTGGCAGCCGTCGCTGTTCGTGCCGAAGCCCACCAGTTCCGCATGGATGGTGGCGCCGCGCGCCTGCGCATGGCCGAATTCTTCGAGGATCAGGCAACCGGCGCCCTCGCCGATGACCAAGCCATCGCGGCTGGCGTCGAACGGGCGCGGCGTCGTGTGGCCATCGTCGTTGCGCGTGCTCGTGGCGAACAGGGTGTCGAAGACAGCCGCTTCGGTGGCGCACAGCTCCTCGGCGCCGCCGGCGATCATCGCCAGCTGCTTGCCGCCGGCGATCGCCTCGTAGGCATAGCCGATGCCCTGGCTGCCCGAGGTGCAGGCGCTCGAGGTGGTAATCACCCTGCCCGTGACGCCGAAGAACACGCCGATGTTGACGGGCGCCGTGTGCGCCATCATCTTGATGTAGGTAGTGGCGTTGATGCCCTTGGTGGTGCGCTCTTCCATCATGCGGCCAAAGTCGCCGATGGCGCTGGGCGTGCCGGCCGACGAGCCGAAGGAAATGCCCATCTGCCCGCTCTTGACCACGGGGTGCCCGGCCAGGCCCGCGTGTTCCAGCGCCAGTTCGCTGGCGCGCGTGGCCATCAGCGCGATGCGTCCCATGCTGCGCACGGCCTTGCGGTTGTAGCGGTCCGTCAGCGCGAACGGCACGGCCGGCGCGCCCAGTTGCGTATTCAAGCCTTCGTAATCGGCCCATTCCTCCATGCGCACGACGGCATTGCGGTACTCGCCCAGGCGCTGGCGGATGGCCGGCCAGTCATTGCCGATCGGGCTGATGCCGGCCATGCCGGTCACGACTACGCGGCGGCTCATGCCATGCCTCCATTCACGGAAATGACCTGGCGCGTGATGTAGCCCGCTTCCTCGCCGACGAGGAAACTGACGGCGGCGGCCACTTCTTCCGGCGTGCCGACTCTGCGCGCGGGAATCATCTTCAGCGCTTCGTCGAGCGGCACCTCGCTGATCATGTCCGTCTCGATCAGGCCCGGCGCCACACAGTTGACCGTGATGGCACGCTTGGCCAGTTCCAGCGCCAGCGCCTTGGTCGCGCCGATGATGCCGGCCTTGGCGGCGCTGTAATTGACTTGCCCCCGGTTGCCGATCAGGCCCGAAACAGACGCCATGGTGACGATGCGCCCCGGTTTGCGGCGCTGTACCATCGGCATCACCAGCGGATTGAGCACATTGTAGAAACCATCGAGGTTGGTCTGCAGGACGATGTCCCAGTCCTCGCCCGACATGGCGGGAAACGCATTATCGCGCGCCACGCCGGCGTTGCACACGACGCCGTAATAGCAGCCATGTTCAGCGATGTCCGCTTCCAGCGCGGCAGCTGCCGCGGCACGGTCGCCGATATCGAATTGCAGCACGCGCGCCGCGCGTCCCATGGCCTGCACCTGCTGCGCCACCGCGTCGGCTTCGCCGCGCGCGCTGCGGCAATGCAGCACCACGTCAAAACCGTCGCGCGCCAGCCGCAAGGCGATGGCCTTGCCGATGCCGCGCGACGACCCCGTCACCAATACACTTTTACTCATGCTGCGCTCCATTCATACTCTCCTGCAGAAATTGCTTTGCATCCTCGGGCTGGAATACCGTAATCGTCGCTTGCGCCAGCACGGCGCCCGCCATCTCGATACGGCACTCGAACGCGCCCAGTCCATTCTCGCCCTGCAAGGCCTGCTGCACATGCACCTGCAGCACGCTGCCATCGACAAACAGGGGCAGCTGCGCTTCGTAGCGCCGCGCCCCCAGCAAAAAACCGATCTTCACGGGCGCGCCGGCCAGCCGCGCCAGGTAGCCCGCGTGCGCGGCGATCGCCTGCGCCATGTATTCGATGCCGACCCAGCTGCCCACCCCTGCCAACGGCGCGTCATAAAACACGCTGCCGGCATGGATGGCCACTTCGGCGCACAGGTTTTCCGCATCGGCCGACAACACCCGGTCGAGCAGCACCATGGCGCCGGAATGGGGCACCAGTTCGCGGATAGGGGGAAAACTCATGCTCCCCTCCCGAACAGCAGGGCGGCGTTCGAGCCGCCGAAGGCAAACGAATTGCTCAGCGCCCAGTCGAGCGGACGCCCCAGGCGCGCACCGGGCAAGGCCAGGCGCAGCGGCGGCAGGGATTCATCAGGCACGCCGTCCCACAGATGCGGCGGCAGCAAGCCCTCGGCGTTATCGTCCTGCATCGCCAGCCAGCACAGCGCCGCCTCGATGGCGGCCGCCGCGCCCAGCGCATGGCCTGTCAGCGGCTTGGTGGAGCTGACCATCGCCGTGGCGCCGAACAGGTCGGACACCACGCGCGCTTCCATCGCATCGTTCTGCGGCGTGGCCGTGCCGTGCAGGTTCACATAGTCGACTTGCGACGCCGCGATGTCCGCGCGCGCCAGTGCCTGGGCGATGGCCAGCCGCGCGCCGCCGCCTGCGGGATCGGGCGCCGACATGTGGTGGCCATCGGACGATTCGCCCCAGCCGCGCAAGGCCACGCTGGCCGCTTGCGCCGTCATCAGGAACAGGGCCGCACCCTCGCCGATATTGATGCCGTCGCGGTTAGCGCCCAGCGGATTGCAGCGCCGCGCACTGACGGACGCCAGCGCGGAAAATCCGGCCACGGTAAAGCCGCACAGGGTATCGACACCGCCCGTCAGCACGGCGTCGCACAGGCCCATGCGGATCAGGCGCGCCGCGCTGGCCATGGCCTTGGCGCTCGACGAACAGGCGCTCGAATGCACGAGGGCCGGGCCGTCGATGCCCAGTTCCTCGGCCAGCATCAATGCCGGCGACGCCATCTCCTGCTGCCCATAATGAAAGGCTTTCGGCAAGCCGTCGCCCGCCACATGCTGGCAGATCGCGCCTTCCGTCTCGGCGATGCCCGACGTGCTGGTGCCGATCACCACGGCCACGCGGTCCGCGCCGTAGCGGGCGATGGCCTGTTCCACGGCGGGACGGATCTGCGCCAGCGCCGCCAGCGCCATCCGGTTGTTGCGGCTGCGCGCGGCGATGCCGTGCTGCGCCACCGATGGCAAGGCCGCATCGACCACGCCCAGCGGCAGCAGGCGCCCCGGCGTGTAGGTATCGACGGGCACCACGCCGCTGTGCGCGGCAAACAGGCGCGCGCGCACTGCTTCGCGGTCCGCGCCCAGCGCACAGACGATGCCACAGTCGTTCAGGTACACAGTCAAGCCAGTCATTCAGCTTCCTTCCGGGGCGTTCTGTATCGTCAGGCGATAGCGGTAGCGCAGGTTGTCGAGCACCACCGTGCCGCTCCAGCGCGGCATGCCGCTGTAGTCGATCACCGTCACCGCCTCGTCATGCAGGAACAGGGTGCGGCGCAAGCCGCTGTCCTCGATGCGCCAGCCTGCCGGCAGCGCTTGCGCAATCGCTTCGCGCGGCCACAGGGTCAGCTGCATGTCTTCCAGCACATCCTCGGCGCGCACCTGCGCCGGCAGCATCAGGTGGCGCCATGACGTCATCTCCTTGCCGTCGTAATGCAGCGACAGCACGCGCTGGCCGAACGCCAGTCCCACCAGGTCGAGATGCGACGGCTCCACTTCCAGCGCCGCATCGAGTTCGTCGATCCGCCCGGCCCGTTCAACGACCAGGTGCTGCTGCACGCTGACCGTGGCGCCCAGCGCCTGCGGTGCCAGTTTCAGGCCCAGGCGCGCGGGTGCCGAAGGCGGCGTGCTGGCGCAGCCGGCCAATGCCAGCAGCAATGCCGGCGCCCATCGTTGACAGTGCAAAAACATCAGATTTCTCCTGCGGCATCGGCCGCGCTACGGTGCTCGGCTTCGGCAAAGCACGGCGACAGCAGCCACACCAGGGCCGTGCCGATCAGCATGGTCAGGCCAAACGCCTGCAATGCGGCCGTCTTGCTCAGCGCCAGCAAGCCGAAAGACAAAATGGTATTCGCCGCCGACAGGCCCACGGCCAGCCATGGCGTATCGTTGCGGCGGTCGGGGTGCTCCTGCATGAAGATGCCGTAGTCGACGCCGACGCCCAGCAGCAGCATCAGCGCCAGCACGTGGAACAGCTGCAGCGGCAAGTTCAAATAGCCGAGCAAGGCCAGGGCCGCCACGCTGGCCAGCGCCGTGGGCGCCAGCACGCGCCAGGTGCGGCGCCCGTAACGGGGCAGCAGCAAGCCGAAGACCACCAGGTAGGCGCCCAGCACCACGGCGCCCATGTAGACGCGGTAGCGGCCCAGCACCGAGGAAATTTCGCTGACCTTGTCGACCCACTGCACGCCGGGTACGCCCTCGCCCGCCTTCGCCAGCAGGGGAATGGCCGCATACTGCATGCCGCGCAAGGCGACGATGGAGGCATAGCCGCCTTCGACCTTGCCCAGCCACAGATGGCGCCACGGCTCGCTGGCCGGCACCTTCAGGAAGGCGTCGATCGACAGCGGCGCTCCCGCTTGCGCCAGTTGCGCGCGCACCTTGCCGGCCCATTCCGGGCCTTCGTCGACGGACTGCGCCAGCAGGTCGAGCGCGGCGCCCGGCTGCAGGATGGCCGTGTCGAGCAAGGCCCGGCGCGCCGCCTGCGTCTGCAGCGACGGCACCCAGTTCGACATGGCCTGGACACCGCTGATGTGCTGTTGCGCGATCAGCGGCAGCAGCCGCTGTTTCAACGCTTCCTCGCGCTGCAGCACGGCTTCCGCGCTATCGCCGCGCACCAGGTAGAACTGCACCGGCGTAGGTCCATCGAGCAATTTGCTCAATTTGATCTGGTCGCGTATCAGGTGCGCGGGTGGCGTTTGCAGCAGGCGGATATCGTCGTTGACACCCAGGCGGCTGATGCCGATGAGCGCAAACAGGGCAAACACCACGCCGCCAGCCAGGGTGGCGCGGTTGGCCCGCAACAGCGGCCAGCGCGCGCGCGCCGCGCCATACTGCTTGACCAGCGCGCCGCTCTTCAAGGTGCCGCCACCGATCAGCGCGGGGAACCAGAACACCACCGTCAGCCAGGCAAACACCAGGCCCAGAGCGGAAAACACGGCCATGTGGCGCAGGCCGGGGAATGGCGTCAGCGCCAGGCCCATGTAGCCGATGACGGCGGCGAGCAGGGTCAGGCACAGGCCCGGCAGCAGACGGCGCAGCAAGGCGCGCGAATCGAGCGACGGATCGGCGCCCAGGCGGTTGCACAGGAAATAAATGCCGTAGTCTTGCGCCACGCCGATCAGGCTGGCGCCAAAGACCAATGTCATCAAGTGTATTTTGCCAAACAGCAGCCAGCACACGGACAGGGAACCGAGGCAGCCGATGCCGATCGACAGCAGGATCAGCGAGATCGGCTTGAACGAGCGGAAGGTGAACCACGTCAGCAGGATGATGCCGGCCAGGGAGCCCAGGCCGATGGTCGACATTTCGCCCGCCGCCTGGCTGCTGGCGGCCGCCGCATGCAGGATCACGCCGGCGCTGATGATGTCCACGCCGGGCACGGCCTGCCGCGCCGCCGCCTCGGCTTGCGCCAGCACGGGCAGCGCGCTTTCCTGCGCGCCCAGCGAAAAGGCGGGCAGGCTCAAGGTCAGCGGCAGCAGCACATACTGGCGCTCGGCGTCGGCGACGAACAGATGGCCGTCGCGCGGACGCACGGGCGTTTCCTGGGCACGTTCCTGCACCCAGCCGCCAAACAGGCCGAAGGGATCGTCCTGCCAGGCGCCCAGTTTCGGCCCGCCGAATGGGCTATACAGCTGACTCAACGCCGAATCGCGCCAGAACGCGGGCGTTTCCTGGCGCAGCTGCATTTCCTGCGGCGCCGTCAGCAAGGTCAAGCGATGCTGCTGGAACAGCGCCAGCCAGTCGTTCTGCGTCTGCTCGTCGAGCGGCGTGGACTGGAACAGGCCAGCATGGCGCGCCAGCACGGCGCCGTAGGCGTCGGCCGCGCGCTTCGCATCGTTCCATTCGGCCGCGCCGACCAGCACCGCCACGCGCTGCTGCGCCGCGTCGACCATGTGCGTAAATGACGCCTGCAGCACCGGGTCGCGCTCCTGCACCGGCAGCAAGGCAAGAATGTCGGTTTCGGGCGCGATGCGCTTGCCCAGCCACAGATAGGCGTTATGCGCGAGCAGCAGCGCCACCACCAGCGCCCAGGCGATGGCCAGCAGGCGCCCGGCGTTGCGGCCGCGCTTCGTCAATGCGTTCATAACAGGGCCGCCTCTTGCGCCGTGATGGCGGACGGTCCCGTTTCAATCGCCGAGAACACGATGCTCGTGCGGTCGCCGCTCGCTTCGCTGATGCTGATGTTTTTCACGAAGGCGCCGCCATCGAGGCGGATGCTGCCGATGGCCTTGGCCAGCGCCGGCTGGCGCGCCTTCAGCGCCACCTGCCAGGTGCCGCCATCGATGCTGCCGTCCACTTCAAACAGCGTATCGAGTTGCGCCAGGTCGCCGGCCAGCAGCGAAAACAGCACGCTGTTGATCATCTTGACCACCGGCTCCGTCTTCGCGTCGAGGCGCATGGCCACGCGCTCGCCCTGGAAATGCACGATCTCGTCGCGCGTCAGGCGCAGGGTATTCGGAAACGGCTGCAAGGTGCGCCACAGCACGCCCTTGCCGGCCACCACGCAAAAGCGGCCATTCGACGCCAGCGCCTTTTTCATGCCGGCCAGCTGCTTGCTCTGGTCGAAGCGGCCGCACAGCTGCTGCGGCTTGGCCAGCATGGCCTCGATCTTCGCTACCGGCGCGGCCGCGTGCAGCGGCGCCATCGCCAGCAGGCACAGGCCCGCCAGCAGGATTTTGAATTGTTTTTTCATACGGCCTTCAATCCCAATTTTTCAAACAAGATGGGCGGCGAGGCAAAGCACATCTCGCCGCTGGCGATATCGACGGCCACCTGCGTCGTGCTGGCGCGGTTCAGGCGCTTGCCCGTCGTGCTATCGCTGACCAGGTACTCGATCTTCAAGCGGTCTTCCCACTCCACCAGGTCGGCGCGCAAGGTCAGGCGCTGGCCAAAGGTGGCTGGCGCCACATAGCGCAAGTGCATGTCGATCACGGGCCAGGCATAGCCGGAGGCCTTCATGTCGACGTAGTTGTAGCCGATGCTGTCGAGCAGCGCGCAGCGCACCACTTCGAGGTATTTCACGTAGCGGCCATGCCAGACGATCTCCATCGGGTCGAGGTCGAAGAACTGCACCTGCATCTCCACTTCGGCATGCCAGCGGCTGGGCGTGGCCTTCTTGCCGCGCACTTTATGCGTCTCAGTCATTCACGGCTCCGTACAGTGGCCACGCCTGGGCGCGCATGCGTTCGAGCAGCACGCGCAGTTCCGGGTCGAGCCGGCGGTCTTCCTCGACGGGCGCGATATCGGCGGCCAGCGCTTCCAACATCGCCGCCAGCGCCGCTTGCGGCGGCACGTCGGGATTGACCTTGCAGCGCAGCCAGACGCCCTGGCGCACGGTAATCAGCAGGGCCGCGGCCACCTGCTCGCACAGTTCCAGCACGCGCAGACAGTCGCGCGCGGCGATGGTACCCATGCTGACCTTGTCCTGGTTGTGGCATTCGGTCGAGCGCGAAAATACGGAGGCCGGCATGGTCAGCTTCAGCGCTTCGGCCGTCCAGGCGGAGGCGCTGATCTGCAATGCCTTCAGGCCGTGGTTGATGGCCGCGCGCGGGCCCGTGGCGCCCGACAAGTTGGCCGGCAAGCCCTGGTTATAGCGGCTGTCGACGAGCAAGGCCATCTGGCGGTCCAGCAAGTCGGCCAGGTTGGCCACCGTATTCTTCATGCTGTCCATGGCGAAGGCGATATGGCCGCCGTAGAAATGGCCGCCATGCAGCACGCGTTCGCCTTCGGCGTCGATGATCGGGTTGTCGTTGGCGCTATTGAGTTCATTCTCGATCGACGAACGCAGCCAAGGCAAGGCGTCGGCCAGCACGCCGATCACGTGCGGCGCGCAGCGGATCGAGTAGCGGTCCTGCAGCCGCTTGCCATTGCGCTCCCAGGAATCGGTGGGCAGATCGGCGCGCAGCCAGGCCGCCACTTGCTGCATGCCGGGATGCGGCTTGACGGAGAACAGGGTTTCATCGAAATGGTGCGCGTTGCCGTCGAGCGCAAACGAGGCCATGGCCGTGATGCGCGTCGTCAGCCGCGTCAGGTATTCGGCGCGCTCATACGCCAGGCAGGCCAGCGCCGTCATGACGGCCGTGCCGTTCATGATCGCCAGGCCTTCCTTCGGACGCAGGCGCAGCGGCGTGATGCCCGCTTCGCGCAGCGCCTGCTGCGCCGGCACCTGCACGCCGTCGCGCCACACTTCGCGCTCACCGCACAAGACGGCCGCCAGATAGGACAGCGGCGTCAGGTCGCCGCTGGCGCCGACCGAGCCTTCCGACGGGATCAGCGGCAGCAGGCCCGCATCGAGCAAGCGCGCGATCTGCGCCAGCAGTTCCACGCTGACGCCGGAAAAACCCTTGGAGAGCGACGCCAGGCGCGTGGCCATGATGGCGCGCGTCTGCGCCGGCGTGAAGAATTCACCCAGGCCGCAACCGTGATAGGTGTACAGGTGGTGCGGCAGTTCGGCCACCAGTTCCGGCGGCACGGTCACCGTGCACGAATCGCCGTAGCCCGTGGTCACGCCATAGATGGTGCCATCCTCGCGCAGCAGGCGGTCGAGGAAATCGGCGCCGCGCGCGATCGCCGCCAGAAAGACGGGGTCGCTGGACAGTTCGGCGCTGGCCCGGCCATGCGCAATGTCGGTAATGTCTTCGATGCGCAGGCGCTCGCGGTCGAAGCGGACGGAGCGCCGGGTGTTTTTCAGGTCAGCGAGTTGCATCGGGAGTATCCAGTCTTGAAGTATCGGGGAGTTGCCAAAAATCGTAGAAGTTGAACCATTCGAGCGGCGCGCGCAGGCAGTGGTACTGCAGGCGCGCCGCATAGGCGGCCGCCAGTTCGGCCAGCATCGCCTCGCGTGCCTTGCGCGGCAGGTGCAGCGACTCGCGGAACAGTTCGAAATGTATTTCGGAGCGCTGGCCGATGCGCATGGAAAACAGCAGATACACGGGGCATTGCAGCACGCTGGCCAGCACATATGGGCCGATCGGGAAAGCGGCCGGCTGGCCCAGGAACGGCGCCACCGCCACGCGCGGCTGCGGCGAGACGGGAACGCGGTCGCCGGCGATCACCACGAACTCGCCTTGCGCCACCTTTTCCGCCAGCAGCATGGCCGTGGCGGGCGTGATTTCCGTCACCTGCATCAGATTGAGCTGGCTGTCCGGATTGAGCGTCTCGAGCATGCGGTTGAACGCTTGCGCATGGCGCGTGTGCACGAGCACCGTCAGCTTCAAGCGCGTATTGCGCTGCGAGAGCACGCGGCACAAATCCAGGTTGCCCAGGTGGGCGCAGATCAGCAAGGCGCCGCGCCCCTCGTCCAGGCAGCGGTTGACGCCATCGTCGCCATCGACGCCATGCAGGCTCACGCTGCGCGTGTCGTACAAGCCGCCCCATAGCAGCATCTTGTCGAGGATGGTTTCGGCAAACGTGGCAAAGTGCCGCAGCACGCCCAGGTTTGCCGGGCCGCCGCTGGCCGCGACGCGGCGCAGGTAGCTGCGCGACACGCGGCGCGCACGCGGCTTGGTCAGCACGTACCAGGCCAGCACCGGGTACAGCACGATGCGGAAAGGCCAGCGGCCAAAGACGCGGCAGATCCAGAACAGCAGGCGCATGCCGGCCACGAAGCTGACTTCATTGAAGCCGGACCAGTGTCCGCGCGGCTGCTGCGGTGCTGCCGTCATCGCGCGCGCCAGTGGCGGGCCAGCAGGCGCGGTGCGCGCCACAGCATGCCGAAAAACAGGCGCGCGTGCATGCGCGAAATGAGCACGTTGTCGCGCCACAGTTCAAAGTGCGAGACGCCGTCGCTGGGGTAACCGACGCGCGTGGGCAGATTCGCCATCGACAAGCCATCCCAGTACAGGCGCACCAGCACATCGGTGTCGAAATTCATGCGCTGTCCCAGCACGCCACGCTGCGCCAGCGCCGCCAGGGGCGCCAGCGGATAGACGCGGAAACCGCACATGGAGTCGCGGATCTGCAGCGACAGGGTATTGATCCATACCCAGATATGCGTCGCATAACGGCCGTAGTAGCGCGCCCTGGGTACCGAGGCGTCGTACACGGGATAGCCGATCACCACCGCCGCCGGCGTGGCTTGCGCCTGCGCCAGGAAGCGCGGCACGTCGTCCGTTTCGTGCTGGCCGTCCGCATCGATCTGCAACGCATGGCTGTAGCCGTGCGCATGCGCGTGGCCGCAGCCCGTCAGCACCGCCCCGCCCTTGCCCTGGTTGTGCGCATGGCGCAGCAGGGTCACGCGCGACGGATGCGCGGCGGCCAGCGCGTCCAGGGTGCGCGCGCCGGCAGAGGCGCTGCCGTCGTCGACGAGGATCAGCGGCACGCCATGCGGCAGCAGGCGCTGCACCACGGCGCCGATCGCGTGTTCATGATTGAACACGGGGATCACGATGCACGGTTGAAAACGCACTTCAGTCACTGTGTGCTCCGGTGCGGCCAAAGCGCAGCAGCGAATGGCAATAGCCGATACCGTCGCGCGTGGTCAGCAATTCCAGTCCGGCCGCTTGCGCCAGGCGGATATAGTCGGTGCTCTGGTAAATCTTGCTGTTACCGCTGGCCATGGCCGTGAAGTAAGGCGAGGTGTTGATCAGGCAGTAGGCGGCGATATCGTACTGCTGGCGGTCCCAGAAGGTATCCATGATCAGCACTTGCCCGTTCGGCCCCAGCGCCTGCGCCACGCGGCGCAGGATGCTGGCGATGGCCGGCTCGCTGAAACAGCTGAGAAATTGGCTCATCCAGATCAGGTCCATGCCGGCCGGCAGCGGCGCCGCGTCGTCGAGCAGGTCGCAGGCGTGCAAATGGGCCCGCTCGCGCACGCCGGCATCGGTGAGAGTCCGGTCGGCCACCGCCAGCTGGCGCTCCAGGTCGACCAGGTGCAGTTCCACGCCCGCATGGTAGGCCAGCGCCGCACTGGCGAACTTGCCCGTATTGGCGCCGATGTCCATGATGCGGCGCGGCGCCGTGGCGAAGACGTCCGGGAATATCTCGGGGAACGATGTATCCGAATAATGGTGATCGAAGGCGAACCAGCTGCCCTTGGCCGGCTCCGACAAGGCCGACAGGCCCTGGTACAGGGTGGGCCAGTCGCCCAGCGCGGCCAGTCCCAGTGGCTGCTCGGCGTCGAGCGAGCGGTCCAGGTCGAACAAGCCCTGGTAGCAGACGTCATGCATGAAGTCCAGGTTGACCTGGGTGATGCTGTCCGTCAGCATGCAAAAACCGACTTTATCGAGCACATACGCGCCATCGCGCAGCGAGACGACGCCGGCCGACAGGCACGACTCGAGCGCCACCTTCAGCGCATACTCCGTCCAGCGGCCGCTGGCGGCCATGTCGGCAATCGTCAGGCCGCTGTGGCCCGTGTCGGCCAGCGCCTGCAGCATGCCGCGCTTCCAGGCATAGCGCACGCATTGAAAGACGACGGGACCGAAAGCGATTTTTTGCGCCTCGTAACGGGCGGCAAAGGCGGTCTGGCGTTCGGGTGAAAATTTTTTATCTAACATGCGCTCGCTGCTGGAGTGGGTGTATCGGCGCCGCCATCGGGAACGGCAGCGGCATTCGGGTGAAACAGGATGCGGCCGCTGGCATGCTGGCCGGCGTCCGACAGATAACGAAATTGCAGGCTGGCCTTGGGCGCATCGTATTCGAGCGCCAGCCGCACGGGCCGGTCCGGCAGGACCGGCTGCTGGAATTTCAGCGCATGCATGGCGCGGAACCGCGCGGGCAGATCCAGGTGCTGGCGCGCGAAGTGCAGCGCCCACTCCACTTGCACCACGCCGGGCAGCAAGGGTGCGCCCGTGAAATGGCCCTCGAAATAGAACAGATTCGCCGGGACGTGCAGTTCGAACAGCAACCGTGGCGTTTCGCCTTCGGCCGAACGCTCGATCAGCCGCGCATGCGGCAAGCGGGGTTTCTCGAGCAATGCCAGCAACAGCGCCTGGGTCGTCTTGCCCTGCGCATTGATGGGCAGTTGTTCCAGGTAGCGCCAGCGGCGCGGCACGGCAACGGCGTCGACCTGGCCGCCCAGCGCCGTTTGCAGCTGGCGATTCAGGGCCAGCTTGCCTTCGGCGTCGAGCAGCGCGCGGCCGGCGGCGCTGCAGACGATAAAGGCGGCCACCTTCTGGCGCTCGCCGGCCGGCGCATCGCACAGCAGCACGCGCGCATCCAGCACCAGCGGCGTGGCCAGCAATGCCGCTTCGATGGCATTGAGGGAAATGCGTTTTTCTTCGATCTTCACGATGCGGTCGCTGCGTCCCAGCAGCTGGAAGCGCCCTGGTGCCGTTACGCGCGCGCGGTCGGCCAGACATAGCCAGCCATCGTCGGCCAGGTGCGCCGAACGCACTTCCAGCGCGCCGTCGTCCATCAGGCGCCAGTTCACGCCAGGAAAACCCTGCCAGCTCTCGTCGTCAGGGTGCTCCGGCACGCGCTGGCGCCAGGCGACGCCGCCGGTCTCCGAACTGCCATAGATTTCGCGCGGCACGCGGCCCAGCAAATGCCCCGCCGCCAGCGCGCTGTCCAGGGCCAGCGGCCCGCCCGAGGAAAACACGGCGCGCAGTTGCGCCCGCGCGCCGGACCAGTCGATGTGTTGCGGCAGGCGTTTCAGGTGCGCGGGGCTGGCGGCCAGCACGCACGGACCGCGCGCCAGCAAGGCGGCCAGCTGTTCCGGATAATCCACGCTGTGCGCATGCACGGCACGCCCGGCGGCCAGCGGCCACAAGACCTTGAACAGCAAGCCGTAGATATGCTGGTGCGAGACGGTGGCGACGACGGCCGCGCCATCGGCGTGTTCGCCAAACAGCTGCTCCAGCGTGGCCACCTCGCTGGCCAGCTGCGAGAGTTTTTTCGGGATCGCTTGCGCCGCGCCCGTGCTGCCCGAGGTGTACACCACCAGCGCCGGGAAATCGTCCGCAAGCTGCGTCCACGCACGCTCGGCCAGGCTGTCCGCTGGCAGCGGCAGCGGCGCATGCGCAGCCGGAAACTGCCCCAGGAAACCATCGACGGACGCAGCCAGCGAAGCGCAGCTGCCCGGCAGCGTATCGGCCGTCAGCCAGACGGTCTTGCCCGCCTGCCAGGCGCCCAGCAAGGCGGCGCCAAACTCGATGCTGTCGTCCAGGTACAAAGCGAAATGGCGTCCTGCCTGGCCTTCCAGCAAGCCGGCCCAGGCGGACATGCGCGCCGCAAAGTGCGCATGATCGAGCACCGCGCCATCGCGCCAGCCGACGGGCATGGCCGGCGGGCGGCCATGCATGGACAGCGCAAGGCGCGCCAGCGGGGAAATCGGCGGATGTGCGTCAGGCACGGGAGCTTGCGGCAACGAGGATTCAGGCATGGTGCAAACGCTTAAAACGCAGGCGGACGAGATACTCGCCGCCAAATAACAGGGCCATCAGGATATAGGCGATGACGCCCGTGTACAGCGACCAGACGGCTTCGCTGGCCCACAGTGCCGTACCCAGCGCGATGCCGCCATTGACGATGAAAAAACCGCACCAGACCTGCGTCACGCGGCGCGTATAGCGCACGGCGGCGGGTGGAAAATCCTTCTCGCGCAAGCGCGCCAGGCGTTCCACCACCGACGGCGGCGCCCACAGGCTGTAGCCGAAGGTGGCCAGCAAGACGACGTTGACCAGTACCGGATACAGTTTCAGCGGCAGCAGCAGATTGCTCCACAGGGCGATGGCGGCCAGCAGCAGTGCGGCCGCCACCGACCAGCGCGCGGCGCGCTGCAGCTTCAGCGCGGGCAGGCGGCAGGCGGCAGCCAGCAACAGCAGCAGCGCCAGCCAGCGCGGCTCGACCTGGCCGTGACCGAACCAGATCGCCAGCGGATACAGTACGGTCAGCAGCAACGCGACGGCATTGAGCAGCACGCGTTACGCCGCCTGTTCCGACACCGACATCGCGCGCAGCGCTTCGACCACATCGTCGATCGTGCGGATGGTCTTGAATACTTCCGGCTGCAGGCGCTTGCCCGTCAGCTGCTTCAGCTTGACCGCCAGGTCGACCGCGTCGATGCTGTCGATATCGAGTTCGGCGTACAGATTCGATTGCGGCGTCAGCGCCGCCGGATCGAGCTCGAACATTTCGGCCAGCAGCTGCACCACCCATGCGTACAGTTCATCGCGGCTCATTGCGCTCATATCTACCATTTGCTGCTCCTTACTTCTTTCTGTGAGTGTCAACCATCGCCGCCAGCGCCCGTACCGAGGCAAAGTGGCGGCGCGTATCGGCCGAATCGGCCGACAGGGAAATGCCATATTTTTTTTGCAGGGCGACGCCCAGTTCCAGCGCATCGATCGAATCGAGTCCCAGGCCCTCGACAAACAGGGGTGCATCCGTATCGATATCGGCAGCGCTCACGTCTTCCAGTTGCAGCGCCTCGATGATCAGTTCCTTCACTTCTTGTTCAAGCATGTTGTTCCTGTTTCCCGCTAAAGTAATGTTGCAGATGAGTGGTCAAGGTGCGCGCCGCCATCACGTCGCTGGCGCCACCGCCGGTAAACTCGCCGATCGCCAGGTCGTCCTGCACGGCGATCTCGAAATGCGCACGGCGGGCCGGCACGCGCCACCATGGCTCGCCCTTGCCCAGGGTCCTGGGCAGGCAACGTATCAGCACCGGCGTCACGTCGCGGCGGCCGCGCACGGCGATATTCGCCGCGCCCCGCTTCAGCACGACTTCGCCGCTGCATGGCGTGCGCGTGCCTTCCGGGAAAATGATCAGGTTATTGCCGCGCTCCAGCGATGCCAGGCAGGCGTCCACCAGTTCGGCGCCGCCCGTGTTATTGATATAGCCGGCCGCGCGCACGGGGCCGCCCGTAAACGGGTTATTCCACAAATCGGACTTGACGATGCAATCGGCCTGCTTGACATACGCCATCAGGAAAATCGTGTCGATCAGGGTCGGATGATTGGCCAGGATCAGCAAGCCGCCGCGTTCCAGCTTGTCGAGACCGCGCAAGTCATAGCGCAGCACGCCGAGAAAACGCATCAGGCCGATATACAGGCGAAAACTCCAGCGGATGATGGCGCGCGCGCAGGCGATGCGCGTGTCGCGCCGCCACACCAGCACCTGCAGCACGGGGAACACCAGCACGCGCAACAGCAAGCCACCGAGGCCGAAGGCGGCGAAACTGAGCGCGGTCGCGATCGTGCGCCAGCCTATCGATATGCCGGCGCGAACAGCCTCCAGCTTATGCATGGCGGCTCCAGCACCATGCCTGGCGGTTGGCCGCGTGCACGAACGTGCGGGCCTCGCCGAGCATGAATCGCAACACGGCCAGGCTGCCCGGCATGGCGCCGGGGGCAGCCGCCAACGCATCATCACCGCTGCGGGGACGACACGTCAGGCTGAAAGCGGTGCCCGGGGCAGCCTCGGCCTGCAGCAGCCAGGCAAACGCATGCGATTGCTCGTGACAGTCTTCAAAAGCTTCAAATGGCACTGGCAAGGGACACTCCGCCAGCACCAGCAATACCTGCGCCGCGCCATCGGCCAGCAAGCCGCACGCCTCGATCACCGCGGCTTCGAGGCTGGCCGCACCGGCGGCGATGGCCAGCTGATTCGCCGTATCGGCGCGAGCGATGGAAAACAGGCCTGCGCTGGCATTGTGCACGGCCATGCCGAACGCCGTCGGCGACAGGGGTTCGCCCTGGGCCAGCGCCGACAACAGTTCGACGGCGCGCGCCACCTCGCCGTGGCGGGAACAAAAGACGAGCGGAATATCGCGCTGTTCGCCGAGGCAGGTGTACGCCACTTCGAGCGCCATCTTGCCCAGCTGACCGGCGCGGCGGCGCAGCATCGGCGCCATCGCACGCACGCCCGGCTCGCCAGCAGCGGCAATCGGCGCGACGGGCAGGGCGCTTTGCGCCCACGCCTGCCATTGCTGCGGCGTTTCCAGGCCCGGTGCCCATGCGGCATGTCTGACAATTGAAAAACGGACACCATCGGTGCGCATATGCATTTTCCTGAGCTCAAAAAAAGGGCGAACTCACGTCAAAACTGCGCAAAAAGCCTCGCCGGCGTTCTTTTCAAATTATAAACGATGGAAGTAAAAATAACTAAAATAAATGGCCATGCGGCAACTTTTTAAATGTAAATACAAAACCCGTCTTTTAAAGAATACCCCGCCCTAGTTACTATTTGTAACACTCGTATCCATTCTCTTCCGATGGAAAAATCAGCCTTTTCCGGCAAACCATCGGCATTCTCGGAACGGGTGTTTTTTTATCCATGATCAAGACAAGCCGGGCATGCGACACATAAGAGCGTTGTTTTTAGATAACACATGCGGCATGGCGCAACGGCGCCCCCATATTACCCGCGCATGGCGGCAGCGAGGATTAAAGGGCGCGCGGCAAGGGCAATACAGAGCGTTTGCTTTATGCGAGTTTCAGCCGGCCGATTCAACTCAGGCGGCGTTGTCTTGTCAGCAGGGAAAAGAATGGAGCGGCCAGCAGTGCCATCCACGGCCATGGCAAAGAAGGCGGTGGCATGGCGCCAGCGTGAACGGCACGGCGCCGGCGATCACGGCATATGAGGAAGGCCGGCACGGGCGCCGTGAAATACGGGGGCGATGCAAAACCGGTGGCCAGCGCGGCACAGACTGCGCGCCAAGGTGGCCACCGCGGTACCTTTAAAACACCCAGAGCTTATCGGCCGGCATGTGCAGCCAGTACTTGCCCGCTTCGAGCTTGTGGCGCGAATAGGCGCGCAGGCTGATGTTCTCGGCGCCGCCGCGCTCGAACAGGCATTCCCAGCGGTCGCCCAGGTACATGCAGGTCAGCAGCGGCAGCTCGATGGCGTTGTCCACCTGCGTGGCGCTGATCTTCACTTCCTCGACACGGATCATGGTGGTCACTTCCGTGCCCACGTTGGCGCCGCGCGCCACGCCCTGCATGGAGGCGCCATCGACCAGCAGGCGCACCTGGTTGCCTTCGCGCTGCACCACCTTGCCGGGCAAGCGGTTGTTACTGCCCATGAATTCGGCCGTGAACAGGGTGTCCGGCGTTTCATACATGCTTTGCGGCGTGCCCTGCTGCTCGATCTTGCCGTTATTGAGCAGCAGAATGCGGTCGGAAATGGCCATCGCCTCGCCCTGGTCATGCGTCACCATCAACGCGGACAGGCCCAGGCGCACGATCAGTTCGCGCAGGAAGGCGCGCGCTTCCTCGCGCAGCTTGGCGTCCAGGTTCGACAGCGGTTCGTCGAGCAGGATCACGGGCGGGTTGTACACCAGCGCACGGGCGATCGCCACGCGCTGCTGCTGGCCGCCGGACAGCTGGTGCGGATAGCGCTCGCCCAGGTGGCCCAGGCCCAGCTGCGTCAATACTTCCTTGATGCGCGCGGCGATTTCCGTGCTGCCCATCTTGCGCAATTTGAGGCCGTAGGCGACGTTGTCGAACACGGTCTTGTGCGGCCACAGCGCGTACGACTGGAACACCAGCCCCAGGTTGCGGTGCTCGGCCGGCATTTCGAAATGCTTCGCGCCATCGAAGACATTGCGCTCGCCGATCTCGATCGTGCCCGCCTTCGGGCTTTCCAGCCCGGCGACGGCGCGCAGCAAGGTGGTCTTGCCGCTGCCCGAAGGCCCCAGCAGGGCGACCACTTCGCCTTTTTTCAGGTGCATCGAGACACCCTTCAGGATCTGGTTGGCGGAGGCGCCGGTGCCGTAGTCCAGGTACAGCTCATTGACGGTCAATTCATTCATGATGTGGTCTCAGTCTATTCTTAGTTATGCAACTCAGTTGTGTAACTTCACGCCGAAGCGCAGCGCGATGCCCAGGCCGATGGCCACCAGGGTGATATTGATGAAGGACAGCGCCGCCACCAGGTCGGTCGAGCCGCCCGCCCACAGCGATACCAGCATGGCGCCGATCACTTCCGTGCCCGGCGAGAGCAGATATACGCCCGTCGAATATTCGCGCTCGAAGATCAGGAACACCATCAGCCAGGCACCCAGCAAGCCGTATTTGATCAGCGGCAGGGTCACGTCGCGCGTCACCTGGCCGCGGTTGGCGCCGACGGCGCGCGCCGCCTCTTCCAGCTCCGGCCCCACTTGCAGCAGCGCGGTGGAAATCAAACGCATGCCGTAGGCCATCCACACCACCGAATACGCGAGCCACAGGGCGAAGATCGTCGAGCGCACTTCGCGCAGCACGGGAATCACATGGCCGCTCAGCCACAGAGCCACGCCGTTATCCATGCCTTTCAACATGCCGTCGAGCCAGGCCGGCACGAACAGGAACACCCACAAGAACGACAGGCCGGCCAGCAAACCCGGCACGGCGCGCGGCACCAGCACGCTGTAATCGAGCAGGCGCGTGACGCCGTCCTGCTTGCGGTGCATGGCCAGCGCGATGAAGCTGTAGCAGCCCACGGCCAGCGCGCCGCCAACAACGCCGATCAGGATCGTGTTGACGATGCCGCGCACCAGCGATGGCTGGTCGAAAATATCGCGGAAATGCTGCAAGGTCAGCACGTCGGCCAGGTGCACGCCCTCGCCCCAGTACTGCACGAAGGAGCGCAGCACGATGCCCGTCAGCGGCAGGATGATGGTGAAGATCAGCCAGCCCGCCAGCAAGGCAAACGCCAGCCACTTCCAGCGGCCCAGCGGCATGGCCTTGCTGCGCGCGCCCTTGCCCTTGATCGACACATATTTGTTGGCGGACTTGAGCAGCCAGCGCTGTATCATCACCAGCGGCATGGTCACCATCACCAGACAGACGGCGACGGCGGCCATCAGGTGGTACGACGGCGTACCCAGTTTGTTGGTCAGCTTGTACAGATAGGTCGGCAGCACCAGGTGGCCTTCCGGATCGCCGAGCACCAGCACCAGGCCGAATACTTCGAAGCCGAGGAAGAACACCAGCACGCCCGCATACGCCAGCGCCGGCATGATCATCGGCAGCGACACGTTCAGCATGACCTGCACCGGTGAAGCGCCGGCCACGCGGGCCGCTTCTTCCACGTCCGAACCCAGGCTTTTCAGGGCCGACGAGGCATACAGGTAGACGTGCGGCACGTGCGTCAGGCCGGCGATGATGACGATGCTGGTGAAGGAATAAATATTCCAGGGCACGAAGCCGAACAGCTCCTTGGCCCAGACCGAGTAGAAGCCCACGGGCCCCATCGACACGACGTAGCCAAAACCCATCACCATCGGCGAGACAAAGATCGGCACCAGCAGCATGGGCGCCACCCAGCCGCGGCCCGGCAAGTCGGTGCGCACCATCAGGAAGGCCAGCATGCCGCCCAGCGGCACGGCGATGACGGTCAAGCCGCAGGCAAGCATCAGGCCATTCTTGAAGGCCATCGAGAAATCGGGATCATCGAAGATGAAACGGTAGGAGTCAAAGCCGAATTCGCGCACCGGCATGAAAAACGGCGCGTTCAAAAAGCTCTGGTAAAAAATCAGGAACAGCGGCAGGAAAATGGCGACCATGGTGATCGCCACGACCACGCCGCGCGGCCAGTTCAGGCGCGACAAGGGAGAGCGCGACCGTGCAGGCAGCGGCAAGATAGCAGTTTGCATGATGAATCCAATGAATGAAGGGTACGGCATCCGTCCGCAGGCACGCGCCTGCGGACGGCCAGGACGGCATTATTTTTTGCCGGCTGTTTCTTTCCATTGCTTCAAGAAGGCCATGCGCTTGGCTGGCCCCAGGAATTGCAGGATGATCGGGTGCACCGGCACCGGCTTGATGTTGGCCGCGCCGATTTCCTTGATCAGGTCCGCCGAGGTGGTCTCGCCCGTGACGTCGGCGCGAATCGCGTACAGCTTGGCGCCGTTCGCGATGATGGTCTGGCCGCGGTGCGACAGGATGTAGTCGAGCCACAGCTTGCTGGCGTTGACGTTCTTCGCGTTCTTGTTGATGAACTGCACGCGCGACAGGATCAGCGTGTAATCCTTGGGCAGCACCACGCCGATCGACGGGTCGGTCTTGGCGCGCACCAGGGCGTAGGAGCCCAGCACGTTATAGCCGATCAGGTTTTCACCCGACGAAATGCGTTCCATCATGGTGCCCGTCGACGACTGCACGCGCACCTTGGCCGTGCCGAACGCGTTTTGCAGCGCCAGGAACTGCGGATATTCCTTCGCATCCTGCGACATGAACATGAAGCCCACGCCCGACTTTTCGATGTCGTAGGTGGTGACCTTGTCCTTGAATTTCGGCGTGGCGATCAGCTTGACGAAGTCGTCGTGGTTCTTCGGTACTTCCTTCGGGTCGAGCAAACGCTTGTTGTAGACGATGGCGGCAGGCTCGAAAGTGGTGCCGTAAGCCTGGTCGTCCCACATGGCCCAGCCGGGGATCTTGGCCGCTTCGACCGACTTGTATTTCAGGGCGTAGCCGTCCGAGGCCAGGCGCATCTGCAAGTCCATCGCCGACGACCACATCACGTCGGCCGTATTGCCGCCGGCGGCCACTTCTGAAATGAAGCGGTTATACACTTCCGTCGAATTCATGTCGTTGTATTCGACCGAGATGCCCGGATACAGGGCGCTGAAATCCTTGATCAGCGGCGCGGCGGCCTTGCTGTCGGTGGCGCTGTAGATCACCACCTTGCCTTCCTTCTTGGCCGCGTCGATGATCTTCTGGTAGTCGGCCGGATAACCTGCCGGCACCTGGGCGAAAGCGGCGCCGGTGCTGCCCGCGAAAGCGGCTGCCAGGGCGATGGCGAGAATGGTCTTGGTTTGCATGGTTTGTCTCCGTCTGTGATTGTTGTATGGTTTGCTATTCGATTCAGCGCATCAGGCCCAGTTCGGCCGCCTGCCTGGAGTAGCGTTCGACTGCCTGGTTCACGTACTGCGTCAATTTGTCGCCCGTCAGCGCGAACGGATACATGCCCGATTGCGTGCGCCACTGGGCAAACTGCGGCGTGGCCATGGCACGGTCGAACGTGGCCACCCAGCGCTGGTAATCGGCTTCCGGCACCTGTGGCCCCATCCACAGGCCGCGGATGATGGGCCAGACCACGTCGACGCCCTGCTCGCGCGCCGTCGGCACGCTGGCCAGCACGCCGGGCAGGCGCTTTTCCGACAGCACCGCCAGCACCCGCGCATGGCTGTCTCCCGCGTTCAGGGTCGCCTCCGACGTATCGCCCGACATCACCTGCACGTAATCGGCCTGCATCGCCGTGAATATCTCGCCGCCGCCTTCCAGCGCCACGAAGCGCAGCACTTTCGGGTCGATGCCGGCCTTGCGCGCCACCAGCGCCATCTTCAGCCAGTCCTGGCTGCCGATAGTGCCGGACACGCCGATCAGCACCTTGTCGGGGTGGCGCTTGAGCGCGGCGATCAGGTCGGCCAGGCTCTTGTAGGGCGAGTCGCTGCGCACGGCGATCATGCCGTAGTCGGCGCCCAGCGCCGCCACCCAGCGCACGTCGCCCGTCTTGGCGTTGCCAAACTTGCCCTGCGCCAGGTTCAGCAGCGAGCCGCCCGAAAACACCACCAAGGTGTTGGCTTCGGCACGCCGGCGCTGCGAACCCATCGAACGCCACGCCACCGCACCGATACCGCCCGGCAGATAGCTGATGCGCACCGAGGACGCGAACGGCGCCGCCACCGCCGGATCGGGCTGCAGCAGCCCTTTCTGCGCCAGCTTGCAGGTCAGGTCCATGGCGCCGCCCGGCTTGGACGGCACCACGCAGTCGACTTCAGGCGCGGCGGCCGTTGCCAGCGCCGGCAGCAGCGCGGACAACAACAGCAGCGACAGGAACACGGTGCGCAGCATCGTCATGCCTTAGAAGCGGTGCTGGATGCCGGCGATCAGGCCACGCTGCGTGTCGCCGAAACCGGCGTCGTCACGCGACAGGCTGACCAGCTGGTTGTGCTTGGCCTTGGCGTAAGCGCCGGCCACGTACAGGTCGGTGCGCTTGGACAGGGCATAGCGCACGCGCGCCACGTACATGATCGGATCGGCATCGAGGTTGGCGGCCACGTTCTTCACGTCCTGGTAGTAGATCACGCCCGTCAGGGTGATGACCGGTGTGGTCTTGTAGCTGACGCCGCCCCAGTACATGGTGCCGCGCACGTCGGCCTTGCCGGAGGCAGCCGGATCGAGCTTGTAGTCGCGCGCCGCCGCCTGCACTTTCCACGGGCCGTCGTCGTACATCGCGCCCAGGTGGTAGACGGTGGTCTTGTCACGCGCGCCGCCGGCGATGGTGTTGCCGTTGACCTGTTCATACGTGGCCAGCAGGCTGACCGGACCGGTCTTGTAGGTGACGGCCGTCGACAGCTTGGCGCTGTCCGAGCTGCCCGTCGACTGTTCGCCGAAGCCGTACGATGCGCCGTAGCTGAAGCCGCCCGTCTTGCCCGAGTACTTGACCATATTGTCGAAGGCCGTCGTCATGCCGTATTTGCTCGGGCCCGTCGCGTTGGCCGAAGTGGCCCACGAGTAGAACGGCGCATAGGCCATCGGGTCGAATGGCAGCACGAAGTCATACACGGTGGTGAACGAACGTCCCAGTACGACGCGGCCAAACGCGCCTTCCAGGCCCACGTTGGCCTGGCGCTTGAACAGCGCGCCGTCGGCCGCGCCCGTGTCGACGAGGATGCCGCCTTCCAGATTGAACACGGCTTTCAAGCCACCGCCCAGGTCTTCGCTGCCCAGGATGCCCCAGCGCGACGTGTTCATGCCGCCGGAACTGACTTGCGTCATCGAGCTTTTGTTCGGACCGGCGTTGCTGGTGTTGCTGATGCCGGCGTCAAGACGGCCGTACAGGGTGACGTTCGATTGGGCGTGGGCGCTGCCGGCTGCGGCGAGTACCGCCATGGCGGCCAGCGAGAATGCAGTTTTCTTCATGTAGAGTGTCTCCCTTAGATATAGTTATTAGTGATATGCCTGATCAATTTCATGAATCAGGATCACACTATATGATCGCGATCCTTTCAATTGGCTTTCAGACTGACAGGTGTCGCCGGCCAGCCACAGGCAATACCAACAAATTCATTGCGGCCCCTGTCGGCGGCGTGCCGACAGGCTTACACTGCACCAATTCAAACGAATGGCGGAGACCATGCGCATATTATTAGTGGAAGACCATCTGGAGCTGTCGCACTGGCTGGCAAAGGCCCTGCGCGACGCGCACCTGACGGTGGAGACCGCCCACAACGGCGCCGATGCCGACGCCCTGCTGCATACGCAGGAATATTCATTGGTGCTGCTCGACCTGACCCTGCCGAAGATGGATGGCCTGGACGTGCTGCGCCGCCTGCGCGCGCGCGGCGGCACGCGCGGCAAGACTCCCGTCATGATACTCACGGCGCGCGGCGGCCTCGATGAAAAAGTGCAGGGCCTGAACCTGGGTGCCGACGACTACATGGCCAAGCCGTTCGAACTGGCCGAACTCGAAGCGCGCGTAAAAGCCCTGCTGCGCCGCAGCCAGGGCAACGAAGCGCTCGTGCACACCTGCGGCGCGCTCAGTTTCGACACCGTCACGCGCATGTTCAGCTATGCCGGCGCCCCTTTCCCCCTGACGCCGCGCGAACACGCCGTGCTCGAAGCGCTGATCACGCGCTCCGGGCGCGCAGTGTCGAAGGAAAAGCTGTTCGACGAAGTCTTCGCGCTGGCCGACGACGCCAACCTGGACGCCATCGAACTGTATATCCACCGCGTGCGCAAGAAACTCGAGAGCGGCGTCGAAACCGGTTCGCCCGACGGTGCCGTCATCACCACCCTGCGCGGCATCGGCTACCTGCTGCAGCCGCGCAGCGCGATGGCGCCGGCCGCGTCAAAATGAGCGTGCGCGCCCCAAGCCTGCCCCTGTTCGAGCGCCTGCGCCGGCGCTGGGCGCAGGGCCGGCCGCTGGGCAGCCTGCGCAGCCAGCTGCTGCGCTGGCTGCTCATCCCGCTGGTGATGCTGGTGCTGCTCGATGCCGTTTTTGTGTACCGCAACGCGCTCGACGCGGCCGACATGGCCTATGACCGCTCCTTGCTGGCGTCGACGCGGGCGCTGGCCGAAAGAGTCTCCATCGTCAACGGCAAGGTGGTGGCCGAAGTGCCCTACGTGGCGCTCGACAGCTTCGAGACCGACACCCTGGGCCGCATCTACTACAAGGTCACGGGCATCAACGGCGAGCTGGTATCGGGCTATGGCGACTTGCCGCCCGTGCCGAAAAACGTGCCCCGCTCGCAAAATTATCCGGCCCTGGTGCGCTTCTACCACGCCGACTATCACGGCAAGCCGATCCGCATTGCCGCCCTGCTGCAGCCCGTGTATGACGACTCGATGCGCGGCATCACCCTGATCCAGGTGGCCGAAACGCTGGACGCGCGGCGCGGCCTGTCGAACCAGATCCTGTTCGATACCCTGAGCTGGCAGGCGGCGATGATACTGGTGATGGGCGCCCTCGTGTGGTTTGCCGTGCGCCTGGTGCTGCGCCCGCTGATGCGCCTGAAAACGGAAGTCGAGACGCGCACCCTGTCCGACCTGTCCGACGTCGATCCCACGCTGGTGCACAAGGAAATGCGCCCGCTGGTGAGCGCCATGAACGGCGCCATGTCGCGCCTGCAGCAGCTGATCGCCAGCCAGCGCCGCTTCATCGCCGACGCCTCGCACCAGCTGCGCACGCCGTTGACGGTGCTGAAAACCCAGGCCGAACTGGCCATGCGCGAATGCGACCGCCAGGCGGGCGCGCCGCCGGACATCGCCGCCCTGCGCGACATCGTGCGCTCGATCGCCGTCACCACCGATTCGACCGTGCTGCTGGCCAACCGCCTGCTGACCCTGGCGCGCATCGAGCATGGCGGCGAGAATCTGGCCATGGACACCGTCGCCCTGCGCGACATGGCGCAGCAGGTAGGACTGGAAATGGCCATGGCCGCCGTCGCCAAAAATATCGACCTGTCGCTGGAAGCGCCCGACGAAGCGCCCGTGCATGGCCAGGCCCTGCTGCTGCATGAACTGGTCGCCAATCTGGTCGACAATGCCCTGCGCTACACGCCACCGGGTGGCAGCGTAATCCTGCGCGTGCGCGCGGGCGGCGATGGAAACGAAACGCTGCTGGAAGTGGAAGACAGCGGCGCCGGCATCCCCCCCGCGGAACGCGAACGCGTGTTCACGCCGTTCTACCGGGTCGGCGCGGCGCTCGAGAGCAACCCTGGCGGCGCCGGCCTGGGCCTGGCCATCGTGCGCGACATCGCGGCCCTGCACGGCGCCCGGCTGGAACTGGCGACGGCGGCGAATGGGCATGGATTGAAAGTCGGCGTGTATTTCGCCCCGGCGCCAGTCGGTGCTAAGATCGCGCCCTGAGATTTTAATGAAAGCCCGCAGCCATGATGACCAAAGACGACGTAACCGAACTGTTTGCCAATATCGCCGAGAATGCGCCGTGGGATTTGTCCCAGCCGCTGCTGTGGGGCTATTACTTCACCAACCCCACCTCCGAACCGCTGGAGCAGGCCGCCACCCTGCTGGCGCTGCAGGGCTACCGGCCCGTGGAACTGTACCAGCCGGAACTCGACGATCCGGCGGCTCCGCCCGTGTGGGTGCTGCACGTGGAAAAAGCCGAAGTGCATGGCGTCGACAGCCTGCATGCGCGCAATGGCGAACTGATGGCGTTTGCGCAGGACAACCAGCTGGCCAGCTATGACGGCATGGACGTGGGCCCCGTCCCCGCGCCTTGATCGGCGTAGGCGTAGGCCGGATCAGGTCCAAAGGGCCGTAATCCGACAGCACCATCGGTCACGCCAACAATGTTGTCGGATTACGTCCGGCCTTGCCGCACTAATCCGACAACATCACGCATAAAAAAACGGCGCCCGCGGGCGCCGTTTTGCATGGCTCGCTGAAAACGCTCAGCTGAGGTTTTCCAGGCGGATCTTGGTGACCGTGCCCACCACGCTATTCAACGCTTCCATCTTCTCGATGGCGGCCGTGACGTTCTTTTCCTGCGTCTGGTGCGTCAGCATGATGATGTCCGTATGCGTCTCGCCCTCGGCCGGTTCTTTTTGCAGCATGGCGTCGATCGAGATGCCGCGTTCGGCCAGGATGCGCGTCAGGTCGGCCAGCACGCCCGGCTGGTCGGCCACGTGCATGCGCAGATAGTAGCTGGTGGTGATTTCCGACATCGGCAAGATGGCGATATCGGTCATCGCGTTCGGCTGGAACGCCAGGTGCGGTACGCGGTGTTCCGGGTCGGCCGTGGCCAGGCGCGTGATGTCGACCAGGTCGGCGATCACCGACGAAGCGGTCGGCTCGGCGCCCGCGCCGCGGCCCGAGTACAGGCTGGCGCCGACGGCGTCGCCATGCACGAGCACGGCGTTCATGGCACCTTCCACGTTGGCGATCAGGCGCTTGGCGGGGATCAGGGTCGGATGCACGCGCAGCTCGATGCCTTCCACGCCATTGACGATGGCGCGCTTGGTGATGCCCAGCAGCTTGATGCGGTAGCCCAGCTGCTCGGCGTAGCGGATGTCGACAGCACTGAGGTTGCTGATGCCTTCCACGTAGGCCTTGTCGAACTGCACCGGGATGCCGAAGGCGATGGCCGACATGATGGTGGCCTTGTGCGCGGCGTCGACGCCTTCGATGTCGAAGGTGGGGTCGGCTTCCGCGTAACCGAGTTCCTGCGCCTGTTTCAGCACGGTGGCGAAATCGAGGCCCTTGTCGCGCATTTCGGACAGGATGAAATTGGTGGTGCCGTTGATGATGCCGGCGATCCATTCGATGCGGTTGGCCGTCAAGCCTTCGCGCAGCGCCTTGATGATGGGGATGCCGCCGGCGACGGCCGCTTCGAAGGCCACCATCACGCCCTTGTCCTGGGCGGCGGCAAAGATTTCGTTGCCGTGCACGGCCAGCAGGGCCTTGTTGGCCGTGACCACGTGCTTGCCGTTGGCGATGGCCTGCATCACCAGGGTTTTCGACAGGTCGTAGCCGCCGATCAGTTCGACGACGATGTCGATCTCGGGATCGTTGACGATCAGGTGCGGGTCATTGACGACCTTGCAGCCGCCGGCGACGAGCGCTTCGGCGCGCGCCACGTCGCGCACGGCGACGGCGACGACTTCAATGCCGCGGCCGGCGCGGCGCTTGATTTCTTCCTGGTTGCGTTTCAGGACGCTGAACGTGCCGTAACCGACATTGCCCAGGCCCAGCAGGCCGATCTTGATGGATTTCATAGTTGTGCTTGACTGCTCATAAGTGGCGCCCCCTTGGGCGGCGCCAGGTTGATCGGTATGGTTGATCGAGATTGCTGCTGGCTGGTTCAGCCCCGGCCGTGACGCTTGCGGTAACCTTCGAGGAAGCGCGCAATGCGTCCCATGGCCTCGGTCAGGTCATCGGAGTTCGGCAGGAAGACGACGCGGAAATGATCGGGCGCGATCCAGTTGAAGCCCGTGCCCTGCACGATCAGGACCTTCGCTTCGGCCAGTAATTCATAAGCAAACTGCTGGTCGTCGGCGATCGGGTAGATCTCCGGATCCAGGCGCGGGAACATGTACAGCGCGGCCTTCGGCTTGACACAGGTGACGCCCGGAATATCGGTCAGCAGCTTGTGCGCCAGATCGCGCTGTTTCAACAGGCGCCCGCCGGGCCCCACCAGGTCTTGTATGCTCTGGTAGCCGCCAAGCGCCGTCTGGATGGCAAACTGCCCCGGCGCGTTGGCGCATAGCCGCATCGAGGCCAGCATGTTGAGGCCCTCGATGTAATCTTTTGCGTGGCGCTTTTCGCCCGAGACCACCATCCAGCCGGAGCGGTAGCCGCAGGAGCGGTAATTCTTCGACAGGCCGTTCATGGTGATGAACAGCACGTCGTCGGCCAGCGAGGCGATCGACACGTGCTCGGCTTCGTCGTACAGCACCTTGTCGTAGATCTCGTCGGCGAAAATGATCAATTGGTGCTGGCGCGCCAGTTCGACGATCTGCAGCAGCACGGAAACCGGATACAGCGCGCCCGTGGGGTTGTTCGGGTTGATGACGACGATGGCTTTCGTTTGCGGCGTGATCTTGCGGCGCATGTCGTCGATGTCGGGGTACCACTCGTTCTGCTCGTCGCACACATAGTGCACGGGATTACCGCCCGACAGGCTGACGGCCGCCGTCCACAGCGGGTAGTCGGGCGCCGGCACCAGCACTTCGTCGCCACTGTTGAGCAGGGCGTTCATCGACATGACGATCAGTTCGGAAGCGCCATTGCCCAGGTAAATGTCATCGATGGTCACGCCGGCGATATTCTTGCCCTGCGTGTAGTGCATGACGGCCTTGCGCGGCGCGAACATGCCTTTCGAATCCGTATAGCCGGCCGCATTCTGCAGATTGAGCATCATGTCGCGCACGATCTCGTCGGGCGGATCGAAGCCGAATACGGCCAGGTTGCCGATATTGAGCTTGGTGATCTTGTGGCCTTCTTCTTCCATTTGCCTGGATTTTTCCAGGACCGGGCCGCGGATGTCGTAGCAGACGTCCGCCAATTTATTCGATTTCTGAATCGGTCGCAAAATAAATCCCTGTCGTGATGCGGCGCGGTGACCAGAACTTGCAGCGTGGCCGCCGCGCCAGAACTATGAACCCGTGAAACTGCGATGCGAAAGACTGCAAGGCGAAAACAACCATTCTCGCCGAAAACAGGGCATTTTATCAAATTAAACATGGCGAACCGCAGCATTTGACGCCGATTCTGCCACGTTGGCGCATCCGGACGACAATCGGGCGGGCGCCATCTTCATCTTCCCTTAATCTTGCAGCATTACCATGGCGCAAGCATGCAGCGCCACTGTGGCGCCGAACATTGCAATCTGGAAAGGATGTTGCTTTTCAGTCGCTCTTTTCTGTCATTTATGGCATGCTTACGCCCTTGGCCGCGGCGCCCAGTTTGGCCGCGCGCGTACCGATCAACCGACACGACCAGCCCCGATATCGCCATGAAACTCCACGCCAGCAGCACCCAACAATACCAGACTGTCACCGGCTATGACGAAAACGGCGTCGAGATCAATGCCCAGCCGTACAACTACAGCCTGATCGTCATGCCGGAAACGCCGCCACGCGCGTGGGAAGTCACCAGTTTCGAAGAATTGACCGAGGCGCATTTCGCGCAAATCCTGGCCGACTCTCCCGACGTGGTCATCCTCGGCACGGGCGAACGCCAGCGCTTCGTGCATCCGAAACTGACGGCCGCGCTGACCATGCGCCGCATCGGCGTCGAATGCATGGATAGCCAGGCCGCCTGCCGCACCTACAATATCCTCATGGGCGAAGGCCGCAAAGTCACGCTGGCCCTGATCCTGGCCCCGGCCGCAGGCAAGGCCGCATGAAAATCAATGTCAACGAACTGCACTCGTCGCGAGTGCTGATGTGGTCCCTGCTGGGCATCTTCATCGTCGTCACCCTGTATGCGCTGGGCGTGCGCACCCTGGTGCCGCCCGACGAGGGCCGCTACGCCGAGATGGCGCGCGAAATGTTCGTCACGGGCGACTGGATCACCACGCGCCTGAACGGCATCAAGTACTTTGAAAAACCGCCGCTGCAAACGTGGATGAATGCGCTGACCTTCGCCGCCTTCGGCCTGGGCGAGTGGCAGGCACGCCTGTGGACTGGCCTGTGCGGCATCATCGGCGTGTGCATGACAGCCTACGCGGGCAAGAAAGTGTTCGGCCCGCGCGTGGGCCTGTATGCGGGCCTGGTGCTGGCGTCGAGCCTGTTCTGGCTCGCTTCAGGCCAGATCAATTCGCTGGACATGGGCCTGTCGGGCATGATGACCCTCACCATGGGCAGCCTGCTGATCGCCCAGCGCGACGACGCCACGGCGATCGAGCGGCGCAACTGGATGCTGGCTTGCTGGGCCGCCATGGCGCTGGCCGTGCTGGCCAAGGGCCTGATCGGCATCGTGCTGCCGGGAGCCGTGCTGGTGCTGTATTCGCTGTGCGCGCGCGACTGGCGCATCTGGACGCGCCTGCACCTGGTCAAGGGCCTGCTGGTGTTCTTTGCCATCGCCACGCCATGGTTCGTGCTGGTCGCCCTGCGCAATCCGGAACAGCCGCATTTCTTCTTCATCCACGAGCATTTCCAGCGCTTCCTGATGAAGGGCCACAAGCGCGAAGGCGCCTGGTACTACTTCCTCGTGCTGCTCATTCCCGGCATCCTGCCATGGATAGGCGTACTGCCGCAAAGCCTGGCCGCCGCTTTCAAGCGCCAGGAAGGGGCCTTCCAGCCCCGTTTGATGCTGCTGATCTGGGCCGTCTTCATTTTCTTCTTCTTCAGCTATTCGACCTCGAAACTGCCCGGCTATATCGTGCCCATCTTCCCGGCGCTGGCCTTGCTGGTGGCGCTCTACCTGGAATCGGCATCGCGCCGCCAACGCCTGTTCGCCGCCGGCCTGCTGTGCGTACTGGGCGCGGCCATCCTGATCGGCGGTCCGATCGCCTTCAGCAAAGCCAGCGCACGCGACGCGGATGCCCTGGTCGCGCTCAAGGGCTACCAGCCCTGGCTGATGGCGGCCGGCTTCTTCGCCCTGGCCGGCGGCGCCCTGGCCCTGCTGCATGCGCGCCAGCTGCGCCGCGACATGACGGTGCTGACGATTGCCGGCGCCGGTTTCCTGGCCACGCACTGCATCCTGGCCGGCTCCGAACTGTATGGCCAGAACCGCGCGGGCACCGACATGCTGCCGCAGATCCAGGCCGAACTGACGGCCGATACCAAGCTCTATTCGGTCGGCATCTATGAACAGTCGCTGACGTATTACCTGCAGCGGCCCGTGATCCTCGTCGATTACTGGGATGAGTTCACGTTTGGCCTGAAACAGCAGCCGGAATTGTCCATCCCGAGCATCGAGACTTTCATCACGCAATGGACGAACGATGCCAACGCCGGCGTGCGCGACATGGCCATTATCAGCCTGAACCGTTACAAGGAATTGCAACAACGTGGCGTGCCCATGCGTGTTATCGCCGAGGATGCGCGCCGCATGGTCATTGCCAACAAATAGTGTTTAACTGGGGCGCGAGGCAGCATGGATCGCGCCCCCGGCCAGCTTGCCCCGCCCCCGCAGCGGCAGGATTTTTCACTGCTGAACCGGCTGCGCCGCCATACTGACGATATAAAATAGCCATGCCTGCCGGCCGCGTTTGAGCGCACGGCAGCCTTGGCGACACCGATACCCTGACACCATACCGACCCAAGAGCCGCACCCCATGACCTCTACCCTGCCCTTTTTGCCATTTTCCAAACCCACCATCGACGAAGCGACCATCGCCGCCGTCGGCGAAGTGCTGCGCTCGGGCTGGATCACCAGCGGCCCGAAAGTGCAGGCCTTCGAAGCCCAGCTGTCCGAGTATTTCGGCGGGCGTCCCGTGCGCACCTTCAATTCGGGCACGTGCACCATGGAAATCGCGCTGCGCATCGCCGGCATCGGCCCCGGCGACGAAGTCATCACCACGCCCGTGTCGTGGGTAGCGACGGCCAACGTCATCATCGAAGTGGGCGCCACGCCCGTGTTTGCCGACATCGATCCCGTCACGCGCAATATCGACCTCGACAAACTGGAAGCGGCCATCACCGCGCGTACGAAAGCCATCATCCCCGTCTACCTGTCCGGCTTGCCCGTCGACATGGACCGCCTGTACGCGATTGCTGAAAAATACAATCTGCGGGTCGTGGAAGACGCGGCGCAAGCGTTCGGCTCCACGTGGAAGGGCAAGCGCATCGGCGCGTTTGGCGACTTCGTCTCGTTCAGCTTCCAGGCCAACAAGAACATCACCACGGGCGAAGGCGGCTGCCTCGTCCTGAACAACCTGGAAGAAGCCAAGCTGGCCGAGAAATACCGGCTGCAGGGCGTGACGCGCAGCGGCGTCGATGGCATCGATGTCGACGTGCTGGGCGGCAAATACAACATGAGCGACATCATGGCCGCCATCGGCCTGGGCCAGTTCGCCAATATCGACGCCATCACGGCCCACCGCCGCGCGCTGGCGCGCCATTACTTTGAGCAATTCGGCAGCGACTTCGAAGCGCAGAGCGGTGCCCAGCTGCCCGTGCAGGATTTTGAAAACAGCAACTGGCACCTGTTCCAGATTATCCTGCCCGATAACGGCCCCGGCACGCGCGCCGCCTTCATGCAGCAAATGGCACAACAAAACGTGGGAACGGGCTATCATTACGCACCGATCCACCTGTTTACCATGTACCGCGAACGCGGCTTTACCGAGGGCATGTTCCCTGTCTCGGAAAAGATCGGCCGCCTGACCGTGACCTTGCCGATGTTCTACGCCATGACGACACAGGATGTGGAACGCGCCGTCGCCACCGTCAAATCCATTCTCATCAAATGAGCAGCGCGCCGATGAAACCTGAACTGTCCGTTATCATTCCGATCTACAACGAGCAGGATGGCCTGGCCAGCCTGTTCGCCCGCCTGTATCCGGCCCTCGATGCCCTGCAGACGAGCTACGAGATCATCTTCATCAACGATGGCAGCCGCGACAATTCGGTGGCCATCCTGGCGGAACAGTTCCGCCAGCGCCCCGACGTCACGCGCGTGGTCCTGTTCAACGGTAATTATGGCCAGCACATGGCCATCCTGGCCGGTTTTGAAGCGTCGCGCGGGCAGATCATGGTCACGCTCGACGCCGACCTGCAGAACCCGCCCGAAGAAATCGGCAACCTCGTGGCGAAGATGCGCGAAGGCTACGATTACGTGGGTTCGATCCGGCGCAAGCGGCAAGATTCCGCCTGGCGCACCTTGGCCTCGAAGATGATGAACCGGCTGCGCGAGCGCATCACCAACATCAAGATCACGGACCAGGGCAACATGCTGCGCGCCTACGGCCGCAACGTGATCGACCTGGTCAACCAGTGCGCCGAAGTCAATACCTTCGTGCCCGCCCTGGCCTACACGTTTGCCCGCAAGCCCACGGAAATCACCGTCGAGCACGAGGAACGGGCCGCCGGCGAGTCGAAATATTCGCTGTACAGTCTGATCCGCCTCAATTTCGACCTGGTCACGGGCTTTTCGCTGATACCCCTGCAAATCTTTTCGATGCTGGGCATGCTGCTGTCATTCAGCTCGGCCGTGCTGGTGATCTATCTGCTGGCGCGCCGCTTCCTGTTCGGCGCCGAGGCGCAGGGCGTGTTCACCCTGTTCGCCATCGCCTTCTTCCTGATGGGCGTGATCCTGTTCGGCATCGGCCTCGTGGGCGAATACGTGGGACGCATCTTCCAGCAAGTGCGGGCCCGTCCCCGCTACGTGGTGCAAACCATCTTGCAAGACGGCATGGCCCAGGCGGAAGCCGAGGCGCCATCGCACGTGCGCCTGGAAAAACGCCAGGTGGGCCGCTGATGGGCGCCCCGCGCGCCGTCGTCTTCGGCTACCACAATGTGGGCGTGCGCTGCATCAAGGTGCTGCTGGCCGGCGGCGTCGATATCGCCCTCGTCGTCACACACGAAGACAGCCCCACGGAAAACCTGTGGTTCGAATCCGTCGCCAGCCTGTGCCAGGCTGAAGGCATCCCCTACATCACGCCCTCGGACGCGCGCGCGCCCGAGCTGCTGGCGCAGGTGCGGGGGGCAACACCGGACATGCTGTTCAGCTTTTACTACCGCCACATGCTGCCGGCCAGCATCCTGGAAGTCGCGCCCGCCTACAATATGCACGGTTCGCTGCTACCGCAGTTCCGCGGCCGCGCGCCCGTCAACTGGGCCGTGCTGCATGGCGCCCCGCAAACGGGCGCCACCCTGCATGAAATGACGGTCAAGCCCGATGCCGGCGCCATCGTCGCGCAAACGGCCGTGCCCATCCTGCCCGACGACACGGCCTTCGAAGTCTTCGGCAAGGTCACCGTGGCGGCGGAGCAAACCTTGTGGAACGTGCTGCCGGCCTTGCTGGACGGCACGGCGCCGCGCCAGCTCAACGATTTGCGCCAGGGCGGCTACTTTGGCGGACGTACGCCGGAAGACGGCCGCATCGACTGGAAGTTACCGGCGCAGCAGGTCTACAACCTGCACCGGGCCGTCGCGCCGCCCTATCCCGGCGCGTTCACCGAAGTCAACAATGTTATTTACACCATCGAAACAGCCCGTTTAAGCAAGCATTCAGCAGGAAGTTTGCCACCGGGCTTGGCCGTAGTGGATAATTGCATCTTTGGCGTCTGCGGAGACGGCCACATGCTGGCCATTTCCGCGCTGAGGGCTGCCGGGGAGCCGGTTTCGGCTCAGCAATTGCAAGCAAGTCTGACCACCCGCGTCAGCACACACTGATATCACACAAGAGAATCTCACATGAAAAAAGTCCTCATCTTAGGCGTCAACGGCTTCATCGGCCACCACCTGTCCAAGCGCATCCTGGAAACCACCGACTGGCATGTCTACGGCATGGACATGAACACGGACCGCATCACGGAATTGCTGGAAGATGACAACTACAAGTCGCGCATGCACTTCTTCGAAGGCGACATCACGATCAACAAGGAATGGGTCGAGTACCACGTCAAGAAGTGCGACGTGATCCTGCCGCTGGTGGCCATCGCCACGCCATCGACCTATGTCAAGCAGCCGCTGCGCGTCTTCGAACTGGACTTCGAAGCCAACCTGCCTATCGTCCGCTCGGCCGCCAAGTACGGCAAGCACTTGGTCTTCCCGTCGACCTCGGAAGTGTATGGCATGTGCCATGACGAGGAATTCGATCCGGAAAACTCGGAACTGATCTGCGGCCCGATCAACAAGCCGCGCTGGATCTATTCGAACGCCAAGCAGCTGATGGACCGCGTGATCTGGGGCTACGGCATGGAAGGCTTGAACTTCACCCTGTTCCGTCCATTCAACTGGATCGGCGCGGGCCTGGACTCGATCCACACGCCAAAAGAAGGCTCATCGCGCGTGGTGACGCAATTCTTCGGCCATATCGTGCGCGGCGAAAACATCTCGCTGGTCGACGGCGGCGCGCAAAAACGCGCGTTCACCTACATCGACGACGGCATCGATGCGCTGATGCGCATCATCGCCAACAAGAACGGCATCGCCAGCGGCAAGATCTACAACATTGGCAATCCGACCAATAACTATTCGATCCGCGACCTGGCCGGCATGATGCTGACCCTGGCCGCCGAGTACCCGGAATACGCCGAAGGCGCGAAACACGTGAACATCGTGGAAACGACTTCGGGCGCCTACTACGGTGCCGGCTACCAGGACGTGCAAAACCGCGTGCCGAAAATCACGAATACCTGCGAAGAGCTGGGCTGGGCACCGACCACCACCATGGCCGATTCCCTGCGCAATATTTTCGACGCCTACCGCAGCCAGGTAGCCCAAGCCAAAGCCCTGATGGATTAATGTTGAGCAAGCCGTTCCTGACCCTGAAAATCGACGTCGATACCTATCGCGGCACCCGTGAAGGCATGGGCAATCTGGTGCGCATACTGGCCGCGCACCAGGCCAAGGCCACCTTTCTGTTCTCGCTGGGCCCAGACCACACGGGCTGGGCCTTGCGGCGCGCCTTGCGGCCCGGCTTTTTCAGCAAGGTGTCGCGCACGTCGGTAGTCGAGCACTACGGCTTGAAAACATTGATGTACGGCACCTTGCTGCCGGGACCCGATATCGGCAAGCAATGCGCGGCGCAATTGCGCGCCGTGCGCGATGCCGGTTTCGAGTGCGGCATCCACACATGGGATCACACCCTGTGGCAAGACAACGTGGCCAAGCGCAACGCCGCCTGGACCATCAACATGATGCGCAAGGCCGCCAACCGCTACGAACAGGTGTTTGGCACCAAGCCGCACACGCACGGCGCGGCCGGCTGGCAAATGAACGTCAGCGCCTTTGTCGAGCACGACACGGCCGGCTACCGCTTTGCCTCCGATGGCCGCGCCATGCTCGACGCGCGCGGCGCCATGGCGCAGCCGTCGCAAGGCCCGCACCGCGTGCGCAACGGCAACACCATCCTGCAATGCGTGCAACTGCCGACCACGCTGCCCACCTTGGACGAACTGCTGGGTTGTGAAATCGACGGCAAACTGATCACCACCGGCAATGTTGCCGCGCATATATTGTCGCTGACAGCGGATAATCCCCGCGATCACGTGTATACCTTGCATGCGGAACTTGAAGGACAGAAACTCGCCCCCATTTTCGAACAACTGCTGGCTGGCTGGAAAGCCCAGGGCTACCGGTTTGCAGCGATGGGCGATTACTATGAAAAGATAAAAGATGCGGACTTGCCCGTTTGCCCCATCACCTGGGATGAGTTGCCCGGGCGTTCGGGACGCCTGATTGTGCAGGGCAAAGCGGCCTGAATGCTGTATTGTTGCACCTGGATGCGTTGCCAGATTAAAAACCAGCGCTGATGATCACCGTTCAGGAGAGAACCTGTGGCTGATAGCCAATCCCTCGTTAGCATACCCGACTTTAGCGCCGCCATGACCAGCGGCAAAACCTTTCAGTTGCTGGGCCGCCCGGCCAAGGCCACCGTGCTGTTTTTCTATCCGAAGGACAATACCCCTGGCTGCACCACGGAAAACATCGCTTTCCGTGATGCGTATCCGCAATTCGTCGCTGCCGGCGTGGAAATCTACGGCATCAGCCGCGATTCCCTGCGCTCGCACGAAAGCTTCAAGGCCAAGCTCGAGCTGCCATTCGAGCTCATTTCCGACCCCGACGAAGCCGTTTGCCTGCTGTTTAACGTCATGAAGATGAAACAGATGTACGGCAAGACGGTCCGCGGCGTCGAGCGCAGTACGTTTGTGATTGACGCCCAGGGCCGATTGGTGAAAGAATGGAGAGGCGTGAAGGTCGCAACTCACGTGGAAGAAGTGCTGGAATTCGTAGCGCATCTGAATTGATCGTCCATGTTGATCCAATGCGTGTTGTCGGCTTCCAGCGAGCCTGGTTCAACCGCAGTTCAGTTCACGGTACCTATCGCCATTTTGAGTCAACGAAGCGCCTCCATCCACTCCGCCAGGCGGGTCAGCAGCCCGCCGATGGCGTCCATGACCGGCCATGCTGCCGGCCTTCCGGCAGTTTCTCGTCCTGTAGCATTGTTGTTCCCCTCGCATCCCCCCATGAGAAGTGCCGCCAGAAGCTGGCTGCCCATGGGAGATTCATTCCAGAAATTTTTTGATTGAGATCCTGATGCCACTGCCAAAATTACCGAGCAAGCCAGCCACCATCCTGGCCACCCAAGATTACCCAACCGCAGGCGCAGCGCGCCCGGCCACCAAAACCCCGGCAGCCAAGAAAGTGGCTGCACCGATCATTGAAGCGGCGATCGCCGAAGTTGCCAAACCGGTCCGCAATGCGGCCACGAAGATCAAGCAAGTGGCGGCCCTGATGGTCGCCAAGCCAGCAGCGCCTGCACCTGCGCCTGTTGCGGCCACGCCTGCCGCCGTTGCTGCGCCCGCAGCGAAAGCCAAGCCGGCGGCAAAAGGCAAGGTCACGCCGATCAAGCCCGTCAAGCAAGCCGAGCAACCGCATCCGGCCAAGCACAAGCCTGTGGAAGTGCAGCTCAAGTCGTCCGCCAGCCGCGCCGCCGACCAGCGCGGCATCAGCAAGCTGTTCGTGCTCGACACGAACGTGCTGATGCATGATCCATCGTCGCTGTTCCGCTTCGAGGAACACGACGTGTACCTGCCGATGATGACCCTGGAAGAGCTGGACAACCATAAAAAGGGCATGACGGAAGTGGCGCGCAATGCACGCCAGGTCTCGCGCACCTTGGACGCCCTGATCAGCAACACGGACGACGACGCCATCGAACACGGCATCTTGCTGTCCAAGCTGGGCAACAAGGACGCCAAGGGCCGCCTGTTCTTCCAGACGCGCTTGCAAAGCGCCGATTTGCCGGCTGGCTTGCCAGTGGGCAAGGCCGACAACCAGATCCTCGCCGTCGTGCGCTCGCTGGAATCGGAACAGGAAGGCCGCCCTGTCGTCTTGGTGTCGAAAGACATCAACATGCGCATCAAGGCGCGCGCCCTGGGCTTGCCGGCCGAAGATTACTTCAACGACCATGTGCTGGAAGACACGGACTTGCTGTATTCGGGCATCGTGCAATTGCCGGACGACTTCTGGAACAAGCATGGCAAGGACATGGAATCGTGGCAGGAAAGCAAGAACGGCTACAGCTCCACGTTCTACCGCGTGACGGGCCCGTTCATTCCTTCCTTGCTGGTCAACCAGTTTATCTATCTGGAACCGAAAAACGGCGAAACGCCGTTCTATGGCCAGGTGAAACAGATCAACGGCAAGACGGCCGTGCTGCAAACCCTGCGCGACTTCAGCCACACAAAGAACAATGTGTGGGGCGTGACGGCGCGCAACCGCGAACAGAACTTCGCGCTGAACTTGCTGATGAATCCGGAATGCGACTTCGTCACCCTGCTGGGCCAGGCCGGTACCGGCAAGACCCTGCTGGCCCTGGCCGCCGGCCTGGCGCAAGTGCTGGAAACCAAGCTCTACAATGAAATCATCGTCACCCGCGTCACGGTGCCGGTGGGCGAAGACATCGGTTTCCTGCCAGGCACGGAAGAAGAAAAGATGTCGCCATGGATGGGCGCTTTCGACGACAACCTGGAAGTGCTGAACAAGTCCGACTCCGATGGCGGTGAATGGGGCCGTGCGGCAACGCAAGACCTGATCCGCTCGCGCATCAAGATCAAGTCGCTCAACTTCATGCGCGGCCGCACGTTCGTCAACAAGTTCCTCATCATCGATGAAGCGCAGAACTTGACGCCGAAGCAAGTCAAGACCCTGGTCACGCGCGCCGGTCCCGGCACGAAGATCCTGTGCCTGGGCAACATCGCACAGATCGACACGCCATACCTGACGGAAGGATCGAGCGGCCTGACCTATGTGGTCGACCGCTTCAAGGGCTGGACCCACAGCGGCCACGTCACCCTGGCCCGCGGCGAGCGCTCGCGCCTGGCCGACCACGCCAGCGAAGTGCTGTAAGTGATAGCGGGCGGCGCAAGCTGCCCAGTCATTCGAAGCCCCGGCTGCAGCGATGCGACCGGGGCTTTTTTCATGTGCGCAACTTTTCTTGACGGTATGTTCTAATACCGCTCCTTTCATTCAGGACACCCTATCCGATGCACCCCGCCCTCCAGTTGCTGCTCTGCTTCGTCCTTTTCATGCTCATCCACATTTCCATCATGGCCGCGTGCGCCCGCGCATTCGGCATCACCGTGCGCAGCGTCAGCTATGGCGTGGGCCCGACTTTGCTGACCTGGGGGGGAAGTGCACGTCAAGCTGCTGCCCCTGGGCGGCAATGTGGTGCTGAAGGATACGCGCGAGGAAACCTTGTATGACGATGATCGCTGCCTGGACGCCTATAACTTCCAGCCGCTGTGGAAGCAGGTGCTGCTGCCATTGAGCGGAGTGGGAGTGCTGCTGGCCTTGTCGCTGGGCATCCTGGGAGCCTCGGGCTGGGAGCGCTTTGTCGCTACCTTCGGACAAATCATCCACGGTGCGCTGGCGCCGTTGTCGGCGGCGCAGGCATTGCTGGGTGATGGAGAAAGCTTTGCCCGCACGCACGGCTTTGCGCTCGTGTTCGCCCTGTTCTCATTGAAACTGTGCGCGTTCAACCTGCTGCCGTTTGCCGGCTTGAACGGGGGCCAGGCGCTGCTGGCCATCGCGCGCGGCGGCAAGCCGTATGTGGCGTGGGAAGAGTCTGTGGCGAAGTGGTTATTGCTGCCGGGGCTGGCGATCTTGCTGGCGTGGGTGGCGGCGTTCGGCTGGTATGGCTGGAAAATCATGGCTGCCTAGGCCGCTGACGCTATTATTTTTTGGACACTTGTCGTATGCTCGCACACCGTCTTGACGCCCCCGGCAAAGGAGCTGGCATTTTCTCATTCGACACTTGCGGCAAGCGCCTGGCCCTGTGGGCCATTCGCGCCTACCAGCGCTACCTGTCCCCATGGAAGGGTTTTTCCTGCGCCTACCGCGTGCTGACGGGGCGCGACAGCTGCTCCGCCTATGGCTACCGGGTGATTGAACGTCATGGCTTGCGCACGGGCCTGCCCCTGTTGCAACGCCGCTTGCGCGCCTGCGGCGAACGGCATCGCCAGCACCTCGCGCTGCATCCGCAGGCACGACGCAGCGGCAGACATCTGGCCCAGGCAGGCTTTTGCGATTGCGACATCCCGTCGCCGGACTGCCACCATTGTTCCTGCAACCCATGCGACTTGCTCGATTGCGACTGGCCCCGACGGAAAAAGAAACAGTAATTTCAGTAGTTATGTGAATTTAAATTACAAATGAAATATTCATTCATAAAATGAATGATGCCCATTATCACTGTGAATTGGCTTGAAGCGGAGCGGCGGCCTATACTCAAGCCGTCTCCGCTACTCTGCTTCCCATGCACACCCTGCTCAGCCCGCATACATCGCGGGCTTTTTGTTCCCGGCCATTGCCATTCCGTCTTACCCCTTTTAATCATCACCGGGCGCGCCGTTCCCCGCCAGCCCGCTCCCAAACGGGGAGCACAACATGATCGTGCGCGAGCGTCCATCGGCGCTGCGGCTGTTCCTCGTGGTACGCGGTTCCGTCCTGCCGCGCATCCGCACCACGCTGATCGTCAACACCCTGATCGCCACCCTCGTCACCTGGTGCCACGGCACCCTGTTCGACCACAAGGTGATCCTCACCACCATCCCGTTTACCCTGATCGGCTTGCCGCTGGCCATCTTCCTGGGCTTTCGCAACACGGCCGCCTACGACCGCTACTGGGAAGCGCGCAAGCTGTGGGGCGAACTGGTCTTGCGCAGCCGTAATTTCTCGCGCCAGTGCCAGACGATGATACGCGGCGACACGCCGGCCCACGCCAGGCTGGGCCTGGAAGACGTGCGCGTGCGCATGATTTACCGCACCATCGCCTTTTGCCACGCCTTGCGCCACCAGCTGCGCGACACGCGCGGGCCGACCGACTTGCAGCCGCTGCTGCGCCCGGCCGAATGGGACTCGGCCTGCAAGGCGGCGAACCCGTCCGACTACCTGATGCTGCAGATGGGCCACGACCTGGCCGACTGCGTCCGGCAGGGCCGCATCGACAGCATCCTGGCCACGCAGATCGATAACACGGTCTCGGCCATGGTGGCGGCCGGCGCTTCGTGCGAACGCATCCGCAGCACGCCGATCCCGTTCTCGTATTCGCTGCTGCTGCACCGCACGGCGTATCTGTACTGTTTCCTGCTGCCCTTCGGCCTCGTCGATTCGCTCGGATTCATGACGCCGTTCGTCGTCGCCATCGTCGCCTACACCTTCTTTGGCCTCGACGCGCTGGGTGACGAGATCGAGGAACCGTTCGGCGAGGATGCCAACGATCTGCCGCTGTCGGCCATGTGCCGCGCCATCGACATCAGCTTGCGCGAATCCGTGCAGGACGACAAGGTGCCGCCGCCCATGCAAGCCGTCGATTTCCTGCTGAATTGATCCGTAGGGCAGCTTTCCCCTTGACCTTACCATAGGGGTAAGGCTTACAGTGGACACACTTAACCATTGAAGGAGTGCTTGCCATGTATCAGTTACAAGTTGAAAACATGAGCTGCGGCCATTGCGTCGGCTCGGTCACGAAAGCGGTGCAAGCCATCGATCCGCAAGCCCAGGTGCAGATCGACCTGGCCAGCAAGCGCGTCACGGTGGAATCGCCCGCCGAACTGGGCGCCATCAGCGCGGCCATCGTGGAGGCGGGATTTCCCGTCACCAGCGCGCAATAACAGCCACAGCAGCGTCACGACAGCCGGCCTTTGCGCCGGCTGTTTTTTTATCCGTCCAGTTCGGGATAATGGCGGAAGATGCCGTCCTCATTGAAGGCGATTCTGCGCTTCGACTTCAGGTAGCGGGCGATGTTTGGCCGCGCCGCCACAGCATCGTGCAAGTCGGACAAGGCAGGATATTCAGGCGTCAGACGCGCCATGGCTTGCGGAAATGCATAATGCAAACCGGCCAGCATCTGGAACAGCGACAGGTCGCCATACGTGAGCCTGGCGCCCACCAGATACTGGCCGCGGCTGTTCAGCAACACTTGCGTGAAATAATCGAGAAACTTGGGTAAACGTGTTTGGCGGAAATCCGCGCTGCGCAGCATGGCCGCCTGCTTTTGCTCTTCGTAATATTGATTCATCGACAGTGGATGGTGCGTGTCGTGCACTTCCGTCAGCCAGTCGGCCATCGTCAGCTGCAACTGGTTCAGCCACAAACGGCCGCTTTCCGCGCGCGGCGCCAGCCCCAGGCGCCGGCCCAGATAGAACAGGATATTCGTCGTCTGGCCGATCAGCATCTCGCCATCGCGCAGCACGGGCGGCGCGTAGGCGGCCTGTGGCGTGCTGCCGCCGTCGAGGCAGGCCAGCATGGCGGGAACGCCTTGCCCCTTGCGCTCAGGCAAACGGGCGATGTCGTGGTACTCGGCGCCCGCCTCTTCCAGGGCCAGCCGAATGAATTCGCCACGCCCCTGTATCGTGGGCCAGTAGTACAGTTCATACGCCATATGCACCTCCGTTGACTTACATCAAGGGCAACATGCTTTCGCTTCCTTGTCGCCGGCCAGCCCCAGGCTTTGCAGGATGGGGCAATCAGGCTTGTCGTCGCCGTGGCACGATTGCGCCAGGTGGGCCAGGGTATCGCGCATTTCCGTCAGTTCGGCGATCCGCTGATTCAAGTCCGCCACGTGGGCCAGGGCGATGCCTTTCACGTCCGCGCTGGCGCGCTGGTCGTTTTGCCACAGCGACAGCAACTCGCGGATCTGCTCGAGCGAAAAGCCCAGGCCCCGCCCGCGCTTGATGAAACGCAGCGCGTGCAAGTCGTTCGGCGTGTAGATGCGGTAACCGGCGTCGCTGCGCGCGCTGGGTTTTAACAAAGTAATGCTTTCATAGTAGCGTATCATTTTTGCCGATACGCCCGTCTCGCTTGCCGCCTGGCCGATATTCATCCTATGACTCCTTGGTATGCGCACTGCGGGCTTTCCAGCGGCGCAGCAACAGGGCATTGCTGATCACGCTGACCGAACTGAAGGCCATCGCCGCGCCCGCCACCATGGGGTTGAGCAGGCCGAAGGCGGCCAGCGGAATGCCGATCAGGTTATAAATGAAGGCCCAGAACAGATTCTGCCGTATCTTGCTGTACGTGCGGCGCGAGATATCGATGGCATCCGCCACCAGGGCCGGATCGCCGCGCATCAGGGTGATGCCGGCCGCATGCATGGCCACGTCCGTGCCCGTCGACATGGCGATGCCCACGTCGGCGGCCGCCAGCGCGGGCGCGTCGTTGATGCCGTCGCCCACCATAGCCACCTTCGCGCCCTCGCCTTTCAACGCGACGATTTTAGCGGTTTTATCGGCCGGCAGCATTTTCGCCGCCACCGTGTCGATGCCCAGCAGCTTGCCGACGGCGTCCGCGCTACCCTGATTATCTCCTGTCAACATCACCGTCTGGATGCCGAGGCTGTGCAGATGGGCGATGGCCGCCTGCGCGTTCGGCTTGACCTGGTCGGAAAAGGCGAACAGACCCAACAGTTCCGTTCCCGAGGCCAGCCACGAGATCGTGTTGCCCGTGTTTTCCAGCGACAAGGCTTGTGCCGCCAGCGGCGCCATGTCCACGTTCAACTCCTGCATCAACCGCGTGCTGCCCAATTTCAATTCCAGGCCATCGACGTGGGCCGCCAGGCCGCGGCCCGGCAAGGCCGACAGTCCCGTGGCTGGCAACGGTTCGATGTGGCGCGCGGCAGCCGCGTCCAGCACGGCCGTCGCCAGGCTGTGCTCGCTGCCACGCTGGATGCTGGCCGCCAGCTGCAACAGCCGTCCATCGTCGATGCCGTGCGCATGCAGGGCCGCCAGCGCAGGTTTGCCCACTGTCAGGGTGCCCGTCTTGTCGAACACGACGGTATTGACGGCGTGCGCCACTTCCAGCGCTTCCGCATCCTTGATCAGGATGCCGTAGCGGGCAGCCACGCCCGTGCCGGCCATGATGGCCGTCGGCGTGGCCAGGCCCAGCGCGCAGGGACAGGCGATGACCAGCACGGCCACGGCATTGATGATGGCATTCTCCAGCTCACCGGTGGCGAACCACCAGCCCAGCATGGTCAGCAGCGCCAGCACCAGCACCACGGGCACGAAGATTGCGCTGACCTTGTCGACCAGATGCTGGATCGGCGCCTTGGCCGCCTGGGCATCTTCCACCAGGCGGATGATGCGCGACAAGGTCGTCTCGCCACCCACCGCTTGCGTGCGCACCAGCAATAAACCATCGGCATTGATGGCGCCGCCCGTGACCTTGTCGCCTGGATGCTTATCGACCGGCAAGCTTTCGCCCGTGATCAGCGACTCGTTGATCTGGCTGGCGCCTTCCACCACCACGCCATCGACGGCCACCCGCTCGCCGGGACGGATGACCACCAGGTCGCCCACTTTTACTTGTTCCACGGGCAAGTCGATCTCGATGCCGTCGCGGCGCACGCGGGCCGATTCCGGACGCAGGACTTGCAGCGCGCGGATGGCGGAAGCCGTCTGGCGCTTGGCGCGGCTTTCCAGCCATTTGCCCAACAACACCAAAGTGATGACGACGGCCGATGCTTCAAAGTACAAGTGCGGCAGTATTTCGCCCGCCGTCAGCCATTGGTAGACGGACAAGCCATACGCGGCGCTCGTCCCCAGCGCGACGAGCAGATCCATATTGCCGCTGCCGGCGCGCGCCGCCTTCCAGCCGGCCTTGTAGAAGCGCGCGCCAAAGTAAAACTGCACGGGCGTGGCCAGCGCGAATTGCAGCCAGCCTGGCAGCATCAGATGGATGCCGGCCCATTCGAGCAGCATCGGCAGCATCAAGGGGAAAGCCAGCACGGCCGCGAACGCCACTTTCATGCCGTCGCGGTTGGGTGCGGCAGCGGGCGCGCTGGCCTGGCTGGCGGCGGGCACGGTGGCTGCATAGCCGGCCTTGTCGATGGCGGCGATCAGGGTGCCCGCTTCCAGGCCGCCCGTCACCTTGATGCGAGCGCTTTCCGTCGCCAGGTTGACGCTGGCGCCCAGCACGCCAGGCACCTTCAGCAGGGCTTTTTCCACCCGGCCCACGCAAGAGGCGCACGTCATGCCGGCGACGTTCAGGTCGATTTCGCGCTGCGCCACGCTATAGCCGGCCTTTTCCACGGCTGCCTGCAAGGTGGCCAGTGGAATCGGCGTGTCGGAACTGATTTTGGCCACTTCGGTGGCCAGGTTGACGCTGGCCTGGGTCACGCCGGGCACGGCGGCCAGGGCCTTTTCCACGCGGCCCACGCATGAGGCGCAGCTCATGCCTTCGATGGCCAGCGCCTGCGCATGCGCGGCGGCGGGAGGGGAAGTGGCGGGAGCGAGTGCACTCTGGTTCATGGCAGGTCCTGTCCGAAAGATTAACGAATAAGGTCAGGATCTGCTATCCAACGATGGGAAGGTCAAGCCCTATTTTCATGGGTTTCCCGGGCTTGCGTGAAAAACTTAGCGCACCACGCAATCGATGGCGGCAGGCTTGCTGCCGCCGGCGGGACCGCCGCCGCTCAACGACGATGGCACAAAGGCAGCTGGTGGCGTGAACTTTATGCCAGGATTGACGGGCAGCAGCGTGGGCGGCTGCTGGAAGTTGGGCGTAAAACCGAACTGGCCCGGGGCAAAGTTGAGCGTGCCCGCAGGATTGGTCACATGAATCATGCCATCGAGCACCTGCACATACAATCCTGGCAGGCCAGCCTTGGGCGCCGCTGCCCCGCCAGGTGCCGCCGGCGGCACGTAGCTGGCAATGAAGGTGGTGCCACGGATACCGATGGTGGCCGCCGGCGTCTTCATCTCGAAGCGCTCCTTGTTGCGCTTGCCCAGCAGGCCTGTGACGGAGCGCAAGCCGCCCTTGAGCAAGCTGAAGATGGCATGGTCGCCATCAGGCTGCTCGGCCGTGTAGCTGAATTGCTCGATCACGAAACTGGTATTCGGTTTCAGGATGATTTCGCTATTGTCGATCAGCTTGATCAAGGCATAGGTTTCCTTTTCCGTCAGCAAGGTGTCACCCTGCTCGACCTCGGACTTGATGGCCAGGATTTTCACCTTGCCGTCCATCTTCTTGGCCATCAGCGGACCACTCAATTGCATGACGGTACCGGCCACCTGCCCCGCCCAGGCGTGCGCGCCCACGCACATCAGGGCCAGCCACAGCAAGGCCTTAATTGCAGTACATTTTTTTAGCGGCATCATCGAATTTGTATCCTGTAGGTTTATCTGTGGCATCGGCAACATCCTTGCTGTCTTTCTTCTTGTCGTCCGGCTTGGCTGGCGGCGTCGACACGAGCACATCATTGGCACGGTCGGCCTGCTTGATGATGCGCAAGGCGTCGTCGATGGCGGCGTTCGTGGCGGCGTCGATCACGGGTTTGTCGATGGTCGTCGCTGGCAGGAAGATGGCATCCGCCATGCTCACCGCGCCATTCGGCGCCAGCAGGGTCACGCCGCTGCGCTGGCGGTTGACGCGCACGCCCGCGTCGCCCGTGATGCTGCCTGTTTTCGCCAGCACGCTCATGCTGCCCGTTGCCGGCAAGGAAAAACTTGCCGTGTCCGCAAAGCGCACACTGGCGCCCGCGCTGGCGCTGAAATTGCCGCCGCTGGCGATATTCGCATTGCCTCCGACACGGATGTCTCCGCCAGCCACCAGGCTGATATCGCGCGCGGCAGCCAACTGCGCGCCATCGCCGAGCAGCACGTCCGTGCTGGCATTGAGCGCGATATCATTGCCCGTGATCTTGCCGTTGACGGTGACGGGGCTGTGCGCCGTCACGCTGACGTTGCCGCCATTCGCATTGATATTGCCAGCGGCGACGCCGCCCGTGTTGTCGATGGCGATATTGCCCGCGCCCGTGACGAGCGTTCCCAAGGTCAAGGTGCCCGGCGCCGAGGTATTGTTCAGCGCAATGCCGCCCGCTGCGCTATTGCTGGCGGTAAAACTGCTTACCTGGTTGCCCGCATTGCCCAGCACGATGCCATCGCGTGCCTGCGCAACCAGGCTACCGGCGAGCAGCGCGCCATCCTGGCCGATGGCGCCGGTCAAGGCGCTCAGCTTTACGTCGTTCGCCGCCACGCTGGCGAAGCGCAAGTCGCCAGCCGCTTGCGTAATGGCCAGCTGGCCTGCCAGCCGGATGGCGCCGGCAGTCTGATTAAAACTGTTGGCGACGAGCAGATTGCCATTGCCGCTCAGCACGCCGCCACCTTGCGCATAGCGGTCCGCCGACAGGCTGCCGTTCAGCAACAAGCTGCCGCCGTTGATTTCCAGGCCGGTCAGGCCGCCCAGCACGGAGCGGTCCAGCGTGCTCTCGCCGAGGGTCAGGCTGCCGCCCGTCAACAGCAAGCCCGTCGCCGAGTTCAGGTTTTTCAGGGTGGTGTTGCCGGCCGCCGCGTTGTAGGTGACGATGCCCTTGCTGTTTGTAAAATCGACAGCCAGCACGTTCGCGCCTTCCGGCACGACGCCGCCGTCCCAGTTGGCCGCATCGCTCCACAAGCCGTTGCCGCTGCCGACCCAGGTGGACAATTGTTTTTGCGCAATCGATGCCTGCGCCGTGCCGCCCGTCGTTTCCAGGGTGTAGTTGCCCGCATCGGCGCCCGCCAGGCGGAAACCGCTGGCCGCCACCAACTTGCCTGCGCCCGCGTTCTTGTCCGCAAAGCTGCCACTGCCGCCTACGACGCTGACCAGGTCCTGGCCCAGCACGCCGTTCGCCGACGCGCTGACAGTGGCGGACGTCGTGCCGTCATATACCTTGCTGGCCGCGTTCAAGCCTGCCAGGGTCAGGCTGGCGGGCGTGATGCTGGCCAGCAAGCCCGTCGGCAAGACGATAAAGTAATTGCCCGCATCGGCACCCGTCAATGCCACGCCACTGAGCTGCACCGCCTTGGCCGTACCCACGTTCTTGTCCGCAAAGGTGGCTATGGCCGAGGCTATTAAACTGTCGCCGGCGACACGGTCATCGCCCAGACTCAGCTGCGCACCCGTCGTGCCATCGTAGACCTTGTTGCCCGCCACGCCGGACAGGTTCAGCGCCCGCGCGCCGATATCGGCCGTGGTGCTGCCAGCATTGCTGCCCAGCACGTAGTTGCCCGCATCGCCGCCGCTCACGCCCACGTTCGTCACCGTGACGGCTTTGCCGGTACCCGCGTTCTTATTGCCAAACGCGGCATTGCCCGCCAGCGTCAGGACATCGCCCTGCACGCGGTCGTCGCCAAAGCTCACTTGCGCACCGGTCGTGCCGTCGTAGGTCTTGTTGATGCCGTTAAAACTCACGTTCAGGGTACGCGCCGCGATGTCGGCCGTGGTGCTGCCCGCATTGGCGTTCAACACATAGTTGCCCGCGTCAGTGCCGCTCACGCCCACGTTCGTCACCGCGACGGCTTTGCCGGTACCTGCATTCTTGTTGCCAAACGCGGCGCTGCCGCTCACGCTCAAGGCGTCGCCCTGGATGCGGTCGTCGCCAAAGCCGACCTGTGCCACTGTCGTACCGTCATACGTCTTGTTGACGCCGTTAAAGCTCACGTTCAGGGTACGCGTCGTGATGTCGGCCGTGGTGCTGCCGCTGTTGGTACCCAGCACATAGTTGCCCGCGTCAGTGCCGCTCACGCCCACGTTCGTCACCGTGACGGCTTTGCCGGTACCTGCATTCTTGTTGCCAAAGGCCGCATTGCCCGCCACCGCCAGAGTATCGCCTTGCACGCGGTCGTCGCCAAAGTTCACTTGTGCAGCCGTCGTGCCGTCATACGTCTTGTTAATGCCGTTAAAACTCACGTTCAGGGTACGTGCCGTGATGTCGGCCGTGGTGTTGCCCGCATTGGCGTTCAACACATAGTTGCCCGCGTCAGTACCGCTCACGCCCACGTTCGTCACCGTGACGGTCTTGCCAGTACCCGCGTTCTTGTTACCAAAAGCGGCGCTGCCCGCCACGCTCAGGGCATCGCCCTGCACGCGGTCGTCGCCAAAGTTCACTTGCGCACCGGTCGTGCCGTCGTAGGTCTTGTTGATGCCGTTAAAACTTACGTTCAAGGTGCGCGCTGTGATGTCGGCCGTGGTGCTGCCAGCATTGCTGCCCAGCACATAGTTGCCTGCGTCGGTACCGCTCACGCCCACGTTGGTCACAGTGATGGCCTTGCCGGTACCCGCATTCTTGTTGCCAAACGCGGCGCTGCCGCTCACGCTCAAGGCGTCTCCCTGCACGCGGTCGTCGCCAAAGTTCACTTGCGCACCGGTCGTGCCGTCGTAGGTCTTGTTGATACCGTTAAAACTTACGTTCAGGGTGCGCGCCGCGATGTCGGCCGTGGTGCTGCCCGCATTGGCGTTCAACACATAGTTGCCCGCGTCAGTGCCGCTCACGCCCACGTTCGTCACCGTGACGGCCTTGCCGGTACCTGCATTCTTGTTACCAAAGGCGGCGTTGCCCGCCAGCGTCAGGGCGTCACCCTGGATGCGGTCGTCGCCGAAGCTCACTTGCGCAGCCGTCGTGCCGTCATACGTCTTGTTGACGCCGTTAAAACTCACGTTCAGGGTGCGCGCCGTGATGTCGGCCGTGGTGCTGCCCGCATTTCCATTGAGCACGTAGTTGCCCGCATCGGCGCCCGTCAGGTGGCCCGTTGCCACCTGATAATCGACCACTTTGCCAGTACCCGCATTCTTGTCGCGGAAACTGCCCTGCAAGCCGGCCATGCCGACTTGGTCGCCCGTCACGAGGCCTTCGAAATAGCCATTCAGGGCTGCCTGCAAGCCGCCGTCGTAGACGCGGTTTTGCGCGCCCGAGACGCCATAGTTCAGGACGCGCGCCGTGATGGCCGCCGTGCCGTCCGCCGTCGTCGCGGCCAGGCTGTAGTTGCCCAGTTCATTGCCGACCAGGGCCAGTCCGCTGGCGTGCACGGCCTTGCTGCCGCCCACATTCTTGTCGAGGAAAGCGGCGCTGCCGCTAACGCTGATATTGTCGCCCGTCACCAGATTGCCCAGCACGTAGCTGGCGCCGTCGTAGCCCAGAGTGCCGTCATAGACCTTGCCATTGCCGCCGATGCTCACCGTCAGCGCGCGCGGCGTGATGGCAAAGGTCGTCGTGCCGCCCAAGGTGATGTCGTATTTGGTCGACCACAGGCCCGTCGCCGCATAGCTGCCCACGTTGCGCGCGTTGCCGTAGCCGAGGCTGCCATTCACGCCCGTGTCGCCGTCGATCAATCCCACATAGCCAATCGAACCGAGGAAGGCGGCCAGCTGGCCATCGTAGACCTTGCCCGCGGCATTGCCCGAGAGATTCACTTGCAGCGGCTTCAGGAAAGCCTTCAGCATCGGCGTCGTATAGCCTTCGTAGATGCGCCACACGCTGCTGAAATTGTAGTCGTTGAAGCTGCCCTGCTGCTGCATTTGCGCCGTGCTGCGGCCGCTGGAGCCGCCGCCATCGATCTGCACCAGCGACGTTTCAGAATTGAAAAAACCATAGCTGAACGGGGAACCGGCGGAGACGCGGCCGGCCACCGCGCCCACGGCCGCATAGCCGTCACCGGTCACGGCGCCGCTGCTGAAGACATGGCTGACGCTGCCCGTGCTTTCACCAACGAGCCCGCCCATGTTTTCCCTGACCAGGATGGGGTCGGCACTGCCGGACCGGCCCACGGCGCCGCTGGCGTACGCATCGTCGATAGTGCCGCCGTTCAAGCCCACCAGGCCGCCGATGCTGCGCGCGCCAGTGACATTGCCGGTGGCATAAGACTGGCTCAGCGCACCCTGGTTGTTGCCGACCAGGCCGCCAATCATCTCGCGCGCGCCCATCACCACGCCGGTGGCGTACGAAGTCGCGATGGTAGCGACGGACGCATTCAATCCCGCCAGGCCGCCGATGGCGCCGCCGTTGTCGGCATTGACGCCAGTGACGGCGCCGCTGCTGCTGGACATGGTGATGGCGCCGCCGTTGCTGCCCACCAGACCGCCGACATTGCGCTGGCCGCTGACGGCCATGCTGCTGTTCACGCCATCGACGGTGCCGCTGACGACATTGCCCGCCAGCGCGCCCACGTTGGCCGTGCCGGTGACGCTGCCGCCGCTCAGAGTCAGGTTGCGCAAGGTGCCGCCCTGCACGGTGCCAAACAGGCCTGCCGCCGAACCGGACGCCAGGCTGCGGTCGATTTTCAAATTGCTGAGAGTAAATCCGCCGCCATCGAAGACGCCGGAAAAACCGCTGCCGCCGCCAGCGATCGGCACAAAGCCCTGGCCGTCGTTCCAGTTCGCGGTGCCGCTGGCATCGATATTGCCGGCCTGGCGATAGTTGTTGCCCAGCCCCAGGCTGGCGATGCCTTGCAAGCCGTAGATATCGGCGATCAGGTAGGGCGAGGACGCGCCGCCGTCACCGCCGGACGCGCGCAGGAAGCTGCCCTGCGCAATGCCGAAGCCGCGCGCGGAAAACATGGGCAGGCTGGCGCTGTTCTGCACCCAGCGTCCGCCATCGAGCAGGAAGTCGCCCCCTACGCTGACGGCGCCGCTCGCACTGATGTTGCCGCCGGAAGCAAGGGTCAAGCCCCTGGCCACGCTGAGGGGGGCGTTCAGATTGATATTGCCGCCCGTGCGCAGCACAAGCTGGTTCAATTCGCCTTGCGACGCCAGGTCCAGCCCGCCGATGAGATTCACGACTCCGGCAAAACTGTCGCTGCCCACCTGCACCGTGCCGGCGCTGATGGTTTTCAATTCCGCCTCGCTCAGGCCCAGGCTGCTGGCATTGTCCGCCGCCCCCGTACCCAGCGTGATGGTGCCCACGCTGGACCGGCGGCTCAGGCTGACGGTGCCGCCCGCCGTGGCCGCTACCGATTGCGCGCCGCCGCCCAGGCTCATATTGTCGGCAACCAGATTGACCGCGCCGGCGGACAGGCCGCCGCCGCTGGCGACCGACAGCAGGCCACCGGCCGTGGCGGCAATGCCGCTGCCATCCTGGCGCAACGCCAGCGTGTTCGATACGAGCACATTGCCGCCGCTTTCGAGCACCAGGTTTTTTACGCCGCCGCCCGGCGCGACCGTCGCCAGATCGACCGCCTGCTCCACCGTCAGGTCACCGCCAGTGGCGCTGCCGATATGCACGCTGCCGGCGGCGATGCGGTTCAGTTCGGCATTTGTCAGGCGCAGGCCGTTACCGGGCTTGTCGCCCAGCACGATCTCCCGTCCCGCCGTGAACGCCTGCATGGTCACCCCGGCATTGCCCGCAGCGCCGCCAAGATTGATGGCGCCGTTGATGCTGCTGTTGTCCGCCTCCAACAGCACCGTCTGGCCGGTGACACCACTGCCCAGCAGCTGATCGCCGCTGCCCGTCAAATCGATGGCACCACCGGCAACATTCGCGCGCAAGACCAGGTTGCCATTGCCGACATTGACCGAGCCGACGCCGAAAGTGACGCCGGCGCCAGACAGCCGTACGTTGCCATTGCCGCTGTCAAGCGCCGCATTCAGGTTGACGTTCGACCCGACGCCATAAGCCATGCCTGCGGCCGCATCGTTGGCCGACAGCGTGATATGCCCGCCACTGGTGGTGATGGGCGCATTGACATTGATGATTTCGCCCGCCTGCGCCGTCAAGCCCACGCCTTGCTGCGTGATGTGGATGGCGCTGTTGAAATTGATGCGGTGCAGGGCCTGCAAGCTGACGTTGCTGCTGGCGTCGGAAATGAGGTCGGCGCCAATGCTGGTGTTGCCGGTGGACGGAGAGTCGGCGAACTGGTCGACGTCAGTCAGCTGGCCGCCCGCGCCGGAGACCACGGTGATGTCGTACGGGTCAAGCAGCCAGTTGCCGCGCTTGCCGCGCGCCGCGTCCGTATTGACGCGGACGCCGTCGACGGCCAGGTAATGGCCGGACGTTTCCACGAAGCCGCCGTCGCCGCCCTGTGCGCCGCCGCGTGCGGAAATGCTGCCGTGCACCTGCGCCGATTCATTGCCCCAGGCGATGACCTTGCCGCCGTTGCCGCTGTCAATCGCATCGGCATGGACACTGGCGTCCTTGCCGACGAGTACTTGCCGCGCATTTTGCACGGCCGCGTTCTTGCCCTGGTAGTCGCCTCCCAGCAAGACCGTGCCGCCGCCCGCAGTGCCGCTGGCATCGACCTTCGCATTGCCCAGCAAACCCACCTGCTCGCCCAGCACCTGGATGTCGCCACCTTTACCCGCCGCGCCCGTGGCGCTGGTGACGCTGCCCGCTTCGAGCAGCGCCTTGCCGCTGGCCTTGAGCACGATCCTGCCGTTCTCGCCGACGACGGCGCTGTTGGCGTTGAGCACGCCGCGCTGGCTGACCAGCGCGCCGGCCATGCCGATGCCGCCGCCCTGGGCGATGATCCGGCCCAGGTTCAGCGCCTGGTCGCCTGGTGCCGAGACGAGCACGCGCAGCTGCGGATTACCGGGGTCGGCCAGCTGCACGCTGCGCCCGGCAGCCAGGATCACTTCGCCATTTGGCGCCGTGATGATGCCCGTGTTTTCCACGTTCGGTGCGATCAGGAGCACTTGCCCGCCCTTGCCCGCATTGATGGTACCCGCATTGCCGACGCCGCCGGCCACGCCGCCGGCCGTGAACTGGCGCTTGCCTGCCAGGAAATCCTCGTTCGTCATGCCCAGGCTGGACGCGACCAGCCCGTTCACGTCCACTTTCGCGCCCTGGCCGAAGACGATGCCGTTCGGGTTGATCAGGAAGACCTTGCCGTTCGATTCCAGGCTGCCCAGGATCTTGCTGGGGTCTTGTCCCGTGATGCGGTTGAGTACGGCGCTATTGCCGTTTTGCTGGATGAAGCGCGTGATTTCGCCCGCATGGATGGAAAAGCTCTGCCAGTTGATGATGGTGTTGGGCGTGTTCGTGATCGAGAAGATATTGCCCTGCTGGTTGAACGTGGCCTGTCCGTTGACCACCTGCGGCAAGGCGGGGTTGGCCTGCGCGGCGCCGAAGCAGCCGGCCAGCAGCAGCGCCAGCGCCGTGCGGCGCAAAGGCGGCGCAAAGGGCGGCGTCAGGATGAAAGCGGAGGCGTGCGGGACGTGGTTGTGCATGGTGTTCATCCTGATACTAGTAGGCCAAGGCGAGGCGGAAATGCAGGCGGTTGGCGCCCCGCTGTCCCGTGTCGCCGCCATTGACGACATGGGCGTAATCGAGTTGCAGATTGGCGTAGCGGCTCAGCAGCAAACGCAGGCCGAGGCCGCCGCTGCTGATGCCTTGCGACGCGCTTTCGCCGGGCAAGCCATGGTTGCGGCGCAGCCAGGCCGTGTCATAGAACGCCAGCGCGCGGCATTGGTAGCCGAGCGCCTGGCCGCACCAGTTCGGCGTGTACCACTCCAGGTTCAGGTTGACGCCCGAATCATTCGATACCTCGCGCTCGGCAAAGCCGCGCACGGACGCGGCGCCGCCGGCGCCGAACTGCTCGCCCGGCACCAGCGCGTCCGGCGTGACTTGCGCATTGACGAGCGCGCGCCACTGCCAGTCGCCGGCCAGCACGCGCCCCGTGCTGGCACTCAGGCGCAAGGTGTTGTAGGCGGCCTTCGCATGCGCGCGCACCCGGTCGAAATCGGCTTGCGCACCATGCTTGCCGCCAGGGATATTGTGCGCGAAGGTGACCGCCACGCTCGTCTCGCCCGTGGGCAAGGTCCAGTTGCCGATGTAGCTGATGCTGAGCGGATGCACGGTGACGTCGGCGCCCAGTTCCATGCCGAACAGCTGCACGCTGTTGCGGTAAGCCTTGTAATCGATGCCGTACACGAGCTTGGGTTCGAAGTCGCCGCTGCGGGCAAAGTTCTGGTTGTAGCGGATGCCGGCCATGCTGCCTTGGCCGCTGACGGCCAGGTCGAAGATGCCGGCCGAGACGCTGCCCGAATCGACGTTCGAATAGCTGGCGAAAAAGTCCATCGAGTCGCCCAGCGCATACAGCGGCAAATGGTAGCCGGCGCCATACACGCCCACCTTGTCGGGCTTTTCCAGGCTACTCGTGTACTGCAGGCTGGCCACATGGTCGAGCCCGAACAGGTTGGCATGCTGGAGCACGACGCCCACGTGTGTCTTGCCCGTTTGCGCATTGCCCGTATTGTCCACGTTGAGCATGGCTTTCCACGGCTTTTCATCGGCCACCGTGACGATGGCGTCGATGGCGCCCGCCGGCTCGTCGGCCTGCAGCCGCACTTCGATCTTGCGCGCCGGGTTTTCATTGGCCAGCTTCAGGCTTTGCGACAGGGCCGGCAGGTTCGGCGTCTCGCCTTCGCGCAGGGACGGCAAGGCGCGCCGCACGTTGGCCTCATCGGCGTAGGTGTTGCCGCTGATGGCGACCTTGCCCAGCGGCGTTTGCAGCACGCTCAGGCGCACCACGCCCCGTTCCAGCTCCTGCTCGGGCAATTGCACCTGCACGGCGCTGTAACCGCGCTCGCGGTAGGCCGCTTCCAGCGCCTCGACGGCGCGGGCGATGTCGGAAAAATCGCGCTGCACGCCAGTAAATGGCGCCAGCAAGGCTTGCACCTGCTCGGACGTGAGCAGGGTATTGCCCTGGACGTCGAAGCGGCGGATCTCGAAGCGCGGCACGCCGTCTTCCTGCGCGGCAGGGGTAGCGTCATCCATGGAAACGGCAGCGCCGGCGGCGCCGACGGCGAACAGCAGCGCGGAACCCGCAAGCAGGTGCACCAAACGATATGTCATGTGAAGGATTTCTTGTGTAACCGGACAAGCGCGCGGCCCGCAGGCGCCTGCATGTCCGACAATGGATTGAAGACAAATTTTAGACGGCTTTTAGTTTCCAGTCAGAAATTTCTAACATTTCTCCCTGATTTTTATCGCAACGCAACAAACAGTGCGCCGAGAATGATGAAAAATGCCGCAATGGCCGGCTATTTGCTGTGCAATTCCGTCACGCCATCCCAGCCGGCGGGCGGCGGCGCGTTCTGGTATTGCTCCAGGCGCGCCGCATACAGCCGGTACAAGCCATCGCCGGGAAAGTCCGCCTGCAAGCGGGCCAGCTGCGCGCCGGCCGCCGCCCAGTCGCTCGCGCGCAGACTGGCCAGCACAGCATGCCAGCGCTCGAGCTGCGCCAGTTCAGCGGCAGGGGCGCCGGCCAGCGGGCAGCGCGGCTCGAAGATGGCCACCGCTTCCTGCTTGCCGACCACTCTGACGCGGTCGAGCTCGCGGTATAGAAAGTCCGGGGCGGCGGCGCGCGTAGCCTCGCCCACGACGATGCCCACGCCATACAGCTTGCTGGCCCCTTCCAGGCGGGCGGCCAGGTTGACGCTGTCGCCCATCACGGTATAGGCGCGGCGGATGCGCGAACCCATGTCGCCCACATGCATGGGTCCCGTATTGATGCCGATGCCGATGCGCAGCGCCGGCCAGCCGCGCGCGCAAAACTGCTGGTTCAGCCGCGCCGCGCTGCCCTGCATCAGCAGGGCGCTGGCCACGGCCCGGCTGGCGTGATCGCCAAAGGCGACGGGCGCGCCCCAGAATGCCATCACGGCGTCGCCGATGTATTTGTCCAGGGTGCCGCCATGGCTGTCGCGGATATCTTCCGACATGGCCGTCAGGTATTCGTTGATATATTCGCGCAGCGCGGCCGGCGCCAGCTGCTCGGAAATGGCCGTGAAACCGCGCACGTCAGCAAACAGCACCGTCAGTTCGCGGTTCTCGCCCTCCATCGTGTAGCGGCGCGGATCGTCGGCCATCTCGGCCACCAGCTCGGGCGCCACGTATTCGCCGAAACGGGCCACCAGCGCGCGTCCCTTGCGCACCTCGAAAAAGTAGCCCCACGCCAGGTTGGCGATGAACAGCGCAACGATCAGCAACAGCAGCACGGCGCCGCCCAGCACCAGGTCGTGCGCGGCGTACAGGTACAGATTGATGCCGATGGCGGCCGCCAGCGCGCCCAGCGTCGCCAGCATCACGCCGGCCGGCGGCAGCACGGCCAGGGCGCCGGCCAGCAGCAGGCCAAACAGCAGTATCTGCACCAGTTCCAATGCCAGCGCATAATCGGGCCGCGCCTTGAAACGCCCGTCGAGCATGGACTTGATCAGGTTGGCGTGTACCTCCACCCCCGGATACTCGGCATTCACGGGCGTGGCGCGGATATCGTTCAAGCCGGGCGCCGTCGTGCCCACCAGCACGATGGCACCCTTGAGCAGCGTGGGGGGCACCGTGCCGGCCAGCACGTCGGACGCCGACACATAACGGAAGGCGCCGCCATCGGGGCCACCCGCGCCGCGGTACTGCACCGTCGTCGTCAAGGCTTCGCCCACGGGGATCGCCAGCGCGCCGCGCGGCGTGAACAGCATGATGTGTTCAAGGCCGCCGCTGGCCAGTTCGCGCGCCGACAGGGTATCGGCCGTGCCCGTGAAACGGGGGGCGATGGCGCGCGCCTGCAGGTAGACGGCGACGGTAGCCAGCGACAGCGAAGGATAATAGCCATCGCCGATGCGCTGCAACAGGGTCGAGGAACGCACGACGCCATCGGCATCGGTCAGCGCCGTGAAGATGCCGGCGCCTTGCGCGGCCGCCTGCAGGGGCGCGATATTGGCTTCGTAGCCGCGCGCCACATAGGCCGTCACCGTGCGGCCATTCAGGTCGGCGACCGTGAAGGCGGGCTTGGGCAGCACGCCCTTTCTTTGCTGCTCCGAGACGCTGTAGCCGAGCACCACGGGCTGGCCCCGCATGGCCTCGGCGAACAAGCCGTCGTAATCCATGGCCGGACGCAGTTTTTCCAGCTGCGCCGGCAAGCCGGCCACGCCGGCCAGTTCGCCCTGCGCCAGTCCTTGCAGCACGGCGTAGCCGGAACTGGTGTCCGCTTCGGGAAACGCAATATCGAAGCCCAGCGCGGCCACGCCGTAATGCCCGGCGAGCTGGCGCACCAGGCGCGCTTGCACATCGCGGCTCCAGGGAAAACGGCCCACCTTGGCCAGGCTTTGCTCATCGATGTCGACGATGACGATGCGGCGGTCCAGCTGCGGCGTTTCCGCGCGCATGCGCCAGTCGCCCAGCATGGCGTCCAGTCGCGCGATCGTGTCGTTGCCGGCCAGGCACAGCACGGCCGCCGCCAGAGTCAGCAGTATTCCCAGCAGCGACCGCGCCCCATGCTTGCGCCAGGCCTGCGACAGCTTCAAGGGATATAGCCCGGTATGGCCGCCTCGTCGACGGCATCGATCTGGCTCGGATGCATGTGCTTTTCAGCGAAGGTCAGATAGACCTTGCTGCGGATGAAAACGTCGAACAGCTCCGGGTCGATATGCCCGTTCAGGCTGAAATTGCCGAGGATGCGCAGCGATTCGGACAGCGACTTGCCCTTCTTGTAGGGCCGGTCGCGCGCCGTCAGCGCCTCGAAAATGTCGGCGATGGCCATCAGCCGCGCAGGCACCGACATCTGCTCTTTCGTCAGCCCCCGTGGATAGCCCTTGCCATCCATGCGCTCGTGGTGGCCGCCCGCGTATTCGGGCACCTTTTGCAGGTGCTTGGGCCACGGCAGCGCTTCGAGCATGCGGATCGACACGCTGATATGGTTGTTGACGATGGCCCGCTCGGCCGCCGTCAGGGTGCCGGCGCGGATGGTCAGGTTTTCCGTCTCGTCGGCGTCGAGAAAATCGCGCAGTTCGCCGTCGGCCGCGCGCCAGCGGCGCCTGGCGATCTGCCGCACGCGCTCCTGGTCGGCCTGCGCCATGCTTTCGCCGCCGATATTGACCGTGCGGATAAAGTCGCGTTCCTCGCGCAGCGCCGCCTGCTCCTGCTCCAGTGCGCGGGCGATGGCCTCCTTTTGCAGCGGCTGCGCCGCCTGCTGGCGCAGGGCCGCGATCTCGGCGTCGCGCAGCAGCACTTCGTAGCGCGTGTCAATCAGGGCGATGCGGTCGAAAATGGTTTCCAGCTTGGTGGCCTTGTCGACCACGTGCACGGGGGTGGTGATCTTGCCGCAATCGTGCAGCAGGCCGGCCAGCCACAGCTGCTTGCGCTCGTTGTCGCTGAGCCGGAAATCGGCCAGCGGCCCCGTTTGCGTGGCGTGCGCGGCGTCGGCCAGCAGCATCGTCAGTTCGGGCACGAACTGGCAGTGGCGGCCCGTGTACGGCGACTTTTCATCGATGCCGATATTGATCAGGGTCACGAGCGATTCGAGCAGCTCTTCCAGCTGCGAGATCAGCAATTGATTCGTCAGCGCCACGCCCGCCTGCGCGGCCAAGGCTTCGATGAAGCGCTGGTCGGTGGAGGAAAAGGCGCGCACCTGGCCCGTCTCGCCATCCTTCGCATTGACCAGCTGCAGCACGCCGATCAGGTCGCCCTCATGGTCGCTCATGGGCACCGTCAGGATCGATTGCGTATGGTAGCCGTGGTGGCGGTCGAACTCGCGCATGCCGGAAAAATTGAAGGCCTCGTCGCGGTAGACGTCGGCGATATTCACGCTGCGGCGCATGTTCGCCGCATACGCGGCCACCGATGCCAGGTTCGGCTGGTCCGCGCCATCGAACAGGGGCACGCCAGGCAAGCCCATGTCCGCCCCCTGCGCGATGCCCAGGCTGTCGTTGACGCTGATGTCGAACGCCAGCTGGCGGCCCTCGAGCGCGGGCCGGTACAGGGTGGCCCCATCGGCGCCGCTCATGCTTTTTGCCAGCAGCACGATGCGCTGCAACAGCGCGCCAATGTCGTGCCCCTCGCCGCCCAGGCCGTGGCCGAGCGCGACACTGAGTTCGGTCAATTGCTCCAGTCTGTGGGCGATTTTCTCAGGGTGCAACTGAGGCATATTGGTGGCAATCAGGTAATGGGCAAGCAAAAAAGGGGAAGTCGGCAAGCGCCAGTGTAACGGCCGTCCCGCGCACTGTACATTACTTAGTCACAACAAAATGAAATTACTTTCCGTATCACAACACGCATAAATGTTGCCGCCAATCTCATTAATTAGAATAGAATCAACAATAATTACACTGTAACAAGGTACTGAATGAAATTCACGTTCAGGGGTGTGCGCGGCTCCATCCCCTCCCCCGGCCCGCGCACGGCGCGCTACGGCGGCAACACCACGTGCATCGAAGTGCGCACCGACAACGATAGCCTGATCATTCTCGATGCGGGCAGCGGCATCTTTTCGCTGGCGCAGCAACTGCCGCCGGGCCAGCCCGTCGACGCGCACGTCTTTATCACGCACAGCCATTGGGACCACATCCACGGCTTGCCCATGTTCTCGCCCCTGTTCGTGGCCGGCAACCGCATGCGCCTGCATGGCGCCTTTGACGGCATCAGCGGGCGCGGCATCGAACACGTGATGGCGGTGCAGCTGCAAGGCAGTTATTTCCCCGTCAGCGAAGCGGCCATGGCGGCCTGCATCGAGTACCGCACCCTGGCACCGGGCGAAGCCGTCGAGGTGGGCGGCGCGCGCGTGCGCGGCGCGGAAATGAACCATCCCGTCGTCAACCTCGGCTACCGCATCGACTGCGGCGGCGCCTCGCTGTTTTTCAGCGGCGACCATGAACCGTTCTACAACCTGCATCCGCCCGGCCACGTCGAGCATGCGGCGTGCTCAGAGCGCAATGCGCAACGCCAGGCCCGCATCGATGCGCTCATCGCCGGCGTCGACGCGCTGATCATGGATTGCTCGTACACGCGCGAGGAATACCCGGGCAAGCAGGGCTGGGGCCACGGCACCTTCGACGCCGCCTTCGACCTGGCCCTGCGCTGCGGCGCGCGGCGCCTGTACTGCACCCACCACGAACCGACCCGCAGCGACGAGCAGCTCGAAGCCGTGTTTGCCGACGTGATGGGCCGCTACAGCAGCCGTCTCGATGGCCTGCAAGTGTTCCTCGCCAGCGAGGGACTGACGGTGGAACTGGCCGGCGCATAAAAAAAGGGAGCCGCAAGGCTCCCTTTTTACTGGCGTTGACTATCCATTACATGATGTGGTGGCCAATCCACCAAGCGACTGCTGCAACAAACGCGGAGGCAGGAATCGTGAAGATCCAGGCCCAGACGATATTGCCTGCCACGCCCCAGCGCACGGCCGACATCTTCTGCGACGAGCCGACGCCGACGATGGCGCCCGTGATGGTGTGCGTGGTCGACACGGGAATACCCAGCGCCGTCGAGACGAACAGGGTGATCGCGCCGCCCGTTTCGGCGCAGAAGCCGCCGACCGGTTTGAGCTTGGTGATCTTCTGGCCCATGGTCTTGACGATGCGCCAGCCACCGAACAGGGTGCCGAAGCTGATGGCCGTGTAGCACGAGATAATGACCCACATCGGCGGCATGGCGTCGGCCGAACTGGAGTAGCCAGCGGCGATCAGCAGCATCCAGATGATGCCGATGGTTTTTTGCGCATCGTTGCCGCCGTGGCCCAGGCTGTAGGCGGCCGCCGAGACCAATTGCAAACGGCGGAACCACTTGTCGACCTTGCGCGGCGTCGAACGCACGAATATCCATGACACGATCAGCATCATGATGGAGCCGAACACGAAGCCCAGTACCGGTGCGATGACGATGAAGGCGACGGTTTTCCACAGGCCGGCCGCGACCAGCGCGCCCGTGCCGGACTTGGCGACAGCGGCACCCACCAGGCCGCCGATCAGCGCGTGCGAGGACGACGATGGAATGCCGTAGTACCAGGTAAACAAATTCCAGAAGATGGCGCCCATCAGCGCGCCGAAGATCACGTACTGGTCGATCACTGCCGGATCGATGGTGCCCTTGCCCACCGTGGCGGCCACGGTCAGCTGGTGGAACACGAAGATGGCGACAAAGTTGAACGTGGCAGCCATGGCAACCGCGGTCTGCGGTTTCAATACGCCCGTCGAGACCACCGTGGCAATCGCGTTGGCGGCATCGTGGAAGCCGTTCATGAAGTCAAACAGCAGCGCCAGGACGATCAACAGGCCTAGCACGTAGATGCTGATTTGTATGGTCATTATAGTTTCTTTTCTGATTCTGGTTCAGGACAGGCCCAACGCTTACGCGTTTTCGACGATGATGCCTTCGATAATATTGGACACATCTTCGCAACGGTCGGTCACGGTTTCCAGAATTTCGTAGATCGCTTTCAGCTTGATCAGGTTGCGCACGTCCGGTTCGTCGCGGAACAGCTTGGACATGGCGGCGCGCATCACGTGGTCGGCGTCCGATTCCAGGCGGTCGATCTCTTCGCAGATGGCGACGATCTTGCGCGAGTTGTCCATGTTATGCAGCATGGCGACGGCGTCGCGCACTTTTTCGGTACAAGCCAGCACCAGTTCGGCCAGGCGCTTGGCTTCCGGCGTGACGGCCTTCAGGTCGTACAGCGAGACGGTTTGCGCCGCATCTTCCAGCAGGTCGAGGATGTCGTCCTGGCGCGTGATCAGCTGATGGATGTCGTCGCGGTCGATCGGCGTGATGAAGGTCTTGTGCAGCATTTCCACGGTGGCGTAGGTGACTTTGTCCGCCTGTTTCTCGATGCTTTCGATCGCATGCACGCGGTTTTCCAGGTCGTCGAAATTGGTCATCAGGCCGAGCATCTCTTTGGCGCCCTTGACGCACAGTTCCGCGTGCTGGTTAAACAATTCAAAAAACTTGCCCTCAGTGGGCATCAAGCGTCCAAACATGTCATTCTCCGTTAAGCATTGAGTCGTGTTATTTACTACAGAAAGCCGCCCCGCAAGAGGGGGCAGCGATGGGGTGCCAGTGCTGCTGAGTCTTAGTCGCCTTGGTAAAGCGCCAGGCCACCACTGTAATTGCCAAATTTGGTGTACTGCCCCATGAAGGTGAGGCGGATGCTGCCGATTGGACCGTTACGTTGTTTACCGATGATGATTTCGGCCGTTCCCTTGTCTGGCGAGTCGGGGTTATACACCTCGTCGCGGTAAATGAACAGGATCACGTCGGCATCCTGCTCAATAGCGCCCGATTCGCGCAAGTCGGACATGACAGGACGTTTGTTCGGGCGTTGTTCCAGCGAGCGGTTCAGCTGGGACAGCGCGATCACGGGGCAACCGAGTTCTTTCGCCAGGCCTTTCAAGCCCCGCGAAATCTCGGAAATCTCCGTGGCGCGGTTGTCGCCCGGCGTATTGGCCGACATCAGTTGCAAGTAATCGACGATGATCAGGCCCAGCTTGCCGCATTGACGCGACAAACGGCGCGAGCGGGCGCGCAATTCGATGGAATTGAGCGCTGGCGTTTCATCGATGTACAGCTGCGCGTCGTTCATCTTCTGGATCGCATTCGTCAGGCGCGGCCAGTCTTCGTCGTTCAGGCGGCCAGTACGCAAACGGTGCTGATCGAGCTGTCCGACGGAGCCGAGCATACGCATGGCCAGCTGGGCGCCGCCCATCTCCATCGAGAACACGGCCACGGGCAAGCCGCTGTCGATGGCCACGTTTTCGCCGATGTTGACGGAAAACGCCGTCTTGCCCATCGAAGGACGGCCCGCCACGATTACCAGGTCGCCCGGCTGCAGACCCGAGGTCATGCGGTCGAGGTCGATGAAACCGGTGGGCACGCCCGTGATTTCACTCTGGTTGTCGCGGCTGTACAGTTCGTCGATGCGTTCGACCACCTGCGTCAGCAGGGGCTGGATGGCGGTCCAGCCCTGGGCGCCGCGCGCGCCTTCTTCGGCGATGGCGAAAATCTTCGATTCGGCCTCGTCAAGCATCTGCTTGACTTCCTTGCCTTGCGGGCTGAAGGCCGTGCCGGAGATATCGTCGGCGACGGTGATGAGTTTACGCAGCACGCCGCGGTCGCGCACGATCTCGGCGTAACGCCGGATGTTCGCGGCCGATGGCGTGTTTTGCGCCATGGCGTTCAGGTAAGCGAGTCCGCCCACGTCATCGGCCTTGCCGAGCTGGGTCAGGGTTTCAAAAACAGTAATGACATCGGCTGGCTTGGAAGCGTTAACCATCTTGACGATTTGCTCGAAGATGATGCGATGGTCATAGCGATAGAAATCCTCCGCATGCATGAAGTCGGCGATGCGGTCATATGCGGCATTGTCGCGCAGCAGACCACCGATGACGGATTGTTCTGCTTCGATCGAATGCGGCGGAATACGGAGGGAATCCAGTTGCGGATCAGAGGGGGCGTTCATGGCGCGAATTATACCCGCTTCGGCGTGATGGCAAAAATAAAGGGCTGAAATTGAGCGAAAAAAAGGCCACAAAAAAGCCGGGCGAACCCGGCTTTTCATAGTGCGGCAATGCTTGCGGGCCAGGCCCGCAGACAATTACGCGTTCGCGTCTGGAACGACAGCGATAACAACTTCCACGACCACGTCGGTGTGCAGAGCAACCGAAACATTGTGCTCGCCAACGATCTTCAGCGGGCCGGTAGGCATGCGGATTTGTGCTTTTTCAACAGCAAAACCTTGCTTGGTCAGCGCTTCAGCGATGTCGAAGTTGGTGACGGAACCGAACAGACGGCCATCAACACCAGCTTTTTGAGCAACTTGAACGGTCAGGCCGCTCAGTTTTTCGCCCTGGGCTTGCGATGCGGCCAGTTTGGCGGCAGCAGCTTTTTCCAGTTCGGCGCGCTTGACTTCGAATTCAGCCACAGCGGTTGCCGTAGCACGACGTGCCAGGCGTTGCGGGATCAGGAAGTTACGTGCGTAACCGTCTTTGACTTTGACGACTTCGCCGAGGTTACCGACGTTAACAACTTTTTCTAACAGAATGATTTGCATAGTTCTTCTCCAGGAATATCTGACCGATTAAGCGTGGTGCAGATCGGTGTATGGCAGCAGCGCGAGGAAGCGAGCGCGCTTGATTGCGGTGTCAACTTGGCGCTGGTAGTGCGCTTTGGTACCGGTCAGGCGTGCTGGCATGATCTTGCCGTTTTCTTGGACGAAGTCTTTCAGCGTGTCAACGTCTTTGTAGTCGACTTGCTCAACGTGAGCTGCGGTGAAGCGGCAGAACTTCTTGCGTTTGAACAACGGGTTTTGCTGTTTGCGTTTTTCTTTAAGCTTGAGCTTATTTTTGTCGAACTTTTTACCGAATGCCATGTCAGGCTCCTGTATCTAAAATGCGCTAGTCAGAATTGACTGCACTAAAATCAATGATGTGAAACACCAAACTCTTGCTGTTGCGGCTCTTCCTGGCCAGGAAACCCGTGAACTGATACACCCCGCCCAAGTTTGCCTGACTGAACCTGCCTGAGATTTCGCCAGCGGCTAGCGCGGCAACATCAAACTCGGTCAAACGGGCAATCCCTGCTTCCATCTGCTGCGAACTGTGTTGCAATACTGCATTCACAATCGGCAGCCCTGCCGGGGTATAGCGCAATATTTCGCGCTCGGCAATGATGGCGGTTACTTGTAGCTGGTTCAGCGCACGATCCTGGTCAAGAATTAAGCTGCTGCTGCGGCTGGAGCGGCTGCTGGTGCTTCGGTGCGGTGGCTTTTGGCCGCGTCTTCGCGTTGTACCGATTTCATCATCGGCGAAGGAGCTGTTTCAGCTTTCTTCATTTTAACGGTCAGGTGACGCAACACGGCATCATTGAATTTGAATGCTGTTTCCAACTCGACCAGGGTCTCGTTGTCGCATTCGATGTTCAGGCAGATGTAGTGTGCTTTAGGCAGCTTTTGGATCGAGTAAGCCATTTGACGGCGGCCCCAATCTTCCACGCGGTGAACCGAACCGCCGCGGGTGGTTACGCTGGCTTTGTAGCGTTCGATCATCGCGGGCACTTGCTCGCTTTGGTCCGGATGGACGATAAAGACTATTTCATAATGACGCATGCAAACTCCTTCAGGTCGGATTGATAATCGCCCACCCCGGCGTCAAGACGGGTGTGGGAAGGTCAGCCGAAGATTATAACCGTCTTTTGCAAACGTTTCAATCATTCCTTCCACAAGCGCCTGAAAAGCCCGTGCGCCGCCGTGCTTTCCGGCCGCGGACAAGTATTTCTTGCGAAATTCGCCCAAAACACGGAAATCCCCTTGCATAGTGGGCGATACTGTACAAAAATACAGACTGTTCATATAGACAGCATTTTAGTATGCACCCACCGCTCATGATCAAGCTGACAGCACGACAAGAACAAATCCTGAACCTGATCAAGGACGCGATTGAAAACACGGGCTTTCCTCCCACCCGTGCCGAAATCGCCAATGAACTGGGTTTCAAATCGGCCAATGCGGCCGAAGAGCATTTGCAGGCCCTGGCCCGCAAGGGCGCGATCGAGATTTCGCCCGGCACCTCGCGCGGCATCCGCCTGATCGGTGCGGCCGCCGAAGCGCCGCCGTCGAAAGTGCCGGCAGCCCTGCTGATGTCGCTGCCCCTGATCGGCCGGGTGGCGGCAGGCTCGCCCATCCTGGCCCAGGAAAACCTGGAAGCGAGCTACAACGTCGACCCGGCCCTGTTCTCGGCCAAACCCGACTTCCTGCTGAAGGTGCGCGGCTGGTCCATGCGCGACGCCGGCATCATGGATGGCGACTTGCTGGCCGTGAAAAAGGTCGACAGCGCCAAGAATGGCCAGATCGTCGTCGCCCGCATCGGCGACGAAGTCACCGTCAAGCGCTACAAGAAGACGGGCTCCGTCATCGAACTGCTGCCGGAAAATCCGGACTTCAAGGTGATCACCGTGTCGCCCGAAGACGAGTTTGCGTTGGAAGGCCTCGCCGTCGGACTGATGCGCAGCTGGCATTAAACTGCCGCACGTAAAAAAAGGGCCGCGACAGCATGACTATCGCGGCCCTTTTTACATGGTGCGCGGCTGCTTATGCGTCCAGTGCGCTGCTGAAATCTTCCAATAAGTCTGCTTCATCCTCGATACCGACGGACACGCGGATCAGCGATTCGGCGATGCCCATGCTGGCGCGGCGCTCGGCACCCATCTCGTAGAAAATCGTGTGGGCGACGGGAATGACCAGGGTGCGCGTGTCGCCGAGGTTGCTGGCGGGAATGGCAAGATTGAGACGATTGAGGAAATCGAAGCAGTCGATGCCATCTTTCAGCTCAAAGCTGAACAACGAGCCATAGCTGCGGAACAAGTCGGTGGCCAGCGCATGCTGCGGGTGCGACGCCAGGCCAGGATAATGCACGGCCGCCACTCTTGGATCCGCCTGCAGCATGGTGGCCAGCGCCAAAGCGTTCGAGCAGGTGCGATCCATGCGCAAGGCCATGGTTTCCGCGCCGACGGCGATATGATGCGCAGCTTCCGGCCCCAGCGAGGCGCCGAAGTCGCGCAAAGCCTTGGCACGGATTTGCGCGATGCCCCACTGCGCGGGCGCCGCCTTCTTGTAGTTCTCGAAAATGTTCGGATACTGCGTCCAGTCGAACACGCCCGTGTCCGTCAAGCTGCCGCCCAGGGCATTGCCGTGGCCGCCGATGGATTTCGTCAAGGCATTGACCACCAGGCCCGCGCCCACGGCTTTCGGGCGGAACAGATATGGCGTCGTCATCGTGTTGTCGACGATGTACAAGATGCCCTTTTCGCGGCACAGGTCGCCGATTTTCTTCAGGTCGGCGATTTGCGTGCGCGGATTGGCGATGGTTTCCACAAACACGATGCGCGTGGCCGGCGTAATGGCCGCGGCCACATTGGCCACCTCGGTGGCGTCGACGAACGACACGCCGATGCCCTGCCCCGTCACCGTTTGCCACAAGCTGTTGGTGTTGCCAAACAAAAAGGCCGACGAGACGACATGGTCACCCGCGCGCAGCAACGATTGCACCACGGCGCCGATGGCGCCCATGCCCGTGGCGAAGCACAGGGTCGCCACGCCGTCTTCCATCTTGTTGACCTTGTCTTCCAGTGCGGAGACGGTCGGATTGCCCTGGCGGCCATAACGGAAGCCCGGCTCCTTGCCCTGGAACACGGACGCGAGCTGGCGCGCATCGGCGTAACCGAAGGCAACGGAAGTATGCACGGGCTTGTGCAGCGAGCCGTGCTCGATGCCCTTGCGGCGGTCGTTGTGCAGGATGGTGGTGGTGAAGCCGTAGGTTTTTTTGTTGGTCATGGTGGAAGTTCCAAATACTCGTCTTGCCGCTTAACCCAAGGCAAGTGCCGGGGTCAGACCTGAAGGTCCGACCCGAAAAAAAGCCCGGCATCGGCCGGGCAGGTACTTATGCTTCCGTTGTCGCCAGGTTCAGGTTCAGCTGGGAACGCGGCGTATCTTCGGGCGCTGCCGCCTTCGGATGGTGGCGCGCATATTCCAGGCGGTCCAGGTACTCCTGCGACACGTCGCCCGTCACGTACACGCCATCGAAGCACGATGCCTCGAAGTTCGTCAGGGCCGGGTTAACGTCGGCGATCGCCTGCTTCAGCGCGCCGATATCCTGGTAGACCAGGTAGTCGGCCGTGATTTCGCGGCACACTTCTTCCGTCGTGCGGCCGTAGGCGATCAGCTCGTCGCGCGTCGGCATGTCGATGCCGTACACGTTCGGGTAGATCACCGGTGGCGCGGCCGAAGCGAAGATGACCTTCGTCGCACCCGCTTCACGCGCCATCTGCACGATTTCACGGCTGGTGGTGCCGCGCACGATGGAATCGTCGACCAGCAGCACCACTTTATCCTTGAATTCGGACGGGATCGCGTTGAGCTTCTGGCGCACGGATTTCTTGCGTGCCGCCTGGCCCGGCATGATGAAGGTACGGCCGATGTAGCGGTTCTTGATGAAGCCTTCGCGGTACTCGATGTTCAACGCCATGGCCAGCTGGATGGCGGCCGGACGCGAGGAATCGGGAATCGGCATGACCACGTCGATATGCACGCCTGGCAATTCGGCGCGGATCTTCTCGGCCAGGTATTCGCCCATTTTCAGGCGCGTGGCGTACACGGAGGCGCCGTCGATGACGGAGTCGGGACGGGCCAGGTAGACGAATTCGAACACGCACGGGTTCAGGCTGGCATTGTCGGCGCACTGGGCGCTGTGCAATTTCTTGTCGGCATCGATGAAGACGGCTTCGCCGGGACCGATGTCGCGCACGAAGCGGAAGCCCATGCCTTCCAGGGCTACGGATTCGGAAGCGATCAGGTATTCGGGACCCTGCTCCGTTTCATTGATGCCCAGGCACAGCGGACGGATGCCGTGCGGGTCGCGGAAGGCCAGCAAGCCCACGCCGGCGATTTGCGCAACGGCAGCGTAACCGCCCTTGACGCGGCGGTTCAGCACGGTAACGGCCTTGAAGATGGCTTCCGGGTCCAGGTTCAGGCCCGTCGTCGCTTCCTGGATTTCATGCGCCAGCACGTTGAGCAGCACTTCCGAATCGGAATCGGTATTGATGTGGCGGCGGTCGTTCTTGAACATTTCCAGCTTCAACTGTTCCCAGTTGGTCAGGTTGCCATTGTGCGCCAGGGTGATGCCGAACGGCGCATTCACATAGAACGGTTGTGCTTCCTCTTCGCTCGACGAACCGGCCGTCGGGTAGCGGCAATGGCCGATGCCCGTCGTGCCTTGCAGCGAACGCATGTTGCGCGTACGGAAGACGTCACGCACGAGGCCATTGGCTTTGTGCATGGAAAACATACTGCTGTGATTGGTCGCAATCCCTGCCGCGTCCTGACCGCGATGTTGCAAGAGCAACAATGCATCATAGAGCAATTGATTGACAGGTTGATGGGAAACGACGCCGACGATGCCACACATGGTGTGCTCCTAAACTGTGCTACTGATTTTAAAAAAATTCAAAATTTCACATGCTGCGCGTAAGCGGCAGGCAGATAAGGCTTGATGGCGCGCGCGCCTTGCTCCGCGAGCGGGCTGAGCTGCGCATTTTTCCAGAATGGCTGCTGCGGTATGGACGTCATGCCACACAAGATGACGGCGGTCAGCACGATCACAAGGCCCCGCGCCACGCCGAACAGGGTGCCCAGGGTGCGGTCAGCCAGGCTCAAGCCCGTCACCTTGACGAGTGCGTCGACCGTCATGGACAGCAATCCCATCAAAATGCGCACGCCGATGAACAGCACGACGAAAGCCAGCAACAAACGGATGGCTTCGCCAGGCACGGCTTCCGGCAGGAATTTCGCCAAGGTAGCGCCATACGCGTTGGCAATGACGAACGCCACGATCCAGCTGACCAATGACAGTATTTCCTTGACCAGGCCACGCATCATGCTGATCAGCACGGACGTCACCAGCACGAACAGCACCAGGTAATCGAAGATCGTCACGCGCGTTCAGCCTTGCAACATCACGCCGGTACCAGGCTGCCGCCCAGGCCCAGCTTTTGCAGCTTGGCGCGGGTCTTTTCAGCGTCTTCGCGGCTACCGAACGGTCCCACGCGCACGCGGATGCGCTCGCCCGCCGGGCTCGAGACTTTCTGCGTGTACGACTTGATGCCCGCGTCGCGCAGCTTGTCCTGCAATTCGTCGACCTTGTCCTGCGTCGCCAGGGCCGCCACCTGCACCACGAACTTGCCGCTGCCGGCGTCGTGCGCCTTGTCCTGTGCTTTTTCTTGCGGCTTGCCTTCCAGGATAGCCAGCGCGCGCGCGGCATCGTCAGCCGATTGCGCTGGCTTGGCAGGCTTCGGCTCGGGCTTGGCTTCCGGCTTTACTTCATGCTTGGGCTCAGGCTTGGGTTCGGGCTTGGACTCGTGTTTCGGCTCGGGCTTGGTTTCGTGTTTCGGTTCCGGTTTCGGCTCCACCTTGACCGGCTTGGGTTCAGGCTTGGGCTCGGGTTTCGGCTCCACATAGGTCGGCTTGACCGGTGCAGGCTGGGCGGCCGCCAGCACGGGTGCCGGTGTCGGTACAGGGGTCGGCTTGGCCGCAGGCGGCAACGGCGCGTCGACGATTTCCTCGGACTGGTCCAGGCCATTCGATGCGGCCTGGGCCGGGACGGCCGGCACGGGCGCCGGTGCAGGTGCGACGGCCTTTTCCTTCGACGGAATGTCGATGGCGATATCGTTGAACGGCGCCTTCGGCTCGGAGTCGAGCAGCATCGGCAAGCCGACAGCCACGCCCAGGGCCAGGGCAATGGCCCCGACCAGGCGGCGGCGTGCGCGCTTTTTTTCAGGCAAGACCGGGTCCGGCGCTTCCTTGCCGCCACGGCGCGATCCGCCGCCACCGGCGGTGTTGGCTGCGCGCTTGCGGGTCGGCGACTGTGCTTCGCCAGGGACATAAAAGCCGCTGTCTTCGCCAGAGGATTCTTGCTTGTTTTTAAACAGTTTCGAGAACAAGCCCATGCGTGATTTTCAGTCGAGTGCGTTTCAGTGAAGTGAGGATTTTCGGGCCTTCATCACGCCGGCAACGGTGAGGAAAGAACCAAAGACCACAATTCTATCATTCTCACCGGCCCGGCTCATTGCATTTGCAAAAGCTTGTGCCGGATCATCGAAAATAGACACAGTATGTTCGCTGCTGTCGGGCTTATCTTCGAGCATGATCTGCACCTTGGCGGCCAGCTCCGAAGCCGTGGCCGCGCGCGGCGAAGGCAATCCCGTCAGGCACCAGTGGTCGACGTGTTCGCTCATCGCGGCCAATACGCCATCGATATCCTTGTCCTGCATGGAGCCAAACACGGCATAGGTGTACGGGTGGAAACCCATATTGCCGAGGTTCTGGTTCAGCGCCGACGCCGCGTGGGGATTGTGCGCCACGTCGAGGATCACGCTGGGGCGGCCAGGCAAGACCTGGAAGCGGCCCGGCAGCTCCACCGTGACGAGGCCCGTGCGCACTTCCTGCGCGCCCACTGGCAATTTCAGCTTCAGCACTTCCAGCGCGGCCAGCACGGCCGTCGCATTGAGGATCTGGTTGGCACCACGCAAGCTTGGATACGCGAGCGAATTGCGGCGCTGCTCGCGTCCGCCATAGTTCCACTGCTGCTTGTCGCCCGAATAATTGAAATCGCGGCCCATCAGCCACAGGTCGGCGCCGATGGCTTCGGCATGGTCGATCAACGATTGCGGCGGCACGGGGTCGCTGCAGATGGCCGCCTTGCCCGGACGGAAGATGCCGGCCTTTTCAAAGCCGATCGCTTCGCGCGTGTCGCCCAGGTAATCCGTGTGGTCGATATCGACGCTGGTGACGATGGCGACATCCGCGTCGATCACGTTGACGGCGTCGAGGCGCCCGCCCAGGCCCACTTCCAGGATGGCCACGTCGAGCTTCGCTTGCGACAGCAAATGCAAAATCGCCAGGGTGGTGAATTCGAAATACGTGAGCGGCGTGTCGCCGCGCACGGCTTCAACGGCATTGAAGCTGGCGACGATCTGCTCATCGCTGGCCATCTCGCCCAGCACGCGGGCGCGCTCGTTAAAATCGAGAAAATGCGGCTTGATGTATAGCCCCACTTTGTAGCCGGCGCGCAACAGTACCGATTCCAGCATGGCACAGGTGGAACCCTTGCCATTCGTGCCCGCCACCATGATCACGGGGCAAGTAAACGCCAGCTGCATGCGCGCCTTGACGGCTTGCACGCGGTCCAGGCCCATGTTGATCTGGGTTTCCGAATGGCGGGTTTCCAGCATGGCGAGCCAGTCCGGCAAGGTGGTGGGGAGGTTTTGCATGGGAGACTTCTTGATGAGGAGACAGTGCGCGAGGCGCGGAGACGGTGTTGCGTGGCAACCGGGCGGGTCCGCAGGACACCGCCCGGCCTGATACTTTGGCGTTACGCCAGGACTTCCACAGCCTGGTTTTGCAACAAGGCCAGCAGACGGGCGATTTCTTCGCGCATCTTGCGGCGGTCGACGATCATGTCGACGGCGCCCTTGGTGACAAGGAACTCGGCGCGCTGGAAGCCTTCCGGCAGTTTTTCGCGCACGGTGTTTTCAATCACGCGCGGACCGGCAAAGCCGATCAGCGCTTTCGGTTCAGCGATGACGACGTCGCCCATGAAGGCGAACGAGGCGGACACGCCGCCCATGGTCGGGTCGGTCAGCACGCTGATGAATGGCAATTTCTTTTCGGACAGCTTGGTCAACATGGCCGTGGTTTTCGCCATCTGCATCAGGGACAGCAAGCCTTCCTGCATGCGCGCGCCACCGGTGGCGGTGATGCAAATGAACGGCACTTTCTGTTCCAGCGCGATTTGCGCACCGCGCACGAAGCGCTCGCCCACGACGGAGCCCATGGAGCCGCCCATGAATTCGAATTCGAAGCACGCCACGACCACCGGCAGGCTCATGATGGCGCCGCCCATGACGACCATCGCATCCGTCTCGCCCGTCGCTTCCATGGCGGACTTCAGGCGGTCAGGGTATTTCTTGCTGTCCTTGAATTTCAAGGTATCGACGGGCAGGATTTCCTGGCCGATTTCATAGCGGCCGCCCGCGTCGAGCAGGCTGTCGAGGCGTTCACGCGCGCGGATGCGCATGTGGTGGTCGCATTTCGGGCATACGTGCAAATTCGATTCCAGGTCCGTACGGTACAGCACGGCTTCGCACGACGGGCACTTGACCCACAGGCCTTCCGGCATGGTCTTGCGCGCGGCAGCATCAGAACGCTGGATGCGCGGTGGCAGCAGTTTTTCCAACCAACTCATATTTTCTCCTTGGGCCCTTGTAGGGGTAGCGTCGGTGGACGCCCCCGGCAGACGGTAAACGGCGACACCCCCATAGGGCACCACCAGAAATTTTATCTATTGCACAATTACAGGCAAATCAGTGGCCGAAGTGTAGCCGTTTATCGCCGGGCTGTCGAACTTTGCCGCCAACGCATCTTGCGTAAACGGCAAGCTTGCTCAGGCGTCCAGTGCGGCGCGGATGCCTGCCGTGAAGCTGCGCACGGCGTCGACGGCGCCGCCTTCCGGGGCATTTTCAATTTCCTGGATGATGCGGCTGCCGATCACGACGGCATCGGCCACCTTGGCAACGGCCTTGGCCGTGGCGCCATCGCGGATGCCGAAGCCCACGCCGATAGGTAATTTTACATGCTGGCGGATGGCCGCGAGGCGCTCTGCCACCTGTTCCGTATCAATGTTGCCGGCGCCCGTGACGCCCTTGAGCGACACATAATAGCTGAAGCCGCCGCCGACCTTGGCCACTTGCGCGATGCGCTCTTCGGTCGAAGTGGGTGCCAGCAGGAAAATCAGGTCGAGGCCCGCTTCGCGCATGGCGCCGGCAAATTCCTCGCACTCTTCCGGCGGATAATCGACGACGATGGCGCCGTCGGCGCCGGCCGCTTGCGCCGCTGCAATGAACGCTGCGCTGCCGATGCGCTCGATGGGATTCGCGTAGCCCATCAGCACCACGGGCGTCGTCTGGTTCGTCTCGCGGAACTGGCGCACATAGCCGAACACGTCGTGAATGCCGACGTTGAATTTCAAGGCGCGTTCGCAGGCGCGCTGGATGACGGGGCCTTCGGCCATGGGGTCGGAAAACGGCACGCCCAGTTCGAGCACATCGGCGCCGCCCTCGACGAGCGCGTGCATCAGCGGTACGGTGGCGTCGGGGCCGGGGTCGCCGGCGGTGATGAAGGTGACCAGGCCGGTCTTGTTGTTCGATTTTAAATTGGCGAAGGTGGTGGCGATACGGGACATGGATATCTCTTTTCTGAGGGAAATTGAAGGCTGGGGTCAGACCCGGCGGGTCTGACCCCGGTAGTCAACAGCTAACGATCAGCTAAAGTTGAGTCCCATACGCTCCGCCACGGTATGCATGTCCTTGTCGCCACGGCCCGACAGGTTGGCCAGCACAATCTGGTCTTTCGGCAAGGTGGCCGCCAGCTTGGCCGCGTAGGCCAGTGCGTGCGACGATTCCAGGGCCGGGATGATGCCTTCAATATGACAGCAGTCGTGGAAAGCCTGCAGCGCTTCGTCATCGGTGATCGACACGTATTGCGCGCGGCCCGAGTCTTTCAGCCACGCATGTTCCGGTCCCACGCCCGGATAGTCGAGGCCGGCCGAGACGGAATGCGTCTCGATGATCTGGCCGTTTTCATCCTGCAGCAGATAGGTGCGGTTGCCGTGCAGCACGCCCGGGAAACCTGCCGTCAGCGAAGCCGAATGCTTGCCCGTATCGAGGCCTTCGCCGGCCGCTTCCACGCCGATCAGCTTTACCTCTTTCTGGTCGATGTACGGGTAAAAGATGCCCATGGCGTTCGAACCGCCGCCGATGCAGGCCAGCACGTAGTCAGGCTGGCGGCCCGTCATTTCCGGCATTTGTACCAGGCATTCCTCGCCGATCACGGACTGGAAGTCGCGCACCATCATCGGATACGGATGCGGGCCAGCCACGGTGCCGATGATGTAAAAGGTGTTTTCAATGTTGGTGACCCAGTCGCGCATGGCTTCGTTCAGCGCATCCTTGAGAGTCTTGGAGCCCGACTCGACGGGCACGACGGTCGCGCCCAGCAATTTCATGCGGTACACGTTCTGCGCCTGGCGCTTGACGTCTTCGCTGCCCATGTAGACCACGCATTCGAGGCCGAAGCGGGCGCAGATGGTGGCCGTGGCCACGCCATGCTGTCCCGCGCCCGTCTCGGCGATGATGCGCGGCTTGCCCATGCGCTTGGCCAGCAAGGCCTGGCCGATCACGTTGTTGATCTTGTGCGCACCCGTGTGGTTCAAGTCTTCGCGCTTGAAATAGATTTGCGCGCCGCCGGCCAGCTCGGACCAGCGCTTGGCGTGATAGATCGGCGACGGACGGCCGACGAAGTGCTTGAGCTCGTAGCGGAATTCTTCGAGGAATTCCGGGTCGGCGCTGTAGCGGGCGTAGGCGTCTTTCAGCTCGGCCAGCGCATGCGTGAGCGTTTCGGCAACAAAGGAGCCGCCGTAGGGGCCGAAGTGGCCGCGCAGGTCGGGAAACGGGTAATCGGTGGCGTGGAACAATGCGGCGGCTGCGCCGGGCGCTGTGGTGTGGTCATTCATGGTTGTTTCCTCTGGCAATGATGGCATCGGCATCCTGCACCGCGGCGATAAACGCGCGGACTCGGGATGCGTCCTTGATACCCTTGGACGCTTCGACACCACTGCTGATGTCGACGGCGTAAGGGCGCACGCGCACCACTGCGTCAGTCGCGTTTTGTACGCTCAAGCCACCACTTAAAACGACCCGAGGCGCGAGTTCTTTTGGAATGAGGGACCAATCAAATACCTTTCCTGCACCGCCATAGGCATCCACATAGGTGTCCAGCAAGAGGCTGGCAAACAAGGGACTGGCGGCGCGATAGCGCTGTTCGTATTCTAGCAAATCTTCAAAGCTGGTGTCGGGTTTGACGCGGAACACTTGCGTAAACGGCGTATTCACGGCCGCGGCCAGCGCGGCGCTGTGTTCGGGCGTCTCGTCGCCATGGAATTGCAGCATCGATAAGGGCGCAACGGCCCTGGTCGCCCGCACCTCGTCCACGCTGGCATTGACGAACAGGCCCACCGCCGTCACGTAGGGCGGCGTGGTCGCGATCAGGGCAGCTGCCTGTTCGGGCGTCACATAGCGGGGGCTCTGCGGATAAAACACGAAGCCGATGGCGTCGGCGCCGGCCGCCACGACAGCGTGGATGTCTTCGACTCTGGTCAGGCCGCAGATCTTGATGCGTGTGCGTGGCATGGCTTTTCCTTGAAGTTATTGCTTGAAGTAAAACGTCAGAACCAGGGCAAGGCGCTGCTGCTGTCTTGCGGCAATGCCCATTTCGGATCGTAATCGATCTGCGCCAGGTACAGGCCATCCGGCATGAAGGTGGGCGCGGCCGCATGGCGATCCTTGCTTTCCAGCAAATGCCCGAGCCATTCCGGCTTTTCGCGCCCCGTGCCGATGTAGACGAGCGAGCCGACCAGGTTGCGCACCATGTGGTGCAGGAAGGCATTGGCCGTAATCGTAAAAATGACGCAATCGCCGCGCCGCTCGATGCGGATGTCATGCATGAGCTTGACGGGCGACTTGGCCTGGCATTGCGCGGCGCGGAAGGCCGTGAAATCGTGCCAGCCCAAGAGCGGCTGCACGGCCTGGCGCATCAGTTCCACGTCGAGCGGGCGGAAAAAGAAGCCGGCACGCCCTTCCACCAGCGGCGAACGGGTGGCGTTGTTGTACAACACATAATGATAGGTGCGCGCGCGGGCGCTGAAACGGGCGTGGAAGAAGTCATTGACCGTCGGGTCGCCTTCAAGTTCCCTGGCCCAGCGCACGGCGATGGATTTCGGCAGGAAGGCGTTGACGCCGCGCACCCACGAGTGCACGTCGCGGTTCAGTTCCGTATCGAAATGCACGACTTGCTCGAGCGCATGCACGCCCGTATCCGTACGGCCGGCGCACGTGGTGGCCAGGCGCACGCGGGCAAACTGCTCCAGCGCGTTTTCCAGCTGGTCCTGCACCGTTTGCCCGTCTTCCTGTTTCTGGTATCCATGCCAGGCCGTGCCGTCATACTGCAGGCCGAGGACGATACGCTTCAATGGCGTTGCTGTCGTAATATTTTGCATCGAAGCATTATACCGGCGCGGCAGCCTGCCGCACCGGCGGGTATTGCTAGCTAAGGAGTGCCTTCATTGTGTTAGCCTTGGCAACCTGCTCTTCGCTGCCGCCCTTGATGACCTCATCGATCAGTTCGCGCGCGCCTTCCTTGTCGCCGATTTCCTGATAGGCGATCGCCAGGTCCAGCTTGGTATCCATTTCCATGTGGATGGCCGACAGCGGGTCGTCCACGCCCACGCTGGCCGTCTTGCCATCGTTGAGATCCAGGTCGATGCCGGACAGGTCGAATTCCTGTGCCGGCGGTATGGCTTCCGGCAAGGAGGCAGGCGTTTGCGCATCGTCGAACAGGCTGTCGAGGGAAGGCTCGGCCGCCGCGACCGGCGCGGCAGCCGGCGCCACGGGCTCGTCGAGGTCGAAATGGGCCAGGTCGATATCCTTCAGCGGATCAGGCAGCGGCGTCAGGCCGGCACCCACGCCATTGACGGGGCCGGCAGGCGGCTCCAGGTCCAGGCCGAAATCCATGCTGGCGTCATACTGCGCATCCTGCGCGGCGGAGACCGGCTTGCTGTCCGGTCCCGGCATGACGATCGGGTCGGTGGTAGAAACAGGCTCGAAATCGAGGCTGTCGAGGTCAAAATCGAGGGGATCGCGCGCATCGCGGGCCGCCACGGAAGACACCGGCTCGGCCGGCGCCAGATCGGCCAGCGGTGCTGGCGGCTCGTCGGGCAAATCCATGCTGTGGCCATGCACGTCGTCGCCGGCAGCCTTGCTCAGGCTGACGACGGCGTCGTCTTCCGTATCGCCATACAGGGGATTGGTGGGGTCGAGCGCCAGGCCCAGCGCGGCCGCCTGCGGCCACTCTTCGCCTTGGCCCCGGGTCAGGCTGTACAGCTCGCTGGCCTGGTCTTCAAACGCGCGCACGTCGTTGCGTGCCGAATAAATTTCCAGCAGCTTCAAGCGGGCGGCATGGCGTTCCGGATGGATACGCAAGGCTTCCTTGAGGATATCTTCCGCCTGGCCATCGCGGCCGTAGGCGATATACACGTCCGCTTCGGCGACGGGGTCCGTTTCATTCGCATCGAGCATGCTGGCGCCAGCCGCGGCGGCCACGCCGGCAGCGGCGGCGCCCGTACCGAACAGGTGGTTGCTCGCTTCGGACTGCTGGTCTTCCGGCGCCAGGCCGGACGGCGGCATCACGGGCGCTTCCGGTTCGAACACGGGCGCGATATCTTCCTGGGCGGGCGGCGGCGTCTCCTTGCGGCGGCGCGCGATCACCAGCGCGGCCACGGCGGCCAGCAGCGCGGCGATGCCGATGCCGATGGCGCCCAGGTGGTCATTGATCTTGTCGGTGATGGTCGGTTCCAGCGGCGACGGTTTTTTCACCAACGGCACCGGCTTCGCTTTGGGCACGGGAGGCTGGGCTTCGGCTGGCACGCTGGCAACAACCGGTGCGCTGGCGGCGACCTCGGCCGGTTTGGCGGGCGCCGGGGCGCTCTTGTCGGCCATGGCCTTGCTCTTGACCGCCATCAACTTTTCCAGGTCGCTGACGTTCTTTTCCAGCTCTTTGACGCGGGCAGCCGCTTCATCGACCTGCTTGGCCTTGGCGATCTTGTCTTCCTCGCTGGCCACCGCGCTCTTGCCGGCCGACTTGGCAGCGGGCTCCGCCTTCGACAGTTTCAGCTTGTCTTGCGACTCGCTCACGGCCGTCGGCTTTTCCTGTACCTTGGTCGCGCCGATCTTGCCGGCCGTGCTTTGCGTCGCTTCCGCCGCCTTGGCCGGCTTGCTTTGCGACACCTGGCCTGCCAGCTTGTTGCGGTAGGCTTCGAAATCGATGGCGTGCGCCGTCACGATACCCTTCGCTTCGGCAGCGCCGGTGGCGCGCACGGTGTCCGCGCCCGGCACGGCCAGGATGCGCCCGGCCTGCATACGGTTCATGTTCTCGCCCTTGAAGGCGTCGGGATTGGCACGGTACAGGGCCACGAGCATCATGTCGAGCGACACGCCCGATGGCTTCAGTTCGCTGGCGATGCGGCTCAGGGTATCGCCCGTCCTGACCTTGTATTCGCCGGCCGGTTTTTTCGCCGCGGCTGGGGCAGCTTCAGCGGCCGCCTTGCCTTTGCCCGGTTCGGCCGGTGCCGTCACTTGCGCGCCGCGCGTCTGGCGCGCTTCCGGCGTGTCAAGCACGAACGCATATTCGCGCACCTGGCGTCCGCTCTTGCTGCTCAGTTCCAGCAGCAAGTCCACCATGGGCTCGGCCACCGGCTGCGCCGAGCTGATGCGGATGAAAGGCTTGCCATTGCGGTTTTCCACGGCAAACGTCAGCGCGTTCAACGCGGGATTGAATTCCACGTTGGCCTGGCGGTAGGCGTCCGGCGGCGCCAGCTTGGCCAGCAAGCTCGACGCCTCGCCTGGCTTGATGGCCGATAATTCGACCTCGGCGCGCAGCGGCTGGCCGGCGGCGGACAGCACCGTAATCTTGCCCAGCTCGGCTGCGGATGCCGCCGGTGACAATAACACCGCACAGGCGACAGCGCTGCTGAGTGTTTTAATGGCAAGGGAGGCGACCCGGGGACGAGTGTGTACAGGCATAGTTGGCGGCATCTTAGTTGACATGGGAAAACTGTTACTTTTCCAGAGGTATCAACATATCATCATGCCCAGAGCTATGCAAGCTCCGCATGGTTGAGCCTTGACGGGCTCAGGACGAAAAAAAAGCCGGGAAAACAGCCCCGGCTTGATCTGGATCAGCAATTTATGGTCGTTATGCGTCCAAGAGGATGCGCAGCATGCGGCGCAGCGGCTCGGCCGCGCCCCACAGCAACTGGTCGCCCACGGTGAACGCGGACAGGTATTCGCCGCCCATGCTCATCTTGCGCACGCGGCCGACGGGTATCGTCAGGCTGCCCGTGACGGCGGCCGGCGACAGGTCGCGCACGGACGCTTCGCGCGTGTTCGGCACGAATTTCACCCATTCGTTGTTGCTGGCGATGATGTCGTTGATTTCATCGAGCGGCACGTCTTTTTTCAGCTTGATGGTCAGCGCTTGCGAATGGCAGCGCATGGCGCCGATGCGCACGCACAGGCCGTCGACCGGAATTTCCTTGGTGCCGAAATCGAGGCCGCGGCCGAGGATCTTGTTCGTTTCCGCACCCGCCTTCCACTCTTCCTTCGACTGGCCGTTGCCCAGGTCCTTGTCGATCCACGGGATCAGGTTGCCGGCCAGCGGCGCGCCGAATTGCTTGATTTCATCCGGGGAATAGCCGTGCTGGGTGGCCAGCACCTGACGGTCGATTTCCAGGATAGCGGAAGCGGGGTTGTCCAGCAGCGCCTTGACGGAACCGTTGATGGTGCCGAACTGCGTCAGCAGTTCGCGCATGTGCTGCGCGCCGCCGCCCGATGCCGCCTGGTACGTCATCGACGTCATCCAGTCGATCAAATCGTGCTGGAACAGGCCGCCCAGGCCCATCATCATGCACGAGACGGTGCAATTGCCGCCGATGTAGTTCTTGACGCCCTTGCCCAGCGCATCCTTGATGACGTGCAGGTTGACGGGGTCGAGCACGATGACGGCGTCTTTTTCCATGCGCAAGGTCGAGGCCGCATCGATCCAATAGCCATTCCAGCCGCTGGCGCGCAGCTGCGGGAAGACAGCGCTCGTGTAGTCGCCGCCCTGGCAGGAAATAATGATGTCGCACTTGGACAGTTCGGCGATGTTGTTGGCATCCTTGAGGATGGTTTCATTCTTCGCCATGGCCGGCGCCGAGCCGCCCGTGTTCGAAGTGGTGAAAAACACCGGTTCGATATGGGCGAAATCGCCCTCTTCCTGCATGCGTTGCATCAGGACCGAACCGACCATACCGCGCCAACCTACCAAGCCAACTAATTTCATTACCATTCCTCAAGATGAGACGGCGACTGCCGTCATTAGACTATTTTATCCCAGTGCTTTTACAACTGCATCACCCATGGCCTCGGTACCGACCAAAGTCGTGCCCGCTTCATGGATGTCGGCCGTGCGCAAGCCCTGCGCCAGCACTTGCTTGACGGCGCCTTCGATGCGGTCCGCCTGCTCTGCGCGGTTCAGCGAATAGCGCAGCATCATGGCGGCCGACAAGATCGTCGCCAGCGGATTGGCAATGCCCTTGCCCGCGATATCGGGCGCCGAACCGTGCGATGGTTCGTACAGCCCCTTGTTGTTGGCATCCAGCGAGGCGGACGGCAGCATGCCGATCGAACCCGTCAGCATGGCGGCCGCATCCGACAGAATGTCGCCGAACATGTTGCCGGTCACCATGACGTCGAATTTCTTCGGCGCCCGCACCAGCTGCATGGCCGCGTTATCGACATACATGTGGTCGAGCGCCACGTCCGGGTATTCCTTGTGCACGTCGGTGACGATGTCTTTCCAGAACTGGAAGGTTTCCAGCACATTCGCCTTGTCCACGCTGGTCAGGCGCTTGTCGCGCTTTTGCGCAGCCTGGAACGCCACGTGGGCGATGCGGCGGATTTCGCCTTCCGCATAGCGCATGGTGTCGAAGCCTTCGCGCTGGCCCTTGAACGGACCGTCCGGGCACTCGCGCACGCCGCGGGGCTGGCCGAAATAGATGTCGCCTGTCAATTCGCGGATGATCAAAATGTCCAGGCCGGACACCACTTCCGGCTTCAGGGTCGAGGCGCCCGCCAGTTCCGGATACAGAATGGCCGGACGCAGATTGGCGAACAGGCCCAGGTTCTTGCGCAAGCCCAGAATCGCTTGCTCGGGGCGGAACTGGCGCTCCAGGTTGTCGTATTGGTAGTCGCCGACGGCGCCGAATAGCACGGCATCGGCCGCTTTCGCCAGCGCCAGGGTGGCTTCCGGCAAGGGGTGGCCATGGGCCGCATAGCCGGCGCCGCCCACGGGCGCCGTTTCCAGTTCGAACGATTCGCCCAGCACATGCAAGACCTTGACGGCTTGCGCGACGATTTCAGGACCGATACCGTCGCCGGGTAAGATTGCAATTTTCATATTTTTATCGATTAGATGACGTTGGCGAGCCAGGGTTGATTATGCAGATGCCGCTCTTCGAAGGCGCGGATATCGTCGGCGTGGCGCAGGGTCAGGCCGATATCGTCGAGGCCATTCATCAGGCAATATTTGCGGAAGGCGTCGATCTCGAACGGATACGACACGGAACCATTGCTGGTGCGCACGCACTGCTGCTCCAGGTCCACCACCAGCTTGTAGCCGGGGAAAGCCTTGACTTCATTGAACAGGTGCTCGACCTGGCTTTCCGACAGCACGATGGGCAGCAAGCCGTTCTTGTAGCAGTTGTTGAAGAAGATGTCGGCAAACGATGGCGCGATGATGGCGCGGAAACCATATTGATCCAGCGCCCACGGCGCGTGTTCGCGCGAGGAGCCGCAGCCGAAGTTCTTGCGTGTCAGCAAGATCGAAGCGCCCTGGTAGCGTGGCTCGTTGAGCACGAACTCGGGGTTCAGCGGACGGCGGCTGTTGTCCTGGCCCGGCTCGCCATGGTCGAGGTAGCGCCATTCGTCGAACAGGTTGGGGCCGAAACCGCTGCGGTGGATCGATTTCAGGAATTGCTTCGGAATAATCGCGTCGGTGTCGACGTTGGCGCGGTCCAGCGGGGCGACCAGGCCTTCGTAAATCGTAAATTTATCCATGCTGTTTCTACTCGGTAGGACGCGCGGCGCAGGGCGCCCGCACGTCACGGTTTATTTTCCGCCGGCGCCAGTGACAACCTGGCCGACTTTCTGCACATCGCGGCCGATGCCGGAGACGGTGTTGCAGCCAGACAGGATGACGGTGGCGATGAGGAGGGCGAAGAGTTTTTTCATGATGAGTTCTCGATAAGAAAGATGGGACTGATACCGCTAGTGTAAACCAGCGGCGCCAGTCCCTGCCGTCATCGCAATCCCCGCACGTCGACAAAGTGGCCGGCGATACCCGCCGCGGCCGCCATCGCGGGCGACACCAGGTGGGTACGGCCGCCCTGCCCTTGCCGGCCTTCGAAGTTGCGGTTCGACGTGGAAGCGCAGCGTTCGCCCGGCTCCAGACGATCCGCATTCATGGCCAGGCACATGGAGCAGCCCGGCTCGCGCCATTCGAAGCCGGCATCCTTGAAGATGCGGTCCAGGCCTTCGCGCTCGGCCAGGTCCTTGACGAGGCCGGAACCTGGCACCACCAGCGCCAGGGTGACGTTCGAGGCGCGGTACTTGCCACGCACCACGGCGGCGGCCGCGCGCAAATCCTCGATGCGCGAATTGGTGCAGGAACCGATGAAGACCTTGTCGATGCGGATGTCTTCGATGGCCGTGTTCGGCTTGAGGTTCATGTAGACGAGCGCCTTCTCCATCGCATCGCGCTTGACGCTGTCTTTTTCCTGGTCAGGGTCAGGCACGCGGCCATCCACGCCGACCACCATTTCGGGCGACGTGCCCCAGGTCACTTGCGGCACGATCTCGGCCACATTGAGGGTGACGACGAGGTCGAAGCGGGCGCCCGGGTCCGAATGCAGGGTGCGCCAGTAGGCAACGGCGCGTTCCCAGTGCGGACCGGCCGGCGAAAACGGACGGCCCTTGACGTAATTGATGGTGGTGTCGTCGACGCCGATGATGCCGGCGCGCGCGCCCGCCTCGATGGCCATGTTGCACACCGTCATGCGTCCTTCCATCGACAGGGCGCGGATGGCCGAGCCGCCGAACTCGATACAGTAGCCCGTGCCGCCGGCCGTGCCGATCTTGCCGATGATGGCCAGCACGATATCCTTGGCCGTCACGCCGGCCGGCAGCGCGCCGTCGACTTGCACCAGCATGGATTTGGATTTCTTTTGCAGCAAGGTCTGCGTGGCCAGCACGTGTTCCACTTCGGACGTGCCGATGCCGTGCGCCAGCGCGCCGAAGGCGCCATGCGTGGACGTGTGCGAGTCGCCGCAGACGACCGTCATGCCGGGCAGGGTCGCGCCCTGTTCCGGGCCGATCACGTGCACGATGCCCTGGCGCTTGTCGTTCATGTTGAAGTAGGTCAAGCCGTAGTGTTTGGCGTTCTTGTCCAGGGTTTCCACCTGCAGGCGCGAGACCGGATCGGCAATGCCGTCCACGCGGCTCGTGGTCGGCACGTTATGGTCGGCCACGGCCAGGTTGGCGGAAATGCGCCATGGCTGGCGGCCCGCCACACTGAGGCCGTCGAAGGCTTGCGGGCTGGTGACTTCGTGCAGCAGGTGCCGGTCGATATACAAAATTGTCGTGCCATCATCTTCGGCCCGAACAACGTGGGATTCCCAGAGTTTGTCGTAAAGCGTCTTCATCATGATTTATGCAGCGTTGCCACAGCCTGTAGTAAGTGATCTGTCGTACTGATCGAAGGGATCGGCAATGATTATGCCATATATTGTGCAATGCAGAACCAAAAGCCGCTCCAGCGTGGGATAGGCGATACAAAATTTGGCATGCTTTGCGGATATGACGAAAAAATTGCTGATACGAAAATCCGCCAAAATGCCGGCGGGGCGAATAAAAATCGAAAAAAGCCGAAAAAAAAGCCCGCTGCAGAGGTCTGCAGCGGGCTTGGTGTCAGTGCCGGTGTTTCTAGGCAGCCATGCGCACACTTCCCCTGCAACCATCCATCAGGAAAGATAGGCCCACGACTAGCACCAGCTCGCCTTCGGCCGAGCGGGCAGTACCGGTAATGCCTTCCACCGTGATGGCCGTCATCGGCTTGATCACGAGGTCGGCCGTGCCATCGACGGCTTCCACGGCCAGAATATAAGGCTGTGGCGCGGCGACAACGATGCCGACGCGCTCGCTGCACGATTCGTAGCCCAGCGAGCCGGCCAGCGACCGCACGGGCAATGGACGGCCCTGGTCTTTCAGCACGGGCGCGCCGCCCACTTCCATGAAGGTTTCCGGCAATTCGACGACACGCTGCACCACCGCCATCGGCAGCGCCAGCGCGGCGCCCGAGGTCGACACGAGCATGGTCGGCACGATCGACAATTCGATCGGCAGGCGGATGGCGAACTTCGTGCCCTTGCCCAGCGACGATTCGATATGGATGGCGCCGCGGTTTTTCTCCACGGCCGTTTTCACCACGTCCATGCCCACGCCGCGGCCGGAAACGCTGGAGGCGACTTCCTTGGTCGAGAAGCCCGGCAGGAACACCAGCTGGAAGCATTCGTCGTTGCTCAGTTGCGCGTTTTCGCTGATCAAGCCCTTTTGCTGGGCCTTGCTGCGCAGGAAGACGGGGTCCATGCCCTTGCCATCATCCTGCAGCACGATCATGACGCTGTTCGCTTCCTGCCAGGCTTTCAGCGAAATATACGATTTGGCGGGCTTGCCGGCAGCCAGGCGCGCTTCCGGCGATTCGACGCCATGGTCGAGCGAGTTGCGCAGCATGTGCACGAGCGGATCGTACAGGCTGTCCACGACGACGCGGTCGACTTCCGTCTCCGCGCCTTCGATGGTCAGCTCGACATCCTTGCCCAGGTCTTTCGCCAGTTCGCGCACCAGGCGAGGGAATTTCTGGAACAGGCGGCCGACGGGCTGCATGCGCGTGGCCAGGGTGGCCCGCTGCAGTTCCGTCGAGTAGCGCGAGGCGCGTTCCAGGGTTTCCGCCAAGGTCGCCATCAGGGTGGCGGCCTGGCCTTCGAATTTGAATTGCAGCAAGCGTTCGAGCAGCACGGCAGCCTGGTTGGCGGCCTGCACGGATTCGCCGGCCACTTCCAGCAGCGCGTCGAGCTTGACGGCGTCGACGCGGATGCTGTCTTCCTTGACAGGAGCGGCATGGCGTACTTCCGGACGCTCTTCGCGCCGTTCGGCGCCATCCCAGGCCTTGGCGGCCGGTTTGGCGGCAGCGGCGGCAGGTGCTGCTGCGGCCACGGCGGCAGGCGCAGCGGCGGCGGACACGGGCGCGGCTGCGACACGACTACCCTCTGGAACGACGGCGTTGTACATGGCTTCCCAGTCCAGGCCATCGGCGCCGGCTGTGGCAACGGCAGCGGTCGGCGCGGCCACAACAACTTCGGCAACCTCGGCAACGGGCGCGGCCACTTCCGCCACGGCGGCAGCTGGCGCAGGCGCGTCCATGCCCTTGCCTTCGATGGCGTTTGTCAGGATGTGTTCCAGCTCTTCCGGCATGGCCGGCAAGCTTTCCGGCGCGGCGCCATTGGCCAGCTCCGTCAGCTGGTCGGCGACGAAACCGGACGCTTGCAGCGCCGCCTCGATGGCGATCGGGGTCACGGGCGCGGCGCCCGTGCGCAAGGCATCGAACAGGTTTTCCGTCAGATGGCAGGCCGCCACCAGCGCGGGCAAGCCCATGAAGCCGGCGCCGCCCTTGATGGTGTGGAAGGAACGAAACACGGCATTCAGTGTTTCCTTGTTGTCAGGATCGCGCTCGAGGCGCAACAAGTGCTCTTCAACATTAACCGCAAGATCCATCGCCTCAACGACGAAATCCTTGAGCATATCGTCCATTAGAATCCCAAATCCGCAAGAAGGTCGTCTACATTATCCTGGTCCAGCGCCACCGACGGCACAGACGGGCCCTGCATCAGCGGCACCGGCTTTTGCGCCAGTTTCTCGCGCACTTCGGCCGGCGCGTTGTCGCGCAGCAGCTGGGCCAGTTCGTTTTCCACCGTCTTGGTGATGTTGACCACTTTTTTGATCAGCTGGCCCGTGATGTCCTGGAAGTCCTGCGCCATCATGATTTCCAGCAAGCGCGCTTTTTCCGCTTCCGTTGCTTCGGAAACGGCTTGCGCGAACTGGCGCGAATCGCCGGCCAGGGCCTTGAATTCTTCCAGGCTCAGCTTGCCATCGAACAGGGCCGTCCAGCGGCTGTCCATGTCCTTGGCCTTCTTCGACAGCACATCTTGCGCCGGCATGCCTTCGTCGAGCGTGTTCAGAACCTTGTTGGCTGCCTGTTCGGTCAGGGTGGCGACGTATTCCAGGCGGTCCTGGGCGTCGACGATCTGCGACGACGCTTCCGTCAACGCCTTGTCGTAGCCCAGTTCGCGCAGCGAATCGTGCAGCAGGCGCACGATGCCGCCCAGGCGCTCGAACATCGGCTTGTCGGACTGGTCGACGGGATCGGCCGCGTCGCCAGGCGCATCGGCGCTGGCCACGGGCGCCGCTTCCGGCGCGGCCGGCGTTTCTGCCACGGCGGCTGCCGGCACGGCGGCGCTGGCCGACACGGAGTCGAACAGCGCGTCGAAATCGTCATCCGCAATCACGGCGGGAGCGGGCGCGGCGGCAGGCGCGGGCTGAGCCGCGGCCGCACTTTGCGCAGATACTTCATCGAATAATGCGTCGAAATCATCAGCGGCGTTGGTCATATCCCTGCTTCTCCATAATTTGTCAAAATTCCGCCTGAACTGTGCGTTTTACAGACTGATACCCACAATTTCTCGATTAAGATGATTTGAGGCAATACCGCTGCGATGGTGCGAGTGTAGCAGGGCGCCGCCCTGTTGGTAAATCTCAAAACGCGCTTCCTGGTGCAAAGCTGGTCCACAAGAGCTTTTCCACCAGGAAATAAGTGTTCCTGCTGTTGTATTTTGAAATACTACCATTGGCGTGCGTGCAAGACCACGCGCAGTACAACAAATCCTGCTTCCGGACGCCCGCGCAACAGCGCAGTATGGACAGCGTTGCAGCTAAAACACGATCTTTCTGCCAATGTTGTCTATACTGAAGGTGCAGTTGTGTTGATAATTATCAAGTCTTTACATGAATACAATGCTGCCGCCGCGTCTACAATAAGAGGCGTTGCGCGCGCTCAGTCACCGTCAAAGGATCTGCCATGTATAAGAAAATTCTGATCGCCACGGACGGCTCCGCCGTCTCCAACTTGACGGCCTGTGCCGGCGTTGCCTTTGCCGAACAGATGCACGCCGACATCCTTGCCGTGTACGTGGCGCCCGAATACCAGTACCCGGTATACATCGAGATCATTCCGCCAAGCTACCCCAGCGAGGAGGAGTACCGCATCGCCATGCGCAAAGCGGGCGCCGACCACTGGCAGCCCATCCTCGACGCGGCCGCCAAGCGGGGCCTGGAAGCGACGGGCTTGACGGCCTTTTCCGACAGCCCCGCCCTGAAAATCGTGGAAGTGGCGCAATTGCAGCATTGCGACCTGATTTTCATGGGCTCGCATGGCCGCAGCGGCTGGGGGCAATTGCTGCTGGGCAGCGTCACCAACAAGGTGCTGTCGCACTCAAAACTGCCGGTACTCGTGCATAGGCTGATCAAGGAACCACCGTCGGAATAAGGGGTCACATGACCACGGAGACCGCCGTTGCCGGCACATTAAGAAAAAGGCAAATTTTCGGCCGCGTCAGTTAAAATGGCAACGTTTCTCGTTTCTCAACATTTGATTGTCCGGTGACGGACAGAGCAGATTTCACGCCTCCAGATTGCCCGCCTATGATACGTATTGTGATTGCCGACGACCACACCATCATGCGAGAAGGATTGAAGCGCATCCTTGACGGCGCGCCGGACATCGATATCGTGGGTGAAGCCATCGACGGCTTTGAAGTACTCAACCACGTACGCCAGGGCGGCTTCGACCTGCTGCTGCTCGACCTGTCGATGCCGGGCCGCAGCGGCGTCGACCTGATCCGGCAAATCCGCAGCGAGGCGCCGAAGCTGGCCATCCTGATCCTCACCATGCACGAGGAAGAACAATATGCGGTGCGCGCCATCCGCGCCGGCGCGCAAGGCTATCTGACCAAGGAAAGCGCGGGCACCCAGCTCGTGGGCGCCATCCACAAGGTGGCGTCGGGACGTCCGTATATCAGCGCCGAGGTGGCGGAGCAGCTCGTGCTCAACATCATGATGCCGAATGAAAGCTTGCTGCACAAACAGTTGTCGGACCGCGAGTTCGAAGTCTTTTCCCTGCTGGTGGCGGGCAAGTCGATCACGGAAATCGCCAACAATCTGCACCTGAGCGTCAAGACGGTGAGTACGCACAAGACGCGCATCATGCAAAAGATGGGCATGAGTTCGCTGTCGGAAATGGTCCAGTACGCCGTGGCGCACCGCCTCTTATCCCCCTTCAAGACTTGAGCACGGCGGCGCGCGCCCGCGCGTCGACAGTAGGAACAATCCTACCTCACCTACCACAGCTCCTACTGCCATATTCAGCCACTGCTGATATTAATTGGATACGGTTGTTGGCATACTGAAACCAGTAATCAAGTTGCTGGGAAGTTATTTCATCACACAGCAAGTCGTCAGCGAATTGAGCTTTACCTGCCTGGACGCGCGCCGCCCCTTCCCTGCCCGCCGTCCTGCGCACCCTGTTATTCAACTCTGAACTACCTGTCACCAGGAGATGAACATGCTGTCCACGCAAACGCCCGAAACCCGCGCCGCCTCCCCATCGCTGGCCCCCTCCTCTCCGATGGAAGCAGGGCGCCAGCGCCAGGGGCGGCTCTGGTCGAACCTGAAGGAGGTGTGCGACCTGCTGCATATCTCCAGCGCCTGCACCATCGCCGCCGACGAACTGCTGTTCCAGCACGTGCAATTCAAGACGGGCCAGCGCGTGCACACCATCGGCCAGCCGTTCGACACCTTGTACATCGTCAATTCGGGCTTCCTGAAAACCGTGCTCATCGATGAATTCGGCAATGAACAAGTACTGAGCTTTCCCATGAAGGGCGACATGCTGGGCGTCGACGGCATCCACTCGCGCCATTACTCCTCGGAAGCGGTGGCCCTGTCCGACTGCGACCTGATCCTGCTGCCGTTCAAGAAGCTGACGGCGCTGGGACGTGTTCACCTGGAACTGGAAAACGTCATGTACGGCGTGATGAGCCGCGAACTGGTGCGCGAACAGGCGATGATCGGCATGCTGGGCGCCTTGAGCGCCGAAGCCCGCGTGGCGCGCTTCCTCGTCTCGCTGGCCGACCGCTTCGCGCAGATGGGTTACTCGAGCAAACTGTTCAACCTGCGCATGACGCGCCATGAAATCGGCAGCTACCTGGGCCTGACCCTGGAAACGGTGAGCCGCACCCTGTCCGCCTTCAATGAAATCGGCCTGATCTCGGTTGACCAGCGCACCATCGGCATCAAGGATCCTGACGCCCTGAAAACCCTGCGCCGCCTGCCGCCTTCGCGCTCGCGCGCCAAGCAGCTGGCCGCCGCCAAGCTCAAGGCCGACACCACCGCTGCGGCGGCCGCCTCGGCCCAATTGCTGGCCACGATTTAACGCCATCCCGCTTTCTTCCAGCTTGGCACAGGCTTGACCCGGCCAAGGCGCGCACCGCCTTGCCGGGTCTTTTTTGCCGCCACCGCCCCTCCACGCCGCGCCAGCGGCCGCCTTTGAACGACCTCGTCGGCCAAGGCGTCGCGCTGCCATAAAAAAGCGCAGGTTCCGCACAAATAAGCCTTGCTTTTCGGGCCACATTCAACAATAATGCAAATACGAATCATTCTCAACTGAGATAAAGAAAGCCCAACATGCAAAGCTCAAAACCAGCCTTGATCCAGGATGCCGCTACTGCCCACGTCCGTCCTCCCGTCAGCATGGCCCAGCCGGCGCGCCGCATCACCAGCGAAGCCCTGTTGCAGCAGGGCCGCGAAGTGGAGATTGAACACAGCGGCAAGATCTATCGCCTGCGCGTCACCCAATTGAACAAGCTGATCCTGACTGCCTGAAGCAGCACGGCAGCCAGTCACCACACTCGCCAGCCAGTCGCGCCCCGTGCGCGCAGCCAGCCAAACCACCGCACAGGAGTGTTTGATGGCGCACGACCGACCTTCCCCGATGTTTTCTTCCCCGCAAGGCCAACAGCCTGAATTGCTGCTCTCGGCCGTGCTGCACCTGATGTCGCACTACCATGCGGGCAGTCCCTGCGAGAAACTGGCCGGTGTCATCGAACGCCATCTGCAAGCGCTGGCCGGCTCGCCCGGCCTGAGTCCCGTGCTGCAAGCAACTTGCCAGCAACTGTCGCAGCAATGGGCCGCCCTGGTGGCGCTGCACCAGCCCGTGCCGCCGAAGACCACCTTGCTGGATCGCCTGGCACGCATGCTGAGCGCCAGACGCCCCGCTTCACCCCTGCCGCAATAGTTCTCTTCAACATCTCCACCGCCCAACAGGATACCGCCATGTGTGACAAAGACCAGTCCCTGCCCGTCATCAGCAATTGCGCCCACGCCGACACGGAAACGGCCGCGCTCGCTTCGCGCCGCCGCAGGCTGTGGGAACTGTCGCACACCTGCCATTGCCCGCTGGTCGGCGTGGGCCTGCCATTGGGCTACCTGCGCAAGCTGGTGGGCAAGATGACGGGCGGACGCGTGCTGGCCGACGACTACGAAGTGCACGTGGGCGCCGTGACGGAATGCGGCGCGCGCAACCGCCTGTCCGAAGCGCTGCAAAAGGAACTCGAACGCCGCTACGCTCCCGTGATCCTGCGCTTTCGCGGCGCCAAGACCACGGAGCAGGTAGCGCAACTGTGGCGCACGGCCGTCGCCAACGGCGACGTGTCGGGCGCTTTCTGGGCCGGCCTGACGCACCCGCGCTGCGATGCCGAGCTGGAAGAGCAGATGTGCCGCGACCTGCACATGATCCAGCACCAGGCCGGCGCCTGCGTGCGCGCCGACATGGGTAAATTTACGGCCTTGCAGGAAGAAAACGCGCGCCTGACACAGGAACTGGCCAAGCTGCAACAACGCAGCCAGGCAGCACTGATGGAAAAGACGGGCGAGCTGGAACGCCAGGAAGCCGTGCTGCTGCGCACGCGTGCCGAGGCCATCGGCAAGGATAGCGTGATCGACGGCTTGCGCGCGGAACTGGCGCAATTGCAGGCCGCCATCCCCGCGCTGGAATCGCGCACGCGCCTGGTCGAACGCCTGGCGCAAATGGATGAGCGCGAAAAGGAATTGCGCCAGCAAATCGCGGAATTGAAACAGGCCCAGCCGCGCCCGGCCGCTGTCGCGCCGCCACCGGCGCCGAAGCTGGAAGTGCCGACCAGCGGCAAGCTCAAAATGCCGATCCGCCTCGTCGACCAAAGCGTCTTGTGCGTGGGCGGACGCAGCGGCAATGTCGCCACCTACCGCGCCCTGATCGAGCGAGTGGGCGCGCAGTTCGCCCACCACGACGGGGGCCTGGAAGACAATGCCAACCTGCTCGACTCGAGCCTGGCGGCGGCCGACTTGGTGATTTGCCAGACGGGCTGCATCAGCCACAGCGCCTACTGGCGCGTGAAGGATTATTGCAAGCGCACGGGCAAACGCTGCGTCTTCATCGACAACCCCAGCATCTCCAGCCTGGCGCGCGGCTTGCAGGAAGTGAGCGGCGACATGGACACGGCGCCGCTGGCCGATATCCAGCCGTAAGCAGTCCCCTCCGTATTAATACACGTCGCGCCGGTAGCGCCCTTCAGCTGCCAGCGCATCGAGCGCGGGCCGGCCCAGGATCTCTTGCAGCGCCTGGTCGACGCCGCCCGCCATGCCGGCCAGGCTGCCGCAAATATAGATGGCCGCGCCCTGCTCCAGCCACAGCTTGACCTCATCGGCATTGCCGCGCAGGCGGTCCTGCACGTAGGTCCGCTCCGCCTGGTCGCGCGAAAACGCCAGGTCCAGGCGCGGCAAGTCGCCGCTGGCGTGCCAGCCTTCAATTTCTTCGCGATAATGGAAATCGTGGGCCACATGGCGTTCGCCAAAGATCAGCCAGTTGCGCCGCTGCCCTGCCAGCACGCGGCTTTTCAAATGTCCGCGCAAGCCGGCGATGCCGCTGCCGTTGCCGATCAAAATCAATGGCCGCTGAGCATTGTCTTCCAGACGGAAACGCCGGTGCTGGCGCAAACGCAGCTGCACCACGTCGCCGACCTTGGCCTGCGCCGTGAGCCAGCCCGAGGCCAGGCCCAGGCTGCCATCGGGATGCGCATGCTGGCGCACCAGCAAGTGCACGCCGCCATCGCGCGGGATCGAGGCGATCGAATATTCGCGCGGCTGCGATGGGTCGGCGGGCGCCGTCACCTGCACCAGGTCGCCCGACTGCCACTCCGGCAAGGCGCCGGCCACGGGCGCCAGTTCCACGTGATAAATGGCGCCGCCGGCGCTGCCAGGGTTGAGGTGGCGCCGCTGCGTCAGCCGCCAGTCGCCAAACGCGGGCGCGCTCCAGTCCGGTGCGTCGCTGGTGCCGGCCAGGTGGCTCAGGTGTTGGAACCATTGCTCGATGGCGGCGCTGGCGCTGCGGTCGACTTCGATGCGCTCGAACAGACGCGACGCACCCTGCGCCGCCAGCCAGGCATCGAGCGAGCGGCCGAAACCGCAGAACTGGCCATAGCTGCGGTCGCCCAGGGCCAGCACGGCATAGTGCAATTGCGGCAGCGCAATCTCACCCGTCATCAATCGGCCCATGAAGGCAGCCGCATTGTCGGGCGCGTCGCCTTCGCCATACGTGCTGACCAGGAACAAGGCCCGTTCCGCCTGTTGCAGATCAGCGGCTGTCACTTCCGCCAGCGCACACAGGCGCACGGGGATGCCGGCCAGCTGCAGGCTCTGCGCCGTTTGCGTGGCCAGTTCCTCGGCATTGCCCGTCTGGCTCGCATACGCCACGAGCCAGGGACGGCTGTTGGCCAGCGCCGCCTTGGCCGCGTCGGACGTGCGGCGCTTGGCGCGCGCGCGCAGCCAGGGCGCCAGGCACACGCCCGCATAACTGAGGGACAGGGCGGCCAGCAAGGCCAGCCGCGTCGTATCTTGCGTAAAAATCATGGATTAATCGTTCATTCGTCGAGCATGGCCAGCATGTGGCTGCTCAGCGTTTCGTGGTAGCCGTGGCCGTCGCGCTGCAGGAAGCGCGCGGCCAGGCCCTGCTCTTCCGCCAGCGCCATGCCGGCCTCGACACCCAGCACGGTCAGGGCCGTCGACCAGGCGTCGGCCGCCATGCATTGCTCGTGCACGACGGTGACGGAAGCGAGTTGATTGGCGATCGGCATGCCGCTGCGCGGATCGATCGTGTGCGAGAAACGCACCGTGCCGTCCTCGAAGAAACGCCGGTAGTCGCCCGACGTCGCCACGGACAAGCCGTGCAGCGCCAGCAGCATTTCCGCCGGATGCTGCGCATGATCGGCACTATCGGCGGCGCCATCGACCTGTTCCAGCATGACCCACCACGGCTGGCCGTCGGGCTTGCTGCCGGCGCCGCGCAGCTCGCCACCGACTTCGACCAGGTAATGGTGGATGCCCTGGCTGTCCAGGTAGCGGGCCAGGCGGTCCACGCCATAGCCCTTGGCGATGGCGGACAAATCGAGCTGCAAGCCGCCCGGCTGGCGCGCGCGGCGGGCCGGCAAGTCCAGCTCCAGGCGGCGGCGCTGGCCTTGCGCCAGCAGCAGCGCCACGCTATCGCCTTTCGGCGGCAAAAAGCCCGGTTCATCGTAGCGATGGCGGGGACCGAAGCCCCACAGATTGACGAGGGCGCCCGCGCACGGGTCGTACGCACCGCCCGACGCTTGCGACACGTGCATGGCAAAGCCCAGCACCTCGCAAAACGCGGCGGGCAGGCTGTGCCAGCTGCCTGGCCCGGCCCGGTTGAAGCGGCCCAGGTCGGACTCGTCGTTCCAGTGGCTCATTTGCGCGACGACCAGGTCCAGCTGCTGCTGCAAGCCCTGCTGCAAGTCGGCGCTGCCCGCGCGTCCCGGCATGGCGGACTCGAGCAGGCGCACCGACCAGCTGGTGCCCATGGACAAGCCGCGCAAGTCCCGGATCGCGGCGCCGCGCGGCGCGGCCTGATCGGAAATATGCTGCGGCAGCAGGACCCGGCGCATCGGCGCTCTCGTGAGGATGCCGCCGCTTACTGCGGCAGCACTTCCACGGTGGCCGCGTACGTCATGCGGCGCTCGGGCATCACCGGCGGCTGGCCGGCCACGGCCGGTGCGGCCGCTGGCCAGGTGCTGCTCAGGTAATACATGCCGGCCGCCGGCACAGTGAACGTGATCTCGCCCTTGGCATCGGTGCTCTGGCGGATTTCACCGAGCACGCCACGGTATCGCACGCCGCCTGGCACCAGGCTGAAGGCCTGGTTCGCCGCCGGCTTGCCATCGACGAGGAAGCGCCACGTGGCTTTTTCGCCCGCGCGCAAGTCGTTCGGGTGCGTCACGGGGACGAATTCCAGGCCCACGCCGGTCGGCTTGAACACTTCCGTGCTCGTTTCGCCATTGCTGAAGAAAGTTTCCAGGCGCGCTGCCGTGCGCGTGATTTTCAGCTCTTGCGCGTCGGCCGGCACGTCCTTCTTGAACGTCTCTTCATTGCCGCGGAAACGCTTCTGCTCGCCATTGAGCTTGTAGCTGCCCATCACATTTTGCGACACGATGGCCGCTTTATACGTACCCGGCTTTTCCATTTTCACGTCGAAGACGCTGCGCAAACGGCCCGTGACCGTGTTCGCCGGCGTGACTTTCGCGCCATCCGGACCGGTCACTTGCAGCGCATCCAGACGCAACGGCTGGTGGTCGATCTCGAACAGGCCGTCGGAGACGGCGGCGTCCACCGTCACCCAGGCGTCCTTGCTTTCCACCATCGTGCTCGATGGCACCATCCAGCCCCGATGGGCGTGGGCGTTCATGGCCAGGCCGGCCAGGGCCACAGCGATCAGGGTTTTGTTGAATTGCTTGAACATGATGTGCGCCTTATGGTTTGAGTTGGACGACGACATTGCCGAGTTCTTCCTTGCCCTTGGCAGGCACGGACTGGGCCGATTTCAGCGGCCACTGGAACGGCACGCGCACCAGTTCGCGTCCGCCCGCTTCGCGCGCCGCTTCCACGACGACCTGGTATTCGCCGGCCGGCAGCTTGTCGAGCAAGGCTTTGGCGCCGGGGAACGTCAAGGTATGTTCGCCGGGGGCGCGCGTGGCGCCGCTGACGCCGTCAACAGGCATGGCCAGGTCGCGGCCGCTCTTGCGCCACCATTGACGCATGTCCTTCAGCCATTTTTCGCCGGCCTTGTCCTTCTTTTTCACGTCATACAGCACGGCCAGGTTGCCAACGACCTTCTGGTCCGCCGTTTCCAGCCACGCCGCCACGTAGGGACGGTGATATTCCGCCACGTTCAGTTGCGGCAGTTCAATCTTGAGGGACAGGTCGGCAGCCATCGCCGACGTACCGATCAGGGGAAGGCCAAGCGCCAGGGAGTAGCGTAATTTCATGGTGTGCCTGTAAAAAGGAAAAATAAAAACATCAGTGGATAAACAGCAAGGCGATCGCGCAAGGTATCAAGATACCGAGGCCCACCATCGGCCAGGTAAATGGCCGGTTGGCCGCGTGGAACTTCAAAATCAATAATCCCGTCAGGCAAAACACGATGCAGGCACCGGCAAAGATGTCGATGAACCAGCTCCAGGCCACGCCCGTGTTGCGGCCCTTGTGGACATCATTGAGCCAGGACACCCAGCCCCGGTCCGTCAATTCATATTCGGCGGCCCCGTCTTCGAGGCCGATGCGCACCCAGGCGTCGCCGCCCGCCTTGGGCAGCGGCAGATACACTTCGTCGACCGACCATTCGGCGGGACGCCCGCCCGCATTGAGCGACCATTGCTGCTGGAGCCAGGCTTCGGCGGCGGCCGGCATCGGTGCGTTGGCACCATCGTGCTTGACGGCATAGGCGGCCAGTTCCGTGACGAGGGGCGCCGGCAGCTCCGCCTTCTGGCGCGTGATCGCCGGCTTCGCTTCGATCTGGCCGGCGTGGTTCAGGGTGATGCCGGTAATGGCGAACAAAAACATGCCCAGCAGGCAAAGCGCCGAGCTGATCCAGTGCCATTGATGCAAATTCTTCAGCCAGACGGCGCGGCTGGCGTTGTTCCTGGCCTTGTCTGCGGCGCCCGCATTACCCATCAATCGCTCCCGGCAAGGAGCGGGCCAGGTGGCGCGACAAGTCAGTGTGCTTCATTCCCATCCTTCAATCAAAGTGCATGCTCATATTTTCAAACAAATGATAATGATTATCATTTATTAAGTCAATACATGGGGCGCCCCGCCGGGCTAGCGTTTTGTAACAGCTTTGAAACAAAGCTGGTCTGCTACGTAAGCTGCCGTACAGAACCGCGTGCCGCACCCGCCTATGCTGTTGTTCAGGACAACCATCAAGGGAGCAACCATGCAACAGTATTCCAGCGAACAAATGGCCAGCATCGCGGCCAAGATCAAGGACGTCAAATTCGGCATGCTGACCACCAGCGACGACATGCGCACGCTCACCAGCCGGCCGCTGACGCAGCAGCAGGTCGACAGCGAAGGGCAAATCTGGTTTTTTGTCTCGGACGATGCCGCCTACACGCGCGACTTGCTGAACAATCCGCAAGTCAACGTCAGCTTTGTCGACACGGGCGACAGCCTGTATGTATCCGTCTGCGGCCACGCGCAACTGCTGAAGGACCGCGCCAAGGCGGAGGAATTGTGGAACCCGCTGGTGAAAGCCTGGTTCCCGGGCGGACTCGACGATCCGAAGCTGTCGCTGATCAAGGTGACGATACAGTCGGCCGAATACTGGGATAGCAGCGCCAGCAAGATGATGCAATTCTATGAAATGGCCAAGGCCGCTATCACGGGCGAGCCGCCGAAGGATATGGGCGAACACGGCCGGGTCGATCTGTAGCAGATTTACCCTATTTTACCCGGGTGTTATTGACTTTCAATTTAACCCGGGTAAAATTGCCTCATTCCCCCATGGAGGCAAACATGCATACCCCCGCAACACCCGAGCTCACCGCTTTCGCCGGCAAACGCAAAGTGGCCGCCGGCCCCTTGCACGCCGTGGCGCAAACACTGAAGGAACTGGTGACGCGCGAACCCGATGCGCAGATCCTGATCTTCGACGACGCCAGCGGCAGCCAGGTCGACCTGAACCTGCATGGCAGCCTGGCCGATGTGCTGCAGCGCCTGCCGCGTGCAGCCACGCCGGCGCCGCAGGAAGAGATTCCCGCGCGCACGGCGGGCCGGCCGAAGCTGGGCGTGGTGGCACGCGAAATCACCCTGCTGCCGCGTCACTGGGAATGGCTGGCAACGCAGCCGGGTGGTGCTTCCGTGGCCTTGCGCAAACTGGTGGAACACGCACAGCGCGGCAACAAGGCGCACGATGAGCAGCGCCAGGCACGCGAAGCGGCCTATAAGGTCATGAATGCGCTGGCCGGCGACGCGCCCGGCTTCGAGGAAGCGAGCCGCGCCCTGTTCGCCGGCAAGCAGCCGGAGTTCCTCGCATGCGTGCAGGACTGGCCAGCCGATGTGCGCGAACACGTCTCGCGGCTGGCTCAGCGGGGATGGTCTGAAGATTAAGCGACGGTGGAAAGATCAGACGCCCGTGCTGCCTGTGGTATCGGGCGCATCGTCGGCGCTCTGCCGGCTCTGCCCGGCGGAGCCGGCCTGGTGATGGGGCAAGCGGTCGGCGCGCCGCACTTCGCCGATGGAAAACAGATCGTCGCCGATATCGAGGCCTTGCTCGCTATCGACCAGCACAAAGTTTTCGCCCGACTCGGCCATGCTTTGCTTGCTGCCTGCCATGGACGGCGCACCGCCCTGGCTATTGCCGGGCTGCGGCGTAGTGGAGTTGCCCATCATCTTCTCCCTGATCGTGAGTACGTGAGTGCGGATTGACTGCTTTCACTGCGTTGACTGCGCGTGGGCCGTGGCCCGCGCAGCTATTTCATCATAGTCCATGCCTGCTGCAATGCATCAAAATTTTCGCTAGCCAGCGGTAGCCAAACAAGCGCGGCCCTGGCCAGCGGCGTGCCTGCCTCCCGCCGGCCAGGGCCCATTGCTACTTGCAACGTGCTACTGCTTGCCAGTCACTACTTGTTGCGCGACCCCGAGCTGGAGCCCGAACCGCCGCTTTGCTTGTTGCCACTGTCGCGGCCGCCATCCTGGTTCATGCTGGCATTGTCGCGCGAGCCGCTGGAGCTGGAGGCGCTTTGCCGGTTGGCATCGTTCTTGTGGCTTTGGCTGCCTGCGCGGCGGGCCTCCTCGGACGTGAATTCATGGGCCGTGCCCTTTTCATGCGCGGCACGTCCGCCTTCACTGGCGATTTCACGCTGCTGGGCGGGGTCCATGGAAGCGAAACCCCGTTTGCTGGTATCGCTTTGCTTGTTGCCGCCGCTGCTACTGCTGCTACTGGTTTTACTACCTTGCTGTTTATTGTCGCTCGATGTGGCCATGATGATCTCCTTGATCGATGGAATCAGAAACAATGCAAAAAACAATGCAAACCATGCAAATCTTCCCCCTCGCATGGCAAGGGAACCGTCATCTTAGTGCGCGCATGGGCCACAAGAAATAGGAGGATGGCAAGAGCGCATGTAGGATGAGTCCCGCCTACGGTAGCGTAGTTACTTTCAGTTTTCCACCAAAAGTACCAGACACTCAGCAGTTAGCGGGTAGGGCGAAAATCGCCGCGTCCGCCGTCACGTAGACGCGCTCGCCAGCTCCTGGCCGCACCGCATGGCCACCCGTGAAAGCGCCAAACGAGGGCAAAATGGCACGCTCCTGCCCCAGCAGGAAACACGGCAGGCGCAAGCCCCCCCCATGTCGTCCCGTCCCTGCTGCGCGCAAGTGGAACACGGGATGCACGTGGCCAGCCAGCACGTAGCCGGGCGCCACCGTATCCGGATGATGGCAAAACGACAGCTTGCCCACCTGGTGCGGTTCGTCGACCATGCGTATCCGCAGCGTGGCGGCCGGATCGCCCGCATGCGCATCGTGGTTGCCGCGCACTACCGTCAAGCGCACGTCCCGATGGCGCGCACGCCAGGCCAGCATGGCCGCCACGGTGGCGGGCGCATGCGCGGCGCGCGCGTGCAGAAAGTCGCCGAGAAAGACGATTTCCTCGCAAGCGTAACTGGCCAGCAAGCTGTCGAGCGCCAGCAGGTTTTGCGTCGTGGTGCCGCGTGGCACGGGTACGCCCAGCGCGCGAAACGCGGCCGCCTTGCCGAAATGGATGTCGGCGACGACCAGCATCTTGCGCGCCGGCCAATAGATGGCCTTGTGCGCCAGCAGCCAGACTATCTCGCCAGCCAGCTCCACCACGCAGTGCGCTTGCTGGCCGCTCATGCGGCCGCCTTTTCCAGCGCGCTGACCAGGCGCGCCACCCGGTCCGACAGCTTTTCCGTCGTCAGCTGTTCGCGGAAGCGCTCGACCATCAGGCCGAAGGCAAATGGCGATGCCCGCTCCAGCGCTTGCAGGGAAATGCGCCGTCCATGCAGCTCGCGCAAGGTGGCGCGCAGGCGCGTCAATTCCAGTTCCTGTTCCAGCACTTCGCGCTGCGCCTGCGTGAGCAGCAGATTGGCCGCATCGTGCTTGCGGAACACTTCAAAAAACAGCGAGGACGAGGCCTGCAACTGGCGCGCGCTTTTTGGCTGGCCCGGATAGCCCTGGAACACGAGGCCGGCGATGCGGGCGATTTCGCGGAAGCGCCGCTGCGACAGCTCCGTCGCATTCAGGCTGGCCAGTACGTCCTCGAGCAGATTGTCCGTGCTGAACAGGGCAAGGTCGGCGCCGCTGGCCCCCGACAACAGCGGCGCAAAATCGATGTCGTCCGCGCCCAGCAATTCAAAGCCGTAATCGTTGACGGCGATCGACAAGGTCGCCGGCTGCACGCGCGCGATGCGGTAGGCCAGCAGGGACGCCAGGCCCAGGTGCACGGAGCGTCCCGCAAACGGATACACGAACAGGTGGTGGCCTTCGCGGCTGGACAAGGTCTCCACCAACAGGGCCGCGCACGTGGGCAGGCTCGACCATGCCTGCTGGATGGCCAGCAGCGGCGCCAGCGCGCGCATTTCCGGCCCGCTGGCCTTGCCTTCCTGCGCCAGTTGCAACTGGTCGAGCACGGCATGCGCGAGTTCCGACGACAGCGGCATCTTGCCGCCCTGCCAGCGCGGCACGGCGCCGCGGCTGCCCGTGGCGCGCCGCACGTAGGCCGTCATCTCGTGCACGCGCACGAATTCCAGGATGCGCCCGCCAAACAGAAAATGGTCACCCGGCTTCAGGCGCGCGATGAATGATTCCTCGATACTGCCGATGCGCCCGCCACCGAGGAACTTGACCTGGATCGCCGCCTCCGAGACGATGGTGCCGATGCTCATGCGGTGGCGCCGCGCCAGCGCCACGTCCGGCACGCGGTACACGCCCTCCTCGCCCGGCAGCACTCTGCGGTATTCCGGATACACGGTCAGGCTTTGCCCGCCGCGCGCGACGAAATCGAGCGCCCATTGCCACTCGTCCGGGGTCAGGTGGCGGTAGGACCAGGCCGCGCGCACTTCCGCGTACAGCTCGGCAGACTGGAAACCGCCGCCCAGCGCAATCGTCACCAGGTGCTGCACCAGCACGTCGAGCGGCTTGTCCGGCACGGGCCGCGCTTCCAGGTGGCCTTGCGCCAGGGCAGTGCGGGCAGCGGCCGCTTCCAGCAATTCCAGGCTGTTGGTGGGCACGAGGGTGACGCGCGAAATGCGGCCCGGCGCGTGGCCGCTGCGCCCGGCCCGCTGCACCAGGCGCGCGATGCCTTTCGCGCTACCCACCTGCAGCACCCGCTCGACGGGCAGGAAATCGACGCCCAGGTCCAGGCTGGACGTGCACACGACGGCTTTCAGCTCGCCCGTTTTCAGGTGCTGCTCGACCCACTCGCGCACTTCGCGGTCCAGCGAACCGTGGTGCAGGGCGATCAGTCCCGCCCAGTCGGGCCGCGCATCAAGCAGGTGCTGGTACCACAGCTCGGCCTGCGAACGCGTGTTGGTGAACACGAGGGTGGTGGCGCTGCCCTCGATCTCGGCGATCAACGGCTGCAGCATCTGGATGCCCAGGTGGCCGCCCCAGGGAAAGCGCGTGGGGTTGACGGGAATCAGGCTGTCGACGAGGATGCGCTTTTTGACTTTGCCTTCCACCAGCACGCCGGCACTTTCCTCGCCCAGCAAAACGTCCTGCGCCTGCCGCAGATTGCCCAGGGTGGCCGACAAGCCCCACGTCATCAACGCGCCATGCCAGCGGCGCAAGCGGGCCAGCGCCAGCTGCACCTGCACGCCACGCTTGCTGCCCATCAATTCATGCCACTCGTCGACGATCACGGTTTCCAGCAGGCTGAAGCGTTCCCGGGCATCCGCCTGGCTCAGCATCAGAGACAGGCTTTCCGGCGTCGTGACGAGCACCTCGGGCCAGGCCTTCGCCTGCCGCGCCCGCTGCGCGGCGCTCGTGTCGCCCGTACGCGCCTCGATGCGCCAGCCCGGTGCAAGCTCCGCGCCCGAGGCTTGCAGCGCGCGCACCGTGTCGGCCGCCAGCGCCCGCATGGGCGTGATCCACAGCACGCGCAAGCCCTGCTTTCGTCCCTTGCGCGCCAGCCGCTCGGCGCGCAGCAAGGCGCCGAACCAGACGGCATACGTCTTGCCGGATCCCGTGCTCGCGTGCAGCAAACCCGATTGTCCCTGTGCGGCCGCGCGCCAGACGGCGCGCTGGAACGGAAACACCGCCCAGCTGCGCGCGTCAAACCATGCATCGATGCGCTGCGCCAGCGCGCTTTTGCTCATCGCTTGCTCATGTGGCCTGGACCAGCATGGCCTTCAGCGTGGCCAGCGTGTCCGCATCGGCGATGGCCTTGTCGTCACGCCGGCGCAAGATGCGGGGAAAGCGCACGGCGATGCCCGCCTTGTGGCGGCTGGACGCGGCGATGCCTTCGAAGCCGATCTCGAACACCATCGTCGGCTTGACGCTGCGCACGGGGCCGAATTTTTCTATCGTCGTCTTGCGGATGGCGGCGTCGACTTGCCCGATCTCCGCATCCGTCAAGCCCGAGTACGCCTTGGCGAACGGCACCAGCTTGCGCTCGCCTTCCTCAACGTCACCCCACACGGCAAACGTGTAATCCGTGTACAGCGACGCGCGCCGCCCGTGACCCGCCTGGGCATAGATCAGCACGGCGTCGATCGAATACGGGTCGATCTTCCACTTCCACCAAGTGCCCACGTCTTTCGTGCGACCCACGCCATACGCGGCAGACATGGCCTTGAGCATCATGCCCTCCACGCCGCGCGCCCGCGATTTGCTGCGGATGGCCGCCAGCGCCTCCCAGCTTGCCGCCGCTATGCGCGGCGACAGGCGCAGCGCGTCAGAACCGACGCCGGCCACCACCGCTTCCAGCAATGCGCGCCGTTCGAGCTGGGGCAGCTGGCGCACGTCCACGCCATCGAGTTCCAGCACATCGTAGGCCACGAGCACGGCCGGCAGCTCGGCCAGCAGCTTGGACGACACGCTCTTGCGGCCCATCCGTTGTTGCAGATCGGCAAATGGCGCCGGCACGTCGCCCGGCTGCCAGATGAGGATTTCGCCATCGAGCACGGTGCCCTCGGGCAAAACCAACTGCGCCAGCTCGGGAAACCACTCCGTGATCAATTCCTCGCCACGCGACCACAGCCAGTTCACGCCTTCGCGGCGCAGCAGCTGGGCGCGCATGCCGTCGTATTTCCACTCGACCAGCCAGTCGCCGATATCACCGAGACTCTGCGGCTCCGCCTGCAAGGGATGGGCGAGGAAGAACGGATACGGCTGGCCGCCGCGCAGCGCATGTTCGCCGTCCGACTGCGCGGCGATCAGTTTGAGAAAGCCCGCGCCCGTGGGGCTGACCTTGCCATCGGTCCAACCCATCAGGCGCTGGGCGATCAGCTTGCTGTCGACGGCGGCGATGGAGGCCAGCGCGCGCGTCACCAGCAGTTTGGACACGCCCACGCGAAAGCCGCCGCCGATCAGTTTGATCAACAAAAAACGTTCGCGCGTTTCCAGTTCGTCCCAGTAGGCCAGCAAGTCGGTGCGGATGGTCTCGGGCGGCGCGCCGCGCAACGGTGCGATACGCTGCTCGACCCACTCAGCCAGGCCGACGTCGCTGCGTTTGGTGGGCGCGGGCAGGATCAGGGCAATGGTTTCGGCCAGGTCGCCGACGGCGTGATAGGCCTCGTCGAACAGCCAGGCATCGAGGCCCGCCCGTTCGGTCGCGTACTCGCGCAGCAACTTGGTGGGCACGGCCTGGCGCGGCTTGCCGCCGGCCAGGAAGTACACGGCCCAGGCCGCGTTTTCCGGCGAGGCGCCACGAAAATACGCTTGCAGCGCCGCCAGCTTGCGGCTGGTGGAGGTCGTCTCGTCGAGTTCCGCATACAGCCGGGCAAAGTCACGCATGGGCGACGTCCTCCGCTGCCGTGGATGCACCGGGCGCACCGTCATCGGCCTCGTCGTCGCCATACTCCGTCTCGAAGCCGCCCGCCTGCCAGCCATTCTGCTGCAGCCAGCGCACCATCACGGGAATCGAGCCGTGCGTGACGATGATGCGCTCGGCCTGCGTGGCCGTGATCGCTTGCATCAGGCCGGGCCAGTCGGCATGGTCGGACAGGACAAAACCCCGGTCCACGCCACGCCGCCGGCGCGCGCCACGCAGCAGCATCCAGCCGCTGGCGAACGCGTCGCTGTAGTCGCCGAAACGCTTCATCCACGGCGAACCGGCGGCCGACGGCGGCGCGATCACCATCGCCGTCTTCAAGGCCGCCTTGTCCGTCACGTCGCTCACCATCACGGTGGCGGGCAAGGCCACGCCCGATTCGCGGTACACCTGCGTCAATGCCTGCGCCGCGCCATGGCAGATGATGGGGCCGATGCTGGCGTCCAGCCCCGCCAGGATGCGCTGCGCCTTGCCGAAGGCATAGCAGAACAGCACGCTGGTGCGCCCTTCGGCCGCATTCCTGCGCCACCATTGGTTGATGTCATCATTGATTTCCTGCGGCGCCTGCCAGCGGTAGATGGGCAGGCCGAACGTCGATTCCGTAATAAAAGTATCGCAGCGCACGGGCTCGAACGGTACGCAAGTGGGGTCGGGCTGCAGCTTGTAGTCGCCCGAAGCCACCCACACTTCGCCGCCCACTTCCATGCGCACCTGGGCCGAACCCAGCACGTGCCCGGCCGGATGCAGCGACACGCGCACGCCGTGGTGGTCGATGCTCTCGCCATACGCGAGGCCCTGGATGGACACGGCGCCCAGGCGCGCGCGCAATACCTGCTCGCCGGGCGCGGCACACAGGTAATGCCGATGGCCAACTCTTGCATGGTCCGCGTGCGCATGGGTGATGATGGCCCGCTCGACGGGGCGCCACGGGTCGATGTAGAACTGACCCGGCACACAGTACAAGCCTTCCTTGCGCACCACCACCATGTCTGCCATACCCTGCCCCCTGCGTTAAAAAAAGCGCGTTGGAATGGTCTGATTCTAGCGCGCTTGCGCCAGATCACTGTTCGGCAGCGCACCATGGCTTCACGCGGGGACAACGAACTCCGCCATGAAGGTGCGCGTGGTGTTTTCCGGAAAGGCAATGGTGACCTGGTCGCCTGCCACCGACAGCACGGTGCCGATCTGGTAGCGGGGCACGCGCACGCGGCTGCCGACGGCGATCTGGGCGGCTGGCGCTGGCGGTGTCGCTTCAGCAGGCACTGGCGGGAACTCGTCAAGGCTGATGGGCGCGGCCAGCGCGGGCGGCGACTGGCAATTGTCGCAGGTGCAGCAGCGCTCGAAATCTCCGGCATCGCCGAAGTAATCGAGCAGCAGTTTCCAGCGGCACAGGCCGCTTTGCGCGTACGCCACCATCTGCTCGAGCGCCTGCTTGTCGCGCTCCTGCTTGTCGACATAGATCTGCGACAGCTGCGCATACGCAGGCGTGGCGGCCGACTGGGCTGTCAAGCGGTAGCCGAGCTTGCGGTCCTGGCGCAGCAGCTTGCCGTCTTTTAACAGTTTCAGGCACACCTTCAAGTGGCCGTCGGAAAACTCGGGCAGGCGCGCTGCCAGGGCGGCGAACGCGAACGTGGCAGGCAATTCTTGCGCCGCCGCCACGATGGCCGCCAGTTCTTCCGCCGTGGGATAGTGCTTGGCCAGAAAGAATTGCTGCACCCGCTTGTCTTCCTGGAAGTACAGCAAGGTGCAGTCGGCGGGCAAGCCGTCGCGCCCTGCCCGGCCCGATTCCTGGTAGTACGCTTCCAGGTTGGCCGGCACTTGCAAGTGGATGACGAAGCGCGTGTCCGGCTTGTCGATGCCCATGCCAAACGCGTTGGTGGCGACCATGATGCGGCGCTCGCCATTCATGAACAAGTCCTGGTTCTGCTTGCGCTCGCGGGCCGCCAGCTTGCCGTGGTAGCACGTGACGCTCTCGCCCAGTTCCGCCAGCCGCGCCGCCAGGTCCTCGACGGCCTTGACGGTGGCCGCATACACGATGCCCACGCCGGGCGTCTCGCGCAGCAGGCGCAAGACTTCGTCCTGTTTCTCTCCCGCATTCGTGACCTGGATCACGCGGTAGCGCAAATTGGCGCGGTAGATGCCCGTGTTGATGACCTGCAGCTTGCGCGCTTCGAGCTGCGCGTCGATATCGTCTATCACTTCGCCCGTGGCCGTGGCCGTCAGCGCCAGCACGGGCGGACGGCCCAGCGCGCGCAGGGCGGCCGCGATTTCCAGATAGGCGGGACGGAAGTCGTGGCCCCACTGGGAAATGCAATGGGCTTCATCGATCACGACCAGGCTGGGCGGCGTGCCGGCCAGCAGGGACAGGAAATCGGGCATCGCCAGGCGTTCCGGCGTGCAAAAGATAATGAGCCTGCCGCCCTGGGCAATGCGGGCGAGGGCGTCGTCCTCTTCGGCGCGCGACAGGCTGCTGTTGAGCTGCACGGCCGTGATGCCCAGTTCGTGCAGCTTTTCCAGCTGGTCTTTCATGAGCGAAATCAGCGGCGACACGACCAGGGTCGCGCCCGGCAACAGGGCGGCGGGCAGTTGGTAGCACAGGGACTTGCCGCTGCCGGTGGGCATGATGGCCAGGGTGTCGCGTCCGGCCAGCACGCTGTCGATGACTTCCTGCTGGCCCGTGCGCAGCCGCGCCACGCCAAAAACCGAGCGCAGCAGGCGCTGAATGTGTCGACCGGACTTGTTCGCAGTAAGCTGCATCGTTGCCATCCCAAAAGTAAAAGCGCCATGCCGACGCCCTTGCGCCTGGCTGCAATTACTTTAAGGCCGGGCCTGGCGCGCCGCCATAGGACGGCTGCTACAGCCCGTGTAGGATATCAAGAAGCAAACAGGATGGCCCAGAACAGCATCAGCAAGCCGGCAATCGACACGCACCACACGAGCGTGCGCACGACGGGCACGCCAAACGCATACAGGGGCAGGTACAGCACGCGCGCGGCCAGGTACAGGGCGGCCCCGTACAAGGTCAGCGCGCTTTCCTGCGCCGTCACGTGGGCGATCAGCACGGCGGCGGCGAACAGGGGCAGGGTTTCAAACAGATTCGCCTGGGCCCGCCGCAAGCGGCCCGTGATCTTGCCCACGGGCGGCCCGTCGCCATCGCGCGCGCTCACGTTATAGGCCGTGCCCGTTTCGCACGTGCGGAACAGCGCGGGCAGGAGGATTTGCACCAGCGCCAGCACCAGGGTGCAGGCCAGCATCGTCAGTTCAGGGGTCATGCTTTACCTCGTGGATGAGACAGGCAAGCCGTGCGGCGCATGCCCGTCAGGGTTGGTCGAGTGCCGCTTGCAACTCCAGCAAATCATAGGGCTTGCGCAAGACGCTGGCGGAAAAGCCCAGTTCATCCATCGACTCCTTGCCATAGCCCGTGGAAAAGATAATGCGCATATCAGGTTTATCGCGCAGCACCATGCGCGCCAGCGCGATGCCGGACATGCCGGGCAGGCTGACATCCGTAAACAGGATATCGAAGTCTTGCTCGTTGAGCAATTTCCACGCCGCCTCGCCATCGGACACGCCGCTGACCGTGTGGCCCAGCATGCCCACCAGTTCGCACACCATCAGCTGCGAATCGAGATTGTCTTCCACCACGAGTATCTTCATCGATGTCGGCATGTCCCCCTGCGGTTCTGGCGCATGCCCCGTCAAGTCCAGCCCCGGCGTGCCGCCTCCCAGCATGCTGACCGACGTGCTGCTGCCAGCCACCGGCGCGCCGGACCGTTCAAACTGGCGCGCACGCATTTGCTGCTGGCGGTTGGCCAGCACGTGGCGCAGCTTGCGCGCCAGCTCTTCGCGCCGGTACGGTTTGCTGAGCAATTCCACTCCCGCGTCGAGACGCCCTTCGTGCACGATGACATCCTGCGCGTAGCCCGACGTAAACAGCACGGCGATATCGGGCTGCAACTCGCGCGCCTGGCGCGCCATCTCCGTGCTGCTGACGGGACCGGGCATGATCACGTCCGTAAACAGCAGGTCGATCTGCGCGCCGCTGTGCAGCACGGCCAGCGCGCTTTCGCCATCTTCGGCCTTGAGCACCTTGTAGCCAAGCGCGCCCAGCATGTCGACCACGGTGGTGCGCACGCCCACGTCGTCTTCCACCACCAGCACCGTTTCCGTGCCGCCCGTGACGACGCCGCTCAATTCCAGTTCCTCGTCCGCTTCGGCCATCAGGGAACGGGGCAAATAGATTTTGACTCCCGTGCCCACGCCAGGTTCACTGTAAATACGGATATGGCCGCGGCTTTGCGTGACAAAGCCATACGCCATCGACAAGCCCAGGCCCGTGCCCGCGCCTTCCGGCTTGGTGGTGAAGAACGGCTCGAACGCGCGCTGCAGCACGGGGCCGCTCATGCCACGGCCCGTGTCCGTCACCGACAGCATCACGTACTGGCCGGCAGGCACGTCGACCAGGTTGTGCACATACTGTTCATCGAGCACGACGTTGCCCAGCTCGATGGTCAGCTTGCCCACGCCATCCATGGCGTCGCGCGCATTGATGGCCAGGTTCAGGATGACGTTCTCGATCTGGCCGCGGTCGACCAGGGTATTCCACAGTCCGCCGCCGCCCACCAGCACGATGTCGATCGCTTCGCCCAGCGCGCGCCGCAGCAGCGCATCCATGTTGCGCACCACGCGCGCCAGGTCGGCCACCACCGGTTGCAAAGGCTGGCGCCGGGCAAACGCCAGCAGATGCGACGACAGCTTGGCGCCCCGCTCGACGGCGGCAATCGCCGTATCGAGGCGCTGGCGCATGACGCCATCCGTGCCCGCCAGGTGCTGCAGCAAATGCAAATTGCCGGAAATGATTTGCAGCACATTATTGAAATCGTGCGCGATGCCGCCCGTCAGCTGGCCCACGGCTTCCATCTTTTGCGCCTGGCGCAAGGCGTCTTCCGCCTTCGTGCGCTCACCGACCTCCTGTTCGACCCGGTGCTCGAGCGTTTCGTTCAATTCATGCAGCGCTTTTTCCACGCGGCGCCGGTCCGTGATATCCGTCTTGACGGCGATCAAGGAACGCGTCTGTCCCTGTTCATCAACCAGACGGCTGACATTACTCGACACCCACACTTGCGAGCCGTCGGGCTTCAGGTAGCGCTTTTCCAGCGAGAACGATTCGCCCGTTTCCACCAGGCGCTGGAACAGCACGCTGTTGCCGGGCACGTCCGCCGGATGCATGATGTCGTTCATGTTCAGGCTCAGCAGCTCTTCGGCCGAGCGGCCCAGCATGCAGCACAGGGCGCCGTTGACCCTCTGGAAGCTGCCGTCGAGGCCCAGTTCGGACAAGCCCACCGAGGCCTGGCCGAAAATGGCCGCCATGCGCTCCTGGCTGGCGTTCAGTTCATCCTCGATCTGGCGCCGCTCCGTCACATCGAACGACACGCCCACGTAGCGGCGCTGGCCCGGCACGCGGCCTGCCACCACCTCGCCCTGGCGCGCGATCCAGCGCAGCGCGCCATCGGCCGGGCGGCGGATGCGGTACTCCACGTATTCGAGGGGATTGGGCGCCACAGCAAGCTTGCTCGGTCCGACCTTTTGCTGGTCGCGCGCATCGACCAGGCTCACCAGCAAGCGTTCCGTCACTTCCACCTCGTCGGCAATGCCCCACAGGCGGCGGAAGGTGGGCGACACCAGCATCGCGCCCGTCTCGGGGAACCATTCGAAGGTGCCGATGCCGCCGGCCTGCTGGGCCAGGCGCAAGCGCTCCTCGCCTTCCATGCGTTCGGTGACGTCGATGCCTTCGACGAGGATGCCCGTGACCGCGCCCTCGTCATCCTTGATGGGCTGGTAGACGAAGTCGATCTGGCGCTGTCCCGTCTGCCCGTCCGCCGTCTGCAAATCCACCTTCACCTGGCGTCCCTCGTACGGTTCGCCCGTGCGGTAGACCTGGTCGAGCAGTTCGATGAAACCTTGCTCCTTGACTTCAGGCAAGGCCGCTTCGACTGTCTTGCCCAGCAGATCGCGGTGACCGACCAGGCGCAGATAATGTTCATTCGCCAGCTCGAACACGTGCCGCGGCCCGCGCAGCATGGCCATGAAACTGGGCGCCTGCTGGAACAGGGCGCGCAGCAGCGCGCGTTCCTCGCCCAGGCGGCGGTTGGCCGCGCGCACGGCCTCGCTCTCGGCCTGCAAAGTCGTGTTGAGTTTGCCCAGCTCGGCCGTGGCCAGCTTCAGCTGGCGCCCTTCTTCCATGCGCGCCGTCAATTCCAGTGCCGTGCACAGCACGCCGTCCACCTGGCCCTCGTCGCCATGCACGGGCGTATAAAACAGGTCGAAGCAGACGTCGGTGCGCTGTCCGCCGCGCAACAGCGGCAAGCAGCATTCGCGGTGCACCTGTGTTTCCCCGCGCAACCCCGTTTCGAGGATGCGCGCATTCCAGTCCCAGATTTCAGGCCAGATGGCCGGCACCGTGCCGCCCAGCGCGGCAGGATGGCGCTCGCCTGCGATCTGGATGTAATCGTCGTTGTAAATCATCACGTGCTGCGGGCCCCACATCAGCACCATCGCCATCGGCGAATTGAGCACGATGTCGACGCTGGTGCGCAAATGGGCGGGCCAGCCATCGAGCGGGCCCAGGCTGGTAGCGGACCAGTCGCGCTGGCGCACCAGCTCGCCCATGCTGCCGCCGCCGCGCGGCCAGGCTGGCGCGCTCATGTAACCAATCCCGCTTGCACGCGCACCTGGCACTGGCGCGGGATGCGCACGGTCGCCAGCGTGCCCTGCGCGGCCGTCGAACTGATCTCGACCGTGCCGCCGTGGGCCTTGACGAACATGTTGACCGTGTACAAGCCCAGCCCCAGGCCCTGCCCCGTCCTGCGCTTCTCGCCCGCCTGCTGGAACGGCTCGAACAGGGTCGGCAGCAAGGCGGCCGGGATGACGCCGCGATTGGCGATGCGCAACTCGATATGGTCGGCGGCCCGTCCATCGAGGTCCAGTTGCACGGGCGTGCCCGGCTCGCCATGTGTGATGGCATTGTTTAACAGATTCGAAATGACTTGCGACAGCAAGCCCGCATCGCATTGCCCGTGCAGATTACCCGCGCTGCCGACCTCGACCAGCGGCGCCTGGCCGGCCGTCTCGAATTCCTCGACGATGGCGCGCGCCAGCGCCAGGTAGTCGTGCGTGCTGCTGCGCAACTCCATCGTGCCGGAACGGATGCGCGCCAGGTCCAGCAGCTGGTCGACCATGCGTCCCATGCGCTTGGCGCTGCTTTCGATACGCTGCGCCGTGACGATCACCTTCGGGTGGTCGCTCATCATCGGCAACAGCATGGCGCCGTTCATCACCACCGACAAGGGCGTGCGCAAGTCGTGGCCCAGCACGGCCGTGAACAGTTCATTCAGGTGCAAGGCATGCTTGAGTTCGTCGAGCTGGGCCGACAATTCGCGTTTCTGCTGGTACAGCTGGACCAGCACGGCCACCTTGCTTTGCAAGGCCTTCACGTCGATGGGCTTGTAGAGGAAATCGACGGCGCCCGCCTCGTAGCCGCGGAAGCTGTAGCTCGGTTCGCGCGACGCCGCCGTCAGGAAGATCAGCGGAATGCTGCGCGTGCGCTCGCTGCCGCGTATCAGCTCGGCCAGCTCGAAACCATCCATGTGCGGCATTTGCACGTCGATCAGGGCCAGCGCCACTTCATGCGTCAACAGCAATTCCAGCGCTTGCGCGCCTGAGCTTGCCTTCAGGATGACAATACCGGGCCGTGCCAGCACGGCTTCGGCGGCGACCAGGTTTTGCGCGATGTCGTCAACGACGAGGATATGGATAGGTGCGGTCACGGAATCATCTTCAGGCATCGCAACGGCAAGATGCCATCGTGTTTCGATATAAACATCAACATTGTTTCAATTCTCACATATATTACACGCACTACACCACTCTCATTCACTTGTGTTCGCCATCGCCGAGCAATGCCAGGCTGGCGGCCATTTGCGGCAAATCGAGCACGCGGTCGGCGCCCGCCAGCTTGAGCGCGGCCGCCGGCATGATGCCACAACTGGCCCGCTGCGGGTCTTGCACCCAGGCACTGCCGCCCAGCTGCCGCACGCGGGCCAGGCCCGCCGCACCGTCGGCCGAGGCGCCCGTCAGGATAATGGCCAGCATGGCGCGCCGGTAAGCGTACGCAGCCGTTTCCAGCAGGACATCGATGGACGGGCGCGAAAAATACACGGGCGCTTCCTGCGACAGGGAAAAGCAGCCATCGGGCTCGACTTGCAGGTGGTAGTCGGGCGGGGCGAAATACACGGTTCCGGCCTTCAGCGGTTCCTTGTCCTGCGCTTCGCACAAGGGCAGCGCGCAGCGCGCCGCATACAGATGCGGCAACTGGCTCGAGCGGCCTGGTGCCAGATGCAGCACCACCACGACGGCCGCGCGGCAACTGGCGGGCAAGGCGCGCAGCACGATGCCCAGCGCTTCCACGCCGCCGGCCGAGGCGCCGATGGCGATCAGGCGCAGGCCGGCGGGCGGTGGCGCGACGTCGCAGCTTGGCAGCATGTCAGGCACGCTGGAAGATGCGTTCGGCCGGGCTCAGCTCGTTGAAGCTGTCCGCATGGCGGCTGAAATGCAGGCTTTCCTTCATGCCCAGCCCCAGGAAGCCCCGGTTCACCAGCGCTTCATGGAACAGGCCAAGGCTGCGGTCTTGCAAATCTTTGTTGAAGTAAATCATGACGTTACGGCAGGAAACCATGTGCACCTCCGAAAACACGCTGTCCGTCGCCAGGCTGTGGTCGGCGAAGACGAACTGGCGCCGCAAGCGCCGGTCAAAGATGGCGCCCTTGTAGGCGGCCGTGTAATAGTCGGACAGCGAGCGCTTGCCGCCCGCCAGCTGGTAATTCTCGCTGAACTGGGCGATGCGTTCGATGGGATAAATGCCCGCTTCAGCGGCGGCCAGCGCTTCCACATTGATGTCGGTCGCATAAATCATGCTGCGCTCGAGCAAGCCCTCTTCTTCCAGCAAGATGGCCAGCGACCATACCTCTTCGCCGCTGCTGCAGCCGGCCACCCAGATCTTGATCGAGGGATAGGTATGCAGGATGGGCACGACTTTTTCGCGCAGAGCACGAAAATACGCGGGATCGCGGAACATCTCGCTCACTTGCACCGTGAAAAACTGCAGCATCTGCGCGAACATGGCCGGCTCGTGCAAGATGCGGTCCTGCAATTGCGACAGGCTGGCGCAGCCGAAGCGCTCCATGGCCTGGCGCATGCGCCGGCGCAGGGACGCCACGGAATAATCGCGGAAATCGTGCTGATAGCGCAGCAGTATTCCCTCAAGCAATAACTTCAGTTCTATATCGAAAATATCGTCATCTAACAACATCCACCTCATCGGATACCTGACCATTGAACAGCGTGCAAAGCGCAGCGCGCAGTCACTGCCAAATGCTAGCAGATCGCCGGCAATTATCCTGCAGAGAAAGTTTCAGTTAGGTACGCTGGCGTACACTCGCGCGTTTTTTTCGGCTCTGTCCTCGACAAGTAGGGGAATTCCGGGAATCTTCCCGTGTCCCTGCTGTCTGACTGAGCATCGCAGACAAGCGGGAGCCTTCCATGCAGCCAGCCCAATGGAAAACCTTCATCGCCCAGTTCGCCGAACTGAACCGCCGCCAGCGCCTGGCGGGCATCGCCCTGCTGCACGGGGCCGCATCGCAAGACGTCGCCGTGGCATTGATCGAAAGCGTGGCCCGCCAACAACCGCACTGTCCGGTTTGCAACAGCAACCATGCTCACCGGCACGGCCATGCACACGGACTGCAGCGCTACCGTTGCGTGCCTTGCGGCCGCACCTTCAATGCACTCACCGGCACGCCGCTTGCCCGCTTGCGCCACAAGGCGCTGTGGCTTGAGTATGCCCATTGCATGCTGACATCGGATTCCGTGCGTAAGGCGGCGTTACAGCTGGGCGTGCACCGCAATACCACGTTTCGCTGGCGCCACCGGTTTTTATCATTGGCAAAAACGGACCGGCCCCATCGCCTGCATGGCATCGCCGAAGCGGACGAGCTGTATGTACTGGAATCGGAGAAGGGATCGCGGCATTTGACGCGCCCGGCGCGGCGCCGTGGTGGTCATGCCTTTAAACGTGGCATATCGAATGAGCAAGTCTGCATCCTGGTGGCGCGTGACCGCACTGGGCAAACCCTCGATTTCGTCACGGGAAAAGGAGCACTGACCAAGGCACAGCTACATGCTTGCCTGCCACCCGTCATCGACAAGGATATCTTGCTGGTCACCGATGGTCATGCCGCCTACCGCGCCTTCGCCCATGAAGCAGGGGTCAGCCACCAGGCCGTCAACTTGCGTGCCGGCATCCGCGTGCGGGGCGCCGCCCACGTGCAAAACGTCAATGCGTATCACAGCCGCTTGCGGGATTGGCTACGGCCGTTTCACGGCGTAGCCACACGCTACCTGTCGAATTACCTGGGCTGGCGCTGGATACTCGACGCCGGGCGCATCCGCTCGCCAGAAACATTATTGAAGGCAACACTAGGAGCATTCCCACATCTAACGGTGACATAGCCTTTTTTCAGGCATCCACGCCCTTCATGCCTTCTTCCGTATAGCGCGCGCCCGCCGCCATGCCCAAAGGAAAGGCCGCGTTCATCGCCGCCAGTTCCGCCCCGTCCAGCCGCACGGCCAGCGCGCCGAGGTTGTCGTACAAATACGCGATGCGCTTGGTGCCGGGAATGGGAATGATGTCGTCGCCTTGCGCCAGCAGCCAGGCCAGCGCCAGCTGGGCCGGCGTGCAGCCTTTTGCGCGCGCGATGTCCCTCACTTGCGCGACGATGGCCTGATTGCGCGCCAGGTTATCGGCGGCAAAGCGGGGATTGAACTGGCGAAAGTCGCCCGCGTCGAGGCTGGCCGCATCGGCAATGGCGCCCGTCAAAAATCCCCGGCCCAGCGGACTGTAGGCAAAGAAGCTGGCGCCCACGTCGCGGCAGGCGGCCAGCACGCCCTGCTCCGGTTCGCGCGTCCACAGCGAGTATTCGCTCTGCACGGCGTCCACGGGGCAGATCGCCGCCGCGCGCCGCAAGGTGGCGGCGCTCACCTCGCACAGGCCCACGGCGCGGATCTTGCCCTCTTGCCGCAGTTGCGCCAGCGCGCCCATCGATTCCTCAAGTGGCGTCTCGAGATTCAGGCGGTGCAGATAGAACAGGTCGATGGCCTCCACGCCCAGGCGCGCCAGCGACGCTTCGCACGCCTGGCGGATGTAGGCGGGGGAATTGTCGACGCGGCGCGCATAACTGCCCGCCTCGCGCGCCAGCCCGCACTTGGTGGCGATCAGGGCCTGGCCGCGATGGCTGGCCAAAAAGCGCCCCAGCAACTGCTCGTTGTGGCCGAAACCGTAGGCGTCGGCCGTGTCGAACAGGGTCACGCCCGCCGCCAGGGCAGCTTCCAGGGTGGCCAGGGATTGCGCCTCGTCCGTGGCGCCATAGAATTCCGACATGCCCATGCAGCCCAGGCCCAATGCCGAACTGGTCAAACCGCTATTGCCGATGTGTCGCTGTTGCATGCTGCTCTCCTCAGTTGTTGACTCGATGCCGCCAGTGTGGACCGCGCCAGCTGGCAAGGGAATGCCCGATTTCGTGATACCTTTCTGGTATGAGAGCCCTCGATACCCATGCCTTGACCCTGTTTTGCGCCGTCGCCCGCTGCCTGAACTTCCGCCAGGCGGCGGAGCAATTGCACATGACCCAGCCACCATTGTCGCGCGCCATCAAGGGGCTGGAAGACAAGCTGGGCGCGCGCCTGTTCGAGCGCGACACGCAGGGCGTGGCCTTGACGCAAGCGGGCCGTACCCTGCTGCCGCAGGCGCTGCACATCCTCGATTTGCTGGAGATGGCGCAGCAATCGCTGCGGCAAGACAGCGCACCCGCGCGCCTGCGCCTGGGCTTGACCAGTTCCGTGGCGGCAGGCCTGTTCCGTCCTTTGCTGGCGGCGCTGGAGGAGCAACTGGGCAATGTCCGCCTGGAATTGACGGCGGCCCCGTCGCCGCGCCTGGTCGCCGCCGTGCGCAAGGGCCAGCTCGATGCAGCCCTGCTTGCCTTGCCCAGCGCCACGTTCGAGCTAGCCGTGCAGCCGCTGGCGCGCCAGCCCATGATGCTGGCCCTGCCCGCCGGGCACCGGCTGGCGAAGAAGCGCAAGCTCAGCCTTGCTGACATCGCCCAGGAACCCATCTACTGGTTCGAACGGGTGCGCCAGCCCGCCTTTTTCGACCATTGCCAGCAAGTGTTCCGCCGGCATGATTTCGCGCCGCATTTCCTGCGCGAAGCACCCGACCACCATGTGCTGCTCGGCGACGTGGCCGCAGGCAAAGGTATGGCGCTGCTGGCCGACTCGTTCCGCGCGCTGCGCATGGATGGCGTGATCTACCGGCCATTGGCGGAAGGCGAGGAATTGGCGGCCGGCATCGGCCTGGCATGGCAGGCCGATCACGGCCATGCGGCCCTGCACCTGCTGCGCCAGCTGGCGCAGGAATATCTGAAACAGTGACGGCCGCGCGCGGATGCGCCAGACGCGCTACCATATCGCCTTCCCCATTTTCAAGCGCCACCACGACCATGACGTTTACCATCAGCGACGCCGCCTACGGCACCGATACCCCCGCCGCCAAGCAAGCCATGTATGCGGACTTGCGCTCGCAGCTGCAAGGCTTGCTGTCAGGCGAGACCGACTTCATCGCCAATACGGCCAACTTCAGTTCGCTGGTCTTCAACACCATGCCGGGCCTCAACTGGGCCGGCTTTTATTTCCTCAAGGGCGAGGAATTGGTGTTGGGACCGTTCCAGGGCAAGCCCGCCTGCATCCGCATCAAGAAGGGGCGCGGCGTGTGCGGCACCACGGTGGTCGAAGGCAAGTCCATCGTCGTGCAGGACGTGCATGCATTTCCCGGCCACATCGCCTGCGACGTCAATTCCCGCTCGGAACTGGTGGTGCCCGTGTTTGCGCACGGCCAGATCATCGGCGTGTTCGACCTCGACAGCCCGTTGATTGGCCGTTTCGACGACGTCGACGCGCAAGGCGTCGAATCCTTGGTGCGCGTGCTGGAAGCGGCTATCGTTGCTGAATAACTAGTTGCCCGCCTTGACGGCGATGAATTCGCCCTTGCCGACCGTCGCCAGGCACGTCGTGTAGCGGCTGTCGGCGCGGATGGTTTCGATGAAGCCGGCCATGTCCGCGTAGTGCGAACTGGCGTTGTCGACCACCAGCACGCCGCCAGCCGCCAGCGCGCGGTCCAGCTGCGGCCACCACTGCGCGTATTGCTGGCGAGCGGAATCGAGGAAGATGAAATCGTAGGCGCCGTCCGCCGCATCGCGCAGCACGTCGCCCGCGTCCGCCAGCAGCTGGCCGATCACGCCCTGCAATTGCGCGCGCACGAAGTTGTCGTGCGCCATGTCGAACTTGTCCTGCGCCTTTTCCACCGTCACCACCTTGCCGCCCAGCGCCTGCACGGCGCGCGCCAGCCACAAAGTGGAATAGCCGTTCGACGTGCCGATTTCCAGCACTCGCCGGGCGCCGCGCGCGTGCACCATCACGGCCAGCAATTCGCCCGTGTCGCGCGTGATATTGAGCATGCGGCTGGCGCGCGCCGTGTGCGCCGCATCATTGGTGTTACCGAATGCTTCCAGTTCACTCAACAGAGTATCGATGCTGGGCATGGCGCCTCCTTGTTCAAAACACCAGCATAGCAAAAAAACTATGCCGGTGCGCGGCGCAGCGGACGTTTCAGGTATTGCACCATCACCACGCCCAGCAGGGTCACGCCGCCGCCGATCACATCGTAGCTGTGCAAGGTTTCGCCGAGGAACAGCATGGCGATGATCACCGTGAATACGGGCAGCAAGTTCATCAAGGTCGTCGCGCGGCTAGGCCCCAGCTTGGCCAGGCCATGCATCCACAAGAACGGCGCGATGATGGAGGCGGGGATGCCGGCAAACAGCACCAGCGGCAAGCCGGCGCTGGTGACAGGCGGCGCGGACTGGCTCAGGTAATACACGAACAGCACGGGCACGGCGCACCAGACCTGGATCAGCAGCGAATGCCAGTTATTCAGGGGAATCTTCCAGCGCTTGAGCAGCACGCCATAGCCCGCATACGACAGGCACGCCAGCAGCATCAGCGCGTCGCCCACGGCTGCTCCATGGGCCAGCAGGGCGGCCGGGTCGCCATGGCTGAGCAAATAAGCGAGTCCCAGCAGCGACACGAGGCCGCCAAACACGCCGCCCACGGTGGGCGCCTCGCCCAGCAGCAGCACGGACAGGCCCACGGCCAGCAGCGGCATCATCGATGCGAGGATGCCCATATTGGTGGCCGTCGTCGTTTGCGCGGCGATGTAGGCGAGGCACTGGTACATGACCATGCCCAACATACCCAGCACAAACAGTTTGCCCAGATACGGTCGCACCACGGAGCGCTGCTTCCACACGGGACGGGCAAACACGAGCGCCAGCAGCACGCCGGCCAGCAGCCAGCGGTAGAACGAGATGGCGGCCGGATCGATCACGCCCACGGCCATCTTGCTGACAATGGTATTGATGGCCCAGATCAGCACGGCGATCACGGGTAACAGATAGTGCTTCACTTGCATGCGGCGTACTCCAGTATTCAAGACCGCCATTTTCGCACGGTCCGATTCCATGGATATAATGCATAGCGGACAATCGATGCGAAGAACAGGACAAAGACACCATGGCCAGCAACCAGCATTTCCCCGCCGTTTCCGACACCCTGCCCTATCCCGTGTATTTCCGCCTCGACGATTACCGCGCGCACCAGCAGTTCGATTACCAGAGCCATCCTTGGGGCCAGCTCACGTATTGCTCCACGGGCGTGATGGAAATCATGGTCGCGGGCCAGCGCTACCTGTCGCCGCCCCAGTACGCCGTGTGGATACCGCCCGAGACTTTGCACGACGGCTATATCCGCCAGGATGTCGTGTTTCACTCGGCCTACATCGACGCCAGCCTGTGCGCGCAGCTGCCGGCCCAGCCGTGCGCGCTGGTATTGAGTCCTTTGCTCAAAGCCATACTAGGCGACTTTGCCGGGCGCAACGTCACCACGCCCGCCACCGAAGCCGACCAGCGCCTGGCGCAGGTGCTGGTCGACCAGCTGCAGCTGGCGCCGTGCAGCCGCAACTATCTGCCTGGCAGCGACGAGCCCGTCATTGCGGCGCTGCTGGCGGCCCTGCAGGCGGAGCCTGGCAGTAACCGCTCACTGGCCGAGTGGGCCGCGCAATTGCACGTGACGGAGCGCACCTTGGCGCGCCGCTGCCAGCGCGAACTGGGCATGCCGTTCGGCGAATGGCGCCAGCGCCAGCGCTTCCTGGCCGCCCTGCCCCTGCTGGAACAAGGAGACACCGTGCAGGCGATCGCGCTGGAACTGGGCTACAGCACGGCCTCCGCTTTCATCGCCATGTTTCGCCGGCAAAGCGGCGGCACGCCTGACCAGTTCCGTCGCGGCCTGCGCTGAAAAAGCGGGTCCGCTTTGTCATGGTTTGTCATATTGGGATGCTAAAATTCAAACATCTTTCCAGAGAGCAAAAGGACGCGCATGAACCCCAGCACCGAGACGGCCACCGATACCCAAGGCAACGAGGACATGCCCCAGGCATCAGCAACGGCCGTGACGGCGCCAGCGCCCCTCAAGCTCGACAAGGAAGAGATACCGACGGTGCTGGGCAAGCTGCGCACCCTGGTGCAGGACAAGACGCGTTTCGAACCGCACGACATCACGCCGCTGGACGAAGAAGACGTGCTGCAGGAGTTTTCGCTGCAAGCGAACTACGCGCTCGAGGCGCGCTTCGAGCAGCGCGTCATCAATGGCTATTTCACGCCAGCGGGCAATGACTGCCGCTGTGGCTCCCACGAGGTGGGAGCGCTCGCTCACGCGCAGGAGAAGGAACGGCTGCGCCGCGCGGCGAGCAGGCTCGACAATGCCTTGCGCCAGGCGGGCCAGGCCTACAACGGCGTCGAGGCGGGCGTCTACCTGCCGCACGCCGTCAAGTACTGGCACCTCGATACCTGCAACAACTGCACCGGCAGCGGCCGCATCAACTGCCACACCTGCTACGGCGCGACGACGGAAACATGCTGGAACTGCCACGGCGGGCGCACCGTCAGCTGCGACGCGTATGGCTGCTACGGCAGCGGCAAGGTGTCGTGCTCGTATTGCAGCGGCAGCGGCACGGTCTCCGAACAAGTCACCGACTACATCACGGTGCAAGTGCCCACTACCACCTACAGCAACGGCAGCTCGCACACCAGCTACCACAGCGAGACGCGGCCCCAATACCGCACCGAGTACCGCTCTTGCTACCATTGCAGCTACGGCAAGGTCAGCTGTAACACTTGCCACGGTTCCGGCAACATCAATTGCGGCACCTGCCGCGCCAGCGGCAAGGTCACGTGCCGCACCTGCAGCGGCGTGGGCGACTTGCGCTGCAACCCGTGCGGCGGTTCCGGCAAGGTGGGCAAGGCGGCCTGGGTCGACGTGCATGTGACGCCCGGCTACAGCGTCAGCCTGCCCAAGCAGGCGCCCGACGATGCGCGCCGCATCCGCGACAAGGAGAGCGTGCACTCACTGGCAGCCATTGCCAGCAGCCTGGCCCTGGCGAAAGTGAGCATTTACAATGAAGACCAGCCGCAGGAAGTCGACGCCCTGTATGCGGCCAAGCTGCGCATCGTGCGCCTCGATGCATCGTGCAACGCGGAAAAGCACCACCTGGTCGCATACGGTACGGACTTGCGCTGGCTGACCCTGGACGACATCGTGGAAAAGCTGCTGCGCGGCGACCTCAAGGCGCTCAGCGACGCGCTGGCCGGCAGCGCCGACGACGGCCTGTTCTCGGCCCACGTGCAAGGTTTGCTGACGCCGCTGCGCGACGTGGCCGCCTCGGAACTGAACTCGGACGTGATCGAGTCCGTCCTCAGCGGCGACGCGGATCACGCGCACGTCGATGTCGTCTCCGCCGACTATGCCAACAATGTACGTACCTGCGTGCTCGGCGCCCTGCGCCAGGTCTACACGCGGCTGGCCAAACAATTCTGGTGGAAAAGCGCGCTGGCCGCGCTGGCCGCCGCCATCGCCACCTGGTTCTTCGCCGGGCGCGGTGCGGCCGCCGTCGCAGGCTTGCTCGTCACGGGCGCCGGCTACTGGCTGTTCAACCGCAAGGTGAAAGCCGTGCTGAGCGAAGCGCTGGGCGGCGAGCGGCAAGCCGAACGGGCCATGGGCATCGCCGGCAAGGGCCGCCGCAACCAGCTGGCGCAAGTGCTGATCCTCGCGCCCGCGAGCGTGGCCGTGCTGGCCGCCAGCTATGGCTTGCCCGTGCGTGTGCGCCCGGCGGCTCCACCGCCGCAAACGGCCATCGCGTCGGCGCCCATCGCGCCCCATGCGCCAGCCGTTGTGCCGGCAGATGCGAGCAGCGCCAAGGCCGTCAAGCTGTACGAAAATGGCGACAAGGTGCAGGCGCTGGCCATGCTGGAAAGCCTGGTCGGCAAGGGCGACGCCGGCGCGTATGGCCTGTATGGCTGGATGCTGCTGATGGGCGAAGGCAAGCCGGGCCCCATCACGGCGCCAACGGCGCAGCAGCGCGAAGCGCGCCAGGTGGCCGCCAAGCCCCTGATCGGCAAGGGCCTCGTGAAAAACGACAGCTATGCGCTGGCGGCGAAAGGCGTGATGCTGGCCGAAGGCTGGCAGGAACCGCGCAACATGGCGCGCGGCCTCGACTTGCTGAAACAGGCCGCGAACAAGGGCAATGTGCAAGCCATGCACTTATTGGGCCTGTACCACGTGCGCGGCTACCAGATTCCCGTCAACCACAAGGAAGCGCGCAAATGGTTCACCCTCGCCGCCGACAAGGGCAGCGCGGGCGACATCTACAATCTGGGACTGATGGACTGGGAAGGAGCGGGACTGAAACGCCCCGACCGCGCCAGCGCCATGCAGCGCTGGAAGATCGCGGCCGCCATGGGCGAGGAGCGCGCAATCAAGGCGGTGGCGCAGGGAAAACCTTAAGCGGCTGCCGCCAGCGCCTGCAGCGCCATCGGGTTCGGCGTCGGCTCGGCGATTTTCGTCAGCAGGTTGCGGTCCGTGTGGTGGAACGGTTCGTCCTTGCCGCGGATGAGCATGACCGTGTCCTCGTCGTAGCCCCACGTGCCATCGGGGTGGATATCGACCTTGATCCGATATTCGACGGTGGTGAACGCATGTTCGAGGAAGGGGTTCGAGCAGATGCCGTACGCCGTCGAATCGCGCTTGGCCACCAGTTCGAAACTGGTGGCGTCCGCCGTCGCCGTGCCGGACGCCATGGCGATCTGGCCACGCGGAATGGCCAGGGTCTGGATCACGGCGCCCGTGGCCGGCTCCCACAGCCAGTAGCCCACCTGCTCATGGTACGTTTTGACTTGATCCGGCTTGGTGATGTGGATGTAGTAGCGCAAGCCGTAGAACAGTTGCGGGCCATTGGTGACGGGGTCGATCGGCTGCAGTTCGATGCGCTCGACGAAGGCCTGCTTGCGCGGGCCGTCCGCTTTCGGCTTGACGTCCAGGCCGCGCGTGCCCGTCCAGATGCCGGCCATGCCCGTCAAGGGGCCCAGGTTGTTCAGGGTATGCACGTCGGCGGACGGCTCGGTGTAGATATCTTCGGGAAAATCGCTCATGCGGAAGTCTTCAAAATGGGGCAACAGTGCTTGCCGCCATTGTAAGACGCAGGGCACTCTCAGGGAAAGAGCGCGATGTGGCGTTCGATGAACAGCAGAGCGGCGGCTGCCAGCGCGGGGCGCTGCGCTTCGAACACCGTTTCGTCGCGCGCCTGCAGCAGATTGGCCGCCACCTCGGGCAGGTCCAGTGCGCCGGCGATGATCGCCGCCACCGCGTCGATATTCGCGTACAGGGCGCTGTCGTAGCCTTCCCAGTCCACATAGGCCAGCCATTCGGCCAGCATCACCATGCCGGCGACGGACGGCGCCAGGGACGCGATGCGCTCCGCGCGCAGCACGCTGTCGCTGCCGATGCCTTCCTGCTGCAGCACGGCCAGCGCCACGTGCTGCAGCGCGTCTTCCGGATCGCGCCGGTACTTGTTCAGCAGACGCTGCGTCAGCGTATAACGTTCGGCGTCGATGCCGCGCAAGGCGGCCGCCACGTCGTCATCATGCAGCGCCAGGTGGCGGGCCGCGCAAGCGACATCCACGCCGGCTTTCGCGGCGACGATATCGGTGAGCTGCTGCCGGCGCGCGTCCTCCATGCTTACACCAGCGGCTCGGTCGAACCGGTCAGGGTAAAGATTTCAAAGCCCGTTTCCGTCACGGCCAGCGAGTGCTCGAACTGCGCCGACAGCGAGCGGTCCTTCGTCACCGTCGTCCATTTGTCGGGCAAGACCTTGACCTGGTAGCTGCCCACGTTGAGCATCGGTTCGATCGTGAAGATCATGCCCGGTTCCAGCACGATGCCCGTGCCGGCGCGGCCGTAATGCAGCACTTGCGGCGTGTCATGGAAGACCTGGCCCACGCCATGGCCGCAGAAGTCGCGCACGGAGGAAAAGCCCTGCGCCTTGGCTACCGCTTCGATGGCGGCGCCCACGTCGCCGAGGGTCGCTCCGGGACGCACGGTGTGGATGCCTGCCATCATGGCGTCATACGCCGTGTTGACGAGGCGGTTGGCCAGGATGGAGACGGCGCCCACCTTGAAGGTGCGGCTGGTGTCGCCGAACCAGCCGTTGAACTTCGGCGTCACGTCGATGTTGAGGATGTCGCCCACTTTGAGGATCTTGGTCTCGGACGGGATGCCGTGCGTGACCACGTTATTGACGGAGATGCAGCTGGCGTGCTTGTAGCCGTGGTAGTCGATGGTGCCGGGGATGGCGCCGGCCGCGCGCATGAATTCTTCGCACAGGGCGTCGAGTTTGGCCGTCGAGACGCCCGGTTTGACGAAAGGCGCGATGTAGTCGAGCGTGTCGGCGGCGATGCGGCCGGCCGCGCGCATGCCGATGAAACCTTCTTCGTCGTGCAGCGGGATTTTCTTGCCGTGTTCAAGCTGGGTGGAATAGCGCATGGGGATTCTTTTCTTTGTTAGTGTGAGGTGGTATGGGCGGCCCAGCCGCGCACGGCGTCGTGCGAGGCGCGCAGCATGGCGTCGACGCTGGCCGGTATCGGCCGCTCCTGGGTCAGGTAAGGTTTGACGACGGCCACGGGCGCATCGATCAGCACGAATTTGAGCAGCATGTGATCGAGGTCAAGCTCCGCGGTGGCGGGCATGGCTTCGGCACAGCGGACAAAGCAGGCGTCGAGCGCGGCCTGCTCCTCTTCCACGGCGGCCAGCAATTCCTCGCTGAGGCCACTGTTGAAATCGGGGCTATCCGCGCATTGCAGCAGGAAGCGCGCATATACGGGCTTGCGCCGGCACCAGTCCAGCAAGCCATGCACGCCGGCCCAGGTGTCGCCGCCGAGCCAGCGGCTGGCCACTTCCTCGCGGAAGTCGCTTTTTACGCGCAGCCACGCGCGCGCCAGGATGGCGTTGCGCGAATCGAAGCGGTGATACACGGAGCCGATGGGCGCACCGGCCTTGACGGCGATGGCGGCCATCGAGACGGCGCCCACGCCGCACTGGGCGGCGACGGCGATTGCGCTGTCGATGAAGTTGTTTTCGTTGAATTTAGCAAGTCTGACCATTCAAATAGAATACAGATTCTATTTGAATTCGTCAAGCACCCAACCATGGACCCACACGAGCGGCAACACGACTGGCCCTGCTGCCTTACAATGGTATGCACGAACCGCCACAAGGAGAATCCGCTTGCTTACGCCCCCCTTCATCGCCTCCTCCCGCTTCGACGATCCACGCCTGGCGCTGGAACAGGTGCAAGCCATCTACCGCAGCAGCATCGAACACTTGCGCGATGCGCTGCAGCGCTTTGTCGCTGGCGAAGACATGCACGAACGTGTGCGTGCCTGCTACCCCTTCGTGCGTATCCAGACGGACACCGTGGCGCGCGCCGACTCGCCGCTGGCCTACGGTTTTGTCGCCGGCCCCGGTGTGTTTGAAACCACCTTGACGCGCCCCGACCTGTTCGGCGATTACTACCTGGACCAGTTCACCCTGCTGCTGAAAAACCATAACAGCGGCCAGAAAGTGCACCTGGAAGTGGGCGTGAGCGCCCAGCCCATCCCCGTGCATTTCTCGTTCGCCGAGCATGACCATATCGAAGGCAATATGGATGCGGGCCGCCGCTTGGCCATGCGCGACCTGTTCGACCTGCCCGACCTGTCGGCCATGGACGACGGCATCGCCAACGGCACGCACGAACCGGCGCATGGCGAAGCGCAGCCGCTGTCGCTGTTCACGGGACCGCGCGTCGATTATTCGCTGCAGCGCTTGCGCCATTACAGCGGCACGTCGCCGCAGCACTTCCAGAACTTCGTCCTGTTCACCAATTACCAGTTCTACATCGACGAATTCATCCGCCTGGGCCACGCCATGATGGACCGCGCGCCCGATGCGGCCGCGCCCTCGGACGACGACGGCTACATCGCCTTTGTCGAACCGGGCAACGTGGTCACGCGCCGGGTCGGCCAGACGGTCGAAAGCGAGGATGCGCTGGGCGCCGCGCCGCCGCGCCTGCCGCAGATGCCCGCCTACCATTTACTGCGCGCGGACGGCAGCGGCATCACCATGGTCAATATCGGTGTCGGTCCCGCCAATGCGAAGACCATCACCGACCACATCGCCGTGCTGCGCCCGCACGCCTGGCTGATGCTCGGTCATTGCGCCGGCTTGCGCACCACGCAAAGCCTGGGCGACTACGTGCTGGCGCATGCGTATGTACGCGAAGACCACGTGCTCGACGAAGACTTGCCGCTGTGGGTGCCGATCCCGCCGCTGGCGGAAATCCAGCAGGCGCTGCAAACGGCCGTGGCGGAAATCACCCAGCTGACGGGGCATGACCTGAAACACATCATGCGCACGGGAACCGTGGCCAGCACGGACAACCGCAACTGGGAATTGCTGCCGCAGCGCACGCCGGAGCGCCGTTTCAGCCAGAGCCGCGCCATCGCGCTGGACATGGAAAGCGCGACGATCGCCGCCAACGGCTTCCGTTTCCGCGTCCCCTACGGCACCCTGCTGTGCGTGAGCGACAAGCCGCTGCACGGCGAAATCAAGCTGCCCGGCATGGCCAATCACTTCTACCGCGAGCGCGTCGACCAGCATCTGCGCATCGGCATCCGTGCCGTGGAACTGCTGCGCCGCCAGGGCGTGGACAGGCTGCACAGCCGGAAATTGCGCAGCTTTGCGGAAGTGGCGTTTCAGTAACAAGCGCCTTTCCCAGCGCCAGCCGCCCCTGCCGGGCGGCTTTTTTTTGTCCTGCTGCCCGCCTTGTTCACCCCCGACATTGTCACAAAAAAACCACAGCTGTCTAGACAGGCGATCAGCAAAGACCAAACTTTCAATGATAATTGAACATAATTGCAAATTTAATTTATTTAACAATTGAAATTTAATACTTTCCTGCTTGCCACAAATAAAATTCATCCACCTTCATTCTGCCTCGTGCCATGCACCTGAACAAATACCCGGCAGTTCTTGACAGTCAAGATCAAAAAATGGTCTGATGAATTGCAAATTTAAAATACTAAATTTGTAAACATAGTCATTTTGAAAATACTTTCAAATAGCTACATAAAACCCTAAGGAAACTAAAGTTTCCTAGTTGGAGGATGGACAATGATTGAAAAGAAATTGAGCAAATCCTTGCGCATGATGTTTGCCGGCACTTTGGTCATGAGCGCAGGTTTCATGCACCAGGCCGTCCAGGCGCAGGAAGCCAAGGCTGGCGAGGAAAAAGTGCAGCGTGTGGTCGTCACCGGTTCCGCCATCAAGCGCGTGGATGCCGAAACGGCCGCACCGGTGGAAATCTACAGCAAGAAAGATATCGAGCGCACGGGCGCCACCAGCGTCGCTGAACTGGTGCGCAACCTGGCTTCCATCGACATCAATGACCAGGGCGAACTGAGCGCCAGCTCGCCTTCCGGTTCCGGCACCACCAACATCAAGATGCGCGGCTTGAGCGAACGCAACGTGCTGATCCTGTTGAACGGCCGCCGCCTGCCGACCAATGCGCTGGCTGACGGTTCGGGCGCGGGCGCCGCGGTCGACGTCAACGCCATCCCGCTGAGCGCGCTGGAACGCATTGAAATCCTGAAGGACGGCGGTTCGGCCATTTATGGCGCCGATGCCGTTGCCGGCGTGATGAACTTCATCACCAAAAAGAATTACCAGGGCCTGGAAGCGAAAACCAGCTACGGCCAAAGCTCGCGCTCGGACGCAAAGGAAAAGACGGCCAACCTCGTGTACGGTTTTGGCGACTATGACACCCAGGGCTTCAACGTGCTGGCTACGGTCGACATCTTCAAGCGCGATCCGATCTACCGCAAGGACCGCGACCTGACCCGTTCGGCCGACTTCCGCCGCTTTGGCGGCCCGGATGGCCGCAGTGGCTATCATCCTAGCGGCAATATCGTCGGCGGCGGCACCCTGGTGCCATGCCCACCTGACGATTTGAGCGACGGTTCCTGCCGTTTCGACGTCAACAAGACCTTGCTGACCTCGACCAACGGCGCCGACCGCGCCAGCGGCATGCTGATCGGCAGCCTGAAAATCAGCGACAGCATTCGCGCATTTGCGGAATTTACCTATTCCGAAAGCAAGGATGACTTCTCGTCCCAGCCTGCGCCAGGCAACTTCAAGGTCGGCAACCAGACCGTTGCCGGCCGCTTCATGCAAATGGGCCCGCGCCAGACCAACCGCAAGGGCACGATGACCCAGTTCTCGACGGGCCTGGAAGGCACGACGCGCGGCATCGACTGGGACGTCGCCATCGGCAAGGGCGTCAGCAAGGCTACCAACCGCGATTCGAACTACGCACACTACGACCTGTTCAACGAAGCGATCGAGAATGGCACGATCAACCCGACCCGCACCGACAACCCGCAGGCCGCCGTCGACAAGATCCGTCTCACGCCTACGCGCGCCGGCAAGTCGGAACTGACCTTCTTCAACGCCAAGGCATCGGCGCCGATCATGGACCTGGCAGGCGGCGCGATGGCTTACGCCGTCGGCGTGTCGTACAACAAGGAAACGCTGAGCGACCAGCCCGACCAGAACCAGATCGATGGCCTGGTCTTCGGCAGCATCCAGCAGGCTGCCGTCAAGGCGGACCGCAATTCCAAGGGCATCTTTGGCGAACTGTCGATTCCATTCCTGAAAAACGTCGAAGCGCAAGTGGCCGTGCGCTACGACGACATCTCGAATGTCGGCAGCAAAACCAGCCCGAAACTGGCCTTGCGCTATCAGCCCCTGAACAACCTGATGTTCCGTGGTTCGTATGCGGGCAGCTACTTGGCACCATCGCTGAAACAGATGTATGGCGGCGTCGATGCGGGCGCCTATACGACGAATGACAAGGAAATCTGCGATGCATTCCCTTCGATCGCCGGCAACTGCAAAAACTTCGCCTACTACCAGGTCTCCGGCTCCAACAAGGACTTGAAACCTGAAACGGGCAAGACCTACAACCTGGGCATGGTGTTCTCGCCAGTGAACTCGCTGACGGTCAGCATCGATTACTTCAAGATCGACAAGAAGAACGAGATCGGCACCCTGACGGAAACCAAGGCGATCGAGCGCGGCAATGTCGAAATCAAGAATGGCGACGCACGCATCCTGCTGAACAACCAGAATCTGGCCACCACCGAAGTGCGCGGTTTCGATACGGACCTGCGCTACACCTCGCCGCAAACGATGTTCGGCAAATTCACGATCCGCAATGCGTCCACCATCTACACCCGCATGGAAACGCAGGATACGGAAACCGATCCGGTGCAAAGCACGCTGAAGACGTTCATGAATCCGAAGTACCGCAACACGTTCACTGCCAGCCTGGAAAAGGACAATATGTCCGGCTCCCTGGTCATCCGTACGACGGGCGACATGATCGACTCGGACTTGCGCCGCGACGAAATCAAGCCGGGCACCCGCACGATTCCTTCGCACACGGAAGTGGATCTGACGGGCCAGTACGTGGCGATGCAAAACCTGACCTTCACGGCCGGCATCAAGAACCTGTTCGACAAGATGCCACCGTTTAGCGCGATGGGCGCCGGCAACCAGTACGGCACTCTGGGCTTTGCCCAGCTGTACAACGTGCGCGGCCGTTACTTCTACATCGGCGCAGGCTACAAGTTCATGTAATGCAGCGCCATCCCGGCGGCCTGAAATGGTTGCCGGTGCTACCCATGAAAGCCGCACTCCTGTGCGGCTTTTTCATGCCCGGCAGACGAAAAAAAACCGCTGCAGGCAGCGGTTTTCAGGCAAGTCCAACGCTTACAGGAAACGATCGAGTATCTTGCGCGTCGTCTTGTCGATATTGAACATGTCGCGTATCAGAAAGTGGATGCCGTGGTTATCGGCGATCAGCAGCGACGTGGCGCCGATGCGGCGGATGTCTTCCTCGCCTTTCAGCACGAATTGCGTCTCGCCCCGGTCCGTGTCGACATACCAGGTACATGGCGTGGCAAAGCTGCTCACGCTTTTCACGCGCGCGATCTCGGGCATGAATTCGCGCCCTTCCAGCTCTTCCTGCAGCAGGCTGCGCGCCGGCTCCGGCAAGGCGTCGATATGGTCGATCCACGCCACTTCCTTGCCATTGCCCAGCACCAGCGAAATGCCTTCATCGGGCGACTGGATGGGAAAGGCGCGCACGGGCGCCACGCCTTCAAAGACCTGGCCATCCGCATCCGTCATCACCAGCTTGCCGAAGGTGTCGCGGCTTAATGTAAAAGTTGTACTGGCCATGCTTATTCCTTGTCGTCGAGCGCGAGTTCGTTGTTGCGCGCCTGTGCTTCGTAGAGGCGGAAATAGGCGCCCTCTTTCGCCATCAGTTCATCGTGACTGCCCACTTCGACGACCTGGCCGCGGTCCAGCACCACCAGGCGGTCGGCGCGGTGCAAGGTCGACAGCCTGTGCGCGATGGCGATCGTCGTGCGGCCCTGCACCAGGTTATCCAGCGCCTTCTGGATTTCCTTCTCTGTTTCCGAGTCGACCGACGATGTCGCTTCATCCATGATCAGGATGCGCGGGTCGATCAGCAGGGCGCGGGCGATCGAGATGCGCTGGCGTTCGCCGCCGGACAAGCCCTGGCCACGCTCGCCCACCATCGAATCGTAGCCTTGCGGCAGGCGCAGGATGAATTCGTGCGCATGCGCGGCGCGCGCGGCGGCGATGATGTCCTGGCGCGTCGCGTGCGGCTTGCCGTAGGCGATGTTTTCCGCGATGGTACCGAAGAACAGGAACGGCTCCTGCAGCACCAGGCCGATATTGCGCCGGTAGTCGGACACGGCGAACGAGCGGATGTCGACGCCGTCGAGCAGGATCGCGCCTTCCGACACGTCGTAGAAACGGCAGATCAGGTTGACCAGGGTGCTCTTGCCCGAACCGCTGTGGCCCACGAGGCCGATCATCTCGCCCGCCTTGATGTTCAGGGTGATGCCGCGGTTGACGGCCCGGTTGCCATAGCGGAAACCGACTTCGCGCAGGTCGATCCTGCCTTCGATCTTGTCCAGTTTCACGGGCTGAGCCGGTTCCGGCACGCTCGACACGTGGTCGAGGATGTCGAAGATTCGCTTGGCGGCCGACGCCGATTTCTGCGTCACGGAGACGATGCGGCTCATCGAGTCAAGACGGCCATAGAAGCGCGTGCTGTAGGCGATGAAGGCGGTCAGCACGCCGACGGTGATTTCGCCGCGCGACAGTTGCCAGATGCCGAAGCACCAGATGACCAATAAACCCATCTCCGTCAGGAAGGAAACGGTGGGCGAGAACAGCGACCAGACCTTGTTCAGTTTATCGTTGACGGCCAGGTTGTGCGCATTGGCGTCGCGGAAGCGGGCCGCTTCGCGTTTTTCCTGCGCAAACGCCTTCACGACGCGGATGCCGGGAATCGTATCGGCCAGCACGTTGGTCACTTCGCTCCACACGCGGTCGATCTTTTCAAAGCCCGTGCGCAAGCGGTCGCGCACCAGGTGGATCATCCAGGCGATGAAGGGCAATGGCGCCAGGGTCATGATGGCCAGCCATGGGTTCATCGACCACAGGATCACACCCGTCATGATGATCATCAGCACGTCGGAAGCGAAATCGAGCAAATGCAGCGACAGGAAGACGCAGATACGGTCGCTGCCGCTGCCGATGCGCGCCATCAGGTCGCCCGTGCGCTTGCCGCCAAAGAATTCCAGCGACAGTTTCATCAGGTGTTCATACGTGGCCGAGCGCAAGTCGGCGCCCATGCGTTCGGACACCAGGGCCAGCACATAGGTCTTGCCCCAGCCCAGCAGCCAGGCCAGCAGGGCCGAACCGAGCAAGCCGCTCATGTAATACACGACCAGCCATGGGTCGATATGCTTGCCGTTCTGATACGGGATCAGCACATTGTCCATCAGCGGCGCCGTCAGATACGGTGGAATCATGTGCGCGGCCGTACTCAGCAGCATCAGCATGAAGCCCAGGGCCAGCTGGCCACGGTAGGGATGGGCGAAGCGCCACAGGCGGAACAGGGTCCAGGTCGATGGCGGCGTATGCAGCACCTTGGCGCAGATCGGGCATTCTTCCTGTTCCGGCTCCAAAGGCGCCTTGCAGCTGGGGCAGACTTCCTGCTCCGCTTCCAGCACGGGCTGGCCCGTCAAATGGCTGTCGAGGCGCTCGACGAACTGTTCCAGCACGCGGATCGCATGCAGGTTCTGGCCCAGGGTAAAACGCCACGACGCCAGGCGGCCGTGGTCGTCGAACAGTTCCAGGTGGCCGACGCCAGCGTGGTCATGGTGCGTCAGGCGTAATCCGTGGCGGAAAGACCAACTTTTCCAGGTGGTATCGCCCGGCGAACGGGCCAGCAAACGCTTCTCAGTGACAACTATTATGCCTTTTGTGAAACGTAATCGCGCATCGAGGTCAACCTCAACGCTACTTAAAACGTTCTCCCCTGGAGAAAGGTTGCTCTCCACTTCCGCCAGCCAGTGTTCCGGCAGCGATGTGAGGGGAATAGTTGTTGCAGGAACACTCAGTTCAGTTGTCATCGTAAAGCATACTCCGGCTCGAGGCCAAGCCCTTCAGGGCGGGATTTGGGGGATGGGGCAGACGCCCGATCAATGTTTGTGTACTGCGCGATGGCGAGGTGGATGCACCAGTGGCAATTTCCTGTATTGTATCGAATGGATGCCTGCCGGTAAGGAATGATGGCAAAACGGCGCAAAAAAATCAGCGTCCGTCGTACGGGAGCAAGTATACAACAGCCCGCTGTTGCGCAAATGCTCCAGCTTTAAGCAGAGTCGGTATCTTTATAACAAGTATGGCAACAATTAGTAACAATTAGAATGACAACACCAGCAGAATAAGGGCAGCAAACGCGACAAGAGGCCGCTAAAAGTGGCACACTGCGCATACCCGGGATAAAGAACCAAGCACGAGCCTGAAAAGACTCTGTAGAGCCAACATAAAGTATCTGGCGCCCAGACGCCTGGCTTGTTATCAAGAAACCACTTACATGATCAAGAAGAAGAACATCGAATTTGCCCGCGTCACCCACTTGCGCGGCCCGAACATCTGGACTTACCGCCCGGTGATTGAAGCCTGGGTCGACATCGGCGAACTGGAAGACTATCCATCCAATACCCTGCCGGGCCTGTACGAACGCCTGGTGGCGTGGCTGCCCGGCATGATCGAGCACCGCTGCGGCGTGGGCGAACGGGGCGGCTTTTTCGAGCGCCTGCGCGAAGGCACGTGGGCGGCCCACATCCTCGAGCACGTGGTGCTGGAGCTGCAAAACCTGGCAGGCATGCGCACGGGCTTCGGTCAGACGCGCTCGACCAGCCAGCGCGGCGTCTACAAGATGGCCTTCCGCACGCGCGAAGAGCACGTGGGCCGCGCCGCTTTGGCCGCCGCGCGCGAACTGCTGATGGCCGCCATCAACGATGAAGCCTACGACCTGGAAGCGGCGCTGGCGCCCCTGCGCGACATGGTCGACTCGCGCTGCCTGGGCCCGAGCACGGCCAGCATCGTCGATGCGGCCACCGAGCGCCGCATCCCTTCGCTGCGCCTGAACGACGGCAACCTGGTGCAACTGGGCCACGGCGCCGCGCAGCGCCGCATCTGGACGGCCGAAACGGACCGCACCAGCGCGATCGCCGAAGGCATCGCCAGCGACAAGGATCTGACCAAATTCCTGCTCAAATCGTGCGGCGTGCGCGTCCCTGAAGGCAGCCTGGTGCGCAGCGCCGAAGCGGCTTGGGAAGAAGCGCAGGACATCGGCGTGCCCGTCGTCGTCAAGCCGTATGACGGCAACCATGGCCGCGGCGTCTCGCTGAACCTGATGACGGAAAGCGACGTGAAGGCCGCCTACGAGCTGGCCGCGCGCAAGGGCGACAGCTCGGCCGTGCTGGTGGAAAGCTTCATCACGGGCGACGAACACCGTCTGCTCGTCGTCGGCAACAAGCTGATCGCGGCCGCCAAGGGCGAATCGCTGTGGGTCGACGGCGACGGCGTCTCCACCGTGCTGGAACTGGTCAACACGCAGATCAATACCGACCCGCGCCGCGGCGAAGGCGAAGATTTCCCATTGGGCACCGTCAAGCCGCACGAGTCGGGCGAAATCGTGCTGGAACTGCAGCGCCAGGGCATGACCGCCCTGTCCGTGCCGCAGGCCGGCCAAAAAGTGCTGATCCAGCCGAACGGCAACGTGGCCATCGACGTCACGGATGACGTGCACCCGTCCGTCGTGCATGCGGCCCTGCTGGCCGCGCGCGTGGTCGGCCTCGATATCGCCGGCATCGACCTGGTCACCACCGACATCACGCGTCCGCTGGAAGAACAGCGCGGCGCCATCATCGAAGTCAATGCCAGCCCTGGCTTGCTGGCGCACATCAAGCCGGGCGTGGGCCAGCCCCGCCCTGTCGGCGCGGCCATCGTCGACCACCTGTTCGCGCCCGAGGAAACGGGCCGCATTCCGCTGATCGGCGTGACGGGCACGCGCGGCGCCAGCCTGATCGTGCGCATGCTGTGCAAGCTGCTCAACCTGTCGGGCCTGCACACGGGCGCCGTCTGCAGCGAAGGCATGTACCTGGACCAGCGCCGTGTCGTCAGCAGCGATTGCGTGAACTGGGACGCGGGCCAGCGCCTGCTGCTCAACCGCACCGTGCAGACGGCCCTGTTCGAGAGCAATCCGCGCATGATCCTGGCCGAAGGCCTGGCCTACGACAAATGTCAGATCGGCGTCGTCACGGACATGGGCAGCCTCGATAGCGTCAAGGATTTCGACGTGCTGGACGAAGCGGGCCTGTACAAGGCCGTGCGCAGCCAGGTCGACGTGGTGGTGCCGACGGGCGTCGCCGTGCTCAACGCCGCCAACGCGCACGTGCTGGAACTGGCCGAACTGTGCGACGGCACGGTCACCCTGTATGCGCAGGATGGCGGCTTGCCAGCCATCGCGGCGCAACTGGCCGCCGGCCAGCGCGCCGTGTTCGTGCGCGGCAACCACATCGTGCTGGCCGAAGGCGGCATCGAAACGGTCCTGCTGTGCCTGGACCTGCTGAAACCGGCCACGGCCGGCAATGTCGACAGCGTGCTGGCCGTCGCCGCCGCCGCCTGGGCCCTGAACCTGCCAGTCGACCTGATTTGCGCAGGATTGCGCACGTTTGACGCGGCCCCTGGCTGCATCGGCAACTAATCGGCAACTAAGGCAAAGCAGCACTCAAGCCCGGCCAGGAAGGCCGGGCCCACAAGAACACAACAGGATTACGGTTTAATTATGGAAGTATCTCGCGTACGGGCCTTGCGGGGCCCTAACCTCTGGAGCCACGACACCGCCGTGGAAGCCATTGTTTCCTGCACCACGCAGGAACTCGACATCGCCCAGCTGCCCGGCTTCGAAGCCCGCCTGCGCGCCCTCTTCCCGCAACTGAGCCCGCTGCAACCGCTGGGCAACTACAACGCCGCGCCGATGGCGCAGGTGCTGGAACTGGCGGCGCTGGGCCTGCAGGCGCAAGCCGGCTGCCCCGTCACCTTCAGCCGCACCACGCCGACACTGGAAACGGGCATCTTCCAGGTCGTCGTCGAATATTCGGAAGAAGCCGTCGGCCGCCTGGCCCTGGAACTGGCGCAGCAGCTGTGCCAGGCCGCGCTCGACGATGCGCCATTCGACCTGGCCGGCGCCCTGCACCAGTTGCAGGAACTCGATGAGGACGTGCGCCTCGGTCCATCGACGGGCGCCATCGTCAACGCCGCCGTGGCGCGCAACATCCCGTTCCGCCGCCTGACCGAAGGCAGCCTGGTGACGTTCGGCTGGGGCAGCAAGCAGCGCAAGATCCAGGCCGCCGAAATGGACGGCACCAGCGCCATCGCAGAAGCCATCGCGCAAGACAAGGAACTGACCAAGAAGCTGCTGGACTCGGCCGGCGTGCCCGTGCCGCAAGGCCGCGTCGCCGTCGATGCGGACGATGCCTGGGCCGCCGCCTGCGAGATCGGCCTGCCCGTCGTCGTGAAACCGAAGGATGGCAATCAGGGCAAGGGCGTGACCGTCAACGTCACCACGCGCGAACAGCTGACGGCCGGCTTCCTCGCGGCGCAGGAATTCCGCGACGATATCCTCGTCGAACGCTATCTGCCGGGCCACGATTTCCGCTTGCTCGTCATCGGCAACAAGATGGTGGCAGCGGCCCGCCGCGACCCGCCGCAAGTGGTGGGCGACGGCCAGCACACGGTGCGCGAACTGGTCGACCAGGTCAACCTGGACCCGCGCCGCGGCAGCGGCCACGCCACCTCGCTGACGAAGATCCGCTTCGACGACATCGCCCTGGCCAGCCTGGCCAAGCAGGGCTATGTGGCCGACTCCATTCCACCGGTCGGCCAGCGCGTCATCCTGCGCAATAACGCCAACCTGTCGACGGGCGGCTCGGCCACCGACGTCACCGTCGACGTGCACCCGGAGGTGGCGGCGCGCGCCGTCGCGGCCGCGCACATGGTGGGCCTCGATATCTGCGGCGTGGACGTGGTCTCCGACAGCATTCTGAAACCGCTGGAAGAGCAGAACGCCGGCATCGTCGAAGTGAATGCCGCGCCGGGCCTGCGCATGCATTTGGCGCCATCGTTCGGCAAGCCGCGCCCCGTCGGCGAAGCCATCATCGCCGCCATGTTCGCCGAGGGCGACGATGGCCGCATTCCCGTCGTTGCCGTCACCGGCACCAACGGCAAGACCACCACCGTGCGCCTGATCGCCCACCTGCTGACGGCTTCCGGCCTGCGCACGGGCATGACCAATACCGATGGCGTGTACATCGAAGGACGCCAGATCGACAGCGGCGACTGCAGCGGCCCGCGCAGCGCGCGCAACGTGCTGCTGCATCCGGACGTGGACGCGGCCGTGTTTGAAACGGCGCGCGGCGGCATGCTGCGCGAAGGCCTGGCCTTCGACCGCTGCCAGGTTGCCGTGGTGACCAACATCGGCGCGGGCGACCACCTGGGCCTGAACTACATCACCACCGTGGAAGACCTCGCGGTCCTGAAGCGCGTGATCGTGCAGAACGTGGCCGACAGTGGCGTGGCCGTGTTGAACGCCACCGATCCGGCCGTGGCCCGCATGGCCAAGAATTGCAGCGGCACGGTGACCTTCTTCGCCGCCGACAAGACCCATCCTGTGATGGCCACGCACCGCGCGCAGGGCAACCGCGTCGTGTACGTGGAAGACGGCAAGCTGGTCGCGGCGCAAGGCAAGGAGCGCCACGAAATCGCCCTGTCGCAGGTACCGATCACGCGCAACGGCGCCATCGGCTTCCAGGTCGACAACGTCATGGCGTCGCTGGCCGCCGCCTGGGCCGTGGGCCTGGACTGGAAAACCATCGCGCTGGGTTTGAAAACCTTTGCCAATGAAGCCGACAATGCGCCAGGCCGCTTCAACGTGTTCGATTACAAGGGCGCCACCCTGATCGCCGACTACGGCCACAATCCGGACGCCATTCTGGCGCTGGTGCAGGCAGTGGAAAGCATGCCGGCCAAGCGCCGCTCGGTGGTCATCAGCGGCGCCGGCGACCGCCGCGACGAAGACATCCGCCAGCAGACGGAAATCCTCGGCGCCGCCTTCGACGACGTGCTGCTGTACCAGGATCAATGCCAGCGCGGCCGCGCCGACGGCGAAGTCGTGGCATTGCTGCGCCAGGGCTTGAACGGCGCCAAGCGCACCAGCCATATCGATGAAATCAACGGCGAATTCGTCGCCATCGACAAGGCCCTGGCGCGCCTCGGCGAAGGCGATCTGTGCCTGATCCTGATCGACCAGGTGGAAGAAGCACTGGCGCACATCGCCAAGCGCGTCGCCGAAGCCTAAGCGCAGCCTGACGGCATACGAGGGCGGCCTGCGGGCCGCCCTTTTTCATCCCTGCGCCTCAGTCGGCGCCAGCTTTCTCGATAGCCTGCGCGGCCAGCGCGCCGGCCCGCATCTCGCTGGCAAACAGCGTCGCCGCATGCGCGATGGCGCGGGTGGCACGCGCGAGGAAATGCGTCCAGTGCTGCTGCTCGAGCAGCAGCATCTCGATGCAGAACCATACCTGACCGCGCTGCACATGGCCTTTCACCAGCTTGATGCGGCGGTTGACTTCATCGAGCGCGGCACGCACGCGCAGCAACTCTTCCGGCGTATCGGTGGTCCACACATTCGGCAACAGCAGTTTCCCAAATTGCGCGTCATCGGCGTCAAAGCACAGGACATAGCCCATGCCTTCGAAACGGAAGACGATATCGCCATCGCTGTCGATCTGCGCCTGATATCCGTCCGCTTGCAAGTGCCGCAGCAACGGTTCGGTGATAGTGGATGCCAACATGGTGCTTCCTTTCATTGAGTGGGATGGCGACGCCCCATCTGGTGCCGCTGCATCGCTACCTCAACGCCGCCACCGGCAAAAAATACAAAACTATTTTCGCCACGTGTGGAGAGCGGGCAAGGCCGGCAGGTGCATGAATGCGGCAGGGATACCGGAATTGATATGGACATCGCAAAAGAAGTCATTTGTGGCGCAAAGTCATTCGCCCCTACCATGCTTCCTGAGCCAGTTCCAGCTCTGGCGGCGACTGCCGCAGCGTTCTCAACATAACTAAAATACAGGTGGAGACAAGATGATGCAATTGATGGCAACGGGCACCCGCACGCCCCGACAAAATACACGCTTGACCTTGAAGGCGACGGTGGCCGCCCTGGCCGGCGCAGGCCTGCTGAGCAGCGCCTCCGTCTGGGCGCAGCAGGCGCCCGCCGTGGAAACACCAGCGGCAGAAGCGGCACCGGCAGCAGCGCCAGCCGACAATGGCGGCATCGCCGTCGTCGCCGTTACGGGCGTGCGCAGGGCGGCGCAAAGCGCGCAGACGATCAAGAAAAACAGCGACCAGGTGGTCGACTCCATCGTCGCCGATGAAATCGGCAAATTCCCCGACAAGAACGTGGCTGAAATCCTCGGCCGCGTGACGGGCGTGCAGGTCCGCCGCGAAGGCGGCGAAGCCGGTACCGTCATCATCCGCGGCTTGCCTGGCGTGGTGACCCTGCTCAACGGCCGCGAAATGTTCACCTCCGTGGGCCGCAGCCTGTACCTGGCCGATATTCCGACGGCCATGCTGCAGCGCGTGGACGTCTATAAATCGCAGGGCGCCGACATGGTCGAAGGCGGCACGGCCGGCGTGATCGACGTGCGCACCAACCGCCCGTTCGACTTCAAGGGTTTTACGGCATCGGGCAACGTGCGCGCCGAACACCGCGACAAGTCCGGCTCGACGGACCCGAACGTCAGCGGCATGGTCTCGAACCGCTGGAAGACCCAATACGGCGAATTCGGCGCCCTGCTCGGCCTGTCCTACCAGCGCGGCAGATACTATGACGAGACGATCTGGAACGCCGAACCCGTCAAGCGCCCGGAAGCGGGCAACATCACGGGCCCCGATTCCGTCGGCATGATCCCGACCGTGGGCGACCGCAAGCGCTACGCGGCCAACGCCGCCTTCCAGTGGCGCCCGAACTCGCAGGTGGAAGTGTATGCGGAAGGCATGTCGACCCTGATCAAGCACGCTTTCGACAGCCAGTTCTTCGTCGGTTCGCTGCCATGGGGCCAGAACCCGGACATCACCCTGATCCCCGGCACCAATCAGGCGGCCACGGTGGGCAAGATCGACGGCCCATGGTCGCCGTTCACGCTGGGCTCGACCCAGGCGCGGCGCGACCGCTCGATCGGATCGCAAGGCGCCATCGGCGCGCGCTGGGACATCACGCCGCAACTGCGCGCCACGACGGAACTGGCGCGCACGGTCAGCAACTTCGAGCGCGAATTCCCCATCCTCGACTTCCTCGCCCATCCGACCAGCGTGATCGGCAGCACGAACGTGAACGGCGGAGCGCAGATCAGCTACCCCGGCTACAACATGATGGACCCGAAGAACTATACGCTGCTCGGCTTCTACGACAATCACAGCCACGACGAAGGCAGCTCGACCGACTGGCGCGGCGACGTCACCTACGACATGGACAGCACGGGCTTCTTCCGCGAATTTTCGGGCGGCGTGCGCCTGGCCAAGCGCAAGGCCGAATCGATCCGCGAAAAAAATGGCCAGGGCGGGCTGGCGTCGGTCATGACTGCGGACGCGATCCCCGGCCTGGCGTGCGCCTCGCACGACAACACGGGCAACTTCGGCCTGCAAAGCTGGCTCACGCCGTGCCGCGACTTCATGCTCAACAACACGTCCGCGCTGCGCCAGTTGTTTACGGGCAGCAGCGAACGCAGCCCCGACGATCCGATGACCCACTACAAGGATGTGGAAAAAACCAATGCCGTCTACGGCAAGGCGCGCATCGGCTTTGACCTGGCGCAGGTACCGGTCGACGGCACCTTGGGCGTGCGCGTGGTGCAGACCAAGCAGGACTTGCAAGGCAATTCCTCGCAAAACGGCATCATCACGCCCGTGCGCGTAAAAACCTCGGATACGGACGTGCTGCCCAGCATGACCTTGAAAGCCATGCTGCGCCAGGACCTGGTCGCCCGCCTGACGGCCGGCAAGGCCGTGCAGCGCCCGAACTTCGCCGATTTCAACCCTGGCGTGAGCCTGGGCCAGAGCCTGGAGATGGTGCGCCCGACGGGCAGCGGCGGCAATCCCGACCTCAAACCCGTGGAAGGCAAGAACCTCGACGTGGCGCTGGAATGGTATTTCGCGCAGACGGGTTCCGTCACGGCCACCGTGTTCCGCCACAACTTCAAGAACTACATCCTGTCCGGTTCGGCCAAGGAAACGTATGGCGGCATCGAGTACGACATCACGCGTCCGCGCAACACGTCGAAGGGCCATCTGCAAGGCCTGGAAATGGCGTACCAGCAGTTCTACGACAAGCTGCCCGGCTGGATGAGCGGCCTGGGCCTGCAAGCGAACGCCACCTACATGACGGGCGAGCTGGAAGAATTGAATGGCAGCGTGCATCCGTTCACGGGCATGTCGAAGTGGTCGGCCAATATCGTCGGCCTGTACGAGCAAGGACCGTGGTCGGCGCGCCTGGCCTACAGCTGGCGCGACAAATACGTCGACGACTACAACTACCGCGGCAAGGGCATCCACCTGACCGTGGCGCCCACCAAGACCCTGGACGCGTCGGTGTCGTACAAGCTCAACCCGAACACCACGGTGACCCTGGACGCGAACAACCTGCTCGACTCGACCTATCGCGACTACCACGACACGCCGGATTATGTGCGCGACGTGCGGCGCTACGACAAGGTCGTAGGTTTATCAGTACGCTGGAGCTTGTGATGGACACCTGACCAAACCGGCTGCGCGGCGCGCTTTGCGGCCGGCGATGCTCACGGACTACAGTGCCGCTGCGCTTCTCGGCCACAAATCACTGCCGCTCGCGATGGTTTTGTCAGGCGTCGAAACGTCGTTGGAATACATGTCTTCTTCCTTGAGGAGTTTCAGCGCCAGCCGGTGACGGTTGGCGTTTTTTTTGCCTTGTGGAATCTATCCGATACAGGAATTGATTTAACGCAAAGTGGCGGCGCCGGGGCGCTTTTATGCTGGCAGTCTGACCATCGAACCCGGCGGGGACAGCATGCGCGATGCACGGCACGTCGACATACAGTTATTTCAACCCGACATCCCGGTGCGGCTCGACATGCGCACGGCGGCGCTGGTCGAACATGCGCTGGCCTTGCAGGAAATGGCCGGCACGGGCGCCGCCGCCCTGTTTTTGCACTGCCACGACGTGGCACTGCCCACCGCCTTGCGCGTGCTGACGACGGGACCGCACCGCAAACCGGCCGGGCCGCACCTGTTTGCCCGCCTGCGCCCGCGCACGGCCGCCCTGGCGCACAGCGCGCCGCTACCGGCCCGCTGACGAATCCTGTACCATCGCCGCAACCTATTCAATGAGGCACGGCGATGCAGGCAGCGACACCCCACGATTCCTATGCGGCACTGATGGACCTGATCAAGGCGCGCCATGCGGAACTGAGCCCGCAATTCCAGGCCGGCGCCCGCTACCTGGCTGACCATCCGGACGAAGTGGCCGTCTCGTCGATGCGCAGCATCGCCGCGCGCGCGCAGGTGCAATCGGCCGCCCTCGTGCGCCTGGCGCAGCAGCTGGGCTTTGCCGGCTGGCCAGAACTGAAAGCCATCTTCGTCGAACGCCTGCGCGCGGGGCCAAGCGGCTACGCGGCAAAAGCGGGCGCGCTGGCCGATAAAGACGGTGATCTTGTCACCGAAGTGTTCACGGTGCAGCAGCGCAACCTGGCCGCCACGGAAAGCGCCAACCACGCCGCCCTGGAGGCGGCCGCCGCTCTGCTGCAGGCAGCGCCCCGCGTGCACGTGGCCGGCTTTCGCGCCGCCCACCCGATCGCCTATACCCTGCATTATCTGTACCGGCTGCTGCGCCCCAGCGTGCAGCTGCTGAGCGGCCAGGGCGGCACCCTGGAAATGGACTTGCGCGCCCTGCAGGCGGGCGAAGCCGTCGTCGTCGTCAGCTTCGCGCCGTACTCGAGCGAAGCGCTGCTGGTGGCGCAGGCGGCGCGCCAGGGCGGCTGCCAGGTGGTCGCCATCAGCGACAGCGCCATGTCGCCGCTGGCTCTGCAGGCTGACGCCAGCATCGTCATCGCCGTCGACAGCCCCTCGTTCTTCCCTTCCATAGTGGCCGGCGTCGCGGCCGTGGAAAGCCTGGTGGAACTGCTGGTGGCGCGCGCGGGGCCCGATGCCGTCACGGCCATCGGGGCGGCGGAAAGCCAGTTGCGGACACTGGGCGCCTACGCAAAAACATCAAATGATGTAAATTAAAAATAAATACATCGATTGTTGCAATGCGGCGCAACGCCTCCTATAATCGGCCATCCCACTTGCCGATAAGAAAGCGATGCCATGAGCCATGTCTTCCACCGCAGCTTGACCGCCAGCTATCCTGTCGCCATGGGCGGCGACGGCCCCTACCTGATCGATGCCGATGGCAAGCGCTACCTGGATGCCTGCGGCGGCGCGGCCGTCTCCTGCCTCGGTCATTCCGATGCGGCAGTGATCGCCGCCGTGCAGCAGCAGATTGCCACGCTGGCGTACGCGCACAGCTCGTTTTTCACCAGCGAGCCGATGGAGCAGCTGGCAGATTTCCTCGTCGCCCGGGCACCAGTCGGCATCGACAGCGTGTATTTCGTCTCGGGCGGCTCGGAAGCGGTGGAAAGCGCGCTCAAGCTGGCGCGCCAGTATTACGTCGAACGGGGCCAGCCGCAGCGCCGCCACGTCATCGCGCGCCGCCAGAGCTACCACGGCAATACGCTGGGCGCGCTGGCCACGGGCGGCAACGCCTGGCGCCGCCAGCAGTTCGAACCGCTGCTGATCGGCGTCACCCACGTTTCCCCGTGCTACGCCTGGCGCGACCAGCAGGCGCATGAAACGGATGGCGACTACGTGGCGCGCCTGGGCCAGGAGCTGGAAGACAATATCGCCGCACTCGGCGCGGACAACGTCATGGCCTTCATCGCCGAACCCGTCGTCGGCGCCACGGCCGGCGCCCTGCCCGCCGTGGCCGGCTATTTTGCGCGCATGCGCGAGATCTGCCAGCGCCACGGCATTCTGCTAATCCTCGACGAAGTCATGTGCGGCATGGGCCGCACGGGTAGCCTGTTCGCCTGCGAGCAGGAAGGCATCAGCGCCGACCTGATCTGCATCGCCAAGGGCCTGGGCGCCGGCTACCAGCCCATCGGCGCCGTCATGGTATCGACAGATATCCGCGACACCATCCGTGCCGGCACGGGCTTCTTCCAGCACGGCCACACGTATATCGGCCACGCCACAGCCTGCGCCGCCGCCCTGGCCGTGCAGCGGCAGATCGAGGAGCGCGATTTACTGGCCAACGTGCGCGCCATGGGCGGCTTGCTGCAAGAGCGGCTGCACCAGCGTTTCGATAGCCACGCGCGCGTGGGCGACATCCGCGGCCGCGGCCTGTTCCTGGGACTGGAACTGGTGCGGGACCGCAATACCAAACAGCCGTTCGACCCGGCCCGCCGCCTGCACGCGCGCATCAAGGCGCAAGCCATGCAAGCCGGACTGATGTGCTATCCCATGGGCGGCACCATCGACGGCCTGCACGGCGACCACATCCTGCTGGCGCCGCCCTACATCATCGACGCCAGCCACGTCGATGAGATTGTCGACAAGCTGGGCGCGGCCATCGATGCCTGTGTGGCGTAGGCACGCATGCCTGCGGCAGAAACGCGCAAAGGCGACTGCAAGCAGTTTCTGTTCACTCCTTGTCAATATTAATTGACTTATTTTAAACAATCGTTTTAAATCAGGAAGTTACTCAAAATCAATCATCTTGGGCATTCAATCATCGCATTACCCCTTTTCGATGCTTGACGCCCATGTTGATGCACTCTGAAGCCAAGGTATATGGAACTGCTCGACTCCCTGCGTCAGCCCCCTCTGCAAGACGACACGATCAGCGGGCACTATGAAGTGCGCCGCTTGCTGGGCGAAGGCGGTTTCGGCCATGTATTCGAAGCGTGGGATGCCAAGCTGTGCCGCAGCGTGGCGCTGAAACGCCTGAAACCGCAAGCCGACGTGCTGCACCCGGAAAAACTGATCAATGAAGCGCGCCTGGCCGCCTCGCTCAAGCATGCGGCCTTCGTGCGCATTTTTGCCATCGAAGGCCAGGGCACGGGCCAGTCCATCGTCATGGAACTGGTCGAAGGCCAGACCCTGGGCCAGTTCATGCACAGCGGCAAGGCGGACTTGCAAGCCGCACTCGACATCGCCTACCAGATCGCCGACGCCATGGACGAGGCGCACGCCATGGACCTCGTGCACGGCGACCTGAAACCGTCGAACCTGATGCTGGAAGCGGACGGTCAAGTGCGCATCCTCGACTTCGGCCTGGCCCGCCACATCGACCCGCAAGCAACACAAACGAACACACTGTGCGATCTGCAAGGCACCATTGCCTACATGGCGCCCGAGCGCCTGATGGGCCGCCTGCCCGACACTCGTGGCGACGTCTACGCGCTGGGCGCCATGCTGTACGAAATGCTGGCCGGCCAGCGCCACTTCGCCCACCTGAACGGCCTGGCCCTGGCCGCCGCCCACATGCAGGCGACGGAACCGTGGCCCGACCTGCCAGAATCGGTACCACCCGCCATCAACGCCCTCGTGCGCGCGATGACGGCGCACGACCCGGCCGAACGGCCACGCACCATGCGCGCTGTGCGCGAGGCGCTAGGTGGGCAGCAAATATCTGCGGCAACAGCGACCGCCCTCGACGCCGACAGCAAACCCGCTCAGCCTGCCAAGCCGCCGGCTTCGATCGCTATCCGGCTGCAGGTGCCCGTCAAGCGTACCATGCTGGCGGCAGGAGCCTTCTTATTACTAGGCTTGAGTGTCTTGCAAGGGCCCGATTTGGTGGCTAGGTTGCGCGGCACTACAGGCGCGCCGGCGTACTCGGAAATTGCGTCCATGAAGGCTGGCATGGATGCCTTACGTACGTTTGACCGCGATAGCAGCCAGAAGCAGGCCTTTGCGCACTTCTCGACAGTGCTGCAACACAATCCTCATAATGCGGCTGCATCGGCCGGCCTGTCGCTGGCAGCAAGCCTCCGCTATATCAGTGATGGCCGCGATGACACCTGGCTGCAACGGGCCGATGTCAGCGCACGACAGGCACTAGTGGCAGACGACCAATTGGCCCTCGCCCATGTAGCACAGGCAGCAGTACATGAGCTACACGGAAAGCGTGACGAAGCACAGCACGCAATCAATACTGCGCTGAACTTGGAACCGAATAATTTGCTAGCCTTGTATGGCAAGGCCCGCCTATTTATAGTTGGTCATCAGTTCGATTCGGCGAAAAAAATATTAGATCAAGCCATCGCCACTTATCCAAGTGAGCATGTATTTGTCGCCCAACTTGGAATCATGCGTTACAAGCAAGGCGACTACATTGGTGCTGAAAAAGCATTCCGCAAAAGCATAAGTATGGATCCGCAATCACCCGGCACTTACGCCTACTTGAACGCCGCGCTGTTACGACAAAATCGCAACGACGAAGCACTGCAAGTACTGCAGCAAGGGTTGCAGATCAGCCCGTATTGGGAACTGTATACGAACCTCGGCACATCACTGTTTGCGAAGGGGGACTATCTTGGCGCAGTACAAGCGTTTGAAAATGCCGTCTCTGAAACCAAGGGTAGTCCCAACATGTATATGTTGTGGGCTAACCTAGCTGATGCACAGCGTTGGATACCAGCGCAGATTCAGGCATCAAAACAGTCCTATCTACGCGCCATTACCCTGCTGCGGCCAATACTTCAACGCATGCCAAACGATGGCACCGTCAATTCCCGCATGGCACTCTATTTGGCTTATGTAGGAGAAAAACAGGCAGCGCTGGCTAGCATGCGACAAGCGCTGAATCTGGCACCGCGAGCGGCCGACGTGCAATTCCGTGCAGCCCTCACGCACGAACTAATTGGCAATCGCAGTGACGCATTGGCTTCACTTTTACAAGCCAGCAAGCTTGGCTACCCTCTCAATCTGATCGAATCAGCCCCCGATCTGTTGAACCTGCGGCGAGATGCCCGCTACCAACAACTTCTCATCAACCTGGAAAGAGACAGTAAAAAATGACGCCTGTAAGCCCTTGGATGAAGTTATCCGTGCATTTTGATGCAGACCAGATTACCAATCAGCTTGACTACAATTTCACCTCCTGCGACGGCACAGCCGATCCTCGCCATGGCCCCTACATGGGCGGCGTGCACTTCCAGAAAGGTCAGCATGTCTATCTCGACGTTACTTGCTGCGGCTCCAAGGATAGCGGCTTCACCTCATTCCAGATCATCGACTGTTGCATCGTCACCGTGCCGCAACTGACGCAAATCGGCCCGAAAGTGCCGACCATTTATTCACCGCCATCACCATTCCTCCAGGCAGTAGGTGCAACCTATCATTTGCCTCTGGACTTCGAAATCCAGCAACTGCTGGGTGAGCCAGACCAGATGCCACTGCACCGCATCCGTCAGGAATGGAAACACAATTTGGACGTAGGTCATACCTCTGGACGCTGGGAATTGTCCTTCGTCATGACGGTACGCATCATGCGCGGCGAAGACGTTCAACCGGAACTACGCGTCTTTTCCTTCGACCCGGAAAGCTCGGTGGGTGGCAGCACTACCATGTAGAGAGTGGTATTGCCGACTATATCGGCAATGCAATGCAAAAGTAACCATCACTGCACGTCCTGGCCTGCCGATGCCATCCACTGCGCCTCGCCAGCGGGCGAAATGCGCCAAGCCACGTCAATTCCATCGACGTGGCTTTTTTCCATCCGCACGCAATACGCCGCCCTGCCCGCCGAAAGCGGTAAAATGACGGCCTTGAACCCAAGCTCCGCCCCTTGGCGCGGCCTTGAATGCACACAGCACCACACACAGCCCGGCAGGCATGCATTTTCCGGCCGCCGGACCAACGACAAAGAACACATGACCACCGTCCCAAAAGAAATCAACGCCGCCGCGGCAAAGAAAAATTCGGCTGAAAAGCTCACTCCCATGATGCAGCAATATTTAGGCATCAAGGAGAACCACCCGACGATGTTGGTCTTCTACCGCATGGGCGATTTCTACGAGCTGTTTTTCGAGGATGCGGAAAAAGCCTCGCGCCTGCTGGGGATTACCCTGACGGCGCGCGGCGTGGCCAGCGGCAATCCAATCAAGATGTGCGGCGTGCCGTTTCATTCGCTGGACGGCTATCTGGCCAAGCTGGTCAAGCTGGGCGAGTCGGTGGCCATTTGCGAACAGATCGGCGACCCGGCTACCAGCAAGGGCCCCGTCGAACGCAAGGTCATGCGCGTGGTCACGCCCGGCACCTTGACGGATGCGGACTTGCTGCCAGAGAAGGCCGAGCGCCCGCTGCTGGCCATGTGCAGCATCACGCAGCGTAAGACGGTGACCACGGGCCTGGCTTGGCTGTCGCTGGCCAGCGGTGCCTTGAAACTGATGGAGTTTTCCGGCGACAGCGCCACTGTGGCCGTGCGATTGCAGCAGGAACTCGAACGCATCGTGCCTGCCGAAATTCTCAGTGGCGACAATGGCAGCCTGTTCGACGACTATGCGGGCACGCACATCAACCGCGTGCCGGACTGGCATTTCGACGTGGTGGGCGGCCACAAGGCCCTGCTCGATCAATTGGGCGTGGCGACCTTGACGGGCTTTGGCGCCGATGGCCTCGGCGCCGCGTTCGGGGCGGCCGGTGCGCTGCTGCGCTATGCGCAATCGACGCAGGGACGCGGTCTGCAGCACGTGCGCTCTTTGATCACGGAAACGGAAAGTGAATTCATCGGTCTGGATGCGGCCACGCGGCGCAACCTGGAACTGACGGAAACCATTCGCGGCCAGGAGTCGCCCACTTTATTTTCCCTGCTGGATCATTGCCGCACGGCCATGGGTTCGCGCATGCTGCGCCACTGGCTGCACCATGCGCGGCGCGATCAGAAGGTGGCGCGCGCGCGCCATGAAGCGATCGCCGCGCTGGCGCAAAGCGAAGCGGCCGGTCCGCTCGCAGCCACCCTGGCGCAAGTGCCCGATATCGAACGCATCACCACGCGCATCGCGCTGCTGTCGGCGCGTCCGCGCGACCTGGCCGCCCTGCGCGACGGCCTGCTGCAACTGCCGGCCCTGCGCGGCGACGTCGTGCGTTGCTATGGTCCTGGCCAGGGCGGCGAAACCGGCTTGCTGGCCGCCATCCACACGGCCTTGGCCACGCCTGTTGCCTGCCTGGACTTGCTGGTGCGCGCCGTGGCGCAGGAACCGGCCGCGATGGTGCGCGACGGCGGCGTGTTTGCCACCGGTTTCGATGCCGAATTGGACGAATTGCGCGCGCTGTCGGAAAACGCGGGCCAGTTCCTGCTTGACCTGGAAACGCGCGAACGGGCGCGCACGGGCATCGCCAATCTGCGCGTGGAATACAACAAGGTGCACGGCTTCTATATTGAAGTCACGCACGGCCAGACAGACAAGGTGCCGGACGACTACCGCCGCCGCCAGACCCTGAAAAACGCCGAACGCTATATCACGCCGGAATTGAAGGTGTTCGAAGACAAGGCCCTGTCGGCGCAAGACAAGGCCCTCGTGCGCGAAAAGATGCTGTACGACCTGCTGCTGGCCGACCTGGCGCCGCACATCGGCACCTTGCAGACGATCTCGCAGGGCCTGGCCCAGCTCGACACCCTGAACGCGCTGACGGAACATGCGCAGCAGCACAACTGGGCCGCGCCGCAACTGGTCGACGAGCCGTGCATCAACATCGTCGAAGGCCGCCACCCCGTGGTGGAAAAGCAGATCGAACGCTTCATCGCCAACGACTGTCGCTTCGTCAACGAACGCCGCTTGCTCTTGATTACCGGTCCGAACATGGGCGGTAAATCGACCTTCATGCGCCAGGTGGCATTGATCACCCTGCTGGCCTACGTGGGCAGCTACGTGCCGGCCGCGTCCGCCACCATCGGCCCCATCGACCGCATCTTCACGCGTATCGGCGCCACCGACGACCTGGCGGGCGGACGCTCGACCTTCATGGTGGAAATGACGGAATCGGCGGCGATTTTGAACGGCGCCACCGAGCACTCGCTGGTGCTGATGGATGAAGTCGGCCGCGGCACCTCGACTTTCGACGGCCTGGCGCTGGCATGGGCCATCGCGCGCCATCTGATCGACACGAGCCGCAGCTTCACGCTGTTCGCCACGCATTACTTTGAGCTGACGCAATTGCCGGACAGCCACCCGAGCGCTGCCAACGTGCATCTGTCGGCCGTCGAGCACAAGGACAGCATCGTCTTCCTGCACGCCGTGCAGCCGGGCCCTGCCTCGCAAAGCTATGGCTTGCAGGTGGCGCAACTGGCGGGCGTGCCGCAGCCCGTGATCAAGGCCGCGCGCAAGCACCTGGCGCGCCTGGAAGCGCAGGCGCTCGACGCCACGCCGCAGCGCGACCTGTTCGCCGCGCCGGCAGCCGATCCGTATGCGCAGGAGGAAGAAGAGGAAGCGGCGGCGCCGCTGGCCGCGCTGAATGCGGCGCAGCAAGCCTTGCTCGACGCCATCGCCGATCTCGATCCCGATGCGCTCACGCCGCGCGATGCGCTCGAGCAGCTGTATCAGTTGAAACGGCTGGCCGCCGCATGACCCTCCGGCGCGGCACGATACACCTGCTGGCCGCCGGCTTGCTGGCTGCCAGCCTGCCATGGCAAGCGGCGCTGGCCGCCCAGAGCGACCAGGCCGGCTTCGAGTTTGCCGTGCTGGGCCATTCCTTCAACGCCGGACCGGACGATGGCCCCCTGAAAAAAGCCATCGCCGACACCAGCGCCTTCAATGCCTCGTTCGTCGTGGCCACCGGCATCAAGGCGGCCAGCGAATCGTGCAGCGACAAGCTGTACAGCCAGCGCAAGGACTTGCTGGACGCCAGCGGCCCGCCGCTGATCGTCTCGCTGTCGACCAGTGATTGGGCCAACTGCCGCAACTCGCGCGGCAGGGTCAATGCCATCGAACGCCTGAACCGCTTGCGCGACGTGTATTTCGCCGACGACCAGAGCCTGGGCCAGCGCAAGCTGACCCTGTCGCGGCTGTCATCGACGGCGAAGTTCCGCAGCTATGCGGAAAACGCCCACTGGGAATATGGCGGCGTGCTGTTTGCCACCATCAACCTGCCCGCGAATAACAACCATTTCCTGCCGGAAGCGGGACGCAACAGCGAATTCGAAGACCGCCTGGTCGCCAACCGTTCCTGGCTGCAGCGCCTGTTCGCCATGGCGCAGCGCAAGAAACTCGACGGCATCGTGCTGTTTTCCGATGGCGACATGGGTGTGCTCGATGAAGACGACAATTCGCTGCTGCCCAGCTTCAGCTCAAAACAAGATGGCTTTGCCGGACCGCGCAAGCAAGTCCGTACCCTGGCGAAGAAGTTCAGCGGCAAAGTGCTGCTGGTCGATACGCAGCGCGATGGCGACGCGGACGGCAAGGAAGGGAAGAGTAAAAAGGCCGCGGCCAAGGCAGGCGGGCCGAAAATCAGCTGGAAAGGCAACCTGGGCCACGTCAGCATCGACAACGACTGGTCCGCCATCGCCGTACGGCCAGGCAAGACGCCATTCTTTGAGGTGCGTCAACGTGCCGTCAGGCCATCGGCGCAAGCGCGCGCCAAAGCGTCGACTGTACGCCGCTAGCGCATCAGCAAACAGGCCGGCATGTAGCCGGCCTGGAACAAGCGATATTAGTGAATCGGATGCGAACGGAAGTGATCGCCTTCGTCACCCTCTTCTTCATCATCACCATGGTCATGGCCGTGTGCGCCATGCACGTGGCCGTGGGCGATTTCTTCGTCGGTAGCGGCGCGCACGTCAGCGACGGTCAGCGAGAAGCGCAGCGCGATGCCGGCCAGAGGATGGTTACCATCCAGCACGACTTTGTCATCGGCGATGTCGGTGACCGTGAAGATCATCGCTTCTTCGTCCGGCGAATCGCTTTCCGGCATGCCTTCGAACTGCATGCCCACTTCCAGCGGCTCAGGCAGGCGATTGCGCGGCTCGACCTTGACCAGGGCGGGATCGTATTCACCGAAAGCATCATCCGGTTCGATCTGGATCGTGTTGGAATAGCCAACTTCCTTGCCGTCGAGCTCTTCTTCGATCTTCGGCAGGGTGTTTTCATAATCACCGTGCAGGTAGACCATCGGCTGACGGCCGTCTTCGATCAGATTGTCTTGCGCGTCTGACAGTTTGTAGTTGACAGTCACGACCGTATTTTTGGCAATCTTCATTATGCTTCCTTTCATTGTATAAGCTGGCAAATTATACCTTCACGCCGCCAACGGCAGGCGCATTCCTGCATTTCCGGTTGTTATAATGGGCGCATGAAAACATTAACTCTCCTCGGCGATATCACGCCGGCGCAATTCCTGCGCGACTACTGGCATAAAAAGCCCCTGTTGATCCGTCAAGCCGTACCGGGCTTCAAGGCGCTGTTCGATTTCAAGGCCCTGGCCGAACTGGCTACCCTCGATCACGTCGAATCGCGCCTGGTCAGCCATGCGGATGGCCACTGGAACATGCAGCAAGGTCCGCTGACCAGCCTGCCTTCGCTGAAACAGAAGGAATGGACGCTGCTGGTGCAAGGCGCCAACCTGCACAGCGCCAAGGCCGACGCCCTCCTGCGCCAGTTCCGTTTCCTGCCGGACGCGCGCCTGGACGACCTGATGGTCAGCTTTGCCACCGATGGCGGCGGCGTGGGCCCGCATTTCGATTCCTATGACGTGTTCCTGCTGCAAGGCCAGGGCAAGCGCCACTGGCGCATCGGCGCGCAGAAGGACCTGAGCCTGATCGACGGCTTGCCGCTGAAAATCCTCAGCAACTTCACGCCCGACGAAGAATTTACCCTGGAACCGGGCGACATGCTGTATTTGCCGCCCCATTATGCGCACGACGGCGTGGCCATCGGCGACTGCCAGACGTATTCGATCGGCTTCCGCTCGCCTTCGTTCCAGGAACTGGGCGAAGCGTTCCTGCAATTCATGGCCGACTCGATCGACTTGCCGGGCATCTACAGCGATCCGGACCTGAAAGCGTCGGGCAAGCCGGCCGAAATCCCCCGTGAAATGCTCAGCACCATCGCGGAAGAGCTGAACAAGGTGCGCTTTACGGAAGAAGACGTCACGATTTTCCTCGGTGAACACCTGTCGGAACCGAAGCACAATGTGTTTTTCACGCCGCTGTCCAAGCCGCTGACGGTGGGCCGCTTCGCGGACGCCGCACAGAAAAAGGGTGTCGTGTTGTCGCGCAAGACCCTGATGCTGTATCGTGGCAAGAATGTCTTCATCAATGGCGAATCGTTTGCCATTGGCAAGGCCGACAAAGCGGCCCTGGAAACCCTGGCCAACGAACGCGCCCTCGATGGCGCCGCCGTGGCCCTGGCTTCCGATGACGTGATGGATGCCTTATATACTTGGTATCAGGATGGCTGGATCGAACTGGCTTGAATGGGTGCAGCGTAGCAAAGTGGTATTACAGTAGGCAAAATAACAGCTTCTGCGCCAGCGCAAAGAAAGATATTATTTTTATATCGTTTTGTCGCGCTTTCGCAAAACACTTACACTTGCTTGCAATTTGCTTCGGCAAATATTGCGATATCACAAAATAGTTGCGAATTTGCCTCTTGCTCCTATTGCGACGCACCAAAAATCGCTATAATATTCGGTTAGGAAGTTTCCGTTGTCTGGCAGGCACCACCTGGTACGAAAAGCCTTCGAAGACGACCTAACGAGCGATAATTACCGGTAATTATTCATCGCAACAATGTTGATTTATTTTTTGAAATAATTAAGGAAAACAAATGAAAAAATCCCTGCTGATCGCCTCCCTGATGGTTGTTGCTCTGGCTGCTTGCAGCAAAAAAGAAGAAGCTCCTGCACCAGCACCAGTAGTTGAAACCCCAGCACCAGCACCAGCAGTTGAAGCTGCTCCAGCTGCTGCTGCTGACGCTGCTGCTTCGGCCGCTACCGACGCTGCTGCTGCTGCTTCGGCTGCCGCTTCGGCCGCTACCGACGCTGCTTCGGCTGCTTCGGCTGCTGCATCGGCTGCTAAGTAATTTAGCACCCTGCACTAGAGAAAGCCGGCCTTAGGGCCGGCTTTTTTGTTGGGTAAACACCCAACCAAACCTACTGCGCGCCGCGCTTTGCGGCCTGCGATGCTCACCGTACTAAAGTACGGCTGCGCTTCTTAGCCACAAATCACTGGCGCTCGCTACGGTTTTGTTGGGCGTCGCAAGCATCTATTGCGTACCCAAAATAAAAAGGCTGTCCCGGTTTGCACCGGGCCAGCCTTTTTTATGATGCGTGGCAGCTTTTGATCGCCGCCACTCAGTGAACCTTATTTCAACTGATCGTTCAGCAGGCCCAGGATCTTCTCTGCCACTGGCGAGGTATCTGGCTGGCCTTCGTTGCTGAGGATGCTGACCAGGCTGGTCGAGCCCGTGCCGGCCTTGACGAGGACGCGGTAGCGCTGCGCTTCCTTGTCCTTGTCGGACGACGAACCCCAGCTGAACAGTTTCGAGAAGAAACCGTCTTTCTTGACCGCGTCCGGATCGACGTAACGCACGAAATACGTGCCTTGCGTGCGGTCGCGGTCTTCCACGGTGAAGCCAACGCGGTCCAGCGCCAGGCCGACACGGCGCCAGGCGCGGTCGAAACCTTCATCGACTTCGATTGCGCGCGCCGGCGTGGCGGCGTCGCCGACCAGCTTGGCGTGCTGCGGCTGCACGATGGCGGCATCGACAGCCGTCTTCGCTTGCGCATCGTCGCTGGCCGCGCCCAGGCGCGTCATCAGCTTGGCCAGGAATTGCGCTTCCAGGCCCGGATCGTTCGGGCGAGCGGTCCAGGTGGTGGTTTCCTTGTCGCGGCCCGTGACAACCTCTTCCACGCCACGGTGGCTGACGTAGATCTCGGTCGAGCCATCGGCCAGGCGCTCCACGCGGGTACGGAACTTGTCTTTTTCACCGGTCGAGTACAGCGAATCGAAGGCCTTGCCGATGGTGCTGCGGATAAAGTCTTGCGGCACCTTGGCGCGGTTTTCATTCCACTCGGTTTCCATGATGCCAGCCGTAGGCTGGTCGACTGCAATGGTAAAGCCCGAATCTTCCCAGAACTGTTTCAGTTGCGGCCACAGCACTTCAGGCGACTGCTTGACGACCAGCCAGCGCTGGTTGCCCGCGCGCTCGACCTTCACGCCGCCTGCCGTGACCGGCACGACACCGACCACGCCGTCGGCGCCCACGACGACGGGCGTACCGGCCGTGGCGTTGCGCTGCGCGTTGTAGCCGGAAGCCGTAGCCACGCCGTTTTTCGCATCCGGCAGCGAGTAGCGGTTGTCCTGCTGCAATTGCGTCAGGTCAGGCGGCACGTCCAGAGTGCCGGCTTTCTTGACCGACTTGTAGTCGACCTTGTCGCCGCCGACTACCGAACTGATCATGCCGCAGCCCGCGAGGCTGGCTGCGATGGCGCCGATGACGATGCCGCGGACGGCGATGGTGGCAGGCGCCGATTGGTTTTTCTTGCAATTAGTCATGTCGTAACTGGATAAGAAGCTAAGTAGCAGCTGGAATCAGGGAAGGTCCGGACTGGTCAAGTCCGGGCTTGAAGTTCGGTCTTAAGACAGGATGCCGGCGTCGCGCAAGGCATCGCGCACGGTCGCATGGCAGTTTTCAGCCAGCGGCACCAGTGGCAAGCGTATGCCGGCAGGCATCAGGCCCATTTCGGCCATCGCCCATTTGACGGGCACCGGGTTGGGCTCGACAAACAGCTTCTGGTGCAGAGGGAAAACCTTGTTATTGATGGCGATTGCCGTGGCGCGCTCGCCCGCCATGGCCGCGACGCACAGTTCGTGCATGGCGCGCGGCGCGACGTTGGCCGTCACGGAGATATTGCCGTGGCCGCCGCAGAACATCAGCGCCATGGCTGTCGGATCGTCGCCCGAGTACACGGCGAAGTCCGCTGGAACCAAACGCAGCAGGTCGATGCCACGGCCGATATTGCCGGTCGCATCTTTCACGCCGACGATATTCGGGATGGCGGACAGGCGCACGATGGTCTCGTTGCTCATGTCGGCAACCGTACGGCCCGGTACGTTGTACAGGATGACGGGGATGTCGACGGCTTCGGCGATGGCCTTGAAGTGCTGGTACATGCCTTCCTGGGTAGGACGGTTGTAATACGGCACCACTTGCAAGACAGCATCGGCACCCGCTTCTTTCGCGTAGCGCGTCAGTTTGATGGCCTCGGCCGTGGAGTTGCCTCCGGCGCCGGCGATGATAGGAATACGTCTCTTGGCATGTTCGACGGTCAACTGGATCAGTTCGCAGTGTTCTTCCACGCTGACTGTTGCCGATTCGCCCGTTGTGCCAACGATGACGATGCCGTCCGTACCCTCGGCGATATGCCAGTCGATCAGCTTGCGCAGACCTGGAAAGTCCAGACTGCCGTCTGCGTGCATCGGGGTGACGATTGCTACAATGCTGCCCTTGATCATAGTAAGTTTATAGCGCCGATAAATAAAACAACGATTGTAGCGGATAGCCCGCGCCTGTGGTGCATTCTGACATAGTATGGCCGCTCAAAACGTCGGCAGCAGCGCCGCCAACCGTGGAAAATCCGGCCGGACGGCACAAATTCGTTGCACCAGAGCAGCTTTTGGCTGTTCCACGCGCCCATCCTCATACGCTACCACACGCAATCCCTGCTGCACCGCCCAGGTCAGCATTTCGCCTTCCTTCAGCAGGAATTTCGGATTCGACGGCTTGCCGAACTGCTCATTGCCCTCGGCAAACGTTTCATACAGCAGCACGCCATCGGGCGCCAGGCTGGCGACCATGGCGTCCAGCAACGGCCGGTGCAGATAATTGGTGACGACGATGCCGGCAAAGCGGCCGGGCGCGAAAGGCCATATGGCGCCCGGCGCTTCCAGATCCACCAGCGAGGTGGTGATGCCCGTGCCGGCCGCTTTTTCCAGCATTTCCGGATCATGGTCGAGCGCGATCACGGGGTGGCCCAGGCTCACCAGGTGGCGCGCGTGGCGGCCTGCGCCGCAGGCCAGGTCCAGCACTTCGCCGCCCGGGATCAGCGGCGCCCAGCGGCGCAGCCAGCCGGAAATCGCTTCGGTTTCTACTGTTGGTTCAATTGCTTGCATCGGTACTTCCATCAATTATTTGCGACCATCCGGTTGCTTGTATCACGTCAACAGGGCCGTCAGGGGCGTGACCATGGTGACAAAAATGCCTATGACAAATTCAATCGCCGCCAGCAAGGCGCGGTTCAGTACGCCCGTGTACATCAGCAGCACCAGGGCACCGAACACATACAGGCTGTAGCGCTCGATGCTGGCGTAAGGGCGCGCCAGTTGCATCGGCAGCAAGCCTGTCATGATGCGTCCGCCATCGAGCGGCGGCACGGGAATCAGGTTAAAGACGAACATGGCCGCATTCACGCTGACGCCGGCGCCCGCCATCTTGCGGAAAAACATGCCCATTTCCGTCGGCGGCATAACGCTGAGCACGACAAAGGCGATCATCCAGCCCAGGCCCATGACGAAATTGGCGCCAGGCCCGGCAAACGCCACCCAGGCCATCTGCTTCTTCGGATTGCGCAGGCGGCTGAAATCGACGGGCACCGGCTTGGCATAGCCGAACGGTACCTGGATCGCGAAATACAGCATCAAAGGCAGCAAGATCGTGCCGAAAGGATCGATGTGCCGGATGGGATTGAGGCTCAGCCTGCCCTCGTTCGAAGCCGTGGGGTCGCCGAAATAGCGGGCGACGTAGCCATGCGCCGCCTCATGCAGGGAAATGGCAAACAGCACCGGTACCAGGTACACCGCAATGGTCTGGACTATCGTATTGAAATCGCTCATGACCGCGATTCTACCAGAGGCGCCACAGCCTCTTTCTTACGTTGTCATTAAGAACAGGTGAAGACCAGCGCGGCAACAGGCGCGCGACACCCCTCTACAAGCCCAGCACGGCCGGGTCGCCGCGCCCCACGCGCACCACTTCCGCCTCCGGTCCCGTCAAGTCGATCACGGTGCTGGGGCCATGCGCGCAGACGCCGCCATCAATGATCAGGTCGACCAGTTTTTCCAGGCGTTCGCGGATGGTGTCGGCATCCGTCAGGCTCTCTTCATCGCCAGGCAAGGTCAAGGTCGCGCCCAGCAGGGGCTGGCCCAGCTCTTCCAGCAGGCATTGCACGATGCGGTGCTGCGGCACACGCAGGCCGATGGTCTTGCGCGACGGGTGGCTGAGGCGGCGCGGCACTTCCTTCGTCGCTTCCAGGATGAAGGTATAGGCGCCCGGCGTGGCCGCCTTGAGCAGGCGGAACTGGCGGTTGTCGACGCGGGCATACACGCCCAGCTCGCTCAAGTCGCGGCACAGCAAGGTGAGATGGTGCTTTTCATCCACACCACGGATGCGGCGCAGGCGCTCGACGGCGCCCTTGTCGTCGAGCTGGCATACGAGCGCATAGCAGGAATCCGTGGGCAGGGCCACGACGCCGCCGGACTGGATGATCTGCGCAGCCTGCTTGATCAGGCGCAATTGCGGATTGTCGGGGTGAATCTGGAAAAATTGACTCATGTGTAAGCGTTCTGGCGAACCAGCTTGTTAAGTTAGCATTATTGTACGCCGCGTAGCGCGGCGATGCGTTGCTCGATCGGCGGATGGGTGGCGAACAGCGCGCCCCAGCCGCCATTGCCGCCGCTGATGCCCAGCGCCTGCATCGATTGCGGCAGTTCACCCGGCGGCACGCCGCCCAGGCGGGCCAGCGCATGCATCATCGGCGTGGGGCTGCCCAGCAGCTTGGCCGAACCGGCATCGGCGCGGAATTCGCGCTGGCGCGAGAACCAGGCAACGATGATGGACGCGAGCAAGCCGAAGATCACTTCGCACACCATCACGGTGACGAAATAGCCGATGCCGCGTCCGCCACCTTCGCGGTTGTTATTTTTCAGCAGCACATTGTCGACAAAGAAACCCACGACGCGCGCCATGAAGACGACAAAGGTATTCACCACGCCCTGGATCAGGGTCAAGGTCACCATGTCGCCATTCGCGACGTGGGCGATCTCGTGGCCCAGCACGGCTTCGACTTCATCGCGGTTCATGCTTTGCAACAAGCCGGTCGAGACAGCCACCAGCGCCGAATTTTTAAAAGCGCCCGTGGCGAACGCATTCGCGTCGCCTTCGTACACGGCCACCTCCGGCATGCCGATGCCGGCCCGCTCGGACAGCGCGCGCACGGTATTGACCAGCCACAATTCCGTCGACGACGTCGGGTTGTCGATCACGCGCGCGCCCGTGCTCCACTTGGCCATCGGTTTGCTGATCAACAGGGAAAAGATCGATCCCGTGAAGCCCACCACCAGCGAAAACACCAGCAGGCTACCCAGGTTCAAGGTACTGCCACGCGCCGGATTGCCCACGCCCAGCAAACTGAGCACGAGCGACAGCACCAGCATCACGGCCAGGTTGGTTGCGATAAAAAGGACGATACGTTTCATGGGCGTTGGCTCCGGAAAAACAAGAATAGCTAAAAGATAAGTGTGCAGCCGCGACTTTTCAAGCCCGCGCAGGCCAGCCGCGCCCTAGAACCAGTCGTGCCAGATCGGGGTTACATTCGATGGCAGCGGAGGCAACTTGGCAAAATCCACGCGCGATTCGCCCGGCGCATGGAAATCCGTGCCGCGCGAAGCGAGGAAGCCGTAGGCGTTGGCCAGTTGCGCGTATTCGGGATACTGGTCCGGACTGTGGCTGCCCGTGACGACTTCGATGGCCACGCCGCCGAGCTGCTTGAATTCATCGAACAGCACACCTTGCGCCATGTCGCTGAAGCGGTAGCGGCCCGGATGGGCGATGACGGCCACGCCGCCCGCGCCGCGTATCCAGCCCACCGCCTCGGCCAGGGTCGCCCAGCGGTGCTCGACGTAGCCAGGCTTGCCTTCCGACAGGTATTTCTTGAACACGTCGGGGATGTTCGCGCATTTCCCCATTTCCACGATGTAGCGGGCAAAATGCGTGCGCGACATCAGGTCCGGGTTGCCGACGAATTTCAAGGCCCCTTCATAGGCATCGGGGATGCCGGCCAGGTCCAGCTGGCGGGCAATCTCGCGGCCGCGCGCGTCGCGCCCCGAGCGCGTCTGATGCAAGCCCTGCACGAGACCGGGATTGTTTTCATCGACTTGCAAGCCCACGATGTGCACGGTTTCGCCGGCCCACGTGATGGAAATTTCCACGCCGGCCACGAAACGCATGCCCAGGTCCAGCGCGGCCGCGCGCGCGGCGGCAACACCGGACACCTCATCGTGGTCCGTCAGCGCCCACACGTCGACGCCGGCCTTGCGTGCGTACGCGGCCACGGCGGCCGGCGCGAGCACGCCGTCGGAGATATTCGAATGACAATGCAGGTCGACTTTAAGCATGTGAAAACAATACCCTGCACGGGCTCAGCATGGAAGAAGTTTTCATTGTACGCTGCTTGTCAAATCGCGCTGCGGCGTTCCCAACACACATCAGGCCAAAAAGGCTTCCACGAGACGCGCCAGTGCCGCCGGTTGATCATGATGCAGCATGTGGCCCGCATCCGCCATCATCTCGCAGCGCACATCCTTGATGCAGGCCAAACGCCGGTCGATTTCTATGCGCGCCTGTTCCTTGGGCCCCATCCATTGCCACATATTCGTGTCATCGGCCTCGACCCACAGCACGGGCGCCGTGATGCGGCGCCAGCACGCCATCACTTCGTCCACCTGGTACAGGATGGGATTGACCCGCTTGTGCTGCGGGTCGCCCATAATGTCCCACTCGCCCGCCTCGTTCTGCGCCGACCAGTGTTCGGCCAGAAACGCCGCGCGCTCGTCCAGCAGGCGCGGATTGGTCTTTTGCAGGCGTTCGGCCACGGCCTTTTGCGTGGAATAGCTGCGCATGGCGGGCGGCTCGCGCAATTCATCGAGCCACTTGGCGTAGCGGCCCGGCGCCTGCTCCGGTTTTGTTGCCATCATGCCGAAGCCTTCCAGGTTGATGAAGCGGCTGATGCGCTCGGGCCGCACGCCCGCGTACAGGCCGGCCACGTTGGCGCCCATGCTGTGGCCCAGCAGATTGACGGGTGCGTCCGGCGAGTAATGCAGCAGCATGGCGTCCAGGTCGGCCAGGTAGTCGGGGAACCAGTAGGTGTCCGATTGCGTGTAGTCGCTGAGGCCAAAGCCGCGCCAGTCGGGCGCGATCACGTGCCAGTCGCCGGCCAGCTCGTCGACGACGAACTGGAACGAGGCGGCCACGTCCATCCAGCCGTGCACCATGAACAGGATGGGCGCCCCTTCGCGGCCCCAGTGGCGCACGTGCGTGCGGGCGCCGCGGATGTTGATGAATTCGGAACGGGAAAGTTTCATGGGTTTCATCGCATGCCTGCCTTGAAAGTGGCGCGAATGGCGCCACATGCTGTGTCTGTAGATAGTGCGGACATAAAAGTACGACCGTTCGATAATTATACCGGATTGGCGGTCGGCGCTCGGACTTGCCCTGCAACAGCGTAAAATAGCGCAAAACTTCCGCGTCCGGCCGCGCCCGGCGCTTCCACCACCGCCACAGGCTAACGATGACACTCTACCAATTGGGCGCCGATGCGCCGCAGATTGATGCTTCCGCTTTTGTTGCCGACACGGCCAACGTGATCGGCAAAGTGACCCTGGAAGCGAATACGTCCGTATGGTTTGGCGCCACGATTCGCGGCGACAACGAACGCATCACCGTGGGCGTCAACAGCAACGTGCAGGAAGGCGCCGTGCTGCACACGGACCCGGGCTACCCGCTCGACATCGGCCAGAACGTGACCATCGGCCACCAGGCAATGTTGCATGGCTGCACGATCGGCGATGGCGCCCTGATCGGCATCCAGGCCGTGATCCTGAATGGCGCGAAGATCGGCAAGAACTGCCTGGTCGGCGCGGGCGCGCTGGTCACGGAAGGCAAGGAATTTCCCGACAATATGCTGATCCTCGGCTCACCGGCAAAAGCCGTGCGGGCCCTGATGGCAGACGATATCACCAGGTTACAAGGCAACGCCGTGAACTATGTACAGCGCGGCCAGCTATTTAATACGCAACTCAAGAAGATTGGATAAAAGAATGACGACTGAAACCACGGGCGCCGTCAGCGCAGCCGCTACCGGCCAGGATACCCTGCAAAAATTTATTTTCGACAACGCCGCCGTGCGCGGCCAGTTCATCGACGTGTCCCACACCTGGCAGGAAGTGGTGTCGCGCCACGCCTATCCGACGGCCGTGAAAAAAGTGCTGGGCGAAATGGTGGCAGCCGCCGCCCTGCTGTCGGCCAACCTGAAATTCAACGGCTCCATCATCATGCAAATCCATGGTGACGGCCCCGTGCGCCTGATGGTGGTCGAGTGCGACTCCGACCTGCGCCTGCGCGCCACGGCCAAGCTCGACCCGGACGCCATCATCGCCGACGTGGCCACCGTGCCGCAATTGCTCAACGCCACGGGCAAGGGCCGCTTCATCATTACCCTGGACCCGGCCGACAAGGTACCGGGCCAGCAACCGTACCAGGGCATCGTGCCGCTGGACGGCGACGATATGGCGACCGTGATCGAAAACTACATGTTGCGCTCGGAACAGCTCGACACGCGTCTGTGGCTGGCCACGGACGACACCGTCTCGCGCGGCCTGCTGCTGCAAAAGCTGCCCCACCATGGCGGCAAGGCCGAAGCGACGCCCGTGTCGGAAGAAGATGCGCTCGACACGTGGAACCGCGCCGTGATGCTGGCCTCGACCCTGAAAGAGGCGGAAATCCTGTCGACGGACATCGAGACCCTGATGCAGCGTTTGTTCTGGGAAGAAACGATCCGCGTCTTCGACCCGCTGCACCCGAGCTTCCATTGCAGCTGCACGCGCGAAAAAGTCGGCAATATGCTCAAGATGCTGGGCGAGGAAGAAGTCAACAGCACCCTGGAAGAAGTGGGACAAGTGGGCGTGAACTGCGATTTCTGCGGCCAGCACTACGAGTTCGACAAGGTCGATTGCGCGCAGCTGTTCGTCACGGATGCGCCGGCAGAGGTGCTCATACCACCCGCAGCCAGCATTAACTAATTGTAATACTCCCCGCGCCGCCCTTCAGGCGGCGCCTTTGTTTCTGCTGTCATCTTCCCGTCATCAGTTCGTCATCAGCCCGTCACGCGCCGCCGTTACGCTGCGCAGCTTGTATTACTTCCAATACTTTCCACAGGCTGATGATGACCACCCACTTGACGCTGGCCCTGCGCCGCCATTCCTTCCACGTGTTGCTGGGCGCTTGCGCCGCAGGCTTGAGTTTGCCTGCCCTGGCGCAAACGGCCGTCGCCGCCGCCGTGGCTTCGGCCACTACCGACATGGCCGCCGCCGCTGATGACGGCGCACCGATGGCCACCGTGGAAATTTCCTCGCGCAAGACGCGCTCTTCCGTCGCCCTGAGCAAGAATGAAATCCAGAAGATCCTGCCCGGCACGAATCCCCTGAAAGCCTTGCAAACCTTGCCGGGTGTTAGTTTCCAGACAGCCGATCCGTGGGGCAACAACGAACAAAACCTGTCGCTGTTCGTGCATGGCTTTTCCGGCCAACAACTGGGCTACACCATGGATGGCGTGCCGCTGGGTGACCAGCAGTATGGCAACTATAACGGCCTGTCGCCGCAGCGCGCCGTGATCAGCGAAAACGTGCGCAGCGTCGTGCTGTCGTCGGGTGCGGGCGACCTGGCCACGGCCTCGACCAGCAACCTGGGCGGCACCATCGAAACCTATTCCAGCGACCCGCTGGCCACGCAGGGCGCCAGCCTGCAGCAAACCGTGGGCAGCCACCGCACCTCGCGCACGTTTGCCCGCTACGACACGGGCGCCTTCGGCGACGGCAGCAGCGCCTACTTTTCCATACTGCACCACGAAGCGCGGGCCTGGGACTTCGATGCGCGCCAGGGCGGCGACCAGTTCAATGCCAAGTACGTCAACCGCAGCGAGGCAGGCAAGCTGACCCTGTTCTTCAATTACTCGGACAAGATCGAGCCGAACGAAGACAGCACCGTGCACGTGGCCGGCGAGACGAGCGCGCCGTACACGCGCCCCTTCCTGTATCCGGACTTCAAGGCGGCCCTCAATTACCTGTCGCCAACGGGCGCCACGCCGGCCGCCGACGGCAACAATTACCGCAATTACTACAGCGATGCGCAGCGCACCGATTACCTGGCCTACGCCAAGTTCGACGCCAACTTGTCCGAAGGCATGACCTGGTCGAACCAGGTGTATTACCACAAGGATGATGGCGCTGGCGTGGTGGCAGGCCCCATCGGCGTGGCCGGCTTGCCGGGCCTGTTCAGCGTCTACTACCCGAAGCAGAACCTGAAGGAAGTCTTCGGCAACTCGGGCTACGCCGTGCGCACGACGGAATACGACATCAAGCGCGGCGGCTTCATTTCCACACTTCGCAAGGAAATCGGCAATCACCAGCTCGAAGCGGGCCTGTGGCTGGAACAGAACCGCTCGTCCGCCTACCGCCGCTGGTATGCGCTGGACGTCAACAACCCGACGTCGCCGTATGACCGCCCGAGCAATCCCTTGATCACGCAATACGGCAGCGAGATCGACAACAAGGTGGTGCAGCTGCACTTGCAGGATGAATGGCGCATCCGCCCCGATATCGCCCTGCAAGCCGGCTTCAAGTCCAGCCTGCAGTTTGCCGACGGCCAATTCCCCGTGCAGCCGGCCAAGGGCGCCATCGCCGGCGGTTCGACGGCCTTGCCGGTCGGCACCATCAACACGAAAAAATGGTTCCTGCCGCAAGTGGGCGCGCGCTGGGATTTCACGCCGCAAGACCAGCTGTATTTCAACATCCAGAAAAACATGCGCCAGTTCGTCACCTATGGCGGTGGCGGCGCCTCGCCGTGGAGCTTGTCGAGCCAGGCCGCTTTTGATTTGTTCAAGCGCGACGCCAAACCGGAAACGGCCCTCACCTATGAAGTGGGCGTGCGCGGCAGCCATCCATTGAACCTGGGCGCCATCACGTCCATCGATGGGCAAATCAACGTCTACCACGTCGACTTCAGCAACCGCTTGCTGCAGATCAGCCCGACCCCCGTGATTTCCTCTATCATCGGCGGCAATCCCGTGCTGGCCAACGTGGGCAGCGTACGCACGGACGGCATCGATATCGCCGGCACTGTTCACTTCGGCAACAATTTTTCGTTCTACAATGCCCTGTCGTACAACCGTTCGCAGTACGCGGACAATTACAACAATGGCGCCGCGCTGGTCCTGACTGCTGGCAAGAACGTGCCCGGCTCGCCGGAATGGCTGAACAAGTTCGTGGCTTCCGCAACGTTTGGCGATATCGAAGTGCAGCTGACGGGAGACTATGTGGGCAAGCGCTACGCGACGTACACCAACGATTTGTCCGTGCCCAGCTATTTCCTGATGGGCCTGGGCGTGTCGGGCAAGCTGCCGGCCATGGCCAGCTGGCTGAAAAACCCGCGCTGGAGAGTGAACGTCAGCAACCTGGCCAACCGCGAAGGCTCGCTGAACGTGGTGGTCGGCGCGGCCGACAAGACGTACAACACTTTCCCGATCGCCCCGCGTCAGGGCTTCCTCACCTTGACGGCGGACTTCTGATGCGTACGCAAATCTTGCCGCAACGGCATTTTTCGCGCCGCAGCTTCATCCGGGCGGCCGCCAGCGGCCTGGCGCTGGCCGCCGCGCCCGGCTTTGCGGCCGGCCTGCTGGCCACGCCACCTGCCCGTCCGCTCGTGTTCGCCCACCGGGGCGCCAGCGCCCTGCGTCCCGAGCACACGCTGGCGTCGTACGCCAAGGCCATCCTCGACGGCGCCGACTACGTCGAGCCGGACCTGGTCGCCACGCGCGACGGCATCCTCGTGGCGCGCCACGAAAGCAATCTGGTCGACACCACCGACGTGGCGCGCCGTCCCGAGTTCGCCAGTCGGCGCGGCAAGAAGATGGTCGACGGCGAATGGCACGAAGGCTGGTTCGTCGACGACTTTACGCTGGCCGAACTGAAAACCCTGCGCGCCATCGAACGGCTGCCGAAAGTACGTACCGGCAACACCTTGTACGATGGACAATTCCACATCCCGACCTGGGAAGAAATCATCGATTTTGTTGCAGCGCAATCGGCTGCCAGCGGACGCATCATCGGCCTCGTGCCCGAGCTGAAAAGCTCGACCTACTTCCGCGATGCGGGCCTGGCGCTGGAAGACCGTTTCCTGTCGACCATGCTGGCGCACGAATACACGCGCCGCGCACCGATCGAAATCCAGTCCTTCGAAGTGGCAAATTTGAAATACTTGCGCGAAAAACTGGGACGGCGCGCCAACGTGCGCCTGATGCAACTGGTGGTGGGCGGCGATATCCGCCCGACGGACGTGGCCAAGGCGGGCGGCAAGCTGACGTTCGGGCAGATGACGACGCCGGCCGGCCTGCGCGACATCGCCGCCTACGCGGACGTGGTGGCGCCGCCCACGCGAGCAATCATCGCGTTGGGCGCCGACCAGCGCCTGGCCAAGCCCACTGCCATCGTCGACGATGCGCACCAGGCGGGCTTGTTGCTGCACACGTGGACCTTCCGTCCGGAAAACCGTTTCCTGGCGGCCGATTTCCGCGATGGCAATGGCGAGAATGCGCGCAACGAAGCGGGTTCCGTGGCGGAAATGCGGCGCTATATCGAGACGGGGCTGGACGGCTTTTTCAGCGACGATCCGGGTTTGGGACGCATCGCCGCCGGATAAACATTTCGTAACAAATTCTTTTTCAGGGCGTGGCCGGCGGCTACGCCCTTATTATTCGTTTCTTGAATTTCTGAAATTGGAATTTGGAATTAGACATATATCGCGAACTCCATTATTGTGCAATGCAACAACAGACCATTCATGGAGGGCATATGTCCACTTTTACCAACACCTACAGCAACGACAACGTCAACTATTTCAGCAACCTGGGCCGTGCAACGCGCGCCTTCCTGGGCGCCCTGCTCGCTTCCAAGCCGTACAGCGACTTGGCACAGAAGGAAGTCATCGCCAGCAGCGTCGCCAATGAAGAGCGCTATGTGCGCCCAAGCAAGCGTGACATCGCCCTGCTGAACTCGGAAGCGGCACGTTACGAAAACCTGATGCCGAATCTGGCTTCTGAGTTGCGCTTCCTCGCCTCGCGCGGCTAACTCAATACTGAAAGGATTTTTATATGATGATTCTCGAAACCGCACTGATCGCCGTAGCCGTCGTCGTTACCGGCATCCATTTCTACCTGATCTCGACCGGCAAGGCCCGTTTCTGATCAGCAAACAGCAAGACAGTCGTGCATAGCAGTAGAAAGTAAGAAGTACCAGGTAGCAATAAAGCTGTGATATGTCAGCCTGGCAATCGGTCCAGGCTGGCAAGTGGGAAGTACTCAGTGCGGCGCGGCAGCGTCCACCGGCGTTTCCTGCAGTGGCGGGGTTTGTCCCTTGCGCACGATCTGCACGAAAATCTCATTCTGTTTGACCATGCCCAGCTCATAGCGGGCACGCTCCTCGACGGCGCCCGTACCATCTTTCAGGTCGCGCACTTCGGATTCGAGCTTGGCGTTTCGCGCCTTCAATTCCACATTCTTTTTATTCGCCACTGCCACTTGGGCTTCCATGTCGGCAACGCGCAGCCAGCCGCCTTTACCCAGCCAGAGGGGAAATTGGATCAGCAGCAGCAGGGCTGCCAGGGCGAGCGTAATCAGGCGCATGGGGTAGTCGGTTAACAAACCGGCCGGATATCTCCGGCCGGCCAGTGGGTTTTACATCAGCTTACTTCAGATTATAGAACGCATCGCGGCCAGGGTAGCTGGCGATGTCGCCCAGGTCTTCCTCGATACGCAGCAGCTGGTTGTACTTGGCCATGCGGTCCGAACGCGACATCGAGCCGGTCTTGATCTGCAGGGCGTTCGTGGCAACGGCGATATCGGCGATGGTCGAGTCTTCAGTTTCGCCCGAGCGGTGCGAAATGACGGCCGTGTAGCCGGCGCGCTTGGCCATTTCGATGGCGGCGAACGTTTCCGTCAGGGTACCGATCTGGTTGATCTTGATCAGGATCGAGTTGGCGATGCCTTTCGAGATGCCTTCTTTCAGGATCTTGGTGTTGGTGACATACAGATCGTCGCCGACCAGTTGCACTTTCTTGCCCAGTTCCGCCGTCAGGATCGCCCAGCCGTCCCAATCGCCTTCGTGCATCGCGTCTTCGATCGAGATGATCGGGTACTTGTCGCACCAGGTCGCCAGCAGGTTGGTGAACTCGGTGGCCGTCAGGCTCAGGCCTTCGCCTTCCATTTCGTACTTGCCGTTCTTGTAGAACTCGGACGCGGCGCAGTCGAGGCCGATGGCGATCTGCGTGCCTGGCTCGTAGCCCGCTTCTTCGATGGCCTGGATGATCAGCTTGATGGCTTCTTCATGGTTGGCCAAGGATGGCGCGAAACCGCCTTCGTCGCCGACGTTGGTGTTCAGGCCCTTCTTGTGCAGGATCTTTTTCAGCGTGTGGAACACTTCCGCGCCGTAGCGGACGGCTTCCTTGAACGACGGGGCGCCCACGGGAATGATCATGAATTCCTGGATGTCCAGGTTGTTGTCGGCGTGTGCGCCGCCGTTGATGACGTTCATCATCGGCACTGGCATCTGCATGGCGCCCGAGCCGCCGAAATAGCGGTACAGCGGCAAGCCCGCTTCTTCGGCGGCAGCCTTGGCGACGGCCATGGAGACGGCCAGGATGGCGTTGGCGCCCAGACGCGATTTGTTTTCCGTGCCGTCCAGGTCGATCAGGGTACGGTCGAGGAAAGCCTGTTCATTGGCGTCCAGGCCCATGATGGCTTCGGAGATTTCGGTATTGATGTTTTCGCATGCTTGCAGCACGCCCTTGCCGAAGTAGCGCTTGGCGTCGCCATCGCGCAATTCCACGGCTTCGCGCGAACCGGTCGAGGCACCCGACGGTACGGCCGCACGGCCCATCACGCCCGATTCCAGCAACACATCGCATTCGACGGTCGGGTTACCGCGCGAGTCCAGGATTTCGCGACCGATAATATCAACAATAGCACTCATGTCATTCTCCAAAGTTAAGCGTAACAGGGGGCTGCACACTGCGTTCTGATGCGCAATTGCACAAAGGGGGCAAAGAAACTCCCGGCGGGAACCATCAGGCCGGGAGCTGTCTTACGGGTAATACTGTCGCGATCGACCGCGTTATTCAGCAGCGGCGTTGGCTTCTTTGTGCGCCAGCGCTGCCTTGATGAACGAGGTAAACAACGGATGGCCGGTGCGTGGCGTCGACTTGAACTCGGGATGGTATTGCACGCCCATATACCATGGGTGGGCATTTTCACCCGTGCGTGGCAATTCCATGATTTCGCACAAATCTTCGCTCGGCGTACGGGCCGAAACGATCAGGCCAGCCGCTTCGACACGGGCCAGGTAGTGATTATTGGCTTCGTAGCGATGACGGTGACGCTCGGTCACCACGCTGCCGTAGATCTCGGCGGCGAGGGTGCCCGGATTGACGGCGCAGGTCTGCGCGCCCAGGCGCATGGTACCGCCCAGGTCCGAGTTTTCATCGCGCAACTCGACTTTACCATCGTGGTTTTGCCACTCATTGATCAGTGCAACGACAGGTTGATCCGTATCAAGGTCGAACTCGGTCGAATTCGCGTTCGGCATGTCTGCCTTGTTGCGCGCGTATTCGATCAAGGCCACTTGCATGCCCAGGCAGATGCCCAGGTAAGGGATCTTGTTTTCACGGGCGAACTGGGCCGCCTTGATCTTGCCTTCCACGCCGCGCTTGCCGAAGCCGCCCGGTACCAGGATGGCGTCGTACTTGCCCAGGCCGTCGCAGCCGGTCGTTTCGATTTCTTCCGAATCGATGTACTCGATGTTGACGCGGCTTTCCGTGTGGATGCCGGCGTGGCGCAGCGCTTCGATCAGCGACTTGTACGACTCGGTCAGCTCGACATACTTGCCGACCATGCCGACGGTGACTTCCGCCTTCGGGTGTTCCATCGTGTAGATCAGCTTGCTCCAGATCGACAGGTCGGCCGGTGCGGGGTCGAGGTCCAGCGCATCGCAGATGATCTTGTCGAGGCCCTGGTCGTGCAGCATTTGCGGCACCTTGTAGATGGTGTCAACGTCCCACACGGAAATGACGGCGTCTTCCTCGATGTTCGAGAACAGCGAGATTTTCGCGCGCTCGTCTTCCGGGATGGCGCGGTCGGCGCGGCACAGCAGCGCGTTTGGCAAGATGCCGATTTCGCGCAGCTTTTGCACCGAGTGCTGGGTCGGCTTGGTTTTCAGTTCACCGGCCGAGGCGATGTAAGGCACCAGGGTCAGGTGGACGAAGGCCGTGTTCTTGCGGCCGGCACGCAGGCTCAGCTGACGCGCCGCTTCCAGGAATGGCAACGATTCGATATCGCCGACGGTGCCGCCGATTTCGCACAGGGCCACGTCGTAGCCTTCGGCGCCACGGCGGATGTAATCCTGGATTTCATTGGTGATATGCGGAATCACCTGCACGGTCTTGCCCAGATATTCGCCCCGGCGTTCCTTGCGGATCACCGATTCATAGATCTGGCCAGTGGTGAAGTTATTCACCTTTTTCATGCGGGTGGAAATGAAGCGCTCGTAGTGACCGAGGTCGAGGTCGGTTTCGGCCCCGTCGTCGGTGACGAATACTTCACCGTGTTGCATAGGGCTCATCGTGCCAGGATCGACGTTGATATACGGGTCGAGCTTGAGCATGGTGACTTTAAGGCCGCGCGATTCGAGGATCGCGGCGAGGGAGGCGGCGGCAATCCCTTTTCCAAGGGAAGACACAACGCCACCAGTGACGAAGACAAATTTGGTCATTGCAGATGGTGCCGAACGGCACGTGCGGGAAATTGAAATTATACACTAAAGCCCGCCTGCGTCGCCTCCCGCGCGCGGAAATTTGCGCCAAATACCGACTATCCCTCCCCCTCCTGCTGTCTACGCACAACAAAATTGCAAGCTAGCAATAACTGAAATATTTCCAATTCCATACTTTGTGTGGGAGAGCGAACAGACCCTGCCGCACCCTGGCGGCACACTGGCATTTTCAACAGGAGGTCCATCATGAGCTACGAAGAACGCGACGCCTACGGCATGTATGTCAACCGCGGCCACAAAGGTCCCGGCCCGGAACTGATGGGTGCAGACACCCTGATCGGCGACCATGTGCACAACGCCAAGGATGAACATCTGGGCGAAATCAAGGAAATCATGATCGACATGCGCAGCGGCAAAATCGCCTACGCCGTCATGTCGCACGGCGGTGTGTTCACCATCGGCGAAAAGCTCTTCGCCGTGCCGTGGGAAGCGCTGCTGCTCGACACTGTCAACAAGCGCTTCACCCTCAACGTCGACAAGGAACGCATCGAGAACGCGCCCGGCTTCGACACCGATAACTGGCCGAACATGGCGGACCAAGCCTGGGCGACGTCGATCCACAGTTATTATGGAACGACGCCGCGCGAGTATTAAGAGCTGGCCTCATTTGGGGTCAGACCCGCCGGGGGCATGCGGCCCAATGGACCGCATGCCGATTCCAAAGGAACTGACCCCAGCTTTAAACTAGAACCGGTACTCCAGCCCCGCCACATACGTCCTGCCCCGCGCCGTACTCATCGGCGTATTGTCGTTCGACTGCGACGGCATCGAGTTCAGCCGGTTCAGCGCTTCCGAGTAATTCTTGTCCATCGCGTTCTGCACGGACAGACGCAGGAACAGGTTGTTCGTCACTTGCCAGCTCGCATACAAATCGATCACGGCCGGGATCTTCGGATTGTCCACCTTCGCCACTTCCCCCGTCACCTCATCGGCTTCGTTGTCCGGCGACAGGCGGCGGTTCGAGCCCGTGTGCTTGATGATGGCGCCCACCTCCATTTTATTGTCCAGCAAGCGCGTACCCACGTCGAGGTTGTAGTAGGTGCTGGGCAGCTCGCTGATGTCGGACGCGCCAAACCACGCGCTGGCGATCGAGGTGGGCTGGCTGGTCTTTTCACGCGTGTACGACAGCCGCGCAAAAGCCGGACCCAGCTGGTATTGCGCTTCCAGTTCCCAGCCGCGCGTACGCACGGGCGTGGCCGAGTTGATGTAGATATACATATTGGTCACGTATTCGTCGACCGTCTCCCAGTCCGTGGCGATCACTTCCGACATATTACACTTGCGCCCGTTGTCACAGACGAGGAAGGATTGGCTGGTGATATAGCCGTCGATCTTGCTCTTGAAATACAAGGCCTTGAAGTTCAGCGCATCGTTGGCGCTCAGCAAACCGTGCAGGCTGGAGTTGAAACCCAGCTGATAGGTCGTCGCCTTTTCTCCCTTCAAAAACGGGTTCATCGAGGCCCCGCCATCGTTCGAGAAAAACACTTCCTGCGGATTCGGCCCGCGCATGGTGCGCTCGGCGCTGGCAAACGGCTGGAACCATGGCGTGACCTGCGCGGAAACGAGCAGCGAAGGATTGATCCCGTGTTCCTTCAGCGCAATATGCGCCGCCCCTTGCGGGAAACATTTCACGCGTTCGTCGCAGGCCGGCTTGTAGCCCGTCAATTCGAAACGCGTGTAATTGAGCCCGGCATTGACCTGATAGATGCCGCGGTTGTATTGCAGGCCCGCATACAGGCTGTCGATCTTTTGCTTGCCGGCCGGGCCAAAGGTATTGTTTTCAATCGACTGCCGGTTGGCATCCGGATTGTCGGGATCGTCGACAAGGCTTTCCACGTGCTTGCTGTATTGATTGCGCATCAGCTTGCCGCCCACGGTCACCAGCGCATCGCCGCCCGCCAGCTTGAAACTGCTCGTGTTGTTGATGTCAAAGGCATCGGCGCGGTTGGCCGTGCTCGTGTTGACGAAATTGATCAAGGCTTCCGGCATGTATTTCTGCTTGCCGCGGCTGCTGCTGGCCGTCACATTCAGGTCGATCAATTCCGAAAACGGCGTGTAGTGATATTTCACATAGTAGTCATTGCTCCGGATATCGCGGCGCGTGAACGTATTGCGGTAATCGCGCGCCGACAGTTCCAGCGCATGGAAATCGCTCAGTTTGAGGTCCAGCTTGAGCAATTGCGACTTCGGCTTTTGTTGATAGAAACGGTTGTAGCCGAAGCCGAATTCCTCGCTATCCGTGCCCTTGCCATTCTTGTAGTTGTTGCCGATCACGCTCGCGCTCGTGGCCGCCATGAAGCCGACGCTGCCGCCATCGAAAGCAGGGTTTTTCATGGCCACGGCCAGCATGGCGCTGCGCCCCACGCCATTGTTACCGGCGGACATCTTCGTGCGCGCGCCCACCTTCTCGCCCGTAAACACCACGTCATCGACGCCGATGGTGCGGAAGTTGGCGCTGCCGCCCAGCGCATTGACGCCGTCGCCACCGACGACATTACCGCGCGACACGTCCACGCCGATGATGAAATTCGGGTCGATCAGGGCGCCGAATTGGCTGCTGGGCACGCTACCATGCGCCACTTCCGACGGTGCGCTGCCATAGTAATTCTGCGTCACGCCATCGACCATGGTGTTGACCCGGCCAAAGCCGGACAGACCGCGGATATTGACGCTGACGGCGCCCTGCGCGGGATCGATCTGGGTAAACGTGCCCGGCATGCCGCGCAGTATCTGGTCGACCGGCTGCAAGCGCGTATCGGCGCCGCGCGCACTGACGGCGCCCGGTTTTTCCAGCGCCTGCTGTTCCGCCGACACAGCCTCGCCCGATACGTTCAGCGGTGAAAACACGACCTTGCCACTCTCTTGTGCCTGTTGCGCCCATCCCTGCTGCGCGAGCAAAGCCATGCAGATGCCCACGGCCTGCGTCATTGTCTTGATATGCATACACCCTCGATTTCTTATGTGATTGAAAATTCAGCTGGTGCCGTGGCCGCTCTCGGCGTCGAGCTTGAACGACACGGGCAAGGTCACTGTCACCGTGCCCTGGTGCAGGACGTTGTCGGGCGGCGCCGGCAGCGGTTGCGCGCGCTGCAGCACTTGCAGCGCTTCGCGGTCGAGCAGCACCGTGCCCGATGAGGTGACCAGTTCGCTGGCCAGCAGCTTGCCGTCGCGGTCCACCTGGAAACGCACCCAGGCGGCGCCGGCCCGCTTGCGCTGGCGCGCGTCGCCCGGATAGCGTTTGAAATGGGCCAGGTGGCCGAGCACGCGGCTTTGCCAGCTGGCGGGCGCGGCATTGGTCGACGGCATATCGCTATCGAATGGCGCCGCCTGCGGACCGCGCACGGCGGCCGGCGCCGGCGTGGCGCTGCTGCTGGCTTGCGCGGGTAATGACGCTTCCTTCGCGGCATCCTTGCCCGGCTCCGTCGACAGGGTCGCTTCCGCCTTCGCCTCTTTTTCCGCAGCGACAATCTCCGGCGCGGCGGCGCGCGCCTGCACGGGCAGCGCCTCTTGCCTAGCCGTGCTCTTTTTGGGTTGGGCGGCGCTGGACGCCGCCGACTGGCGCGCCCCTGCCGCTGCCGCCTGTTGCGTCTCCGGCGACATCGCTTGCGCGGCAAACACCACCATCACGCTGGCGGGCGGCTGCGTGGGCGCGACGCTGTCGCGCCGCCAGCCGGCCCACAGCAGCAGCGCCAGCACGGCGGCCACCACCAGCGACGTGGCGACGCCCCAGCTCAATATCGGACGCGGATTCACCCGCCCTCCCGGCCGACCAGGCCCACTTTCAGATAACCGGCCTGGCGCAAGGCATCCATCACGCCCAGCACGTCTTCATAGGCCGCTTGCTTGTCGGCCTGGAAAAACAGCGTGCGCTGGCGGTCGCCGCCCGTCTGCGCGTCGAGCAGGCTGCCCAATTGCTCGCGCGCCACGGGTGCCTCGCCCAGGTACACGCTGCGGTCGGCTTTCAGGGAAACGAACAGGGGCTTGTCGGGACGCGGTTCCGGCTTGGCCGTGGCAGCCGGCAAGTCGATTTTCAGGTCGACGGTGGCCAGCGGCGAGACCACCATGAAGATGATCAACAGCACCAGCATCACGTCGATGAAGGGGGTGACATTGATCTCGCTCAATTCCGGCATGTCGGCCGTATCGTCGTCCGGCGTAGGGAACAGGGAAGCCATGGCTCAGGCCTGCTTGCGCGTGTCGAGGTCGCGGCTCAGCATCAGCAGCACTTGCGCGGAAGCGGCGCGCAGCTGCGCCTTGTACTGGTTGATGCCCCGGCTCAAGACGTTATAGATGACGACGGCGGGAATCGCCGCCACCAGGCCCAGGGCGGTGGCCAGCAAGGCTTCCGCAATGCCGGGCGCGACTGTCGCCAAATTCGTGTTCTGGCTGACGGCGATGCCGATGAAACTGTTCATGATGCCCCACACGGTACCGAACAGGCCGACGAACGGCGCCACGGCGCCGATGCTGGCGAGCAGACCGATACCTTGCGTCATGCTGCGTACCTGCTGCGCAATCCACTGTTCCTGGCGAAAGCCGGCCCGCTCCTTCAGGGCCGCCGCCGGCGCACTGGCGTGCGACAGCTTCAATTCCTGCTGCACATCGCCGAGCAGCTGTTGCACCAGCACGGACGCCCCGCTCTTTGCCGCCGCGTCCGGCAAGGAGGTCGCCGTCTTCAGCACGGCGACGGCTTGCGACGCTTCGCGCCGGGCTTGCAGCAAACTGGCGCCCTTCACCAGCAAGACCACCCAGGTGGCCAGCGCGGCGACCAGCAAGCCGATGAGCACGCTTTTGACGACCTGGTCGGCAGCGAAAAACATGCCCAGCGGCGACATATCGTGCGGCAAGGTGGACGCTTGCGCGGTGGCATGCAACAGGGACAGCAATACGCCGCAGGTAGCGGCTTTGAGACAGGAGATACGCATGGAAGCTTCAACAGGTAACAGGCATGGCTGCGCCAACGGCGCGCACGCGCATGCAAAAAAATCGGACGAACTACCTGGCTGCTGCGAAGAAGCTTGCTGGGGGAGAATGCCGGGCTGAACGCCCGGCGGAGGTGCTAAGGCTTACTTGGCGCTGGAGACGGCGGGCGTAACAACCGGCGTGAACCAGACGAAATCGGCCTGCGGCGCCTGGACTGCCGCGCCCTGCTGCGCCAGGACCAGCACCAGCGGCGCGGGGCCGCCCGTCAAGTCCTGCACGTGCAGCGGCACGCCCAGGTCCTTGTGCGCGTGGTAGGCGCCGGCGATCAGCACGGCGGGCGCGGGTGCGGCCAGCAGGCGTTCGGCCATGCGGCGGTCGCGCTGCTGCTGCACCGACAGCATGGCGGCCAGGCGCGGCTCGTCGATCTGGTTGTCGTGCATGACGCGGATGATGTCTTTCAATTTGTCATGCACCTTGCCATCGTTGGCCAGGTTCGAATGCTTGCCCTGCACGGCCGGCTTGTCGATAAACATTTGCTTGATCTCGCTGCGGTCCAGGTTGGCCGACCAGACGGGATACGGCGCGCGCATCACCGTCATCACCAGGTCGCCATATTGCGCCCACTTCCAGTTCGGCTGCCAGGCCAGCAGTTCGGCCACGTGTTCGGGGCGCACGACGGGGTCCGTCTGCAGCCATGGCTTGACCTTGTCCACCTTGGCTTGCTGGTCCGGGTTCAGCATTTCCAGCAACACACTGCCTTGCGGACGCTGGCCCTGCAACTGCTGCAACAGCCATTGCTCGATCTGGTGGTGGCTGAGCTGGTCATGCTGCTCGCCCACGATGACACGCGGCGCGGCGGCCAGCTGGGCCAGCAATTGCTCGGCAGTCACGCGCTTGCCGCTGCGCAGGTCGACGATCTCGCCCAGCTGGCGCACGTCTTGCGCAGCGGCAGGCGCAACGGCGGTGGCGCCGGTGACGGGCGTGACGCTGCCGCAGGCGCTCAGGGCCAGCACGCAGGCGGGCAGGACGGCGGCGAGGGACAGGGGGAATCTCATGGGCATGGCCTTTCGGGTTGAAGCACGCATTGCAAAATAACTACTGGCGGGCATTTTAATAGAAATGATTCTCATTTACAACCACTGCGCGGCGCATCATGCGGAATTTTTTACAACTGGCAAAAATGGTGCTTCGGTGAAATCTCCAGGTGCGGGGTAGAATAAAAAAAACGGAGGACTTGCGTGAATCAAACTGACCAGTTGGCGGTACTGAAAAAACCGCTGCCAGACTCTCTTGCTGCCGTACTTTCCCTGATCTTTGCCGACCGCTTTTCCATGACGCAAGCCATGCGCGAACACCATGGCCGCGACGAGTCGAGCTATCCCCCCATGCTGCCGGACGCCGTCATCTTCGCCCATTCCACCGAGGAAGTGGCGGCCGCCGTCAAGCTGTGCAGCGCGCACGACGTGCCCATCATCGCCTACGGCAGCGGCACCTCGCTCGAAGGCCACGTGCTGGCCCTGCATGGCGGCGTGACGATTGATCTGTCGCAAATGAATCAGATGGTCGCCGTGCATGGTGAAGACTTGACGGCCACCGTACAGGCGGGCGTGACGCGCAAGCAGCTGAACGAGGAAATCCGCGACACGGGCCTGTTCTTCCCCATCGACCCGGGCGCCAATGCGTCGCTGGGCGGCATGGCGGCCACGCGCGCCTCGGGCACGAACGCCGTACGCTACGGCACCATGCGCGAAAACGTGCTGGCCCTGACCGTGGTGACGGCCGATGGCCGCATCATCAAGACGGGAACGAGGGCGAAAAAATCGTCGGCCGGCTACGACCTGACGCGCTTGTTCGTCGGCAGCGAAGGGACGTTGGGCATCATCACGGAAGTGACGGTGAAACTGTATCCGCTGCCGGAAGCGATCTCGGCGGCCGTGTGTTCGTTCCCCGGCACGGGCGAAGCCGTCAGCGCCGTGATCCAGACCATCCAGATGGGTATTCCTGTGGCGCGGGTCGAGTTTCTCGATGAAAATGGCGTCAAAGCCATCAATGCCTACGACAAGATGGCGCTGCCGCAAAAGCCGCTGCTGCTGTTTGAATTCCACGGCACGCCGGCCAGCGTGGCCGAGCAGGCGCAGCTGGTGCAAGCCATCACGGCCGAACACGGCGCCAGCGATTTCGAATGGGCCAGCCGCCCCGAAGACCGCTCGCGCCTATGGGCCGCGCGCCACAACGCGTATTTCGCCCTGCTGCAGATGCGCCCCGGCAGCCGCGCCATTTCCACCGATTGCTGCGTGCCGATTTCGCGCCTGGCCGAATGCATCCTCGCCACCAAGGCCGATTGCGAAGCACAGGGCCTCGTCTACGCCATCATCGGCCACGTGGGCGACGGCAATTTCCACGTGCAGATGCTGGTCGACCCGGACGATCCGGCCGACATCGCGCGCGCGGAAAAGGTCAACAGCGACATGGTCACGCGCGCCATCGGCATGGATGGCACGTGCACGGGCGAGCACGGCGTGGGCATGCACAAGATGGCGTTCCTCGTGGAAGAACATGGTGTAGGCGCCATCGACACCATGCGCGCCTTGAAACATGCGCTGGATCCGAAGAACATCATGAACCCGGGGAAGATCGTGCGCTGGTAATCAATACCAACCCAAAAAGCAAATGCCGGGGTCGTACCCTGAGGGTACGCCCCCAGTCCTTGTCGTTGGGGTGATTTTTACAATTCCATGCGCATCGGCACGAAGGCGATGCCGCCCTCTTCCACCTTCGGCCCCGTGGCGACAAAGCCCAGGCTCGTGTACAGGGGCAAGGCATACAGCGAGGAGTTGACGGTAAAGGCCGTCACATCGCCCCTGGCCAGCGACGCATCGCGGGCTGCCTGCCACAAACGGCGCGCCATGCCGCGCCGGTGCAGGGCGCGCGGCACGAACATGTGGAACAGATGCGTGTTGTCGCGCATGGCCACGACGCCGGCCAGCTCGCCGCCGATATGCGCGAGCTGATACGCGTAGCGCGACTGTGACAGATAGCCTTCGATGGCTGGCTGGCGGCAGTGTTCGATGAATTTTTCCGCCCCCGTGCCATCCGGATGCAGGGTCAAAAAGGGCATCAGGTCGTCGATCAGGGCAACGATGGCGGGCGCGTCGGCGACGAGGGCGGGACGCAGTGTCGGTTCGGGTAATGTTGTCATTCTTAAATAATGCCATGCCTTGGGCAAACAAGACAATTCTCAACAAAAATCCCGGCTGCTGGTGCGCAAGCGTCCCAGCAGATGCGACATGTCGACCAGGCGCTTGGCCACCAGGTTGCGCACGATGCCCTCGCGCTGCCACACGCCGTACACGCCCAGCAGTGGCGCACTCAGCACTTCGCGCCGCTGGCTTTCCACCAGGTCGGGCCAGACGATGACGTTGACGGTGCCCGTCTCGTCTTCCAGGGTCATGAAGATCACGCCCTTGGCCGTGCCCGGCCGCTGGCGCACGGTGACGATGCCGCAGGCGCGCGCCACTTGTCCGCTCGTGTACGTCATCAGCGTGGACGCGGGCATGAAACGCTGTTCCAGCAATTGCCTGCGCAGCAGCGCCAGCGGGTGGCGGCCCAGGGTCAGGCCTTGCGCGCGGTAGTCGCTGACGATGCTCTCGCCTTCCGTCGGCGCGGCCAGCATGGGCAAATCTTCCTCTTGCGTCGTGGCGCGCAGCAAATCCCTGTCGGGCACGGCGCCGGCCGCCTGCCACAGCGCTTCGCGCCGGTGCCCGGCCAGCGCGTGCAGCGCGTTGCCGGCGGCCAGCACCTGCAAATCATGACGGTCCAGGCCGCCACGCAGGGCCAGGTCGGCCACGTCGATAAAAGCGGCAATGGCGCGCGCATCCTCGATACGCCGGGCGGCCTCGGCACGCATGCCGAACAGGCTGTTCAAGCCCAGGCGCACGGCGGGCGCGGCCCCTTCCACAGTCTCTTCCAACGTCGCTTCCCAGGCGCTGATGGCCACGTCGACGGGCAGCACCTGCACGCCATGCCGGCGACCATCCTGCACCAGTTGCGAAGGGCTGTAAAAACCCATGGGCTGGCTGTTGAGCAAGGCGCACAGGAAGGCGGCCGGTTCGTGGCATTTCAGCCAGGAACTGGCGTACGTCAGCAGGGCGAAACTGGCCGCGTGCGACTCGGGAAAACCGTATTCGCCAAAGCCCTCGATCTGGCTGAAGATGGCCTCGGCAAACTTTTTCTCATAGCCATTGTCCACCATGGCATTGACGATGCGGTCATGGTAATTGTTCATGCCGCCCTTGCGTTTCCAGGCCGCCATGGCGCGCCGCAACTGGTCCGCTTCGCCGGGCGTGAAATCGGCCGCGATGATAGCCACCTGCATCACCTGTTCCTGGAAAATAGGAATGCCCAGAGTGCGTCCCAGCGCCTTTTCCAGGCCCTTCGGATATTCGACCAGTTCCTTCTGCTGGCGGCGCTGCAGATACGGATGCACCATGCCGCCCTGGATGGGGCCGGGGCGTACCAGCGCCACTTCGATGACGAGGTCGTAGAATTCACGGGGCCGCAGCCGGGGCAGCATGCTCATCTGCGCGCGCGACTCGATCTGGAACACACCGATGGTGTCGGCCTCGCACATCATGTCGTAGGTGGCCGGGTCTTCGCGGGGAATATCCTGCAGGCGGAACTCCTCACCGCGCCGCGCACCGACCAGTTCCAAAGCGCGGCGCAGGGCCGACAGCATGCCCAGCGCCAGCACGTCGACCTTCATCAAGCCCAGCTCCTCGAGGTCGTTCTTGTCCCACTCGATGACGCTGCGCTCGGCCATGGTGGCGTTTTCAATCGGCACCAGGCGCGACAATTTTCCATGCGCAATGACGAAGCCGCCCGGATGCTGCGACAGATGGCGGGGAAAGCCCAGCAGCTGCTGCGCCAGGCCGGCCCACTGCTGCGACAATGCCGCTTCCGGGTCGAGCCCGCATTCGGCAAGGCGCTCCAACAGATCGCGCTTGCCGTCGAACCAGCGGTGCGCCTTGGCCACTTTTTCCACGATGGCCAGGTCGATCCCCAGCGCCCGGCCGCTGTCGCGCAAGGCGCTTTTCGGACGGTAGCTGATCACCACGGCGGCCAGCGCAGCCCGCTCGCGCCCATATTTTCCGTAGATATATTGAATCACCTCTTCGCGCCGCTGGTGCTCGAAGTCGACGTCGATGTCGGGCGGCTCGTTGCGCTCGCGCGACATGAAGCGCCCGACCAGCGAATTGCCGCGTGCCGGGTCCACTTCCGTGATGTGCAGGCAATAGCAGACGGCCGAATTGGCGGCCGAGCCCCTGCCCTGGCACAGGATGTTTTGCGAGCGGGCAAAGCGCACGATATCGTACACGGTCAAAAAGTACGCTTCATACGACAGCTCGGCGATCAGATCCAGCTCCTGCTCGATCTGCTCCTGCACGTTGGCCGGAATGCCCAGCGGAAAGCGGATACGCGCGCCCGCATATGTTTCCTCGCGCAGATAGGTCGCCGGCGTGTGGCCTTGCGGCACCAGTTCGTCGGGATAGTCATAGCACAGGCTGTCGAGCGAGAACTTGCACAGGTCCGCGATGCGCAAGGTTTCCGCCAGCGCTTGCGGCGGATACACATTGGCCAGCCGCAAGCGCGCGCGCAAATGCTGCTCCGCGTTTTGCGCCAACGCATAGCCGCATTCGCCCACGGGCTTGCCCACGCGAATGGCGCACAGGGTATCGAGCAAGGGCTTGCGCGAACGCACGTGCATGCACACGTGGCCGACGGCCACCACGGACAAGCCCTGCGCCTGCGCGGCCGCCTGCACGGCGCCGCGGTGCGCGTCATCCTGCGCCCGCTGCAGCAGGTTCAGGCCGATCCAGCTGCGCTCGCCGCCAAAGGTGGCCGCCATCCACGCCCCCTGCGCGCGCACGGTTTCCGGCTGGGCCGGATAGCTGGGCAGCAAGATCATCAGGCAGCCAGGCAGCCCCCGCAAATGGGCAAACTCCGCCGAAGGCGCAGCAAAATCGTCGGGCGTCAGCAAATAGCGCCCCTTGGCCGCCCGCGTGCGCGCCATCGTGATCAGCTCCGACAAGTTGCCATAACCGTCGATGTCCCGCACCAGCGCCAGCAAGGACAGGGCCGGGCTGCCGTCGGCCTGCGTCAAATGAAAATGCGCGCCGATAATCAGCGGAAAACCGGCCCGTTTGGCCGCCGCATGGGCGCGCACGACGCCCGCAAGCGAGCACTCGTCAGTAATGGCCAACCCCTTGTACCCGAGCTGGACGGCGCGCGCCACCAGTTCTTCCGCATGCGAGGCTCCATGCAGGAAGCTGAAATTGCTCAAGCAGTACAGCTCAGCATACTCGGGTAAGACGGCGCCCCACATGATCCACCTCAATACTGTATATAAACACAGTATACTATACTCATCTGGAAGCAAGGGGCCGGTTTAAGCAGGGGCCAGCACTGCATGAAGAAGCCATAGCGAACGGAAGGGAGAGGTGGCAGGGAAGCGCAACAGCTGTTGATTTAGAAAGTCAAAAGCTGAGAGCATGAAAAGTCAATGCGCGACAATACGAAACTCCGTTGCGGTGGCGATGGGACGAACTTGATTGCGCTCCCGTTTCAATTCCACGATGCCGTAGTTGGACATGGTTTTCAGTGTCCGCGACAGATTGCTCGGTTTACGGCCCGTTGTCTCAGCCAAGGCCGAGATGGATTCCGGTTGCGTTTCCAGAATCACGTGCAGCAATGCCCGGTTTTCGTCGCTCAGGACTTCCGCCAGCGATTTGATGGAAGTGAACCAGACTTTGGGTTCGTTCGGCTTCGGTTTATAGGTACCACGAGCGATGGCGAGCACGCGTTCGCGGATTTTCTCTTGCGGCATGATGCCAATAAAAATCGGTTTCATTGCTTTTTTACCTCCAGCAAAATGCGGTCCACGTCAGCAAAGAAATCATTGATCAGATGCTGTGCGTCCTTGAATTCGTATGGCACTCCCTGATCTGAGGGATGACGGTGTTTATGGTCAAAAGTCACGATACGTCCCGCATATTTGAATTTCTTTGGCGGCTTCACCATATGGGCATTGTCGTAACCGAGGATGCGTTTGCCATACGGTTCGTGCAACGTCAGCGAGTAGCGTATGCCGTGGGGGATCTCATCCGATACCTTTGTCCGTCTGGCTTCTATCTTGATCCAATAACCGCCATCCTGGTCGAGTATGGAACCATCAAGGTCCAGCAATGTATCAATGGCAGGATCGATCCACATGCGGCAAAGTATATCATCAGTTGATATGCAACTTCTACGAAGGCGTCAATAAGCAGAGCCTTGTCGCTACAGGCTGGCAGGATTGCAAGAGGCGTTGCGCATATTTTCGTTTATGCTCGTGTTTTACCTTATGCCTCGCCCACCATGCTCGTCCACTTATTGAAATGTTTCGGCGCCGCACCCGGTGGCGGCAATGCGGCGCTGGTCGTGGAAAACGACGACAGCAGCGAAACGGCGCGCCAGCAATTTGCCCGCGAACGCCAGGTCAGCGCCTGCGTCTTCCTCGACCGGCAAGCGGACGGAGGCGTCGTGCTCGACTATTTTTATCCGCACACGCGCAGTCCCCTGTGCCTGCATGCCACCCTCGCGGCCGCGCATGTGCTGCTGACGGCGCCTGGCGCACCGGCAGCCTTGACGGTGACCACGGCCATGCGCGGGCAAGCTTTGCAGCTGGTGCGCCGCGCGGAAGGTATATTCATCGGCCTGACACCGCAACCGGCGCCTGCCGTCATGGTGGAAAAATATGTGCCGTCGGAACTGATGGGCCAGCACATGCACTTGCTGTCGCCGCCCGTGATCGCCTCCGTCGGCAGCCCGAAGCTGCTGCTGGAAGTGGCCGACCGCACCACCCTGCGCGCGTTGCGGCCGAACCTGGAACTGATCGCCGACTGGAGCGCCTTGCACAAGGTCAACGGCTGCTATGCGTATTGCCGCACGGGCGAACACGAGTACGAAGGACGCAACTTCAACCACCTCGACCCGGCGCTGGAAGACAGCGCCACGGGCGTGGCGGCAGGCGCGCTGTCAGCCCATTTGCAACAGTCGCTGCGCCTGCATCAGGGCCACGTGACGCAGCAGCCATGTTTGATCGAGGTGCAATACAGCGCGCAGGCAATCTGGGTGGGCGGCATGGTGCAACGCAGCACCTGAACGGGGCATGCCGCACCAGTACAAGGCAAGCCGGGCAGCGGCGAAAAGTTAATCAACCAGGAAACAACAGTTACTACAAATTTGTAATAAGAAAACAAAGTATCGCTGGTGAATGGTGAAATGATGGCACTAGAATCAAGTCACGAATCTTGCTCATCAGCCACTTGGAGATACTGCGTGCCGACCCTCACCACCTTGCGTAAAGCAGTCCTCATCAGCCTGTACGGCAGCGCCGCCCTGGCCGCCTTCAGTCCCGCCGCCATGGCGCAGAGCAACGACCCTGCGGCCACAGAAGGCCCCGTACAAACGGTTAGCGTGGTCGGCTCGCGCAGGGTCGCCAGCTCTTCCACCGATACGATGGTGCCGGTCGATATCATTCCGATTTCCAAGGTGGCCGAGCAAGGCGGCCAATTCGACCTGGCGCAATCGCTGCAATACATCTCGCCCTCGTTCAATTCCACGCGCCAGACGGGCGCCGACGGGGCCGACCTGATCGATTCAGCCGCCCTGCGCGGCCTCGGCTCCGACCAGACCCTCGTGCTGGTCAACGGCAAGCGGCGCCACACGACGGCCCTCGTCAACCTGTTTGGCGCGCGCAACCGCGGCAACACGGGCACGGACATGAATGCGATTCCCTTGTTGGCGATCAAGAACGTGCAAGTGCTGCGCGACGGCGCCGCCGCCCAGTACGGCTCGGACGCCATTGCCGGCGTGATCGACATCGAACTGAAGAAAAGCCTGGGCTGCGAAGCGGTGGCCGGCTACAGCCAGTATTCGGAAGGCGACGGCAAGAATTACATGACCTCCGCCTATTGCGGCATTGCGCTGGGCGACAAGGGCACCCTGGCCATCACCGGCGAATACCTGGACCGGGGCCGCTCGAACCGGGCCGATTCCGACAGCATGCGCATCATCGGCGACACCAAATCCAAGAACAAAACCCTGTACGTGAATGGCGACTACGCCACCAGCGGCACGGGCAAGCTGTACTTCACGGCCGGCGCACAGACGCGCGACGCCTCGAGCGCCGCATTTGGCCGGGGCGGCATCGGCAGCGACGACATTCCATCGCGCAATTCGGCCGCCATGTACCCGGACGGTTTCGTGCCTTTCATTAACGGCAAGATCGACGACCAGTACGCCACCATCGGCCACCGCAGCCAGATCGGCGAATGGCATGCGGACTTTTCGCAAACCTATGGCTACAACAAGATGCGCTACGACATCAGCAATACGCTGAACGCCTCGATCGCCAACCTCGACTTGATGAACGGCGGCAAGGGCGTCAGCGCCAGCAGCTACGACGCGGGCGGCTTCTCGTTCCAGCAGCTGACCAGCAACGCCGACTTCAGCCGCTACTATGATACGGTAATGCGCGGCATGAACGTGGCCTTCGGCGCCGAGTACCGCAGCGAGGAATACAAGATCATGGCTGGCGAACCGGGCTCCTACAACGACGCCGACGGCGTGGGTGTGGGCGGCAATGCGGGCAGCCAGGGCTTCCCCGGCTTCCAGCCCGGCGACGCCACGAAGGCCAAGCGCCACAGCATCGCCGCGTATGGCGACGTGGAACTGGAATGGACGGAACGCCTGAAAACCCAGGCCGCCCTGCGCTATGAAAAATTCAGCGACTTCGGCTCCACCGTGACGGGCAAGCTGGCCGGCAGCTACAAGCTGGCGCCGAACGTGCTGCTGCGCGGTTCGGCCAGCACGGGTTTCCGGGCGCCATCGTTGCAGCAAGTATATTTCTCGTCCACCTTCACCGACTTCATCGGCGGCGTGCCCACCGACGTGGTGCTGGCGCCGAACGGCGGCACCGTCGCCAATGCGGCAGGGATCCCGAAGTTGAAAGAGGAAAAATCCACCAGCTTTACCTTGGGCACCACCTGGACGCCGACGCAAGCCATCTCCGTCACGGCCGACCTGTACAACATCAAGATCAAGGACCGCATCGTGCTGTCGGGCCGCTTCAATGCCGACAACTACCCTGACCTGGCCGCGCGCCTGGCCCTGTTGGGCGTGGGCGAGGCGCAATTCTTCGTCAACTCCATCGACACGCGCACGCGCGGCCTGGACCTGACGGCTTCGCACAAGGGCGAGCTGGCCGGCAACCGCCTGAACACCTTCGTGGCCTTAAACTTGAGCAAGACGGAAGTGACGAAAGTCAAGACGCCCGCCTCGCTGACGGGCTTCGAGGATGTCTTGCTGTCCGAGCGCGAACGCCTGTTCATCGAACAGGGCGGCCCGCGCGCGAAAGCCACCTTGGGCTTCGACTACATCACGGGCAAGCTGGAATCGGACCTGCGCATCATCTACTTTGGTCCGCAAACCCTGGGCACCTTCAGCGGCACGGCCGAAGGCGTACCGAACGCCCGCTACAAGGCCAAGACGTCAGCCGACCTGAGCTTCACCTACAGCATCAGCAAGAACACCAAGCTGACTTTCGGCGGCAACAACATCTTCAACGTCAAGCCCACCACGCAAAACGCGGATGAGACGGATAACGGCTTCAAATACGACAGCGTGCAGTTCGGCCTGAACGGCGCTTCGTATTTCGGACGGCTGTGGGTGAAGTTCTGACCACCGTGTCCACCTAAAAAAACAGCGGCTGCGCCAGCATGGGCAGCCGCTGTTTTTATGTCGGCATCACCATTCAATGCTCATCGCCCGCATAGATCCACATGGGCTCTGTTTTCCCGGCACGAACAAATCCCACGGATTCGTAGAACGCGATGGCCTTGCCGTCCGCCGTCAGCATTTGCTGGTGAAATCCCGCATATTTTTCCAGCATGGCCGCCATCATCCTTCTGCCGACACCCTGGCCTTGCGCCATCGGATCGACGAGCATATGCGGAAAGTAGACAACCAGATGGCCATCGGAAATGGCATTGCCGATGCCAATCAATTTGCCATCGGCACGGGCCGTCACCAGGCTGTGGGAATTGCGCAGCGCAGCCATCAGCTCTTTGGGCTTTTCCGCGGACGACCAGTGATTGGCCTTGTAGAGGGCTATCACTTCTTGCTCGGTGATCACATCATTCATGGAAATTTGCATCGGCACGGCCTTCTTTATGGATGACGCTGACCTTCGCAATGGGAAGGTCCAAGCGTTTCGATCACATCACCATCTATTGTATCGATCCACGCCCCACCAGTTTCACAACTCGTAGACGCCCATGCTCCAGTAGCGGCTGCCTTGCCTGTTGCGGGCAAGCCAACCCAATGCCTGCAACTCCTTGCCGATCAAACGATTCATGATGCCATGTCCGACCAGCAGCACAGGCCCCTTGGCGGCAAGCGCAACAAGCCGCTCGGCGGCGGCCCTGGCACGCTGCCGGGTGAGCGTCAGCGAGTCCGAGCCGCGCGCATAACCGCAAAGCCAGAGCAGGCGGAAAATCACTGCCCAGGCTTCAGGCGGCAGCCAGGGCGCTTTCCAGAGCGCAAAGGGAAGCTCCGCTTCAATGAAAATCGCCTCTTGCGTGAATGGCAAGTCGCCCAGTGCCCTGGCCGATGAGCACGCCCTGGGCGCCGTGCTGGCCACGATGGTCGACGCGGAAAGCGCTGCCTCGGGGCACTCCGCAGGGATGCCGCCTTCCTTGATCAGCGATTGATTGTAGAGATCAATCCACTGTCCCATTTGCATGGGCGCTATCCAGCCGCCCTTGGCGAGTTGCGGCTCGCCGTGACGCATCAGTGTTATTCGCATGTTCAGTTCGGTCGCCTCGCATATTTATCAGCCTGCCTCATTGCCCCGACGGTGCCCGGCCAGCACAGCCGCAGTGAACAATGTTTGCCCTGCGGCAGAAAGCACGGATAATAGCGCCTAACTCATAAGCACTGTATTGGATTACCTCATGGAAATTAAAGTCAACTTTCTCGACAAGCTGCGTCTCGAAGCCAAGTTCGACGATTTTACGGTCATCGCCGACCAGCCCATCCGCTACAAGGGCGATGGCTCGGCGCCTGGCCCGTTCGATTACTTTTTGGCATCATCGGCACTGTGCGCGGCCTACTTCGTGAAGTTGTATTGCGATACGCGCAATATTTCCACCGAAAACATCCGCCTGTCGCAAAACAATATTGTTGATCCAGAAAACCGTTATCAGCAGATTTTCAAGATCCAGGTCGAGCTGCCGGCCGATATCTCGGCCAAGGACCGCCAGGGCATCCTGCGCTCGATCGACCGTTGCACGGTCAAGAAAGTGGTACAAACGGGTCCCGAGTTCGTGATCGAAGAAGTGGAAAACCTGGACGCCGATGCGCAGGCTTTGCTGGCTTTAAATCCAGCCCCTGGCGCGAATACCTATATCGTCGGCAAGGATTTGCCGCTGGAACAGACCATCGCCAATATGTCGGGCCTGCTGGCCGGCTTGGGCATCAAGATTGAAATCGCCTCGTGGCGCAACATCATCCCGAATGTCTGGTCGCTGCATATCCGCGATGCGCATTCGCCCATGTGTTTCACCAACGGCAAGGGCGCGACCAAGGAAAGCGCGCTGGCGTCGGCCCTGGGCGAGTACATCGAGCGACTCAGCAACAACCATTTCTACGCCGGTTCGTTCTGGGGCGAGGACATCGCCAACGCGCCATTCGTCCACTACCCGAACGAGCGCTGGTTCAAGCCGGGCCGCAAGGATGCGTTGCCGAAGGAAATTCTCGACGAATATTGCCTGGATATCTACAACCCCGATGGCGAGCTGCGCGGCTCGCACCTGATCGACACCAACTCCGGCAATGCCGAGCGCGGCATCTGCTCGCTGCCGTATGTGCGTCACTCGGATGGCGAAGTCGTGTATTTCCCGTCGAACCTGATCGAAAACCTGTACGTCAGCAATGGCATGAGCGCCGGCAATACCCTGGTTGAAGCGCAGGTGCAATGTCTGTCGGAAATTTTCGAACGTGCCGTCAAGCGCGAAATCCTCGAAGGCGAGATCGCCCTGCCCGACGTGCCGCAGGAAGTGCTGGCGAAATACCCGGGCATCGTGGCCGGTATCACCGGCCTGGAAGAGCAAGGCTTCCCCGTGCTGGTCAAGGATGCGTCGCTGGGCGGCGTGTACCCGGTGATGTGCGTCACCCTGATGAACCCGCGCACGGGCGGCGTGTTCGCCTCGTTCGGCGCCCACCCGAGCCTGGAAGTGGCGCTCGAGCGCAGCCTGACGGAATTGCTGCAGGGCCGCAGCTTTGAAGGCCTCAACGACTTGCCGCAGCCGACGTTTGCCAGCGAAGCCGTCACCGAGCCGAACAACTTCGTCGAACACTTCATCGATTCGAGCGGTATCGTCTCGTGGCGCTTCTTCAGCGCCAAGGCCGATTACGATTTCGTCGAGTGGGATTTTTCCGGCCACGGCGAGAACTCGAATGCCGAGGAAGCGGCGACGCTGTTCGGCATCCTCGCCGGCATGGGCAAGGAAGTGTACACGGCCGAGTACGACCAGCTGGGCGCCACGGCCTGCCGCATCCTCGTGCCCGGGTATTCGGAAGTGTATCCGGTCGAAGATCTGATCTGGGACAACACCAACAAGGCGCTACTGTTCCGTGCCGACATCCTGAACCTGCATAGCCTGGACGATGCCGGCCTGGAAGACTTGCTCGACCGCCTGGAAAACAGCGAACTCGACGAGTACGGCGACATCGCCACCCTGATCGGCATCGAATTTGACGAAAATACGGTGTGGGGCCAGTTGACGACCCTGGAATTGAAGCTGCTGATTCATCTCGCCTTGCAGCAATTCGAGGAAGCGAAAGAGCTGGTGGAAACCTTCCTGCAGTACAACGACAACACGCTCGAGCGCAAACTGTTTTACCAGGCCATGAACGTGGTGCTGGAAGTGGAGCTCGATGACGAACTGGAACTGGACGACTACGTCGTCAATTTCCGCCGCATGTTTGGCAACGAACGCATGGACGCGGTGCTGGGCTCGGTGGAAGGCAGCGTGCGCTTCTTCGGCCTGACCCCGACCAGCATGCAGCTGGAAGGCCTCGACAGGCATCAGCGCCTGATCGACAGCTTCAAGAAACTGCACGCGGCGCGCGCCAAGGCGGCGGCTCGCTAAGTAGGTCGTGGGAAATTATTGTGAAGTTATGACGAACAGAACCGGATGCTCTGCAAGGCGCCCGCTGCGACGCAGTGCAAGCACTGCTAGCAGCGGGCAACACCGCAGAGCGCCGGTTATGGAAGTCAGAAATGACAATAATTTATTACGCCCTACTTAGCATCATCACCTGGAAGCGATGCCATGGCCACACTGGAATTCTGGTTCGATTTCGGCAGCAACTACAGCTACCTGAGCGCCATGCGCATCGAAGCGCTCGCGCATGAAAAGAAGGTGCATGTGATCTGGAAACCCTTCCTGCTGGGCGTCGTCTTCAAGGCGCTGGGCTGGCAGACATCGCCCTTCATCTTGCAAAAACTCAAGGGCGACTACACGTGGCGCGACATGGCGCGCCAGTGCGAAAAGTACGCGTTGCCATGGCAGCAGCCGAGTTCCTTTCCCCGCACGGCCCTCTTGCCCATGCGTGTGGCCTTGATCGGCGCGGACCAGGGCTGGATTGCGCCATTCGCGCGCCGCATGATGACGATGAATTTTGCCGCGGACCGCGATATCGACAACATCGAGGCCGTCAGCGAAGCCTTGGAAGAACTGGGTCTCGATGCACGCGCCGTCCTGGTGCTGGCTTTGACACAAGATAACAAGCTGCGGCTGCGCCGCCAGACCGAGCAGGCACAAGCGCTGAACCTGTTCGGTGCCCCCAGCTTCGTCAGCGCTGGGGAATTATTCTGGGGCAATGACCGGCTCGAGGATGCACTGCTGCATGCAGCAGCCAGCCGCCGTTAAACTCAACTCCCCGCCAGCGCCGCGATCTCCTTCCGCATGTTCTCGATTGCCCGCTCGTTGTACTGGTCGGCGAAATACGCATCGCCAAACAGCTGGCCCGCCTGCGCCTTGGCGCTCAGGTGCTGCAGGGCCAGGCCCCGCTGTTCGTTGAAGCGCACGGGGTCCACGTGCGCGTATTCTCTTCCGATGGCTTGCGTATACGCTTGATACACTTCTTCATCCTGCCCCAGGATGGCCAGGTCGGCGCTGAGCATGGCGTCCTTCAGCGCATGGCTGATGCCGGGTCCCTGGAAGTGATCGGTGGCGCGTATCAATTGCGCCACATCCAGGTTGTCGCCCGCATCGAGGCCGCTGGCCAGCCACAGCTGGGCGCTCGCCTCTTCGCTCGAATACAGGGCATCGTCGTCGTGGCTGTAGACGGCGTCGTGGAACCAGAACGCCTTCTTGACCAGCGCGCTGTCGCGCTTGGGCGCAAAGGTATTGTCGGCCCACACCCGGATCTCGGACAGGCCATGCACCAGATGGTCGAGGTTGTGATAGTGGCGGTCCGCGCCGCCATACGCCTGCGGTCCCGTCAGGTGCGCGAACCAGTGGTCCGCCAGTGCGATGTCATCTTGCGAGGCGGTTGTATAGTTCCACAGCGCTTCCCACTCCTTGCGCAGGCAGTCGAGTATCCATGCCTGGTAGGCGGGACCGGGGACGAATTTCTTCATGGTCCAGTTCCAGCCCACAGGGCCTTCCAGCGCCTTGACGAAGCTGGAACTGACGGAGCCGAGGTCGCGCGGCGGCATCACGAAGATGGTCTTGGCGCCCTGCAGCACGTCCACATTGGTTTGCTGAATCAGGTTTTCATAGTCGAAATCGGCCGTTGTGCGGATGCCGCGGATCAGGTAGTCGCAGCCGTGCTTTTTCGCCGCGCGGGCCGTGTAGTCGCCCTTGACGATGACCACCTGCACATTGTCCCAGCCGCACTCGCGCGCGCTCTGTTCGATGATGCGCTTGCGGTCTTCGGCGGGAAATTGGGGACGTTTTGCGGGGTTTTGCGACAGGAACACGATCACCTCGTCGGCGAGCGAACGCGCTTCGCCGATCACCCACATATGGCCGTTGGTGATGGGGTCGAGGGTTCCTGAAAAGCCGATCTTCTGCATGCTGCGCTCCGTTTGCTTGATTGCTTATTGCGCAGACAATATATGCCAGCGGCGCGCGCGTCAATGCAACATGCCAAAGATCATGATCAAAACGCTATTTTTTCACAGCTTGCGGAAACTCCACGCGCACGCACAGGCCGCCCAGGCGCTCGGATTTATCGAGCACCAGGCGCGCGCCATGGCGCTCGGCGATGGCCTTGATGATGGCCAGCCCCAGGCCGCTGCCGTTGGCGTCCGTGCCGGGCACGCGGTAGAAGCGGCTGAAGACGCGCTCGCGCTCCTCGGGCGGGATGCCGGGGCCGCTGTCTTCCACGGACAAGGTCACGCCGACGGGGCTGGCGCGCAGGTCGATATCGACCGTGCCGCCCTGCGGCGTGTACTTGATGGCGTTGTCGACCAGGTTGCGCAGCATGATGTTGAGCGCATCGGCCTGCCCCGCCACCTTGGCCGCATCCATGTGATGCAGGCCCAGGTCGATCTTGCGCGCCTGCGCGATGCCGGCCATGTCGCCCAGCGCGCGCTTGACGACGTCGTTCAAGTCCACCGCCTGCAACTGGTCGCCGCTGGCGGCACTCGCTTCCTGGCGCGCCAGCACCAGCAACTGCTCGACCAGACGCGTGGCCCGTTCGATGCCGGCGCTCACGCGGGAGATCGCCAGGCTGCGCTTTTCCTGCGATTCGGCCCGCTCCAGGCTCAATACCTGCAGCTTCAATGCCGCCAGCGGCGTACGCAATTCATGGGCGGCATCGGCAACGAAATGCTGCTGCGCGTCGAATGCCGTTTTCACGCGGCCGAACAGCAGGTTCAGCTCATGCACCAGAGGGCGCACCTCGTCGGGCAAGCCCGCTTCCGAAACGGGCGACAAATCGTCCGCCTGGCGCGCCGCCACCTGCTTGCGCACGCGAGAGACGGGCGCCAGCGAACCGCTGACGACCCACCAGACGACCAGCATCAAAATCGGCGCCATCAGCGCGATGGGCCCCACCGTGCGCAGCGCCAGGCTGCCGGCCATGCGCTTGCGCACGGCCATGTCCTGGGCGATCTGCACGGTCTGGGAACTGGTCTGCACGGAGAAGATGCGGTAAGTCGTGCCGTTGGCCTTTACATTCGAAAAGCCCAGCACGGCGCGCTGCGGCAATTCCGCGCGCGTGATCGAACGGAACACCTGCACGCCGTCCGGCGTCCATACCTGCACCACCATGTCGTTGTTGACAGGGTCGGCCGGCAAGGCTTGCGCATGGTTGGCCAGCGGCGCGCCGGAGCGCAGCGACAGGGCCATCTGCTGCATGTGATAGTCGAAAATCTGGTCGGCGTCGTACAGGGCGCTGCGGTAGGCGATCGACGCTTGCGCCAGGGCCGCCATGATGATGGCCGCCAGCAAAAACCACAGCAGGCGGCCGCGCAGCGAGTGCGTCACCGTGACCTTCATCCTCATGCCTTGGGCACCATGTAGCCGAGGCCGCGCACGTTCTGGATCAAGTCGCTGCCCAGCTTTTTGCGCAAGCCATGGATATACACTTCCACGGCATTGCTGTTGACTTCATCCTTCCAGCTGTACAGTTTTTCTTCCAGTTGCGCGCGCGACAGCACGATGCCGGGGCGCGCGATCAAGGCTTCCAGCACGGCCCATTCGCGTGCTGACAGGTTGACGGGATGCCCTTCGGCGATCACTTCGCGCGTCAGCGGATTGATGGAAACGCCCTGGTGTTCGAAGACCGGTTCCGGCCGTCCCGAGGCGCGCCGCAGCAGGGCGCGGATACGCGCCAGCAGTTCGTCGAGATCATACGGTTTCAAGACGTAATCGTCGGCGCCCGCGTCGAGGCCGGCGATGCGCTGCTCGATGGCGTCGCGCGCCGTGGCCACGAGAACCGGCGTGTCGAGCTTGCGCAAGCGCATCGAGCGCAGCACGTCGAGGCCATCCTTGCGCGGCAAGCCCAGGTCCAGCAATACCAGGTCATAGGTCTGCGTCTGCAGGGCCGTATCGGCCATGTCGCCATCCTTGACCCAATCCACCGCGTAATGCTCGGCGCGCAGCAAATCGAGCACCACCTCGCCGATCATCGTATCGTCTTCTACCAGCAATAAGCGCATGGCTTGCCTCTCTATCTCGTTACTCTTGTTTTCAGCCCAAACGCACCGGAATAAAAATCTTGTCGGGGCCCCGCTGTATCAGCAAGGCGACCGACTTGGCGGATTTTTCCACCACGTCGCGCACCTGCTCGACCGTGTTGACGGGACGGCCATTGACCGACAATAGCACGTCGCCCGGCTGCACTCCGGCGTTGGCCGCAGCACCGCCCGCGTCTTCCACCAAGAGGCCGGCGCTGATGCCCGCCTCGCGTTTTTCATCCGATTGTAACGGACGCAGGGCCAGGCCCAGCTTTACCTTGCCGGCGGCGCTGTCGCTCTTCGCCACGTCGGCCACCTTGTCGGCCGCATTGCCCAGGGTTGCCGTCAGGCTCACGATCTTGCCGTCACGCCAGACATCCATGGTGATCTTGTCGCCTGGCAAGGACGTGCCCACCAGCGCCGGCAAGTCGGCCGAGCCGATGATGCGCTGGCCATTCACCTTGCGCACCACGTCGCCCGATTTCAGGCCCGCCTTGTCGGCCGGGCTGCCCCGCTCCACATTGGCGACCAAGGCGCCTTCCGGCGTGGCCAGCTTGAACGAATCGGCAAAGCCCTGGTTGACTTCCTGCACCGTCACGCCCAGTTTGGCGTGGCTGGCCTTGCCCGTGGCGACGATCTGGTCCTTGATACGGCCGGCCAGGTCAATCGGGATGGCGAACGACAGGCCCTGGAAGCCGCCCGTCTGGCTGTAGATCTGCGAATTGATGCCGACCACTTCGCCGCGCGTGTTGAACAGCGGGCCGCCCGAGTTTCCGGGGTTCACTGCAACGTCCGTCTGGATGAACGGCACATTGCTGTCGTCCGGCAGGGAGCGGCCCTTGGCGCTGACTACGCCGGCCGTCACCGTGCTGTCGAAGCCATAAGGAGAACCGATGGCCAGCACCCACTCGCCCACTTTCAGGTCGCTCGAATGGCCGAGCGGCACGACGGGCAGGTTGTTGGCGTCGATTTTCAGCACGGCGATATCGGTTTTCGGGTCCGTGCCCAACACCTTGGCGCGGAATTCGCGGCGGTCGTTGAGCTTGACGGTCACTTCGCGCGCATCGCGCACCACGTGGGCGTTCGTCATGATGATGCCGTCGGGGCTGACGATGAAGCCGGAACCAAGGCCATGCGTGGGCACGTCGCGGCCACCGCGCTGCCCGCCCTGCGGCCCCTGGAAGCGGCGGAAGAATTCGAAAAACGGGTCGTTGCCGAAGTCGTCATTGCCGGCCTGGGCCGAGGGGTCGTAAGCCACCTTGGTGCTGCCCGTCACGCTGATATTGACGACGGCCGGGCTGTTGCGCGCGGCGATCTGGCTAAAGTCGGGCAAGGCCACCAGCGGCGCGGCAGCGGCGGGCGCCACGGCGGCAGCCACGGGGGCGCCTGGGGCAGCGGCAGCGGCATTCGCGCCGGCATTGTTCTGATGCACCACCATGGCGCCACCGGCGCCCAGCACACCGATCGCGGCCAGCGCGGCTACGGTGCGTTTGATTTTCAGGGATGCGGTATTCGTTTGCTGTTCCATGAATTGCTCCTCATTTAATGAGATTTTGATGTATGCAATAGTGGGCCACGAGTCTTAGGCGGTGCTTAACATTTTTCTATTTGGAAACAGGTATTTGCGCCTTTAAGCATGGCTTAATCTGGCCTGCAGCATGCACCTTGCATGGCGCTCAATGAAGGGCCCGAACGGGCTCCAGACGTGACACTGGCCGGATCAACCGGCCAGTATTTTACTGCATGGGGAGGAAGGGAACCCTCCCGGCTGCCAGGGCGCCCGAAGGGGCGCCACGATCAGATCAGGCCGCTTGACGCTGTTCCAGCGCATTCACGTTAGCGGCGGTATTGCTGCCGGCGCCGATCTCGATCTTGCGCGGTTTCAGCGCTTCCGGCACTTCACGCACCAGGTCGATGGTCAGCATGCCGTTTTCAAACGTGGCGCCCGTGACCTTCACATGGTTGGCCAGCTGGAAACGCTGTTCGAAATCGCGGGCAGCGATGCCGCGGTGCAAGAACGTGCGCTCGACGCCATCTTTCTGCTTGCGGCCCGTGACGTGCAGGGAGTCGCGTTCGGTGATGATGTCGATCTCTTCGCGCGAGAAGCCAGCCAATGCCATCACGATGCGGTACTTGTCTTCCGACACCAGTTCGATGTTGTACGGTGGATAGCTCGGTTGCGCATCGGCGCGTTGTTCGTTGAGCAGCTGTGCCAGGCGGTCAAAGCCAATGGCGGAACGGTAGAGGGGAGCAAGGTCAAAAGTACGCATGATAAATATCCTTTTCAAATGAAGCGATAAGAGGGGCGGACCTCACGATGAGCATCCGCTTGTTACCGATATACGGCCTCTCCAGTCCCTTTCAAGGCCTTGAAATTGGCAAAAAGCGCCCCAGACGCCGCGAAATTTGTAAGAAAATTTTACATGACCCATCCCGGGGATTTTGCATGGCGCCCCCCATGCGGGGCCGGCTTTTGGTGTATGCTGACGGCATGAACAATGACACCGACATCCAGCTCAGCGGCCCCTTCAAGGCCACCGACGGCTCCGGCCGTGCCCACGACATCAAGGCCATCCGCATCTTCGACGAAGGCTACGGCATCATCGACGTCTACGTCGATTTCGCCGCCCCGCTCGAAGCGGGCGCCTACAAGGACAAGACCCTGGTCAGCCACATCCTGGCCCGCCTGCGCAGCCTCGGCTACGTGGGCCCCGACTTCGGCCATGGCGACCTGGGCCTGCAAGACAAGAAACTGATTGTTCTGGAAGCGCCCGAGGAATTCTCGGCCTTTGCCGTGAGCAAGGGCTGGAAGGATCTTTCGGCCGAGTTTGACGAAGACTGATCCGTTTTCTCCCCCATCTGCGCCGCGCCAGCTTCTGCTGCCGCGGCGTTTTTCATGGGCGGCCGCTTAGTTACTTAGCTGATATAGCGCGCACTCCACGCGGCGATCACGTTGGCGACGTAGGCAGCGTCATCGCGCCCCGTCAACAGATGGTCGGCGTCGTCGAGCGAAACGAAGCTTTTGGGGTGCTTGGCCGCCGTAAAGATATCCATCGCATTCGACAGGCTGACCGTCGTGTCGTTCGGCGCGTGCATCACCAGCAGGGCGCGGCGCAGGCCGGCGATGTGCTCTTTTAAGCTGTGGCTGCCAGCGTCGTCGACGAATTGCTGGCGGATGCGGAAGGGCCGCCCTTCCAGCTGCACCAGCGCTTCGCCTTCGGCGGCGATTTTTTCCAGGTGGTCGCTGAACATGCGCGTCACGTAGGCGGGCGTGCTCGGCGCGGCCAGGGTGGCGATGGCGGTCGCTTCCGGCACTTGCGACGCGGCGGCCAGCACGGCGGCGCCGCCCAGGCTGTGGCCGATCAGCAATTGCGGCACGGCGTGTCTGGCCCGCAAAAAGTCGGCGGCGGCGACCAGGTCGTCCACGTTCGACGAGAAATTCGTGGCGGCGAACTCGCCTTCGCTGGCGCCCAGTCCCGTGAAGTCGAAGCGCAGCACGGCAATGCCGTGTTCCGTCAAGCCTTGCGCGATGCGCCGCGCGGCCAGCACGTCCTTGCCGCAGGTAAAGCAGTGGGCGAACAGCGCGTAGGCGCGGATGGCGCCGTCGGGCGCATCGAGGCGCGCCGCCAGCACATGGCCGTGCGCGCCGGGAAAGTCTTGCCGGGTGGATTTCATTGTCTCAGATCAAAGCTGCCGCGCAGCGCGGCCGATGGCGCATTGTAGCGCTGTCCGACCACGGCTGTTTTAGCCACGCGATGGTATGTCGAGCCCCTTGATGACGGCAGGCCGGGCCAGGAAAGCATCCAGCACGCGCTGCACATTCGGGAAGTTGTTAAAACCGACGAGATCGCCCGCACCGTAAAAACCCACCAGGCAGCGCACCCACGGGAAGATGGCGATGTCGGCAATCGTGTATTGGCTGCCCATGATCCAGTCGCGGCCCTGCAGGCGCTGCTCGAGCACGCCCAGCAAACGCTTGGCTTCGCCGAGGTAGCGTTCGAGCGGACGCTTGTCCTCGTAATCCTTGCCGGCGAATTTGTGGAAGAAGCCCACCTGGCCGAACATGGGGCCGATGCCGCCCATCTGGAACATCAGCCACTGTATCGTTTCATAGCGCAGGCCCGTGTCCTGGGGGATGAACTTGCCCGTCTTTTCGGCCAGGTACAGCAGGATGGCGCCCGACTCGAACAGCGCCAGCGGCTTGCCATCGGGACCGTTCGGATCGAGGATGGCGGGAATCTTGTTGTTGGGATTGAGGGACAGGAAGGCGGGCGATGTCTGGTCGTTTGTCTCGAAGCTGACCAGGTGCGGCTCGTAGGCCAGGCCCAGCTCTTCCAGCAAAATCGAAACTTTGATGCCGTTCGGCGTCGGCAGCGAATACAGCTGCAGGCGCTCGGGATGAAGGGCAGGCCATTTTTGGGTGATGGGGAAGTCGGAAAGCTGTGTCATGGATATCCTTTGTTTCAATGAAAGATGCGGCGCCGGGAAGCCAGTATAGCCAAGCATGGCAGTTTCAGCAGGACAGCCCATTCAGCCAAACAAGCCATGCAAAAACCAGCGCGGCGCGGCGTCTTCTCCGCTGCCGGCAATGCGCTCGCGGTAGACCCAGTAATGGGCGTGGTCGAGGCCTTCGGCGATGAAGTAATCGCGCGCCTGCGACTGGCCCCACCAGCCCGCCTCTATGCGTTCGGCAACGGACACCATTTTCAAGGGCGAGCCATAAAACGGCCGGTGCTCGCGCATCAGCAGGGCGATGGGCTGGGCCAGCAGCCAGCCGGGACGGGGCATGCCGGGCAAGCCTGGCGGCAAGTCCGGCAGCGCGTTTTTTGCGCCGGCCTTGGCCGGCAGCGGCAGCCACTGGTTGGCCGCCTCGGGGCGGTAATCGGCGCGCGGCGCGGCCTGCAAGACATTGTCCGTGCCCAGGCGCGCCACCAGCAATTCCAGCAGGCGCTGGCGTTCCTGCGGCGTGCCGCCCGGCTCGGGAAACAGGCTGTCGCTGGGCGGCGCCATCGGCTGCACCTGCAGCGCTTCCAGGGTCAGGCCGATCACGGGCGCCTCCAGCACCAGCTGCGCCAGGCGCTCCTGGAGCAGGCGCACCAGGTGCTCGTCGCGCCACACGGCCTCGCCCAGCGCCAGGTCGATGACGGTGGGCGGACGCGCCACCCTGCCCCGCTCGTGCGCCAGCAGCAGCTGGATGCGCTCGACGGCAAATTGCCGCGCGCACAGCCAGCCCGTCATTTGCTGCAGCAGGCGGCGCGCGCCGAACAGCAGCGCGTCGGCATGCTCCACGCGGTCGAACAATTCCAGGCTGGCGCGGAACGTGGGCGGCGCTTCGAGCCACACGAACAATTCCGTGCTGTGGCCATGCGCATCGTCGAGCATATCGAGCAAGGCCCCGCCGCAACGGCGCTGCAAGCCGGGCCGCGGCAAGTGGCGCAGCTGCCCCAGGGTGCGGCAGCCGATGCCCTCGAACCAGTCGAGGTAGGGGCGCGCGGGCGGCAGCAAGGCGCACGGCAGGCCGTCGAGGCGGCGGGTGAGGCTCTCCATGCCCAGCACGCGGCGCCGGCGCATAGCGGCGCGCGCCAGCAGCCAGGCGCCGCGCGCCGTGGGTGCGCACGACAACTGGGCCGTGTAGCCGAGCGCGCGCAAGCTGGCCTCGATGTGCCGACACAGGGCGCGCACGCCGCCGAACAGGCGCAAGCTGGCGCCCGCATCGACCAGCAGGGTCGCTTCCTCGCCTTGCGCCACCAGCGGTGAATATTGCAGCAGCGCCAGCGCCACCGCTTGCAAGGCTTGCGCTTCCAGTTCAGGCGAGCGCTCGTGCAGGCGCGCCTGCGGCGCCAGCATCAGCGCACCGGCGCGGCGCATGCCCGGCTTGATGCCAGCCGCCCGCGCCAGCGGCGACACGGCCATCACTTGCTCCTGCTCCAGCACCACGCCGAGGCTGTCAGCCGACCAGCGCGGGCAAAACACTTCGAGCGGGAGCCGGGGCAGGCACAGGCCGATCCAGAGTCGCATGGCGTCGCAATAATGAGGGAGGTTGCAGGGGCAGGAACAGGGGCGCGTCGCGCTGCGGTCCCCGGCGCTTGATGAAGCCGATCTCGATGCCGCCGGCGGCCGGGCGCACGGACAGGCGCAGCGGCGCCGGCGACGCATCTTGCGCGCCGTGCAGCGGGCGCAGCATGCAGAACAGGGTGTTGCCGCTTTGCGCGGCCAGGTGCAGGCGGCGCAGGCTGTCGGCGCGCACGTGCGGCTGCCAGAACAGCAAGGCGCCGCAGGTACCACTGCGCAAGATATTTTCCGCCGCCCACAAGGCATCCTTGCTGCCGGCGCTTTTGAGCCACAGCAGTTGCGACGGCGCCAGTCCCTGCGCGGCCAGGGCCAGTGCCTGCGGCGGATGGGGCGGCTGCAACAGCACGATGGGCAAGCCCGGCAGTTGCGCCAGCGCGGGGGCCAGCAGCCGCAATTCGCCGCTGCCCGGCTGCTGCACCAGCAGATCGATCAGGCTGCCGCTGGGCCAGCCGCCGCCGGGCAGCTGCGCGGACAGGGCGGCAAAGCCCGTGTCCAGGCAGCGCGTGGCGCCCTGCCCCAGCTGCGATGCACGCCACAAGGACGGGTGCAAGGCTTCCGGCGAGGCCATCAATTGAGAATGTTGCATCATTGGATAGATAGATGAATACTGTATGCATATACAGTACTATCCAGCTCCACTTTTGGCAAGGTTTATCTGACTGCCGCTACCGCCGGGGCCGCTCCGCCATGTCCGAAAAACCCCGTTTTCGGCATCGATTGCTGTACCATAAGCACTCTCCTTACCGGTTGGCAACGTACCAGCCGGCTTCCTCCGTCCATAAGGAAACGCATTTGACCACCATCCAAATCATCAGCGCCATCGTCTTCGGCCTTGCGCTCATCCACACCTTTGCCGCCAAGTCGTTTGAAACCTTGTCGCGGCGCCATCCCCGCCATGCGGGCTTGCTGCACTTGCTGGGCGAAGTGGAAGTCGTGTTCGGCTTCTGGGCCTTTATCCTGATCCTCATCATGGCCTTTGTCTCGGGCAGCGATGCGGCCATCGAGTATGCCGAGTCGCGCCATTACACGGAGCCCCTGTTCGTCTTTGTCGTCATGGTCGTGGCCGCCTCGCGCCCTGTGCTCGACGCCGTGCAGCGCCTGTTGAAAAGCGTGGCGCGCGTGATGCCGCTGCGCACGGAACTGGGCCTCGTCTGGCTGGGCCTCGCGCTCGTGCCCCTGACGGGCTCATTGATCACGGAACCGGCCGCCATGACCCTGGCCGCGCTGATGCTGGCGCCGCAAATCTTCCGCCCGGGCATCCCTGAATGGCTGAAATACGGCGCGCTGGGCGTGCTCTTCGTCAACGTTTCCATCGGTGGTACCCTGACCTCGTACGCGGCGCCGCCCGTGCTGATGGTGGCCACCACGTGGAACTGGGATAGCGCCTACATGGCCAGCCATTTCGGCTGGAAGGCCGCCATCGCCGTGCTCGTCAACGCCACGGGCGTGAGCATTCTGCTGCGCAAATACCTGCACAGCAACACTTCCGACATCAAGCCGAAGGCCGGCGAGGTGGAAGCGCCAAAAGTGCCGCTGGCCGTCAGCCTCGTGCACATGATCGTGCTGGCCGGCGTGGTGACCCTGGCGCACCATCCCGTGCTGTTCATCGGCCTGTTCCTGTTCTTCCTCGGCTTCGTGCAGGCGTACGAACGCTATCAAAGCCCGCTGATCCTCAAGGAAGGCTTGCTGGTCGGCTTCTTCCTGGGCGGCCTGGTGGTACTGGGCGGCATGCAGCAATGGTGGCTGCAACCCATCGTTTCAAGCCTGAAGCCGCTGGCCCTGTTCTTCGGCGCCCTGGGCTTGACGGCCATTACCGACAATGCGGCCCTCACTTACCTCGGTTCGCTGATCGTCGGCATGACGGATGAAGCGAAATACATGCTGATGGCCGGCGCCGTGGCCGGTGGTGGCCTGACCGTCATCGCCAATGCGCCGAACCCGGCCGGCGTGGCCCTGCTGCGCCGCGGCTTCAAGGATGAATCGATCGGCGCCGTCGGCCTGCTGGCCGGCGCCCTGCTGCCGACGGCCGTGGCGGCCTTGGCCTTCCTCGCTTTGTAACGCTACTCACGGGGCGGCTGCCGGCCGCCCCCTGCTTCCTCAATTTCCTCCTCAGTTTCCGTCATACACGAGGAAATGCAGCCGGTCATAGAACAGGCTGTAGGCATAGTCGAACGTGCCCACGCTGCGAAAACCCTTGTGCAGATATACTTGCAGCGCTTCGCTCTTTTCCCACACCGTCAGGGTGATGCGCGCGCAGCCCTTGCGGCTGGCCAGGTCGCGGATTTCATGGAACATCTGCCTGAATAAACCCTGGCCCCGGTATTTCTCGTCGATGGCCAGGCTGCTGACGAAACAGTCGTCGGCACGCGCATGCGCGAGCACGAAGGCGTCATACGCATCGTCGAGCGCCTTCATGTCGTCGCGGTAATAGGAGACGGCGCCGCAGGCCTGGAACTCGTCCATCGTCGCGGCCGTGAAAAAGCCGATGAAACGCCCGTCCTCGTCATGCAGGCCGTGGATGTGCGCCAGATACGGGTCGATGTTTTGCCGCCGCTGCAATTCGACGAATTGCAGATTCAATTTATTGCCGAACGAGCAGTATTCGAGGTAGCTGGTGGCAAACAGCAGCTTCGCCATGCGGTTCTTCGTCTCGTCGTCCAGCAGTTCGCCCGGCACCAGCGTGAGCGGCGCATGCGACAGCAGGTCCGCCTGCGCCTCGTCACCTGGCGGGGCCACATCGCTGACGGCCGGCATGCGGCTGCCGTGGCGGCCAACGGTCGGGCGCCAGAAAGCACCGGCGGCAATATGCTGCGAACGGTGGGCCAGCAGGTAGCGGCAAAAGACAGTATTCACGCGGTCGAGCTGCGGGTCGTCCGACAGCACCGAGTAATAGTGAAAATGGTCGATGTCGGCCCGCAACTGGGCCGCATAGGCCATACGCGGCACTTCCTCGATATCGAACACATCGACGATGTCGGGCAGGATCAAAGGATCGTCAAGCTGCCAGCCGATCTCGTCGAGCCGCGCCACGCAACGCGCATACGCGCGCCGTTCCTCGTCGCTCAAGGGAATGTGCATGTCGGTAATGATATCGTCCAGCAGGCGCATGCCGCGGATGCCGCCCGCCACCGCCTCCCGCGCACCGTCATACAGCACGCAATAGCGCTGGTAGAACTCGGCATGGCTGAGCACGGTCACGCCCAGGTTTTTCTTCCATTCCGCATAGAACTGGCCAAACAGCTGCGCCTCGAATTGCGGGCAGGAACGGGGAATCTGCGCGTCGATGCCCGCATAGGCGAGGTTCACATTGCGCTGGATCACGCGCAGCGCGGCATCGTTCTTCTTGGCGATCAGCATGCCCGTTTCATCGAGAAACAGATTCATCCAGCTGACATGCCGGCGCTCTTCGCTGCCATCCTCCTTGCGCTGGAAATAATCGGGCACTTCCGGCTTCATCAGGAAAATCGTCGCAGGATTATGCGGGATCGTATCGACATCCATATACAGGCCGCCGTATTCGCACATGATGAGGATGCGGAAGTAATCGGACAAGGTGGCGAAGTAGCGCTGCGTATGCAGGGTATCGAGGGTGTCGAAGCGGGCCGGCGCGAAATCGAGCGCCAGCGCGCGCAGCGAGTTGATATGCAGGGTCGTGCCGCCGATGGCGTAGCGGCCTATCGTGTAGCGCCCGGCGCCGCCCGTGGGGCTGAAGCGCTCGTCATTGCGCAGCTGCTGCGCATCCCATACCCACAGGATGGAGACGTACGGCGCGCCGCCGTTGCGCCGCACCTCTTCCAGCGCCGCGCCCCACTGTCCGATCGCTTCGGCCGCGATGGCCGGCAGCGGTCCGCCCATCCAGATGCGGTGCAGGTAGCGCTCGTCGTCGCCGAGCGCGCGCGTGGGAATGCAGCTGAGCGAGGAACAGCTTGCCGCATTGAAATGGTTGAAGTTCAGGGCGACGAAGCTGCGCAGGGCCGCGATGCCCGTCTGGTGCTCCACGGCCAGTTGCTCCAGGTCGCTGCCGGCCGGCCGGACATCGGCCAGGGTGATGTAATCGAGTTTCAGCCGGTTGATGCGGAACTCGTATTCGAGGTTGAAAATCTTTGCTTGATCGTGTTTCGAGGCCAGGTCATCTATTTTCATGGGCGCACCATTTTCCGCAGGAGAGTGTCAATAAACTTCGCAGGAGGTAAAGCAAGGTCGAGAACAAGCGCATCGTTGCGCCATCAGTGCCGGGCCAGCCGCACCCCGCTTTCCCGGCGCCCCGCCATGCCCCGCGTAAACAGCAGCAGGCAGGCCGTGATGGCCACGATGACGGGAATATTGAGCAACGCATACGTTTCCAGCGCATAACCGAAGCGCTGGCACAGCACGTTGTACAGCTGCAGCCAGGCGGACAGATAAATGCAGTACAGCAAGCTCATGGCGGCCGTCGTCAAGGTCATCGCCTCCTTGCTGGCCGTGATGGCGCTACGTATCAGCGCGCCGTTGAACAGGCCGAAACCGATGGAATAGACAAACATGCAGGCGGCAAACACGTCGACGTGGTGGCGGCCCGCGCCGGCGCCCAGCATGCCGGCGGCCGCGATCAGCCCGCCCATGCGCAGCAGGGAGACGAGGGGGAAATCCTGGCGCAGGCGCTGGATGGCGATGCTGCTGAGGACAAAGCCCGACAAGATCACGCATTGCAGGGCGATATACGTGGCGTAGGACGCGCCCATTTCCTGCAGCACAAAGATGGGCGAAAAGCCGATCCAGGCCGTCAGCGGCACGGTGGCCAGCCCGGCCGTGAACATGCCGAACATGAAGCGGCCGTTGCTGAAAATGGCGGCATAGCTGCGCATGATGGCGGCCAGGTCCGGGCGCGTGGCCTTGGGCGCCGCGCGCGGCATGGTCTTGAACAGGCCCAGCAAGGACAGCAGCGCCAGCAGCGCCGAGAGGAAAAAGACGTAGCGCCAGTCCAGCCGGCTGATGATGGCGCTGCCGAGGATGGGGCCGGCCAGGGGCGCGAGGATGGTGGTGCTCGACAGAATGCTGCTCAGCTTGACGGCCGCCATGTCATCGAACAGTTCATGGATCATGGCATAGCCGATGAAGATGAAGCAGCAGCCCATGCCCTGGGTGAAACGCACGGCAAGAAATTGCTCGATCGAGGCGGTCAATGGCACGGCCAAGGTGGCCAGCAGGAACAAGGTATTGCCAGTCAACACCAGCTTGCGCTTGCCGATGCAGTCAGCCAGGGGCCCGAGGAAAATCTGCAGCGAGCTGCCGCCCAGCAAATACAGGCTCAGGGACAGGGGGACGAACTTTTTTTCCGCATGGAACTCTTCGACGATGCCCAGCATCGCCGGCATGATCATGTCGTTCGACAGATAGATGTTGAGCTCAAAGACGAGAAAAAACGCAAAAAACCACAGCAACTGCTTCGACTTGATGGACATGGCGCGTTCCGTAACGTGGGTGGCTGCCGTCAGTGCGTATCAGCCGTCGGGGCATGGGACGGCGGACACGGCTTCACACTGAAAACGTGTACCAATTGTATACCAGTTCGCATTTTTAACGCCTGTTTTTGTGATTTTTAAATACCGCAGCAATACCACTTGAGTGAAATCCATGGTGCTGCGGTATTTAGAATTCAGGCTGAAAAGGGCGCGGCCAGCGTGCCGGCGCGCTGGCCGCGGCCCTGCGGGGAAAGGGAGAACGGTGCGTACCAGTGCCAGCGCACCGTTGCGGCGCGCGGCACGCTGGTTTAGCGGCGGCGGTGGCTGGCGAAGAAATCGAGCAGTATCTTGCTGGCGTCGGGCTTGGCCTTGTCGTTGAACGGCAGGCTGGCGTCACCGCCGCTCCACGCGTGCTCGAGGTGCTCGACCTGCGCCACGCGCAGCAGCACATCCTTGCCCACCTGATAATCGTGCAAGGCATACGCATGGGCCGGATTGCGCCCGCCCGCAGCGCCGCCAGGCAGGCGCTGCGCCGTCACCACGGTATCGAACGGCAAATGGTTGACGCGCACACTCTGGCGCACCAGCTGCGTCTGATTGATGGGCCGCACCACCTTGTCGGCCAGCCCTTGCAGCAGGATGGTGGGCAGGCGGGGAAACGCGGGCTGGCGCGCCAGTACTTCATCGATGGCCGCGTCGGCGCGGGCGGCAGCGCCATGCTGCATCACGCCCAGCGCGCCGATCAGATTATGCCCGGCGCCAAAGACGGGTCCGGAATGCAGGCCCAGCGCCGCGAACAGATGGGGATGGTTCAGGGCCACGATATGCGCCATGCCGGCGCCGGCGGAAATGCCGCAGATATAGATGCGCGCGCGGTCGATCGCATAGCGGGCCGCCACCTGCTCGATGGCGCCGACGATCAGGCGCACGTCGCCGCCGCCCTCCTGCGTCAGCTTGTCGTACCACTTCCAGCAGCGGCGCGCATGCGAGCGCAGCGATTGCTGCGGATACAGCACGGCGTAGCCCTTGCGCTCGGCCAGGCGGTTCATGCGCGTGCCGTCGGCAAACTGCGTGGCGCTCTGCTCGCAGCCGTGCAGCATCACCAGCAGCGGCCGGCCCCGGCTGCGCATGGCGACGCTCGGCGCCTTCGCGGGCAGGTACAGGAAATACGGCAGGCGCCGGCCCGGCATCTGCCCCAGTTCCGGCAGCGGCGCATAGTGGGCGGCCAGCCACTTGCCCGGCGGGGGCGCCGTTCGCTTGCGCACGCGCGGTGGCGACAGGGGCGTGGCAAAGGGCGCCAGCGAGGGTACGGCGTCGCTGGCGGGCCTGGCGCGCGGCGTCGCCTTGGCCTTGACCATGGTCTTGACCACGGGCTTGCTGCGGGGTTTGGCCTTGGGCTTGGCTGGCACGGGCCCGAACAGCACCTTGGCCAGCTTGGTCGCCGTGCGCTGCTGCGCCTTACCGGCGCGCAAGAGCCCGCGCAGCCATTTGGTGGCGGGCTTTACCATGGCACGCGGCGTGCGTGCCGTTGTGGAGCGTACCGCAAGTTCATCCCACTGCATCGTTGCGTCATCAGCATGTGCGGCCTCCTCCTTGGAACGCATAGAGTACCGCAATTGGCTGACAGCACCGTACGTTTGCACACCGATAAAAGTGCCGCTAAGTAATCCTCAGGAAATTATTGTGAATTTATGACGAACAGAACCGGATGCTATGCAAGGCGCCCACTGCGACGCAGTGCGAGCACTGCTAGCAGCGGGCAACGCCGCAGAGCGCCGGTTATGGAAGTCAGAAATCATAATAATTTATTGGGGGTTACTTAGCACCATTGAGGCAGATCAAACGCCACATAGTGCGTATGCTTAATCTGGATGTTCGAACAGCACTTCACACGAGGAGAGAACACCATGAGCTATCTGGACCGCGACATCCTGGGCATGTACCGTAACCACGACGGCCCGGGGCCGGCCCTGATGGGGGCCGATACCCTGATCGGGGACGATGTCTACAATCACGATGACGAGGAGCTGGGCGACATCAAGGAAATCATGCTCGACATGCGCACCGGCCAGATCGCCTACGCCGTGCTGTCCTTCGGCGGCGTCCTGGGCATGGGCGACAAGCTGTTTGCCGTGCCTTGGGAACGTCTGACCCTGGACACCGTCAACAAGCGCTTCCTGCTGAACGTCGACAAAGACTTGCTGAAAAACGCTCCCGGCTTCGACAAGGACAACTGGCCCGACATGGGCAGCGAAGCATGGAACCAGCAGATGGAAGCATTCTATGGCAGCGGCACGCGCTACGGCAGCATGGCAGGCCATATGCCATCCGGCAGCGACCTGCGCAGCGGCGCCAGCCTGCAATCGGGCAGCGAAGGCAGCCTGACCGGCAGCTCCATGAGCGGCAGCCGCGCCGGCACGGGCAGCAGCCAGGGCGACCTGGGCTCGCGCTCAACGCTCAGCGATGATGATGATCTCAACAAGCGCACTTGAGCCGGGTAGGTCGGGTAGGATGGATTAGCGGAGCATGTTGCTGCCCATCGTTAGCGTCAAGGCGCCTCTAGAAACCGTAGCGAGCAAGTTCAATATCGCGTTGAGTAGCGCAACCGTACTCTAGTACGGTGAGCAACGCCGACGCGATAGTGAGCTGCGCAGTAGGTTTATAGAGGCGCCATCACCGCTGCATCGACTCCCATACCTTCTGCAGGCGTTTGGCCGACACCGGCATCGGCGTGCGTAACTCCTGCGCAAACAGCGACACGCGCAGTTCTTCCAGCATCCAGCGGAAGTCGACCAGCTTCGGGTCCGTGTTCTTGCCAGCCTGGCGGTCCTTGGCCTGGCGCAAGTACGGCGCAGCGGCTGATTGCCATTCGGCCATTAACTTGGTGTCGCGCGCGGGGTCGGCGCGCAGTTTTTCCAGACGCACGTTGATCGCCTTCAGATAGCGGGGGAAATGCGCGAGCTGCGTGTACTCGTTTTCCGTCAGGAAGCGTTTATGCACGAGGCCCTGCAGCTGCGACTGGATATCGGTAGCGGCCGCTGCGGGAATATTCTGCAGGCGCTTGGGCAAGCCGTGGAATTCCGTCAGCACTTGCGACAGCAAACGGGCGATTTCATTGACCAGCAAGACCAAACGTGACTTGCCCTCCGCCTGGCGCTTGGCGAACGAGGCGGCGTCCAGCGGCAGCGGATCTTGCAGGCAGGCGATGTCGAGCGCCTTGTTGATGATTTGCTCGCGCAGCTCTTCCTGCGACCCCAGGGCCATGAATTGCATACCCATCTGCTGCAAACCGGGGATGCTTTTCTCGACGTATTTGATCTGCTCCTTCATTTGCAGCGCGAACAAACGGCGCAAACCGATCTTGTGCGTGCGGGCGGCCACAGTCGGGTCGTCAAACACTTCCAGGTCGCAATGCGTGCCCTTGTCGACCAGCGCGGGGAAGCCGATCAGGGTCAGCTTGCCCTGCACGATTTCGAGCAACTCCGGCAATTCACCAAAGGTCCAGCCCGTCAAGCCCATGTGCTGCGAGACGGTGGCATTGCCGGACGCTGGCGCGGCAGCAACGGCAGCACCCTTGGCCGGCGCGCCGCCCTTGCCTGCCGTCGCGTTGGCGGCGGCGCCCTGCGCCTGCGCCTGCAGCCGCGATGCCACTTGCGCACCCGCCACCTTGGCACCGGGCGTGCCCGTGCCGGAAACGCCCGACACTTCGGCCAGTTTCTGAAAACTCTGGCGCGCCTGGCCGCCGAATTCCGCCTGCAAGGTGGCCAGGTTGCGGCCCATGTCCAGCTGGCGGCCATGCTCGTCGATCACCTTGAAATTCATGAAGTGATGGGCAGGCAGGGTTTCCGGCTTGAAGTCCGTCGTCAGCACATTGATCGTGATCTGCGTGCGGATGTCTGCGATGATGGCGTCGATCAAGTCACCGCGGCCAAACACGCCCGCTGCATGCACGCGCTCGCAGAATTTCGCCGCGTAATCAGGCAGCGGCACGCAGTGACGGCGCAGCTTTTGCGGCAGGGATTTGAGCAGCAGATGCACCTTTTCCTTCAGCATGCCCGGCACCAGCCATTCGCAGCGCTCGCGCGGCAACTGGTTCAAGGCATACAGCGGCACGGCCAAGGTCACGCCATCGCGCACACTGCCCGGCTCGAAGTGGTACGTCAGGCCCATTTCCAGGCCCGTCACGGACATGGTTTTCGGGAACAGGTCCGTCGTCACGCCGGCCGCCTCATGGCGCATCAGCTCTTCGCGATTCAGGTACAGCAGCTTCGGGTTGTCGCGCGTCGCCTCCTTGTGCCACTTTTCAAAACCGGCGCCATTGCACACGTCGGCCGGCAGCAGCTGGTCGTAGAAGGCGGCGATCAGTTCATCGTCGACCAGCACGTCCAGGCGGCGCGACTTGTGCTCGAGGTTTTCGATGTCCTTGATCAGCTTGTGGTTGTGCGCAAAGAACGGCGCGCGCGTATCGAAGTCGCCGCCGACCAAGGCATCGCGGATGAAGATTTCGCGCGCTTCCGGCAAGTTGAAATTGCCGTAATTGATGCGGCGCTGACTATACACCACCAGGCCGTACAGGGTCGCCCGTTCGGACGCCGTCACCTGCGCCGAGCGTTTTTCCCAGCGCGGTTCGCCCCACGATTTCTTCAGCAGATGCTCGCCGACTTTTTCCAGCCACTCGGGCTGGATCTGCGCCACGCAGCGCGCGTACAAACGCGTCGTGTCGACCAGTTCGGCCGCCATGATCCACTTGCCCGGCTTTTTCAGCAGCGAGGAACCGGGCCAGATATGGAACTTGATGCCGCGCGCGCCCAGATACCCGGCGCCCGGTTCGTCCTCGCCCTTGAAGCCGATATTGCCCAGCAAGCCGGTCAGCAAGGCCATGTGCAGATTGTCGTAGGTGGCGGGTGCTTCGTTCAGGCGCCAGCCCTGTTCCTTGACGATGGTCAGCAGCTGCGAATGCACGTCGCGCCATTCGCGCAAGCGCATCTGCGACAGGAAATTCGTGCGGCAATTGTCCTGCAACTGGCGGTTGGTTTTCTTGTGCTCGATGGCCGATTCGAACCAGCGCCAGATCTTCAGGTAGCTCAAGAATTCCGATTTTTCATCGGCAAACTTCTTGTGCGCCTCGTCGGCCGCCTGCTGGTGCTCCATCGGGCGGTCGCGCGGGTCTTGCACGGACAAGGCGGAAGCGACGATCAGCACTTCGCTCAAGCACGCGTTATCGAGCGCGGCGAGGATCATGCGGCCCACGCGCGGGTCGAGCGGCAGCTTGGCCAGCTTGTTGCCCAGCGGCGTGAGTTTATTCACCTCATCGACGGCGCCCAGTTCCTGCAGCAACTGGTAGCCGTCGGCGATCGCACGCGCCAGCGGCGGCTCGATGAAGGGGAAGGTTTCCACGTCCGTCAGGTGCAATGACTTCATGCGCAGGATGACGGCGGCCAGCGAGGAGCGCAGGATTTCCGGCTCCGTGAATTTCGGGCGCAGCAAATAATCCTGCTCTTCGTACAGGCGGATGCAGACGCCGTCGGCCACGCGGCCGCAACGGCCCGCACGCTGGTTGGCGGCCGACTGGGCGATCGGCTCGACCTGCAGCTGCTCGACCTTGTTGCGGTAGCTATAGCGTTTCACCCGCGCCAGGCCCGCGTCGACCACGTAGCGGATACCGGGCACGGTCAGCGAGGTTTCCGCCACGTTGGTGGCCAGCACGATGCGGCGCGCATTGCTGGTTTTAAACACGCGCTCCTGCTCTTCGGCCGACAGGCGGGCGAACAGGGGCAAAATCTCCACGTGCGGCGGATGGTGCTTGCGCAGCGCTTCGGCGCAGTCGCGGATTTCGCGCTCGCCCGGCAAGAACACCAGCACGTCGCCCGAGCCGATGCGGCACAACTCTTCCACGCCATCGACGACGGCATCCATCAAGTCGCGCTTTTCCCGCGCAGCTACACGTACATTCGCCGTGCGCTGGCCAGGTTTGTCAGGGTTGGCGGCACCAGGCATGGCCACCTGCTCGCGCTCCACGGGGCGGTAGCGCACTTCCACCTGGTACAGGCGGCCCGACACTTCGATCACGGGGGCCGGTTTTTCCGGCGTGCCGAAATGGCGCGAGAAGCGTTCCGCATCGATGGTGGCCGACGTGATGATGATTTTCAGATCGGGCCGGCGCGGCAGCAATTGCTTCAGATAGCCGAGCAGGAAGTCGATGTTCAGGCTGCGTTCGTGCGCTTCGTCGATGATGATGGTGTCGTAATTTTTCAACAACGGGTCGGTCTGCGTCTCGGCCAGCAAGATACCGTCCGTCATCAGTTTGACGGACGCGCCACGGCTCAGGGTATCGGTAAAGCGCACCTTGAAGCCCACGGTTTCGCCCAGCGGCGTGCCCAGCTCCTGCGCAATGCGCTTGGCCGTCGACGAGGCGGCGATACGCCGCGGCTGCGTGTGGCCGATCATGCCCTTCTGTCCGCGTCCCAGTTCCAGGCAAATCTTCGGCAATTGGGTCGTCTTGCCGGAACCCGTCTCGCCCGAGACGATGATCACCTGGTTTTCCAGCAAGGCCTTGGCGATTTCCGCGCGCCGGCCCGAGACGGGCAAGTCTTCCGGATACGTAATCGGTGGCAGCGGATTGCGGAACGCCTTTTCCGCTTCGCGCGCGGCACGGGCTGCGTCACGGCTTTCGCGCTCTTCGCGGCTAGCTTGGTCATTGCGCGGCGGCTGCCCCTCACGCGGCGGGCGCGGCGCACGCTGCTGCTGTTGCTGTTGCTGTTTCTGTTGCTCCACGCGCGGCGGCTGCTGCCTTTGCTGGCTCACGGGCGGGCGCTGGCGGCCCTGCGCAGGCGTGGCGGCAGGCGCGGAAACATCCCCGCCGGCGGGCACATTTGCAACGTTGGAAGGAGGGGAAGACTTATTGCTGGCTGAAGACATTGTTTTTTACAGGTATTTTAAGCGCGCACATCGCGCAGCGAATTATAATGCGCTTAATGGAAAACCCTACCCAATTCGTCCAATGGCTGCGCTCCGTCGCGCCCTACATCCACGCCTTTCGCGGCAAGACCTTCGTGGTCGCCTTCCCCGGTGAACTCGTCAGCGCCGGGGCGCTGCAGGTGCTGGCCCATGATTTGTCCCTGCTGCATGCGCTGGACATCAATGTCACCGTCGTCTACGGCTCGCGGCCGCAGGTGGCGGAACAGCTGGCCTTGCGTAACGTCGAAGGCCGCTTCCACAATGGCGTGCGCATCACGGACATCGCCGCGCTGGAATGCGCGAAGGAAGCCGCCGGCGAGCTGCGCCTCGATATCGAAGCCGCATTCAGCCAGGGCTTGCCGAACACGCCCATGTCACATGCGGCCATCCGTATCATTTCCGGCAACTTCATCACGGCACGCCCGCTGGGCGTGATCGATGGCGTGGACCTGGAACTGACGGGCATCACGCGCAAGGTCGACGCGGAAACCATCCATTCCATCCTCGGTTCGGACGGCCTGGTGCTGCTCTCGCCGCTGGGCTTCTCGCCCACCGGTGAAGCGTTCAACCTGACCATGGAAGACGTGGCTTGCAGCGCCGCCATCGCCCTGCACGCGGATAAACTGATTTTCATTACCGAAACACCAATGATGGAAGACGCGACGGGCGTGGAAATCCGCGAACTGTCGTCGCACCAGGCCGAAGCCGTGCTGATGGCCGGCTTCCTGCCCGACGCCACGGCGTTTTATTTGAAACATTGCGTCAAGGCCTGCCACAACGGCGTCGAGCGCTCGCACATCGTGCCGTTCTCGATGGATGGCTCGGCCCTGCTGGAATTGTTTACCCATGATGGCGTGGGCACCATGATCAGCCATGAAAACCTGGAAAGCCTGCGCCAGGCCACCATCGAAGACGTGGGCGGCATCATCAAACTGATCGAACCGCTGGAAGCGGACGGCACCCTCGTCAAACGGGGCCGCGAGCTGATCGAACGCGAAATCGATTATTTCTCCGTCATCGAGCATGATGGCGTGATCTTCGGCTGCGCCGCCCTGTACCCGTTCCCCGCACAAAAAATGGCGGAAATGGCATGCTTGACGGTCAACCCGGAAGTGCAAGCCCAGGGCGACGGCGAACGCATCCTGAAACACATGGAAAACCGCGCGCGCGCCGCCGGTCTGAACAAACTGTTCGTGCTGACCACGCGCACCTCGCACTGGTTCAAGAAGCGCGGTTTCGTGCCGGCCACCGTCGACGATTTGCCGAAGGACCGCCAGCATATGTATAACTGGCAACGCAAGTCGCAGGTGCTGATCAAGACCCTGTAACCGGCATCACTGGAAACGTAGAAGCCTGGCATTGCCAGGCTTTTTTGCATTGCAGACAACGGCAACTGCCGGTTTACCTGACCCAGCCCGCCTGGAACAGCAAACGCGTGCGCGACGCCGATTCGCTGGTCGGCACGCCGCCCACCGTCCGGTGCACCAGTTGCAGGTTCAGCAGCAAGCCGCCAGCCATGGCGCTCAGGCCCACGCCGATATCGCCCAGCTTGCGCGACGCGGCGACGCCGGCCGGCGCGGCGATGGACTTGGCCCAGCCATAGTCGGTGAAGATGCTGCCGCTCAGCTGTGCCGCGCCGCCGGTCACCAGCGGCCGGGCCAGTTCGGCACGCAGCAGCGCCGCATGGTCGCCGCTGAGTTCGCCGATCGGATACGCGGCCACGCCGCCGTCGCCGGAAACGCTCATGCGCTCGACGCCATCGAGGCTTTTATTGTTCAGCGACGCCTGCGCCTTGGCGCTGGTGGTCAGCAGGAATTGCGATGGCAGCACGCTGATGCGCGACGCCGCCAGATTCAGCTTGGCATAGCCGCCCTGCGTATCGGCGCCGGCCGCATCCAGCGCTTCGGCGGCCGCTTCCTTGAAGTGCAAACGGCCTACCGTCAGGCTGGCGCTGCTCTGGGTCAAGCCATCGAAGCCCAGGAAGGCGTGCGTGCGCCGGTCCGAAATATTGGCGCTGAGGCTGCTCAACTGCTTGCCCACCGAAGTGTTGGTGGCGCCGATCTCGTCCTTCAAGTCCTTGTAGGCCACGCCCAGGCCCGCTTCCACCGTATGGTCGCGCGTACGCTTGAGCGGCTTGCTGAGGATCAAGTCCACGCCATTCGAAGTGCCCGACGCGTCAAGCGCCGCATACACATCGCTGAGCTCGTAAGTGGTGCGGCTGAGCGCGCCTTCGAGACGGGTACCATCCGTACCCAGCAACGTCGAATACGCCAAGCGGCCATTCAGCAAGCCGCTGTGGCGGGTGGCCATGCCACTGGCCGACAGGCGGTCGCCACGGCCGCTGGGCGAATTCCAGTCGGCATTGAAGCGCAGCCGCTGCTTGCCCGTGTACGTAGAACCATAGTTATCCAGCAACACATAGCCGCCCCATGCGGGGGTGGCTTCCGTGCGGATGGCGAAATCCGAAGTGCCGACCTGTTCGCCAGGCATCACGTCGGCCTGCACCACCTTGACGCCGGGCGTGTCATTGATGATCAACATCGCCCGTTCCAGGGTATCGAGGGACACGATGTCGCGCCGCTTGGCTTCATCGAGCAAACCTTGCACGACACTATCTTGCACGCGCGAAGTATTGCTGAGGATAAATTTGCCATATTGGCCTTCCACCACGCGAATGACCAGCTTGCCATCGGTCAGCTCCTGCGCCGGAATATAGGCGCGTGCCACAAAGTAGCCGCTGGCACGGTAATGGCGCGTGATGCGGGTGGCCAGCTCTTCAAGCTGGGCTAGGGTCAGCGTCTGGCCCTGTGCCGGCGGCAGCAGCGCCAGCAGGGTAGCGCTGTCGATGACACGGTTACCTTCGAGCACAAACCGCGTCACCTTGACCTTGCCGGCGGCATCGCCGGGCAAGGCTTGCAGCGGCGGCGCGGCCGGCACGCCGCCCAGCGCTGGCAAGGATGGCGGCGGCGTCACCGGCGGCGTCACCGGCTGGCTCTGGCGCACGACGTCGCCGATGGTGGGTACTTGTTGCGCCTGCGCCATGGCGGTAGTGCCCAGAGCCAGGCCCAGCGCCAGCGACATGGCCGTGCGTTGGCATGCTGCCTTGCGGGCGGCGGAGACGGTGGCGTTACAGATAAGCATGCTCATTTATTGGGCCTTCACGACAAACAACAATTGGTCCACGCCATCGGGCAGCTTGACGCCGCCATTGACGATTTCCATCAAGGAATTGCGGCTGACGGGCAAGCGCAATGGCTGCGATCCGCCATTGCCCTGGGCGCCCGATGCCTGCAGCAAGCGCTGGGTCTGCGCCAGGGTGACGCCTTCGCTCATCTCGCCCGCGCCGGGGCTGTACAGCAAGCTCAGCGGTGCATTCGCGCCAAAGGTGGCGGCCGACGGCAAGGCGCTGCTGTTCACGGTGGCCGGCACGGCAACGAACGGCATCAAGTCGCTTTGCAGCGCCAGGCCGGCGTCGCGCAGAACCTCGTGCTTGGCGGGAACGCTGGTGCGCGATACTTCGGCGATGGTATTGGCCAAGTTCGCTTTGGGCGCTTCCGGGGTTACCGGTACTTCTGGTGTGACAGGAGTGACAGGCGTCACCGGCGTCACCGGGAGAATCTTCACGGTGCCGCTGGCACTGCCGCCGGCAAGCGTGTAGTTACTGTTGGACAAAGTCAAACCCGACACGTCGACGATACTCCGGTCACCGGCGTCCTTGGAAGATAATGTGGCCTTGCCGCCCAGGGTTGCGCTGTCGCCAGCCAGCACGCCGCGCAACTCCAGCAAGCCGGCGGCCGCATCGGCAGTGCTGTCAAAGTCCCGGCTCGCATTCGTGACGGCCGCCACGTTGATGGGCAAGGCCGTGATGGCCACGCTGCCGGCAGGAACCACGCCGTTCAAGGTGTAGTTCGCATTGTCCAGGCTCAAGGTGCCCAGGCCGCTGATGGCTTGCGCGCCGACGTCCTTGCCTGCCAGGATGGCACTGCCGCTGAGGCCAGCGCTGTCGCCCGCCAGCACGCCGTTCAGGCTCAGCAGGCCGGTGGCCGCATTGACGCTGCCGTCGTAGCGGCGCGTGGCGCCGTTCGCTGCATTCACACTGAGCGCGCGCGGCGTCACCTGCACGTTGCCTGTCGCCGTGGCGTCCGTCACCGTGTAGTTGCTGTTGCTCAAGGTCACGCCAGCCAGGCCCGCGATAGCTTGACTGCCGGCATCCTTGCCCGCCAGGTTCATGCTGCCGCCCAGCACCACGGTGTCGCCCGCGACCACATTGCTCACTTCCAGCAGGCCTGCGCCGGCATTGAGGCTGCCGTCATATTCCTTCTGCGCGCCACCGATGGCGGCCAGGTTGACGGGCAAGGCCGTGATGGCCACGCTGCCGGCAGGCAGCACGCCGTTCAAGGTGTAGTTCGCATTGTCCAGGCTGAGGGTGCCCAGGCCGCTGATGGCTTGCGCGCCGACGTCCTTGCCTGCCAGAACGGCATTGCCGCTCAGGCTGGCGCTGTCGCCCGCCAGCACGCCGCCCAGGTTCAGCAGGCCGGTGGCCGCATTGACGCTGCCGTCGTAGCGGCGCGTGGCGCCGTTCGCTGCATTCACGCTGAGTGCGCGCGGCGTCACCTGCACCGTACCGCTCGCCGTGGCGCCCGTCACCGTGTAGTTGCTGTTGCTTAAGGTCACGCCAGCGATGCCGCTGATGGATTGACTGCCGGCATCCTTGCCCGCCAGGTTCATGCTGCCGCCCAGCACCACGGTGTCGCCCGCGACCACATTGCTCACTTCCAGCAGGCCTGCGCCGGCATTGAGGCTGCCGTCATATTCCTTCTGCGCGCCACCGATGGCGGCCAGGTTGACGGGCAAGGCCGTGATGGCCACGCTGCCGCCAGGCAGCACGCCATTCAAGGTGTAGTTCGCATTGTCCAGGCTGAGGGTGCCCAGGCCGCTGATGGCTTGCGCGCCGACATTCTTGCCTGCCAGCACGGCATTGCCGCTCAGGCTGGCACTGTCGCCCGCCAGCACGCCGCCCAGGTTCAGCAGGCCGGAGGCCGCATTCACGCTGCCGTCGTAGCGGCGCGTGGCGCCGTTCGCTGCCTGCACGCTGAGCGCGCGCGGGCTTACCAGTACATTGGTGCCCAGGCTGGCTGGCGCGAACGTGTAATTGCTGTTGTCCAGAATCAAGTCACCATAGCCGGCCAGCGCCTGCGTGCCCGCATTGCGCGACGCCAGAGTGCCCGTGCCGCTCAGGTTGACGGTGTCGCCACCAAGCACATTCGTGATCTGCAGCAAGTTGGCGTTGAGCTTGTCGGTAGCGTCATATTCCCTGCCGCCCAGGCTGGCGAGATGCACTTCCAACGCGCTGATGGTCGCTGCCAGGTTGACGGTTGGCGTGGACAGGATGTAGTTGCTGGCCAGGCCCGCGTTGGCGCCGCTGCCGTCGCCCACCAACACGTTCGCCGTCACCGTGCGCGCGCCGGCATTGGCGCTATCAAAAGTACCGCTGGCCGACAGCGACAGGTTTTCGCCATTCACGAGGCCCACCAGGGTGCCGGCATTGATGCTGGCCGCGTTCGTGCGGTCATACGTCTTGTTGGCGGCGCCGATGCCGGCAATGGTCAGCACGGCTGGCGTGATCGACAAGGTACCCGTGCTGTAGGTGATCTCATAATCGCTCAGCTTGCCATAACCGGCGCCCAGGGTCGGCGCGAACAGGCCGGCGCCGTAGTTGAAGGTGCCGACTGAGGTTGTCGGCAGCAGGGCCGCGCTCCAGTCGATGCCGCTCACGCACGCCAGGTTGTTGTCGCAGCCGCTGACCGTCCAGCCGCCGACCAGCAGGGGATTGGCGCCGCCATAGTTTCTCGTCAGGGCCGGGTCGTTCAGCGTGATGGTGATCGGGTCGGTATAGCCAAACGTGCGCAAGACGGGATAGCCGTCATTGAGCGTTGCCTTGCGTCCCCATACCCCGCTGTGGAAGGTGAAATCCCAGCTGTTGGTGGTGAACAGATTGCTGTCTTGCATTTGCGCCGTGGTCTTGCCCGTGCCGTCGCCACTGCTGTTCTGCCCGCTGGTCTGCGTATCCCAGAAACTGTTGCTGACGCCGCCGATGCTGACACCCATCAAGCCGCCTACACCCACACCCGGGCTAGTCACCAGGCCGGTCGAATAACTCTTGTCGGCCGTGCCCAGATTGTTACCGATCAGACCGCCCACGTAGTTGCCGGAGGTAGAGACGGCGCCGCGGGCGTAGGTATTGACGACGTGGTTGCCATAATTACGGCCGATCAAGCCGCCCGCATTGTCGCCGGTAGCCGTCACTGCACCGCTCGCATAGCTGGTATTGATTTCATTGTCCGGCGTGGCAACGCCGCCCGAGGCGCTGCTCAGGCCAATCAAGCCGCCGACCGTGCTCGTGCCGGTGACGGCGCCGCTGGCGTAACTTCCGCTGACCTTGCCGTTATTGTTGTTGCCGACCAGGCCACCCGTATTCGTTGTGCCGGTCACTGTAGCGGTGGAGTAACTGCCGGTGATTCTGCCACTGTTGTTGTTGCCCGCCAGCCCCCCCGTGTCGCCCTTGCCTGTGATGGTGCCGCTGGCATGGCTGTCGACGATGTAGCCGTAATCGTTTTGCCCGACCAGTCCGCCAGTCCAGACGCCGGCCGTGTTCGTCACCGTGGCGTTGGCATAACTGTTGGCCACGGTGATCTGGTAAGCCAGGTACCCGGTCAGGCCACCGACATTATTGCCCTGCGAATTGACCGTGCCATCGAAGTGCACGCGGCTGGCCGTACCATCGAAGATCGCGCCGATCAGACCGCCCACATAGCCGCCTGGCCCCGTTACGGTGCCTGCGGCATAGCTGTTGTAGACGCGGCCCATGCTCAGTCCGGCCAAGGCCCCCACACCCTGGTTGGCATACACCACCGCATTCGACATCGCCACGTTGCGCACCGTGCCGTTGTTGGTGCCGAACAGGCCGACATAGCTGCCGGACGGCTGGTTGATGCGCAAGCCGCTGACGGTGTGGCCGAGGCCGTCGAACGTGCCGGAAAGGGACAGCGGCACAAAACCGGCGCCGGTGTTCCAGCCGCTGGTGGCGCTGGCGTCGATATTGCTGGCCAATGCATAGCGGCCGGCACCGCCACCATTGATGCCCTGCAAATCGAGGCTGGTGCTGCTGCCGGCGCTGCCCAGCGCATTGATCAGGGTGTAGCCGGCGCCATTGATCGCCAGCAACCCCGTGCCGGCGCGGTCAAAATCGATGCGGCCCTTGAAGACGCCCGCGTCATCGATACCCACCAGCACATTCTTGGCGACGTTAAACGTCAGGCTGCCGGGATTGAAGTTGTAGCCTGTCTTCATGTCCAGGGTCGAAGTGCCGGTAGCGCTCATGACGGCGTTGACATGGATGTCGCCATGCGCTTCCAGGGTCAGCTGGTTGGCGTTCCACGCCAGCGGCGCGTTCACATGGATATCGCCTGCCTCGCTGCCGCCCGTTTGCGTCTGGATAGTGACATTGCCGGCGGCCAGCGCCGTTTGCAGGGTATCGACGCCGATGCCGCTCGCCCCTTGCGCGGCGCTGCCGCTGCCGATCGTGAAATCGATGGGGTCGATCAGCCAGGAACCGCTGCGGCCCGCTGCCGCGCCGGTGTCGACGTGCGTGCCGTCGGCCACGCGCAGCACCGGTCCCGAAGTTTCGATGAAGCCGCCATTGCCGCCCTGCGGCGCACTGGCGTCGAGCTTGCCGGCCACCTCGACGGCGCCGCCCTCGCCCAGCAGGAAAATCCTCCCGGCATGTTCCTGAATGGTGCGCGCGCGCACTTCGCCCGTATTGTTGACAACAGTATTGAGCAAGCCGTCGGCGCCTTTCGCCGTCAGCACCACCAGGCCGCCATCGGCATGCACGGCATTGCCATTGGCCACCAGCGCGGCCAGCGCCGCCTCGTCGATGGCCACGCCGACCAGCGCGCCGCCGTCGAAAGTCAGGCTGACCTTGTTGCCGGCCGCCAGCGCCACCGTGCCCAGCCTGGCGCTGATCACGCCCTCATTGCGCACTTGCGCTCCCAGCAGCGCGATGTACCCGCCATCGTTGGCGTTCAAGCTGCCCAGATTGGTGACGGCGCCGCCCTTGCCGCTGAAGCTGGTCTTGCCGGCCAGGAAATCGGCATCGCCGAGATTGAGCGTACTGGCCACCAGGCCCGCCGTATCGACCCTGGCGCCCTTGCCGAACAGCACACCGTTGGGATTCAGGATGAACACCTGGCCATTCGCTTTGAGCGCGCCGTCGATCACGGAGCCTTCATTGCCCTTGATCCTGTTGAGCGTGACGGAGGCGGCATTCGGTTGGACGAAATTGACCTTGGCATCCTTGCCGATCGAAAAACTATTCCACTCGATGGCCGCCTTGCCCGTGGCTTGGGTCACGGTCATCGCCGCACCGCTTTGTCCTATGTGCGCCTGGCCGGCCGTCACCACGGCGCCGCTGGGCAAGGCCGTTGCGGCAAGGTCTGCCGCCTGCGCCGCACCTCCCAGCATCACGCCAGTCAACACGCTGGCCAGCAGCGCCCCCGTGGTGCCGGAGCGCTTGCCCCCGCTGCCGGCATTTTCTGCCACGACCATGACCGCGTTGCGGCGGTGGTTCCATACTGTACGGTGAATTCGGTTCATGTGATGCTCCGGAGTGACGTGACGTCATGATGTGCTTGCCAACGTTTTTCAGCGCGAGCAGGACCTCCAGTATTCTAGGGCGGGATGAATAAGTCGTTTCTATGGAATTATCACAACGTGCAATAAAGCAACACATTTGTGCGAGCCCAAAAAAAACACCACCCGAAGAAAAGGTGGTGTTTTTTTACTGACAGCCTGCAAAAAGGCGCTACCGGATATTCAGCGGCGCAAACGATTTGACCAGGTCGTCGAGCGCCTTCAATTGCGCCAGGAATGGTTCCAGCTGGTCCAGCGGCAAGGCGCTGGGGCCATCGCAGCGAGCGTTGTCGGGGTCAGGATGAGCTTCCAGGAACAGGCCGGCGATGCCGACGGCCAGGCCGGCGCGGGCCAGATCCGCCACTTGCTGGCGGCGGCCGCCCGAAGCGGCGCCACCGGGGTCGCGCTGCTGCAGCGCGTGCGTGACGTCGAAGATGATGGGCAAGTCGTCGCACGTCTTCTTCATGACGCCAAAGCCCAGCATGTCGACCACCAGGTTGTCGTAGCCGAGGCAGGTGCCGCGGTCGCACAGGATCAGCTGATCGTTGCCCGCTTCCTTGAATTTCTCGACGATATTGGCCATCTGGCCAGGGCTCAAAAATTGCGGCTTCTTGATGTTGATGACTTTGCCTGTTTTCGCCAGGGCCACGACGAGGTCCGTCTGGCGCGCGAGGAAAGCGGGCAGTTGCAGCACGTCGACCACTTCGGCCACCTGCTGCGCCTGCCATGGTTCATGCACGTCGGTAATCACGGGCACGCCGAACGCCGCCTTGACGTCCTGGAAGATGCGCATGCCTTCTTCCAGGCCCGGGCCGCGGTAGGAATGGATCGATGAACGGTTGGCCTTGTCGAAGCTGGCCTTGAACACATAGGGAATGCCCAGTTTTTGCGTCACGCGCACATATTCTTCGCAGGCGCGCATGGCAAGATCGCGCGATTCGAGCACGTTGATGCCGCCAAACAGCGCAAAGCTGCCCGTATTGCTGACGTCGATGCCATGGACTTTCACTGAGGTCATAGGGATTCCATATTGGTTAATTGTTACTACTTGCTTGGAAGAGGCGCAGCCAGCGGCTGGCGCGATAAGGCATCTTACTAGCTGGGGCGGCGCAGATCAAATTTGATCCAGCGCAAGGGCGCGGCAAACGGCGTGTCGCCAGGCCGCGACGGCCCCGCGAGGGCAGGCGCAAAGTGCCTTATAATCACGCTTTATCTCTACACTGATTCAGGAGCACAGATGGCCCGCACGATCCACTGCATCAAACTCAACAAGGAAGCCGAAGGATTGGATTTCCCGCCGTACCCGGGCGAACTGGGCAAGAAGATTTACGAATCCGTGTCGAAGGAAGCATGGGCTGCCTGGCTCAAGCACCAGACCATGCTGGTCAATGAAAACCGGCTGAACCTGGCCGACGCGCGCGCCCGCAAATACCTGGCCACGCAGATGGAAAAGCATTTCTTCGGCGATGGCGCCGATGCCGCCATGGGCTACGTGCCGCCAACGGAATAAGTTTTATCGCTTGCCCGTGACCACGTCACGGGCAGTTTCGCCTGCGTTTCACGCCCGCCTCCGCCGTTTCACGGCACCGCCTCCCCGTTTCGTCGCACACCGCTCGCCGCCCATGCCGCCGGCTGGCACAGTACGTCCATCGACAACCTCATTCCAAGGCGGACACCATGTTGCAGCAAATCTTCAGCCACACTCCCCTCTACGTCTGGGCCATCCTGGGCTTTCTCGTCTACCGGGGCGTGCTGGCCAGCCGCGCGCGCGAAGTGACCTTGCGCAAGCTGTGCATCATTCCCATGGTGATGCTGGCGCTGTCGCTGAGCGGCGTGCATGGCAGTTTCGGCTTCGATGGCGTGGCGCCGTTCGCCTGGGCAATCGGCGCCCTGGCCGGTGCAGCGCTGGCGTGGACGCTGACCGATGCGCGCAAGATCGTCGCCATTCCCGAACGGAGCAGCGTGCAGCGTCCCGGCAGCTGGGTGCCGTTGATCTTGATGATGAGTATCTTCTGCATGAAATATGCGGTGGCCGTGACCCTGGCCATCGCGCCAGCCTATGCCCACGCGACCGGCTTCACCGCACCTGTGTGCCTCGCCTATGGCTGCTTCAGCGGCCTCTTCATCGGCGGCTTGCTGCGCACTGTGGCCGTGTACCGGGCGGTGCAAATGGAAGGCTGGGGTCAGACCCGGCGGGTCTGACCCCGGATTTCTGCTGCGTATCAGTAGGCCAAAGTACGCACGCCTTCCGGCATGCCCAGCAGGCAGACATTCGCGCCGCGCACGGCGAACAGGCCGACGGCGATGACGCCGACGATCTGGTTGATCTGCTGTTCCAGCGCCACCGGGTCGGCAATTTTCAAGCCCAGCACGTCGATGATCTCGCCGCCGTTATCCGTAATGAACGCTTGATCGCTGCCAGCCTTCAGGCGCAAGCGGGGCGTGCCGCCCAGCGCGGCCAGCTGACGCGAGACGGCGGCGCGCGCCATCGGCACCACTTCCACCGGCAGCGGGAAGGCGCCCAGGGTTTCCACCAGCTTGGAGCCGTCGGCGATGCAGACGAACTGTTTCGCGACGGAGGCAACGATCTTTTCACGCGTCAATGCCGCGCCGCCGCCCTTGATCATGGCGCCGCTGGCCGTGATTTCATCGGCGCCGTCGATGTAGACGGCGATCGATTCGACGTCGTTCAAGTCGAAGACGGGAATGCCATGGCCTGCCAGGCGCGCGGCCGTCGCTTCGGACGACGCGACCGTCCCCTTGATACGGTCCTTGATCTTGGCCAGTTCATCGATGAAAAAGTTGGCGGTGGAACCGGTGCCGACACCGATGATTTCACCGTCCACCACATAGTTAATGGCGGCGCGGGCTACGGCTTGCTTCAATTCGTCTTGGGTCATGGCAAAAAAAGGCTAAAGTGGGGAATGCCGCTATTTTAACGGATTGCCAGCCCGGCCAGCCGGCCATGATGACGGGCCATGCGATGGAATACAACAGCCAAGCTGGAAACCTTTGCCCCAGGGCAATTCCCAGCCAATTACTCTCTATGCACTCTAAAATATGCGAAAATGGCACGATTGCCCGATATGACGTTCCAGGAATAGCACATGAATCACAGTAAACAGGTACTTGTTGTCGATGACAGCCGGGTTTCACGTTTGATGTCGCATCAGTTCATCCTCAGCAAACATGCCGACTGGCAAGTGATTGAGGCGGCGACCGGTGAAGAAGCCCTGGAAAAAGTCAAGACCATCAGCCCTGTGCTGATATTACTGGATGTCAACATGCCCGGCATGGGCGGCGTGGCGGCGGCGGAACAATTGCGCGCGCTGTGCCCGCAAACGCACATCATTCTCGTCACGGCCAACGTGCAAAACGCCATCCGCAACCGCGCCACTGAGCTCGGCGTCGGCTTCATGGAAAAACCGATCACGGAAACGCGCATCCACCAGCTGATCGCGTCACTGGGACTGTGAGCATGGTCAATCTCTCCGAACTCGAAAACGATGCCCTCGTAGAGATATTCAACATCGGGGTGGGCCATGCGGCCGCCGCGATGAGCGAAATCGTCAATGAAGAAGTCACCATGTCGGTGCCGTCGATCACCTTCCTGAACCGTGCCGACGCGGCTGCGTTGCTGGGCAGCAAGAAGGATGGCGAACGCATCTGTGGCGTCAGCCAGCATTACGATGGCGCCTTCGCCACCGAAGCCATATTGATGTTCCCCGAGGACAAGAGCCTGGAAATCGTGCGCCTGATGGTGGGCGACGCCATGCCGCTGCAGGAACTGACGGAAATGGAACAGGAGGCGATGAGCGAAATCGGCAACATCATCCTCAATTCCTGCGTGGGAACTTTGGCCAACCTGTTCGACAGTGAACTGCATGGCTCGCTGCCCCTGTACCACGTGGGCACCAGCGCGGAAATCCTGTCCTCGTTCGGCGGCGACGATGACGACGCCGTCGTGCTGATGCTGCATATCGACTTCGTGCTGTCCAAGCACCAGATCCACGGTTATGTGGCATTCGTGCTCGACCTGTCCGCCTTGCACGACCTGAAGCAGCAGGTCAGCCGCTATCTGGCCAAGGTCCTGGGACAGGCGTGACGATCATGCCGGAGGCCTTGCACCGACTCGCCCTGCTCGAGAGCATACTCGGCGCCGTCAACCTGGGCGCCATCGTGCTCGACGAACAGCACCGCATCGTGCTGTGGAACCACTGGATGGCGCGCCACTCGGCGTGCCAGGCCGACGCCGTGCTGGGCCAGGATTTCTTTGCCGTCTATCCTGAACTGCGCCACAAGCGCATAGCCTCGGCCATCACCCAGGCCCTGCGCGACAATTTCCAGTCGCTGCTGTCGCAAACCCTGCACAAGGCGCCATTCCCCCTGTACACGCATGGCGCGGCCGAAGGCCGGGAGCGCATGCAGCAGGCGATTGCCGTCACGCCGATCAATTTGCCCGGTTCGCCGCGCCACTGCCTGATCCAGATCAATGATGTGACCATCGCCGTGGGCCGCGAAAAGCTGCTGCGCGAACAAACCATGGTGTTGCGTTCACAAACCTTTGCCGACGGCTTGACGGGCATCGCCAACCGCCGCCACTTCGACGTGGCGATCGAAAAGGAAATGCGGCGCGCCATGCGCACGGGCAGCCCCCTGTCGCTGCTGATGATCGACATCGACCATTTCAAGGATTACAACGACCATTACGGTCACCAGCAAGGTGATGATTGCCTGATACGAGTGGCGGCCGAACTGGCCGCCATGCTGCAGCGCCCCACCGACTTGCTGGCGCGCTATGGCGGCGAGGAATTTGCCGCCATCCTGCCCGACACGGACGCGGCGCAGGCGCTGCGCATGGCCGAGGCGATCCGCGAACGGGCGGCCGGGCTGCGCATTCCGCATGCCAAGACGGGCAATGAGGTCAAGCACATTACGGTCAGCATCGGCATCGCCACCCAGCACCCGCAGCAGCAGCCGACCATCGCCGCCCTGATCGGCGCCGCCGACCGCGCCCTGTACCTGGCCAAGGGCGCGGGGCGCAACCGCGTGATGGTGCAGCCGCTATAAAAAAAGCAACGCCGGACAAAGGATTCCAGTAGACATCTTTACGGCGTGTGCGTAGACTCGTCAGTGATTGCAGCAACAACAACAAGAATTTATCTGTGGTATCTATCCCTGCGCATGGCTCACCATGCGGGACACGGCCAGGAGCGCTTGTGAAACTCGATCCTCCCCTCAAATCCGGCTTGCCGGGTGCTGGCATGGATACGACCATGGTGAACGGCATGCGCCTGCTGCTGTCGAGCGCCACCTTGCTGACCCTGTTCATCGATCCCGAAAGCGCCGGCAAGCTGAGCAAGATTACCTGGCTGATCTTTTCCGCCTACACCATGCACAGCCTGCTGCTCTACGTGCTGGCCGTGCTGGGCCTCAGCCTGCCCCAGGATATCTTGCTGTACTGGCTCGACGTGGCCTGGTATGCGCTGATCGTGTTTTCCACCAGCAGCCACAACACTTTATTCTTCCTGTTTTTTTTCTTTGCCATCCTGACCTCGTCGTTCCAGCGTGGCTTCGAGGAAGGCGCGCGCGTCACCCTCGCTTCGGCCGGCCTGTTCGCCGCGACTGCCCTGTTCGGCGAAACGGATGCGGAACTGTCGCGCCTGCTGCTGCGCACCACCTTCCTGCTGGCGCTCGGCTACATGATCGCCTACTGGGGCGGTTCGGCCATCACGCAGCGCAGCCACCTGGCGCTGCTGCGCGATGTCAGCCAGCTGTCCAATCCGCGCTTCGGCGTCGACCAGACCATTACCTCGGTGCTGGAAAAAACCCGCAGTTATTTCAACGGCCGCAGCTGCCTGCTGATCATGCAGGACAAGGGCACGCGGGTCTGGTCGCTGCGCAGCGTGCTGCAAACGGCAACGGGCGTCGTACACACCAGCTCGCTCCTCAGCGACGACGCGGCCAGTCCCCTGCTCGCTTTCCCGCACGATAAAATCGCGCTGTACAACCAGCCCGCCGGCCCCTGGCTGCCGTGGATAGGCGGCGCGCGCATGCTCGAGCCCGACAGCGGACGCTGGCTGCGGCATGACGACGCGGCGGGCGCCCGCCTGGCCGAGCTGCTCGAAGCGCACGCCTTCATCAGCGCGCCGCTGCCCCTGCGCAATGGCAAAGGCCGCATCTTTATCGTCTCCGCCACCAGCATGAGCAAGACGGACGCCCTGTTTCTCAGCCATATCGGCGCGCAGGCGTTTCCCGTCATCGAAAACATCAACCTGCTCGACCGGCTGGCGTCGCAGGCGGCCTCGCGCGAACGCGAAAAGATCGCGCGCGACCTGCATGACACGGCCGTGCAGCCGTATATCGGCTTGCGCCACGGCCTGGCCGCCTTGCGCAACGAAGCCACGCCGGGCAATCCGCTGCTGCCGGAACTGGAAAAACTGATCATCATGTCGGGCCAGGTGATCGCCGACCTGCGCAGCTACGCGCGCACGTTCAAGAACGGGCAAGTGCAAAGCGAGCCGGAACTGCTGGTGGCGCTGCGCCGCCAGGCCACGCAGATCCGCGAATTCTATGGCATCGACATCGCCCTGCAGATCGAAGGCGACCTGCACATCAACGACCGCCTGGCGGCCGAGGTGTTCCAGATCGTCAACGAGGGCATGAGCAATATCCGCAAGCATACGTCGGCGCGCCACGGCGCCGTCAAGCTGACCTGCGTGCAGGGCGCGCTGCACATCAGCATCGACAACGAATGCGCCGCCGCGCACGTCCCCGATTTCCTGCCCGACTCGCTGGCCGAGCGCGCCGCCGCCCTCGGCGGCACGGCCCGCGTCACGCATGGCATGCTGGGCAACACCTCCGTGCAGATCGAGATCCCCATATGAATGACTTACGCCACATGCCACCGGCCAGCCATGTCATCAGCGTCATGCTGGTGGACGATCACAAGACCATGCTGTGGGGCCTGGAGCGGCTGATCGGCGGTGAGCACTCGGGCATGCGCGTGGTCGCCACGGCCTCCGACGGCACCGAGGCGCTGGAGCAGGCAAAAGCGTTGCAACCCGATGTGATCGTGCTGGACCTGGACCTGGGCGGCATCAGCTCGCTGTCCATCCTGCCCGCGCTGGCGCAGAGCGGCGGCACGCGCGTGCTGGTGCTGACGGCCAGCCACGACCAGGCCGTCCTGGACCAGACGGTGCTCAAGGGCGCGCGCGGCATCGTCAGCAAGGATGCGCCGGCGGAGATGGTCCTGAAGGCCATCGAAAAGGTCTACCAGGGCGAGCTGTGGCTGGAACACGCGATACTGGGACGCATGCTGACGCAGCTGACCCAGCCCGGTGGCGGCTCGGCGCAAGCGATCGCCATCGCCAGCCTGACCCTCAAGGAAAGAAAGATCATCGCCGCGCTGGTGCACGGCAGCGGCACGCCGGCCAAGCTGCTGGCGGACCAGCTGTTCATCTCCGAACACACCTTGCGCAATCACCTGACGTCGATCTACCGCAAGCTGGGCGTGTACAACCGCCTGGAACTGTACGCCTACGCCACCAAGCACCAGCTGGGCCAATTGCCGCCCGGCGCCTGAGTCCGCCGTCCCCCGCGCGGCCACGGCCGCGCACACCCTTCCCGCCTCCCCTGCGCCAGCCTTCGAAACGGCCTGCGCCCCTGCGCCCGCCTGCGCGCCAGACTCGACCATGACAATTGTCACGAAAAAAACAAGCAGTTCCTCCTTGCAATAAAAGGATGTTCTTCTGATGTAGATCAAGGTGCCAACTTCTATAGTGGATTTACCGGAGTGCAAATCACCGCACGGCCCACCACGACACGGAGCACAGCATGCGCCTTGACAAGTATCTTCCGACAGCCCTGATCACCTATTTGCAGGGCAAGGAAAAGGCTGCGTTCTACCGCTATGCCCTGGTGGCGGCCCTCATGGCGGTGGTATGCATCATCGGACTGCTGGCACTGGGCGAAAGCCCATGAGAACGCCAGGTCGTAGCAGCAGGAAGCAACACCGTCATGCCGTTTCATCCACCGCCGTACCTTAACCACACCAGGAGTTGTCATGAACCTCATCAAAAACTTTATCCGCGAAGAAGATGGCGTCACCGCAATCGAGTACGGCCTGATCGCTGCCCTGATTGCCGTCGTGATCATCGCCGCCATCACCATCGTCGGCACGCAGCTGAAAAAAACCTTCAGCACCATCGGCACCAAGCTCACCGCTGCGAACTGATGCGGTGCTGTCCGGACCGGCCCTGCGCCGGCCCGGACTACGCTTTCCAGTCTCCCCCGGCACACCCACCTTGACGACGCATAGCGAGGCCCATCGTGAAATCTCTCTTCAGCCGTGTATCCGACGAGTCCGCCGTCACAGCGATCGAATACGCGCTGCTGGCGGGCCTGATCGCGGTCGTGCTGGTCATCACGATCACCGTGCTTGGCGACCAGGTCAAGCTGCTGTTTGTCTACGTCAAGGACCAAGTGGTCCTGGCCCTGTCATGAATACCCTGCGCCTCTCGCTGCGCACCCACCGCGCCCTGCTGCTGATCGTGCTGCCGTACGCCGCCGCGGCGATGCTGCTGGCCGGCGGCCTGCCCAGCGCAGCGGACATCCTCAACGTGCTGGCCGGCTTCCTCGTGGCCATCCTCACGGGCCCCGTCTTCATCCTGTGCGGCTACACCATCCACGTCATGGTGATGAAACGCCCGCACCGCCTGTGCCATTATCTGTACCACGATCTGCGCCGCTACCTGAGCAACGAGCGCCTGCTGCACGCGCTGCCGGCCATGCTGCTGATCCCCGTCTTCGCGTCCAGCTTCACCGTCATCAAGGGCGCCATCCCGCGCCTGCACCCCTACACCTGGGATGCCACCCTGTCCGCCTGGGACGTCGCGCTGCATGGCGGCATGGCGCCGTGGGAAAGGCTGCAGCCGCTGCTGGGCCACCCGCTCGTCACGGGCTTGCTCAACTTCAGCTACCACTTCTGGTTCTTCCTGTTCTACGCCATCCTGTACTGGCTCATCCTCGACACCCGGCGCCCGCTGCTGCGCATGCAGTTCCTGCTCAGCTTTGCGCTGACGTGGATCGTCCTGGGCAGCATCATGGCCGTGCTGTTTGCCTCGGTCGGCCCCTGCTACTACGGCCACCTGCACGCCAGCGACCCGTATGCGCCGCTGATGGCTTACCTGCATGAGGCCAACGGGCACGTCCCCGTCTGGGCCCTGCAGGTGCAGGAGATGCTGTGGCAAGGCTATCAAAGCAAGGGCGCGAACGGTGAGCTGGGCATCTCCGCCATGCCCAGCATGCATGTGGCCACGGCCGTGCTGATGGCCATCGTGGGCTGGAACGTCAACCGCGCCGCCGGGATCGCCCTGTCCGCCTTCGCCGTGCTGATCCTGCTCGGCTCCATCCACCTGGGCTGGCACTATGCGCTCGACGGCTATGTCGGCGCGGCCGGCGCGGCGCTCGTGTGGCACCTGGTGGGACGGCTGCTGGGCAGCCAGGCCGCGGCGCCGGCCGTGCACATGGCCACGGCGCCCTGCATGGGCAAGGAAGGACTGACATCATGAACGCCCACCTGCCCATGCTGCTGTGCCTGGCCGTGCTGGCCACCCTGCTCGCTGCCGCCCTGTGGCACGACCTGCGCACGCGCCGCATCCCGAACCGGCTGGTGCTGTGGGGCACCCTGGCGGGACTGATCCTGAACAGCTTCGTGCCATCGGGCGCCGGCCTGTTCGACGCGGCCTTCGGCGGCCTGGGACTGCTGCAGGCGCTGGCCGGCGCCGCCGCCGGACTGGCCCTGCTGCTGCCCATGTATCTGCTGCGCGCCCTGGGCGCCGGCGACGTCAAGCTGATGGCCATGTGCGGCGCCTTCCTCGGCCCCGACGCCGTGCTCGAAGCGGCCCTGCTGACCTTCCTGTGCGGCGGCGTGCTGGCCCTGGCCGCCGCGCTGGTGGGACAGCGCCTGCGCCAGGTGCTGAAAAACACCTACCACATGATGCTGGGCGCGCTGCTGCACAGCCTTGCCGGCGGCGCCGCCACGATCGCCGAACCGCCGCCCGCCACCGGCAAGCTGGCCTACGCCTTCGCCATTGCCAGCGGCACCCTGCTGCAGGTATTCCTGCACTACACCCACCTGTGGAGCTTGCGCTGAAACGCGCCGCTCCGACGACCAGCCACCATAGGAACTGACCATGGACACCCTCGCCACCTTCTGCCACTCGCGCCACGCCAGCCTGCTCACCAGCATCGCCATGGCTTGCCTGTGGGCGTTCTTCGCCAGTGCCCACGTGGTCGGTTATCTGCACAGCGGCGACTGGAGCTATCTGCTGTTCTGCGTCGCCGAAACCCTGGCCGCCCTGTTCTTCATCGTGCGTTCGGCCCCCGTCAGCGTTTCCACCGATGCGGGCGACTGGCTGCTGGCCATCGGCGCCACCTTCGCCCCCTTCCTCTTCGCGCCAGCCGACATGGCCATCTGGCCAGGCGCGCGCTACCTGCTGGCCGTCGGCAGCCTGCTGCAGATCGCCGGCCTGCTGTCGCTGAACCGCAGCTTCGGCCTGGTGGCGGCGCAGCGCGAGATCAAGACGGGCGGCGTCTACCGCGTGGTACGCCATCCGCTGTATGCCAGCTACCTGATTTCCCTGAGCGGCTACCTGCTGGCCAATACCTCGCTCGCCAACACCATCATCTATGTGGCGACGATGACGATGATGGTGATGCGCCTGCTGCGCGAAGAGCGCTTCCTGTCCACCGACGTGCGCTATCGCGTCTACATGCGCCAGGTGAAGTACCGCCTGCTGCCCTTCATTTTCTGATATCCGGCCACCCGAGCGAGGAGCATCCATCATGCCTGACACCTATCCAGAACGCAGCGACGGCGGCGGCGTCGAACCGGCCGCCAAGCGCGCGCCACGCACGGTCGAGGAAACGGGATTGCCCTTCCTGTTCCTCGTCGAACTGCTGGTCAAGATACTCTTCCAGCGCGGCCAGATCGGCCTGCCCGCCCTGTCGACGCACGTGAAACTGGGCGCCGGCGTGCTCGAGCCGCTGCTCACTTTCATGCGCGCCGAAAAACTGTGCGAAGCGCGCCGCAACGGCGGCAGCGGCACCGACGCCGACCTGTCTTATCTGCTGGGCGACCAGGGCCGCCTGCGCGCCGCCGAGTACATGCGCCGCAATGCCTACAGCGGTCCCGCTCCCGTCACCCTGGCCGATTACAGCAACCAGGTGCTGGCGCAAAGCGTGGCGGACATGCAGGTCACCCGCGACGACGTGCAGCGCGAATTTCGCAACGTGGTGGCCAGTTCGGCCGTGCTCGACCAGCTGGGCGCGGCCATGAATTCCGGACGCGCCCTGTTCTTCCACGGCCCCGCCGGCAGCGGCAAGAGCTACCTGGCCGAGCGCCTGAACGGCCTGCTCAGCGGCGCCATCGCCCTGCCCCATGCCGTGATGGTCGACGGCGAAGTGCTGCCCTTCCTCGACCCCATGCTGCACACCGTGTCGCACGGCGGCCCCGTGCCATCCGACCCGCGCTGGGTGCGCGCCGAACGTCCCGCCGTGCTGACGGGCGGGGAGCTGACGCTCGACATGCTGGACCTGCAATTCGACCAGGGCACGCGTTTGTACCAGGCGCCGCCGCACCTGAAGGCCAACAACGGCATCTTCATCATCGACGACCTGGGCCGCCAGCGCTGCTCGCCCGTGGAGCTGATGAACCGCTGGATCGTGCCGATGGCGCGCCACATCGATTACCTGTCGCTGCACACGGGCTACAAGTTCCCCGTGCCCTTCGACGTCATCGTCGTGTTCTCGTCGAACCTGGCGCCGCAGCACCTGGCCGACGATTCCTTCCTGCGCCGCATCGGCTACAAGATCCATGTGGGACCCCTGACCGCCTACCACTACCTGGCCGTGTTCCGCAGCACCTGCGCCCAGCTGGGCATCAATTTCGACGAAGCCTCCTACACCTATCTGCTGCACCTGCACAGCCAGTACGGGCGGCCCTTGCTGGCCTGCTATCCACGCGACATCCTCGCGCAGATCTGCGACCAGGCGCGCTATGAAGACCACGCGGCGCAGCTGTCGCCGGAAGGGCTGCTGTGGGCATGGAAAAACTATTTCGGCAGCGATGACGACCTTGCAAGCACACATAACGGACCGGAAGCGGTCCAGCACAAAGGGGAAGCAAAATGAGAAACGCACGCGCTCTGACGATGATGGCCATTGCGGTCATCCTGGCGTTCGCCGCGGTCATCGTGGCCGCGCGCTGGATCAATGCCCAAGCCTCGGGCAACATCAACAAGGTGGCCGTGGCCCAGGTCGACATCAGCCTGGGCGCGCGCCTGACGCCCGACATGGTGCGCATGGTGGACTGGCCATCGAACGCGCTGCCGCCCGGCGCCATCAACGATCCGAAACTGCTGGAAACGCGCGTCACGCGCACCAGCATCCAGCACGGCGAACCGATCATGGAAGGCAAGCTGGCGCCTCCCGGCACGCAAGGCGGCCTGTCGGCCGTCGTCGCCGAGGGCAAGCGCGCCATGACCGTGCGCGTCAACGATGTGGTGGGCGTGGCCGGCTTCGCCCTGCCCGGCAACTTCGTCGACATCCTCGTCAATACCCAGGGCGAAGGAGCCCGCAAGACGCCGGACCGCGATCCGAACATTTCCAAGATCGTGCTCGAACGCATCCTCGTGCTGGCCATCGCCCAGGAATCGAGCCGCGACGACACCAAGCCCAAGGTGGTCAACGCCGTGACCCTGGAGCTGACGCCGGACCAGGCGGAAAAACTCGACCTGGCACGCAGCGTGGGCACCCTGTCGCTGGTGCTGCGCAACCAGATCGAGGACAAACCCGTCAACACGGAAGGCGCCACCAAGTCCAGCCTGCTCGATGAAAAAATCGCCATGGCAGCCCCCGCCGCCATGGTGCAAGCCAAGCCGCTGCCACGCCGCCGTCCCGCCGCCGCCCCCGCGCCAACGGCCGGTCCAAAGGTCGATGTCATCAAGGGGCTGGAACGCAGCTCCCAACAATTCTAACCTGCACCAGAGGAGTCACGCCATGAGCACATATTGCACAGCAAGCGGAAGCCGGGTACTCAGCCTGGCGCTTGCCCTCGCCATGATCGGCGCCCTGGCGCCCCAGGCACGCGGCGAACCCGTTGCCGCCACCGCCGCTGCCGCCGAAACGGGCACCGCCAGGAGCAGCCGCGCCACCACCCGCCCCAAGGCCACGCCGCCGCAAAGCGAATCGCGCGCCGGGCGCACCGAGATGGCGCCGCAAATGAGCCTGGCCGAAGGCAAGTCGACCCTGATGCGCCTGCCGTTCGCCGCCAGCCGCATGTCCGTCGGCGACCCGCGCATCGCCGACGTCATCCTGCTTAACCCCAACGAGGTCTACCTGCTGGGGCGTTCCGTCGGCACCACCAACCTGATCCTGTGGAACAAGAGCAATGACGCCACCATCATCGACCTGGCCGTCGGCATCGACAGCAGCAGCCTGCAGGCGCGCATGGCCGAACTGCTGCCGAACGAAAAGATCAACGTCACGGTGGCGGGCGACACCCTGATCCTGTCGGGCATGGTCAGCGATGTCGTCAAGGCCGACCAGGCCCTGTCGCTGGCCAACGCCTATGTGCAGCGCAGCGCCCGCAGCGGCGGCGCCGCCTCGGGCGCCGCACCCGCCGCAGCCGCAGGCGCCGCCGCTCCGGCCCCCGCCGCCACGCCCGATGCGAACATGCCGCGCGTGATCAACCTGCTGTCGATCGCCGCGCCGCAGCAGGTGATGCTGGAAGTGAAAGTGGCCGAAGTGTCGAAGGTGCTGGTCGACCAGCTGGGCGCCAGCCTGGGCATCAACAAGACCATCGGCAGCTGGTCGTATTCGCTGCTGTCGAGCCTGCTCAGCAACAATCCCAGCGGCTTGAGCGGCGCCAGCAAGAACAACTTCTTCAACCTCGACGCGCAAAAACGCGATGGCCTGATCAAGGTGCTGGCCGAACCGAACATCATGGCCATCAGCGGCCAGGAGGCCAGCTTCCTGGCCGGTGGCAAGATATTCATCCCCGTCAGCCAGAGCAACAATAACGGCGTGCCCACCATCACCCTGGAAGAGAAGGAGTTCGGCGTGGCCGTGAAATTCACGCCCACCGTGCTCGAAGGGGGACGCATCAACCTGAAGGTGGCGCCGGAAGTGTCGGACCTGAACAAGGACGGCATCGGCATCACCGCCACCGGCATCTCGGCCACGGCCATCCTGCCATCGTTTACGACGCGGCGCGCCACCACCACGGTGCAGCTGTTCGACGGCCAGAGCTTCGCCATCGGCGGCCTGATCAAGAACAACGTGACCAGCAATATCAAGGCCCTGCCAGGCCTGGGCGAAGTGCCCGTGCTGGGCGCCCTGTTCCGCAGCACGGACTTCCAGACGGACCGTTCGGAACTGGTCTTCATCATCACGCCGCACCTGGTCAAGCCGCTGCCGCCCGACTACAAGCTGCCCACCGACGGCTACATCCAGCCGACGCGCGGCGACATGTTCATGCAGGGAAAAATGGAAGGCAGCGCACCGGCGCGCGCCCCCGCAGCGGCACCGGCACCAGCGCCCATGCAGCCGCAAGCGGCCGCGTCCCAGCCTGCCGCCGGCTTCGACCTCAAATAGGAGAACACCATGAAAACCGCACATCGCCTGCCTTGCGCCGCCCTGCTTTCGCTGTTGGTCCTGCTGGCCGGCTGCGCCGCCACCACCACGCCCGTGCTCGATTCGCACTTCGGCGAATCGGTGGCCCTGCTCAAGGCGCAGCAGATCATGTATCCGGACGCCTACCGCAATGCCAACCCGGTCAGCGGCATCGACGGCAAGGCCGGCGTCAGCGCCTACCAGCGCTACCAGAAATCGTTCGCGGCGCCGGAACCGCAACCGAATGTCTTCACCATCGGCGTGGGCGGACGCCAGTAGGCGCCGGTCCCGCGATGCACTTCCCCCAGGCCACCAGGAGACAGCCATGAACACCGCATTTCGCAGGCACGACAAGCAGCAGGGCGCGATCGCCATCGTGCTGGGGCTGACCCTGGTGGTGCTGTTTGCCATGGGCGGCCTGGTGCTGGACCTGGGCCACCTGTACATCGCCAAGGCGGAACTGCAGAACGGCGCCGACAGCGCCGCCCTGGCCGGCGCCGTGGAACTCAATCAAAGCGCGGACGGCATCGACAACGCGCAGGCCAAGGCCATCGCCATCGCGCAAAAGAACCGCTACGACTTTTCCACGGCGCTGACCATCACGGCCGCCAACATCGAGTTCGGCCCCAGCCCGGACGGCCCCTGGTCGTCCGGCGCCAGCGCCCGCACCAGTCCCCAGGGCCAGACCTTCATCCGCGTCGACACGGGCAGCAAGACCTTCGCCACCTACCTGATGGGCATCGCCGGCATCGCCAGCACCAGCACCTCGGGCGTGGCCGTGGCGGGCCGCTTCGTCAACGACGTCACGCCGATCGGCGTGTGCGCCGTCGATCCGGCCAACAAGACGGCGCAATACACGTATCCGGCCGCGCCGGCCGGCACGGGCTTGACGGAACTGGTGGAATTCGGTTTCCGCCGCGGCGTCACCTACAACCTGTTCGGCCTCAATCCGCTGGGCGGCCCTTCCGATCCCTACCTGATCAATCCCGTCGACGCGCCGCCCGGCACCTGCAGCGCCTCGCACGCGAGCGCCGCCTCCACCGCGCCGTTCATGTGCACGGGCAGCAGCGCCGTCATCACCAGCGGCACGGGCCAGGTCTACACGAACACAGGGCTGACGGCGTCGCTGGCCGCCTCGCTCAATTCGCGCTTCGACGATTACGGCGGCCCCTCCGTGTGCGACCCCGCGACGGCGCCGCCCGACACCAACATCAAGGAATATCCGTGCGTGGGCGCCGCGTCGCCCTGCGCCGCCACCGCCGCCAGTTCGCCGCCCGCCAGCTGGATGGAACCGGGCGCCAGCACCTTGCCCAGCCAGCAGCCCGTCAGCCTGGCCGGCAACAAGCCGAATTACCAGCTGCCGTCGGCCGGCACGGTTCCCGCGCCATCGGCCACGTTCGCCCAGTTCTCGGGCTACGGCGTGCTGTGGTCCTACGGCCCCGCCTACCAAAGCAATGGCGCCACCCCGGCCAAGGCCGGCACGGCCTACAGCGTCGCGGACGGCAACGCCAACCCCATGTACAGCACGGCCAAGGCGAATTACTTCGACACGGCCAGCTACCCCGTCAGCCCCGGCGCGGGCTTTCCTGCCAGTACGCCGCCTTCGCCGTACAACCAGACCAGCGGGCCCACGTTCCAGGCGCCTTCGCCGGCCCATCCGGGCCAGCGCAACCGGCGCATCCTCAACGTGGTGCTGGTCGACTGCCGCACGGCGCCCGTGGGGCCCGCTTCGTGCGGCACCATGAACGCGGTCGGCATCGGCAAATTCTTCATGACGATGAAGGCCGATTTCAGCGGCGGCACCAAGCGCCTCGACGTCGAATTCGCGGGCCTGATCGAGCCCGTGCCGAATTCCGAAATCAAACTCTACAAGTGAGGCGGCCATGCGCATCCACCACTCCCCCCTCAGGCAGCGCGGCGGCGCCGCCGTCGAATTCGGCATCGTGCTGGCCCTGCTGATCACCCTGCTGGCAGGCATCTTCGGCTTCGGCCGCGCCTTCTGGTATTACGACGCGCTGACCAAGGCCACGCGCGACGCGGCGCGCAACATGTCCGTCAAGGCCAAGGCCGGCATCGCCTCGCAGGGCGTGCCGGCGGCCAGGCAGACGGTGGTCGATGCGGCCCTCAGCGCCGGCATCAGCGACTTCACCACGGCCAACGTGACGGTCACCTGCCTGGACGCGGCGTTCAACGACAGCAACTGCAACGATGGCACGGCGCCGGGCGGCATCCGCGTCGAAGTCGTCAACTACACGCTGTCCGTGGGCCAGTACCTGCCCTTCGTGATCGGCGCGGCCAGCAGCTATGCCACGCCGCTCTCGCCGCGCACCACCATGCGCTACATGCTGTAAGGGGAACGCCATGCGCCACCGCCTTTCATCACCTCCTCCAGCCGGGCGCCAGCGCGGCGCCGCCGCCGTCGAATTCGCCCTGGTGTCGCTGCTGTTTTTCACCTTGCTGTTCGGCATCCTCGAATTTGGCCGCATGCTGTACCTGTACAACACGGTGCAGGAAGTGAGCCGCCGCGCCGCGCGCGAAGCCGTGGTGCGCTGGGTCGACGAGACCGACGCCATCAAGACCCTGGCCCTGTTCGGCGGCACGGCACTGCCGGCCGCGCCGGAACTGACGGCCGCCAACATCACCATCCGTTACCTGAACAAGAGCGGCGCCGAAGTGACCTTGCCGCCGACGGACCCGGGCGACAACCTGTCGGCCTGCGGCGACATCACGCGCACGGCCAGCTGCATCGACAGCGTGCGCGTCTCGATCGACAACGTCAGCTACACGCCGATGGTCAGCCTGTTCGGTTTTCTCAATATCGCCGTACCAGCCTCGGTGGTGGTCATGCACGCCGAAAGCCTGGGCTTCCAGATCAACTGAACGCCTTTACCGAACACTTTTACCGGGGAGTACCAAGTGAATATCGTCATCGTCTCGAAGAATGAAGCCCAGCTCAAACGGCTGACCCGCTTGCTGCGCGAACGCAGCACGGCCGACCGCGTGACCCTGCTGGCGAGCATACCCGATGTATTCGACAACGGCGTCACGCCGGACTTGCTGCTGCTGGAGCAGGAGCAGACGGGCGAGGCGGAGCTGGAACAGCTCGAGCTGCTGGGCGGACGCCATCCGAGCCTGGCCATCATCGTGCAATGCCCGCAGCAAAGTCCGCAATTCCTGCTGCGCTCGATGCGCGCCGGCGTGCGCGAAGTGCTGCAGCCGGACGACGACGCGGCCCTGTGCGCCGCCTTGCGCCGCATCGAGGAAAAACTGCAGAAGCAGGTCACGCGCAAGGGCCAGGTGCTGGCCTTTGTCTCATGCAAGGGCGGCAGCGGCGCCACCTTCATCGCCGCCAACCTCGGCTACGCGCTGGCCGCCGGCGAACAGCGCAAGGTGGCGCTGTTCGACCTGAACCTGCAGTTCGGCGACGCCGCCCTGTTCGTCTCGGACCACAAGCCGGCCACCACCCTGTCGCAGCTGTCGCAGCAGATCGTGCGCCTCGACGCCTCGCTGCTGAGCGCCAGCATGATCCAGATCACGCCCGCCTACAGCGTGCTGGCCGCCGCCGACGACCCGGCCCACGCGGCCGACGTCGAAGCCGACCATATCGACCGCTTGCTGACCCTGGCGCGCAGCCAGTACGACTATATCCTGCTCGACGTGGGGCGCGGCCTCGACCCCGTCAGCGTGCGCGCGCTGGACCGGGCCGACCTGATCTTCCCCGTGCTGCAGGCAACGTTGCCGTATGTGCGCGACGGCAAGCGCCTGCTCGACGTGTTCCGCGGCCTCGGCTACCGCGAAGACAAGATCCGCCTGATCCTGAACCGCTATGCGAGCAGCGACAGCATCCGCGTGGCCGACCTGGAAGCCGCATATGGCAAGCACGTCTACAAATCCATCCCCAACCACTACGAAGCGGTGGCGGCCTCCGTCAGCCAGGGCGTGCCCATCCTCAAGCTGACGCCGCACAACGCCGTTTCGCGCGCCCTGCAGGAACTGGCCGCCAGCATGGCCGGCGAAACCCCGCCCGCCGCGCAAGGCTGGGTTTCGCGGCTGCTGGCGCGCGCCTGATTCCCTACAGCGCGCCTGATCCCCCTACATTTACCGGAGACCGATCATGACTGTCGAAAAACTCACCCTGCGGGACCGCCTGGGCTATGCCCAGGATGACGCCAGCCTGAATGACGATGCCGCGCACCAGGGCGCATCGAGCCAGAGCTACCAGCAGCTCAAGCACCGCACCCACCAGGCGCTGCTCGACCGCGTCGACCTGGAAGGCATGCAGCGCCTGTCGCGCGAACAGATCCGCGAAGAGCTGAAAATCCTCGTCAGCGACGTGCTCACGGAAGACAATGTGGTGATCAACGAGCTGGAACGGCGCTCGCTGATCCGCGACATCCAGGACGAGGTGCTCGGCTTCGGCCCGCTCGAACCGCTGCTGGCCGATCCCGGCGTCTCCGACATCCTCGTCAACACCTACCGCCAGGTGTATGTCGAGCGCCATGGCCGCCTGGAGCTGAGCGACGTCTGCTTCACCGACGATGCGCATTTGATGAAAATCATCGACAAGATCGTCTCGCGCGTGGGCCGCCGCATCGACGAATCGAGCCCCATGGTCGATGCGCGCCTGCCCGACGGTTCGCGCGTGAACGCCATCATCCCGCCGCTGGCCATCGACGGCCCCGTGATGTCGATCCGGCGCTTTTCGGCCCAGCCGCTGCGCCTGGCCGACCTGTTGCTCAAGCACAGCCTCACGGAGGAAATGAGCACCACGCTGCAGGCGCTGGGCAAGGCCAAGGTCAACATCCTGATCTCGGGCGGCACGGGCAGCGGCAAGACCACGATGCTCAATGCGATTTCCGGCTTCATCAGCACGGCCGAACGCATCGTCACCATCGAGGACGCGGCCGAACTGCAGATGCAGCAGCCGCACGTGGTGCGCCTGGAAACGCGCCCGCCGAATATCGAGGGCAAGGGCGAAGTGACGCAGCGGGCGCTGGTGCGCAACGCGCTGCGCATGCGCCCCGACCGCATCATCCTGGGCGAGGTGCGCGGCGCCGAGGCGCTCGACATGCTGGGCGCCATGAACACGGGCCATGAAGGCTCGATGGCCACCATCCACGCGAACACCCCGCGCGACGCGCTGACGCGGCTGGAAAACATGATCAGCATGGCTTCCGCGGCCCTGCCCGTGAAAGCCATGCGCCAGCAGATCAGTTCGGCCATCAGCGTGGTGGTGCAGGTGTCGCGCCTGACGGACGGCAAGCGCAAGGTCACGTCGATCCAGGAAATCACGGGCATGGAGGGCGAGATGATCACCATGCAGGAAATCTTCACCTTCCGCCAGACGGGCATCGGCGAGGACGGCACGGTGCAGGGGCATTTCCATGCCAGCGGCGTGCGGCCACGCTTCCTGGAACGCCTGCGCGCCTTCGGCATCAGCCTGCCGGAAACCCTGTTCGATCCCGCCCGCCAGTACCATTAAGGGGAGCATCATGGACTATCTCTATTACGTATTCGCCATCCTCACCTTCATCGCCGTGGTACTGCTGATCGAGGGCGTGTACCTGGCGTGGAACACCTCGCGCGGCCCGGAAGCGGAAAGGGTCGCGCGCCGCCTGCGCATCATGTCGGCCGGCGCGCATGGCGACGCGGGCAGCTCGATGATCAAGAAACGCCTGCTGAGCGACACCCCGTCCCTGCAGCGCGTGCTGCTCAGCGTGCCCCGCGTGCATGCGCTCGACCGCCTGCTGGAACAGTCGGGCCTGACCTGGAGCGTGGCCAGCTTCGCCGGCGTGATGCTGGCCTCGGCCGGCGCCGCGTTTTTGCTGCTCAGCTACTTCAGCGTGCCGTGGCTGCTGCTCCTGCCGCTGGTGGCCGGCGCGGCCCTGCTGCCGCTGCTGGTGGTCTTGCGCGCCAAGGCCAAGCGCCTGCAGCGCATCGAACAGCAATTGCCCGATGCGCTCGACCTGATGGCGCGCGCCCTGCGTGCCGGCCACGCCTTCCCCACGGCCCTGAAGATGGTCGGCGATGAAATGAACGCGCCGCTGGCCGTAGAATTTCGCGCCACCTTCGATGAAGTCAATTTCGGCATCGCCATGCAGGACGCGCTGATGAACCTGGCCACGCGCGTGCCCAGCACGGACTTGCGCTACTTCGTCATCGCCGTGCTGATCCAGCGCGAAACGGGCGGCAACCTGGCCGAGCTGCTCGACAGCATCAGCCGCATCATCCGCGAGCGCATCAAGCTGCTGGGACAGGTGCGCGTGCTGTCGGCCGAAGGCAAGCTGTCGGCCTGGATTTTGTCGCTGCTGCCCTTCGGCGCGGCGGCCATGATCCAGCTGACCAATCCGCAATTCCTGGAAATGCTGTTCGTCGATCCGGGCGGACGCAAGATGCTCGTCGGCGCACTGGTGATGATGGTGTGCGGCATCCTGGTCATGCGCAATATCATCCGCATCCGCGTCTGAGCCCGCAAGGAGAATCCTCATGAATCCCGTCCATTTCGCCTTTCTCGCCCTGCTCTTCATCGCCGTCTTCGGCACCGTGCTGGTGGCCATGCGCAGCTTTGCCCCCGATCCCCTGCGCCAGCGCATGGACAACGCCACCGGCAAGAGCGCGGCGGCGCCTGGCGCCTCCGCGCCCAGCCCCTGGCTGGCGCGCATGGTGCGCCTGAGCGGCCCGCTGGCCAAACTGTCGCTGCCCGACCAGGGCTGGGAAGGCTCCGTGATGCGCCGGCGCTTCATGAATGCCGGCCTGCGCCAGGCGTCCGCGCCCATCCTGTTCTTTTCCGCCAAGACCATGCTGGCCATCGGCCTGCCCCTGATGCTGTTCCTGGGGCTGAGCGCGTCGGGCAGCCAGATGGCGGGCAAAGCTCTCTTGTTCTGGCTGCTGATCGTGGCCGCCATCGGCTACTACCTGCCCAATATCGTCCTGGCGCAAATGATCAAGCGGCGCCAGCGCGACATCTTCGAGAGCTTTCCCGATGCGCTGGACTTGATGACGGTGTGCGTGGAAGCGGGCCTGGCCATGGATGCGGCGCTGGCCAGGGTAGCGGCCGAGATCGCCCTGAAAAGCGCCGTGCTGGCCGAGGAACTGCACCTGGTGATGCTGGAACTGCGCGCCGGCAACACCAAGGAGCGGGCGCTGCGCAACCTGGCCCTGCGCACGGGGGTCGAGGATGTCGACGCGCTGGTGGCCATGCTGATCCAGGCCGAGCGCTTCGGCACCAGCATCGCCGCCTCGCTGCGCGTGCAGTCGGACCAGCTGCGCACGAAGCGCCGCCAGCTGGCCGAGGAAGAAGCGGCGAAGATCGCCCTCAAGCTGCTGTTCCCGCTGATCTTTTTCATCTTCCCTTCGCTGCTGGTCGTCCTGATGGGACCAGCCTTCCTGCAAATCTACCGCGTGCTCCTGCCCAGCATGGGCAGCGGCAGCTGACCGGAGAACCGCCATGTCACAGCACACCACCCTGATGCTCTTGTTCGCCTGCACCGGCCTGTTGCCCGCCTGCGGCCACCTGCCCGGCCCGGCCACTCAGAGCAACCATGCTGCGCCGCCCCAGGCGCGCATCGACGACAGCCCCGCCACCCGCAGCGCCGCTTTCTGCAAGCTGGGCAAGCGCATGCAGGAACTGGGCGACCCACGCGCGGCGATGGAAGCCTACAGCGAAGCCCTGCTATTGGCGCCCGACTCGGCCGACGCGCGCAATGGCGCCGCCGTGCTGCACGCGCAGCTGGGCCAGCTGGAAACGGCGCGCAGCATGCTGCAGGCGCTGAGCAGCGAAGCGCCGACGGCCAGGACATACAACAACCTCGGCTACGTGCTGTACCTGCAGGGCGATTACGCGCAGGCGGCCACCGTGCTGCGCCAGTCGCTGCAGCTCGACAACGGCCAGCAGCCGGCGCGCGCCAATCTGGATCTCACCATCGCGGCGCTGGCGCGCAGCATCAGCACGGTCGATGCCACCGCGGAGACCATCGCGCCCGACCTGGCCCCGGCGCCAACGCCAGCGGCGCCTGCCAGCCGCCTGCAGCTGACGCAATCGCAGCCGAATATCTTCACGCTGAGCTGGCGCGACACTCCCGTGGCGGCGCACGCCGCCTTGCCAGCGCCGACAAAACAGGTGGCACCGGTGGCAACCCTGCCACGGCTGGAAGTCATCAACGGCCATGGAGAAACGGGGATGGCGGCGCGCATGCGCGGCATGCTGGGCGGCATGGGCGGCATGGGCATCAGCGTGCTGCGGCTGGGCAACCAGCGGCCGTACGGCGTCCAGGCCAGCAGCATCGTCTACCGGCCCGGCCACGCGCAGGCGGCCGCATCCCTGGCCCTGGCCTTGGGCGGCATGCCACAAATACAGGCGACGGACGACGGCGGCATCGGTACGGGCGCCGACCTGCGTTTATTGCTGGGCAAGGATGCGGCGGCCAGCCTGCGCGCGCCAGACGTGCGCCTGGCATCGAACCTGGCGCAGTAACGGTGAAATCAGCGCGGCAGCAGGCGCCGGTCGGCGGGGTTGATCAGGAAGCCTTGCAGGATCTCCTGCAACTGCGGCAGCTTGGCCACGTAGGCGGGAATGCCCAGCTGGCGCGCGCCGAAGTAATGGGCGATGATGTCGCCCTGCTGCTCCATGTTGAAGTTGGACAGGACGCCGCCCGCTTGCGCATCGTAGCGGTAGGCGCGCTGCCGGATATAGCCGCCGACCAGCGCCAGCAGCACGCCATGCAGCAGCACGCTGTAGCCAAGTTGGTACTGCCACACGTGCACCATTTCGTGGATGAAGAACAGCTTGCCGCTGTTGCCTTCGCGGGAAAAATCGTCGCGGTACTGGGCCGGCATGAAGTGCAGGCTGCCGCGCGGCGTCATCGCCGTGTTCTGGTCCTGCAAGCCAAACGGTAGAAAGGAGCCGCGCACGACGCGCACGCGCGCGTAGTCGATGGCGCCCTGGAAGACGCTGCGGGCCATGGCGGTTTCGCCGATGGTGAGGGGGCGGCGCAAGACGCGCATGGCACTCCGTCAGAAGAAAGAAGCGGCAAGCATGGGAGCTTGCCGAGTACTATAACTGCAAGTACCTGACAGAAGCGTAGCGAGCGGCAGCGATTTGTGGCTAAGAAGCGCAACCGTACTCTAGTACGGTGAGCATCGCAGGCCGCAAAGCGCGACGCGCAGTAGCTTATGTCAGGTACGATTAGGCGGAGCGTAAGCCGCTGGCCGCCTTGGCGATTTCAGTGATGCGGTCCCAGTTGCCGGCCGCGATCGCGTCTTTCGGTGTCAGCCAGGAGCCGCCCACGCAGGCGACGTTTTTCAGCGCCAGGAACTGCGACGCCGTCTCTTGCGAGATGCCGCCCGTCGGGCAGAACGTCACGTCTGGCAGCGGGCCGTAGATCGCGTTGAGCATGCCGATGCCGCCGGCCGGCACGGCCGGGAACAGTTTCAGCTGCTGGAAGCCGTTTTCACGCGCCGCCATCACTTCGCCTGGCGTCATCACGCCTGGCAGCAAGGGCAAGCCGCTGCTTTTCGCCGCCGCCACCAGGGCCGACGTCAGGCCTGGCGAGACGCCGAAGACGGCGCCCGCATCGCGCGCCTGCACGAATTCCTCGGGACGGGTCAAGGTGCCGACGCCGACGATGGCGCCCGGTACTTCCGACATGGCGCGGATCGCTTCCAGGCCATGCTTGGTGCGCAAGGTTACTTCCAGCACGCGGATGCCACCCGCCACCAGCGCGCGCGCCAGCGGTACGGCGTGTTCAGGATCGTCGATCGCAATCACGGGGATCACGCTCGATGTGCGCATAATTTCCAGTAGTGTCATGGTCATCTCTTATTTCCTAGCCAAAAAGTCTTCATCGGAACCCGGTACGGTATCACCGACATTGTCGGCGTCGTGCAAGGCGACGGTGGTGGGAATCGGCGACGGCAGGCCGAAGGTGGTGGCACCTTCTTCCGCCGCGCTGACGGTGGAACGGAACATGGAAAACAGCTCGCGGCCCATGCCGATGTGATTCGGCGACAGGTCGGCGGTCACCAGCGAACGCGCGTGCCAGACGTCGGCCGGCACCAGCGCCTCGAGCACGCCGGTAAAGGCGTCGAGACGGATGATGTCGCCGTCGCGCACGAGGCCCAGCGGGCCGCCGGCGAGAATCTCTGGCGACACGTGGATGGCGGCCGGCACCTTGCCCGACGCGCCCGACATGCGGCCATCGGTAACGAGCGCCACGTGGCGGCCCGCATCCTGCAGATTGGCCAGCGCCGGCGTCAGCGCATGCAGTTCCGGCATGCCGTTGGCGCGCGGGCCCTGGAAGCGCAGCACGGCGACAAAGTCGCGGTCCAGCGATCCCGCCTTGTAGGCGGCCATGAATTCTTCCTGCGAATTGAACACGAGGGCAGGCGCTTCGACCGTGCGGTGCTCCGGCTTGACGGCCGAGACCTTCATCACGGCGCGGCCCAGGTTACCTGCGACCAGGACCATGCCGCCGTCCGGTGCGAACGGATTCGAGGCCGGGCGCAGCACGTTTTCGTCGGCGCTGGCGGCTGGAGCATCCTTCCAGAAGACCTTGCCGTCTTCGCCGAGGAACGGCTCCATGCAGTGCGCGCGCAAGCCGTGGCCCAGGATGGTGTTGACGTCTTCGTGCAGCAAGCCCGCGTCCAGCAATTCGCGGATCAGGTAACCGGTGCCGCCGGCCGCGTGGAAATGGTTCACGTCGGCGTCGCCGTTCGGGTAGATGCGCGTGAGCATCGGCACGATGGCCGACAGTTCATTGAAATCGTTCCAGTCGATGACGATGCCGGCCGCCTTGGCGATTGCCACCAGGTGCAAGGTATGGTTGGTCGAACCGCCCGTGGCCAGCAAGCCCACGACGGCGTTGACGATACATTTTTCGTCGACGATATGGCCAACCGGCAAATAGCTGGCGCTTTGCGCCGTGATGGCGGCGGCGCGCTGGGAGGCGGCCACAGTCAGCGCATCGCGCAGCGGCGTGTTCGGCGTGATGAAGGCGGCGCCCGGCATGTGCAGGCCCATCACTTCCATCAGCATCTGATTGCTGTTCGCCGTGCCGTAGAAGGTACAGGTGCCGGCGCCATGGTAGGCTTTCGATTCGCCTTCGAGCAAGTCTTCACGCGTCGCCTTGCCTTGCGCATACAACTGGCGCACCTGGGCTTTTTCCTTGTTCGACAGGCCCGACGTCATCGGACCGGCCGGCACGAAGATGGCTGGCAAGTGACCGAAGTGCAGCGCGCCGATCAACAGGCCCGGCACGATCTTGTCGCACACGCCCAGGTACAGGGCGGCGTCGAACATATTGTGCGACAGCGCCACGGCCGTCGACATGGCGATGGTGTCACGCGAGAACAACGACAGTTCCATGCCCGGCTGACCTTGCGTCACGCCATCGCACATGGCGGGCACGCCACCGGCGAACTGGGCGACAGCGCCCACTTCGCGCACGGCTTGCTTGATGATCTGCGGGAAGCCTTCGAAAGGCTGGTGCGCCGACAGCATGTCGTTGTACGAGGAAACGATGGCCACGGACGGCTTCTTGTATTCCTTCAGCGACAGCTTGTCGTTGGCGGGAAAGGCGGCAAAGCCGTGCGCCAGGTTGGTGCACGACAGGGCGCCGCGCTGCACGCCCTGGATGCGGGCCGCATCCAAGTGCGCCAGGTAGGCGCCGCGCGATGGCCGGCTGCGCGCGATGATGCGCGCTGTTACGGATTCGACTACTGGATGCAGCGCCATATGGATTTCCTTAAAAATGAGTATTTCGTGAAATTTTACTACAAAATGGTGGGGAAGAAGCACTCTTGCATGGGCCAGCAACACAAATAAGCGACAGATTGCGGCGTATCAAGGCAAACCCGGGCAATATCGCGTAGCCGCGCCTGCCAACGTGGCTCTTATATGTCACGCGTGCCATCGCTAAAAAAAGCACAACAAAATCCGCTTCGCGTCACAAACTGTAGTGAAATTACGTTTTTCTGATGTATTATTCTCATACCAATGCCGGATCCGCTGTTCGCCACGACGAACGCGCCGCGCTCCTTTCAACCGAGACAAGCACCCAAGCCGACCGCCATGCGCCAGCCAGCACCTACTCCTGCCATCACCGCCACCGCCAGTTTCCAGTCCCTGCAAGCGCATAGCGCCAGCCTGCGCGACGTGCATCTGCGCCAGCTGTTCGCGGCCGACCCCGCCCGCTTTTCCAGCATGACCGTCGATGCGGCCGGCCTGCTGCTCGATTACTCGAAAAACAGGGTCGACGCCACCACCATGGCGCTGCTGATGGACCTGGCCCGCGAGCGCGGCGTGGAAGCGCAGCGCGAAGCCATGTTCACTGGCGAGAAAATCAATCTTACCGAACATCGGGCCGTTCTGCATACGGCTTTGCGCGCGCCACGCGGCACCAAGCTGGTCGTCGATGGCCAGGATATCGATGCCGACGTGCAAGATGTGCTGCAACGCGTCAAGGCATTTACAGACAAGGTGCGCAATGGCAGCTGGCTCGGCTACACGGGCAAGCCGATTTGCGACATCGTCAACATCGGCATCGGTGGCTCGGACCTGGGCCCGAAAATGGCGTGCCTCGCCCTGCGCTCGTACGCCAACCCGGGCCTGGAAATGCACTTTGTTTCCAACGTCGACGGTCACGACATGGAAGCGACCTTGTCCAAGGTCGATCCGGAAACGACCCTGTTCATCGTGGCTTCGAAAACTTTTGTTACGGCAGAAACCATGCTCAACGCCAACACGGCGCGCGCCTGGTTCCTGCTCGAAGGCGACGAAAAGGATCTGGCGCAGCATTTTGTGGCCGTCTCGACCAATACGCAAGCCATCGTCGACTTCGGCATTTCGCCAGACAATATGTTCCCGTTCTGGGACTGGGTCGGCGGCCGCTATTCCGTCTGGTCGTCGATCGGCCTGGCCGTGGCCCTGTCCGTCGGCTTTGAATACTTCAGCGATTTCCTCGCCGGCGCGCATGCGATGGACCAGCATTTCCGCCAGGCGCCGCTGGAACAGAACATGCCCGTCGTGCTGGCCATGGTCGGTTTCTGGAACCGCCAGTTCCTCGACTGCGGCTCCGTTTCCATCGCGCCGTATCACCAGGACTTGAGCCGCTTTGCCGCCTATCTGCAACAGCTGGACATGGAGAGCAACGGCAAGCGCGTCACCAAGGACGGCGTGCCCGTCGATGTGCCGACCGGCCCCGTCATCTGGGGCGATTGCGGCACGAATGCGCAGCACGCGTATTTCCAGCTGCTGCACCAGGGCACGGACATCACACCCATCGATTTCATCGCCGCCCTGCGTGCCACGCACGACTTGCCTGGCCACCACGACGCCCTGCTCGCCAACTGCTTCGCCCAGTCGGAAGCCTTCATGACGGGCAAGACGGGCGATGAAGTACGTCTTGATTTACAGGCGCAAGGCTTGCCGGAAAGCGAGATCGAAGCGCTGGTGCCGCACAAGACTTTCCCCGGCAACCGCCCCAGCAACACCATCCTGATGGACCAGCTGACCCCGACCACCCTGGGCGCCCTGATCGCGTTGTACGAACACAAGACCTTCGTGCAGGGCGTCTTGTGGAACGTCAACAGTTTCGACCAGTGGGGCGTGGAACTGGGCAAGGTGCTGGCCAAGAAAATCCAGGCCGAACTGACGGGCGAAGCCCGTCCCGACCACCACGACAGCTCGACCAATGGCTTGATTGCCTTGGCGAAAGCCGCCAAGGCGGCGTACTAACTTAATTGAGGTTTATGAATATTTACGAAATCAAAGTAGTGAGCGACAAGCCCATGCAAGTGGGCGAATGCCCGCTTTGGCATGGCAAGGAAGCGGCCCTGTACTGGGTCGATATCGATGGCCGCGCCGTGCACCGCTTGCACCCGGCCAGCGGCAAGCATGACCAATGGAGCATGCCGACGGAACCGTCGGCGCTGGCCATCAATGCGGGCGGCGGCCTGATCGTGGCCTTGCGCAGCGGCTTTGCCCACCTCGACACGAAGACGGGCAGCCTGGCGGAAATCGCCCCGGCGCCGTTCGACATGAGCACCACGCGCTTCAACGATGGCAAGGTCGATCCGGCAGGCCGCTTCTGGGTCGGCACGATTTTCGAGCCGCGCAACGCCGATGCGGCAGAGATGTTCGTGCTGGACAAGGGACAAGTACGCAAGGTCTGGTCGGGCGGCATGACCGTGTCGAACGGCCTGGGCTTCAGCCCGGACAAGCGCACCATGTACCATTCGGATACCACCACGCACCGCATCGACCGCTTCGATTTCGATGCGGCCACGGGTGCCATTTCCGCGCCACAACCGTTTCAGCGTTTCTCCACGGACAAGAAAGCGTTTGATTACGGCGGGCGCCCCGATGGCGCGGCCGTCGACAGCGAAGGCAATTACTGGTCGGCCATGTTTGAAGGCGGCAAGATCTTGCGCTTCGCCCCCGATGGCCATTTGCTGGGCGAAATCAGCGTGCCCGTGCGCTGCCCCACCATGGTGACATTCGGCGGCCCCGACCTGCGCACCCTGTACATCACCAGCGCCAGCCACAACCGTTCCGCCGCCGAAATCGCCGACTACCCGTTGACAGGCCACGTGCTGTCCGTGCGCGTGGACGTGGCGGGCCAGCCGGAAACAGCTTACCAGGCGTAATCCGACACCATTGTTGACCGTGGCGGCGTCGGATTACGCGCAGCTTCGCTGCGCTAATCCGACCTACCGGACTGCCACGTGCCCAGAGGCGTGGCGGACCAGCCGTAATCGTTTGCCAGCAAGAAAAAGCGCCGGCACCCGCAAGGGTCCGGCGCTTTTTCTTGCGCAACGGCGTAGGTCGGATTAGCGGGACGAAGGCCCGCGTAATCCGACAACAGTGTTGACCATGGCCGCGCCGGATTACCGCGACAATACCTTGCGTATCGTCTCGGCCAGTTCAGCCGCCACAAACTTCGCCACATAGCCATCGGCGCCCACGCCCTTGACGTGGTCTTCGTTGGTCGAGCCCGTCAGCGACGAGTGGATCACCACGGGGATGTTGGAGAAACGGCCATCGTTCTTGATGTTGCGCGTCAAGGTAAAGCCATCCATTTCCGGCATTTCCAGGTCGGTCAGCACCAGCGCGACCTTGTCTTTCGCCGTCTTGCCTTCCGTGGCCGCCTGGGCCGAGATGGCCTGCAGGCGTTCCCACGCTTCCTTGCCCGTCTTGGTCATGATGAAAGGCACGCCCATCGCTTCGAGGCCTTTTTCGATCAGCGAGCGGGCCAGCGAGGAATCGTCGGCCGCAAGGATCACGGCGCCGGCCGGCAAGCGCACTTGCGGGCCGATGCTGTTCTCGTCCACGTCCGGGTCGCCCGACGGCAGCACGTTGCGCAGGATTTGCTCCACGTCCAGCACTTGCGCCAGACGCGTCTTGTCCGTGTCACCATCGAGGCGCGCGATACTGGTGACGAGGCCGCCACCGACGCTCGACTCGGCCGACAGCACCTGGTTCCATTCCAGGCGCACGATTTCATCGACCTCTTCCACGGCAAACGCCTGTGTCGAGCGGGCAAATTCAGTCACCATCAGTATCTTCAAGCCGCTGCTCTTGCAGCCGACCGCCATCGGCAAGTCGATCACGGGCACGATCTGGCCACGGATGTTGACCACGCCCAGCATGTGCGGGTGCGAACCGGCCACGGCCGTGATGGCCGGCATTTCCATGATTTCACGGACTTTGAACACATTGATGCCGAACAGTTCGCGGCTGGTCGAGTGATCACTGGTACCGAGCTTGAACAGGAACAGTTCGAATTTGTTATTGCCTGTCAGGCTGGTGCGTTCATCGACATCTTGCTGCATTGAATTCATTGTGTCCCCTTGAGCCGTCTTGTAAAGTTAAGTCGCCTGCCCCTGATGCTGCGGACAATGCGGACTGCACGTCGCATGGACGTCGGATGGCGGGTTCGGGGCATGGCCGGCGCTAGCGGTGCAGTATGTATCGTACAATTTCTTACAACCAATAGTTGCTATCGATTCGAGCTTGAATTATACGGTTTTTTACTTTCTCCAAAGCTACTTTACGCTGCCAACGGCGATCCTGACAGCATTTCTTGCTTTGCCTGTTGCTACAGCGCAAATGATGACGTGGAGAACTAGAAATTTCCCTGGCAACCATGGTTACTTTGAAACGCCGCGTGCAAATCGCGATAGCCTACCCAGGCCAGCGAACGGCATATAATGGCCATGCCGGCATCGCAGCCATGCATAGCGGGCAAAATGGCGACGGCAGCGGCCGGAATGTAGTAAAATTTCTTGCAATTGCCTGTTCTACGTAGTAAATTTACACCACCGATTATAGTAGCGACAGACTGGCACTTCCGGTCGGCTTCCTCCCCGCTCCGGCCCTTTTACTTTTGCGACGACACTCACTTATGGCACTTACCGATTTTGACCTGGTCCTGTTTGGCGGCAGCGGCGATTTAGCAATGCGCAAGTTGCTGCCTGCAATGTATGCGCGCGACGTCGCGAACGATTTGCCGCCGACGGCGCGCATCATCTGTGTGGGCCGCCAGGACAGCGGCCAGGATGCCTTCCTGAAAATGGTGGAAACCAACTCGCGCCCGCATATCAAGGCCAGCACCCTGAATGCCGCCACCTGGAGCAAATTCTGCGCGCGCATCGTGTATGTGTCGCTCAACGCCAGCGATGCGGCCACGTACGCACCTCTGGTCGAAGCGCTGCGCGGCGATGCCGACCTGACGCGCGTGTACTACCTGGCGACGCCGCCGCACTTGTTCGCGCTGATCTGCGACAACCTCGAAGACAACGGCCTGGTGACGCCGAATTCGCGCGTGGTACTGGAAAAACCGCTGGGCCGCGACCTGGCCAGCGCCAAGCAGATCAACGCCGAAGTGGGCAAGGTGTTCCAGGAATCGCAGATCTACCGTATCGACCACTACCTGGGCAAGGAAACCGTGCAGAACTTGCTGGCCCTGCGCTTCGGCAATATCCTGTTCGAACCGCTGTGGCGCCGCGAATGGATTTCCGACGTGCAGATCACCATCGCCGAAAAGCTGGGCGTGGGCAACCGCATGGGTTACTACGACACGTCGGGCGCGCTGCGCGACATGCTGCAAAACCACTTGCTGCAACTGCTGTGCATCGTCGCCATGGAACCGCCGACCTCGATCGCGCCGGACGCCGTGCGCGATGAAAAGCTGCAAGTGCTGCGCTCGCTGAAAAAATTCACGCCCACCACCCTGGCGCAAAACATCGTGCGCGGCCAGTACCGCGCGGGCCACGTCGATGGCGCCACCGTGCCGAGCTACCGCGACGAGCCGGATGCGCCGGAACATTCGCGCACCGAAACCTTCGTGGCCCTGAAGGCGGAAATCGATACCTGGCGCTGGGCCGGCGTGCCGTTCTACCTGCGCACGGGCAAGCGCATGGCCGACAGCCTGGCCGAGATCGTCGTGCGCTTCAAGCAGATCCCGCACTCGATCTTCAACCAGCCCACGTCGAGCTTCCAGCCGAACTGTCTGGTGATCCGTTTGCAGCCGGACGAAGGCTTGCGCATGAACCTGATGGCGAAAACCCCGGGCGACGGCATGCGCCTGAAACCGGCGGAACTGGAACTCGATTTCCGCGAATCGTTCAAGACCCCGCGCATGGACGCCTACGAGCGTTTGCTGCTCGACGTCCTGCGCGGCCAGCTGACCCTGTTCATGCGCGGCGACGAACTGGAAGCGGCCTGGGAATGGGTCGAGCCGATTCTCGACAACTGGGAACAGAACGACAGCGCGCCAATTCCATACACGGCAGGCACCTGGGGCCCCGCGGCCGCCAGCGCCCTGATCGGCCGCGATGGCTTGCAGTGGCGTGAAGAAGCATTACCCGAGGATTAACAGGCAAAACAGGGGCCTGCCCGCAGATGGGCAGGCCCTTTACCTATTATCCCCACACTCCTGAACACCTACCAGAAAACTACCCTGATGCTGCTTGATTCCATCCGCACCCAGCTCGATTCGCTCTCCAAGTCGGAGAAAAAGGTCGCGCTGGCCGTGCTTGACCAGCCTAACCAGACGGTCAGCCAGAACATCACGGCGCTGGCGAAAAGCGCGCAGGTGTCGGAACCGACCGTGGTGCGCTTTTGCCGCACCCTGGGCTATGACGGCTGGCATGAATTCAAGCTGAAGCTGGCGCAGGGCTTGGCCCTGGCCATGCCCGGCGCGAACGAGCAGCCGGCGCAGGATGACCTGGCGGCCGACCTGGTGAACAAAATCTGCAGCCGCTCGATCAACACCCTGCTCGACCTGCGCAACAACCTGAATCCGGAAGCGATCCAGCGCGCGCTCGACATCCTGTCGCGCGCCAGCAAGATCGAATTCTATGGCCAGGGCACGTCGGGCATCGTGGCGGCAGACGCGCAGCACAAGTTCTTCCGTTCGGGCGTGCCGACAGTCGCCTACAGCGATCCGAATATCCACAGCATCGCCGCGGCCCTGCTGCGCGGCGGCGACTGCCTGGTGGCCATCTCGCAGCGCGGCAACAGCCCCGCCTTGGTCCGCTCCGTGAAACTGGCGCGCCGCGGCGGCGCCGACGTCGTCGTGCTGGCCCCATCGGGCACGCCGCTGGCCGACCTGGCGACCGTGCTGATCCCGATCGACCTGGTCTTCAACACCGACCCCTACACCCCAATTTCCGCGCGCCTGGCCTACCTGGTCGTGATCGACGTGCTGGCCGTGGGCCTGGCCCTGCAACGGGGACCGGAATTCCGAAAGAAGATGCAGAATGCGCAGAAAGCGCTGCAGGAATTCGACATGCAGTTCGATTCTTTCATCGGCTGATCCGGCTGATCCCCTGCCGGCTCCAGCCCTGCTGGGGCAGCTCCTTAGCCGGGGTGGCGGAATGAAATAGATCGGGCTCAGCAAATGCACGGACTGCGTTAGTCAAGGCTGCCAGCAAGGCCGGCAATGTGCGGCTATCGCCCAAGTGCACGGGTAGCTCAATGGATTGGCATTTGACTTACACCATCTTCAGCGACTCCACGGCATCGGCAGATATATGATGGGCCATCGCGATAATGCGCTGTTCCTTGTGCAAAACAGGCAGCATGCCCGCATACTGAGCGCCTGACGGCTTGAAGGTATCCGATCCCATGTAAATTGACCGGAAACGCAAATAGCCACCTCCCAAAAGTCTGTTCTCGCGGCCGCCCTTGTCCGGCTCGATCGCATCCATTTCGTTTTCGGTACCTTTGACAGCTTTGTATCGCAGCAATTGCTCTTTTTCCTTCTTGCTCAAACTATAGGGATTGGGCTTCCCAGGGTCTGCCTCCGGACCGTTCTCCCATTCACGGGCTCGCTCTTCCTGAGCCACAAGCAATTCCAGCGCGTACCACAAGTCAGGAATGTCTTTCCCCAACGGTTTGAACCACGCACGCGAGTCATGCACGAACTGTTCAAAAAAGTTGTTTACTTCGGCGGGTGGTACCGGCTTATCCCAAAATTCGGCGATAGGTCCCCATTCGGGATTACGGGGCCGCCCTCTACTGCCAGTCGTGCGCTGATCGGTGCGCCATTTTTCAAAGCTCGCAACCTCTTCCTCCAACTCCTTGTCCGCCATCGTGAGATCAGTAAAATCGAATTTCCCGCTTTTATAGGTGGCTGCCAAATTCTTGACATTCGGCAAATCTCCCATCTTGCCAAGCATTTTCTTGCGCCACTGTATGTACAGCATGTGCTGGAATTCCATAATCCTATGTAGCCGCAATGATGGCTCAGCTCCTTGCTGCGCATGGCAAAAGCCGATATAGGCATTGAAGGTGGCTATTGTGCGCGGATCGATGCGAAAGGCCCGCTTCGTCGCTTCACTGGCCTCTTCCAGCTTCAGCGGCACCCCAGCCAGGCGCGCCGCCCGGTACATCGTGGCCAAGGTAATGCGCGACATCAAGTCACCTCCGCTTGGATCTGTACCGCGCCCTTGTTCTTGCGGTAAATAGCCGCCTCCGATGTCCGAATGAACACCGGGGAAAACAATTTCAGTGCAATTAGGGGGAATATTGCCCAGGTGAGCAACGGAGTCCAAGGGAAAAGACCGGCGTACTTCATGCGCCGACACCAGATGCAGGCATTTGGTTGGCCCCGGTGATGTGGGTATTCTGAGCGACACTTCGGTGTCGGCCCAGCCACCATGTCCGTCCACCATCCTGTTCGGGAGGGGCACTGAAGCCGCCAAGCCAACCGAAGCGACGGTATCGAACAGGCCCATAAAGTCAAACGTCACCTCGATAGTGCCCATACTTAACTGGCGAGCCTTGACGCCTTTGCTAACGGTCAGTTGCGCATCGAGCTTGCATAACCAGATAAACCAGTTGGCAAACGAGCGCGCTTCGGCCGCGCCACGCGAGAAACCGAACATCGACACGAAGATATTGAGCACTCTGCCTTTATTAACGCTTTTCGCAGGCCCATCGGTTGGCACAAATGATCGCAAATTGCTGTGCAACTTTTGCAAGGCCTGCGTAAAAGCGTTCACCAGCGCCTGTGAAGGCCGCACTTTACTGGGTAAACTGAGCGTATTGAAGTCTTGTTTAAACGTCTTGTCATCCACCAAGGGAGCATCGGTATAATATCTGTGCACATTATTGAGTGCCTCCACCAATGCCCAGATGATGCGATTTTCTCCCTTGTAAGCGAAGGCCAGGCCGCGCGCCCGGTCGCTGGTGAGAGCGCTAAATCCCTCGCCCGTATCGCCAACCTCGTCGAAACGTGTTCCCACTCCGGGAACATAGGTGCGAAAGTAACTGTTGTGGTATTTTGTTTCCAAGTCCGGCCAGGCCTCGCTGCCATGCGTATCTTTACCGCCGGGAAATGCACGGTACAAGCGCGCCACGTTGCTGTGACAATGAAGCGGCACATCCCGCTTCATATTATTGTTGGTGCCGTCAAAGAAGAAACCGAAAAACAGATTGACATCACATGGTGGAGGAAAACCTGGAAGTGGGCATTCACGCTTCTTTATAAATTCTATAATTTCATCCATTTCATTAGCGCCGTCAAAAAAACGGTCTTTGTCAGATGGATCAGTTTTATCAACAGAATAGTTTTCGGCTAAAAAAGCTGTCATCTCACATCTCCCTCTAAACTCTGGACAATTTTTTTTTGAAATTCAATAATTTCTTTTTTCTCTTTTATCTTTTCATCTGATAATGTATAAAAGTCACGCAGTAATCTTTTCTCCAAAAAATCGAGCGTATTTCTCTCTCTCTTTAGTTTATCCTTGCGACGCTCATCCCGATACTCCTTCGTCGGTACCGGATACCCCTTGATTTTCCCCGGCCATTCCGGCCGACTTGGTCCGTAATGCGATACCACGGCCCCCACGCTGCCATCTTCATAGACGATCAGCCAGATATCGCCCGCCTTCCCATCCGGATACGGCGGGATGCTGACTGTCTCGCGATGCAGGGTCGGGTCTGGATAAAACTGATAGACCACCACGACCTTCAAATCCGCATGCCATTTTTCCGGCACGCTGAAACAGCATATCGTGCCGCCTTGGCCATAAGGATCGATCGCATCGCCACCGCCGCCGCTGTTGGTATTGCCCGGATTTTCAACCGCGATGTAATTGACTTCGCGCGAAGAATAATTCAGCGCCTGAATGCTCGCGGCCATGGCAACGCCGGGCAAACATGCGGCCAGCAAGATACCTCGCCACAGCCACTGCCTGAACAAGATAATCATGACTTTGCCTCCACTGATAAGGTCGGCACATCAGCAGAGGATTGCTCTGCCATCCAGAGTTCAAACAATGAATCGGGTGTTTGCGCCCTAGCAGGCTCTGCTAGCCAGGACGCAATTTGCGGCCGTGTTTGCAGACCTGGGTTTTCGAGGCCAAATATGCATACGTCAAATCGATCTGGCGGTGTTTCGAGCCGCGCATGATCGGCACAACCCAGCCAATATTCGATCAGGGCATGGGCATGTTCGGCAGTATGTGGTTCCAGCAAGCGAGGACTGGTTGCGCGCACTTGAAACAAGATGCCGTCGCCTTCCGCCGCCCGCATCAGTTGAGCGCATTGCTGCTCACTTAACGATATACCAAGCGCCGCCGGTAGCGCTTCACCAGGCAAGGTCAAATCACTCCAGTCGGCTTTGCGCGTGACGTATTGCCAATGGTGTGCCGGCCCGCAAAACTGGCCCAACTGCTGCGCCGTCAATATATTGAAAAGCTGCGGCAAAATGCGGGTATCGGCAAACGACAACGCCACCGTATAGTCTGCGGCATCGACGATGCACCATGATGCCAAACGGGCAGCCAGTTGTTGCAACGGCTCCGGCGTGACAATCAGGCTGAGCGCCGGATGACCATTGGTTTTTTCAAGTAGTCGTTCCCAAGTAAAACGAGCTGTATCGTCAAATTCAACAAGCAGCGGCGAGATGGACAAAGTTTCTTCATTCGCACCTGGCGCACCGGAAAACAGCGCCTCATATCGCAGATGCTGCGTGCGCTTAAGCAATGGATAACACGACTCGTCAAAAACACCATCGATCAACGCATAAATGTGCGCCTCGGGAAACTGACGGCGAAACGCCTGCAAGCGCGTGTGCAATGACACTTTCCAGCCAGAAGGAAACATATTAATATCCACTTAGTCATGCTCCTCTAACTGTTGTTTTTGGCTATTCACTCTTCCACCATGGAAAAAGGCGAACCTGATTCGGCTGCGCTACGCCTGCATCGTTTACATATGGAACGGGAGAATCTGGGCAACGGATAAGTCAGCCGCTCCGGCCCGATAAAACTTTTCTTGCCTGCAAACACGGTGATCTTGCCCGGGCACTGGATCGTGATGTTGCCGCCCTCGATCGTGATGTTGGCGCCGCCCGCCGTCGACAGGCGGATGCTTTTCGCCGCCGCCCAGTCGATGTGCGCGTTGGCGCTGATGACATTGACCTCTTCGCGCGCCTGGACCTTGATCTCGTCGGACTGGGCCTGCACCTCGATGGGCTGGCTGGCCGCCACCAGTTGGACGCCCAGCTCGCCCTCGCCCGGTTTGACGACACCGCCCAGCATGCCGATCGCCTGGCCCGTGTGCAGTCGCCATTGACCGCCGCTGGCGAACTGCGTATCGAGCCCGCTCATCAGTGTTGCCGTTTCGCCGTTGGCCAGTTGCATATCCTGGCCCGCCACCACGCCCAGGCCCGCCTTGGCCGCCACCGCGATGATGGCGTCGCTGCTGTGCGGCAGCTTGTCGTCGGCCGGCGCCGTGGGTTTGCCGGCCGCGTCGGTCCTGGCGGCGTCCACGCTGTCGCGGCTCAGCATGCCGGAGGCACTGGTCAAGAATGCCGACAACGGCGCGGCCTTGGCATCGAGCGTACTGCTGCCGGGCGCCGTCGCCCCCAGGTGCGCCGCATAGGCCACCCCCTGGTGCGTGACGGCCGCCTCGCTGAAAGTCTCGCCCAGCTTGGCCGCCTGTTTGAGCAGCGCCATGCCGGGCGCATTGTCGCCGGCCGGATCGCGCGCCCGCGCGTCGTGGTTGACGAGGTAGCTGGAAATCAGGAGCCCGGCGCCCGCCCGCACCGCGCCATACGCATCGGTGCGCAATTCGGCACCGGCGCCGCGCAGGCTGCCCCGGTAATTGTCGGCGCCATGGATCAGATGCCCCAGGCTCAGCTCGCTGGCCGCATGGCTGCTTTTCAGCTGCACCCGGCCCTGGCTGTCGGTGTCGTCGAACAACAGCTGGTTGTAGCCCGCCGCTCCTCCCGCCTTGCCGAACTCCTTGCTGCGGATGCCCCATTGCGCGCTGGCATTGCGATGCGCCGCGCTGGCGCCAGCGGCGCCATGCCACAGCGGACTGTTGCCGCCCGCCACATTGCCCTGGCCCGCTACCGCGTGATCGTGTGCCGGCTGGAACACGCCGGCGTCGCCAGACTCGCCGCCAACACCGCCCGGGGTCGGTTTGCTTCCGCCCTCGCCCTGGCCGTTGTACAGCGCGCCGATGATGACGGGCCGGTCGATATCGTTTTCCAAAAATTGCACCAGCACTTCCTGGCCGATGCGCGGCAGGAACTGGCTGCCCATGCCGCCGCCGGCCGCGCGCTGCGCCACGCGCACCCAGCAGGTCGCGGCCGTTTCCTGTTGCCAGTGAAAGCGGATGCGCACCCGGCCCAGCCTGTCGCAATAGATTTCATCGGCGCCGCTGGCCGCGTCCTGGCCATCGGCTCCCACGACGATGGCGCTCTGGCTGCCCAGGGCCGTCGGCGTGGCATGCTGGCGCGCATCGTTGCCATTTCGCAGCGGACGCCACGGCGTGCCTGCGCTGATCATCTCGATGCAGTTGGCGTAACCGCTGGCTTGTGCCTGCGCGATCGCGGCGGCGACATCAGGAAAACCGTCGCCCCACTGCGCCACGGTTTCCTCCAGCAATTCCGGTATCGGGCCGAACAGTTCCGCCAATCCCTCTAGTGCCGGCACCGGCAGGTTGTTGACGCCGATGCTGGCCACGCGCAGCACGACATACTCGGGTGCGGCGCCATCGGCGGGCGGCAATGGTCCCTGCGTCAGGGTAAAACGCGTGCCGGCGCGCAGGGTGCGCACGGTCGAGCGCGCCTGCCACAGCTGGGCGCGCGCTTCATGCGCCTGCATCTGCAACTGCGCATAGCGCTGCGCCTGGGCGGCGCTGGCGTACCAGTACTGGCCCGGCGTATCGTAGCTTTCCAGCATCGGCGCATGCTTGCCGCCGAGCACCGTGTTGGTCGGCACGCTGGCGGCCACGGCCTTTTTCGCCTTGTAGTCATAGCTGAGTACGCTGCTCAGGCCCACCTGCAGGCTGCGCCGCGCGCTCAAGGCCTGCACGCTGTCGCCCGGCTCGCCGACGCGGGCGCCATGAAAGCGCAAGCCGCCGCCTTGCGCGCTGCTGGCGTCCTCGGGCGTGGCGCACGCTTGGCTGCTATCGGCAAAGACGATCATGGTCTGACCGTCAAACCGCCAGGCCAGCCCCTCTTCCGTCAGCAGTCGGCGCACGAAATCGTAGTCCGATTCCCGGTACTGGCAGCAATAGCTGCGCTCGCCCGCCTCCTGCATGAATGACGCCACCTCGTCGCTCCAGCGCCACAGCGCGTACGGCGCATACGCCTGCAAGACCTCGTCGACGATGGCGCTCACGCTCCTGTCTTGCCAGACGCGGCTGTTACGCGCCTGGGTCAGCAGCCACAGCCATGGGGTGATGCGCAGCCGGTAGCGCGCCAGGCCGCCATTGCTGCCCAGCGTGGCGGCGGCGCTGATATAGCCGGAAAATGGGGTGCGCGTGCCGTCCGCCAGGCTGACGTGCAGGCTGGCAGGCTGGCCCAGCAGCGACGCCAGCGCCACATGGGCGCTGGTGGACAAGGCGATGATGTCGCGCGCGCCCACCTCCTGCAGCCGTTCGTCGGCGGCAAAGGCTTCGACCAGCAAGCCGCTGTCCTGTCCATCGTCGCCGATGGACAATGCATACAGGCGTGTCGCGCCGTTGAAGGCGGCTACCGCGCTAACGATATCTTGTGTCAAAAGATGCTCTTCATCTGGAGAGTGGCATCGCACATTGCTTATTAAAACAATGTACAAAATAAACAAGTCCAGGCAATTATGCGCGAGTTCTCAAAAAAGCAAGATTCAATTGAGTAAGTAGTGCGCGGGCAAACCAGTAGTCGATGCTTCAGGCAGTGAATTCGGTACAATAGCCCGGCAAGCCCATTCACTCTTTCCCGTGCAGCCATGAACCAACTCGAACAACTGAAGCAATTTACTACCGTGGTGGCCGACACCGGCGACTTCCAATCGATCCAGGCATACACGCCGCGCGATGCGACGACGAATCCGTCGCTGATCCTGAAGGCCGTGCAAAAGGATGAATACAAGCCGCTGCTGGAAAAGGCCGTGCGCGACCATCCGAACGCCTCGACCGCCGAAATCATCGACCGCCTGCTGATCGCCTTTGGCGTGGAAATCCTGCAAACCATCCCCGGCCGCGTCTCGACCGAAGTCGATGCGCGCCTGTCGTTCGACACGGAAGGCACGGTCGCCAAGGGCCGCGACCTGATCGCCCTGTATTCGAATGCCGGCATTCCGCGCGAGCGCGTGCTGATCAAGATCGCCTCCACCTGGGAAGGCATCCGCGCCGCCGCCATCCTGGAAAAGGAAGGCATCCGCTGCAACATGACCCTGCTGTTCTCGCTGGCCCAGGCGATTGCCTGCGCCGAAGCGGGCGCCCAGCTCATTTCGCCGTTCGTCGGCCGCATTTACGACTGGTACAAGAAATCGACGGGCATCGATTACATGGGCGCGGAAGACCCGGGCGTGCAATCGGTCCGCCGCATCTACAACTACTACCGCAAGTTCGGCTACAAGACCGAGGTGATGGGCGCGAGCTTCCGCAACACGTCGCAAATCCTCGAACTGGCCGGCTGCGACCTGCTCACCATCAGCCCCGACCTGCTGCAAAAACTGGCCGACAGCGATGCGCCGGTGGAACGCAAGCTGAGCGCCGAAGCGGCGCCATCGACCAGCATCGTGCAAATGTCGCTGAACGAAGAAGCCTTCCGCTTCATGATGAATGAAGACGCGATGGCGACGGAAAAACTGGCCGAAGGCATCCGCGCCTTCTGCGTCGATTCCGGCAAGCTGAAACAGATGATCGCGGCACTGCGTTAATTCCGGCTCACGAAAAAAAAGCGGCGTCCGTGCATTGCACGGACGCCGCTTTTTTCATGCCCGTGCGATCAGGAGCAGCGGAACGTGGCCACGCCCTGGTAATTGGCGCCATTCGCCAGCTGCGCCTTGTAGGCGGCGATCAGCAGATAGCGGCCGGCGCCGCCGTCGCCCAGCATCAGCTGCGCGCCCGTGCCATTCGACAGGTAGCCGCCGGTGATGCTGCTGGAACCTGGCGAAGCGATGGTCGTCGAAGCCGATACTTTGCCCGTGCTGCCGCCAGCGCTGGCGTCGATGGCCAGCGCTATTTTCGCGCCGGAGGCATCGAAGGACATGCTGGCAGTGCCGCTGGCAGTGCCGAAGTAGCCGCTCGACGAGATGTTCGTACCGCCCGTATAGCTTGGCGCCGTGAACGTGCCGGCATCGCAGGTGAACGTGCCGGTCGCTGGCAATGCGGCGAGCACGTTGTAGGCGACGTAATGCGCGCTGGCATTGTTGCCGGTCAACGTCGTGGCACCAGTACTGTTGCTGAACGAGCCCTTGAACCAGCGTCCCTGCGCAAAAGCCGCGTCGCCGCTGATTTCGCGCGTCACGGACGGGTTGCCCGTCAGCACGATGCTGCCGATATTGCTCAAGGCGCCGGACGTATCCTGGACCAGCAGGCTGGCCTTGCCACTGCTCTGCAAGCCGATAGCCGTAAAGATGAAGCGGCTGTTGTCGCCATTGACGAAACGGGCACTGACGCTACCCGTGTTTTCGCCGGTGGCCGCTGGCACCGTGGGAACGACAGGAACGACAGGAACGACGGGCGCCACCGGATCGGCAGGCTTGGCCGTGTTCACGGCAACCGCCGTATCGGATGGGGAAGAAGAACCGCCACCACCGCAAGCGGCGAGCGAAGCGGCGATCAGGGTCAGAACAAAAGCGTGATTCAGTTGCATACGATTCCAATAAAAAAAGCAAGACATAAGGAATCCTTGGCACATGCCAAAAATTCAACGTCCAATATTATGCAACATTTCTCAAGAGAATGGTTGCCTTAAAGAAATTTATTAATACTAACAATGGGACTATAGCGAGCGCGACTGTGTCGTGGCGCCACGCTGGCGGTAAAATACCTGGCTACAGGCCGCCAACGACTACTCATGCAATCACCGATCACTATCCGCCTGGGCCGCCGCGCCCGGGCGCGCATCGCCGACAACGGGGTGCGCGCCAGCGATATCGCCATCGTCCCTGCCGCCGCAGGCGGGCCGAAAGGCTTGATCCTGCACCAGCTCGATTGCTGGCTGTTCGGCCACTTCCTGCCGCAAGCGCCGCGTCCGCGCCAATTCGTCGGCGCCTCGATCGGCGCCTGGCGCATGGCCGCCGCCGTGTTCCCCGATCCGGTGGCCGCGCAGCGCCGCCTGGTGCGCGAATACGTGGGCCAGCGTTATCCCGACAAACCCGAGGCGGCGCACGTCAGCCGCACCTGCCGCGCCCTGCTCGACGCCGTCCTCGATGGCCAGGATGCGCAGCTGCTGCGGCACGAGCGCCACAGCCTGTCGGTGCTGGCCGTACGCGGCATTGGCGCGCTGGCGCAGCCGGGCAAATGGCGCGACCGGCGCGGCTTCCTGCTGGCGGCCGCCGGCAACGCCGTGGCGCGCGCGCGTCTGGCCGCCTCGCTGGAACGCACCGTGTTCCATGCCGGACCGGACGGCGCCAGCTGGCTGCGTTCGCGCTTCGACGCATTTCATTCCCACTTCGTGCCGCTGGCGCAAGACAACCTGCGCGACGCGCTGCTGGCCTCCGGCTCCATCCCGCTGGTGCTCGACGCGGTCACGGACATCGCCGGCGCGCCCCCCGGGCGCTACTGGGACGGCGGCCTGGTCGACTACCATTTGCACCTGCCCTACCAGCGCGAACCGGACCTCGTGCTGTATCCGCATTTTGCCGACCATATCGTACCGGGCTGGCTGGACAAAGCCATGCCCTGGCGCCGCGCGCGCAGCGGCGATAGCGCACTCGACAACATGATCCTCGTCTCGCCCTCGCCCGCCTTCGTGGCCAGCCTGCCCAATGGAAAACTGCCGGACCGGCGCGACTTCCCCCATTACGGGCAAGACCACGCGGCGCGCATGCGCGACTGGCGCCGCGCCATCGCGGAAAGCGAGCGCATGGCGGCCGCCTTCGCCCGCTGGGCCGAGCAGCCGGACTTGCGCCAGGCGGGCGATCTGTAGCACGGGCGTGGCTGCAACAGACGCCAAAACGAGCGCGCGTTTCGCTCGCCTCTTGGTCACTTCTCAGTGCATACTATGTCGCACAGGCAATTAAATCCCCTCTGCGACAGGAGCTCCAACCATGCACGCCCTCTCCCACCTTCGTATCGGCACGCGCCTGGCTGCAGGCTTCGCGCTGGTGCTGCTGCTGTCCGTGATCTCCACCTCGTACGCGCTGTACAGCGCCCACGTGAATGCCGAAGCGACGCGGCAAATGATGGAAAAACCGCTGGCCAAGGAACGCCTCGTATCGGACTGGTACGTGCTGATCTATTCGGCCATCGCGCGCACCTCGATGATCGCCAAAAGCACGGATGAAACCCTGTCCAGCGTGTTTGCCGACACCATCGCCGACAGCACCAAACAGGGCAGCGAACTGCTGAAGAAAATCGAGGCGCTGCTCGACAGCGACGAAGAAAAAGCCATCTTCAAATCGTCCATCGCCGAGCGCGTCAAGTACCAGGATGCCAAGACCCTGGTGATGAATGCGCGCAAGGCCGGCGACGCGGCGCAGGCGGAAAGCACCTACCGCGACAGCTTCGCGCCGGCCGCCGCCAAATACCAGAACAACGTCAAGGCCCTGCTGTCGCAGCAGCGCCAGGCCATCGACGCCACGGCGCAAGCGATCGAGGCGGCCAACCGGCGCAGCTTCACCCTGCTGCTGACCTTGTGCGTGCTGGTGGTGGCGCTGGGCAGCGTCTGCGCCTGGCTGATCACGCGCTCGATCACGCAGCCGTTGAAGGCCGCCGTGAAAGTGGCGGAAACGGTGGCCGACGGCGACTTGCGCACGCATTTCGGCAAGGCCGCCAGCGATGAAATCGGCGACCTGATGCGCGCGCTGCACGGCATGAACGAGGCGCTGCGCAAGGTGGTGTCGGAAGTGCAGACGGGCACCAACGCGATTGCCACGGCGTCGGGCGAAATCGCCGCCGGCAACCAGGATTTGTCGGCGCGCACGGAGCAGCAGGCCAGCTCGCTGGAAGAGACGGCGTCGTCGATGGAAGAACTGACCAGCACCGTCAAGCAGAATGCGGACAATGCGCGCCAGGCCAACCAGATGGCGGTGGCCGCGTCCGGCGTGGCCGAACGGGGCGGCAGCATCGTCAGCCAGGTGGTCGACACCATGGGCGCCATCGATACGGCATCGACGAAAATCGTCGACATCATCGGCGTCATCGACGGCATCGCCTTCCAGACGAATATCCTGGCCTTGAACGCGGCCGTCGAAGCGGCGCGCGCCGGCGAGCAGGGACGCGGCTTTGCCGTCGTCGCCACGGAAGTGCGCAGCCTGGCGCAGCGCTCGGCCGCGGCGGCGCGCGAAATCAAGACCCTGATCGGCGACTCGGTGGAACAGGTCAACAATGGCACGCGGCTGGTGCAGCAGGCGGGCAGCACCATGGGTGAAGTGGTCGACAGCGTACGCAGGGTGACCGACATCATGGCCGAGATCACCGCCGCCAGTGCCGAACAAAGCCTGGGCATCGACCAGGTCAACCAGGCCATCGCGCAGATGGACCAGGTGACGCAGCAAAATGCGGCCCTGGTGGAAGAAGCGGCGGCCGCGGCCGAAAGCATGCAGGACCAGGCCGCGCGCCTGGCGCAAGTGGCGGCCGGCTTCCAGCTCGAACACGTCGTCGCGGCGGCGCCCGTGCGCGCCGCGCGGCCAGCCAAGGCCGCCATTGCCAGCACGCAAAAACTCGCGCCACGCCAGTCCCAGGCCACGGCCGGCAAGCCGGCAGCACCCAAGGCGGCCGGTGCGGCGGCGCACAAAACGCCATCGCACATCGCCGGCGACGACTGGGAAGAATTTTAAGCCCGGGGGTTCAAGCCCGGTTTTCAAGCACAGTTTCAAGCGCCGTGCCGGCGGCGGCAAGGCGCTTGAAACTATTTGACAGCGGCGCCAGGCGCGCCGATACTGGTTTCAGGTGGGACTGGCGCGCCACCGCGACATGAGACAGCCGGCGCCTCCAGGGAGAGACCATGCGCCCCTATCTTGTTTCCGCCCCTTGCTTCAAGCACCTGGGCGCCGCCCTGCTCTGCTGTGTTTTGGCGGCCTGCAGCGTCGCACCGCCTGCCAGCCTGCCCCCCATCTTCAACGACAGCGATTTCGCCCCGGCCGCCGCCATCGACGCCAGCCAGGTCTTTGCCATCGACGAGCCCATGCGCCAGTATGTGCGCACACAAGTGCGGCGCGAGGCGCGCAACAAGAACGACCGCGCGGCCCTGTATGACGCCCTGTACGACAAGAGCAGGCTGAAACTCGAATACGATGCGGCCATGACGCGCAATGCGCGCGAAACGTTCGCGGCGCGCCAGGGCAACTGCCTGTCGCTGGTGATCATGACGGCGGCGCTGGCGCATGAAATGGGCTTGCAGGTGCGCTACCAAGAGGTGCTCGGTGAAGAAAGCTGGAGCCGCAGCGGCGACATGTATTTTGTCGCCGGCCACGTCAACCTGGTACTGGGCCAGCGGCTGGACGACAAATCCGGCAGGTACGATGCCAAGGGCATGATGGTGATCGATTTCCTGCCGTCCGCGGAGATGGGCAGCTATCGCACGCGGGAACTCGACGAAGCAACCGTGCTCGCCATGTACATGAACAACCGAGCCGCCGAAAGCATGAGCGAAGGCCAGCTGGACCAGGCGTATTGGTGGGCCCGGGCAGCGCTGCTGCAGGACCCCTCGTTCACCGGCGCCTACAACACCCTGGGCGTGGTCCAGTTCCGCCATGGCAACCTGGCGCAAGCGCGGCGCACGTTCGCCCATGCGCTGACGCGCGCGCCGGACAACACGGTGCTGCTGTCGAACCTGGCGCAGGCGCTGGAAGCGTCCGGCCTGCAGAATGAAGCGCTGCCGCTGCGCCGGCGCCTGCTGGCGCTGCAGCCGCAGCCGCCTTTCCACTACTTCAACCTGGGCAAGGCGGCCATGCAGCAAAACGATTACGTGCGGGCGATACAGCTGTTTTCACGTGAAATCGCGCGCGACCCGTACTACCACGAGTTCCACTTCTGGCTGGCGCAAGCCTATGCGCGCCTGGGCCAGCTGGAGCAGGCCGGCAAGCAGCTGGAACTGGCGATGAGCAGCAGCACCACGCGCGGCGACCACACGCTCTATGCGGCCAAGCTGCAGCGCCTGCGCGCCGTCACCACGCATTAATCTTCCAGGAACATCTGCTGCAGATCGTTCAGGAAGCACAATCCCCGTTCCGTCGGGCGGATGACCTGGTGGTCGCGGTACAGCAAGCCTTTCGCTTCGGCCGCATTGAGCGGCTGCTCGATGGCGTTGAGAGCCAGGCCCGTGCGCTCGGCGAACAGGTTTGGCGCAAAACCCTGCGTCAGGCGCAGGGTATTGAGCATGAATTCAAAACCCATTTCCTCGCGCGCCAGTTCGCGCTCTTCCTGCACCGGGTTGCCGGCCAGTACCGCATCCATGTAGGCGCGCGGCTGCTTGTAGCGGGCCTGGCGCAGCACGCGGTGCGGGAACGATATCTTCGAATGCGCGCCAGCGCCGATACCCAGGTAGTCGCCGAATTCCCAGTAATTGCGGTTGTGCTTTGCCTGGCGGCCCGGCTGCGCATAGGCCGACACTTCATAGCGGCCGTAGCCCGCCTGCGCCGCGCGCGCGGCCACCATGTCGGCAATGTCGGCACTCTCGTCGTCGTCCGGCAGCACGGGCGGATACTTGGCGAACAAGGTGTTCGGCTCCAGCGTCAGGTGGTACAGCGACAGGTGCGGCGGCGCGAACGACAGCGCCGTTTCCAGGTCCTGCCGCGCCTCGTCCAGCGTCTGCGTGGGCAGCGCGTACATCAGGTCGAGATTGAAATTGTCGAAATTGGCGTGCGCGATCTCCACCGCGCGGCGCGCCTCGTTGTCGTCGTGGATGCGGCCCAGCGCCTGCAAATGGCGGCCATTGAAGCTCTGGATGCCGATCGACAGGCGGTTGATGCCGCTGGCCCGGTAGGACTTGAATTTTTCCGCTTCAAAGGTGCCCGGATTGGCTTCCATGGTGATTTCGCAATCGGGCTCCAGTGGCAGCAGGGTGCGCACATCCGACATCAGCCGGTCCAGGCCCGCCGCCGACATCAGGCTGGGCGTGCCGCCGCCGATGAAAATCGTGTGGATCTTGCGGCCCCAGATCAGCGGCAGCGCCATTTCCAGGTCCAGCCGCAGGGCCGCCAGGTATTCGGCTTCCGGCAAGTCGCCGCGCACCTCGTGCGAATTGAAGTCGCAATACGGGCATTTTTTCACGCACCACGGGAAATGGATGTACAGCGACAGCGGCGGCAGGGCCGTCAGGTTCAGCGCGCCCGGCTGCAGGTATTTCAGGGCCGCCCCGGCCGCGCCGGAAATGCCTTCCTGCGGCGCGGGAGCGGCGCCGGGCTTGGCTGCCGACTTGGCAACGGCGCCCACCAGTTTGATCGGGATCATCGCAGCTTTTCCACCAGCGCGCGCAGGGCCTGGCCACGGTGCGACAGCGCGTTCTTTTCATCGGACGTCAGTTCGGCCGCGCACTTGCCCAGCGCGGGAAGGAAGAAATGCGGATCGTAGCCGAAGCCGCCGTTACCGCGCGGCGTGGCGATCATCTCGCCATTCCAGCGGCCGTCGGCGATCACCGGCTGCGGGTCGTCCGCATGGCGCACGTACACCAGCACGCAGTAGTAATACGCGGATTTGTCGGCATGCGCCTCGAGGTCGGCGATCAGCTTGGCGCTATTGGCCGCGTCCGACTTCGGCTCGCCCGCATAGCGCGCCGAGTACACGCCCGGCGCGCCGCCGAGCGCATTGACGCACACGCCGGAATCGTCGGCCAGCGCCGGCAAGCCCGTCAGGCGCGACGCGTGGCGTGCCTTCTGCAGAGCGTTTTCAACGAAGGTGTGGAACGGCTCGTCGCTTTCCGGGACGTCATACTCGCCCTGGGCGTGGACGGAAAAACCGATGGTCGAAAGCAGCTCGTTGAATTCCTTGAGCTTGCCGGCGTTGTTGGAGGCGAGGATGAGGCGTTGAGTCATGTCAGTAGTCCGGTTGAAGTGCCGACATTGTAAACCTTTTGCGCTCCCCTCACCTTGGCCCACCGCCGCGCTCAACGGCGGCAAAAGCGGGCTTGTTGCCCGGCGCGGCGGGCGGCGATGTGTAAATCTGTGTAAAGATTAAATGCCGAGGGCTTGCTTCTGCATGGCGATCAGATCGGCGATGCCGCCCTGTGCCAGGTCCAGCAAGCGGTTCATGCCGGCGCGGTCGAAAGCGGCGCCTTCTGCCGTGCCCTGCACTTCGATGAAGTGGCCCGCTTCCGTCATCACCACGTTCATGTCCGTGTCGCAGCCCGAGTCTTCCACGTAGTCGAGGTCCAGCACCGGCATGCCCTGGTAGACGCCCACCGAGATGGCGGCGACAAAGCTTTTCACGGGAATGGCGGTGATCGCGCCGCGTGCCTGCAACTGGGCAAACGCGTCATACGCGGCCACCATGGCGCCCGTGATCGAGGCCGTGCGCGTGCCGCCGTCGGCCTGGATCACGTCGCAATCGAGGTGCAGGGTGCGTTCGCCGAATGCCTGCAAATCGAAGGCGGCGCGCAGCGAGCGGCCGATCAGGCGCTGGATTTCCTGCGTCCGGCCCGACTGCTTGCCGCGCGCCGCTTCGCGGTCCATGCGCGTGTGCGTCGAGCGGGGCAGCATGCCGTACTCGGCCGTCAACCAGCCCTGGCCCTTGCCCTTCAGGAAGCCCGGCACCTTGTCTTCGATGCTGGCGGTGCAGATGACCTTGGTGTCGCCGCACTCGATCAGCACCGAGCCTTCGGCATGCTTGGTGTACTGGCGGGTGATGCGGATGGCGCGCAGCGCATCGACGGCGCGGCCGCTCGGGCGGGATTCGAATGTCATGGGGATGTCCTGTGTGATTGGGGTTGCGGCAGCGATTCTACCACCGCGCGCCCGTCTATTTGCGGCCATGCAACAGCGCAAGGCGCAATGGCGGGCGGCGCACACATGATCCATACAATCCTGCCCCGCCAAACACAATTTTCTTTACAATGCCGTAAAACGCACACTATTCAGCAATTTCCAGGCCATCGAGCACTTCGGTCCTGTTTTGCGGCGCGGGCGGTATTGCCTGCGCTGGCTGATTAAGTGTATAAGTGACTGTATACAAGACCAAATCGGGGAATCCTTTGAGCATTTCAAGCATGACAGGCTACGCGGTTGCCACCAGCGAAGGTGCTGCAGGCACACTGACAATTGAAATCAAGAGCGTCAACTCGCGCTTTCTCGACCTGCAATTCCGGATCAACGACGATCTGCGGGCTCTGGAGCCTGATTTGCGCGCCGCCGTCATGTCCGCCATCACGCGCGGCAAAGTCGAGGTACGCCTGAGCTTTGGCCGCAAGGCCGCGACGGCCGGCACGCAGGCGCTGAACCTGCCCCTGCTGACCGAACTGGCGCGCCTGCAAAACGAAGTGGGCCAGCATTTTGTCTCCGCGCCCGTCATGACGGTGGCCGAACTGCTGCGCTGGCCTGGCGTCATCGAAGAAGCGCAAGTGGGACAGGAATCCTTGCAGGCGGACGTGGGCGCGCTGACCAAGCGCACCGTGGCCGCTTTCGTCGACAGCCGCAAGCGCGAAGGCGCGGCGCTCGAAGCCGTGCTCGTGTCGCGCATCGAAGCGATGGAAGCCATCGTCAAGCGCATCACGCCATTGATACCGCAAGTGGTGGCGGCCTTCCAGCAAAAAGCCATCGAGCGCATGCAGGACGCGCTGGGTCTGGCCAGCCAGGGTTCGAATTCGGCCCTGTCGCGCCAGGACGCCATGGAGCGCATCCGCCAGGAAGTGATCTTGTACGGCATCCGCATCGACGTATCGGAAGAACTGGCGCGCCTGTCGGCCCACCTGGGCGAAACGCGCCACATCCTCACCAAGGGCGGGCAAGTGGGCAAGCGCCTCGACTTCATGATGCAGGAACTGAACCGCGAAGCCAATACCCTGGGCGCCAAGGCGTCCGTCAAGGAACTGGCCGACGCCTCGATGGACTTGAAGCTGCTGATCGAGCAGATGCGCGAACAGGTGCAGAACCTGGAATAAGGGCCAGCCTGGCCAGGCATCCTCCATGCCGGCCGCTTTGGGACTGGCTCGCCGCCTTGCCTCTTGGTAAAATAGCGGATTGGGCGCCGCTTGCGCGAGCACCGGCGCCAACAACACGATTATTGAAAGATCCGCATGAGCCACCCTACCGCCTTCTCCGGCAGCCTGTTCGTGGTTGCCGCGCCATCGGGCGCCGGCAAATCGACACTGGTCAATGCATTGCTGGCGCAAGAGCCCGGCATCAAATTGTCGATCTCAACCACCACGCGCGCGCCCCGTCCGGGCGAGCAGCATGGCCGCGAGTACTATTTCACGACGGCGGAAGACTTTGTCGCGCGCGCCGACCAGGGCGAGTTCCTGGAATGGGCGGAAGTGCATGGCAATTACTACGGCACCTCGCGCATCATGGTGGAACAGCAAATGGCCGCCGGCACCGACATCCTGCTGGAAATCGACTGGCAGGGCGCGCGCCAGGTGCGCAAGCAATTCCCCCGCGCGGCCGGCATTTTCATCCTGCCGCCGTCGATCGATGCGCTGGAAGAACGCTTGAACAAGCGCGGCCAGGACGAGCCGCACGTGATCACGCGCCGCCTGCTGGCGGCCGGCGGCGAAATCGCACACGCTCCCGAGTTCGAGTATGTTATTATCAATGAAGAGTTTACGGTCGCTTTGTCCGAACTGAGCGCGATCGTGAGAGCGGCCCGTTGCCGGTTTGCGCAACAAGCGGCCCGCAACGCATCGCTATTCGCCCAGCTGGGCCTGCACGCAGAATAATCGTCTCTGCACGCCAGTTCACACAGCACCACGCACACAAATTTAGGAGTTACTATGGCCCGTATCACAATCGAAGATTGCCTGAAGCAGATCCCTAACCGTTTCCAGCTGACCCTGGCTGCGACCTATCGCGCACGCCAGTTGTTGCAAGGCCACACCCCGAAGGTGGAAGCCAAGGACAAGCCTACCGTTGTCGCACTGCGTGAAATCGCTGCCGGTAAAGTCGGCATCGAAATGCTGAAAAAGGTCCCGATGTAATTGGGAACCCGCGTGCCGGAACAGTGCTGACCCCTGGTTCTACCGTATCCTTTATTCACACTGTGAAGCAACGCGACGTTTTATGAGTCTGACCCCAGCCGACACGACTTCCGCAGCACTGCCGCCCCTGGCCCCGCGCCAGGCGGCAAAATCGCAGGGCGCTTCCGCGCCCGGCACCGGCACGTCCGGCAGCAATACCCCCGCAGTACCGCCAGCACCCGCCCTCGGCGTGGCCTCCGTCAGCCATCTGGCCGACAAGCTGGCCGAATACCTGTCTCCCGCCGACCTGAAGAAAGTCAAGGAAGCCTACCGCTTCTCCGACGAAATGCACCTGGGCCAGATGCGCCGCTCGGGCGAGCCGTATATCTCGCATCCGATCGCCGTCGCCGAAATCTGCGCCGACTGGAAGCTCGACGCGCAAGCCATCATGGCCGCCCTGCTGCATGACGTGATGGAAGACCAGGACGTCAAGAAGGATGAATTGATCGAGCGCTTCGGCGCACCGGTGGCGCACCTGGTCGATGGCCTGTCGAAGCTGGAAAAGATCGAATTCCAGAGCCAGATCGAAGCGCAGGCGGAAAACTTCCGCAAGATGCTGCTGGCCATGGCGTCCGACGTGCGCGTGATCCTGATCAAGCTGGCCGACCGCCTGCACAATATGCGCACGCTGGACTTCATGACGGCGGCGAAAAAGCGCCGCATCGCCAGCGAGACCATGGAAGTGTACGTGCCGATCGCGCATCGCCTCGGCCTGAACAACATCTACCACGAGCTGCAGGACCTGTCGTTCTCGCACCTGTACCCGATGCGCTACCGCACCCTGGCGAAAGCTGTCAAGGCGGCGCGCGGCAACCGGCGCGAAGTGGTCAACAAGATCATGGAAGCGGTGAAAAGCACCTTGTCCATGGCCGAGCTCGAGGCCGACGTCACGGGCCGCGAAAAGACCCTGTACGACATCTATAAAAAGATGCGCAGCAAGCATTTGTCGTTCTCGCAAGTGCTGGACGTGTACGGCTTCCGCGTGGTGGTGGGCAGTTTTGCCGACTGTTACGTGACCTTGGGCACCCTGCACAGCCTGTACAAGCCCATGCCGGGCAAGTTCAAGGATTACATCGCGATCCGCAAGCTGAACGGCTACCAGTCGCTGCACACGACCGTCATCGGCCCCTACGGCACGCCCGTGGAATTCCAGATCCGCACGCAGGAAATGCACCGCACGGCCGAATCGGGCGTGGCGGCGCATTGGCTCTACAAGAGCGGAGAATCGAACCCGTCCGACCTGCAGCAGCGCACCCATGCGTGGCTGCAATCCTTGCTCGACATCCAGCAGCAGACGGGCGACTCGGCCGAATTCCTTGAACACGTCAAGGTCGACCTGTTCCCCGATTCCGTCTACGTGTTTACGCCGAAGTCGAAGATCATCGCCCTGCCGCGCGGCGCCACGGCCATCGACTTCGCCTACTCGATCCACACGGGCATCGGTGACCAGACCGTGGCCGTCAAGATCAACAACGAAACCTCGCCCCTGCGCACCGAGCTGCACAATGGCGACATCGTGGAAATCATCACCGATTCTTCGTCGCGCCCCAGCCCGACGTGGCTGTCGTTCGTGCGCACCGGCAAGGCCCGTTCAGCCATTCGCCACCATCTGCGCACGATCAACCTGCCCGAATCGATCGCCCTGGGCCAGCAACTGCTGTCGCAGGCGCTGCACACCCTGAACATCGACGCCGACCTGCAAGCGCCACTGGTCGAACGCCTGCTCAACGAATCGAGCGCCAATTCCATGGACGAGCTGTACGCGGACATCGGCATCGGCAAGCGCATGGCCACCTTGGTGGCGCGCCATATCTTCGGTTTGATCGGCGGCGAAGCGGCCAGCATGCCCGTGGAACACAACAGCGGCAGCGAACTCGACCCTGTCACCATTTGCGGCAGCGAAGGCGTCTCCGTGCAACTGGCGCCATGCTGTTTGCCGATCCCTGGCGACCAGATCATCGGCCAGCTGCGCCGCGACCAGGGCTTGCTCGTGCACACGAGCGACTGCTCGCAAGCGAAACGCCAGCGCGCCAAGGAACCGGACCGCTGGATCGCCGTGCGCTGGGGAACCGAACTGAACCGCCGCTTCGACTGCCGCATCAAGGTGCTGATCAACAGCGAACGGGGCATCCTGGCCAGAGTCGCCGCCGAAATCGGCGAATCCGACGCCAACATCATCTATGTCGGCATGGACGAAGACAAGGACAACGTCCTAGACCAGCTGCGCTTCACCGTGCAAGTCAAGGACAGGGTCCACCTGGCCGCCCTGCTGCGCAATGTGCGCAGAGTGGCCGGCGTGAACCGCATCCTGCGCGAACGCAATTAAAAAAACGGCTGGCCAGATTCTCCGCCCAGCCGTTTTTTCATGCTGCCCCCATCACTTCAAGCTTCCCCCGGCGCCGGATACGTCACTTCCAGCAATTCCAGTTCCTGCTCGCCCAGCGGCGTGGTGAGGGTGATCACGTCGCCTTCGCGCGCCTTGGTGATGGTGCGGGCCATGGGCGAGACCCAGCTGATCTTGCCGTTCAGGGGATCGAACTCGTCGATGCCGACGATGGTGATGGTGTGCGTTTCGCCATCTTCCGTGCGATATTTGACGGTGGCGCCAAAGAACACCTGGTCGTTGCCATGGTGCACGCTGGGATCGACGATAGCGGCCAGGTCCATGCGCTTGGTGAGGAAGCGGATGCGGCGGTCGATTTCGCGCAGGCGGCGTTTGCCGTAGATATAGTCGCCATTTTCCGAACGGTCGCCATTCGACGCCGCCCAATGGACGATGCGCACCACTTCCGGACGGTCGACGTCGATCAGCTGCAGCAGCTCTTCCTTGATGCGCTGGTAACCGGCCGGCGTGATGTAGTTCTTGGCACCGGCGGGAATGGCCAGCGCCAGCGCGGCCGCTTCTTCATCGTCGTCGTTGTCGGATTCTTTTACAAAGGCTTTATTCATCTGTCTATTGTAGCCCCGCCAGGGAGCCGCGGGCACACGGGATACGGGGGCAAGCGGGCTTTTTTGACGTATCATCGTGGCAATCGCGGCAAACCTGCGCCGCACACGGAGACGGATGAAAAAATTCTACAGAGTCAGGCGCTGGCTGTTCGCGCCGCTGGTCTACCTGGCCGCCATCTTCCTGCTGATCGAGGAATGGCTGTGGGCGACCGGGGCCCGCATCATGCAGGTGATCGCGCAATTTCCGCCCCTGCATGCACTCGAAGCGTGGATCAAGCGCCTGCCGCCTTACTGGGCACTGGCCATCTTCGTGCTGCCGGCCGTGCTGCTGTTTCCCGTCAAGCTGCTGGCCCTGCTGGCGATCGCGCGCGGCCATGCGTTTTCCGGCATCGGCGTGATTGTCATCGCCAAGCTGGGCGGCGCGGCCGCCGTCGCGCGCCTGTACAGCCTGACGCGCCCTACCCTGTTGAGTTTGCCATGGTTTGCGCGCTGGCATGGATTGTTCATGGAAACCAAGGACCGCTGGATCGCCCGCCTGCGCGCCACGCGTCCATGGCGCCGAGTCAGCCGGCTGTCGGCCGCGCTGGGCCGCGCCCGCCGTGCCTGGTGGCAGCGCTTGCGCAAAGGTACGCCAGGACGCCATAATTCCCGCCCGGCCAGGGTCCTGCGCCGCTTCGCCGCCTTCTGGCGCGCCCGCCGCTGATGAAGAAAGCCAACTCCATGCACGACACTCCCCGGCTGGCCCCCGCCATGCGCGCGGCGGCGCCGGAAATCTACCTGTACGACGCGGCCAGCTTGCAATTGCTGGACGCCAACGATGCCGCCTGCGACAACTTGCAGTACGCACGCAAGGAATTGCTGGCGATGACACCCTTCACGCTGGCGCCGCAGCTCGATGCGCAGCAACTGGCCGCCGTGCTGGCTACCCTGGACGACAGCATCGGCGCGCAAGCCCGGCTGCACGTGCAGCAGCGCCGCCGCGACGGCAGCCTGTATTCGCTCAGCCTGCAGTTGTCGCGCGCCCACCGCCACGGCCGCGCCCTGCTGCTGGCCGAAGGCGAAGACTTGCGCACGCCGCAGGCGACGGCCGCCGCCCTGGCGCAGGTGCAGTCGCGCTTCAACGCCATCGTCTCGAATACGCCGGGCCTCGTGTACCAGTTCTGCCTGCATGCGGATGGACGGGCTTCCTTTGCCTACCTGAGCGACGGCTGCCAGGCCCTGCTGGGCCTGAGCCCGGCACTGCTGCACGCGCGCCCGGAACTGTTCTATCAATTGATCCTCGCCGACGACCGCGCCTCGTATCTGGAATCGATGCAGACGTCGAAGACGGCTTTGTGGAGCTGGAACTGGGAAGGCCGCATCTGGATCGACGCCTGGAAGGACGTCAAATGGATCAACCTGCGCTCCACGCCGCGCGCGCTGGCCGACGGCACGGTGCAATGGGAGGGCATCATGACGAATATCACGGAAAGCCGGCTCGAACAGATCGAAGTGCGCCAGTCGCGCGCCCGCCTGGCCGAGCTGACTGCGCATATCGACAAGGTCAAGGAACACGAACGCACGCGCCTGGCGCGCGAACTGCACGATGACTTGGGCGGCAACTTGACGGCCATCAAGATGGCCTTGGCCATGCTGGCGCGCCGCCTGCCGCCGGACGACCCGCAATTGCAGGAAAAGGCCGACTATGTCGACGCCCTGGTCGACCGCAGCATCGACGCCGTGCACCGCATTTCGCTGGACTTGCGCCCCTCCATGCTGGACCTGGGCCTGGTCGCCGCGCTGGACTGGCAAGTCAAGGAATTCGCGCGCCAGGCAGGCATCGAATGCCAGTTCATTTCGAACCGCCAACACATCGACCTCGAGCTGGACCAGGCGACGAGCCTGTTCCGCATCGCCCAGGAGGCGCTGACGAATATCGCCAAGCATGCGCAGGCGAGCAAGGTCAGCGTGCGCCTGGCCCGGCAGCGCCAGCATATCAGCCTGTCGATCGCCGACAATGGCGTCGGCATGCGCCTGTCCGACCGCGCCAAGCCGCAGTCGTTCGGCATCCGCGGCATGGCCGAACGGGCCAGCGCGCTGGGCGGTACCTTGAGCCTGATGGATGGGCCGGATGGCGGCACCATCCTGAGCATAAAAATCCGGCTGACCACGGCGCGAGAGGCGATAATAGCGGCTGCAGCCAGTGCGCCAGCGCACAGCGGGCCGCCGCCAGACGCGGCCTAGTGGGTGAATCAGATAGGAAACAATGCAGTCATGAAAGAAAAAGCCACCATCCGGGTATTCATCGCCGACGATCACGCGATCGTGCGCGAAGGCTTGAAGCAAATCCTCGCCGACACGAAGGACATCATCGTGGCCGGCGAAGCCGAAAATGGCCACGACGCCATCAAGCTGTTCCGTGGCTCGAAATGCCAGGTATTGCTGCTCGACATATCCCTGCCCGACCGCAGCGGCATCGAGGTACTCAAGCAGATCAAGAAGGAAAAGCCGGAACTGGCCGTGCTGATGCTGTCCATGCACCGCGAAGACCAGTACGCCATCCGTTCGCTCAAGGCGGGCGCGGCCGGCTACCTGACGAAACAGAGCGCGCCGCGCGAGCTGGTCACGGCCATCCGCCAGGTGGCGCAGGGCTTGAAATACATCAGCGCCTCGCTGGCGCAGGAACTGGCCAACACGGTGGGTGAAGACCACGAAACCGCCTTGCACGACACCTTGTCGGACCGCGAATACCAGACCCTGGTGATGATTGCCTCGGGCAAGGCCGTGGGCGCCATCGCCGAAGAGCTGAAATTGTCCGTGAAAACCGTCAGCGAATACCGCGCCCGCTTGCTGGTCAAGATGAAACTCAAGAATAGCGCGGAACTGACGCACTACGCGATCCGCAACCAGCTGGTGGATTGACGGCAAAGCGGCATGCCCGCTGGCATCGGGCGAATTGACAGGACTTCTCCTTGCTTCTCGCACAATAAGTTCTTTGCCAACTCGCATATCATGGGGATAATGAGAAATATCTGAAAAGGCTGTGCCTACATGTCCAGTAAATTGCCATCTTCACCAGCAAGCGCTCCCGCTGGCGCCACGAATACCGCCGCCGCGGCGATGAACCCGGCCGATATCGCCCGCGAAGCGTTTCGCCGCCTGGCCACGCGCCGCATCGCCCCCACGCCGAGCGCCTACCGCGATATCTACAATGAAATCGCCGGCATCAGCGAACCGGCGGACAGCCCTGCGGCGCCTGGTGCCGTGCTGGCCGCCAGCGCACCCACGGAGAGCGGCGCGGAAAACGTCCTGACGCAATTTGCCGCCAAGATGAGCGAATCCGCGGGCGAACTGGGCGACTTTGGCAAGCGTTTCCAGCGCGCACTGAAAGCGCGCGACTGGGACAGCTATGCGCGCACCCTGGCGCAGCTGGCGGAGAAACAGGTCAAGAAAGGCGGCGGCATCGAATTGCCGCCCCTGCCGGACGGCGAACAGACGCGCACCCTGCGTGAATTGCTCAGCCGTACCTTGGGCTTTGCCGTCGCCACCTTGCTGACGGGCACGCCCGCGCTGGTGGAAGAGGCCGAATCGCTGGGCGCGGCCATCAAGCAAGCCCATACGGAAGAAGCGCTAAACGAAGCGGCCCTGCGCCTGAAACAGCTGTGCTACCAGATCGAATTGAAAAGCGGCGACACGGCCGAGCAGCAGGAATTGCTGCTGCGCCTGTTCAAGCTGCTGCTCGACAACGTCAGCCAGTTGCTCGACGACGACAGCTGGCTGCGCGGCCAGGTCGATGCCGTGCAAAACCTGATCGCCGGCCCGCTCGACCAGCGCGCGCTGGAAGACGCCACGCGCAGCCTGAAGGAAGTCATCTACAAGCAAAGCCAGCTCAAGCACAGCCTGTCCGACGTCAAGCTGACGGTCAAGAACATGATGATGACCTTCATCGACCGCCTGGGCCAAGTGGCGGCCAGTACGGGCGACTTCCATGAAAAGATCGGCGGCTATTCGGAAAAGATCAGCCAGGCGGAAAATATCAGCGAACTGAACAGCGTTCTCGACGAAGTCCTGCGCGAAACGCGCATGGTGCAGAACGAGGCCTTGCGCGCACGTGACAAGATGGTACTGGCGCGCCAGGAAGTGCAGGATGCGGAACAGCGCATCCACACCCTGGAAGCGAAACTCCAGCATATGAGCGAACTGGTGCGGGAAGATCAGCTGACGGGCAGCCTGAACCGCCGTGGCCTGGACGACGTGTTCGAACGCGAGACGGCCCGTTCCGACCGCCGCGGCACGCCGCTGTGCATCGCCATGCTGGACCTTGACGACTTCAAGCGCCTGAACGATACCTACGGCCACCTGGCCGGAGATGCCGCCTTGAAACACCTGGTGAAAATCGTCAAGGAAACCCTGCGCTCGATGGACGTCATCGCCCGCTTCGGCGGCGAGGAATTCCTCATCCTGCTGCCGGAAACGACGGTCGAGGCGGCCTCGTCGACGATGACGCGCTTGCAGCGCGAGCTGACCCGGCATTTCTTCCTGCACGATAACGAAAAAGTCTTGATCACCTTTTCCGCCGGCGTGGCCCTGCGCCTGCCCAACGAAGACCAGGCCGAGCTGGTCAAGCGCGCCGACCGTGCCATGTACCAGGCCAAGCAGACGGGCAAGAACCGGGTGGTGGTGGCGGAGTGAACCCATGTGGTGCGAAGCAACACACAGCACCTCAATCACTTTGCCTCGGGGCATTACCGAAAAAAAATCACTCGGCGAATTACTAAAAAATTAACCTGGATCGTTTTAATGACTTAATTGGCAATGTAACATGGTTGTGTGCTTTTTTTTAAGAAAAGGCTACACACACCAGTTATGCCAATAATTTTATTAAATCAACCTTTCAGGGCATGCCATATGAAAAGAAGTCCACTTAAGTGCATTAAAAATATATCCTCAAATACTTTATTCGCGCTCGCAATCTTCATGGCTGCAATCATGCCTGCGGTCTCCCAGGCGGCTGTCAAAGAAATTTCCATCACAAGCAGCCAGCACCTATCAACTTTTTACAATACCCGCAACGGCAACACAAACACCTTAGATAGAGGTGAAGTAGGGGCTATTTTTGGCGAAGGATATAGCCGCCTGTATGAAAAGTTCATCTTGCCAGCCTATGATCCCTCCGTCACGCTGACATCGGGGCTTTTATGGACACCGATAACTGCCCGTAGCATGGAGGTTTATCTTACCGATGGAACCTGGGTATCCTTTAATTACTATACCGCTCCGAATCCCATCGGGGGATTGGTAGCAAAGACAGCAACCAATATAAGCCAAAAAAAACCCATCGACCTGACAGAATATCTGAACAAGGCTTATAAAAATGGTACGCCTGTGGGATTCATGATGAAATCCTCTATAGAAGGACAAAACTGGACTGACTTCACCGGTTTTCCATCTGGCGCTCAAACATTGTCCCTGACATTTACCTCCGCAGTTCCCGAACCCGAAACTTATGCCATGTTACTCACAGGTTTAGGCTTGATGGGTTTCATTGTTCGACGTAAACGGAAATCGTGAACACAACAACTGGCGAATAATATGCTATCGCTTGTCGGGCACGAACGATCCGTCCGCCATATGACCTCACCAAAAAGTCCTGATCCACTTTTTCCTCGCCTATCCTGGCTCCTGCCAACGAGGGCGAGGATGCTGGCCGCCTGAGTCCGTCCGGCCTACGCCATGCCGTCCCGCTGCCCAGCTGGACGGCAACTTCATGGCAAAACCAATAACACCCCCCTGCCTCCAGCACGCCGCCAGCATGCGCACCATATAAAAATAAAATTATTTTCACCCTAAAGTTTCCAAAAAGCATGTCGTCTAGCGCGCGGCATGCGACAAACTGAAGGGCTAAAAATTAAAATTTAAAGCACTTTTCGCCATAAATTTTCCCGCAGAGCAACCGTTACCCTAAACAACAGCGGCTTGATTGTCCCGGAACAGCGGGGCAGGCCAAAGTGACTAGCACATAGCGCAATGTAGTACCTGTCTGGAGAATTAACATGGCTGCAGTAATTAACACCAACATCGCTTCCCTGAACTCGCAACGCAACCTGGGCTCCTCGCAAGCATCCCTGAGCACCTCGCTGCAACGCTTGTCCTCTGGCTTGCGCATCAACAGCGCCAAGGATGATGCTGCTGGTCTGGCGATTTCCGACCGTATGACGTCGCAAATCCGCGGCATGACCCAAGCAACCCGCAATGCAAACGACGGCGTCTCGCTGGCCCAAACGGCCGAGGGTGCACTGTCGAGCTCGGGCGACATCCTGCAACGTATCCGCGAACTGGCCGTACAGTCGTCGAACTCGACCAACTCGTCGAGCGACCGCCAGGCGCTGCAAACCGAGGTGACGCAGCTGAACTCGGAACTGAACCGTATCGCCACGACCACCTCGTTCAACGGCCAGGCACTGCTCGATGGCACCATGGGTACGGCCAACTTCCAGGTCGGCGCCGATGCGAACCAGCTGATTTCCGCCAACGGCGCGAACTTCCTGACGAACACATATGGCAACAACCGCGTTGAAAACAACGCTGTTGCAGCCAAACTGACCACGACCAACGTCGTTGCAGCCAAAGATGTCACCGTCAACGGCAAGCTGGGTACCGACAAGTACACCACCGTTGCAGGCGACACCGCCAAATCGATCGCTGCCGCATTGAATGCCAAAACGGCAAGCACCGGCGTCACCGCCACGGCAAAAACCGAAGCCAACCTGGGCTTGGGTGCGGAATCGTACTCGTTCAAATTGAACGGCGATAATTCTGCACCTGCTGATGCCGTGACTGTTTCGTTCACCGTCACCGGCGCCGCCAATCAGGCGGCCGACTTTGCCGCCGGCATCAACGCGATCAATGCACAAACCGCCAAAACGGGCATCACGGCAAGTTTTGACGCCAAAAATCCTGGCATCAAGCTGAGTAATGCCAATGGTGCCGACATCCAGGTGACGAATGGCGCCACGGCTGCTGTCAAGCTGGACGTCAAAACCTACAACTTGGATAACACGTTGTCGGCGGCTGCTGATACCAAAGGTGCAGCTGCAGTTGGTATCGCCAACGGCAGCGTGACGTTCGATTCGGACAGCAGCTTCTCCGTGACCGATGCGGGTTCCGGCCTGGGCCTGGGTGCGGCGGCCGCTGGAACCACGAATGCTGGTTCGCAGCTGAAATCGGTTGCATCGCTGGACGTCACGACGTTTGCGGGCGCGCAATTGGCCCTGAAGATCACCGATGCGGCACTGTCGACGGTCAACAGCCAACGCGCTCAGTACGGTGCTTTGCAATCGCGCTTCTCCTCGGCGATTTCGAACCTGCAATCGACGACGGAAAACCTGTCCGCATCGCGCAGCCGCATCGTCGATACCGACTTCGCAGCAGAAACAGCCAGCCTGACCCGCGGCCAGATCCTGCAACAAGCTGGTACCGCCATGCTGGCGCAAGCAAACTCGCTGCCTAACGGCGTGCTGAGCCTGCTGCGCGGCTAATCTTCGATTAGTCTCGTCACATCGCCAGACCCAGGTTCCCCTGCCGGATTTTTTCGGCAGGGGAATTTTCACTAGGAGAGCACCATGACTATAGACACGATATCAGCCGCCTCGGCCAGCCGGATCGAGAAGAGTTACACTCCGGCAGACATCGCGCCGGCGCGTGCCGCGGCATCTCGCAGCACCACTGACGCCGTGACAACGCAGCAAAATGAGCAGGAACCCAGCCGCGCCCAATTGGACCAGGCGGTATCTGAACTGAACCAGTCATCGCAAATCAAGACCCAGGGCCTGGAATTTTCCGTCGATGAGGACAGTCAGCGCACGGTCGTCATGGTGATCGACCAGGAAACCAAGGAAGTCTTGCGGCAGATCCCGACCAAGGAAGCCCTGGCGCTGGCCAAGGCCTTCGAGTCAGCCAAAGGCGCGCTCATCAGCCAAAGCGCCTGACGGATGCCATGCAAAACCGTCCGCGCTGCCATGTTTCGCCATGCATCAGCACGACACCGGGGTCCGCCAGCCAGCCTGCCGGCCCCCGTATTCTTATTACCACAAGAGCAACCCTTTACGCACACCAGGCCGCTTTTTTCCCCGAAATGAAAACAGCGCGGTAAATCCCCCTCTCAAGTCCTGATTGATTCTGCCGATAACAGCTTATATTAGTGTTTTCCTAGGAGCATGCAGTGGCCATCACACCAACCTTATCCTCTCCGGGCATCGGCAATAGCATGCTGGACGTCAATGCCATCATCGAGAAGCTGATGACGGCTGAGTCGGCGCCGCTGAATCTCTACGACAAGAAAACGGCTTCCTACCAGGCCAAGCTCAGCGCCCTGGGTACACTGGGCGGTTCGATCAGCACCTTCCAGAGCTCGCTGTCGTCACTGACCAACTCGAACAATTTTCGCGCCGTCAGCGCCACGCCATCGGATCCGCTGGTGCTGTCCGCCAGCGCTGGCGCCAAGGCCGTGGCCGGCACTTACAATATCAATGTCTCGCAGCTGGCGCAGGCGCAGACCCTGACGTCAGGTGGCATGGCCAGCAAGCTGTCGACCATCGGCCTGGGCGCCAAGACGACGATTTCCTTCCAGCTCGGCTCGGCAAGCGGCGGCACCTTTGGCACCAAAGGCACGGCCCTGAGCGGCAGCACACTGCTGAACGGCGTGAGCAACGGTTCGCTGAGCCTCAACGGCACGGCCATCCCGACGGACGCCAGCACGAAAAGCGCACGCGCGCTGGCCGATGCCATCAATGCCAAGAGCAGCACCACGGGCGTCACGGCGACAGCCCAGCCAGCAAGCAGTGATGCCGCCATGTTCGGCACGTATGGCAATGTCGCCACCAGCGGCGCGGGCAGCAGCTATTCCCTGTCCGTTGGCGGCATTGAAATCGTCTCGCAAGGCGAGAACGTGGCCGCCGGCGCCGGTATCACCGCCGCCAGCCTCGATGCGAAGCTGGAAGGGCCGAATGCCGTCTCGAATGCGCTGGCCGCAGCCAATATCACGGTCACGGGCAAGGCTGCCGATGGCACCTTGCAATTTACGCGCGCCGATGGCTCCAACATCAATATTGAAGAGGTCGTCACGGGTGGCGTCAGCGGTGGCATCGGCAAGGCAGCGGGCGCAAGCAACGATGGCTCGAATGTGACAATTGCCAGCGCCATCACCCTGACATCGGGCAATGCCAGCCCCATCATCATCGCTGGCAGCAATCCGGCCGCGGCCGGCCTGACGGCGGGCACCGTCGGCAGCTACATGGGTGCCGGCTTTACCCAGGATGCGACGCAGGCAACGGGGTCGGTCGTCATTGATTCGACAAACAATACCTTGCAAGGCATCCGCGACGCCATCAACAACGCCGGTCTGGGCGTCACGGCCAGCATCGTTTCCGACGGCACGGATAAACCGTTCCACCTGGTGCTCAGCTCAAGCAAGACGGGCGCCAATTCGGCCATGAAAATCTCGCTGAGCGGCAGTGACGGCCAGCCTGCGGACAGTGCCCTGGAATCCTTGCTGGCCTACGACGTTGGCGGCGCGCAGAATCTGAAGCAGAACAGCGCGGCACAGAACACCATGTTCAGTGTTAACGGCATTCCCATCACCAGCAGCTCGAACAGCGTCGATACGGCAATCGAAGGCATTACCCTGAACATCGCCAAGGTCGGCAGCAGCAGCCTGTCCGTTGCCAAAGACACCACCACCGTCAAGACCAGCATCAACTCCTTCGTCAAGGCATACAACGAACTGAACACGGCGATCGGTAAAATGACGGCGTACAATCCCGACACCAAGACTGGCGGCGTCCTGCTGGGCGACTCGACCGTGCAATCGATCCAGAGCCAGCTGCGCCGACAGCTGGGCGCGCCGATCACCGGCTTGAACAGCACTATGAGTACCCTCAGCCAGGTGGGTATTTCTTTCCAGAAAGACGGCAGCCTGGCGCTGGATTCCAGCAAACTCGACAAGGCCATCAGTGCCAATTTCAGCGATATCGCTGGCCTGTTCTCGGCCATCGGCAAGACCAGCGACAGCAACGTCTCCTTTACCAGCTCGACGGCGGCAACCAAGCCCGGCACGTATGAACTGAGCATCACCACCATGGCCAGCCAGGGTTCGCTCACCTCGACCGGCGTGCTGGGCGCCAGCACGACCATCGCCAGCGATACCACCTGGAACGTGACCCTGAACGATACGGATCCTTCATCCGCCAAGAACACGGCCCAGGTGACGATACCGGCCGGCACCTACACACCGGCCCAGCTGGCGGCGCTGGTGCAATCGTCGATCAATGGCGTGAAAGCCTTCTCGGACAATGGCGCCACCGTGTCCGCCTCGATCGATGGCACGGGCAAGCTGGTGCTGGCCTCGAGCCGCTATGGTTCCGTGTCGAACCTGGCCCTGAGCAACGGCACGGGAACCACCATTGAAACCTTGTTTGGCACGGCCAAGCCCGTCAAGGGTGCCGACGTGGCTGGCACCCTGGGCGGACAACCGGTCATCGGCTCCGGTCAGACGCTGACGGGCGCGCCCGGTTCGTCGTCGGAAGGCTTGAAAATCGAGGTAACTGGCGGCACGATCGGCCCGCGCGGCACCGTCAGCTTCTCGCAAGGCTATGCCTACCAGCTGAACAATCTGGCCACCTCCTTCCTGGGGACGGACGGCATGATCACCGGCCGCACGAATGGCATCAACGAAACCCTGAAATCGGTGGCGGCGCAGCGCGACAAGTTCAGCGAAAAACTGACCGCCATCGAAGCGCGCTATCGCGCCCAGTTCTCGCGCCTCGACGTGTCGCTGAGTGCCATGCAGACCACGCAGACCTATCTGACCCAGCAGCTGGCCGCCATCGCCGCCAACCGTTAAGCGCTATCATCAGGAGAATTACATGTTTGGAACCCAACAACGCGGCGTCAACGCCTATGCCAAGGTCGGCCTGGAGACGGGCATCGTCTCGGCCTCGCCGCACAAGCTGATCGTGATGCTGTACGACGGCGCCCTGGTGGCAGTGCTCAGCGCACAGATGCACATGAAATCGGGCAATGTGCCGGAAAAAGGCAAGTCCATCTCGAAAGCCATCCAGATCATCGACAATGGCTTGCGCGCCAGCCTGGACAAGGACGCTGGCGGCCAAATCGCCGAAGGCCTCGACGCCCTGTACGAATACATGAGCGCGCGCCTGCTGATGGCCAACCTGAAAAACGACATCAGCCTGTTGGAAGAAGTGCAGCGCCTGCTGACCGACCTGCGCGAAACCTGGAACGCCATCGGCGCCACGCCGGCCGCCATTCCCGGCGCCGATTTGAAACGTATGCCCAGCCTTGCGAGCGCCTGACCCATGATGACCAATCAAGAAGTATTGACCACCTACGAAGCCATGCAGACCCTGACGGGCCGGATGGTGACCGCCGCCAGCAATGCCGACTGGGACGAGCTCGAAGCGCTGGAACAGCAAGTGAGCGCGCATGTGGCTGCGCTGAAGGCGAATGAAGAAAAAGTCGTGCTGGAAAGCGCCGGCCGCCAGCGCAAGGTCGCCCTGATCAAGCAGATCCTCGAAGACGACCGCAAGATCCGCGATTTGACCATGCCGTGGATGGCCCACTTGTCCAAGCTGATCAACAGCACCGGCACCGAGCGGCGCCTGGCCAACGCCTACGGCGTCTAAACGCCCACGGGGCAAGGTCAGCTATCATGTTGCCGAAGATGGATGCGATCGGCATGACGCCCCTGACCCCGGTCAAGGCCACGCGCCAGGCCGACAGCGTCGCCGACCCGCGCCAGGCCGAGTTCCAGCGCTCGCTGCAGGGACTGATCGGCAAATCCATGCAGGGACAGGTGCTGGCCCGCATGGGCGACGGCAGCTTCCTTGTGCGCGTGGCCGGCACGCCGGCCCGCATGCAGCTGCCCGCTGGCGCGCAGCCGGGCACGGAAATCCCGCTGACCCTGATCGGCATCAATCCCCGCCCCTCTTTTCAAATCGGCAATAACCGCGACCAGCCCGCCAGCGCCCTGCTGACATATGCGGACGCGGAAGCCGAGCCGGAAGCAGCCGACCTGCGCGGCCCCCAGGCCGGTGCCGCCCAGGCGGGCACGCGCGCCAGCAGCACGGCCGCCACCCTGCTCAGCCGTGCACCCCTGACACCCGCCAATCTGCTGCCCGCCCTGGCCGGCGACACGCCCGCGCCCGAGCTGAGCACCACCGCGCGCGCCATCAGCACGGTGCTCAGCCAGGCCGAAAGCGTGCCCGGCGCACCCCTGTCGCTGGTCGGCAAGACGCCGCTGATGGCCACGCCGGGCGCCGCTCCGGCCCAGGTGGCCCAGAACCTGCGCGATGCCGTCGGCAGCAGCGGCCTGTTCTATGAATCGCACGTGGCCGAATGGGCCGAAGGCAAGCGGCCGCTGGCCTCGCTGCTGCTGGAGCCGCAAATGCAGAAGGCGGCACAGGGCGACATGGCCAGAACGGGCACCGACCTCGCTTCGGCGCAACTGATCAATTTGCAGCTGCATACGCACGAACAGGCGCGTGTGCAGTGGCAGGGCGAAGCCTGGCCCGGCCAGAAGATGCAGTGGGATATCAGCAAGGATGCGCCGGAAGGGCAGCAGCACGAAGGACGCGATGGCGACGAGGAAGCGACGGCCTGGCGCAGCAATGTGCGCTTCCAGTTCCCCCTTCTGGGCGACCTGGCCGCGCATGTGGTCCTGCAGGGCGGCCGCGTATCCATCCAGTTGCAGGCGGGCAGCGAAGGCAGCGCCGACACCTTGCGCCAGCATGCGGCGCGGCTGGAAGCGTCGCTCGATGCGGCCGGCTGGCCATTGTCGTCGCTGACGATCGCCGGCAAGCCGGAGGCGGCGGCTGGAGAAGACGATGCTTGACGACAGCAGACGCAAGGTGCCGCAGACGGCCGTCGCGCTGGCCTACCAGAGCGGCACGCCGGCGCCCAAGGTGGTAGCCAAGGGCAGCGGCCTGATCGCGGACCAGATCATCAGCACGGCGCGCGAACACGGCGTGTTCGTGCATGAATCGAAGGAATTGGTGGCACTGCTGATGGATGTCGACCTGGACCGCCAGATTCCGCCCGGCCTGTATCGGGCGATTGCGGAACTGCTGGCCTGGTTATATCATATTGAATCTGCGAATGGCGGGCCGATCCCGCCGCCGCCCGACACCAGCGTCAACCTCACCGATACATAGACAGGCATCAATGCAAGCACATATTATGGATTCCGGCCTCGAAAACTGGCATGATTTTGAAGTGGAATCGCGGCGGGAAATCATTGCCTTGCTGCGCGGCATCAGCGAAAAAAACCAGCTGATCCGCATGCTGATCCACGGTGAATCCGATGTGTGCGTCACTTCCATCCTGGAAGTCGATGCCGACCACAATACCGTCATCCTCGACCGTTCCGTGAACGCCGACCAGAACCGGCGCATGCTGGCCGCCACGGGCATTTCATTTGAAACCTCGCTCGACAAGATCCGCATCCTGTTTGCCAGCGCCCAGGTGGAAGAGTGTAATTACGGCGGCACGCCCGCCTTGAAAATTGCCATTCCAGAAACACTGATCCGTTTGCAGCGGCGCGAGTACTACCGCATGACGACGCCCGTGAGCAATCCCGTGCGCGTCTCGATTCCCCTGCCGCCCTCGCTCGGTGGCGCCGATACCCTGTTCCCGCTGGCCGACATCAGCTGCGGCGGCATCGCCATCCTGGACAATAAACTGATGCTGGGCGAAACGATCGGCAGGGACTATCCCGGTTGCCGCATCGACTTGCCCGACGTCGGCATCGTCACCGCGACTTTGCAAATTCGCAACTCGCTGGACATGACCCTGCTGAACAACAAACTGAACCGCCGCCTCGGCTGCCAGTTCGTCGACCTGCCGCGCAGCATGCTGGCGCACGTGCAGCGCTACATCACGCGACTGGAGCGCGAGCGCAATGCCAGGATGGCGGGGTTGGGCTAAGCGTCAGTTGCCCCAGCCCTTGCGTTTTGGGTCATCAACAGTTAAACCTGCATATTCATGATCTCATGATACGCAGCAACTAACTTATTGCGCACCTGCACTGTCGCCTGGAATTCGATGCTCGACTTTTGCATCGCTACCATCACGTCCGACAGGCTGACCTTTTCATCGCCCATGGTAAAGCGCTGGCCCAGCGCCGAAGAAGCCTTTTGCGCGCCGCTCACGGAGTCCAGCGCGCTCTTGAAGGCATCGGCAAAATTCACCTTCGCCGCCGGCATCTCGGTCTGGATCGCCGGTATTTTCGCCTCCGGCCGCGTGGCCGCCGACTTCAGTTGCGCGATCATCGCCTCGATCCTGCTGCTATCGATACCGCCTGTTTTCACTTTGCCTCCCGATTCTGGTCTGCTTCATATCTGTTCCATGCCTGTTGCACCCAGAGAACAAAACCCTGGCTTGCAAGGCAACGACGGGTACAATAACTTCCGTCACATGTTGCCAGGGTTCCACAATACCAGCGCCAACGCCAGCCGCTCGGCCGAGCAGGCGGCAAAAGCGCCTTCTATTTGGACGATTGAAGCGCGTGACAGTGGCGGATAATTCTGCATATCGCCCCCTCCTCCAGTGGAAGCGGCCCCCACTCAATACCAAACATACGCGCCCCGGAAGGCAATCATGGCTGTAGCCGAAGAAATCGATGTGAACCGCATACCGCCGGAACCGGCGCCTGCCCGCTCGCCCGTGGAGTCCGTGCAAGCGTTCGCCAAGACGCCGATGGGCAAGAATTTCCTGCGCGGCCTGGGCGTGGCGGCACTGATCGCCATCGGCGTGGCCCTGTACATGTGGAACCAGCCGCCTGAATACAAAGTCCTGTTCTCGAACTACACGGACCGCGACGGCGGCGCCATCACCGCTTCGCTGGACCAGCTGGGCATCAAGCACAAGTTTTCCGAAGGCGGCGGCGCCATTCTCGTGCCATCCGAGCAAGTCCACGACGCGCGCCTGAAACTGGCCGCGCAAGGCTTGCCGAAGGGCGGCAACGTGGGCTTCGAGCTGATGGAAAACCAGAAGCTGGGCGTGTCGCAATTCCTGGAGCAGGTCAATTTCCAGCGCGCACTGGAAGGCGAACTGGCCAAATCGATCGAATCCGTCTCCGCCGTCGACACGGCGCGTGTCCACCTGGCCCTGCCGAAACCGTCCGTCTTCGTGCGCGAACAGCAAAAACCGACGGCTTCCGTGCTGCTGAACCTGCATCCGGGCCGCGGCCTGGACCAGCTGCAGGTGAGCGCCATCGTCCACCTGGTGGCGTCCAGCGTACCGGAATTGCTGCCGATCAATGTCACCGTGGTCGACCAGGCCGGCACCTTGCTGTCGAACCAGGAAAAGGATAAGGACCGCGCCAACGGCATCAAGAGCCTGGACCCGAACCAGCTGAAGTACGTGCAGCAGTTGCAGCAAAGCGTGATCAAGCAGGTCGAATCGATCTTGCTGCCCATCGTCGGCGAAGGCAATGTGCGCGCCGAAGCGACGGCCGATGTCGATTTCTCGCAAAGCGAGCAGGCGGCCGAAACCTACAAGCCGAATTCGCCGCCGGAAGCGTCCACCATCCGCAGCCAGCAAACGAGCGAGTCGACGGGCGCCGGCAATGCCAACCCATCCGGCGTGCCGGGTGCGCTATCGAACCAGCCGCCTGGCGTGGCGACGGCGCCATTGACGGCCGAGGCGCCAGGCGCCCCGGGCGGCGCGCCGACGGCGCCGACACAGAAGGAATCGACGACGAATTATGAAGTCGACAAGACCGTGCGCTACGAGCAGAAGTCCATGGGCGGCTTGCGCCGCCTGTCGGTGGCCGTCGTCGTCAACTATCGCCGTACTTTCGACAAGGATGGCAAGGTCACGGTCAAGCCGATTTCCCCTGCCGAAATGGTCCAGATCAATAATCTGGTCAAGGAAGCGATGGGCTACAACAAGGAGCGCGGCGACAGCTTCAGCGTGGCCAACTCGCCGTTCGACGGCATCGACCGTGCGCCGGAAGGCAAGCTCGAGTGGTGGCGCGACCCGGCCAACTTGCCGCTGGCTAAGGAATTGGCGAAATTCCTCATCACGGCCCTGATCCTGCTGTATATCTTCATCAAGATCGTGCGCCCGATGCTGCGCCCCGTGATGCGCAAGATCGACGATTTCGGCGCACCGCCGCCCGTCATCGAGCCGGAACTGGAGAAAACGGACGAAGAAAACGAAGTCCTGCTCAGCGAAGCGGAACTGGAAGAACTGGAAGAAGACACTGCCCGCGGTTATCGCGAAAACCTGGCGATGGCCAGAAAACTGGCGCAGGAAGACCCGCGCGTGGTGGCCAACGTGATCAAAGCATGGATAGGCAATAATGACTGAGACAACGGGACTGCAAAAAGCATCGATCCTGATGCTGGCACTGGGCGAGAGCGAAGCGGCCGAAGTGATGAAATTCCTCGGCCCGCGCGAAGTGCTGAAACTGGGCGCCGCCATGGCCACCATGAAGGGCATCGCGCACGAGCAGGTGGTCGAGGTGCTCGGCGACTTCCGCGCGCAGACGGAACTCAATTCCACGGTCGGCCTCGATTCGGACGAATATATCCGCCAGGTGCTGACCAAGGCGCTGGGCGACGACAAGGCGTCCGTGCTGCTGTCGCGCATCCTGGGCGGCAAGGATGCGTCCGGCATCGAATCGCTGAAATGGATGGATTCGCAATCCGTGTCCGAGCTGATCCGCAACGAACACCCGCAGATCATCGCGACCATCCTCGTCCACCTGGAACGCGACCAGGCTTGCGAAATCCTCGGCCATTTCACGGACCGTTTGCGCAACGACGTGGTCTTGCGCATCGCCACCCTGGACGGCGTGCAGCCGGCCGCCTTGCGCGAACTCAACGACGTACTGACGAAACTGCTGTCGGGTAACGAAAATATCAAGAAATCGTCGCTGGGCGGCGTGCGCGCGGCAGCCGAGATCCTGAACTTCATGAGCGGCGAGCAAGAAGGCTCCGTCATGGACAACATCAAGAACTACGACAACGACATGGCGCAAAAGATCATGGACGAAATGTTCGTGTTCGACAACGTGATCGACATCGACGACCGCGGCATCCAGTTGCTGCTGCGCGAAGTACAGTCGGAAATGCTGATCATCGCCCTGAAAGGCGCCTCGCAAGAGCTGCGCGACAAGATCTTCAAGAACATGTCGCAGCGCGCCGGCGAGATGATGCGCGAAGACCTCGAGTCGAAAGGCCCCGTGCGCCTGTCGGAAGTGGAATCGCAGCAGAAACAGATCCTGCAGATCGTGCGCCGCCTGGCGGACGAAGGGCAGATTGTCCTAGGCGGAAAAGGCGAGGATTCGTTTGTCTAATTTGATTCCCAAAGAGCAGCAAACCGCCTACCAGCGCTGGGAAATGACCTCGTTTGGCGACGAGCGTCCCAGCGTGGTGGCGGCGCGCAAGCTGCTGGAACCGGATCCCGAGCCCGAGCTCGATCCGTTTGCCGAACTGCACGAGGAAGAGCTGGCCCCGCCGCTCGAATACCCGACGCAGGAAGAACTCGACGCCATCCGCGAGGAAGCGCGCGCCACGGCCTTCGAGGAAGGCCGCGCGGCCGGCTATGCGGAAGGCCATGCGGCCGGACATGCCGACGGCCATGCCGAATCGTATGCGCAAGGCAAGGCGGCCTCCGCCGTGGAACTGGCGCACCTGCAAACCATCGCCGTCGACTTCGGCACGGCCGTGCACCAGGCAGACGAACTGATCGCCAACGACGTGATGGAACTGGCCCTGCAGCTGGCCAAGGGCATGCTGAAAACTGCCTTGCCCGTGCGCCCCGAACTGATGCTGCCCGTGGTGCGCGAAGCCATTGAATACTTGCCAGTGCTGCAACAACCGGCCTTGCTGATGCTCAATCCGGAAGACGCGCAAGTGGTGCGCGACGGCATCGGCGATGAGCTCGACAAGGGCGGCTGGCGTGTCATCGAAGACCCCAGCGTGGAACGCGGCGGTTGCAAGATCGACACGGCCAGCAACCAGATCGACGCGCAGACATCCACCCGCTGGCAGCGCCTGACGCATGCGCTGGGCAAAGACCTGGACTGGCTGGCGCCGTGAGCGAGCCCGTCAAAGGCCCCACTGCCCATGCGGCGCGCTGGCGCGCCTACCTGAGCGACTGTTCGGCCGTCGTCGGCTTTGTCGAACCGATGCAAATTTCAGGCCGGGTCACGCGCGTGGCCGGTCTCGTGATGGAAGCCGTAGGCTTGCGCCTGGCCGTCGGCGCCGCCTGCACCGTGCCGCTGCCGAATGGCGGCCGGGTCGAGGCGGAAGTGGTGGGCTTTGAAGGCGAACGCCTGTTTCTGATGCCGCAAAGCGACGTCGAGGGCATCGTGCCCGGCACGCGCGTGTTTTCCGTCGAACCGGCCATCCCCCGCCCCGGCAGCGTGGCGCACCCGCGCCGCCGCCCCAGCGACCGCGCGCGCCACTTGCCCGTGGGGCCGCAACTGCTGGGCCGCGTGCTCGATGGCGCGGGACGGCCGCTCGACCAGCTCGGTCCCCTGCACACGGTCGACAGCGCCCCCATCAATGTACGTCCCGCCAATCCGCTGGGGCGCGCGCCCATCGTCGACACCTTGGACGTGGGCGTGCGCTCGATCAACGCCATGCTGACCGTGGGCCGTGGCCAGCGCATGGGCCTGTTCGCCGGTTCCGGCGTCGGTAAAAGCGTGCTGTTGGGCATGATGGCCCGCTACACGGAAGCGGACGTGATCGTCGTCGGCCTGATCGGCGAACGGGGCCGCGAGGTAAAGGAATTCATCGAGCAAATCCTGGGCGCCGAAGGCCTGGCCCGCTCCGTCGTCGTGGCCGCGCCGGCCGACACGCCGCCGCTGATGCGCCTGCAAGGCGCCGCGTATGCGACGGCCATTGCCGAGTATTTCCGCGACCAGGGGCAGAACGTGCTGTTGATCATGGATTCGCTGACCCGCTACGCCATGGCGCAACGCGAAATCGCCCTGGCCATCGGCGAACCGCCCGCCACCAAGGGCTATCCGCCGTCCGTCTTCGCCAAGCTGCCCGTGCTGGTGGAGCGGGCCGGCAATGGCGAGGAAGGCGGCGGCTCGATCACGGCCTTCTACACCGTGCTGACCGAGGGCGACGACCAGCAGGATCCGATCGCCGACTCGGCGCGCGCCATCCTGGACGGCCATATCGTGCTCAACCGGCGCCTGGCCGAGGCGGGCCATTATCCGGCCATCGACATCGAACAATCGATTTCGCGCGCCGCCCACTCGATCACCACGCACGAGCACCAGCAGCAGGCGCGCAAGCTGAAACAGCTGTATTCGCGCTATGAACGCAGCCGCGACCTGATCAGCGTGGGCGCCTACAGCGCCGGCACCGACCCCGTGCTGGACCAGGCCATCGCCCTGCATGAAAAGATCGAGGCGTTTTTGCAACAGCAAATCACGGAGCGGGTCAGCATGGACGAGAGCTTGGGGCAACTTACCGCTCTATTCGACTGATTAGGACTTGCATAGCGGGAATATAATCAGCCATGGCTTCTCCTTCCCAACTTGCAACCCTGATCGACCTTGCCCAGCGCGAAACGGACGACTGCGCCAAGCGCCTGGGCGCGGCCCTGAAAGCCCTCGACGATTGCCGCCAGAAGCTCGACATGCTGTCCGGCTACCGCGACGACTATGCCAAGCGCTTCGAGGCGAGCATGAGCAGCGGCATCACGCCGATGGCTTACCGCAATTTCCAGGCTTTCATGGGCAAGCTCGACAGCGCCATCATGGGCCAGCAGCAAGTGGTCGAGCATGCGCAAGCGCGCAGCGACAATGAAAAGATGCGCTGGCAGCTGGCCGAACGCAAGCGCATGTCGTACACCACCCTGAACAACCGGGCGCAGGAACAGGCGCTGAAGCTGGAAAACAAGCGCGACCAGAAAGCAATGGATGAGCACGCGGCGCGACAAGCCTATTACAAACGCTAAGCAACACTAAGGCAGCATCATGCAAACCCAGCCAACCCCGATTTCCCAGATTATCTCGCCGAACGCCACGCCGGGTGCCGCCAACCGCAGCCAGCCGTCCACCAACGGCACGGCGGGCGACTTCCAGCGCACCCTGAACCGCCAAATCGAGCAACGCCAGGCCAGCCGAAATATGGCGCAAACGCAAGCGGCAGCACCGGCGGCGCGTCCTGCCAGCCCCGCCGCCACGCCAGCGCCCGCCAATGAAGCGAAGCCGGCGCAAGCGGGCACAGAACAGGCCGCCAGCAGCGAACAACCGCCAGCACAGTCCACCGAAGCGGCGGCCCCCCCCGCCACAGACAGCACCGTCGCCGAGGCCAACGTTCCCGCCGAAACAGCGCCGCCAGCCGATCCGGCCGCCGCGATGCTGGCCCTCGTGGGCAACATCCAGCTGGCCATCCAGCCGCCAGCGGCCAAGGCCATGCCGGAACTGCCCGCGCGTTCCAGCGTCAAGGCCGACGGCAAGGGCCTGGCAACGGGACCATTGCTGGCAGCCGGCCAGGGCAGCGGCAAGGCCGCCGTCATCGCGCAAGCGGACAGCGGCGACTTTGCCGACAGCCTGGGCCAGGCCCAGGGCAAGGCGGCCGCCACACCAGGCACCGGCGTGCCGGCAGGCAAGGCCGAACCGGGCAAGCTGGCCATCGACGCCCAGCTGGCAGCCACCGCCAAGGCGGGCGCCGCCGTGGCCGAACCGATCCGCAAGGAAACACCAGCCGACCTGAGCCGCCTGGCGGCCCAGTTGCAGCCAGGCGCGCTGCAGCAGGCTGCCGCCGCCTTGGCCGTGCCGGCCGACAAGCTGACGGGCCGGGTCGGCTCGCCAGCCTGGGACCAGCAACTGGGGCAGAAAGTCGTGTGGATGGCGGCCGGTGGCGACCAGAGCGCCACCCTGACCCTGAATCCGCCCGACCTGGGTCCCGTGCAAGTGGTCTTGACGGTGACCAATGACCAGGCCGACGCCGCCTTCATGTCGGCCCAGCCGGAAGTACGCCAGGCGCTGGAAGCGGCCATGCCGCGCCTGCGCGAAATGATGAGCGAAGCGGGCATCGCCTTCGGCAGCGCCACCGTCTCGGCCGGCACGCCGGAACAGCAAAACAATGGCGAACGCGCCGCCTCGGGCGAACGCCGTGGCAATGGCCAGGGCGGCGGCACTTCCGGTGGCGAGATCGCCATCGCCCCAGCGACGGGCGGACGCAGCCGGGCCAGCCTGAGTGCCGTGGATACCTTTGCCTGAGGACAATTCGTCGTCCGCAGGCCACAGGCGCGCCCCACGGCATAACTTTTCGTATAAAAACAGCGAGTTGAGGGCGCTTCCGCCCTCTTTTCACTGCATCCTTCTGCGCAGAATTTGCCGATAATGACATAATGGCGTCGTGATCCACTTCCATGCACCCGAGTACCATTGAAAGCAAATCCAAAAATGAAAGCAGATCCGAAAGCAGATGCAGGCCTGGCTCCCGCCGGCGCCTCGAAAAAGAAGCTTCTGATCATTGTGCTGGCCTCGGTGCTGGTGGCCGGCGGCATCGGTGGCGGTGCCGCCTGGTACTTCCTGCATGGCAAGGCCGATAAAGAAGAATCGGCGCCCAGCAAGAAAAAACATGCCGCTTCCAAGGCAGGTCCACCCGTATTCGTGCCCGTCGATGCGTTCACCGTCAACTTGCAGCCGGAAAATGGCGAGCAATACCTGCAGATCGCGTTTACCCTGCAAGTGGGCAGCCCGGAAGAAATGGATTCCATCAAGCTGAACATGCCGAAAGTGCGCAGCCGCTTGCTGTTGCTGCTGTCGGGCAAGAAGGCGTCCGAACTCAATACCGTGGAAGGCAAGCAGCAACTGGCGGCCGAAATCATCAATCAGGTGAACCAGCCGTTCGAGGACAAAGGGCCGGAGCAGGACGTGACGGACGTATTATTTACCGCATTCATCATTCAATAAGCAGCCATGGCCGATAATTTCCTCTCCCAGGAAGAAGTCGATGCCCTTCTGAAGGGCGTCAACGGAGACCAGGACGACGCACAGGCGCCGGAAGATGTCACGGGAGTTCGTACCTACAACCTGGCAACCCAGGAGCGCATCGTGCGCGGCCGGATGCCAACGTTGGAAATTATCAACGAGCGTTTCGCCCGGCTGCTGCGCGTGGGCCTGTTCAACTTCCTGCGCCGCAGCGCCGAAGTGTCGGTCGGTTCCGTGCGCGTGTCGAAATACAGCGAGTTCATCCGCAACCTGGTGGTGCCGACCAATCTGAACCTGGTGCACATGAAGCCGCTGCGCGGCACGGCCCTGATGGTCTTCGATCCGGGCCTCGTCTTCCTGCTGGTCGACAACCTGTTCGGCGGCGACGGGCGCTTCCATACGCGCGTCGAAGGACGCGACTTTACGCAGACGGAGCAGCGCATCATCCTGCGCATCCTCGACATCGTCTTCGAAGCCTATACCAAGTCGTGGGAACCGGTCTTCCCCGTCGAATTCGAATATATCCGTTCGGAAATGAACACGCAGTTCGCCAACATCGCCACGCCGAACGAGGTAGTGGTGGCATCCACGTTTACGGTGGAACTGGGCTCCGTTTCCGGACAAATTCACTTCTGCATGCCGTATTCGATGATCGAGCCGATCCGCGATTCGCTGACCTCGAGCCTGCAGGGCGAGGCGCTGGAAGTGGACAAGCGCTGGATCCGCCTGATGACGCAGCAGATCCAGATCGCCGAAGTCGAGCTGGTGGCCTCGCTGGGCACGGCGCGCGTCTCGTTCGATGAAATCCTGAACATGAAGGTGGGCGACATCATCCCCCTGAATATTCCGGAACTGATCGCCGCCACCGTCGATGGCGTGCCCGTGATGGATTGCACGTACGGCGTGCTGAACGGACAATATGCATTGAAGGTGGAGAAACTCCTCGCCAATGCCGATAACATGAACAACCACTAAACACCTGACCAAACCTACTGCGCGTCGCGCTTTGCGGCCTGCGATGCTCACCGTGCTCCAGCACGGTTGCGCTTCTTAGCCACAAATCACTGCCGCTCGCTACGGTTTTGCCAGGCGTTACAATTAATATATACACTGGTCGCTTGGCGGCCAACTCTGTACAACAGGAGAAACACATGTCTGACAACCAAGACGACCAAAGCGCGGAAGACGATTGGGGCGCGGCCATTGCCGAGCAGGCCAAGGCGGAAGCCGAAGCGCTGCAGAACCAGGCCGCCAATACGGCCAGCGCGGCCAGCGCCGCCGTGTTCAAGGACTTTTCCAAGCAGGCGTCGAAGTCGGAAACGCACAACGATATCGATTTCATCCTCGATATCCCCGTGCAGCTGACGGTCGAACTGGGCCGCACCAAGATCGCCATCAAGAACCTGCTGCAACTGGCGCAGGGTTCCGTGGTCGAGCTCGACGGCCTGGCCGGCGAACCGATGGACGTGCTGGTCAACGGCTGCCTGATCGCCCAGGGCGAAGTGGTGGTGGTCAATGACAAGTTCGGCATCCGCCTGACCGACATCATCACGCCTTCCGAACGCATCCGAAAATTGAATAAATGAAGCCTGGCCTGTTGATTTCCACCATGCTGCCGCTCATGGCGGCATGCAGCATTGCGCTGGCTGAAGCGCCAGCCGCATCCACGCCGGCGGCCAGCGCCGCCAGCGCTTCCGCCGCAGTGGCAAGCGAGACGCCGCCTGCCGCCGCAGCGGCGCCAGCAGCTTCTCCGGCTACCTCGCCTGCCGCCGCCCTGCCCGCCATGCCGCCTGGCGCACCGGCGACGATGGCGCCGGCAAGCTCGGCCGGCAGCTTGCTGCAAACCATCTTCGCGCTGATGTTCGTGCTGGCCCTCTTGATCGGCCTGGCCTGGTTCATGAAGCGCTATGGCCCCAAGGTCATGGGCGGCAACAACAAGATGCGCGTCGTCAGCTCGCTCAACCTGGGCGGACGCGAACGCATCGTCCTCGTCGAAGTGGCCGACCAGTGGATCGTCGTCGGCGCCTCGCCAGGCCGGATCAACGCGCTGGCCACCATGCCGCGCCAGGAAGGCGATCTGCCGCAACTGGCCACGGCGCAAAACGGCCCCGCGGCCGCCAATTTTTCCGAGTGGCTGAAACAGACCATCGAAAAACGCAATGGGAAATAAGCAGCAGATGGCGTGGTCCACCTTGAAGACTCCCCTGACCTGGCTGCTGGCGGCCGTTGCCCTGGCCTTGCCGCTGTGGGCGATGGCCCAGCCTGGCATCCCTGCCTTCAACAGCACGCCGGCGCCGGGCGGCGGCCAGAATTACTCGCTGCCGGTGCAGACGCTCATCCTGATGACGTCGCTCACCTTTTTGCCGGCGGCCCTGTTGATGATGACCTGCTTTACGCGCATCATCATCGTGCTGTCCTTGCTGCGCCAGGCCATCGGCACGCAATCGGCGCCGCCGAACCAGGTGCTGGTGGGCCTGGCCCTGTTCCTGACCCTGTTCGTCATGGGGCCCGTGTTCGACAAGATCTATACGGATGCCTACCAGCCCTACCAGGAAAACAAGATCACCATGCAGCAGGCGATGGACAAGGGCGTCGATCCCCTGAAAACCTTCATGCTCAAGCAGACGCGCCAGGCCGACCTGGCCCTGTTTGCCAAGATGTCGCGCTCACCGGCCCTGCAAGGTCCGGAAGACGTGCCGCTGCGCATCCTCGTGCCCGCCTTCGTCACCAGTGAACTGAAGACGGCGTTCCAGATCGGCTTTGCCATCTTCATCCCGTTTTTGATCATCGACATGGTGGTCGCCAGCGTGCTGATGTCGATGGGTATGATGATGATGTCGCCCGCCACGATCTCGCTGCCGTTCAAGCTGATGCTGTTCGTGCTCGTCGATGGCTGGCAGTTACTGCTGGGCTCGTTGTCTCAGAGTTTTTACTAGGGGAAGCAGATGACACCCGAAAGCGTCATGACCCTGGGCCGCCATGCGATGGAAATCACGCTGATGGTGGCCGCGCCCATGCTGCTCGTCGCCCTCATCATCGGCCTGATCGTCAGTATCTTCCAGGCGGCCACGCAGATCAACGAGGCGACCCTCTCCTTCATTCCCAAGCTGGTCGGCATCTTTGTCGCCATCGTCGTGGCCGGTCCGTGGATGCTGTCCGTCATGCTCGACTACATGCGCCAGGTGTTTACGGGCATCCCGAACCTGGTGGGTTAGTGCAGCCACTGTTGCCATGCTGACCCTGTCCAGCATCGAACTCAATACGTGGATCGCAGCATTGCTGTGGCCGCTTAGCCGCATCCTCGGCCTGATCGCGGCCGCCCCCCTGTTCGGCAATGCGGCCCTGCCGGCCACCGTCAAGGTGACCCTGGGCGCGCTGCTGGCCATGATCATCGCCCCCACCGTGCCGGCCTTGCCGGCCGTCAACCCGATGTCCCTGCCCGGTTTGCTGATTCTCACGCAAGAGATGCTGGTGGGGCTGGCCATGGGCTTTTCCATCCGCATCGTGTTTTCCGCCATCGAAATGGCCGGCGAACTCAGCAGTCTCACCATGGGCCTGGGCTTTGCCTCGTTCTTTGATCCGCAAACCAAGGGCAGGTCGTCCGCCATCAGCCAGTTCCTCGTCATGCTGGCCACCTTGATGTTTTTGACCGTCAATGGCCACCTGGTCTTGCTGGCGGCGCTGGCGGAAAGCTTTGTCAGCCTGCCCATTTCGGCTAGCCCCATCAGCGGCGGCGGTTTCCAGCAATTGGCTGCCTGGGGCGGGGAAATCTTCCGTTCCGGCCTGCAAATTTCGCTGCCCATCATCGCCGCCCTGCTGCTGACCAACGTGGCCCTGGGCATCTTGACGCGCGCCGCGCCGCAGCTGAACATTTTCGGTATCGGTTTTCCCGTCACCCTGGGCGTGGGCTTGCTGGTGATCGGCATGGTCCTGCCTTACCTGGCCACGCCCTTCCAGAACATGTTCCTGCGCGGCATAGAAACGGCGCGTTTGCTGCCGCGCGGCTTTGCCATGCGCGACCGGCCACCACCGCCGGCGCCGCCGAACCCCTTGCGTCCCGCACTGCCTGCGCCGGCGCCGCTGCCGCCCGCGCGCTGATCAGACCTATCAGCCCAGCGCGTGGCGCAGCAGCAGCGCCGACAGTACGAACATGGTCACGCCGATCAAACCATCGAGCACTTGCCAGGCCCGCGGCCGCGCAAACCACGGCGCCAGCCAGCGCGCGCCATAGCCGAGCGAGGCAAACCACAGCAGGCTGGCCGTGCTGGCGCCAGCAATAAACCAGGCGCGCAGCGCCCCCGGCTGCTGGGCGCCGATACTTCCCACCAGCAATACCGTATCCAGATAGACATGGGGATTGAGTAAGGTAAATGCTGCCGCCTGCGCCAGGATGGCAGCCAGGCCCAGTCCGGTACCGCCCTCGGCGGCGTGCAGCTGCTGGGGACGGCGGGCACGCCGCAGCGCTTGCCAACCATAGACGGCCAGAAAAATGGCGCCGCCCAGCGCCAGCGCGCTGGCCAGCATGGGACGCTGCCCCAGCGCCCGGGACATGCCCAGGACGCCGGCGGCAATCAGCGCCGCGTCGGCCAGCGCGCAAAACAGCACGATGGCGCCCACGTGTTCGCGGCGCAAGCCTTGCCGCAAGACAAAGGCATTTTGCGAGCCGATGGCAACGATGAGTCCCAGACCCAGGGTCAAGCCCTGGAGAAAGACGGAAAAAACGAGTGGTGTGGTGGCGGTCGGGAGTGTCATGCGGCGATCTTGCCAGCCGCATGGAATGAAGGCAAACTACCTTTTCTACAGTCAGTTAAGGAGAACTTCATTCATGCTCGATTATGCCGCCCTCGCCGCACTGGCCGCCGTCATCCGCGAAGGCAGTTTCGAGCGCGCGGCGCGCGCCTTGCACGTGACGCCATCAGCCATTTCGCAGCGCATCCGCCTGCTGGAAGAGCGCGTCGGTTGCGCGCTGGTCATCCGCGACCAGCCCTGCCGCGCGACGGAAACGGGCCGGCGCTTGTGCCAGCACGTGGACCAGGTACAACTGCTGGAACAGGATTTGCAGGGCACCTTGCCGGCGCTGGCAGCGCAGGGCATGTCGCGCGCCAGCGTGCCCATCGCAGTGAATGCCGACAGCCTGGCCACCTGGCTGGCGCCCGCCATCGCCGCCTTCGGGGCCGCGCATCCGGTGCTGCTGCAAGTGGCCGTCGACGATCAGGACCATACGGCCGAATGGCTGCGCAGCGGCGCCGTGCTGGCCGCCGTCAGCGCCACGGCCCGGCCAGCTTCCGGCTGCAACAGCCGTCCGCTGGGCGCCATGCGCTACCTGGCGGCCGCCAGTCCCGCCTTCCTGCGGCGGTATTTTCCCCATGGCGTGGGCGCCGCCAGCCTGGCGCTGGCGCCCAGCCTCGTGTTCAATGCCAAGGATGAGCTGCAGGCGCGCTGGGTACGGCGCCTGTGCCACCGGCACGTGGAACTGCCGCGCCACACCCTGCCCTCGTCGCATGCTTTCGTCACGGCCGCCCTGGCCGGCATGGGCTGGGGCTTACATCCGCAGGCGCTGATCCAGTCCCATCTCGATAATGGCAGCCTGGTCGAACTGCTGCCCGCCGCGCCATTGGACGTGCCCCTGCACTGGCATACGGCGCGCGCCGCGTCGAGCCTGCTTGATGGCTTGAGCGACGCCATCCTGGCCGCCGCCCGCACGGATCTGCTGCCGCTCTGACCGCTGGAGTCAGCGCTGGTCGCTGCTGAGTGCGAAGCGCCAGCGCCGCAGGTCGACGTTCAAGCGCAACTGGTGATGCTTGACCAGATAGCGCACGCCGACGAGGGCCGCCGCCAGACCGGACAAAGCGCCGATGCCCAGCGCCCAGCGCGGGCCGAAGGTGTCGGCCACCCAGCCCACTATGGGTGCGCCCAGTGGCGTGCCGCCTGCCGAAATGGCCAGCACGATGGCCATCACGCGGCCCCGCATGGCGGGCGCCGTCGACAGTTGCACGCTGCTGTTGACGCTGGTGGTAAACGTTTGCGCGGCAATGCCGATGACCACCAGCATCATGCCGAACAGCCAGTAATTGGGCATCACGGCCGCCAGCGCGCACGCCAGGCCGAACAGTGCGGCCGCGCCCAGCAGCAAGGCCAGGGTGGGCTGGCCGCGCCCCGCCGCCAGCAAGGCGCCGGCCACGGAGCCGCAAGCCATCACGGAACTGAGCACGCCATACTGGCCCGCGCCCGCATGGAAAGCCGTCACAGACATGGTCGACAGGAAAATCGGAAAATTCAGGCCGAAGGTGCCGATCAGGAACAGCATCAGCAGGATGGCCATCAGGTCGGGCCGCTGGCGCACGTAGCGGAAACCCTCGCCCAGGCTGGCGCGCGTGGCCTTCAGGCGCGGCGCGCGGCGCAGCAATTCCACGCGCAGCAGCAACAGCGAACCGATCACGGCGGCAAACGAGACGGCGTTGATGATGAAGACCCAGCCGCTGCCGACGCTGCTGATGAGCAAGCCGGCCACGGCCGGGCCCAGCATGCGCGCCGCATTGAACGACGTGGAATTGAGCGCCACGGCATTGGTCAAGTCTTCCTCGCCGACGATTTCGGCAACGAAGGTCTGGCGCACGGGTGAATCGAAGGCCGTCACGCAACCGAGCAGGAAAGCAAACACATACACATGCCACAGTTCCACGAGGCCGCTGATGCACAGCAAACCCAGGCCCAGCGCCAGCAATCCCATGGCCGCCTGCGTGCACAGCAGCAGCTTGCGCCGGTCCAGCAAGTCGGCCGCCATGCCCGTCAGGGGCAGCAACAGCAGCTGCGGGCCGAATTGCAAGGCCATGACGATGCCGACGGCGCTGGCATTGTGCTGCGTCAATTCGCTGAGCACCAGCCAATCCTGCGCCGTGCGCTGCATCCAGGTGCCGATATTCGACACGAGGGCGCCGCCGGCCCAGATACGGTAATTGGGAATGCGTAGCGAACGGAATGTGTTGTTCATCTGGGCGTGCGGGCTCCTTGCCGGGGTCGTGGTGAAAAATTCAGCGGATCACTCCGCCAAGCGTTTGAGTAATGCCACCGCCTTGTCCAGTTCGGTGACTTCGTCCGGCGTGAGCCGGGTTTCGATGGTGCGCGCCAGCCAGTCTTCGCGCGCGGCGCGGCTCGCTGCGATCCACGCGCGGCAGTTGTCCGTCAGGGTCAATATCGTTTGCCGGCCGTCAGCTGGATCGGGCGAACCCGTCACCATCCGCGCTTCCGTCAAGGCTTGCACGGTGGCGGCCATCGACTGGGGCCGCATGCCTTCGGCACGGGCCAGGCTGCTGGCCGTGGCGGGGCCGTCGCGCTCCAAACGGCTCAGCACGGATGCCTGCGACATGCTGACATCCCCCAGGTGCGCCTCTTCGCGCAGGCGGCGGCGCAATTTGCCGATCAGGATGCGCAATTCGCCGGCCAGTTGCAGGACTTGTTCGTGGTCTTCTTGTGTCGTGTGCATGGGGAGCGAAAGTGGATCAACGGCCCCTACTATAACAGATATACAGGAAGACTGCACAGTTTGCCTGCATATCTTGCCGAAGTGACCAGAATACGGACGCAAAAAAGCCGGGGCGGGAGATATCCTCCCTGCCCCGGCTTGCCGGTCATCCTGCCGATGCCCGTTCTTAGCTGATGTAGTTAAACAGCGACAAGCCCGAGATCGAGGTGAACGTTTTTTGCGCCGCCTGCAGGGTTACCTGTTGCTGGCTGAAGGTGGAAATGGCTTTCACCATGTCCAGGTCCTGCAGGTCCGACAGGGTGGTGGCGTACTGGATGTCGAGGTCGTCACCGGCGCTGTCGAGGTAATCGAGTTCCTTCATGCGGGAACCGACGTCGGCGCGCACGGACAGCACGTTGTCGTAGGCCGTGTCGAGAATATTATGCGCGGCGTTCAAGCCGTTCGTCAGGCGCGCCTGGGCCGCATCGCCACTGCCCGTCTGGCGCAGTACGCCGATCAGGTTTTTCACGGTGGTAAACAACGATTCCTTGGCGCTCGGCTCCAGGGTAAAGCTGTCCTGGTCGGCCGGCTTGCCCGTGATGTTCACTTGCTGGCCGTCGAAGGTGATGGCGTCGCCCGCCTTGTAGGGGATGGGCACGGCAGGATTGGGTACCGTCTGGCCCAGGGTGGCGTCGGTGACGGTATAGGTGGTGACGGCGTCCGTCCCCGTGCCCGTGACCTTGAAGTCGATCGAATATTTATGCCCCGTCAATGCCGACGGGTCCGTCACCGTGCCGCCCGAGACCACGCCCGAGCCGCCGCGCGTGAAGTTGGCGGCGGCGGCGGCCGTGGTGAACTTGCCGTTGCCCGTCAGGTTGTTTTCAAACACGGTGGCGCCGGAATCGCTGGTGGCCAGGTAGCGCGCCGAACCCACCTGCAGTTCGCGCTGGCCCTGGTCGCCCACGTAGCTGGCGCCCGTCGGCGTCTGGCTGAATGGCTGGGTCGTGGATTTATAGCCGGAAAACAGGTAGCCGCCCGCGCCATCGGCCGTGTTCGCGATGCCCAGCAAGTCGGTCAGCCGGCCTTCCAGTTCCCTGGCCAGGGTATCGCGGTCGACGTCCTTCAGGGCAGGATTACCGGCTTTCAGGACCAGGTCCTTCACGTCGGCGATCAGCGAGGTGGTGCTGCCCAGCGCCAGCTCTTCCTGCGACAGGAAGTTCTTCGCGTTCGAACGGTTCGTCACGAACTGGGTATTGATCGATTGCGACTGCGTCACTTCCAGTGCGCGCGCCGAGGCGATCGGATCGTCGGCCGGCGTCAGATTGCGGCGGTTCGACGACAGCTGCATCTGCGTACGGTTCAAGGCGCCCTGCAGATTGTTCAGCTGCGAGCTGCCCTGGTCATAAATCATTCGTGTGCTGATGCGCATGATGCTGCCCTTCCAGAAAGCCGCCGCGCGCTACGTCGCGGCAAAAATTGATTAACGTCCCAGGCCGATCACCACGTCGAACAAGGTACTGGCAATCTGCATGACCTTGCCGCACGCCTGGTAGGACTGCTGGTAACGCAGCAGGTTGGCCGCCTCTTCGTCGAGGTTGACGCCGGAGACGGCCTGCTGCTGGGTGCTAACCTGCTGCAGCAACGCCAGACTGGCCAGGCCGCTGACCTGCACTTCGCGCGTCTTGTTGCCCACGAAGCTGACGGTTTGCGCATACGAACCCTGGAACGTGGCATTGCCGCCATCGAGGATGTTCTTCGTCTGCAAGCCCGCCAGCAGCGCGGCGTTGCGGTTGTCGCCCACGCCGCCCGTATTGGGCTTGATGGTAAAGGTGTCGCCCTGCGCCGGCGCGCCCGTCATGCTGACATTGATGCCGCCAAAGCTGAAGTTGTCGCCTTCCGTATACGGGATGTTCGCCGTGCCGGCCGGATACGTCGTGGTGGCGCCATTCAAGCCCTTGACCGTCACCGCCTGGCCCGCCGGGAAACCCGTCAGCGAGGTGGTCGCCTTGTCATACGTCAAGGTCACGGGACCCGTCAGGGCATTGCCCGGGGTCAGGTAGGCCTTGTCGACGGAACCGGCGCTGAGTTTGCCCGAGCCCGTATTGGCCACGGGCGCCGACGTGGCGATCGGCGCGGCGGCGGCGATCTTGTTGCGGTCGGTGATCAGCACGTTCAGGCCGGCCGCGCCATTCGCCGTCGGCCGGATGACGTAGTTGTCGCCCTGGGCGGCCGTGCCCGAGATCGAGAAATCGACGCCGTCGATGGTTTGCGGCCCCGTTTGCGGATACGGATTGATGATGGTGTGCGCGCCGTCGGACTCGCGCGTCACCACATAGTTGCTGCCGTCATATTTCAGGCTGTAATCGCTGGCCGTCAGCTTGGTCGGGTCGCTGACCTTGGCCGATAGCACGGTGGTGCTGCTGGTGTTGTTGCCACGGTCGGCGCCGATCACGGGATCGGGAATCTTGAAAAAATCGCCGCCCATGGCGCCATTCAAGTCCTGGCCCAGCTTGTGCTGGTCGTTGAAGGTGCTGGCCAGCGCGATGGCCACCTTGCCCAGCGAGTTCTGGACATTGTCCAGGGTGCCGCTACGAAATTCCAGCAAGCCGCCCAGCGAGCCACCGGTCAGGGAGTTGTCCGGCAGCACGGTCACGGTATTGCCCGTGACATAGCCCACCTCGATGCGGTTCGGGTCCGTGCGCGAAGGCGTGGCCGCCAGCTCGAAGCTGCGGTCGGCCACCACCAGGGGCTGCCCCGCGCCGATGGAAATGGTGACGGTATTGTTGGCAGCGGGCTGCACCGTCGCCTTCACGTATTTGTTCAATTCCGTGATCAGCTGGTCGCGCTGGTCGAGCAGATCGTTGGGCTGGTTGCTGGCGTCGACCGACAACTGGGAAATCGACTTGTTCAACTCGGCGAGCTGCTTGGCGTAGGTATTGATGACCGTCACATTCGACGTGATCTGCGAATTGACGCCGTCGCCGATCTCCGTCAGGCGCGCGCTCAGCCCCTGGAAACGCGAAGCGAGCGAGCCGGCGCTCGACAGCAGCGCCTGGCGCGACGCCACCGACGAAGGATTGGCGCTGAAATCCTGCACGCCCTTGAAGAAATCCTGCATGGCTGGCGACAGGCCCGCCGTGGGATCGGCCAGCAAGTTATCGATCTGGCTGATCTGCGTGTAATAGGCGTCGAGTGAGCTGGTCGCGCTTTGCGCGGCATTGACCTGTGTGGCCATGAAGCTGTCGTACTGGCGCTTGATCTGCGACACTTCCGTGCCCGTGCCAACGAAGCCATAGCCAGCATAGTTGGACTGCGAAGTCTGCTGCAGCACCACCTGGCGGTTGTAGCCGGCCACGTTGGCATTGGTGATGTTATGCCCGGTCGTCGACAGGCCCACCTGCGCTGCAAGCAAACCGCTCTTACCGATGCTGAGTAGATTCGAAGTCATGGTGTCTTATTGGTTACTGTCATGAGTATTTACGGCAGCCGCGGCGAAAACTTGAAGCGCGCGGCCTGCACGGGAGCACGGCGAGTTACTAGCCGACCAGCGAATTCTTGATAATTTTTGTCAATTTGGCAGCGTAATTCGGGTCCGTGGCGTAGCCGGCCTTTTGCAAGCCGTGGGCGAACGTACTGGCGTCGCCCGCGCTGGCCAGTACTTTTTCGTAGCGCTTATTGTTGGTAATCAACTGCGCATAATCCTTGAAGCTGTCCGCATAGCTGTCGTAGGCGCGGAATTTCTCCACCTTGCGCTGCGCCTTGCCATTCACATATTCCGTGGTGACGGCTTCCGTGACCTTGCCCTTCCAGTCGCTGGACGCCTTGATGCCGAACAGGTTGTGGCTGCTGCTGCCGTCGCGGGCGATGATTTCGCGCTTGCCCCAGCCCGTTTCCAGCGCCGCCTGGCCCAGCATGAACTTGGCCGGGATACCGGTGGCGCGGCTCGCTTCTTCCGCATGCACGCCCAGCTTTTCCTGGAAGGCGCGCACATGGGGCGCCTGCGTGGCGTTGGCCTTGTCGCTCAGGGTCTTGCCGGTGCCGGTGGCGCCGGTCGCGCCCTCGGTGAGGGCGCCCTGCTGCTGGCGGAAGGCGGCCAGCGCCTGCGCCATGCTCGACGAACGGGGCGACGGCGCTTCGGCGCCATCGGCGGCCAGTGCCTGGTTCGACGACGACAACTGGCGGATCAGCACGTCCGCCAGGCCCGTGCCGCGCTTGGCCAGGTTCTGGCTCGTCTGCTGGTCCAGCATCGAGGTGTACATCTTGCTTTGCTGGCTATCCATGATGCCGTCCTGCGGCGTCGCTTCGCGCATGCTTTTCATCATCATGTTGATGAACATGGCTTCGAATTGCGTGGCCGCCTCTTTCAGGGCGGCGGGGTCCTTCGCCTTGGCGGACTGGCGCAAGCCATCCATGCCCTTGACGTCATAGGCGGCGGTATTGCTGAGGTCGGTTTGGCTGATCATGGCGTATCCATCAAATGATTTCAAGTTCGGCGCGCAGCGAACCGGCCGCCTTCATCGCCTGCAGGATGGCCAGCAAGTCTTGCGGCGAGGCGCCGATGGCATTCAAGGCTTTCACCACCTCGGACAGCGAGGCGCCGCCCTTGACCAGCATGACCTTGCCCGGTTCCTTCTTGATATCGATCTGCGCCGTCTGCGTGACCACCGTGCGTCCGCCCGACAAGGGGGCCGGCTGGCTCACTTGCGGCTCGACATTGATGGTGACGGACAGGTTGCCGTGCGAAATGGCGCACGTTTCCAGGGTCACGGACTGGTTCATCACGACGGAACCGGTGCGCGCATTCATGATGACCTTGGCCGCCAGGCGGGCCGGATTGACTTCGATGCTTTCCAGCTGGCCCAGGAAGGACACGCGCTGGTCGCTGCCGCCCGGCGACTGCACCTGGATCACGCGGCCATCGAGCGCGGCGGCCGTGCCGGCGCCGTAGCGGCTGTTGATGGCGTCGACCACGCGGCTGGCAGTGGCGAAATCGGTGGCGTTCAATTCCAGGCGGATCGTGTTGTTGGCGCCCAGCGCCGAAGGCACGGTGCGCTCGACGGTGGCGCCGCCCGAAATGCGTCCCACGCTCAGGTGGTTGATGACGACGGAGCTGCCGGCTGCCTGCGCGCCCACGCCGCCCACCAGCACGTTGCCCTGCGCCATGCCGTACACCTGGCCATCGGCGCCCTTCAACGGGGTCATCAATAAAGTACCGCCGCGCAAGCTTTTCGCATTGCCCATCGACGATACCGTCACGTCGAGCAACTGGCCCGGCTGGGCAAACGCGGGCAAGGCCGTCGTCACCATCACGGCGGCCACGTTTTTCAGCTGCAAACTGGTGCCTTGCGGCAAGTTGATACCTTGCTGCTGCAGCATGGCCGCCACGCTCTGGATGGTAAATGGCGTTTGCGTGGTCTGGTCGCCGCTGCCGTCGAGGCCGACGACGAGGCCATAGCCCATCAGCTGATTCTGGCGCACGCCGGCGATGCTGGCCAGGTCCTTGATACGCTCGGCCTGCGCCACGGGCGCCAGCAGGGAAGCAGCCAGGCCGCAGATGACTAAAAAGCGGGGGAAAGTAATCGTTGCCATGATCAGAAAGGCAGCAGGCTGAGGAAGAAGCGCGACGCCATCGAGGCCATTTCAGCGCGGTCGATCTGGCTGTTGGTGCGGTATTCGACGCGCGCGTCGGCCACCTGGGTCGACGGCACGACGTTGCCCGTGCCGATGGTGTCCGGATTGACCATGCCCGAGAAGCGGATGAATTCCGTGCCCTTGTTCATGGCGATCTGTTTTTCGCCGGCGACGATCAGATTGCCGTTCGGCAGCACTTCAATCACCGTCACGCCGATCACGCCGGAAAACGTGTTGCTGGCGGACTGGTTGTCGCCATCGGCAAATTTCGTCGCGCCATTCGCCGAGACGGTGCCGCCCAGGCGGCCCTGCAGCATGCCCGGCGTGCTGAAGCCCACGCTGCCCGACTTGTTGCCGGAACTGGCGCCCGCCTTGACGGCATTCGTGCGCTCGGTGATGGCGATCGTCATGGTATCGCCCACGTGGCGCGCGCGGCGGTCTTCGAAGGCGGGACGGTAGGTCGACGGCTGGTAGATGGAGCCATTGTTGGCAACCACGGGTTCCGGCATCGGTGCGCGCGTGGTGGTCGGATATTGCACGATGGACGTAGGCGTGATGGCGCAGCCTGACAGCAGGACTGCGGACAACAGGGTGATGATGGGGTATTGCATGGCGAACCTCCGCTGCCATCCGGCGGCGGATGGCATGACGACTATGAAAATTAAAGTTGCGACAATTTCTGCAGCATTTGATCGGATGTGGTGATGGCCTTGCTGTTGATCTCATAGGCGCGCTGCGTCTGGATCATGTTGACCATTTCCTCGGCCACGTTGACGTTCGACGTCTCGATATAGCCCTGCATCAGCACGCCGGCACCGTTGGTGCCCGGGGTATTGGTTTGCGCTACGCCCGAGGCGCCCGTTTCCATGTACAGGTTTTCGCCCTTCGATTCCAGGCCGGCCGGATTGACGAAGGTGGTCAGTTGCAGCGAGCCGATCTGCGATGGCGCCACGGTGTCGGGCAAGGTGACGGACACGGTGCCGTCGCGCGCCACGGTCAGGCTCAGCGCATTGGTCGGCACGGTGATGGCGGGCTGGATGACGAAACCTTCGGAGGTGACGAGCTGGCCGTTGGCGTCTGTCTGGAACGAGCCGTCGCGCGTGTAGGCCGTAGCGCCGTCCGGCATCAGCACCTGGAAGAAACCCGTGCCGTTGACCATCACGTCGCGCGAATTGCCCGATGCCTGGGGATTGCCCTGCGTATGGATGCGTTCGGTGGCCACGGTGCGTACGCCCGTGCCGATCTGCAAGCCCGATGGCAGCTGGGTTTGCTGCGACGATTGCGCGCCCGGCTGGCGCACATTTTGATACAGCAAGTCTTCAAACACGGCGCGCGACTTCTTGAAGCCCGTGGTGCTGACGTTGGCCAGGTTATTGGCGATCACGTCCATCTGCGTCTGCTGCGCTTCCAGGCCGGTTTTGGCAATCCAAAGGGAACGAATCATGATTTTTCTCCAATAACAGCGCTAGTCAGCTCTGTAGACTATTTCTATGTGACCATTATGCGGTGGCCCCCATCAATTCAAAGCGAGGATCTGGGTGGCTTTCGCCGCGTTATTCTCGGCATTCTTCAACAAGCTCATTTGCGTTTCGAACTGGCGCGCCAGGGCAATCATGCTGACCATGGAGTCGACGGGGCTGACATTGCTGCCTTCCAGCGCACCGGTGGTCAGCTTGACGGCCTGGTCGGCCTGCGCCACCGTGCCATCCTTGAGGCGGAACAGGCCGTCGTCGCCGCGCACCAGCTGCTGCTCGGGCGGGTTGACCAGCTTGATGCGTCCCAGCACTGTCGACGGGCCTGGCGGCACGTCCGTGGAAATCGTGCCCACCGTGCCGTCGCTGGCGATGGCCACCGTCACGCCGGGCGGAATGGCCATGGGGCCCGTATCGCCCTGCACCATCAGGCCCGACTGCGTTTGCAGCATGCCGTTTTCATTGAGCTTCAAGGCGCCGTTGCGCGTGTAGGCTTCGGAACCGTCGGCCGACTGCACCGCGATCCAGCCGCCGTTTTCCACAGCCACGTCGAGCGCGCGGCCCGTGTGCTGCATCGGCCCTTGCGTGAAATCGGAACCGACCGTCGAATCGACGACAAAGGCGCGCGTCGGCATCATGCCGTCGGCCACCACGGGCACGGCGCGGAACGAGTCGAGCTGGGCACGGAAACCCGTGCTGGTGGCGTTCGCCAGATTGTTCGCCGTGGTCGCCTGCTTGTCCAGGATGTGCTTGGCGCCCGAGCCGGCGGTGTAGATGAGACGGTCCATGTGTTTCTCCGTGCAAAACGAAAGCTGGGGTCAGACCCGGCGGGTCTGACCCCGGTACCATTAACGCAGGTTAACCAAAGTCTGCAGGACCGAGTCCTGCGTCTTGATGGTTTGCGCATTCGCCTGGTAGGCGCGCTGGGCCGTGATCATGTTGACCAGTTCCGCCGTCAAGTCCACGTTCGACACTTCCACGGCCGAGGCGCGCAAGTCGCCCAGGTTGCCCGAGCTCGGCTCGCCCGTCATGGGGCTGCCCGAGGTCGAGCTTTCCGCCCACGCATTGTTACCCAGCGGTTCGAGGCCATTCGGATTGGAAAAGTTGGTCAGCACCACCTGGCCCAGGTCGCGCGTCTTGCCATTGTTGTACTGGCCCTGGATCACGCCATCGGAGCCCACGACGAAACGGCTCAGCTGGCCGGCAGCGTAGCCATCGGCCACGGTGCGCTTTTCGCTGGTGGACGAGCTGAGCTGGGTGGAATTGGTGAAGTCGACCTTGATCGCCAGGTTCGCATTTGCGCCCGTGGCGGGGAAGACGGGCAGGTTTACCGTCACCGGCAAGGTTTGCGGCGGCGTCAGGCCCAGCATGGCGGCCTTGTCCAGGCTGCCGACGCTGTTGAACACCAGCGAAGCCGACTTCACGGCGGGCACCTCCGTCACCGAGGAAATATTGGTGTCGATCTGGTCTGGCGTCAGGCTGGAATTGACGCCATTGGGCACGGCGCTGCCAAAGGTGGCGCTGATGGCGGCCAGCTGAGCGGGGCTGGCGCCGGCCGCGGCGGCGGCGGTGCGCACGGCGGCGCCGGCCGCATTGCCGTAGGCGACGGCGGCGGCCGTGATATTGGCCGGCACCAGCGGCACGGCCGTGACGGCGGCCTGGTAGGCGGCGCGCGCAGCCAGCGAGGCGGCATCGGTCTGCGCCGCGGACGCCACTTTCGCGCTGGTGATTTCCTTGCCGTCAGTGGCCGTGTAGACATCCCACGTATTAGTGCCCGTCTTGACGTAGAAATTGGACATGGTGTGCGCATTGCCCAGCGAATCGAAGACGGGCACGGGGAATTGCTTGGTCCACGACTTTTGCTCGCCCACACTGAACGGCACCACGGTCGGCATGGCCGAGTTGGAATCGAGGTTGACCTGGGTATCGACCTTGGTGGTCGCCTGCGGCGCCATGTCGGACGGGTCGATCTGCAGCGGCACGGTGGCGCCGGCCAGGATCTTGCCGTTCGCATCGGCCGGATAGCCGGTCAGCTGGGCTTTCTGCGCATTGATGATGAAGCCGCTCTTGTCGACCTGGAACTGGCCGTTGCGCGAATATTGGATGGCGCCGTTCACGCTGGTGCGGAAGAAACCGCCGCCATTGATGGCGATGTCGAGCGGATTGGACGAGCTCTCCAGGTTACCCTGGTTGAACAGCTGCGCCACTTGCGACACGGATACGCCGATACCGGGCTGGTTGCCGCCCACGCCATACAGCGAGTTGGCATAGATGTCGGCGAACTGCGCCTGCGATTGCTTGAAACCCACGGTGGCCGAGTTGGCGATATTGTTGCCGATGACGTCCAGCGATTTGGCGGCGCCATTCAAGCCGCTCAGGCCTTGTTGGAAAGACATTGTGTTCTCCTGGTAGAAATTAGGGGTAGAGGGTCTACGCTACAAATGAGCGGCTTGCTTACAAAATCTGTTTCACGTCGGCCATGGTGATGCTGCCCACACCCGGCACGTTCAATTTCACGCCACCCGCGCCCGTCGACACGCTGGCAACCGAGCCGAACATCAGCGCCGCCGCGTCGGTCAGCTTGGCGCCGCCGCGCGTGGCTTCCACCGAGAAGGTGTAGGCGCCGTCAGGCAGCACGATGTTCTTGCCATCCTTGTCGAGCTCGGCCGTGGAGCCGTTCCAGCCCAGCGGCAAGGTACCCGCGTCCTGCGGGCCCAGGTCGATGGAATGGACTTCCTTGCCCGTACTGTTGTAGATGATGACCTTGACCTTGTCGGCCGGCGTCGCCAGATCCACGCCCAGCAGAGCCGCGCTCTTGGTCAAGGTGATGTTCTTGCCTGCCGTCAACACGCCGTGGCCGATGATATTGGCCGCCTGCATGGATTCGGCTTGCTGGTAGCTGGTCTTGAGCGTTTCCAGGGTGGTATTGAGCTTATTGACGCCCGTCACCGTGGACAGCTGGGCGAGCTGGCTCGTCAGCTGTGCATTGTCCAGCGGGTTCATCGGATCCTGGTTTTGCAGCTGGGTCACCAGCAGGGTCAGGAATTTGTTCGTTTCTTCCTCGACGCTGCCTTTCGCGGCCGTGTTCTTCTTCGGATTCATCGTCGCCATCAGGTCGGTGACGGTGGCGGTGCTGGTATCGATGGTTGCCATAATGATCAGTCAGCCTTATTGGCCGATGGTGAGGGTTTTCAGGAGCAGCGACTTGGCCGCGTTCATGGTTTCCACGTTGGTCTGGTACGAACGCGAAGCCGACAGCATGTTGACCATCTCGTCGACCGTATTCACGTTGGGCATGGTGACGTAGCCCTTTTCATCGGCCAGCGGGTTCTTCGGGTCGTAGACCAGCTTCATCGGCGACGGGTCTTCGATCACCTTCTGCACCTTGACGGCCGTGGCGCCGTTGGCCATGGGTACGGCTTCGAACACCACCTGCTTGGCGCGGTAGGCTTCGCCCGTGGCGCTGGTGGCGCTGTCGGCATTGGCCAGGTTGCTGGCCACCGTGTTCAGGCGCTGCGCCTGGGCGCTCATGGCCGAACCGGAAACATTGAAGATATTAAATAGCGACATGATTATTGTCCTCCCTGGATGGCCGTCAGCATGCCCTTGATCTGCGAGTTGAGGAACGTCACGGCCGCCTCGTAGCGGATGGCGTTGTCGGCAAAGGCATTGCGCTCGAGGTCCATGTCGACCGTATTGCCATCGACGGCGCCCTGGGCAGGCGCGCGGTACAGCAGCGGCGTGCCGTCGGCCAGGGTCTCGACCTTGCCGCCACCGGTCGCGCCCGCAGCCGCGGCCACGCCCTTGCCCGGCATATGCTGCGGCGCCGTGCCCTTCAACGCTGGCGGCACGCCGTCCTTGCGCGCCATCGCGCCCTTCAGCGCGGCGGCGAAATCGACATCGCGCGCCTTGTAGTTGGGCGTGTCGGCATTGGCGATATTCGAGGCGAGCAATTCCTGGCGCGTCGAGCGCAGGCTCAGCGCCGTCTCGTTGAAGCGCATGTAATCGTCGAGTTTCCCTATCATGTCAGGCTCCGGAAAGATCTGCCACTGGCGCCCAAGATGGCGGAAGGATGGCGGTATAGTGATGACAGGAAACATAGTACGGTGCCCACCTGCAAGACCATCGCCGGATCAGACCGTACTTTTACCCCTTAATCGGCGCTTCGAACGGGGCCTCGCCCACTATCATGGCAGTATTCCAGAGGCCTATCACCATGAAAACACCGCTTGCTTTCCTCTTCGCTCTTGCCGCCCTGCCACTGCTGGCCCAGGCGCAAAACGCCGGCCGGCAAACGCCGGAAGCGCTGCGCAACAGCGTGGAACAATTCCTGCAAGTGCAAAGCAATGGCTTGCCGGGCAAGGTGACCATCACCGTCGGCGCCGTCGATCCGCGCCTGAACCTGGCCGCCTGCCCCGCGCCGCAAGCGTTCATGGCACCGGGCGCGCGCGCCTGGGGCAAGACCACCGTCGGCGTGCGCTGCACGGCGCCCTCCAGCTGGACTATCTATCTGCAGGCGAACGTGGCCGTCGTGGGCGACTACGTGGCCAGCGCCGTGCCGCTGGCGCAAGGACAAGCCATCGACGCCAGCCAGCTGGTGACGATGCAGGGCGACCTGGCCGCATTGCCGGCAGGTATAGCCACAGACATGGCCCAGGTAGTAGGGGCGAGCACGAATATTTCCTTGCCACCAGGCACGCCGATGCGCCTCGACACCCTGCGCCGCAAGCCGGTGGTGATGCAGGGCCAGCTGGTGCGTGTAGTTTCCAGTGGCAACGGTTTCCAGGTGGCATCAGAAGGACGCGCCATCGGCAGCGCAGGCGATGGCCAGACGGTGCAGGTGCGCACGCAGAGCGGGCAGCAGATCAGCGGCGTGGCGCGCGCGGGCGGCTTGGTGGAGGTCGCCTTTTAAACCCGGATGGACAGCGATATTGTGGTCTGGCGCACTAAAGTTTCGGAAGAAGGTGCCGATAATGACACATATCCCGGAGTTTTTTGACTTCGACCAGACGAGGATCACGCTGTGAAAATTACCGATAACACCATTAAAAGCAATCCCGGCCTGCCGGTGGCGCCCGCGAGCACCTCCGGCGCCCGGAATGCCGAGAAAGCCCAGGCAACACCGACGACGTCGGACAATGTACGCCTGTCGCCACAAGGACAGGCATTAGCGGCCAGTGCAACTGCCGGCAGCGGCGCCGTGTTCGACACGAAAAAAGTCGAACGCATCAAGCTGGCGATCGCCGACGGCCAGTTCCAGGTCAACTCTGAAAAAGTGGCGGACGGTCTCCTCGACACAGTCAAGGACTTGCTGCACTCACGAAATAGATAGGTTCCCTCATGCAATCAGTGACTCCGTTTTCCAGCCTGCGCGACGAGCAACAGCTCATGACCACATTGCTGGCATTGATGAAAGAAGAACAGCGGCATCTGGTTGCCGCTGACATCGATGCAATCACGGAGCTCACGGTGCGCAAGACGGCACTCGTAGGACAATTGAGCCAATTGGCGGCGCAACGCCACCAGGCGCTGGCGGCAGCAGGTTTTACCGCCGCCGAAGCGGGCATGGAAGACTGGCTGGTCAGCGCCAGCGAAGCCGAGGCGGCGCCCCTGTGGAAAGCCCTGCTCGAGACGACGCGCGAAGCGAAGGAACAGAACCGGCTGAACAGCCTGCTGGTCAACAAACACATGCTGCACACGCAAGGCGCCCTGAACGCCATGCGCCCCACGGCCCAAAGCGGCAATTTCTACGGCCCCAGTGGCCAACCGATGTCGAACCCGGCCAGCCGGCGCGTCGTGATCGGCTAAGCGTCTTCCCGTTTCGCCCCAGCAAGAAGCCATTGCTGCACGCCTGACGCCGTCCCGAGCAGCGGCACCCATACGGCTGCCATCGAGAACATCATCGCCGTGTCGCTCCCTCCAGGGAGACTGCGGCGGTGCCAGCGCGTCCGCATCCCCCCACAACACCGCACGCAGAAACAACACAAGCCCTTTTTGACGCCGCACGTTTGAGCATGCTCAAACTTGAGACAGGTGATGACTATATGCTAATCCCTGGCGTACGCCGTACATCTCCAGGTGGGACTTTCCTCGCCGACACGAACTTCGTTCCCGCAGGCATAGCTGATCCATTTCACGCCCCAGCCTGCGCTTTTGCGCTGCGCCACGACGCACACCACCTCAATCGCAAGTACACAGGAGCATGATATGAACTCTCTCTCAGTAAGCAAGGCTGGCGCGGCGCTGCTGCTCGGCTGCACCCTGCTGGCGCCGGTCGCGCAGGCCGAAACGCAAGCCGTGTTCTATAACCACCTCGTATCGACCGCCGTGGTGGCCACGCCGCTGCTGGCGCAAGACACCTTGTTCGTCGACACCTTCACGACGGAGCGCGGCTCGCTGCTGCAAACGACCACGTTTACGGTCGGCGCCGGCGTGCAGTCGTTCACGGGCAACGCGGCCTGGCTGGTCACGGGCGCCAACGACTTCGGTCCCCGCCTGACTGGCGTCAACATTGACCTGTTCGACTCCAGCAATAACCTGGTGCAATCGGATACCTTCACCGGCGTGCTGGGCGCGTTTGCCCATTCGACCTTCGACGGCCTGCTGGGACCTGGCACCTACACCTTGGTGGCAAGCGGCATCGGCGTGCGTGATTCCGTGCTGGACATTTCCATCACCACGGCCGTACCGGAACCGGAAACCTATGGCATGCTGCTGGCGGGACTGGGCCTGATCGGGTATAGCATACGGCGCCGCAAGATGGCTGCCTGACCGGCATCGGGGCGCCTGCAAGCACTGCCGTAGCTGGCAGACACGGGGCAGGCGCGGCGGTTCCACGCACGGGCAGGCCTCTGCACGGGCCAGCCCACGTAGGGGCAGGCCTACGCACTCAACCGTGCGCGGGCCGGCCCGTATGCTGGCGGAATTTCGCGGCGATGCCATTCGCCTTGGTGAGGGCGGCGGCCTGCTGTTCCGGCGTCAGCTCGTTTTGCAGCCAGTGCCAGTATTCATCCTGGTAAGGGTTCGTCGTGCCTGGCGTGAGGATGTCGTTGTAGACCATGCGCAGGGCCAGCAGGTAGCCATACGCTTGCGGCGCGTCCTTCTGCACCACGTCGCCATCGCGCAGATAGGCCATCATCAGGGTCGACACGCTGGTCAGTTCCGCCGCGTCCGCCTGTGTTGTCAGCTGGGCGATCGCTTGCCGCTTCCAGGCCTGCACCAGCGGATCGTCGGGACGGTTGCGCAGCGCGCTGCGGTCGCCGAACGGACCTTCCGACAGGAACAGGGTGGCCGCGCCCGGCACGCCGCCTTGCGCGGCAGTGGCCAGGTAGCCAAGGCGATCCTCGCGCTGGCGCTGCGTCATGCCCGCGCACAACTGCTGCTGGGCTGCTTTTTCTTCCGCCGTCATCTCGCGTCCCAGCTCGAATTCCATCCCCGGCAAGCGGCTTTCGCGCTGGAAGACGATGCAGTCGTCGATCAGGTTATAGGCCGCATACGCGTCTTCCGGCTTGCCGCTGGAGGCCAGGCGCTCGAGCCGCTGCGCCAGGGACACGACAACAGGCGCGGCATCGGCGGCCGGGGTGGCATCGATATTCAAATACGATGCCAGGCTGCGCCCCGGCGGCCCGCTGGCGGCAGCGGTAGCGGTAGCGGTAGTGTCCGGTGCGCCGCCATCGGGCGCGGGCCAATACACGACCGCCAGCACTGCCGCGATGGCAGCGGCGATGGCGATACCGGTCAGTTTGTTATTCATATGAGGTGGCGCATAAAAGGAAATGCACGTTACCACAGGCGCACGGCAGCGGGCCGCACGCCTCCGCACGCACGCGCCCCGGCTAGCCGCCCGCCTTTTTCGGCTGGTGGCCCAGCCTGGTCAGCGCGGCAAGAATGGTGTCGACATGGTCGCCCTGCACTTCGATCACGCCATCCTTGACCGTGCCGCCCGAGCCGCACTGCGTGCGCAGCTGCTTGCCCAGCAGGGCCAGCGCGATGGCGTCCAGCGGCAAGCCCTTGACCACGGTGACGCTCTTGCCGCCGCGGCCCTTGGTCTGGCGCGACACGCGCACCACGCCGTCGCCCGCCGGCGCCGCCTTGGCTTGCGCCTTGCACGCACATTGCGCCAGCGGCTGGCGGCAGGCCGGACACATGCGGCCCGTTTCAGTGGAATAGACGAGACCGCCCAAGGAGCTGCTTTTCATGATGGAGAAATAAAAAGAAAGAAGGCCGCGATTGTACCAAGCGGCGGCCAGCAGTTGACGACCGTCAGTTGGCCGGAGCAGGTGCCGGTGCCGGCGCCACGGGCGCCGTCGGCACTTCCGTCACCGTTTCCGGGATGCCCGAGAGGATCGTCACGGCGACCCGGCGGTTGCGCGCGCGCCCTTCCGCCGTTTCATTGGGCGCCACGGGGATATTGTCGGCGTGACCGACGGCCGTCAGGCGCGACGCCTTGACGCCGCTGGCAATGAACAGGCGCACCACGGCGCTGGCGCGCGCGGCCGACAATTCCCAGTTCGAGGCAAAGTTGGAATTGCTGATCGGCTGCACGTCCGTATGCCCTTCCACCTGCACGTCGTGCGTATCGTCCTTGAGCAGCACGGCGACGGCGCGCAGGGCCTGGTCCGACTCAGCCGTCAGGCGCGCCGCGCCCGGGTCGAACAGCACGCTGGCATTGATTTCCACGCTCACGCCGCGGCTCGTCTGCGTGACCCGCACCTTGCCTTCCTTGACCAGCGGCGCCAAGGTCGACGTCAAGTCCTGCGCCAGGCGCGTCATGTGTTCACGCTCGCGGCGGATGGCTTCCGTGCGGCGTTTCAGGGCGGGATTCGGCAGCGGGATCGCTTGCGGCGCTTCCATGATGATGGGCGGCGCGCCCTTTTCCAGGCTGAAGGCCTGGCCGATGGCGTTCTGGAAGACGCGGTACTTGCCTTCGTTGACTTGCGAAATGGCGTACATGACGACAAAGAACGCGAACAGCAGGGTGATGAAGTCGGCGTACGAGATCAGCCAGCGGTCCTGGTTGTCCGGTTCCTCGTCATACTTCCTGCGCGCGCGCCGCATCATGGTCAGTGCTCGTGCAGCAGGCTGGAAACGCGCTCTTCGATGATGCGCGTGTGGTCGCCCGTGGCGATGTCGTACAGCACGGCGGCCGTGATTTCGTATTGCAGCACGCGGCGCGAAACGATGGCCTTGAGTTTATTCGCCACCGGCAGGAACAGCAGGTTGGCCAGGCCGACGCCGTAGATGGTCGAGACAAACGCCACAGCGATGCCGCCGCCTAATTTACTTGGGTCGGTGAGGTTTTCCATCACGTGTATCAGGCCCAGCACGGCGCCCAGAATACCGATGGTGGGCGAATAGCCGGCCGCCGACTCCCACACCTTGACGGCCTGGCGCTCGGCCATTTCGTAGGCGGAGATTTCCACGTCGAGCAGCTGGCGCAGCTTGTCCGGCGCGATGCCGTCGACGATCATCCGCAAGCCCTTGGCGTTGAAGCGGTCGGCCGTGTTTTCCATCAGGCGCTCGAGCGCCAGCGGGCCGTCGCGGCGCGCCGTCAAGCTCCATTGCCCGATGTCGCGCGCCAGCGCGGCACGCGTGTCGGCTGGCGGCAGGAAGACCCAGCGCAGCATTTCCAGGCCGCGCACGAAAGTGCGCAGCCGCGTTTGCAGCAGCACGGCGCCGAAAGTGCCGATGACCACGATGGCAAAGGCGGCCGGCTGCAGCAGGGAGGCCATCTTGCCGCCTTCCAGTGCCTGGCCGACCAACAGGCCCGCCAGCGCCAGCGCCAGCCCGATTACACTGGACCAGTCCACGCCTGCTCCCTCAAGGTTGCGCGCAGGCGCGCGACGGCCTGGGTATGCAGCTGCGAGACGCGCGATTCGGATACGCCCATCACCGCGCCGATCTCCTTCAGGTTCAGCTCTTCTTCGTAATACAGGCCCATGAGTATTTTCTCGCGTGGTGGCAGCGCGTCGATGGCATCGATCACGGATTGCCGGAAATCGGTATCGAGCAGGGAACGCAAGGGGTCGCTGTCCTCGTCCACGCAATGGCGGTCGAGAAAGCTGTCATTGCCGTCCGGGTCATGAAAGTCTTCGTAGTACACGAGCTGGTGGCCGCCGCCGTCGCCCAGCATTTCCTGGTAGTCGGCCAGCGACATCTTGAGCAGTTTCGCCACTTCCGACTCTGTCGGTGGATGGCCGAGGCGCTGCTGCAAGGTGCTCATCGCCTCTTCGATCTTGCGCATGTTCTGGCGCATGCTGCGCGGCAGCCAGTCGCTGGTGCGCAATTCGTCGAGCATGGCGCCGCGGATGCGCAGCACGGCATACGTCTCGAACTGCGCGCCATGCGTCTCTTCATAGCGGCTGATGGCATCGAGCAGGCCGATCATGCCGGCCTGGATCAGGTCATCGACCTCGACCGAAGGCGGCAATTTCGCCTTCATATGGTGCGCCAGACGCTTCACCAGCGGAATATGCTCCGTCAGCAAATAGTCCTTGTTCGATTTCCCTTTGACCGTGTACATAGGCTGCTTATTGTTTTCTCATCTTATCTGGTGCTACGGTTGGCTTCAGGCGCTGAACTGGTGCGGGCTCCCCGTCTGGTACAAGGTGCCGCCGAGCACGGGCGCCGCCGAACGGGCCAGCCGCTCGGCCAGTCCGCGAAACGCCACCGAGGCGCCGGCCAGCGGAAACGCATCGACCACGCTGCGGCCCAGGCGCGCCGCGCGGTGCAGATACTCATCGGCAGGCACCGAACCCATCGACGTCAGCTTCACGGCCAGGTAACGGCTCGCCGCCTGTGCCATATTATCGTATACCACTTTTGCTTCGGATTCGGAAGCGCCGGTGACGAGAATACCGAACGGACGGCGTCCCAGTTCCTGGCTCAGGCGCTTGATCAGGCAGTACGCCGCCTTGATCGAGGTGGCGCTGGTGGAGACTTGCACGACGATATCGGACGACGCCATCAAGGGCACGGGGAAACAGGCGCCCTCGTCTGCCACGACGCCGTCGACCAGCACGATGCCGCTCCGGCGCGCCAGCACGTCGAAAGTCTTGCCCAGGCGGCGCAACTCCTCCTCGCCCGCATAGTCCATGCTGTCCATCAAATGGTTGCGCGCGCCCAGGCTGGCCACGCCAAAGCCTTGCGGCACCTGGTGGATGACCTGGTTCAAGCCGCACTGCTGGCGCGCCACGTCGCGCAGGCTGGCGCCGTGCGCCAGTCCCAGGCGCGCGGCCACACCATCGCTGCCGCCGCTGGCGTCGAGCAGCAGCACGTCATTGCCGCCATAGACGAGCGAAGCACCCAGGTTAACCAGCATGGCGCCCTTGTCGTCCTGCGGCGTGGCCGAGAGGAACGTCATGACGCGCGGCTGCGGGCCGGCCAGCATGCGGCGCAAGCCTTCAGCCTGGTCGAAATCAAAATTAGCCAAGGTGCACCCCGCGCGCTTCATTGTTGCGGGCGGCGGCCTGCGCCATCAGGAGCGGCAGTTCGGCATCGGAAAACTGCGTGGCCGCCGAGTCGCGCTTGAGCTTGAAGGCGCGGTCGATCAGGTAGCCACGGTCGGCCAGGTACAGGTCTTCCGGCACGCGCTGGCCGTTCGACACATAGAACAGGTTCAGCTTCTGGCGGATCACCACGTCGAGCACGTTGCCGATCGACGCCGCTTCATCGAGCTTGGTCATGATGCAGCCGGCCAGGCCGCTGCCCTGATAGGCGCGCACCACTTCGTTGAGGGTTTCCTGGGTCGCCGTGGAGTTCAGGCACAGCAGGCGTTTCACGTCGGCGCCGGCGCCCGACAGCATGGCCACCTGTTCCGTCACCATCTGGTCGCGCTGGCTCACGCCCACCGTATCGATCAGCACCGTGTGCTTGTTCTTCAATTCTTTCAAGGCGATGCGCAAATCCGCTTCATCTTTCACGGAATGCACCATCACGCCGAGGATCTTGCCATAGATGCGCAGCTGCTCATGCGCGCCGATACGATAGGCGTCCGTGGTGATCAGGGCCAGCTTTTCCGGGCCGTGGCGCATCACGCAGCGGGCCGCCAGCTTGGCCGTGCTGGTGGTCTTGCCGACACCGGTCGGGCCGACCAGGGCAAACACGCCGCCCTGCTCGAGCATGGCGTCTTCATTGGCCACCGTGTTCAGGTTGCGGCTGAGGACGGTCTTGATCCAGCGCATGCTTTGCGCACCGTCGAGGCCGGCGGGCAGCTTGTCGATCAGGTAGCGCGCCAGGCTGGCGGAAAAGCCGGCGGCCAGCATTTCGCGCAGCACGACGGCTTTTTGCGGCTCGCGCTGCTGCGTCGAGCCCCACGAAATTTCCGCCAGCTGGGTTTCCATCATGCCGCGCATGGCGCGGATTTCATTCATCATGCCGCTCATCTCGGCGGCGGCGTTCTCTTTGACGTGCGCCAGCGCGCTGGCCATCATCTGCTGCATGCGGGCCATGTCCACTGGCTCGGAGGCAGCCTGGCGCGGCGCGGCAGGACGTGGCGCAGCCGGGCGCTGGGCCGGGGCGGCCGGACGCTGCGGCGTGGCGAACTGGGTCTGCAACTGGGGACGGGGCTGGGCCATTTCGGACGCGGCCGGCGGCGAAGCCAGCGAAGCGGCATCGTCATTGGCCAGCGCGAGGATTTCCACCACGCCATCGGCCTGGCGGTTCGACAGGATCACGGCATCGGGTCCCAGCGCTTCGCGCACCTTGCGCAGCGCATCGCGCGACGAGGCGCCCGTAAATTTCTTCACATTCATGACCGGCCTCCCAAGGCGGGGGTGGCGCAATATTGGCTGAACTGTGTGACCATCATCGACTCCTGTTGCTTGAGTGCTGTCTTCCACATGGACACAGATCACTCGGACAGTTTCCATTATTAGCGATGCTTGCAGGAAACGATCGAAGGAACAGGACGGGAAAGTACCCGTTATTCAGTTTGCCGGGAGGAAATTGATGTTTTTTTTGACCAAAAGCAACTGCTGGGGTCAGACCCCCACTGACGCTAACGCAAAGCTCCGCGCTAACGCTAGCGGGGGTCTGACCCCGATGCTAATGAAGATAACTACTGCGCACCCACCAGCGCCGTGACGCGGATCGTCTTGGTTTCCGGCACTTCCGCATGCGACAGTACTTTGAGTTGCGGCAAGGCGCGGCGCAGGAAGCGCGACAGCAGGGCGCGCAGCGGCGCCGGCACCAGCAGCACCGGCGTCAGGCCCAGCGCTTCCTGCTGCTGGGCAGCCAGGCCCGCCTGGTGGGCGATGGTGTCGGCCAGGCCCGGCTCGATGCCGGCGCCGTCGCCGCCATTGCCCATCGCCTGCATCAGCAGGCGCTCCAGGCGGCTGTCGAGCGTCATCACGGACAGCTCGGCCGCGCCGGGGAACAGTTGCTGCACGATGGCGCGGCCCAGGGACACGCGCACCAGCGCCGTCAGCTCGTTCGGTTCTTGCGTGCTGACCGTGTACTCGGCCAGGGTTTCGATGATGGTGCGCATGTCGCGGATGTGCACGCCCTCGGCCAGCAGGTTCTGCAGCACTTTTTGCAGGGCCGACAGCGACAGCATCTTCGGCACCAGGTCTTCCACCAGGCGCGGCGCATCCTTGCCCAGGTGGTCGAGCAGCGACTGCACTTCCGCGCGGCCCAGCAGCTCGGACGCATGCGAGGTGATCAAATGGTTCAAGTGCGTGGCCACCACGGTGCCCGCATCGACGACCGTGTAGCCCATCGATTGGGCCTGGTCGCGCAGGCTGGCGTCGATCCACGTAGCCGGCAAGCCGAAAGCGGGGTCGCTCGTGGCCAGGCCCGGCAAGGTGCCGCTGGCCATGCCGGGGTTGATCGCCAGAAACTGGCCGTTGAACGCTTCGCCCACGCCCACTTCCACGCCCTTCAAGGTGATGCGGTAGGCGGACGGCTTCAATTCCAGGTTGTCGCGGATATGCACGGGCGGCGCCAGGAAGCCCACTTCCTGGGCGAATTTCTTGCGGATGCCCTTGATACGCTTGAGCAATTCGCCGCCCTGCGTCTTGTCGACTAGGGGAATCAAGCGGTAGCCCACTTCCAGGCCCAGGGTGTCGACGGGCATGATGTCTTGCCAGCTGGCTTCTTCCTGCTCGGGCGCCACGGTCGCCTGCGGCGCTTCGGCCGGTTTCTCGGCCGCTTCTTTTTCCTGCGTGCGCTTCTTGCTGATCAAATAGGCGGAGCCGGCCAGCAGCGAGGCCAGCAGGATGAAGACCATGTTTGGCATGCCGGGGATCAAGCCCATGCCGCCGATGATGCCGGCGGTAATATACAGCACTTGCGGTTTCGCAAACAGCTGGCCCACCAGCTGGGTGCCGATGTCCTGTTCGCTGGCCACGCGCGAGACGACGATACCGGCCGCCGTGGAAATGATCAGCGAAGGAATCTGCGCCACCAGGCCGTCACCGATGGCCAGCAAGGTGTAGTTCTTGAGTGCGTCGGCAAAGCCCATGTCGTGCTGCAGCAAGCCCACCAGCAAGCCGCCGACGATATTGATGACGGTCACCATGATGCCGGCGATGGCGTCGCCGCGCACGTATTTGCTGGCACCGTCCATGGCGCCATAAAATTCCGCTTCCTGCGCCACTTCCGTGCGGCGGCGGCGCGCTTCGTCTTCGCCGATCAGGCCGGCGTTCAGGTCGGCATCAATGGCCATCTGTTTACCAGGCATCGCGTCCAGCGCGAAGCGGGCGCCCACCTCGGCGATACGCCCCGCACCCTTGGTCACGACGGTAAAGTTGATGATCGTCAAAATAATGAAGACCACGATACCGACCGTGAAGTTGCCGCCGATCAGGAAGTGACCGAACGCTTCAATCACTTTACCGGCCGCGTCGGCGCCCGTATGGCCTTCCGTCAGCACCACGCGCGTGGACGCCACGTTCAGCGACAGGCGCAGCATGGTCGACACGAGCAAAATGGTCGGGAACGCCATGAAGTCGAGCGGCTTGACCGTGTACAGCGCCGTCAGCAGCACGATGATGGACAGTGCGATATTGAAGCTGAAGAAGATGTCGAGGATGAAGGCGGGCAGCGGCAGCACCATCATCGCCAGCAGCATGATGATGATGATCGGCGCGGCGAGGCCCTTGCTGGCGTTGCCTTTCAATCCGCTGAGCCAGGCTGGCATGGTCAGGCCGTTCATGGTGTGCTTCCTTTATTCTTGTCTGCCGCGTCTGCTGCGGGTTTGGTCTGCGATGCGGGGTCGAGCGGGTCGAGCTCGGGCGGGACATCGAGTTTTTTCGGCTTGTCGGGGCGCTCGCCGTGGCCGCTGCCGTAGCTGCGCAGCTGGAACACGTAGGCCAGCACTTCGGCCACGGCGCCATACAGCGCCTCGGGAATCTCGTCGCCGATGTCCGTGTGCTTGTACAGCGCGCGCGCCAGCGCTGGCGCTTCGAGGATGGCGACCTTGTGTTCGCCGGCCAGTTCGCGGATCTTCGCCGCCACTTCGTCGATGCCCTTGGCCACCACCTGCGGTGCGCCGCGCGAATTCTCGCCATACTTCAAGGCCACGGCGTAGTGCGTAGGATTGGTTACCACCACGTCGGCCGTCGGCACGTCGGCCATCATGCGGCGGCGCGACATTTCATGCTGCATCTGGCGTATCTTCGCCTTGATCTGCGGATTGCCGTCCGACTCCTTCGACTCTTGCTTGACTTCCTGCAAGGTCATTTTCATCTTGTTAGCGTAGTGCCACATCTGGTACGGACCGTCGATGGCGGCGATCAGGCCCAGGGCGCCGACGATCAGCAAAAAGGCCGTGATCAGCAGGCTGATCAGATGGGCCGAACCGGCGCGCAAGGATTCCACCGACAGGCCCAGCACGGCGTCCTTTTGATGCTGCATCACCATCCAGGCGACGACGCCAACGACGAGGGTCTTGGCAATGGCCTTGAGCAGCTCCACCAGCGCATTCTTTGAAAACATATTGCCCAGGCCACGAATCGGGTTGAGCTTGCCAAAATTGGGAGTAAACGCCTTGGAGCTGAACAGCCAGCCGCCCACCAGCACGGGCGAGGCCAGGGCGACGAGCATGATGGCCGCGGCGTACGGCAGGCAGGTCAGCAAGACCGAACCCACGTCATAGCCGATGCGCAACATCATCGCGTCGGGATTGAGTATCTGCTCCCGGTCCAGGGTCAGCCCGGAAACCATAACGGCCGTCAGCCGCCGCACGATGGCGTCGCCGGCAAACCACAGGCAGCAGCCGGACGCCATCAGCACCGTAAACGTGGCCACTTCACGCGATCGCGGAACGTCGCCTTCCTCACGCGCCTGCTCGAGGCGCTTCGGTGACGCGGCTTCGGTCTTTTCTGCGTCGCTGTCTTCCGACATCAATCAACTCCGGTGAAGTCCTGCAGCCTGGCTAGGCGCAATACGGACTGGGCATGGAGCATTATCGGTTCAATCAACACAACGCCATCAAGGGAAAAGGGGGGCAATTGCCCTCCTTTTCCCTTGCCTACATTAAAGGCGCCGCAGGCGCCCATTTCAGAGGGGACCGAAAAATGGTCAGGACAAGGCGCAGCTCCGAAGACAGTACGAATAGTACGGCGAGGGGCTGCAACGCAGTCATGGCCATTTTCTCGGGTCACTAACGATTTTTCCGCGCTTCCGCCTGCTTCACCGTCTGTTCGATCGCCCCAAACAAGGATTTCCCGTCGTCACCCAGCATTTCCAGGCGAACAACATCACCAAACAGCAGATACGGCGTGCTGGCGACGCCATCGGCGATCATCTCCTGGTTACGTCGCTCAACGATACTGGAAAATCCCTTCTTGACTTCCTTGTTGGCGACGCCGCCCGCACTGACCACGCTGCCGGCACGCGCGTTGCGCGTCTGGCACAGATGGGCGAGCAATTGCGGGTAATTGAACGCCATGTCGGCGCCCGCGTTCGGCTGGCCCGTCAATTTGCCATTCAGGCTGCAGCGCAGGGCGTAATGCACCTTGCCGCCGCGCCAGGCGTCACCGAGTTCGTCGGGCGTGATGGCGACAGGCGAGCAAGCCATGGCCGGCTTCGCTTGCAGGAAGCCGTAGCCGCTGGCCTGTTCGTCGGGCGCCAGGTTGCGCAGGGTGATGTCGTTGACCAGCATCAACAGCTTGATGTTCAGGTGGGCCTGGTCCGGCGTCGAGCCCATGGCCACGTCGTCCGTGATGGCGGCGATGCCGGCCTCGTAATCGATGCCCCACTGCTCGTGCGCCAGGGTGATGGCATCGTGGGCGCCAAGGAAATCGTCGCTGGCGCCCTGGTACATCCTTGGCGCATCGCGCAGATTGGCGGGCGCTTCAAGTCCCGCCGCCTTGCAGGCCCGCTCGATCTGCTGCAGGTAGGACGCCCCCGCCACCCGCAGGCTGCTGCGCGGCAAGGGCGCCATGCAGTTGGCCGGGTCGAACTCGAAGGCGCGATGGCCGCGGCCGCTATTGATGGTCTGGTACAGCAAGTCGAGCTGGGGCGCGATGAAGCTCCAGTCGTCGAGCGCCTTTTGCAGGGTCGAGGCGATGCCATCGGCCAGGTGGGCCGTTTTCAGGTCGCGCGAGACGACAGCGAGCTGGCCATCGCGCGTGCCATCGTTCAGGGTAGCTAATTTCATGTGCGGGAAATTTCGTCAAATGCAGGCAATAGGGGGCTAAAGACGCCAAAAAGCCGGGACATCCCCGGCTTTGACGGTCTGGAGGGATTTACGCCAGCAGCGCGACCTGCTCGGGAGTCAGGTAACACCACTCGCCTTCGGCGATGCCCAGCGATTCCAGGGTCAGGCTGCCGATGGCGGAACGGTGCAGCGCGCTGCAATGGTTGCCGGCGGCGGCCAGCATGCGCTTGACCTGGTGGTACTTGCCCTGCTCGAGCACGATTTCCAGCTGGTGTTCGCCGCGCTTGACGCAGACGAGGGCCGCCAGCGGGGCCGGCTCGTCGTGCAATTGCACGCCGGCCAGCAACAGGGCCACCAGTTCATCGGTCACGGGCTCTTGCGTGGTAGCCTGGTAAATCTTGGGAACGTGGCGCTTCGGCGACGATTGTGCATGGATAAACGGCCCATCGTCGGACATCAGCAGCATGCCGGTCGTATCGTGGTCGAGCCGGCCGACGGGCTGGACTTCGCGCCAGGTGAACTGCTCCGGCAGCAGGGTCAGCACGCCAGGATGATGGCTGGGCTTGCGCGAGCATTCGAAGTTGGCGGGCTTGTTCAGCGCCAGGTACAGGTGCGCGCGGTAGACCCACTCTTCTTCGAACACGTGCAGCACCAGGCCTTCGGTCTCGACGGTGGTGCGGTAATTGGTCTGGGTGACGCCATCGATGACGACATCGCCATCTTCGATGAGGGAACGGCAATATTTACGGGTGCCAAAACCCTGCGATTGCAGGATGCGGTCTAGGGATAATTTACTCATGGGCGTGACTTTACCAGAAGCGGCTGGCAGCGTGAAGCGGCCGCGCGCGCGGCCTGCGCAAGGCCGCCGAGGGCGCACCAGCCTTGCGCATGCACAGATGAGCTGAAGTACAAGGTGAGATTTCGATATAAATGGCCAATTCCTTTGAGCAATATCAAGCGCTCGGAATATCGCATTGATAGACTGAAACTTCGTTAGGAATCCGCCTAACGAGCTTTAGGAATAATAACCAAGCAACGATTCACAAGGACATTGTATGAAGCATACCGATACCATCGCCTTACAAGGCAGCATCGCCGACATGCGCCTGCGCATCGCTACGGAACAGGCGGCCATGCACAAGGTCAGACTCGGCGTGGCGCGCTGGAGCAGCGCCCCGGCGCCGCAGGATGCGGACGCAACGCCATCGCCAGCGAGCCAGACGCATTGGCATGCCGAGGCGCAATGCCATTTCATGTGCTGGCTGGAGCTCGGCGGTTTTGCCCACGCGGATGCGGACGCAAACGCGGAAACCGACAACGTGACGGCGCCCGTCATGGTGGACACGGCGCCCGAGATCAGTTCCGGCGCCAACGCCAGTGCCGGCGCAGCGCAGTCCCGGCAGGCAACCGCCCTGCCCGCGCACTGCAACGGCTGCGCCGTCTGAGCGCCCCCCATCCGACCACCGGCCATGCCCCGCCCTCGCATGCCTGCCTTGCCAGCACGCCCAGCTACAACCTCGAGCAACACTCACCCGTCCGGCACGAACGACGCACAAAAGGAAACGGCGGCATTGCGCCGCCGTTCCCAAGCCCCATCGGGACTTTAGTGAGGAATGTAAATTCACTCAAAACCACATCTGCGATGCGGCGAGTAGTTCCATGACCTGCCAATCAAGTTAGTACTGACAACATAGTTGATATATCGCCCCTCCTTGAAAAGAACTACGCTTTCACTATAGCCCAAGCAGCCCCATTTTCAAGCCAATTTACCACCTTATTGAAAATCATTCTCGATTGGCTTGCCTGCCAGCCAAGAGTGATGTCCTCAGCGCAACGCCGGTTGTGACTGCTGCACGGCTGCCTTCATGGCGCCCGCGCCCATGGCGGCGCCAAACTTTTTCAGCACCCGTTCCGGCAAGCCTTCATGCTGCGTGTAGTCGACGATGTCTTCCGCCTTGACGACGTCGCGCGCCACGCTGTCGACCGTGCCGAAATCGTCGGCCAGGCCCATTTCCACGGCTTTCGCGCCCGTCCAGTACAAACCGGAGAAGGTATCGGCCGTTTCCTTCAGGCGCTTGCCCCGTCCCGCCCGCACCACCTCGATGAACTGCTGGTGGATTTCATTGAGCATGCCTTGCGCATACGCCTTGTGCTTTTCCGTCAGGGGGCTGAACGGGTCCATAAAGCCCTTGTTCTCGCCCGCCGTCAGCAAACGGCGCTCGACGCCGACCTTTTCCATCACGCCCGTAAAGCCGAAGCCATCCATCAGCACGCCGATGGAGCCGACCACGCTGGCCTTGTTGACATAGATGCGGTCGGCGGCGGCCGCGATGTAATAGCCGCCCGAAGCGCACATTTCATCGACCACTACATATAAAGGCTTGTCCGGATAGCCCTTGCGCAGGCGCTGCATCTCGTCGACGATCATGCCGGCCTGCACGGGACTGCCGCCCGGACTATTAATATGCAGCACCACGGCCACGGAGCCGCTATCGGAAAACGCCTTGTCCAGCGCGGGGATGACGACGGCGGCCGAGCCGCTGCCTTCGGACTCGATGGCGCCGTTGATGTCGATCAGGGCCGTGTGGCGGCCCAGGGTTTCGCTGTCGTCGGCCGTGTTGTAGTCATAAAACACCCACAGGGCGAACAGCACGATCAGCAGGCCGAAGACCTTGAAAAAGATGCTCCAGCGGCGGTGCGCGCGTTGTTCTTGCAAAGTGGCAAATACCAGCTTTTCCAGCACGTCGCGCTCCCAGTTCCCCGCAGGGACGCCGTGGCCGGCGGCTGGCGCGCTACTGTCCAGCTTGTCATTCGTGTTATCGCTCATGATTCACTTTGTTTAAATTGCAATAAAGCCTGCCCCGGCCTCAGGCCGGCAGCGGCTGGACATACTCGTCGGGTTGCCAGTACAGCCGGCCATCGCGTTCGGCCACGGCGATCGGACGCAGGCGCCCTCCCTTGCAGGGGCCGCCCGCGCACAAGCCGCTTTCCGGCACATAGATGGCGCCATGCGTCGAACACATCAGGTACAAGCCGCTGGACTCGAAAAACTCGCCTTCGGCCCAGTCCAGTTCGATCGGCACGTGGGCACAGCGGTTCAGGTAGCCATACGCCTTGCCGCCATGGCGCACGACAAAGCCCGTAGTCGCTTCGCCGCCGGCAGCGACGGGAAAGCGCACGCCCTTGCCACCATCGGCCACGGCATCGGCCGCACAAATCAACACTTCCGCAACATCAGTCATCATGCGTGCTCGCTCAGCCATTGATGCAGGTCGGCCACCGTGGCGGCCGAATACAGGGGATTGCAAGCTTGCAACTGCGCCACCGGATGCGCTCCATACTCTACGGCAATACCTGCCGCGCCTGCATTGCTTGCCATCAATAAATCATGGCTGGTGTCGCCGATCATCACGGTACGGCGCATATCCTGCCCCAACTCGCGCGTCAGTTCCTGCAGCATGGCCGGATGGGGCTTGGAAAACGTTTCATCGGCGCAGCGTGTGGCATCGAACAGGGACAGCAGCTTGACGGCATTCAGGGAGCGGTTCAGGCCGACACGGCTCTTGCCCGTGGCCACCGCCAGGAAATACGCCTGCTGCGACAGTTCCTGCAGCATCTCGTGTACGCCAGGAAACAAGGTCAGCTCATGGTCGCGCGACAGGTAGTGATAGCGGTAGCGTTCGGCCATGCGCGCATGGAATTTCGGCTCCACGTCGGGCATCACCAGCTGCATCGCTTCCTGCAAGCCCAGGCCGATCACGTGCGAAGCGAGCAACTCGGTGGGAATGGGCAAGCCGAGGTCTTTGGCCGATGCCTGGATGCACTTGACGATGGTCGAGGTACTGTCTATCAGGGTACCGTCCCAATCGAAGACGATCAGATCAAATTGCTTTCTTGCCATGTTTCCCGACAGCATAGCCGCCGGCTCCTTGAGAATGAATGATGGCGACTGACTACCTTATGAGTAGTGTCGCGCGCACGCGCTGCATACTTATCGTGCGGCAACGGCCAATGGTTTGCCCAAGCTTACCAAGAAACGCTCGCATTCGGCAGCCAGCGGTGCGTTCAGGGTCATCGTCTTGCCCGTTTCCGGATGCGTAAACGTGATCTGGTGCGCGTGCAGGAACATGCGTTTCAGGGCACCGCGCGTGCTGTCGGCCTTCAACAGGGCACGGTTGAGGGCAAAGTCGCCATATTTATCGTCGCCGGCGATGGGGAAACCGGACGAAGACAGGTGTACGCGGATCTGGTGCGTGCGTCCCGTCTTCAATTCCGCTTCCAGCAAGGCGAAGTTGTGATATTTATGCAACAGTGAAAACACCGTGTGCGACGCCAGGCCATCGGCCTGCACGGCCACCCGGCGCTCGCCTTCGGCCGTCGTATATTTATGCAGCGGCAACTTGATATGCTGGCGCGCATTCTTCCAGTCGCCGGCTACCAGCACCAGGTAGCGCTTGTCGGTGACGCCGTCGCGCATCTGCTCGTGCAGGTTGGTCAGCGCCGTGCGTTTCTTTGCCAGCAACAGCAGGCCGGACGTGTCGCGGTCCAGGCGGTGCACCAGTTCCAAAAACTTGGCGTCGGGACGCGAAGCGCGCAATTGCTCGATCACGCCGAACGACACGCCCGAGCCGCCATGCACGGCCACGCCGGCCGGCTTGTCGATGACGAGCAGCTGCGCATCTTCGAAGATGATCTTGAATTCGGCGGCCGGCGCGCCCGTAGGGGCCTTTTCGGCCACGCGCACGGGTGGAATACGCACCACGTCGCCGGCGGCGAGACGGTACAGCTGATCGATACGGCCTTTATTAACCCGCACTTCTCCCGATCGCAAGATCCGGTAGATGTGGCTTTTAGGCACTCCCTTGCACACTCTTAATAAGTAGTTGTCGATGCGCTGGCCTGCTTCTTCCTCGGCGATCGTTACGAATTGGGCTTGCGGCTGAACCGGGGGTGTTGAAGGGGGAACAACATCATTTTGACTCTTCATTTACTATGTCTTCCCAGAAATCTCTCTAAGTCCTTCATTTTGAATATATAATTGTTTTTGCTGCGGCCCTGGCTGCTGCGAGTGTAAGAATAAAAGCACATTTTACACAGGGGCGTCTCCACCGGCCTCGCCAAATTGCAAATTCGGTGGAAAAAAATGTATATGCACCATCCCTGCGCGAATCAAGGTTGCACCGTAGTTGTAATCGGATAACGCGTGGAGATGCTGAAGTGAGTGTGGGATTATAAGGATAAGTACCCGTTAGCGCGACTTATCGAGTCGGGCTCGCGGGTTGATGAAGTTGATAACGCTTGCCGTTTTCGCCAAACCCCGTATGTGGCCAAATACTGAGGGTTGTCGATGATAGGCTGAGGCCAAGCCTCGCCATCGCGATCCCTGTAATGAGCCGGCTAACGATTTTGGCTCTGAATTTGCTGACCACTTGCATTCTCTGCCCCCGATGCAGTTCATTCTCATCCGGGCTGTTTCAGATGAGTTGCAAGTGTCCTGTGCACTCGGCATGACGATCGACCTCACCGCGCCTGTTGCGGCCGTAACGTATACCTCGTACGCGTTGTTGCTCCGCACGCCTGGGCATTTCCCCCGCCAGCACTCCCGTTCTCGCATATATCCCTGTACTTCGCCGCTTCCCCGGAAGCGGCTTTGAGATGGCCTACGGGTCGCGGAGTTATAAAAATGAAACGCATGTTGTTTAATGCCACGCAGCAAGAAGAACTGCGCGTAGCGATTGTCGACGGACAAAAACTGATCGACATCGATATCGAGACAGCCGGGCGCGAACAGCGCAAATCCAACATCTACAAGGGCGTGATCACGCGCATCGAGCCTTCGCTCGAAGCGTGCTTCGTCAGCTATGGCGAAGACCGCCACGGCTTCCTGCCTTTCAAGGAAGTTGCCCGCACGTATTTCCGCGAAGGCGTCGACGTGCGTAACGCTTCCGTCAAGGAAGCGCTGCGCGAAGGCCAGGAAATCATGGTGCAGGTGGAGAAGGAAGAGCGCGGCAACAAGGGCGCCGCCCTGACCTCGTTCGTCTCGCTGGCTGGCCGTTACCTGGTCCTGATGCCGAACAACCCGCGTGGCGGTGGCGTATCGCGCCGCGTGGAAGGTGAAGAGCGCCAGGAATTGCGCGAAACCATGGATAAACTGGACTTGCCTGCTGGCATGTCCGTGATTGCCCGCACGGCAGGCATCGGCCGCAACGTCGATGAACTGCAGTGGGACTTGAATTACCTGATGCAACTGTGGCGCGCCATCGAAGGCGCCGGCAAGTCGGCCAACGGCGCTTTCCTGATCTACCAGGAATCGTCGCTCGTCATCCGCGCCATCCGCGACTACTTCCAGCCCGACATCGGCGAGATCCTGATCGACACCGACGAGATCTACGACCAGGCGCACCAGTTCATGAGCCACGTGATGCCCGACATGGTGCACCGCGTAAAACGCTACAGCGACGACGTGCCGCTGTTCTCGCGCTTCCAGATCGAACACCAGATCGAAACGGCGTACAGCCGCACCGTGCCGCTGCCATCGGGCGGCGCCATCGTTATCGACCATACCGAAGCGCTGGTCTCCGTCGACGTCAACTCGGCCCGCGCCACGCGCGGCTCGGACATCGAGACGACCGCCTTCAACACCAACTGCGAAGCGGCCGAAGAAGTGGCCCGCCAGCTGCGTCTGCGCGACTTGGGCGGCTTGATCGTCATCGACTTCATCGACATGGAAGTGGCGAAAAACCAGCGCGAAGTGGAACAGCGTCTGAAAGATGCGCTGCACCATGACCGGGCCCGCGTACAAATGGGCAAGATCTCGCGCTTCGGCCTGATGGAACTGTCGCGCCAGCGCCTGCGCCCTTCGCTGTCCGAAGGTTCGCACGTGACGTGCCCGCGCTGCTCCGGCACCGGCCACATCCGCGATACGGAATCGTCCGCCCTGCAGGTGCTGCGCATCATCCAGGAAGAGGCGATGAAGGAAAACTCGGCCACCATCCACGTGCAAGTGCCCGTGGACGTGGGCGCCTTCCTGCTCAACGAAAAGCGCGGCGAAGTGCTGAAGATCGAGAACCGCCACCGCATCGCCGTGATCCTGATCCCGAACAAGCATCTGGAAACGCCACACTACAAGCTGGAACGCATCAAGCACGACGACCCGCGTCTGGAAGACAGCCAGGCCAGCTACAACCTGGCGGAAAGCGCTGAAACCGACATGGCTTACAGCAAGCGCCAGAAGGAAGAAGCCAAGCCGCGCCAGGAAGCCGTCGTCAAGACGATCACGCCTGACCAGCCGGCACCGCTGGTCGAGCGCAAGCCCGTCGAAGCGAAACCGGCTCCAGTGGCCGCGCCTGCCGCACCACAGGGCCTGATCGCCAAGATCATCAGCTTCTTCACCGGCGCTCCGGCACCGGTGGCGCCCGCACCTGCTCCTGTCGCACCAGCCAAGCCGGCCGGCGCCGACCGTGGCGACCGCAACAGCCGTGGCCCGCGTGGCCGTGGCCGCAACGGCAAGCCTGGCCGCGAAGAACGCGAACCAGGCCAGGGCCGTCCAGCTCAGGACGATGCAGCGAAAGAAGCGGAAGCACTGGAAAAAGCGGCCCGTCCGCCACGTCCACCGCGTCCGCCACGCGAACCGCGTGAAGCGCGCGAGAACGGCGATACGGCGGCAGCACCGCGCGAACGCGGCGAACGCGGCGAACGTCCTGAACGCGCCGAGCGTCCGGAACGCGCGGAACGTCCAGAGCGCGCCGAGCGTCCGCCACGCCAGCCACGCGAAGCGCGCGAACCACGCGCCGACAAGGCTGTTGTTGCTGAGGTGAAAGCTGAAGAGCTGGCACTGGTTGGCGCCACCGCCAGCGCAGTCAACGTCGTCGTGCCGTCAAACGGTCCTGAATCCGACGCCGCACCGGCGAACCTGCTGAAGGCGCCAGCAAATGCCGGTCCTGAAGGCGAAGAGACGGAAACCGACGTGGAAGGCGAAGAACCGCGCCGCCGCCGTCGTCGTGGTGGCCGCAACCGCAACCGCCGCGACCGCGAAACGGGCGAGCTGATCGAATCGGCAAACGGTGAAAACGAAGGCCAGGACGCACCAGTGATCAGCTTTACGGTCGCTCCGGCGCCGGAAGCTGCAGCTGATGCCGCTCCGGCCGCCGTCGTGGCCGCCGCCGCTGTCGTCGCCGTTGCCGCACCAGTGGAAGCTGCATTGGATGCCGCTCCTGCCGTCGTGGCTGAAGTCGTGGAAGTGGTCGAAGTGGTGGAAGTGGCCAAGGTTGAGGAAGCCGCCTCTGCCGCTGAAGTGATCGTGCCGCCAGCCCCTGTGGAAGCCGTCGTTGCTGCAGCGCAAGCTGAACCAGCCGCTGGCGAACCAGCACCAGCTGCCGAGTACAGCTTTGCCGAGAAAGCGGAAGCCGCACCGGCGCCTGCGCCTGCTCCAGCGGAAGTCATCGTCGAAGCGGCGCCAGTCGTGGAAACGGCAGCTGCCGTGGAAACCGTCGCCGTGGCTGAAGAAGTTCCAGCAGCAGCGCCAGTCGCCGAAGCGGCGCCAGCCGTGGTGGAAGCTGCCCCGGTGGTTGCCGAAGCGGCTCCCGCCCCTGCTCCCGTGCCTGCTCCGGCACCAGCGCCAGCGCCTGTCGTTGCTCCTGCTCCTGCTCCTGCTCCTGCCGCGCCGCTGGACTTGAGCGCGGTGCTCGGTTCGGCCGGTCTGACCCTGGCTGCCACCGATCCGGAAAAACTGCGCCTGGCGCAGGAAGCGGCCGCCAAGGCAGTCGCTCCGGTCCGCAAGCCACGCGAACGCAAGCCATTGCCGCCGCAATCGGATGAGCCGTTGATCCAGGTCAACACGCAACGTCCATAAGCGCGCCGGGTTCGCCCAGCCGCCAATGATAAAAGGGGAAGCTCAGGCTTCCCCTTTTTTATGTCCACTTTTTTGCTGCCATCCACCCGCCATGCACGAGAACGCCAACCTGCCTCCCGCCCCCGTCAGCCTGCGCAGCGCCTTCTGGTACTGGCTCAAGCTGGGCTGCGTCAGCTTTGGCGGCCCGGCCGGGCAAATCGCCATGATGCATGCGGAGCTGGTGGAAAAGCGGCGCTGGATTTCCGAGCAGCGTTTCCTGCACGCGCTCAATTACTGCATGCTGCTGCCGGGGCCGGAAGCGACCCAGCTGGCCATCTACATCGGCTGGCTGATGCATCGCACGCGCGGCGCCCTGGTGGCGGGCCTGCTGTTTTTGCTGCCCTCGCTGCTGGTGCTGATCGCGCTGTCCTGGCTGTACATGGCGTATGGCCACGTGGGCGCCATCGCCGGCGTCCTGTACGGCATCAAGCCGGCCGTCGTCGCCATCGTGCTGGCGGCCGCCTGGCGCCTGAGCCGGCGCACCTTGCGCAGCCCCGCTCTGATCGCCATCGCGGCGGCCGCATTTGCCGCCATCGCCGCGCTACAGCTGCCATTTCCGCTGATCGTGCTCGCCGCCGCTTTGCTCGGCATGGCGGGCGGGCGCTGGCTGCCGGACCACTTTCATTCCAACGGCGCGTCGCATGGCGGCGCGGCCCGCTACGGCACAGCCCTGATCGATGACGACACGCCGACGCCGGACCACGCGCGCTTCCGCTGGCCGCGCCTGCTTGGCACGGCTGCCGTGGGCCTGGCGCTGGCCTTCTTCGTCTGGCTGGGCCTGGCGCTGGCGGGCGGCACGGACCAGCCGCTGGCGCAGATGGGCGTGTTTTTCAGCAAGGCGGCCCTGCTCACGTTCGGCGGCGCGTATGCCGTGCTGCCCTACCTGGTGCAGGGCGCCGCCGACCACTACCACTGGATCACGAGCGCGCAAATGATGGATGGCCTGGCGCTGGGCGAAACGACGCCCGGCCCGCTGATCATGATCGTCGCCTTCATCGGTTTTGTCGGCGGCTGGAGCCATGCCGTGACGGGTGAGCAGCTGTGGCTGGCGGGCGTGTGCGGCGCGCTCGTCGCCAGCTGGTTTACTTTCCTCCCCTCGTTCATCTTCATCCTGGCCGGCGCGCCCCTCGTGGAAGCGTCGCGCGGCAATCTGCGCCTGAGCGCGCCCCTGACGGCCATCTCGGCGGCCGTGGTCGGCGTCATCGCCAGCCTGGCCCTGTTCTTTGGCCACCATGTCTTCTGGCAAACAAACCCGCTGCCGCACTGGGACTGGCTGGCGATTGCCATCGCGCTGGCGGCCGGCGTGGCGCTGATCCGGTTTCAAGTGGGCACCATCAAATTGCTGCTCGCCTGTGCCATCCTCGGCCTCGTGCTATCGTATCTGCCTTGACCGATTTTACGTAAGTGGCATGACCTTTCATGGCTGACAAGATTATCTACCTCGCCGAAGCCCGCAATGGGGCACCGGCGATCCCCGCACGGCTGGAAAGTCCCAGCGGCAACGTGGCCGACAGCCTGGGCCGGCCCCTGCACGACTTGCGCATCTCGATTACCGACCGCTGCAATTTCCGTTGCGTGTATTGCATGCCGAAGGACGTGTTCGACAAGAACCACGTGTATCTGTCGCACACGGATTTGCTGTCGTTCGAGGAAATCACGCGCATCGCGCGCCTGTTCGTTGAACACGGCGTGGAAAAGATTCGCCTGACGGGCGGCGAGCCGCTGTTGCGCAAGAATATCGAAAAGCTCATCGCCATGCTGGCCGCGCTGCGCACGCCGTCGGGCCAGCCGCTGGATCTGACCCTGACCACCAACGGCTCCTTGCTGGCCAGAAAAGCGCAAGCGCTCAAGGATGCCGGCCTGAACCGCGTGACCGTGTCGCTCGACTCGCTCGACGACGCCACCTTCAAGCGCATGAACGACGTCGATTTCGCCGTGGCCGACGTGCTGCACGGCATCGATGCGGCGCACGCGGCCGGCCTGGGTCCCATCAAGATCAATATGGTCGTCAAGGCCGGCATGAACGAGCAGGAAATCGTGCCCATGGCGCGCCACTTCAAGGGCACGCCATATATCCTGCGCTTCATCGAATACATGGACGTGGGCGCCTCGAACGGCTGGAATTTGCAGGAAGTCATCCCTTCGGCCGAAGTCGTGCGCCGCATCGCCTCACACATGCCCTTGCTGCCCATTAACCCGAACTACACGGGCGAGACGGCGGCGCGCTGGCGCTATGCGGATGGCGGCGGCGAAATCGGCCTCATTTCCAGCGTCACCCAAGCGTTCTGCGCCGACTGCAGCCGTGCCCGCCTCTCGACCGAGGGCAAGCTGTACACGTGCCTGTTCGCCAGCAGCGGCCACGACCTGCGCAGCCTGCTGCGCGGCGGCCATAGCGACGCGGAAATATCCTCGGCCGTGGCGCAGTTGTGGCGCGGCCGCGGCGACCGCTATTCGCAATTACGCACCAGCCAGACGGATTTGACGGGCGGCACACTTGAGCACGGTAAAAAGAAAGTGGAAATGTCGTACATCGGCGGCTGAATCCGGGGCGGCGCACGCCCCGCGCTGCTACCATGGCGCATGCACCAATTTCCCTACCTGACATGATCAACAAACACGACATTACCGGCCTGATCCTGGCCGGCGGCCTCGGCACGCGCATGGGCCAGCGCGACAAGGGCATGCTGCCCCTGCATGGCCAGCCCCTGGCCCGCCACGTGCTGCAGCGCCTGGCACCGCAAGTGGGCGAACTGGCCATCAGTGTTCACGCCGATGCCGGCGATTACGCGCGCTTTGGCCTGCCCGTGTGGCCCGATGCGCTACCGGGCCAGCTGGGGCCGCTGGCCGGCCTGCACAGCGGCATGCGGCACGCCGGCACGCCCTATCTGCTCACCGTGCCGTGCGATTCGCCCCTGTTGCCGTCCGACCTGGCTGCGCGCCTGACGGCCGGTTTGATCGACAACGATGCCGACCTGGCCATCGCCGTCACCGAGGAGACCGACCCGGCGACGGGATCGGCCGTGCGCCGCCCGCATCCCGTCTTCTGTCTCGTCAAGACTGCCGCCCTGCCCCAGTTAGACTCGTATCTGCGCAGCGGCGAGCGCCGCATGCGCACCTGGCATGGCCCCTTGAAACTGGCTGAGGTGCTCTTCGAGAACCATGGCGCGTTCGGCAACATCAATACGCCAGACGAGCTGGCCGCCCTGCAGGCGCAAGGCTTGTCCGTGCCGATGGCGCAAGCCATCCTGGCCGACACGGTCGTGCCCGTCACCGAGATCGAGGAACTGGCGCTGCCGCAAGCGTTCGAACGCATCCTGGCCGCCGACATCATCTCGCCCATCAGCGTGCCCGCGCACGACAATTCCGCCATGGATGGCTATGCCCTGCATGGGGCCGACCTCGGTGGCGACGCACCCGTGACCCTGGCCGTGGTCGACACCATCCTGGCCGGGCGTCCCGGCACGGTCAACGTCGGGCGCGGGCAATGCGCGCGCATCATGACGGGCGCCGTCATGCCGGACGGCTGCGACAGCGTCGTGCCGCAGGAACTGGTGCGGCACACCAGCGAGCACAGCATCACCATCGCGCCGGACTCCATCCGCCCTGGCGACAACCGCCGTTTCAAGGGCGAAGACTTGATGCAGGGCCAGCCTGCGCTGCTGCAAGGCAAGCTACTCGGACCGGCCGAACTGGGACTGCTGGCATCACTCGGCATCGCCACAGTGCCCGTGCGCCGGCGCCTGCGCGTGGCCTTCTTTTCCACCGGCGACGAATTGCGCTCGATCGGCGAGCTGCTCGACGCGGGCTGCATCTACGACAGCAACCGCTACACCCTGCTGGGCATGCTGACCCGCTTGGGCTGCGAGGTGCTCGACATGGGCATCGTCAAGGACAATCCGCAAGCGCTGGAAGCTGCCCTGCGCGGTGCCTGCGCCAAGGCTGACGTCATCGTCACCTCGGGCGGCGTGTCCAGCGGCGCGGCCGATTTTACGCGCGAGATCCTCGCCCGCCTCGGTGACGTGGCCTTCTGGCACATCAACATGCGCCCGGGCCGCCCCATGGCCTTTGGCCGGATTGCCAGCGAAGGCGACACGACCTTGCTGCTGGGCCTGCCCGGCAATCCCGTGGCCGTGATGGCGGCGTTTTATTTCCTCGCCCGCCCCACCCTGCTGCGCCTGATGGGCGCCGATGCGGACACGTCCACCCTGCCACTGCTGCAAGTGGCGGCGCAAGCGCCCATCCGCAAGAAACGGGGCCGCACGGAATACCAGCGCGGTATCGTCGAACGCGACGCGGACGGGCGCCAGCACGTGCGCGTGACGGGTGCGCAAGGCTCGGGTATCCTGCGTTCGATGACGCAAGCCAATTGCATGATCGTGCTGCATGAAGCGCAAGGCCACGTGGCGGCCGGCGACCTCGTCGACGTCGTGCTGTTCCATGGGCTGATCTAAGCAGCTCCCGCTTCCCTTCTCCTGAACGGCCCGCCCTGCGCGGGCCGTTTGCATTTCCCCATTGCAATCAATTCCCCTGCGCGGCCGATGCTCGCCTATCGAGATAAAAATATCAATCATTTCTCCTTAAAACAAATCAATAAACACAACACTAATTGCAATAATTTTATTTATTAGTTGATATTGAAGTTTCTTCGGTGATAACATTCGAACTCATACAAAAAAGTTCAATTTTGATATTGTTTTCACGAGGAACAACAATGAGACACAGCTCATGGATCGCGGGAGCCAGCTTGCTGGGTACGGCCTGCCTGCTTGCCACCTTGTCCCTGGCGCCCTTGCCCGCCAGCGCGAAAGGCATCGCGCGCGCCGATGTGCTCGATAACTGCAACTGGAATCGTCCCGGCGTCGACCCGTTCATGGGTGACGTGGTGGCGGCCGTGGACCGCTATACGGATATCGCGCCGCCCGTACGCGAACAATTGAAGGAGCGCATGCGTGCGCGCCAGTACGATGAGATCGTCGTGATCAGCCGCGACGCCATCCGCGGCAAGGGCAATTACAACGCGCGCATCAGCGACATGCATTTCGGCCCGGGTCGCGTTTGCCGCAACGTCACGCGCGCGGGCTGGAACGAGCAGATGCAGGAACGGGGACTCGTGTATTGCGTGCAGGGCCAGTGCATCCTGGTGCCGACGATCTGCCGCAACGTCAGCCGTATCACGCAAGCGCCCGCATCAGCGCCGCCAGCGGCCGGTGCCGCTCCCGGCGGTGCGGCACCCGTTGCCGCCGCGCCCGCCGCCCCGGCAGCGGCAGGCGTACCACTGATCGACAACCCCGACGCCTTGCGCGGCGGTTCCTTCACGGGCGGCGCCATGCCGCCCGAGGTGGCCAGCATTCCTTTCCTGCCCTTCGATTATGTGCGTACCGTCGGCGGCATCACGTCGCCGGCCGGCATGGGCGGCGGAGGTGGTGGTGGTGGCGGCAGCGGCCGGCCGCCGGACCAGGGCAGCAGCATCATCGTGCCGCCCACCGTGATCATCCCTACCTTGCCACCGACCGTGCCGACCGTCTTGCCGGCCGTGCCGGAACCGCAAACCTGGGCCATGCTGCTGGCGGGACTGGCGCTGACAGCCTTCGGCGCCAGAAAACGCCTTGCCAGCAAGCATGCCGCTTGAGGCGTAGCCAGCCGTATGCGGACTTGTTACTATGGTGCATTCCAGACAAGGACCGCCATGCCCGACATCGATAGCCGTTCGACACGTCTCGTTGCACTGCGCAACGAAGGCCGACACGCGGAAGCGCTGCCGCTGCTGCAACAGCTGTTCGCCGAGGCCGGGCAAACCCTGAATCCGGCAAGGTCGAGCTATTTCATTGTCATGCTGGAGTGGAAGTTTTTGGCCGAGGCATACGCGCCAGCGTACGCCGCCCTGCAGGCGGAGCGTGATGCGCAAATCCAGTTGCTGCTGTCGGGCCAGCATGATTTCGGCCACCACGACAGCCGCGCGCCACAGGCAGGCAGCACGTTTGGCCGCAGGTCGCGCTTCTCTCTCATCGCCGAGATGAACGACACGCTGGGCGATGCCCGCTCCACCGCCGACCTGTTCGCCCAGCTGGACGCCAGCGCCCCCGAACTGGCGCCCCAATACGCTTGGCAAGCCCTGCCAGCTGTTGTCGAGGCGGGCAATTTCGCGCTCGCGGACCGCTATCACCGCGCCCCGCTGGAGCACCTCGATATGGTCAATGCCCTGTCCGCCAGCCTGCCCCTGTTTCCTGCGCCGGGCACGCCGCCGCGCCTGGCGGCGGAGTTGATGAATCTGGTAAAAGACGTGCGGATCGCCGCTGCCATACTGCGTGGACAAGGGCAAAGCGCCGAGGCGGACGCACTGGGCGCTGCCTTGCTTGCCGGCCTGGCGAATGACGCCATGCGGACACTGGCACAGCGCGAACTCGATGCGCCGGGCAGCATCACCGCTGAACTAGTCAACCATCAGATGGCGCAAGAACAGCAAGACCAGCAGACTTAGCCGGCCGCTGCGGCGAACGAAGCGGCGCTATTCGGCATCCGCCTTACCCAGCAGCAAGGCGGCCGCCTCGCCCGGCAAGGCTTCCACGGATTTCAATTTGCGCGCCATCTGCCGGCTGCGCACTTCCGCGCTTTCGATATTCTTCGCCGCCTTTTCCAGGGTCAACCGGGTTTGCGACAGCACCTCGCCGAACTTGCCGAATTCCGTCTTGACGGCGCCCAGCACCTGCCACACTTCGGACGAGCGCTTTTCCAGCGCCAGGGTGCGGAAACCCATCTGCAAGCTGTTGAGCAAGGCCGTCAGAGTCGATGGCCCGGCGATGCTGACCCGGTGCACGCGCTGCAATTCGTCGGCCAGTCCCGGGCGGCGCAGCACTTCCGCATACAGCCCCTCGGTAGGCAGGAACAGGATGGCAAAGTCGGTGGTCAGCGGCGGCGCCAGGTATTTCTCGGCGATGGTTTTCGCTTCGCCCCGCACGGCCCGTTCCAGCTCGCGTCCGGCCAGGGCCACGCCGTCGGCATCGGCCCGCTCGGCCGCCTCGACCAGGCGCTCATACTGTTCCTTGGGGAATTTCGCGTCAATCGGCATCCAAACGGGCGGCCCGCCGTCGACCATGCCCGGCAGTTTCAAGGCGAATTCCACGCGCGCGCCGCTGCCCGGCAAGGTTTCCACATTCTTCGCGTACTGGTCGACAGTGAGTACCTGCTCCAGCAGCATTTCCAGCTGCACTTCGCCCCACGTTCCCCGCGTCTTGACGTTGGTGAGCACCCGCTTCAAATCGCCCACGCCCAGCGCCAGCTGCTGCATCTCGCCCAAGCCCTGATGGACTTTTTCCAGCCGCTCCGACACTTGCTGGAACGAGGCGGACAGGCGCGTTTCCAGGGTCGCGTGCAGTTTCTCGTCGACCGTCTTGCGCATCTCTTCCAGACGCGCGCCATTGTCGGCCTGCAAGTCGCGGATCTTGTTTTCCAACGTGGCACGCACTTCCAGCATGCGCTGGGCATTCGATTCCGTCAGTTGCGCCAGAGTTTGATTGGTACTCTCGGCAAAGCGCGCCAGGCTTTGCGCCTGTTCTTCGCGTCCGACTTTGCCCTGCGCCTGCATCTGCGTGCGCAGGCTGTCGAGCTGTTGCAGGGTCGCCGCCTGGAATTGCGCCAGGCCCGCCGCCAGGTCTTGCCGCGTGGCCTGTGCCGAGGCCTGCAGCTGCAGCCGCACTTCGCGCTCGACCCGGTCGATGCGCTCCAGGCTTTGCTGCTGGTGCTGCTGCACCAGGGCCAGGGTGGTGGCGCCATCGCCAGCCGCGCCACGCGGGCGCAGCAAGATCAATAGCAACAGGACGATGGCGACGATGGCGGCGCCCAGCAGGCTGTAGAACTCGATTGGGCTCATGGGATCAGTCAGGTTTGTTGCGCATCCAGTCGGCCGTCTGATAGAACGATTCCATCAGGCGCACGCGCAAGGACTCTTCGATACCCGTGTCTTCCATGGCCCAGGCCATGGCGCGCAGCCACTGGTCGCGTTCGCTGGTACCGATGGCATACGGCAAATGACGGGCGCGCAGGCGCGGGTGGCCGAATTTCTCGATATACAAATCCGGTCCGCCCATCCAGCCCGTCAGGAAAAAATACAGCTTGTCGCGCGAGCCGTCCGTCGACGGCGGATGCATGACGCGGATGCCGGCGAACTCGGGCTCGAGCTCCATCAAGTCATAAAAACGGTCGACCATTTCGCGCAGCACGGGGGCGCCGCCGATGGTCTCGTACAGGGTGGGGGCAGTGGTATCAGTCATGGCCGCCATGATAGCGCAAGCGCTGGCGGCCCATGCGGCGCCAGCCCCCTCTGCCACAATAAATGGCAATATACTTGACTAATCAAGCTTTTATCAAATATCATGCAATTTTTAACGAGAGATAAAACAGCATGTCAACCGCCGTCCAACCTCCTTTGCTACGCAATACCAATTTCCGCTGGCTGCTCGGCGGCGGCCTCGTGTCGATGCTCGGTGACCAGTTCAGCATGCTGGCCCTGCCTTGGCTGGTGCTGAGCCTGACAAACGATAGCCTCAGCCTGGGCATCGCCGTGGCCCTGATGGGCGCGCCGCGCGCCGTGCTCATCTTGTTGGGCGGCACCATCGCCGACCGTTACTCGCCCCGGCGCGTGCTGCTGCTGAGCAAATATGCGAACGCCGCCATCCTGCTGGCACTGTCCGGCCTGCTGATGCTGGACCAGGCCAGTGTGGCGCTTGCGTATGCGGCCGCGCTGGCGCTGGGCGTCGCCTCCGCCTTCGGCATTCCCGCCGGCACCGCCATCCTGCCGCAAGCCGTGCCGCCGCAAGTGCTGCAAACGGCCAACAGCCTGCAGATGGGCGCGCGCCAGTTGTCCTTGCTGGCCGGCCCGCTGCTGGCGGCGCTCGTGCTCGGCGCCCGCGATGGCGGGCAGCAAACCGGCATGGCGGCGCTGGCCGCCGCCTTTGCCATCGATGCGCTGACGTTTCTGTTCTCGGCCTGGACCTTGCGGCAAGTCAGCCTGCGGCCACTGGCAGCGGCCACGGCGGCGCAAGGCATGTGGCGCGACATGGCGGCGGGCCTGTCCATGGTGTGGCGCGACATGGCCTTGCGCAGCTGCTATGCCTACTGGGCGGTGGTGGCGTTCTTCGTCATGGGTCCGCTGCAAGTGGCCCTGCCCGTACTGGCCAGCGAGCGCCTGCACGGCGCCTCGGCGCTCGGTTTGCTGATGGGCGCGCACGGCGCCGGTACCCTGGCCGGCATGCTGGCGTCCAGCCTGGGTGGCGCCTGGCTGCGCCGCCGCTTCGGCGCCACCCTGCTCGCCGTTGACGCCATCGTCGCCATCCTGCTGATGGCGCTGGGGCAAATCGATACAGCCTGGCAAGGCGCGGCCTTGCTGGCCGTCACGGGATTGCTGGGCGGCTACGTGCAGGTGGCCATCTTTACCTGGATACAGCGGCGCGTGGCGCCCGCCATGCTGGGCCGGGCGATGGCGCTGTTCATGGGTATCTTCCTGGGACTGGCGCCGCTGTCGGCAGCGGCCACGGGCGCGCTGCTGCGCCACCTGAGCGTGGGCGAACTCTTCTGCGCCGGCGGCGCCCTGCTGCTGGCCGCCGCCATCGCCGCCGCCCTGCTCACCGATATTGCGCGCATCGCAAGCACCGATTACATCACCCAAGCTTGAGGACGTCTCACCATGGATAAAACACAGCAAGCTGCCTTGAAAGCAGCTTACCGGCAACAAGCACCCGCGCTGGGCATCATCGCGCTGCGCCACCTGCCCAGCGGCCGCACCCTGCTCGAACGCAGCCGCAATGCGCCCGGCGCGCTGAACCGCCACCGCTTCGAGCTCGCGCTGGGCTCGCACCGCAATGCGCGCCTGCAGGCGGACTGGCGGCGCGATGGCGAGGTGGCTTTCCGCTTCGACATCATCGACACCGTCAAGCCATCGGCCGATCCCGGTTTCGACGCGGACGCAGAACTGGACGCCCTGCTGGCGCTGCACCAGGCGCAGCTGCTGGAGCAGGGGCAATCACGCTATTGAGCGGCCATGCTTTACACTTGCGCACTCACGCACTACGCACCATGCAGCAAATGAAAAGGATGTCATGACCGATCTCACTCCCCCGCCGCCGGACGGCGGCAGCGCGCTGGACTTTTGCCTGCGCCTGGCGCGCGCCCAGGCCATGCTCGTGCGCCGCTTCGACAGCACCCTGGGCAATCTGCATGGCTTGAGCTTTGGCGATTATCAATTGCTGTACCACTTGCAGCGGGCACCTGGCGGACGCCTGCGCCGCATCGACCTGGCCGAGCGCCTGGCGCTGACGGCGTCCGGCATCACGCGCTCGCTGATGCCGCTGGAGAAAATCGGTCTGGTGGCGCGCCAGGCCGATGCGCGCGATGCCCGTGTCGGCTACGCCGCCATCACGGCCGCGGGACTGGAATTGCTGGCGCATGCGAATACGACGGCGCAGGCGCTGGGCCAGGAATTGCTGGGTAATGCCAGCGCGGAACAGCTGGCGCCCCTGTCCCTGCTATTGAACGGCATCGCCGGCAACCAGCCCGGCCAAGTCTGAGGTCTACACCAGCGCCAGCTTGCGCAGGCGCCGCGTCGATGGCCAGCGCGCCATGCCCGTCTCGTCGCGGATGGCGGCGCAGGCGGCCAGCACCCTGGCGCACTCGTCCTCGCGCAAGCCCGCATTCAGGGTCAGGCGCACCAGCGAGCGGTTTTTCGGCGTGGCCGGCGCGCAGAAGACGGCGCCGTAGATGCCATGCCGTTCCAGCGCCTTGCGCAGGATCAGGGTATCGGGTTCGCTGCCCGCTTCCAGCGCGATGATCTGCTCGGTGCCGTCGCTGACGTTGTAGCCCAGATCCATCAGCCCCTGGCGCAGCTGCACGCTGTGGCGGTGCAGCGCAACGCGACGGCCATCGGCGGCGCGGATGAAATCGAGCGCCGCATCGAACCACGCCAGCTCGTGCTCGAGCAGGCAGGAGCTGAAGATGGCGGGCCGCGAAGCGGACAAAAAATATCCCTTGAAACGGGCCGAACAGGTAATCAGCCCGGCCCGGCCCGCAAACGCCTTGGCCAAGGACGCCGTGCGGAAATGCACGCGCTCGGCCAGGCCCAGCTCCACCACCAGCCCCGCGCCCTGCGGGCCGTGCGTGCCCAGCGAGTGCGACTCGTCAACGATCAGCATGCTGCCGCTGCGCTCGGCGATTTCCACCATCTCCAGCAGCGGCGCCACGCTGCCATTCGTGCTGTACAGCGCATCGACGATGATGATGCCGGGGCCATGCTTGTCGATCTGGCGCTGCAGGTGGGTGCCATCGTTGTGCAGAAAAGCAACAGGCACGGCTTGCGCCGATTGCACGCCTTCCCACAGCGAAGCATGGGCCTGCATGTCGAGGTACACGGGGATGCCGGGCCCGGCCAGGCTTTGCAGCAAGCCCACATTGGCGGCCCAGCCCGACTGCGCCAGCACGCACGCTTCACTGCCCAGATAGTCCGCGAATTTTTGTTCCAGCCGGTGCTGGCGGCTGCCTTCCTGCAGGAAGACGGACGACATCAGCATGGCGCCCCCGCCCTGCAAGACGCGCGCCTGGGCCGCCAGCAGCGCCGCCTCGCCGGCGATGTTCAGGTAATCATTACCTGCCAGCATGACCGCACTGGCCGGCATGGCTTGCCATTCATGCAAATGCTGGCCGCCAAGCAGCTTCTCGATGCGCTCGACGTAATGTTCATCCATGCGCGCACGCACGAAGGCGGGCATCCGTTGTTCGGCGTGGATGGCGCGGGACGACAGGGGGGAAATGGCGTTTAACATAGGAACTCCTGATTGGTTGCGAGGGAACTACCGCATCCAACATGCGCGAGCCATCGGGCAAGAGTTTGATACAGCTCAACAGTTATGCCGATATCCTGCTGATACAGAGGGAACCCGCCGATCATGTTGCATTGACACGCCTCAACGAACGCGCCCCCTGATCATGAAGCATGCGCAGTCCCCTTCCGGAAAACGATGGCAAGGCAAGCTGCTCCAGCCTTTCCTGCATTTCCACGACGCCATCGAACATACGCCTGTGCGGCGCGCACAGGTGCGTAAGCTGGCGCTCATCGGTGCGCTGGGCATGCCCCTGTACTACGCGCTGTGGCATTATTTTTTCCCGCAGGAATATGAATCACCGCTGCTGCGCATCGTGGCGGCGCTGCTGTTCCTGCCCGCGCTATGGCCCGACCGCTTCAGCAATACCTGGTTCAGCGTCTACCTGTTCCTGGGGCTGACCTTCGAACTGCCATTTTTCTTCACGTACATGTTCCTGATGAACCATGCCTCGACCATGTGGGTGCATTCGCTACTGGTGGCGCTGGTCGTGCTGTTTCACTTCGATACGCGTATCGCCATACTCGCCTACCTGAGCGGCACCCTGCTGGCCTGCCTGGCGTTTGCCGTGGCCGGCGATCCCGCCTTCCTGCTCAGCGGCGACGTCTTGCAGCAATTGCCCGTGCACTGGTTCACGATTGCAGTGCTGTCCGTGGTCAAGGTGGGGCGCAACGTGGGCGCGCAAGAGAAACTGGCCGGGCTGGCGGCTGGCCTGGGCAGCGTGGCGCACGAATTGCGCACGCCCCTCGTCAGCGTCGAGGCGAACGTGCGCGGACTGCAGCGCGGGCTACAGCAAAACATGCAAGACCAGCCACCTGACGCGGCCAGCCTGGAAGCGCTGGCGCGCATCCAGTTCGAAGTGCGCCATATGCACCACATGATCGATCTGTTCCTGCTCAGTGCCAGCGCCGTCAACCGCAAGCTCGAAGCGAATGAAGCGGTGGCCATGCACGACAGCGTGGCGGCCGTGCTGCGCCGCTATCCGTTTACCAGCACGGCCCAGCGCGACATCGTCAAGGTCGACGTGCGCGCCGATTTCACGTTTCCCGGCCAGTCGGAACTGTGCGTGGTGATCCTGCTCAACCTGCTGCGCAATGCCTTGAAAAGCATCCACCGCGCGGGCAAGGGCCGCGTGCGCATCATCATCGATGGCGCCCATCCCGTGCCGCGCCTGCTGTTCATCGACACGGGCTGCGGCATCGCCACCAGCCGCCTGCCGCTGATCTTCGACCGCTTCTATTCCTATCCCTCGCACAACGGCAGCGGCATCGGCCTGGCCCTGTGCCGGCAAATCATGCAAGCCTGGCAGGCGCGCATCCGCTGCGTCGCGCGCGAAGGCGCCTACGCCATCTTCGTGCTGGAATTTCCCCAGCCCCTGCCCGTGCCCACGCACAACCGTTTTCCATCCATCCACCGCGCGAGGTGACGCATGCAACTGCCCGTCTACACCCATCCGACCCTGACCGTACTGATCGACGACAGCGATTCCTTCCTGAAAAGCCTGGCGTTCCAGCTCGATCCCGGCCTGGCGCGCAAGACTTTTCACGACACCAGCAGCGCCCTGCACTGGCTGCGCCAGAGTGCGCAACCGGGCGAAACGCCGCTGCACGTGAACTTCGACACGCAAAACCTGCCGCCCGACCAATGCAACGTGGCGCTCGATATCGAACGCATCTGGCGCATCAGCGGCCAGGCGCAGCGCTTTGCCGTGCCCTCCGTGCTGGTGGTCGATTATTCGATGCCGCAGATGAATGGCCTGGAATTTTGCGAGGCCGTGCGCGATCTGCCGTGCAAGAAGATTTTATTTACGGGGGCGGCCGATGAAAAAGTGGCCGTGACGGCCTTCAACCGGGGCTTGATTGACCGCTACATCAAGAAAAGCGACGACGATGCGCTCGACATCCTGGAACAGGAAATCGTGGCCTTGCAGCGCGAATTCTTCCTGCAGCAAACGGAGACCGTGCGCGACTTGCTGATGCTGCACGATTACACTTTCCTGCAAGACGAGGCGCTGGCCGCCGTCGTGCACGAGCTGTGCCAGCGCCATGGCTTTGTCGAATACTATATTTTCCCCAATCCCAGCGGCATCCTGTTCTTCACGCACGACGGCCACGCCAAGCTGATGATCATCGAGACGGAACGCAGCCTGCACACGCAATATGAAATGGCGCGCGACAGCGACGCGCCCGAGTCATTGCTGCTGGCGCTGCTGGAAATGCGCGTGATCCCGTATTTCTCCGACGCCGACAGCGACGGCATGTACGCGGCGCAGATCGGCGAAAACTGGTTCCGCTACTGCGCCGCGCCCACCATCTGCCTGGGCCGCGTGACGTATTTCTGGGCCCTGTTCGACGTGCCGGCGCACCAGCTGGGGCAAGCAGTCATGTCCTACTCGCAATTTTTGCGCGCGGGCGCGGGCGACAGCGTCAGCGCTTAGGACTAGCCTTCGCGCAGGGTCTGCAGCGGCGGATGTTTGAGCACATTGCGCAAGCCCAGCCAGCCGCCGGCGATCGCGCACAGGGCGCCGGCCAGCAGGCCGAACGCCCACACGCCGGGCGCGAAGCTCCAGGCGAACTTGAACTGGTACGTGGCCAGGGCCCAGCCCATGGCGGCCGCGCCCGATGCCGCCAGCAAGCCGGCCAGCGCGCCGACGAGGGAAAACTCGATCAGCTGCGCCTGCGCCAGCTGGCGCCGCGTGGCGCCCAAGGCGCGCAGCAAGCCCGCTTCGCGCGTGCGCTCGTCCTGCGAACCCATCAGGGCCGCATACAGCACCAGCAAGCCCGACGCCAGCGTGAAGGCGAAGAGGAATTCGACGGCCGTGACCACTTGGTCCAGCACGCCCTGAATCTGTTTGAGCACGCCGCCCACGTCGACCACCGTCAGGTTCGGGTAGTCGCGCAGCAGAGCATTCCCCAGGTCCGCCTGCGCGGGCGGCAGGTGAAACGCCGTGATCCACGTCTGCGGCGTGTCCGCCATGGCCGCCGGGTTGATGATGACGAAGAAATTGACGCGCATCGAGCCCCATTCCAGCTTGCGCAAACTCGTGATGGCCGCTTCCACAGGCTGGCCGGCGATGTCGAAGCGCAGCTTGTCGCCCAGTTTCAGCTTCAGGGTCTTGGCGATACCCTCTTCCACCGACGCTTCGGCAGGCGCGCCTGCCGTATTGGCGAACCACTTGCCGGCCACCAGTTTGTTTTCTTCCTGCATCGTGGCCATCGTCGACAGATTGAATTCGCGGTCGGCCAGGCCCTTGGCGCGGTCATCCTCGTACGTGGTTTCCGTGATGGCGTTGCCGTTCACGGCCACCAGGCGCCCGCGTATCATCGGATACAAAGGCGCGTTGGCCACGCCCGCTTGCGACAGGCGCGCGGCGATCGGCTCTTTCTGTTCGGGCAGGATATTGATCATGAAACGGTTCGGCGCGTCCGGCGGCGTGGCATTACGCCAGGCCACCATCAGGTCGCCGCGCACCACCGTCAGCAGCAGCAAGGCCATCAAGCCCAGGGCCAGCGACACCACCTGGATGACGGTGGCGCCCGGGCGGCGCTGCAAGGACGTGACGGCAAAGCGCCAGCCCTGGTGGTTGAAAACGCCGCGCAGGGTTTTCAGCGACTTGATGCCCAGCCAGCCGGCCAGCGCGAACAGGGCGAAGCCGCCGAGGAAACCGGCCGCCGTCAGCAGCGCCAGTTTCACGTCGCCCGCCTGCCACAACAGCAGCACGACGAAGGCGGCGATGCCCAGGCCATACGTGGCCACGGCCAGCGCCTGCGGCGGCTCCTGCTCGCGGCGGATCACGCGGTTGTGCGGGACATTGCGCAACTGCAAAATCGGCGGCAGGGCAAAACCCAGCAAGAGCAGCATGCCGGTGGCCACGCCTTGCAGCGCGGGCAGCATGGACACGGGCGGCAAGTCGTTCTGCACCAGTTTTCCCAATAACTCCAGCAGCACCAGGTGGCCGCCGAAACCCACTATCACGCCGACGACGCTGCCGGCCAGGCCGACGAGCAGGAATTCAATCACGTACATGGCCGTGACCTGGTTTTGCGTCAATCCCAGGCAGCGCAGCATGGCGCACGCGTCCAGGTGGCGCAGCATGAAGCGGCGCGCGGCCATGGCCACGGCGACAGCCGCCAGCATGGCCGACAGCAAGCCGACGAGGGACAGGAAACGGTCGGCGCGGTCCAGGGTCGACTGCATCTGCGGGCTACCCGATTCCAGCGATTCGATGCGCACGCCCTTGATGGCCTGCGTCTTGATCTGGCTTTCCAGCCTGGCTTGATATTGCGCAAGCTCGGCGGCCTTGGCCGGTGGCGCCGACAGCAGCAGCCGGTACGACACGCGCGAGCCGTTCTGCACCAGCGCCGTGGCGGCCAGGTCGCCCAGGGGCAGCATGACTCTCGGGGCGAAGTTCAAGAAGGACGCGCCGCGGTCCGGTTCGCTGGCGATCAGTTGCGTGACCGTAAATGCCTTGTCACCGAGGGTCAGGGTGTCGCCCAGCTTGGCATTCAGGCTGGACAGAATCGCCGCATCGACCCACAGGGTGCCGGGCGCCGGCACCTGGTCCGTGGGTCGTCCCACGGCATCCTGCGCTTCGCTCAGTTTGGTCGTGATTTTCAGCTTGCCCCGCTGCGGGTAGCCGGGCGAGACGGCCTTGATGGACGCCAGCTGCGACAGCGACTGCTCGCCCTCGCCCGCCTGCGCCATGCTGGGAAACGTCACCGTATCGGCCAGGATGAAGCCGCGCTCGAGCGCTTCGGCGCGCCAGGCCGCATTGACGGGCTGGTCGGCGTTGATGACGAGATCGGCCCCCAGCAGCTGGTGCGCGTCGCGGTTCAGGCCCGCGCGCAGGCGGTCGACGAAGAAGCCGACGGCCGACAGGGCCGCCACGGCGACGATCAGCGCGACGAGCAGGAAACGCAGTTGCCCGGCGCGCCAGTCGCGGCCGGTCATTTTCAGGGAGAGGCGGAACATGGGCGGCGGGTCTTTATGCGAATTGGTTGTGATGCGTTATTGCGCGATGCCGTGGGCAGCCGCGTGCTGGGCGAAATACGCATCGACGGTGGCGAGGAAGGCGTCTTTCTGTGCCTGCGGCAGGAAGGCGGCGATGAAACCGTTGCGCGCCAGGCGATGCGCGTGGGACAGGCCCAGTGGCAGCGCGTCGAAGATGGCGTCGAAATTGTCGTTCATGTAGCCGCCGAAATACGCGGGATCGTCCGAGTTCACCGTCACCAGCAGGCCGGCGTCGAGCAGTTGCACCAGGTTATGGTCATGCATCTGGTCGAACACGCGCAGCTTGGTGTTCGACAGCGGGCAGACGGTCAGGGCGATCTGTTCGCGCGCCAAACGGGCCGTCAGTTCCGCGTCTTCCAGGCAGCGCACGCCATGGTCGATGCGTTCGACCTGCAAGTCGTCGAGCGCCGTGCGGATGTAGGCTGGCGGACCTTCCTCGCCCGCGTGGGCCACCAGGTGCAGGCCCAGCTCGCGGCAACGGGCGAATACGCGCGAGAATTTCTCGGGCGGGTTGCCCACTTCCGACGAGTCGAGGCCGATGCCGATGAATTTGTCGCGGTACGGCAAGGCGTCTTCCAGGGTCTCGAACGCCTCTTCCTCGCTCAGGTGGCGCAGGAAGCACAGGATCAGGGCCGCGCTGACGGGGCTGTCCTGGCAGGCGCGGTGGATGCCGTTGATCACGTCGGCCATGGCCACGCCGCGCGCCGTGTGGGTTTGCGGATCGAAGAAGATTTCAGTATGCAAGACGTTATCGGCCTCGGCGCGCTGCAGGTAGGCTTGCGTCATGTCGTAGAAATCCTGCTCTTTCAAGAGCACGCTTGCGCCAGCGTAATAAATGTCGAGAAAAGACTGCAAATCCGTAAAAGCATAGGCGCTGCGCAAGTGTTCCACGGATTCATAGCCAAGCGGCACGCCATTGCGCGCTGCCAGTGCGAAAATCAGTTCCGGCTCCAGCGAGCCTTCGATATGGATATGCAGTTCGGCCTTCGGCATGCCGCGGACGATCGCGCGCAATTGGGGGTTCATCATGGGTGTTCCTTATAGGGTGACGATAAAAATGCTGGCTCGCGCACGCGCGGCGCGCAGGGCCATCAGACATGCAGGCATCTTAGCGCAAGATGGCCAGCCTCACCGGCGACCGGCCGCCATGGCGCCGGCTGCGGCAGCGCCACGGCCGGCATCGGCACGCGCTGGCGAATTGTCGTATGATGGTTTAAAAGGCCTACAAAGGTTCATTGAAATTGAGGAAAAATTTGATGATTTATCCAATTAAATCAACAATTTACAAACAAGTATTAAGGATATGCTGACATATCTTTTGACTTCCTGATCCTTTAGAGCAATAATTAATTTCATGGGGTAAAGGTAAGTGCAACAAGCGCTATCAACAGTGAAAAAATAAGCCGGCTGGCCACGTCAGCACACGGCATCAAGCGCCAGTTTTTTGGTCCGGGCAATCCGGACTCGCAAAGACAGCCGGGCTTGAAACAACAATAAAAATCGGTACGGGGTACAGAAAAAATTCAGACGGCAAGCCCAGGCGAGTGCCAGGCGGGCGGCCATGGTGACTGGCAGTTCAGGTTTACATTAAAGGACATTGACATGACCATTTTTGATAACTATGCAGCACGCTACGAGCGCACCCGCGAAGAGGAAATGTCGCTCACCGAATACCTGGCCCTGTGCAAGAAGGACAAGCTGACGTATGCCAGCGCGCCCGAACGCATGCTGGCCGCCATCGGCGAGCCGCAGCTGGTCGACACGCGCAACGACACGCGCTTGTCGCGCATCTTCGCCAACAAGGTGATCAAGATCTATCCCGCCTTCCGCGAGTTCTACGGCACCGAGGAAGTGATCGAGCAAGTCGTCTCGTATTTCCGCCACGCGGCGCAAGGCCTGGAAGAACGCAAGCAGATCCTGTACTTGCTGGGGCCTGTCGGCGGCGGCAAGTCATCCATCGCGGAAAAACTCAAGTCGCTGATGGAACACGTGCCCTTCTATTGCCTGAAAGGCTCGCCCGTCAACGAATCGCCGCTGGGCCTGTTCAACGAGGAAGAGGACGGCACCATCCTGGAAGAGGATTACGGCATCCCGCGCCGCTACCTGCGCAACATCCCCAGCCCGTGGGCCGTGAAACGCCTGCATGAATACAATGGCGATATCAACCAGTTCCGCGTCGTCAAGCGCTATCCTTCCGTGCTGAAACAGATCGCCATCTCGAAAACGGAGCCGGGCGACGAGAACAATCAGGATATTTCCTCGCTGGTGGGCAAGGTCGACATCCGCAAGCTGGAAGACTATGCCCAGGACGACCCGGACGCCTACAGCTATTCGGGCGGCCTGTGCCTGGCCAACCAGGGCTTGATGGAATTCGTGGAAATGTTCAAGGCGCCGATCAAGGTCTTGCACCCCTTGCTGACGGCCACGCAGGAAGGCAACTACAAGGGCACGGAAGGCTTTGGCGCGATTCCGTTTGACGGCATCATCCTCGCCCACTCGAACGAGTCGGAATGGAAGACGTTCAAGAACAACCGCAACAACGAGGCGTTTCTTGACCGTATCTATATAGTCAAGGTGCCGTATTGCCTGCGCGTGTCCGATGAAATCAAGATCTACGACAAACTGGTGGCCAATTCTTCGCTCGTCAAGGCGCCGTGCGCGCCCGGCACCCTGCGCATGATGGCGCAGTTCGCCATCCTGTCGCGCTTGAAGGACCCGGAAAACTCGAGCATCTTTTCGAAGATGCTCGTCTACGATGGCGAAAACCTCAAGGATACGGACCCGAAAGCCAAGTCCATGCACGAATACGTCGATTACGCGGGCGTGGACGAGGGCATGAACGGTCTGTCGACGCGCTTTGCCTTCAAGATCCTGTCTAAGGTGTTCAACTTTGACAATTCCGAAGTGGCCGCCAATCCCGTGCATCTATTATATGTACTGGAACAGCAGGTCGAGCGCGAGCAGTTCGCGCCGGAACTCGAGCAACGCTACTTCTCGTATATTAAAGAGCATCTGGCGCAGCGCTATGTGGAATTCATCGGCAAGGAGATCCAGACGGCGTACCTGGAAAGCTATTCGGAATACGGGCAGAATATCTTCGACCGCTACGTGACGTTCGCCGATTTCTGGATACAGGACCAGGAATACCGCGATCCGGACACGGGCGAAAGTTTTGACCGCGAGTCGCTGAACAATGAACTGGAAAAGATCGAGAAACCGGCGGGCATTTCCAATCCGAAGGATTTCCGCAACGAAATCGTGAACTTCGGCTTGCGCGCCCGGGCTTCGAACGGTGGCAAGAATCCCGCCTGGACCAGTTATGAAAAGTTCCGCACCGTGATAGAAAAGAAAATGTTTTCGAATACGGAGGAATTGCTGCCCGTGATTTCCTTCAATGCCAAGGCCAGCGCCGACGATGCCAACAAGCACGCCGACTTCGTGGCCCGCATGGTGGAAAAAGGCTATACGGCCAAGCAGGTACGCCTGTTATGCGAATGGTACTTGCGCGTACGCAAGTCGTCATAGCGCGGACAGCGGAGGCGCGCTCCCGCCTGACGACCGGCGGGGCGCGCAAGACGAGAGGCAAGGAGGCACCCTTTGACATACCTTATCGACAGGCGCTTGCAAAGCAAGAATAAATCCGCCGTCAACCGCGAGCGTTTCCTGCGGCGTTACAAGGGCCAGATCAAGGATGCCGTGGGGCGCGCCATCAAGGGGCGCTCGATCACGGACGTCGAGAATGGCGAGAAGGTCAGCATCCCCGTCAAGGACGTGGGCGAACCGTCGTTTGGCCACGCGCATGGCGGCGTATGGGAAGTGGTCAATCCCGGCAACAAGGAATACCTGAAAGGCGACCAGATCGCCCGGCCGAAAGGCGGCGGCGGTAGCGGGCGGGGCAAGGCGGGCAATAGCGACGAGACGACGGAAGACGATTTCATCTTTGAGTTGTCGCGCGAAGAATTCATGAATTATTTCTTCGAAGACCTGGAATTGCCGCACATGGTGAAAACCCAGCTGACGGCCACCACGGAATTCAAGAACCAGCGCGCCGGCTACAATATGTCGGGCACGCCATCGAACATCCACGTGCTGCGTTCCTTGCGCGGCGCGCTGGGCCGGCGCATCGCCGTCGGCGGTGGCGCCCGCAAGCAGCTGGCGCAGGCCGAGGAAGACCTGGCAACACTGCTGCACGAAGGGGCGCCCGACAGCGACCCGCTCGTCACGGAACTGCGCCGCCTGATCCACCACCTGCACACGCGATTGCTGGCGATTCCCTTCATCGACCCGTTCGACTTGCGCTACAGCAACCGCATCAAGGTACCGAAGCCGATGACGCAAGCCGTCATGTTCTGCATCATGGACGTCTCCGGCTCCATGGACGAGTCGCGCAAGGACACGGCCAAGCGCTTCTTCATCCTCTTGTATCTGTTCCTCAAGCGCGTCTACGACAAGATCGAGGTGGTCTTCATCCGCCACCATACGGCGGCGGCCGAAGTGGACGAGCATGAATTCTTCAATTCGCGCGAATCGGGCGGCACCGTCGTGTCCTCCGCGCTGCACTTGCTCAATACCATCATCGACGAACGCTATGGCGCCGGACAATGGAACAGCTATGTAGCGCAGGCGTCCGACGGCGACAACTGGGACAACGATTCCATGCTGTGCCGCCAGTTGCTGATCAATACCATCATGCCCAAGGTGCAGTACTACACCTATGTCGAGATCACCGATGGCCCGCAGCAAAACCTGTGGGAGCAATATGCGGGCGTGCTCGACCATCACGCCCATTTCGCCATGCAAAAGATCGTCACGCCGGCCGATATCTACCCGGTCTTCCGCGAACTGTTCAAGAAACAGGTGAAATGATGAGTGCAGCCTTTGACCGCGCCAGCAATACTCCGGGCGAACCGTTCGTGCGCCTGCGCCACCCGAACGCCCTGCCCGAGCAGTCGGAATGGACGTTCGAGCTGATCGAGCAAATCCACGAGGAAATCCGCCGCGTCGCGAAACAGTTTGGCCTCGACACCTATCCGAACCAGCTGGAAATCATCACGGCCGAGCAGATGATGGATGCCTACACGTCGGTAGGCATGCCCGTCTCGTACAACCATTGGTCGTTCGGCAAGCATTTTCTGTCCACCGAGAAAAGCTACAAGCGGGGCCAGATGGGCCTGGCCTACGAGATCGTCATCAACTCGAACCCGTGCATCGCCTATTTAATGGAGGAAAACAGCCTGACAATGCAATCGCTGGTGATCGCGCATGCAGCGTACGGGCACAATTCCTTCTTCAAGGGCAATTACCTGTTCCGCGCCTGGACGGATGCAGACGCCATCATCGACTATATGGTGTTTGCCAAGAATTACATCGCCGAATGCGAACAGCGCCATGGCGTCGACGCCGTGGAACTGCTGCTCGATTCGTGCCACGCCATCCAGAACTATGGCGTGGACCGCTACAAGCGCCCGGCGAAACTGTCGATGGCGAAGGAATATGCGCGCCAGAAAGAGCGCGAAGCCTATGTGCAGTCGCAGATCAACCAGCTGTGGCGCACCCTGCCCCGGCGCGACGAAGACGAGGAGGAGGACGACCAGCGTAAGGCCGCCCCCCGCTTTCCGCCCGAACCCGAGGAAAACCTGCTGTACTTCATCGAGAAGTACGCGCCGCTGCTGGAACCGTGGCAGCGCGAGATGGTGCGCATCGTGCGCAAGATTTCCCAGTATTTCTATCCGCAGCGCCAAACCCAGGTCATGAACGAAGGCTGGGCCACCTTCTGGCACTACACGATATTGAACCAGCTCTACGACGAAGGCGTGGTGGGCGACGGCTTCATGATGGAATTCCTCAAAAGCCATACCAACGTCGTCTACCAGCCGCCCATCGACAGCCCCTATTACAGCGGCATCAACCCGTATGCGCTGGGTTTTGCCATGATGAGCGACATCCGCCGCATCTGCGAGCACCCGACGGACGAAGACCGCGCCTGGTTCCCCGACATGGCCGGCAGCGACTGGCGCAAGAGCCTGGACTTTGCGATGCGCAATTTCAAGGATGAAAGCTTCATCGCCCAGTATCTGTCGCCGCGGCTGATCCGCGAATTCCATTTCTTTGCCGTGCTCGACGACGACAAGAATGAAAAGCTGGCCATTTCCGCCATCCACGACGATGCCGGCTACCGCTACGTGCGCCAGCAGCTGGCCGAGCAGTACAACCTGGGCAACCGCGAGCCGAACATCCAGGTCTGGTCCGTCAATACGCGCGACGACCGCGCCTTGACCCTGCGCCACACGCAATTCCAGCGCCGCCCGCTGAACCAGCAGGCGGCCGAGGTGCTCAAGCACGTGGCGCGGCTGTGGGGCTTCGATGTGCACCTCGATACGGTCGACCCGCAGGGCGTCGTCCTGGGCACCCTGAATTGCCGACGGGAAAAACGCAACCGGCGCGACGACCCCGTTGTCCGGCCATGAAATGATTTGTTGATAATAATCAATGGCAAGAATATAAGCGTTTCCTATGCCTACATAGGAATTCAGTATGGCCTGGCGGCCTCAAATGGGCCGCCAGGACCGCCTTTTTTGACCTGGGTGAAGTGGCTTCCGCACCCGTTTGGTGCGCGCGTGCCGCTAAGTGGTCTGGTTCCGAGGTAAAACATTTCCAAAAGGAAAGATTTTCCTCCAAATTTAGCAGTTTCCATATTGAATATCACGAAATATAATTCCGCCATATGGGCACATCGGAGAACTTAGCAGTGGTAGCCCAAAACGGCTGTAAAAAACCGATAAGACCGCCTTTTTTTCTGTCCGAAAGCGTGCAAAGATGACATAAGCAAGTACGTTTTCAGGGCGCAAAAGCGCCGAAAATTTAACCGGTTTTAGGCGTTAAAAATCTGTGTAAAATAAAGAATTCGTATGTATAATTCGGCGACGTCCCGGATACGGCTGGAGCTTTGTGTCGTCATTTTGGGGTTCAGTTGCAAGACAAGAGATGGTATTTGGAGAAAGCAGGCATGAATTTTTCGAACGAGAAAAGTCCCAAGAACTACACAGGCATCACTATCGTTGTCCTGCTGCACGTTCTCGCGGCTTACGGGATCGTGACGGGCTTGGGCAAGCGGTTGGTCACCAAAATGATGGAACCGGTTGAAACCAAGATTATCGAGGAAGTCAAACCGCCTCCACCGAAGGATCTTCCACCGCCACCACCGCCGCCAGAAATGAAAGCGCCACCGCCGCCATTCATTCCGCCAGTCGAGGTGAACGTGCAGCAGCCGCCACCACAGCAAAACGTGATTGCAAATACGACTGCTGTGAAGCCAGCCACGAATGTATTGGCACCGCCAGCACCGCCTGCACAGCCTGCGCCAACTCCTGGACCAGCCAAATCGGTGCGTACACCGGCCGTGGTTGACTTCAGTGTCTGCGAAAAGCCGGCTTATCCAAAGTCGTCGCAGCGCAATGAGGAAACCGGTGTGGTGACACTGTCGTTCCTGATCGGTGTAGACGGCAAGGTCGCTGATTCGAAGATCGTGAAGTCCAGCGGCTTCAGAGACCTGGACAAAGCCGCGGTGCAAGGTATCAGCCGCTGTACATTTAAGCCGGCAACAGTTGACGGCAAGCCGGAACAAGGCTGGCAGCAAATGCAATACGTTTGGTCGCTGGATTAAAACCCGAGACAGTTATCCCCTGTCTCACACTATGATTTCGTTGTCATTACGTTCAGCGATCTGTTATTTTTAATTTTGGAGGAAGCATGTTTAAGAATACCCGTTTGTCCGCATTTTTTGCCGCGGTTCTGTTGTCCGTTACCGCTACTACCGCTCTGGTAGCAGCTCCGGCATTCGCTGACGCGCCAGCATCGGCAGCAGCTACGGCTCCAGCGGCAGACGCTGCAGCAGCACCAGCACCAGCTGCTGACGCAGCAGCTCCAGCAGCAGACGCAGCCGCTCCAGCCGCTGACGCAGCAGCTCCAGCCAAAACCGAAGAAGTCCACAACCCGTTCGGCCTGCAAGCAGTGTGGGACGGCGGCTTCGTGCCACGCGCCACCCTGATCATCCTGGCCATCATGTCGATCGGCAGCTGGTACATCATCATCACCAAGCTGATGGATCAAATGAAGATCTTCAAGCAAGCTAAAGAAACCGCTGCCAAATTCTGGAAAGCACCTTCGATCGCTGCTGGTTCGGCAACGCTGACCGAAGGCTCGCCATTCCGCTTCATCGCTGAATCGGGCACCAAGGCAACGGCTCACCATGACGGCGCCCTGCTGGAACAAATCGATCTGTCGACCTGGGTGACGATGTCGATCCAGCGCGCTTCGGACAAAGTCCAATCGCGTCTGCAAGATGGCCTGTCGTTCCTGGCAACCGTTGGTTCGACCGCACCGTTTATCGGTCTGTTCGGTACCGTTTGGGGTATTTATGGCGCGCTGACCAACATCGGCATGACCGGTAACGCTTCGATCGATAAAGTTGCAGGTCCAGTTGGTGAAGCACTGATCATGACCGCTTTCGGTCTGCTGGTCGCCGTTCCTGCCGTTCTGGGTTACAACTGGCTGGTGCGTCGTAACAAAACCGCAATGGAAGACGTACGCTCGTTCAGCGCCGACGTTCACTCGGTACTGATCTCCGGCGCAATGTCGACCAGCGAAGCTGGCCGTGCTGCCGGCGCTAAAAAGATCGGATAAGAATCATGTCGATGTCCGTCGGCTCCGACAGCGGAGATGAAGATCAAGTAATGTCAGAAATCAACACGACGCCGCTCGTCGACATCATGTTGGTTTTGCTGATCATTTTCTTGATCACCAGTCCGGTTGTCCTCAAATTGCAGAAAATCGATCTGCCGATCGAGGCCAACCAAGCCCTTCAAAGCAAGCCAGAAAACGTCAACATCGTTGTCAACAAGGATGGCGAGATTTATCTGGGCCAGAAGAAACTGAAAGATACGAGCGAACTGTTCGATTATCTGAAAGTTGAAGCAGTGAAAGTACCGCAGCCGGAAGTACACGTTCGTGGCGACCAAGAAACACGCTACGAATCGATCGGCCGGGTTATTTACACGACCCAACGTGCCGGGATCCAGAAGGTCGGCTTCATCACCGAACCACCTGACAAGGGCTGATAGCGACTGGCAGCGGCGCCCCGGCAACAAGGGCGCGCCACTGCCGGAAGCTGACCGGGCGGCAGTTTCGCCCGGTGCTTCGTTGGACTTCTTAAAGGAAACACTATGAGTATGAATGTCGGTTCGGGAAGCGCTCCAGGCGCGGATCCGGAACCAATGATGGAACTGAACATGACGCCCCTCATCGACGTGATGCTGGTGCTGATTATCATGTTGATCATCACGATTCCTAAGCAAAACCACTCGGTGAACTTGAACATGCCGGTCGGCACCCCGCCGCCACCGACAACCGAACCAGTGGTCGTCACGATCGATGTCGATTTTGACGGTACGATCTTGTGGGACAATCAGGTCGTTCCTGACCGCGCTTCGCTGGAAGCCAAGCTGAGCAACGTCGCTGCGCAAGCAGACCAGCCGGAAGTGCATCTGCGTCCGAACAAGCTGGTGGAATACAAAGTCGTCGCCGGTGTGATGGCGTCGGCGCAGCGTCTGGGCGTGACCAAAATCGGTCTGGTCGGCAACGAGCAATTCCAGTAAGCTGCAGCAATCAGGTTCTCTTTACATCCGAATAGGCAGGACTTCCTGCCTATTCGCTTTTTACTGAAAGACTTTCTTATGTCCAAGTTTCGTCTCGCTCATCTCGGCCTCGTCATGGCCGCTATCGGTTTTACCGCAGCAACTCCCGTAATCGGCCTGGGCTCGCTGGCATACGCCGCGGACACCGTGCGTGCCGAAGTGGGCAAGCCACTGCAAGAAGCGCAAAAACTCGCTAGCAGCGGCAAAAACAAGGAAGCGCTGGCCAAGCTGCGCGAAGCTGACAGCGTCGGCGGCAAGACCGCCTTTGAAAGCTACCAGATCGAGCGCGTGCGCGCCTCGGCCGCTGCTGCCGCCGGCGACAATGGCACCGCCATCAAGGCGTTTGAAGCCGTCATCAATTCCGGCCGCCTGAGCGCCGCCGAAGCCCCCAAATTCACGCAAGCGCTGGCAGGCATGTACTACCGCGCCAAGGACTGGCCGAACACCATCACCTGGATCAAACGTTCGCTGAAAGACCGCGAAGATCCACAGATGCGCGAACTGCTGATCCAGACCTACTACGTCAGCGGCAACTACGCCGAAGCGGCGAAGGAACTGCAATCGCGCGGCGGCAACTCGGAAGCGAGCCTGCAAATGCTGGCCAACATCCAGCTGAAACAGAACGACAAGGCCGGCTATGTCGCCACCCTGGAAAAACTGGCATCGAGCTATCCGAAAACCAGCTACTGGGCCGACCTGCTGAACCGCGTTTCCGGCAAACCTGGCTTCTCGCAGCGCCTGGGCCTGGACGTCCAGCGCCTGCGCCTGGCCAACGGCCTGTTCACCAAGCCATCCGAATACATGGAAATCAGCCAGCTGGCCCTGCAAGCAGGCAATCCTGGCGAAGCGCTGGCCATCATCGAGCAGGGCTACAAAAAAGGCGTGCTGGGCACCGGCACCGATGCCGCCCGTCACCAGCGCCTGAAAGACCTGGCCCTGAAGACCCAGGCTGACCTGAAGGCCAACGCCGCCAAGTCGGAAGCGGAATACGTCAAGAACAAGGACGCCGACAGCTTGAGCAAGCTGGGCTTCGCCCTGGTCTACGATGGCCAAGCCGACAAAGGCCTGGGCCTGATGAATGACGCCGTGAAAATGGGCACCGCCAAGTATCCGGAAGAAGCCAAGCTGCATCTGGGCATTGCCTACATCCACGCCGGCAAGAAATCCAACGCATCGACCGCGCTGAAAGCCGTCAAGGGCACGGATGGCGCTGCAGATCTCGCCCGTTACTGGGCCCTGATGAACAAATAAGACAACACGTCCAGGGCGTTGTTACCGCGTCTCGCCGTACATTCGTACTGTCTTCGACGCGGCGCCTAGCCCTGAACATGTTGTGAAGCCCTTAGTTAGCGAAAAGCGTTGCCAGCACACTCGCCGGCAACGCTTTTTATCATTTCAGCAGGGAAATTGCCCCTGCGCCCGCCCTGCCGGGTGTGCATCCCTGAAACAGTCCGTATAATCCCCCTTTTGGCACAGTTTTTCATCAGATTCCTATGAAGGTATTCCGCGGACTTCCCAATGCCCAGGCACGAGCGCCTTGCGCTCTGACCATCGGCAATTTTGACGGTGTCCACATCGGCCATCAGGCCTTGCTGGCGCGCGTGCGCGAAGCTGCAACCGAACTCGGCATCGAAGCGGCCGTGATGACGTTCGAGCCGCACCCGCGCGAATTCTTCGCGCAGCGCTCGGGCGACCTGTCGAAGGCGCCGCAGCGCATCGCCAACCTGCGCGACAAGCTGCAATCGCTGGACGACGCCGGCATCGACCGTGTCGTCGTCGAGCACTTCAGCGCCCAGTTTGCCGCCCTGACGCCGCAGGAATTCACGGAAAAAGTCCTCGTCGACGGCTTGCACGTGAAATGGCTGATGGTCGGCGACGACTTCTGCTATGGCGCCCGGCGCGCCGGCGACGTGGCCATGCTGCAGGAAGCGGGCCGCCAATACGGTTTCCACGTAGAAACTTTACCGACGGTGATGAATGGCAGCACGCGCATCTCCTCGTCGGCCGTGCGCCTGGCCCTGGCCGCCGGCGATTTCCCGCTGGCCACGCAGTTGCTCGGCCATCCATACGCCATTTCCGGCCACGTCATCCACGGCCAGAAGCTGGGCCGCACTCTCGGTTTCCCCACCCTGAACCTGCGCGTGGCGCACCGCCCCGCCCTGTCCGGCATCTTCATCGTGCAGGTACACGGCCTGGGACCGGCACCGCTGCCCGCCGTGGCCAGCCTCGGCGTGCGCCCCACCGTCGACGACAGCGGCCGCGTCTTGCTGGAAGTGCATTTGTTCGATTTCGCCCAGTCCTGCTACGGCAAGCTGGTACGCGTGGAATTCCTGGAAAAGCTGCGCGACGAAGAAAAGTACGACGACTTGCCCACCCTGACGGCCGCCATCGAGCGCGACTCGAACCAGGCGCGCGCCTACTTCGAGCAGCGCAGCGGCGCCATTACCGCCACCGACCGAATTTGACGCCGGCCAACTCCGCCGACTGGCGGCACCTGCCGCCGCAAACCATTCAATATCATTAAAGAAGATTATGTCCGATCAAAACAAGCCAGCCACGCCCAAGCAGAACAAGAAGCCTGAAAGCAAATACCCGGTCAACATGACGGAAACCCCATTCCCGATGCGCGGCGACATGGCCAAGCGCGAGCCTCAATGGGTACAGCAATGGCAAGACAAGAAGATCTACGAGCGCGTGCGCAAGGCTGCCGCCGGCCGTCCGAAATTCATCCTGCATGACGGCCCGCCGTACGCGAATGGCGACATCCACCTGGGCCACGCCGTCAACAAGATCCTCAAGGATATGGTCGTCAAGTCGCGCTCGCTGGCCGGCTTCGACGCGCCCTATGTACCGGGCTGGGATTGCCACGGCATGCCGATCGAGATCCAGATCGAAAAACTGCACGGCAAGAACCTGCCTACGGCCGAAGTGCTGGAAAAAGCGCGCGCCTACGCCAACGTGCAGGTCGAGCGCCAGAAGAAAGACTTTATCCGCCTGGGCGTGCTGGGCGAGTGGGACAACCCCTACCTGACGATGGCGCACGGCAATGAAGCGGACGAATTGCGCGCGCTGGGCAAGCTGCTGGAAAAAGGCTATGTCTACCGCGGCCTGAAACCGGTCAACTGGTGCTTCGACTGCCAGTCGGCCCTGGCCGAAGCGGAAGTGGAATACGCGGAAAAACGCGATCCCGCCATCGATGTCGGCTTCAAGTTCGCCGAGCCGGCCAAACTGGCGGCCGCCTTCGGCCTACCATCGCTGCCGACCGATAACGGTTTCATCGTCATCTGGACCACGACGCCGTGGACCATCCCGTCGAACCAGGCGCTGAACGTGCACCCGGAAGTCAAATACGCGCTGGTGAAAGCCGAGCGCGATGGCCAGCCATTGCTGCTGATCCTGGCGCAAGACCTGGTCGTGGCCAGCCTGGCGCGCTTCAAGCTCGAAGGCACGACGATCGCCACCTGCGACGGCGCGGCCCTGGCCGGCATCAGCTTCCGCCACCCGCTGCATGCGAGCGACGCTTTCTATGACCGCCTGTCGCCCTTGTACCTGGCCGAATACGTGACCACGGAAAGCGGCACGGGCGTGGTGCACTCGGCGCCAGCCTACGGCCTGGACGACTTCATCTCGTGCAAGGCGCACGGCATGAAGGACGACGACATCATCAAGCCCGTCATGGGCGACGGCAAGTTCGCCTCGACCCTGCCCCTGTTCGGCGGCATGACCATCTGGGAAGCGTCGAAGCCGATCTGCAACGCCCTGCGCGAAGCGGGCGCGCTGTTCGAAGTCAAGATGTTCGACCACAGCTATATGCATTGCTGGCGCCATAAGACGCCGATCATCTACCGCGCCACCTCGCAGTGGTTCGCCGGCATGGACGTGACGCCGAAAGACGGCGGCGCGACCCTGCGCGAGACGGCCTTGAAAGGCATCGCCGACACCGAATTCTTCCCGGACTGGGGCCAGGCGCGCCTGCACGGAATGATCGCCAACCGTCCCGACTGGACCCTGTCGCGCCAGCGCCAGTGGGGCGTGCCGATGGCCTTCATCGTGCACAAGGAAACGGGCGACCTGCATCCGCGCACGCCGGAATTGCTGGAGCAAGTGGCCAAGCTGATCGAAAAAGACGGCATCGAGGCATGGCAGGCGCTCGATCTGAAAGACCTGATCGGCGACGAAGCGGCCATCTACGCGAAGAACAAGGACACCTTGGACGTGTGGTTCGATTCCGGCGCCACGCACCAGACGGTGCTGGGCGGCCCGCAAGGCCACGGTTCGCACTCGACGCAGCTGCAATTCCCGGCCGACCTGTACCTGGAAGGCTCGGACCAGCATCGCGGCTGGTTCCACTCGTCCTTGCTCGTGTCCTCGATGCTCAATGGCCGTCCGCCATACAAAGCCCTGCTGACGCACGGCTTCACGGTCGATGGCGAAGGCAAGAAGATGTCTAAGTCGCTGGGCAACACCCTGGCGCCGCAAAAGATCTCGGACACCCTGGGCGCGGACATCCTGCGCCTGTGGATCGCCTCGACCGACTACACGGGCGAGCTGTCAATCTCCGACGAAATCCTGAAACGCGTGACGGAATCGTACCGCCGCATCCGCAACACCCTGCGCTTCCTGCTGGCGAACACCTCGGACTTCAATCCGGCCACGGACGCCGTGCCGGTGGCGCAGATGTTCGAGATCGACCGCTATGCGCTGGCCAACATGGCATCGCTGCAAACGCAGATCGAGAACAACTACGCGCGCTACGAGTTCCACCCGGTCGTGTCGAAGCTGCAGACGTACTGCTCGGAAGACCTGGGCGGCTTCTACCTGGACATCCTGAAAGACCGTCTGTACACCTCGGGCCTGACGTCGCACGCGCGCCGTTCGGCGCAAACGGCCCTGTGGCACATCACGCAAAGCCTGCTGCGCCTGATGGCCCCGGCCCTGTCGTTCACGGCCGAAGAAGCATGGGCCGTCTTCGCAGGAAGCGAAGCGTATGCCGCCAGCGATGAAACCATCTTCACGCAAACCTGGTGGCAACTGCCGGAAGTGGCGGATGCCGCCGGCCTGCTGGAGAAATACACGGCCCTGCGCGCCGTGCGCACGGACGTGACGAAACAGCTGGAAGACTTGCGCACCTCTGGCGCCATCGGTTCGTCGCTGCAGGCGGAACTGACGATCAAGGCCGCGCCGATGAAGTACAAGCTGCTGACCACCCTGGGCGAAGACTTGAAGTTCGTCTTCATCACCTCGCAGGCAACCGTGGCTGAAGTGGCCGACGAAGCGGCAGAAGAGGTGGTCGTGGCCGCGTCGACGGCGCCGAAGTGCGAGCGCTGCTGGCACTACCGTGCGGACGTGGGTACGGACGCCGCGCATGCTACCCTGTGCGGCCGCTGCGTCAGCAATCTGTTTGGCGCGGGCGAGAAACGCCGCTTCGCCTAAAACAGCAAGCCGGGGCTGGATGACTTCCGCCCCGCTCCCACCGCCGCTGCCCCAAGGGTAGCGGCGGCTTTATCTTCCCTGGAAAAATATGGCCACTAAAAACCGTTTTTCATCGAAATCGTCATCGTCTGCGTCGCTCGTGCCATGGCTGGGCATTGCCGCCATCGTCATCCTGTTCGACCAGATCACCAAGATCACAATCCTGAAGACCTTCCGTTATGCGCAGGAGATGGTCATCACCTCGTATTTCAACCTGGTGCTCGCGTATAACAAGGGCGCCGCGTTCAGCTTCCTGTCCGACCAAGGCGGCTGGCAGCGCTATTTCTTCACCGGCATCGCCCTGGCAGCCGCCATCTACATCATCTATCTGCTGAAAAAGCACGCGGGCCAGCGCATGTTCTGCTGGGCCCTGGCGCTGATACTCGGCGGTGCGCTGGGCAACGCCATCGACCGCCTGATGTACGGCCACGTGGTCGACTTCCTCGACTTCCACTGGAAAAGCTGGGGCCATTTCCCCGCTTTCAATATCGCCGACAGCGCCATCTGCATCGGCGCGGCCCTGTTCATCATCGATGAACTGCGCCGGGTAAACAAATAAACACGCGGGAGAACGGCATGGAATTGTCCGGCAAAAAAATCGTCCTGGGACTGTCAGGCGGCGTCGCCTGCTACAAGGCGGCGGAACTGTGCCGCGCGCTGACAAAGGCCGGCGCCTCGGTGCAAGTGGTGATGACGGATGCGGCCAGCCACTTCATCACGGCCGTCACGATGCAGGCGCTGTCCGGCCACCCCGTTCACACGAGCCAGTGGGATGCCCGCATCGACAACAACATGGCGCATATCGATTTGACGCGCCATGCGGACGCCATCCTGATCGCGCCGTGTTCGGCAGACTTCATGCGCAAGCTCGCGCATGGCGTGTGCGACGACCTGCTGTCGACCCTGTGCCTGGCCCGTCCCGCCCACCTGCCCCTGCTGGTGGCGCCGGCCATGAACGTGGAAATGTGGCAGAACCCGGCCACGCAACGCAATGTGCAGCAGTTGCGCGACGACGGTATCAAGCTGTTCGGCCCGGCCGCCGGCGAACAGGCATGCGGCGAAGTGGGCCTGGGCCGCATGCTGGAACCGGAACAGCTGCTGACGGAGCTGATCGCCGCCTTCCAGCCGAAAGTCCTGGCGGGCAAGCGCGTGCTGGTCACGGCCGGCCCCACGTTCGAAGCCATCGACCCCGTGCGCGGCATCACCAATCTGTCCTCGGGCAAGATGGGCTATGCGGTGGCGCGCGCAGCGCGCGAAGCGGGCGCCGAAGTGCTGCTCATTTCCGGCCCAACTGCCCTGGACGCGCCATTCGGCGTGCGCCGCATCGACGTGCAAAGCGCGCAGCAGATGCATGATGCCGTGCTGGCCCACGTCGACGGCCAGCACGTCTTCGTCGCCGTGGCCGCCGTCGCCGACTGGCGCGTGGCCAACGCCAGCGACCAGAAGATGAAAAAGCAGGCCGACGGCTCCGTGCCCGAACTGCAGTTCGTGCAAAACCCCGACATCCTGGCCACCGTGGCGGCACGCACCAACCTGGCCGGCTATCCGTACTGCGTGGGCTTTGCCGCCGAATCGGAAAACCTCGTGGAATTCGGCTCGACCAAGCGTGAAAAGAAGGGCATTCCCCTCCTGGTCGGCAATATCGGCCAGAACACGTTTGGCCAGGACGACAACACCATCATCCTGTTCGACGAGGAAGGCCATACCGTGCTGCCGCGCGCCTCGAAACTGAACCTGGCGCGCCAGCTGATTTCGGAAATCTCGAAGCGCATTGCCAAGAATTCGCTGCTCAAATAATCCCATTAAACGACTTAGCTTAGTTAGTTAGATTCATGAAAAATATCGACATCAAGATCCTCGACGCCCGCATGAAAGAACTGCTTCCGGCCTACGCCACGCCCGGCAGCGCCGGCCTGGACCTGCGCGCCTGCATAGCCTCAGCGATCACCATCGAAGCCGGCCAGACCGTGCTCATTCCCACTGGCCTGGCCATCCACATCGGCGACCCGTCGTATGCGGCCATGATTTTGCCGCGCAGCGGCATGGGCCACAAAAACGGCATCGTATTGGGGAATCTGGTAGGCTTGATCGACTCCGATTACCAGGGCCAGCTGATGGTATCGACCTGGAACCGGGGCCAGAGCGCTTTCACGCTCAATCCCATGGAACGCCTGGCGCAACTGATTATCGTGCCGGTGCTGCAAGTGGGCTTTAACGTCGTCGAGGAATTCGGCGACAGCGAACGCGGTGTTGGCGGTTTCGGCAGCACCGGCAAACATTAACAGCGACTGACAAACCGTAGCGAGCGGATGTGAGTTGTGGCTGAGAAGCGGAGCTGTGCGAATGCACAGTGAGCATCGGAGGCCGCAAATCGCGCCGCGCAGTAGGTTTTGTCAGGAGCTACACGAAGGAATAGTCCATGCCAGGTTTCCGCCATCTGATCCCAGCCCCAACTTCGCTGCGCCGATTGGCCACTCCTCTCCTGTTGGCCAGTGCGGCCATCCTCGCTGGTTGCACCACCCCGATGACGAATGTCAGCGGCCCGTTCAACGTCGTGCCGGCGCCCGATGCGCCCGCGCCGACGGCGCAGCAAAAGGCGGCGCAGGAAGAACTGGTGAAGATGGTGGCGCTGCAGGACCGCCTGTCGAAAGTCTCGGCGCCCCTGCTGATCAACAATGCGGACCTGTGCAAGACGTATGCGCGCAACCTGCTGGGCTTCACGGCGCAGAACAAGTATTCCTACCCTGGCATCTATGCCGACGCGGCGCAGGCGGCGCTCGGCTATGGCGAACAGATGCAGGTGTCCGGCGTCCTGCCGGGCAGCGGCGCCGCGCGCGCCGGCTTGCGCAAGGGCGACGGCTTGCTGGCCGCCGAAGGCAAGCCGCTGCCGGCCGGCCCGAAAGCGGAAGGCCCGTTCGGCGCCATCGTCGGCCCGCTGGCCTCGAAAAGCGCAAGCCTGAACATGACCATCGCCCGCGACGGCCAGCAGCAGGACCTCAAAATTCCCGTCACGCGCGCCTGCGCCTTCCGCGTCGCCCTGGGCAATGCGGACAATATCAACGCGTATTCAGACGGCGGACGTATCATGCTCACGCGCGGCATGGTCAATGCGGCGCAAAACGACGAAGGCATCGCCTTCGTCATCGCCCGCGAAATGGCGCACAACATCCTCGACCACGCGCGCAGCCAGCGCACGGCAGGCACGGCCGGCAGCATCATCGACAGCCTCGGTGCCGTGCAGCCCGACGTGTCAATGCTGACGGGCGCCGCCGGCATCAAGGCCATGCCGCAGGAACTCGACGTGCAAGCCGACACCCTGGCCATCTACCTGCTGGCGCGCGCCGGCTACAACGTCGACAACGCCGCCCGCTTCTGGCAGCGCCTGGCCGCGCAAGTGCCGGCGACAGTCGCCAACGGCTACACGGCCCTGCACCCGGGTACCAACTCGCGCATGGCGGCCGTCAACCGCGCCGTCATCGACGTGCGCGCAAAGCAGGCGGCGAAAAAGCCGTTGAAGCCTTAAACGCCAAAGGCGCCTGATGCAGCAGGTTTGCTCAGGCGCCGGGGAAATTCGGAAAGTAGGTGCCCATGACCCAGGTCAGGGCGCCGCAAAACACCACCGCCAGGAACAGGGCGATGAGCAGTTTGCCAAACTTGGGGATGCCGTCATCTTGCGTCTTTTGGTCGTTCGACATGAAACTCTCCGCAGGCTGTTGGAGAGCGTAGTATAGCCACAATATTAAAAAATATTCCATACTTTGCCGCCTACCTGCGGCTTTCCTTCCGCGCCCCATGGACAGCATCGACCTTGAAGTTCTGAAAACCAGCGCCGCCTGGCTCGCCGCCGGCCACCGCTGCGAACTCGTCACCGTCATCAAGACGTGGGGTTCCAGCCCCCGCCCCGTGGGCGCCACCCTGGCCATCTGCGACGATGGCACGGTGGTCGGTTCCGTTTCCGGCGGCTGCATCGAAGATGATTTGATCGATACCGTGCGCGTGCACGGCATCGTGCGCACGCAGCCGGAAATCGTCAGCTACGGCATCAGCGCGGACGAGGCGCACCGCTTCGGCCTGCCCTGCGGCGGCACCATCGAACTGGCCATCGAACCGCTGCATGCGGACAGCAAGGTGGCCGAACTGCTGGCGCGCCTGGAAGCGCATGAACTGGTCGAACGCCGCCTGGATCTCGATAGCGGCGCCGTCACCCTGCGGCGCGCCACGCCGGGGGCCGTGCTGGCCCTGGAAGACGGCATGCTCACCACCCAGCACGGCCCGCGCTGGCGCTTGCTGATCATCGGCGCCAGCCAGCTGTCACGCTTCGTGGCGCAGATCGCCACGGCCATGGATTACCACGTCATCGTCTGCGACCCGCGCGAGGAATACCGGGGCGGCTGGAACGTGCCCGGCGTGCCCCTGCTGCACGCCATGCCGGACGACCTCGTGCTCGAACTCAAGCTCGATAGCCGCAGCGCCGTCGTCGCCCTCACGCACGACCCCAAGCTCGACGACCTGGCCCTGATGGAAGCGTTGAAATCGCCCGCGTTCTACGTGGGCGCGATCGGCTCGCGCGCGAATAACGCCAAGCGCCGCGAACGGCTGCTGCAGTTCGACGTCAGCGCAGAACAGCTGGCGCGCCTGCATGGACCCATAGGCCTGTACATCGGCAGCAAGACGCCGGCCGAAATCGCCATTTCCATCCTGGCCGAACTGACGGCCGTGAAAAATGGCGTGCCCGAGACTCTGCAGATCCAGCACGCGGCGGCCCTGAGTCCACCCAGCACCGACATCTGCGCGCGCTAAGGTAAAAAGCAAGAAACGCGGTGCGCCCGCATCGGCCCCCTGATACCGTCCCTGATACGCTCCCTAATTTCCTGCCCACCATGACCCTGTTGCACTGGACCCTCCCCCTGCCCGCCGGCTACCGCCGCGACGACGTCATCGCCTTCCACAGCCGCGATGGCGAAGCCGTGGCCGAACAGGTCACCGAGACTGGACTGCGCAAGGGCATCCTGATGCAGGGCGTGCCGGTCGTGCTGGACGTGGCCTTCACGGACGCTGCGGCCATCTGCCAGGCGGACATCGATGGCGATACCGATGCCGGCCTTCAAACACCGCTGCACGGCGCCTTGCTCAACATCCTCGGCCTGCGCATCGACCCGCAGCCGTTCGCGCAACTGGCCGCCGGCGACCCGCTACTGGCGCCTCTGGTCAGCGTCAATCCGGGCCTGCGCATCGTGCAATCGGCCAGCCCTTTCGAAGCGCTGACCTGGGCCATCATCGGCCAGCAGATCAACCTGCCGTTCGCCATTTCCCTGCGCCGTACTTTCATTCTGCAGGCGGGACGCCGGCACACCAGCGGCTTGTGGTGCTATCCCGAGGCGCGCGACGTGGCACGGTTGTCGGTGGAAGATCTGACCAGCCGCAAATTCTCGCGCGCCAAGGCGGAAACCGTGCTGCGCCTGGCACGCCTCGTCGATGAGGGAGAACTGCCGCTGGAGCTGCCGCCTTCCGGTGACGTGGCGGCGATATCGCAAGCGCTGCTGGCCGTGAAGGGCATCGGCCCGTGGACCGTCAACTACGCGCTGCTGCGCGGCTACGGCTATGCCGACTGCTCGCTGCACGGCGACGTGGCCATCCGCGCCGCCCTGCAAAAGCTGCTCGGCGAAGTAACGAAACCTGACATGGCGCGCACGGAACAGTGGCTGCGCCAGTACGCGCCGCACCGCACCATGGCGGCGGCCCACCTGTGGGCCAGCCTGCATCCAAAAAATAATCCGCCAGCGCGGGAATAAACGGCGGGCGACACGCGTCTATCCCTTGCAAGCCCCCAAAACCTCAAGGAGACCATCATGCGCTTTACCACTTTCGCCGCCACCGCCCTGTTCACCGCCTTGTCCGCCCCGCTGGCGTTCGCCGCCGACGTCATGCCCGCCAACGGCATGCTGGTCAACGCCAGCGGCATGACCGTCTACGTGTTCGACAAGGATGTCGCCGACAGCGGCAAGAGCGCCTGCAGCGGTGGCTGCCTGGTGGCCTGGCCCGCCGTCATCGCCACCGAAGCGGCGCCCGCCGCCCCGTATGGCAGCATCAAGCGCGAAGACAACGGCGCCATGCAGCTGACCTACAAGGGCAAGCCTCTGTACCTGTACAAGGAAGACAAGAAGCCGGGCGACGTGGCCGGCGACAATTTCAAGAATGTGTGGCACATCGTCAAGCCGTAAGCAGCCCTTCCCGCCGCCACGATGACCACGCAAGACGATAGCCGCCAGCTGCAAGCGTGCCTGCCCGGCCTGCGCCGCTATGCGCGCGCGCTGGCGGGCGCCCTGCACGCGGACGACCTGGTGCAGGACACCGTGGAGCGGGCCTGGCGCAAGCTCGATCAGCGGCAGCGCGGCGGCGAGATGCGGCCCTGGCTGTTTTCCATCATGCATAACCTGCACGTGGACCAGTTGCGCCGCCCCGGCCTGGCGCTGCAGGAGCTCGACGACGACGCCCTGCTGCCCGCGCCCGAGCGTACGCCGGGGCAGTCCATCGCCATCGGCGAAATGGATGCGGCGCTGGCCCGCTTGCCGCTGGGGCAGCGCGAAGTGATCCTGCTCGTCGCGCTGGAACAGATGCCGTACGAGCAGGTGGCGGCCACCCTGGACATCCCCGTCGGCACCGTGATGTCGCGTTTATCGCGCGGGCGCGAGCGGCTGCGCGAACTGCTCGACGGCCGCCCCGTTGGCAGCCATGGCGCCCCCACCCTGAAAGTCGTGAAATGACAACGCAAGCCATCAGCGAAGCGCAATTGCACGCCCTGGCCGACGGCGTCCTGCCCGAGGAACAGCGCGCGGCCATCGACGACCACCTGCGCGCGCATCCAGAAGACGCCGCCCGAGTCGACGCCTGGCGCGAACAGAACCGGCAACTGCGCGCCCTGTTCGATCCCGTGCTGGACGAAGCCGTGCCGCCGACGCTGCTGCAAGCGACATCGCCAGCGGCGGCGAACGGCACCTGGCAGCGCCCCGCCATGCAGGCGGCAGCGGCCGTCGTGCTGGTGCTTGCTGGCGGCATGGGCGGCTGGCTGCTGCGCGGCGATGCCGGCGACAGCATCACTGCCAGCGCCAGCCCGATCTCCCTGGCGCGCAGCGCCGCCATCGCCCATGCCGTCTACACGCCCGAAGTGCGCCACCCCGTCGAGGTGGGCGCGGAACAGGAGGCGCACCTGGTGCAATGGCTGTCGAAACGCCTGGGTACGAAATTGCAGCCGCCCGCGCTGTCGCCGCTCGGTTATCGCTTGATCGGCGGACGCTTGCTGCCCGGCGATGGCGACGGCCCCGTGGCGCAATTCATGTATGAAGATGGCGGCGGCAAGCGCCTGACCCTGTACGTGGCGAAAGAGCGGGCCGGCAGGCAGGAAACGGCCTTCCGCTACACGCAGGAAAAGGAATTGAGCGTGTTTTACTGGATCGACGGCCAGCTCGGTTATGCCCTCTCGGCGAACCTGCCCAAGCAGGAACTGGGCAAGATCGCCGGCGCCGTGTACGCGCAGCTGGAACAGCCGCGTTAAGTTAAGGTTGGCGCGCGCCGCTGTGCGCCTGATCCGGCGAGGTGGATCGCTCCGGCCAGCAAGCCCAATACAACGCCAAACACCGCCACGCCCGTCCAGCCGAAACGCTGCATCAGCCAGCCGCTCACCGCCACGCCGGCGGCGCCGCCGATGAAGGTCGCCGTCATGTACAGGCTGTTGATGCGGCCCTGGGCGGCCGGATCGACGGCAAAGGCGCGCGTCTGGTTGGCTACCAGGGCGGCCTGCACGCCGATGTCGAGCACGATGACGCCGATCACCAGCAAGGCCAGCGACGAGGCGGCGCCCGCCAGCAGCAGGTAGGACAAGGTCACGATGGCGATGCTCAATCCAATGACCGTGCGCGAACCGAGTCTGTCGGTGGCCCTGCCGCCCACAGTGGCGGCCAGCGCGCCGGCCGCGCCGATGATGCCGAAGGCGCCGGCCCAGGCGCTGCCCAGATGCCATGGGCCGTTGGCCAGCAGCGAGGCCAGGTTGACCCAGAACGCATTGAAGCACGCCCACAACAGCGCCTGGATCAGCATCGATTCGCGCAGGGGACGATGGTCGCGCGCCAGTGGCCACAACGACGCCAGCAAGCCAAGGTAGGAGAGCTGGCTACCCGGTTTCCCGCGTGGCAGCAAGGCCGCCGCCGCGATCCACACGGGCACCATGAATGCCGCTTCCATGGCGTACACGGCGCGCCAGCCCCAGGCCTCGCCCACCACGCCGGCCACCGTGCGCCCGAGCAGGATGCCCACCATGATGCCGCTGACCACCGTGCCGACGGAACGGCCGCGCTCAGCGGGCGGCGACATGCTCGCGGCGAGCGGCACCAGTTGCTGCGGCACGCAGCTGACGATGCCCAGGCCAAACGAAGCGCCGATCAGCGGCCAGATGCCCGGTGCCAGCGCCGCCGCCAGGGCGCAAACGAAAGCCAGCGCGATCTGCCCCAGCACCAGGGTGCGCCGGTCGACGCGGTCGCCCAGCGGCAGCAGCAGCGCCAGCCCCGTGGCAAAGCCCAGCAGCGCCGCGCCGGCGACCAGGTTGACGGCCGCCAGATCGACACCGAGGCCGGACTGGATCAGGGGCAGGATAGGCTGGGTGCAATAGATGTTGGTGATGACCGCACCAGCGATTACCGCCATCATGAGGATCTTGCCGCGCGGCGCGGACGCCACGGTGTGTGCATCGGGCGGGGGAATGGGTGTGGGGCGCATGGCGCTCTCCTTTCAAGTTGCCGCGGCGACGTGCCGCAGCGAAGGAGACCAGCTTACTTACTTGCACCAACAAAGAGAATCTCATAAGATTGAGAATCATTCTTCCAATATTTGACAGGATCACATGAGAGCAAGCGATGGATAGACTGGAATCCATGACCATCCTGCTGGCCGTGGTGGACGCGGGCAGCCTGTCGGCCGCCGCACGCCATCTCGGCATGCCGCTGGCCAACGTCAGCCGCAAGGTGGCGGCGCTGGAAGCGCACCTCAACACGCGCCTGCTGCACCGCACGACGCGCCAGCTGTCGCTGACGGAGGCGGGCCACTCCTACGTGGCCGCGTGCCGCCGCATCCTCGAAGAGATCGGCGAAGCGGAGCGTATTGCGACGGGCGAATATGCGGTGCCGAAAGGCGAACTGACGATCACGGCGCCCGTCATGTTCGGACGCCTGCACATCGTGCCCGTGGTGGCGGCGTTCCTCGCCCGCTATCCGGACATCGAGATCAAGCTGGTACTGACGGACCGCGTCCTGCACCTGATGGACGAGCAGGTCGACGTGGCCGTGCGCATCGGCGACCTGCCCGACAGCAGCTTCGTGGCGACGCGGGTCGGCACGGTGCGCCGGGTCGTCTGCGCCAGCCCCGGCTACCTGGCCGCGCATGGCACGCCAACTGCGCCGGGCGATCTGGCCGCGCATGCCTGCATCAGTTTCGAGGTGCTGGAATCGCGGCGCGCCTGGGTCTTCGGCACGGGCAAGGCTGCGCAGTCCGTGCCCGTGCACTCGCGCCTGGCCGTCAATACGGTGGACGCGGCGATCGCCGCCGCCACCCTGGATGCGGGCGTGATCCGCGTGCTGTCGTATCAGGTCATGGACGCCCTGCGCGGCGACAGGCTGCGCATCGTGCTCGCGCCGTTCGAAGCGGCGCCCTTGCCCGTCAGCCTGCTGCACAAGGGACAAGCGCCGCTGCCATTGAAATTGCGCGCCTTCCTCGATTTCGTCACACCGCTGTTGCGCGCGGTGGCACTGGACGTCAGCCCAGCGCGCGTTGGAGTTCCGCATACGCGTCGACCAGCCGCTCCTTCGAATAGCCGCGATTGAGCCCACTGGGATTGGGCAAGATCCACACACGCGCGCCGCCGAAGCGCTCTGCCTGTTCGCCCCACTCCAGCTGGCGCTTGCCCGTCATCGCCGCGTAGGCGGCCTTGCCCAGGAAGGCGATCCACTGCGGCCGCATCAATACCAGTTTATGTTGCAGGCCCGCCGCCGCTTGCGCGAATTCGTCCGCCCCCACCTGGTCCGCGCGGCTGGTCGGGCGGCCGACGGCCGCCGTCAAGCCCAGTCCGAAATCGAGCACGCTGGCATCGTCCTGCGGCGCCACCAGATGCGGCGTGAAGCCGGACAGGTGCAGCACGGGCCAGAAGCGGTTGCCGCGGCCGAGAAAATGGTGGCCGGCCGCCGCCGCGTCCACGCCGGGGTTGAGACCGCAAAAAACCACCTGCAAGCCGGGAGCGAGGATGTCCGGCAAGCCTTGCGCCGCTGCGATGTATGTCATGGAGAACTCCAATATCAGAAGCCGCAGTATGCCACCGGGCCCCACTCCCTGCAGCGCATGGCGGCTGGTGCTACCATCCCCTACTGATGAGCTAATCCGTATGGCGGATGGCCGTCGCGCTTTCCGTACCAGCCCCCACAGAGGAATACACATGACGACCCTGACCATCAATGGCAAACAGCACGACCTTGCCCTGCCTGAAGACACGCCCCTGCTGTGGGCCCTGCGCGACGAACTGGGCATGACCGGCACCAAGTTCGGCTGCGGCATGGCCCTGTGCGGCGCCTGCACCGTGCACCTCGATGGTGTAGCCATCCGCTCCTGCGTGACGCCGGTGTCGGCCGCCGCCGGCAAGAAGATCACCACCATCGAAGCCGTGGGCGAAGACAAGGTCGGCCTGGCCTTGCAACAAGCGTGGCAGGAGCACGGCGTGCCCCAATGCGGCTACTGCCAGGCCGGGCAGATCATGTCGGCCACGGCCCTGCTGCACAAGACGCCCAAGCCGAACGACCAGCAAATCCGCGAAGCGATGAGCGGCAATATCTGCCGCTGCGGCACCTACACGCGCATCCACGCGGCCATCAAGCAGGCCGCCACCAGCATCAACGCAAAAGGAGCGGCCAAATGAGTATCCATGACACTCCCGCCGTCCATTCGCCTGCGCGGCGCAACTGGCTCAAGGCCGCCGGCGCGATGGCCGGTCTGACTCTGGTGGCAGGCCCTTCCGGCCTCGTGATGGCGGCCGACGCCGTCAAATATGGCGGTGACAAGATGGCCGGCGGCGTGGTCGACGACACCCTGGTCTTCCTGTCGGTGGCCGCCGACGGCATCGTCACCATTGTTGTGCACCGCTCCGAAATGGGCCAGGGCATCCGCACCAGCCTGCCCATGGTGGCGGCCGACGAACTGGGCGCCGACTGGGCGCAGGTGCGCGTGCAGCAGGCGCCCGCCGACGAAGCGCGCTACGGCAGCCAGGATACGGACGGTTCGCGCAGCATGCGCCACTCGTTCCGCGCCATGCGCCACGTGGGCGCCACGGCGCGCCTGATGCTGGAAACGGCGGCCGCCGTGCGCTGGGACGTGCCAGTCACCGAGGTGAAAGTCGTCAACCATGCGGTCGTGCATGCGGCCAGCGGACGTTCGCTGTCGTTCGGCGCCCTGGCCGAAGAAGCGGCCAAATTGCCGGTGCCGCCACGCGCGCGCATCAGCCTGAAAACGGCGGACGAGCTGCGCTACATCGGCCAGACCAGCACGCGCGGCATCGACCTGCGCGACATCGTCACGGGCAATACCCACTTCGGCATCGACACGCGCCTCGATGGCATGGCGTATGCCGTCATCGCCCGCCCTCCCGTCTTCGGCGGCAAGCTGAAAAGCGTGGACAAGACGGCGGCCCTGAAAGTGCCTGGCGTGCTGCGCATCGTCGAACTGGCGGGCAGCCCGCCGCCGGCCATGTTCAATCCGCTGGGCGGCGTGGCCGTCATCGCGCGTAACACCTGGGCCGCCATCAAGGGCCGCGAAGCGCTGGTGCTGGAATGGGAAGATGGCCCGAACGGCGATTACGACTCAAAAGCCTTCCGCAAGACGCTGGAAGCGGCCGTGCGCCAGCCGGCCAGCCCGGCGCGCGACCAGGGCAAGACGGTGGCTACCCTGGCCGCCGCTCCCGCCGCGCGCAAACTGAGCGCCGAATACTATCTGCCCCACCTGGCCCACGCCACCATGGAGCCGCCCGCCGCCACCGTGCGCATCGCCGGCGGCAAGGCCGAAGTGTGGGCCTGCGTGCAGGCGCCGCAAGCGACGCGCAGCAACGTGGCCAAGGCCCTGGGCTTGTCGTACGACGACGTGACCGTCCACGTGACCTTGCTCGGCGGGGGCTTCGGGCGCAAATCGAAACCCGATTTCGCCGTCGAGGCGGCGCTGCTGTCGAAGGCCATGGATGGTGCGCCCGTCAAGCTGACGTGGACGCGCGACGACGACCTGCAGCACGACTATCTGCACACGGTGTCCGTCGAACGGCTGGAAGCGTCGCTGGACGCGAAAGGCATGCCGACGGCCTGGCTGCACCGCACAGCCGCGCCCACCATCACCTCGACCTTTGCCGCCGGCGCGAACAAGCAGGCGCCGTTCGAACTGGGCATGTCGGCCATCAACGTGCCGTTCGCTATTCCAAACGTCCGCGTCGAAGTGCCCGAAGTGCCGGCCCACACGCGCATCGGCTGGTTCCGTTCCGTGTCGAACATCCCGCACGCGTTTGCCATCCAGTCGTTCACGGCCGAACTGGCCCACGCGGCAAAGAAGGACCACCGCGACTACCTGCTGGCGCTCTTGGGTCCCGCGCGCAAGATCAATCCGGCCGACCTGTCCGACGGCTGGAACTATGGCGAAGACCCGGCGAAGTATCCGGTCGATATCGGCCGCATGCGCCACGTGATCGAGCTGGCGACGGCCAAGGCGGGCTGGGGCCGCAAGCTGCCCAAGGGACGGGGGCTGGGCCTGGCCGTGTCCTACAGTTTCGTCACCTATGTGGCGGCCGTGATCGAAGTGGAGATCAATGCGGCCGGCGAAGTCATCGTGCCGAGAGTCGACATCGCCATGGATTGCGGCCCGCAGATCAACCCGGACCGCGTGCGCTCGCAGATCGAGGGCGCCTGCATCATGGGCCTGTCCTTGGCCATGAGCGGCGAGATCAGCTTTAAAAATGGCCGGGTGGAGCAAAGCAATTTCCACGACTACGCGGTGCTGCGCGCCGCCGACGCGCCGCGCGTGATCCACACGCATCTGGTGCCGGGCACCCTGGACATGGAGCTCGGCGGCGTGGGCGAACCGGCCACGCCGCCCATCGCCCCGGCCCTGTGCAACGCCATCTTCGCCGCCACGGGCAAGCGCATCCGCGCCCTGCCCGTGGGCATGCAGCTGGCGAAAAAGGCTTAAGTCCGCCGCGCGGCAGGCCACTGCAGCAGCAACGCCGCAGTGGCGACCAAGGCGGCGCCTGCCGCCAGCAGCCACATCGGCCAGTTGAGCAGGAGCAGCAGGCCGCCCGTGGCGGCGCCGATGGCGCTACCCAGGTACAGCGCCGATTCGTTGAGGGCGATGGCCAGATTGCCGTCGCCCTGCCGCGCACGCACGGTGAGCAGCTGCTGGTTTTGCGGCACTTGCAGGGCCCAGCCAGCCGCGCCCCACAGCGCGATCGGCGCCAGCATCAGCCAGGCCGACCAGCCGGCCGCCAGCGGCAGCGCGCACAAGGCCAGCGCCAGCAGCAGCAAGATGATGCAGGTCAGCTTCGGCGCCGCCACCTTGTCCGCCCATGGTCCGACCAGCACACTGCCCACGATCCCTCCCACGCCCCACGCCCACAGGAAGGGCGTGGCGAACATCGCCATACCGTTCGCGGACCACGCCAGCAGCGGCGCGATAAACGTGTACATGCCCAGGCTGGCGATGGCCGCCAGCAAGGACACGAGCAAGATGGCCAGCACCTGCCCATCGGCCAGCAAGGCCAGCTTGCGGCGCAGAGAAATCGCCGGTGCCGCCGGCAGCGCGGGCAGCTGCCACAGCAAGCCCGCCAGCGCCAGCCCGCCCAAAAGAGTCACCAGCCAGAGGGCTGCGGTCCAGCCCAGCTGCTGCGCCAGCAGCAAGCTCAATGGCACGCCCAGCACCGTACCGCCCGCCATGCCGCCCATGATCACGCCGATGGCCTTGCCCCGCTGCTGCGGCGCCGACACACCCGCCGCCGCCGCGATACCGAGCGCCAGGTAGACGCCGGCACCGATGCCCGCAATGGCGCGCCATGCGAGCAAACCGCTGAAACCGGACGCCAGCGCGCTAGCCCCATTCGCCAGCACGAACACACCCAAGGCGATCAAGAGGCCGGAGCGCTGCGCGCGCGCCGGCAGCAAGGCCACGGCCAAGGGCGAGCCGAGGCCATAGGCCAGGGTGAACGCCGTCACCAGTTGCGCGGCCATCGCCAGGGAAACGGAAAACGCGCAGGCGATCATCGGCATCAGGCCCGCCGTCACATACGACGCCATGCCCAGCGCGAACGCGCCAATGGCGATCAGGTAGACGGTGGCGGGAAGCGCGGTAGTGCCAACTGCGGGGGCGCTGTGGAAAGAGTCAGACATGGGCAAGCCTTCGGAAAGAAAGCAGGCATTCTGGAATACAATATAAACAATTACAATTTAACTGTTTATGCTATTACTGATAGCAACAGGCTCACCGGAAAGACCGTACCATGCGCACTTTAGCCCGCACCCGCCACGAACTGGCCGCCTACCTGCAGGCGAGGCGCGCGCGGCTGTCGCCCGAGGACGTGGGTTTGCCCGGCGGCGGACGGCGCAGGACGCCCGGCCTGCGCCGCGAAGAAGTGGCGGCGCTGGCCGGCGTGGGGCTGACCTGGTACACGTGGCTCGAGCAAGGGCGCGACATCGGCGTCTCGAGCGCCTTTCTCGACAAGCTGGCCGAAGTGCTGAAACTGGACGCGGGCGAACGGCGCCACCTGTTCCTGCTCGCGCATGCGCGTCCGCCAGCAGAAGAAGGCAAGACGTTTTGCGTGGTGCCGCCGCCGGTGCGCCGCCTGATGCACGAGCTGGCGCATCCGGCCTATGTGCTCAACCTGCGCTGGGACGTACTGGCGTTCAATGCGGACGCGGACGCGCTGTTCGGCTTCGCCGCGCATGCCGCCTCGCGCCGCAATCTGCTGTGGCTGCTGTTTACCGACCCGCTGCTGCGCTCACGCTTCACGGCCTGGGAAGAGCAGGCGCCGCTGATGCTGTCGAGCTTTCGCCGCGACTATGCGCGCGCCACGCAGGAAGCCGATATCCACGCGCTGGTGCAGGAACTGGAAAAAGTCTCGCCCGAATTCAAGCTGTGGTGGCGCCGCCACGACGTGCATGCGCCGTGTGCAGGCGTGCGCCAGCTGACAATCGACGGCGAGCAGGTCGCCTATGAACACACCTCGCTGACCATCGATGCGGACCGCCACTTGCGCCTGGTCGTGTATGCGCGCCAGGCGCCGGAGTAAACGGGGCGCACAACGAGGCGCACAACGAGGCGCACAACGAGGCGCACAACGAAAAAACCGCTGGCCCTCTTGCGAGGAACCAGCGGCTTCGAATTGGTTGCGGGGACAGGATTTGAACCTGTGACCTTCGGGTTATGAGCCCGACGAGCTGCCAGACTGCTCCACCCCGCAGGCGAATTATATACCAGTTTGCTGCACTGCGGGGAGCTAATCGCGGCAGGCGGCTGGAAGAGCGGCATGGGCGGCTTGAGAATGAAAAAAGCCGCTGATCTTTTGCAAGTATCAGCGGCTTTCCGGTATTGGTTGCGGGGACAGGATTTGAACCTGTGACCTTCGGGTTATGAGCCCGACGAGCTGCCAGACTGCTCCACCCCGCACAAGAATTATAAGGGCAAACGGGTGGCTTAGGCAATAGCTATCTCAAATTCAACCGTAATAGACCAATCTAATGAATACGCAGGCGGCACGAGCGGCAGCCAATCGTGCCTGCGCTGCTCGCCACGCGGCACGCAATCGGTGTACAGTAAGCGTTACACGAGACATCTCTTATCCTAAGCTGCCCATGAAATTCTGCTCCGAATGCGCCCATCCTGTCAGCCTGTCCATTCCGGAAGGCGACAACCGTCCCCGCTATGTGTGCGCCAACTGCGACGCCATCCATTACCAGAACCCGAAAATGGTGGTCGGCTCGATTCCCGTCTGGGAAGAAGATGGGCAGCTGCAGGTCTTGCTGTGCAAGCGGGCCATCGAGCCGCGCCTCGGTTACTGGACGCTGCCGGCCGGCTTCATGGAAAACGATGAAACGACGTCCGACGCGGCCGAACGCGAAACGGTGGAGGAAGCGGGCGCGAATATCGAACTGGGCCCCCTGTTTTCGCTGCTCAACGTGCAGCGCGTGCACCAGGTGCACCTGTTCTACCTGGCGCGTTTGCGCGACCTCGATTTCGCGCCCGGCATCGAAAGCCTGGACGTGCAGCTGTTTACGGAAGCGCAGATTCCCTGGGATGACCTGGCCTTCCCCACCATCCGCGCCACCCTGGAACTGTTCTTTGCCGACCGCGTGAAAATCCGCGAAGGCGGCAGCTACGGCGTCCATACGGGCGACATCACGCGCCCGATGGCGCGCGCGGACGCAGAGTAAGCCACCACGCCGCATGATTCCCTGGCTCGACATCCACACCCCGTTCCCCGACGTCTCGCACGCCCTGACCGACGAGGCGCCCGGCCTGCTGGCGGCCGGCGCCGACCTGTCGCCCGCGCGCCTGCTCGACGCCTACCGGCGCGGCATCTTCCCCTGGTTTTCCGAAGGCCAGCCCATCCTGTGGTGGAGCACCGATCCGCGCATGGTGCTGATGACGGAAGACTTCAAGGTGTCCGACAGCCTGGCCAAGGCGATCCGCAAGGTCGAGCGCAGCGCCGCCACGGATGGCCGCTGGCAGCTGCGCTTCGACGGCGATTTCGAGGCCGTCATGCGCGCCTGCGCGGCACCGCGCAAGGATGGCCCGGGCACCTGGATTTCGGACGAAATCATCGCCGGCTACACGGGCTTGCACAAGCTGGGCTACGCGCATTCGTCGGAACTGTGGTTTGACGGTGAACTGGTGGGCGGCGCGTATGGCGTGTCGATCGGCCGCATGTTCTATGGCGAATCGATGTTCGCCCGCGTTTCCGATGGCTCGAAGATCGCGCTGGCCCACCTCGTACGGTTTTTGCAGGCGCGCGGCGTGGCCATGATTGACTGTCAGCAAGAAACCAGACACCTGGCCTCGCTGGGCGCGGCGCCCATTTCGCGCGCGCGCTTCCTGGCCCATGTACGGATCGCCATTGAAGCAGCGCAAATCACCGATTGGCATGCTGCGCCCCCGGCGTAAAAAAGCTATGATAGATCAAGGCACACCGCCGCGGACAGACCAGACAGGATCAGCATGACGCACCTGAACGAACTACCGTTTGCCACCCTGCAGTTCTACACGACGGCACCGTACCCGTGCAGCTACCTGGACGACCGCCAGGCCCGCTCGCAGGTAGCCACGCCTTCGCACCTGATCAACAGCGACGTGTATTCGGAACTGGTGCGCAACGGCTTTCGCCGCAGCGGCATTTTTACCTACCGCCCGTATTGCGACGGCTGCCAGGCCTGCATCCCCGTGCGCGTGGTGACGGGCGATTTCACGCCCAACCGCAACCAGCGCCGCGCCTGGAGCCGGCACGCCGGCCTGCAAGCGGGCGTGGCCACCCTGTCCTTCCTCGACGAACACTACGAACTGTATCTGCGCTACCAGAGCACGCGCCACGCGGGCGGCGGCATGGACCAGGACAGCCGCGACCAGTATGCGCAATTCCTGCTGCAAAGCCGGGTCAACACGCGCCTGGTGGAGTTCCGCGATGCCGACGGTATCCTGCGCATGGTCAGCATCATCGACGTGCTGGCCGACGGCCTGTCGTCCGTCTACACGTTCTTCGACCCGGACGTGCCGGGTGCCTCGTACGGCACCTACAACGTACTGTGGCAGATCGCCCAGGCGCGCGAGCTGGGGCTGCCGTATGTGTATCTCGGCTACTGGATCGCGCAGAGCCCGAAGATGGCCTATAAAATCAACTTCAAGCCGCTGGAAGCCAGAATCAAAGGACAGTGGGTGGTGATGTAAAACCAGGCGCATGTCGGTGGGGGCAGTTGGTAGGTCGGATTAGCGCGCAAGCGCGTAATCCGACACCACCGGCGGCGCCAACAATATTGTCGGATTACGCTCCGCTAATCCGACCTACTCTTTCACTTGCTCTTGTCCGGAAACGCCGGACGCTTGGGCAGCACGGGCGGGTTTTTCGCCAGCTCGGCCTGGATCACTTCAATCGCTTTTTCCAGCTGCGGATCGCGGCCGGCGATGACGTCGGCCGGCGTTTGCTCGACTTCGATATCGGGCGGCACGCCTTCGTTTTCCACGCCCCAGCCGTTTTCGCGGGTCCAGAACGCCAGGTTCGGCGCCGTGATGGTGCCGCCATCCATCAGCACGGGGAAGCCGAGGATGCCCACCAGGCCGCCCCACGTGGCCTTGCCGATCAGCGGGCCCAAGTTATTTTTGCGGAACATCCACGGCAGCAGGTCGCCGCCCGAACCGGCCGTCTCGTCGATCAGCATGGCGCGCGGTCCCTGGATCGACGCGGACGGCGTCTTCATGTCGGCGCCGTAGCGCATGGTCCACCAGGCGATTTCCTTCTTCTGCAGGATCTCGATGTAGTAATCGGCCACGCTGCCGCCGCCATTGAAACGCTCGTCGACGATGATGGCCTGCCTGTCCGCCTGCGGGAAGAAATAGCGCTTGAAGTAGGTGTGGCCCAGGCCCGCCGTATTCGGCACGTACACGTACGCCACCTTGCCGCCTGTGGCGGCATTGACCTTGCGCATATTGCCTTCGATCCAGTCGCGGTTGCGCAAGGCGTCCTCGGTGGGCACGGGCACGACAGTGATCGTGCGCGCGCCCTTGCCGTCGGCCGATGGGCCCACGGTCAGGTCGATGGCCTTGCCGGCCGTGTTCTCGAAGGCGCTGTAGATATTCGTCGGCGGCGCCAGCGGGCGGCTGTCGACGGCCAGCAGGTATTCGCCCGCCTTGACGTTCAGGCCCGGCTCCGTCAGCGGCGCGCGCAGGGCCGGATTCCAGTTCAAACCGCCATACACTTTCTTGAAGCGGTAATGGCCATCGCTCACGTCATAGTCGGCGCCCAGCAAGCCCCCCGGCACCTTCTTCGCCTCGATAAAATCGTCGCCGCCACCACCGCGGTGATGGCCCACGGCCAGCTCGCTGCACATCCACTGGATCAGGCGGTTCAGGTCCGCGCGGCTCGACAGCTCGGGCAGGAACACGGCGTACTTGTCGCGCATGGCTTTCCAGTCCACGCCATGCATGCCCGGATCATAGAAATAATCGCGGTTGATGCGCCACACTTCGTTGAAAATCTGCGTCCATTCGGCGCGCGGGTCGGCTTTTACTTCGATGGCGTCGACCTTGATCTTGCCTTCGCCCGGCATCAGCAGCTTGCCCGTGGCGGAACCCATGGCCCAGTTATCCTTCTGGCGGTACAGCAGCTTCTTGCCGTCGGCCGACACTTCGAAATCATCGGCTTCGGCCACCACGGTTTCCGCCTTGCGCTCCTTCAGATCGAAGCGCTGCACGGCCTTCTTGCCATCGCTTTCGCGCAGCAAAAAGATCTGCCCCGCGGCACCGGCGGCGAGGCTGGAAAACTGCGCGGCCGGCAGCGGCAAGTCGACGATGCGCGTGGCGATGCCGTCGAAATCGATGCTGATCGGCGCCACAGGCGCCACGGCCACTTTCGGATCGTCGCGGCCCGTCTTCGGATCGATCTTCGGTTCAGTCTTCGGCTCCGCTTCCGCCTTGGCCGTGTCTTTTTTCGCGTCCGTGCTGGCGGCCTTTTCCTCGTCGCTTTCCTTGATCAGGGGCGACGGCAAGTCGCGCCGCAACACGGCCATCCACACGGTGCGCGTCACCAGGTTGTCTTCATTCTGCTGCGAGAACCAGTTGTTGCTGGGCCCCGCATTCGTCGACGCGAAGAAGTACAGGTATTTGCCGCTCTTGTCGAACACAGGTTCGGCCACGTCGGACAGGCCGTCGGTCACCGGCATCGACTTGTTCTGCTCGACGGAATAGATGTAGGCGCTGCGCGTGTAGGTGGGCGAATTGAGCGTGTAGGCCAGCCAGCGCGAGTCGGGCGCCCATGAGGCGCGCATGCTCTTGTCGACGCCATACATCGGTTCCGTGGCGACCTTCTGCACCTTGCCCGTGCCGACGTCGATCACGTACATGCTCCAGCCATTGTCGGCAAACGCGATCTTTTTGCTGTCGGGCGACCAGACGGCGTTGTCATAGAAGCCGCTGCCATTGAGCTTAAATTTGCGCACGGCGCCCTTGCCATCCTGCGCCCGCACATGCAATTCATATTCGCCCGACTCGTCCGAGAAATATGCGACCGAGCGGCCATCGGGCGACCAGATCGGCGTACGCTCGTGGGCGCCGGCCGTCTGCGTCAGATTGCGCACGTCGCCCTTGTCGGCGGGGATGGTGACGATCTCGCCCCGGTACTCGAAGGCGACCCTCGCGCCCGATGGCGAAATCGACGCGTCGCGGATGTATTTCGCGTTCTTGACCCAGCGGGGGCGTGTCTGCCCCAGATCGCTGGCCACGCCGATGGTCAGCTTGTGCGCCTGGCCGCTGGCGATGTCGAACGCGTGCAGATAGCCGGCCTGCTCGTAGACTATCTTACCGTTCGCGGCCGACGCGTTCAGCACGGGGAAATCCGCATGCCGCGTCAGCTGGCGCACGGCCTTCGTTTTCACGTCATACGCAAAGAGGTTGAATTCGCCGTTGCGGTCGGAGCGGAAGTACACGGTGTCGCCTATCCACATCGGGTCGACGTCGTTCGAGCGCGTCGTCGGCTGGGGGATTTTTTCAATCGATTTATCGGCGGACGAGAACAGCCACAGCCAGGAATTGGTGCCGCCCCGGTAGCGCTTCCACTGCTTGAAGGCGGGCGCCAGCGGGTTGTACGCGATGCGCTTGCCATCGGGCGAATACGTGGCGCGCGACGCGTTCGGGATTTCCAGCTGCGTTTCCACGCCGCCCGCCACCGGTACCGTGAACAGCTTCTGGAAGCGGTTGTTGAAGGCGGCGCGGGGCGAGGTAAACATCACGGACTGGCCATCGGGCGTGAACGACTGCGCCAGGTCCGCGCCCGGATGGAAGGTCAGGCGGCGCGGCACGCCGCCGGCCGCGGCGATCACGTACACGTCGACATTGCCGTCGATATTCGCGCTATACGCGATCAGGCTGCCGTCGGGCGAAAACACGGGATTGGACTTGTCGCCCAGGTCGGACGTCAGGCGCCGCGCGCCGCCGCCATCGAGGTTCGACAGCCACAAATCGCCCGCATAGATGAAGGCGATGTGGCGGCTGGAGACGGCCGGTTCGCTCAGCATGCGGGTGTCTTGCGTATTGGGCAGGGCCAGGGCCGGGTGGCTCAGCAGCAGTGCGCTGGCGGCCGCGATGGCCGTCAAGATGCGTGTCTTTTTCAATCGATGTCTCGCTTATGAAGTCAACAGAACAGAGAAAAAACAGAAAGGTCCGCGGCCCAATGCAAATTATGAATGAATCAATGTTGCTTTAGACCAAAGAGAACTATACACCCGGCAGCCGTGCGGAACACGGTAAAATACGGCACTTATTTCGCGCACCGCCAGCCCTTCCCGGCGGCCCGCACACCTACTCAAAGCGCCCCATGTCTGAAAAATTCCTGTACTCCCTCGCCCGCCCGCTGCTGTTCTCGATGGATGCCGAAGCGGCCCACCATCTGACCCTGCCCGCCCTGAAACGCGCCAGCGCGCTGGGCCTGACGAAGCTGGCCGGCAAACCGGCGGCGGACCCGCGCACGGTGATGGGCATCACCTTCCCCAACCCGGTCGGCCTGGCCGCCGGTCTGGACAAGGATGGCGCCTATATCGACGCGCTGGCCGACCTGGGTTTTGGTTCCATCGAAGTGGGCACCGTCACGCCGCGCGCGCAGGCGGGCAATCCGAAACCGCGCATGTTCCGCCTGCCGCAGGCGCAGGGCATCATCAACCGCATGGGTTTCAATAATGGCGGCGTGGACGCCTTTGTCGCCAACGTGCAGGCGTCGAAGTTCTACCAGAACCGCGCGGGCGTGCTGGGCCTGAACATCGGCAAGAACGCCGACACGCCCATCGAGCGGGCGGCCGACGATTACCTGCTGTGCCTGGAAAAGGTCTATCCGTACGCCAGCTATGTGACGGTGAACATCTCGTCGCCGAACACGAAAAACCTGCGCCAGTTGCAGGGCGCGTCCGAACTCGACGCCCTGCTGTCGCAACTCAAGGAAGCCCAGGCGCGCCTGGCGGACAAGCACAAGCGCTACGTGCCACTAGCCCTGAAAATCGCGCCGGACATGGATGGCGAACAGGTGAAAAGCATCGCCGAGTCGCTCACGCGCCACCAGATCGACGGCGTCATCGCCACCAACACGACCCTGTCGCGCAGCGCCGTCGAAGGCATGCCGCACGGCGCGGAAGCGGGCGGCCTGTCCGGCGCGCCCGTGTTCGAACTGTCGAACAATGTCATCCGTTTGCTGAAAGCGGAACTGGGCGACGCGCTGCCCATCATCGGCGTGGGCGGCATCATGCAAGGCCTGGACGCCGTGGCCAAGTTCGAAGCGGGTGCGCAGCTGGTGCAGCTGTACAGCGGCCTGATCTACGCGGGCCCCGCCCTGATCAAGGATTGCGCCCGCGCGCTGCGCGGCAAGCAGGCGAAATGATCGACAAGGTCAAGCTGGGTTCCAGCAGCCTGGAAGTGAGCACGATCTGCTTGGGCACGATGACCTTCGGCGAGCAGAATAGCGAAGCCGAAGCGCACAGCCAGCTCGATTACGCGCTCGAACGCGGTATCAACTTCATCGACACGGCCGAGATGTATCCGGTGATGGCCAGCGCGCAAACGCAGGGCAGCACCGAGCGCTACATCGGCAGCTGGCTGAAGAAAAGCGGCAAGCGCAGCCAGATCGTGCTGGCCAGCAAGGTGGCCGGGCCGAACTCGCGCATGCACTGGATACGCAATGGCAAGACGGACCACGACGCCGTCAACATCCGCGCCGCCGTCGAGGACAGCCTGCGCCGGCTGCAGACGGAGCACATCGACCTGTACCAGTTGCATTGGCCCAGCCGCAACCTGCCCATCTTCGGCGCCAGCGTGTACAACCCGCGCAAGGAACACGCGTCGGTCGCCATCGAAGACACGCTGGCCGTGCTGGGCAAGCTGGTCGACGAGGGCAAGATCGGCCACATCGGCGTGTCGAACGAATCGTCGTGGGGCGTGTGCGAATACATCAAGCAGGCCGAGCTGAAAGGCTTGCCGCGCATCGCCTCGATCCAGAACCTGTACAACCTGACGGCGCGCCATTTCGAGACGAGCTTGCTCGACGAGACCTGCCACCGGGAAAATGTCAGCTTGCTGGCCTACAGCCCGCTGGCGTTCGGCCAGCTGACGGCGAAATACCTCGACGATTCGCAAGCCAGGGGCCGCCTGACGATTTTCCCGCCCGGCTGGAGTCCCCGCTACGTGCGCCCCGCTACCATAGCGGCAGCCGCCCAGTATGCGGCGCTGGCCCGCGCGCACGGCTTGACGCCGGCGCAGCTGGCGCTGGCCTGGTGCTACTCGCGCTGGTTCGTGGCCTCGACCATCATCGGCGCCACCAGCGTGGCGCAGTTGCAGCAAAATATCGATGCCCATCAAGTCAGCCTGTCGCCGGACCTCGTGGCGGCCGTCGACGCCATCCACGCCAGCCTGCCCAACCCTGGGCAGTAAGCGCGCCCCTCCTGGCGGCGCAGGCCGCCGCCAGGCTCCCCCTCATCGCAGATAGTCGTATTTATACAACAGCTGGCAATTTACTGCTGTGCAGCATTGCGGCCTTGCCTTGCCCGGTCGTATGCTGGAAACGAGGCCATATGCGCTACTCGCGCCATGTTGACGTCTTTCAGATATTTATTGCATATCGATAGACAGAACGATTCGTAAGCACGCCGCGTTCCCACTGTTAATCTGATTGCATCATCGGACCGCCATGGTCCGCGCAACCACCAACCGAAGAGATATCGTCGATGAGTTCAAGCACCGCCCGCTCCCAGCTTCCCGCCCTCCCCGTCAAAACCGTTATCGCCGCCAGCCTGGTCGCCTGCTTCAGCCTGCCGATGCAGGCGCAAGCGCAGCAAGAGCTGCCGGCCGAAGGCGAATTGCAATCGGTGGTGGTCACCGGCACCTTCGCCAAGAACCGCCGCACCATCGATTCCGAATCGCCGATCGACATCCTCACATCGCGCGACCTGCAAAGCACGGGTTCGGGCGAGCTGGCGACCGTGCTGGCGCGCCTGCTGCCATCGCTGAACTTTGCCCGCGCCACGGGCGCCGACGCCAGCGACGCCGTGCGTCCGGCCCAGCTGCGCGGCCTGTCGCCCGACCAGACCCTGGTGCTGGTGAACGGCAAGCGCCGCTACACGTCGGCCGTCGTCAACGTCAACGGTTCGCTGGGCCGCGGCTCGGCGCCCGTCGACCTGAACGCCATCCCGCTGGCCGCCATCGACCACGTGGAAGTGCTGCGCGATGGCGCGGCGGCCCAGTATGGTTCCGATGCGATTGCCGGCGTAATCAACATCATCCTGAAAAAAGGCGCGGCCGGCGGCGACGTCGAGGTGGGCTATGGCCAGACGCAGGAACGCGACGGCAAGCAGAAATCCATCAAGGGCTCGGCCGGCTTCGCGCTCGGCGACGACGGCTGGGTGCGCGTCTCGGCGGAAGTGGCGGAACGCGATCCGACCAACCGCGCCGGCGCCGACTTCCGCAATCCGCTGGAGCCACGCTACGGCAAGGTCAACCAGCGTTATGGCGATCCGGAAAGCAAGCCGGCGACGATTTTCCTCAACAGCGAATACCGCATCAACGACAATATCGACTGGTACGCCTTCGGCAACTATGGCAAGCGAGATACGTCGGCCGCCGCCACCTGGCGCACGGCGCTGATCGCGGACCCGAATAATTCGAAGCAGTTCATCCAGCGCACGCCGCTGTTCCCGGAAGGCTTCTTGCCGCTGCAAAACAGCACCCTGACGGACCAGTCCATCGTCACGGGCTTGCGCGGCGAGGCGGCCGGCTGGCGCTGGGATGCCAGCCTGAACTACGGCAGCAACAAGTTCGAACTGGATCTCGACAACACGGTCAACCAGTCGCTGGGCGCGAACAGCCCCACGCATTTCTATGCCGGCTCGCTGAAAAATGAACAGACCATATTCAACCTCGATGCCGCGCGCGAATTTCCCGTCTCTTACTTTACGGGTCCGCTGACGGTGGCCGTGGGCGCCGAAGCGCGTCATGAAAAGTACAGCATCGGCGCTGGCGACGAAGCGTCGTACACGGGCGGCGGCTCGCAAGGCTTTGCCGGCTTCCGTCCTGCCAACGCGGGCAGCCACTCGCGCCACAACGAGTCGATCTATGTGAACCTGGAAGCGGAAGCGACGAAGAAACTGTCGGGCGGCGTGGCCCTGCGCCATGAGCGCTACAGCGATTTCGGCAGCACCACCTCGGCCAAGGGTTCCGCGCGCTATGCGTTCACGGACGCCTTGTCCCTGCGCGGTACCGTATCGAGCGGCTTCCGCGCGCCATCGCTGGCGCAGCAGTACTACACCATCACCACGACCAACTTCCAGGTCGTCAACGGCATCAACACGCCGATCGAGACGGGTACCTTCGCCGTCAACACGCCGCAGGCACGCGCCCTCGGTGCACAGGATCTGAAACCGGAAAAGGCCCGCAACTACAGCCTGGGCCTGCAGTTCCAGCCTAACCGCAACTTCACGACGACGGTGGATGCCTACCGCATCGACATCGACAACCGCATCCTGTTCTCGGCCAATCTGGTCCTCAACAATGCCTTGAAAAGCGTCCTGGCCGCGCAAGGCACGCCTGTGGGCTCGGGACGCTATTTCACCAACGCCGTCGATACGCGCACGGAAGGCGTCGACATCGTCAGCACCTACCGCATCGACCTGCAGGACAAGGACCGTCTCGACCTCACCGTGGCGTACAACCACAACAAGAGCAAGGTACAGAAAATCGCCGACAATCCGGCCATCCTGACGGCCAACAACCTGAAACTGATCGACCGCCAGAGCATCGACCGCATCACGGTGGCGTCGCCAAAGGACAAGTTCAGCCTGGCCGCCGACTACGGCTTCGGCATCTGGAATGCGCATGGCGTCGTGACGCGCTACGGCAGCTTCACCGTGCCGCAGAACGACGTCAAGCTGGACCAGACGTATGACCCGCAATGGGTGCTGGACGTGTCCGGTTCCGTGAAACTGGGCAAGAACTGGCGCCTCGTGGCCGGCATCGACAACGTGACCAACCGCTACCCGGCGCAAGTGACGAGCGCCGGCAACCTGAACGTCAACGGCACCCAGCCCTACAGCATTTTCGCGCCGAACGGTTTCAACGGCCGCTACTACTACGCCAAGGCTGGCTATAGCTGGTAAATAGCGCTCTGCCATGCAAAAAGCCCGGAACGCATAACGCGTTTCCGGGCTTTTTCACGTCTTGCGCCCGCAGGCGCATCAGGCTCAGGCGCGGCGGCGGCGCGCGGCAAAACCGACCAGGCCCAGGCCCAGCAGCATCATGCCGTAGGTCGCTGGCTCAGGCACTGCCGAGACCGAATTGAACGCGCGGAAATTGCTCAGGCCACGCGGCAGGTTGCCCAGGCTGAAAACCGTATTGGCGGCCAGCGGCGTGTCCCAGTGGAACAACAGTTCGCCACGGCCATAATGCACGGCCAGGTAGTCGAAGCTGGAGTTGACGGTGAACGAACCGGACTTGCTGCTGACCAGGTCGCCTTGGGCGGCCAAGACCAGCGAACCGGTGCCGCTCGATGGCAGACCAAATTTGCTGCTGACCAAGCTCTTGATGGCGGCCGCACTTTGCGCGCCCGACGGGTTGGCGCCGTCATAGACCCAGACCGAGTCCGCTGCCACGCTGCCGTAGGTGACGGTCTTGCTGCCCACAGCGAAGCCGCTCATGGCAGGATCGGTAATTTCCACCCAGCTCGCAGCTTGGGCCAATGGCGCCAGGCAAGCCGAGACAGCAAGGCAGAGACCCAGTACAGCACGTTTAGTCATATTCATAGTTTCCCCTATTGATGAATTTCAAAAATTACAATGTTGTTTATATTTTTATTACGCTTCTTTGCGATTGGACAAAAGATATCATTCAGGAAATCAAAATGCAATAAAAGAAACATCTTGAGTCATTGAAAATTTCAATCGGTCTCATGCATTGAATGCATTAGCCTGCTTTGCGTAGTGTCATGCTTCGTACAACCGGGACGACGAAACCTGCTGACTGGATGGAAGTGTTGTTAATGCACACAGACGCATGCGCCGTTCAGGCAAGCCCGGCCGACTTTATCGCACGCCGTCTTGCGCCAGCGCAGACAAACGCCATGCTTCCTGCCGGACGGCCCCTCGCCGCGCCCTATCATGCATGCTCCTGCCGACATCCATCACGGAGCACGCCATGCTGACTTTAAGCAAATTGAGTCCCTCCATCACCGACATGATCCGCTTCGACCATAGCCACGTGCTGCTGGCCTTCCATCAGTACACCACCAGCAAAAAACCTGCCGTCAAAAAAGCCCTGGCAGAAACCATCTGTAGCGCACTGGACATCCACGCGCAGCTGGAAGAGGAAATTTTCTATCCGCAGATGCGCCAGCTGGACGGCGATGCCGCGGTTCGCCAGAAAAGCGTGCCAGAGCACCAGGAAATGCGCCGCCTGATCGCCGAATTGCGCGCAACCGATGCGGCGACCACGCGCCATGACACCCTGCTGCTGGAAATGATGCGCGGCGTGCTGCACCATGTCGCCGATGAAGAAACCGTGCTGCTGCCGGAAGCCGAGACGCAGCTGACAGCAAGGCGCTTGAGCGAGCTGGGCGCACAGATGACTCAGCGCCGCATGGCCCTGGTCAAGCCGCAAGCGGGCAAGATCGCCGCCAATACGCTGGTCGGTTTTTCCAGCAGCACCACGGCCTGGGTCATGGGCGCGGCCGGCGTACTGCTGGCGGCCAGGCTGTTTGCCCGCAAGGCAGCCTGAACTGGCGTAGGGAGTAGCCAGGCCGGCGGGCAATCAGCTACCATGGGAGCTCTTCGACTCCGATGACGGACCACCATGCCCAGCTGGCACCTGGCCGACGCCGCCGAACTGGCGGCGCGCCATCCCTATACTTTTTATAAATCACCGCCCGAGGCCATCGCCCAGGTGCGCCCCGGCGAAGTGGTCAAGCTGATCTTCGCCTTCCACAGCGACGACCCGCAAGCGCCGGGTGCCGAGCGCATGTGGGTGCTGGTCGATACGGTCGAGCCGCATGGGCACTTCACTGGCAAGCTCGACAACATGCCCGGCTACATCACCGATTTGCAGGCGAAAGACCCCATCGCCTTCGCGGCGCGCCACATCATCAATACCCAGCACGACGATGATGATAACCTCGTCAACCGCTACGCGGGCCTGTGCTTCGTGACGAAAAAAGTGCTGGAAGACGGCGCGCCCGTCGGCTATCTCTACCGCGAGGAACCGGACAACGACGACGACAGCGGCTGGCGCTTCACGGCCAACGACGAAAGCGACGACTACATGAACGACAGCGCCAACGTGGCCCTCGTATCGCTGGGCGCCGTGCTCAGCGTGGACGATCGTTGTATTGCGCTGCTGGATGCGCCCGCCGGATCGGCCTATGCCTTCGACCACAACACGCAACAATTCATGGCGGTGGACGAATGACAACAGATGAACTGAAGCAATTTTGTGCGGCCCTGCCCGGCGTGCAAGCCGTGCTGCATGGCCCGCCGTCGAACATCCTCGTGTGTGAAGTAAGCGGCAAGAAATTTGCCTATTTCAAGACCAGCGCACCCGAGCAGTGGCGCTTCAGCCTGCGAGTCAGCGCCGAGCGCTTTATCGAACTGACGGACATGCCCGGCGTCAAACCGGCCCGCTACATGGGCCGCTTTCACTGGGTGACCATCGTCGACGTGGCGCGCTTCCCCGCCGATTACCTGGCGGAACTGGTGCAAGATAGCCACGCGCGCGCCGTGGCCAGCCTGACGCGCACGCAGCGGGCGGCCATCGCCTAGAGCGCTTCCTCTCCCGCCATGGCGCGGTCGATGTCTTCGCGCGTCAAGTCCGGCGCCAGCTGCAGGATGAACTCGTAGGCGTAGGCGCGCAGGTAGGCGCCGCGCCGCACGGCCAGGCGCGTCGTGTTGGTGGCGAACAGGTGCGACGCTTCCACGGCCCTTAGCCCCTTGTCGCGGCCATGATCGAAGGCCATCGAAGCCACGATGCCCACGCCCAAGCCCAGCGCCACGTACTGCTTGATGACGTCCGAATCCATGGCCGTCAAAATGATGTCGGTCGTCACGCCCGCCTTGGCGAATGCATCGTCGATATGGCCGCGTCCCGTGAACCCCTTGTCGTAGGTGATCAACGGGTATTTCGCCAGGTCTTCCAGGCGGATCGGCGAGTGCTCGAGCAGCGGGTGGCCGTCCGGCACGACGATCAGATGGCTCCAGCGGTAGCACGGAAACGACACGAGGTCGGGAAACTGGCTCAAGCCTTCCGTGGCGATGCCGATATCGGTCTTGCCCGACAGCACCCATTCCGCGATGTGTTCGGGCGCGCTTTGCTGCAGCGCGATGCGGACCTCGGGGAAAGCGGCGCGGAAGCCCTGCACCACTTTCGGCAACGCATAGCGCGCCTGTGTGTGCGTGGCCGCCACGGATAACGTCCCGCTGGTCTGGCCGCTGTATTCGAGACTGGCCTGCTGCAGGTTTTCCGCCTCGATCAACAGGCGGTCGACGATCTTCAGGATGCCCTTGCCCGGCTCCGTCAAACCCGTCAAGCGCTTGCCGTTGCGCTCGAAAATCACCACGCCCAGCTCGTCCTCGAGTTCGCGGATTTGCCGGCTCACGCCCGGCTGCGACGTGAACAGGGCGTTGGCCACTTCCGTCAGGTTATAGCCGCGGCGGGCCGCTTCGCGGATCGAACGCAGTTGTTGAAAATTCATAGTGTTCCAGCCTCTCAGGTTCTTGTCGGTTCAACGAACACGTGCAGACGTTTCGGGCGGACAACTAACGTCTCGCCTTCTTTCAGCTGCAGATGCGTAAAACGCTCGTTCGACATCACCGCTTCGATCAGCTCGCTGTTATCGACGCGCTGCAAGTCCAGCTGGGCCAGCGGACCGATCGCATGGGCGCGGCTCAGTTTCACGACGATGCCTTCCGCGCCCTGCGTGTAGCGGTCGATTTCCAGGTCATGCGGCCGCACATAAGCCGTGCCCTTGCTGTCGCTCACGCCCGCATAATCAGGCACTTCGAAGCTGGCGTCGCCCGTCGCCATCACGCCGTCATGCACGCGGCCGTGGAACAGGTTGACGTTGCCGAGGAAGCCGTAGACGAACGGGGACGCCGGGTGGTTGTAGACTTGCTCCGGGGAACCCAGCTGCTCGACGGTGCCCTTGTTCATCAGCACGACCTGGTCGGCCACTTCCAGCGCTTCTTCCTGGTCATGCGTGACGAAAATGCTGGTGACGTGCAAGTCGTCATGCAGGCGGCGCAGCCAGCGGCGCAATTCCTTGCGCACCTTGGCATCCAAGGCGCCGAACGGTTCGTCAAGCAGCAGCACGCGCGGCTCCACGGCCAAGGCGCGCGCCAGGGCGATACGCTGGCGTTGTCCGCCCGACAACTGCGGCGGATAGCGGTCGGCCAGCCAGTCCAGCTGCACCAGTTCCAGCAAATCCTTGACCTTGCGGCGGATCTGGTCTTCCGACGGGCGCTCGCTGCGCGACTTCACGCGCAAGCCGAAGGCCACGTTTTCAAACACGGTCATGTGCTTGAACAGCGCATAGTGCTGGAAGACGAAACCGACTTGCCGCTCGCGCACGTGGCGGTTCGACGCATCTTCCGCGTCCAGCAGCACTTGCCCGCTGTCCGGATGTTCGAGGCCCGCGATGATGCGCAGCAAGGTGGTCTTGCCGCAACCGGACGGACCCAGCAGGGCCGTCAGTTCGCCGGCGGGAAAGTCCAGCGAGATATTGTCGAGGGCGACGAAATCGCCAAAACGCTTGTGGATGTTTTTAACTGCGATGGTCATGTCAGTGCTCCGTAGAACGTAAGGCGGAATCGTCGGCGTCGCTCTCGTTCAAACGCCACTCAATGAAAGCTTTCAAGGCCAGGGTCACCAAGGCCAGCAAGGCCAGCAGGGAGGCGACGGCAAATGCGGCGGCGAAGTTGTACTCGTTGTACAGAATCTCCACTTGCAGCGGCATGGTGTTCGTTTCGCCGCGGATATGGCCGGAGACCACGGACACGGCGCCGAACTCGCCCATGGCGCGGGCGTTACACAGGATCACGCCATACAGCAGACCCCACTTGATATTCGGCAAGGTGACTCGGCGGAAAGTGTTCCAGCCCGACGCGCCCAGCACGATGGCGGCCTCTTCCTCTTCGCTGCCCTGCGACTGCATCAGCGGGATCAATTCACGCGCGACGAACGGGAAGGTGATGAAGATGGTGGCCAGCACGATGCCGGGCACGGCAAACAAAATCTTGATGTCGTGCGCCTGCAGCCACGGGCCGAACCAGCCTTGGGCACCAAACATCAGCACGTAGATCAGGCCGGAAATGACGGGCGAGACGGAAAACGGCAAGTCGATCAGGGTCAGCAAGATGCTCTTGCCGCGGAACTCGAACTTGGCGATGCACCAGGAAGCGGCCACGCCGAATACCAGGTTCAGCGGCACGGCGATGGCGGCCGTGATCAGGGTCAATTTAATCGCGGAAATCGCGTCCGGATCAATGATGGCGGCGATATACGCTTCCCAGCCCTTCTTGAACGCTTCCGCAAACACGGCCACCAGGGGCACGATGAGGAAGGCTGTCAGGAACAGCAAGGCGATGGTGATCAATACCGTTCGTACCCACAATGGTTCCAGCACAACGGGGCCGACATTCGGTTCGAAGCGGCGCGCTGTCGGCAGCGCCTTGTCCACGCCAGCGGCGGCAGTCGTATTCGTACTCATGATTTCTTCGCCTTTCCGCGCGTCCATGCTTGCAGCAGGTTAATCGTCAACAACAGCAAAAAGGAGACCACCAGCATCACCACGGCGATGGCCGTGGCGCCTGCGTAATCGTATTGTTCCAGCTTGGTAATAATGAACAGCGGCGTGATTTCCGACACCATCGGCATATTGCCGGCGATAAAGATCACGGAACCGTACTCGCCCGTGGCGCGGGCAAAGGCCAGCGCAAAGCCCGTCAGCAAGGACGGCAAGATCGTGGGGAAGATGACGCGGATAAACGTTTGCAGGGAATTGGCGCCCAGGCTGGCTGCCGCTTCTTCCAGTTCCTTTTCCGCGTCTTCCAGCACCGGTTGCACCGTACGCACGACGAAAGGCAAGCCGATGAAGGTCAGCGCCACCACCACGCCCAGCGGCGTGAACGCCACCTTGATGCCCAGCACACCTTCGATGAACTGGCCGAACCAGCCATTTGAGGAATACAGGGCCGTCAGGGTGATGCCGGCCACGGCCGTCGGCAAGGCGAACGGCAAGTCGACCAGCGCGTCGATGATGCGCTTGCCGGGGAATTTATAACGCACCAGCACCCAGGCCAGGATGCCGCCAAACACCACGTTCAACAGGGCGGCGATCAACGACGCGCCAAACGTCAGGCGGTAGGACGCCATCACGCGGTCGGACGTAACGGCGCTGAAGAAGGCATCCCATGTCATGGTGAAGGTCTTCAGGAACACCGACGACAGCGGGATGAGAACGATCAGGGCCAGGTAAAAGAGCGTGAAGCCCAGAGACAGCTTAAACCCCGGCATGACCCGAAACGGCGCTCCGCGCGCCTTGAGCGGTGCTGCTGATGCTGCAGACATAGAAACCCCTTCTTATTACATTTTTGAGTTATAGGGCGCAATAATCACATGCAACCGTTATAAAAAGAACTAACCATTTCTCATTTGCTTAGATGGATTTTGCATACTTGCTGGCGGAATCTATGGGCGAAAAAAAGGGGTCGGACCCTGCGGGTCCGACCCCGGCTTTTGGGGTGGGGGTTGGGGTGGGCACACACTTAACCCAACACCTTGACGGCTGGGGTCAGACCCGACGGGGAAATGCGTCCTAGTAGGACGCATTTCAATCGCGAAGCGACTGACCCCGTTCTTACTTGTTCGGCTGCGGCGTCAAACGAAGGTATGGCTTGGCTGCCGTAAAGCCCTTCGGATACTTCTGCTTGATCACGTCCGGGTCTTGCACGGTCAATGGAATGATGACGTCGTCGCCGTCTTTCCAGTTGCCTGGCGTGGCCACCGTATAGCCGTCCGTCAGTTGCAAGGCGTCGATGACGCGCAGGATTTCATTGAAGTTGCGGCCCGTGCTCAGCGGATACGTGAGGATCAGCCGCACCTTTTTGTTCGGGTCGATGATGAAGACGGAGCGCACGGTGGCCGTGACGGACTGTTCCGGATGGATCATGTCGTACAGCACCGACACTTTCTTGTCGACGTCGGCGATGATGGGGAAGCCCACGACCGTGTTTTGCGTCTCTTCGATATCCTTGATCCAGCTCTTGTGCGACTCGGCCGCGTCCACGGACAGGGCGATGGCCTTCACGTTGCGCTTGTCGAATTCCGGCTTGAGCTTGGCCGTCAAGCCCAATTCCGTCGTGCATACGGGGGTAAAATCGGCCGGGTGGGAAAACAGCACCACCCAGGAATTGCCCGCCCACTCGTGGAACTTGAGCGGGCCGATCGAGCTGTCTTGTTCAAAATCAGGGGCGACATCGCCCAGGCGTAAAGTCATCGTGATCTCCTGTGAGGTTGTGTATCGGGATGTTGGTCGAATCAGGCTGCCTGACGGTGGCGCTTGTCGCTTTGCGCCAGATCAAACAGCGTTTGCAATTGCGCCTGGCCGTAGACCCAGTCGCCAAGGCGCGACTCGGCGTTGATATGGCCCAGCGCACCGCCATCAATATACTTGCAATTCCAGCGCCGTGCCCACTGCGCCGCGTGTTCGGCCGTCATCCACGGATCGGTCTGGCTGGCGATCAGGATGCCGGGGCAAGGCAGCCGCTTTTGCGGCAATGCCTTTGCCACGCCAAACTTGTCGGGATCGGCTGGTCCCACCAGCAGCACGCCGGCCACGCCCTGCGGATCGCGGGCCAGGCTGTGCGCCGTCGTCAGGCAGCCGAAGCTGTGGGCGACGATCAGGGTCGGGCGCGCATCCTGCCGCCGCACCTGGTCCAGCCGCGCCGACCAGGTGGCCAGGTCGGGCGCGTTCCAGTCATCCTGCTCGACCCGCTCGAATTGCGGATACAGGCGCTGCCAGCGGCTCTGCCAATGCTCGGGACCGCTGTTATGCAAGCCCGGCACGATCAGTACCCGGTAATCGGAAAAGCTGCGCAGCGCCATGATGTGTCCTTTTAGTAACGGTCTGGCAATCGTGCCATCCGGTATTACTTAGGCTGGTAGATCTGGTCGAAGATGCCGCCGTCGGCAAAGTGCGCCTTCTGTGCCGCCGTCCAGCCGCCCGCCACTTGCTCGATGGTGAACAGGTTGACCTTGGCGAACTGCGACGCGTATTTCTTCGCCGCCTTGTCCGTTGCCGGACGGTAGTAATTCTTCGCGATGATGTCTTGCGCTTCATCCGTGTACAGGTAGTTCAGGTAAGCCTCGGCCACCTTGCGCGTGCCATGCTTGTCGGCAAACTTGTCGACGACGGCGACGGGCGGCTCGGCCAGGATGCTGACGGATGGCGTGATGATGTCGAACTTGGTCGGGCCCAGTTCCTTGACGGCCAGGTAAGCCTCGTTTTCCCAGGCGATCAGCACGTCGCCGATGCCGCGCTCGACGAACGTGGTGGTGGCGCCGCGCGCGCCGGAATCGAGCACGGGCACGTTTTTATACAGCTTGCCGAGGAAATCCTTGGCCTTCGCTTCGTTGCCGCCCGGCTGGCGCAGCGCGTAACCCCACGCGGCCAGATGGTTCCAGCGGGCGCCGCCCGAGGTTTTCGGATTCGGCGTGATGACGGAGACGCCTGGCTTGATCAGGTCGTTCCAATCCTTGATGCCTTTCGGGTTGCCCTTGCGCACCAGGAAGACGATGGTCGAGGTGTAAGGCGAGCTGTTGTGCGCCAAACGCTTTTGCCAGTCGCCAGCCAGCAGCTTGTGCTCGGCCAGCGCATCGATGTCATAGGCCAGGGCCAAGGTGACGACATCCGCTTCCAGGCCGTCGATGACGGCGCGCGCCTGCTTGCCCGAACCACCGTGCGATTGCTTGATCTTGACGTTGTCGCCCGTCTTGCCTTTCCACTCCTTGGCAAACGCCGTATTCACATCCTGGTACAGCTCGCGCGTCGGGTCGTACGACACGTTGAGCAGGGTGATATCGGCAGCCTGCGCCGTTTGCAGAATGGCAAACGCGCTGATGGCGGCGGCAATGATGATTTTTTTCGACAGCATCTAAGATCCCCGTGTGGTTGAACTTGCAGAGCCACCAGATTACGGCGCCATGGCCGCAAAGAGAACGAAGCGTTTCGCCGTTTGATATGCGTTTTTCACATATGGACGGCGCGCAACGGGGATTTAGCAGTTAATAAAAACGGTTAAACAAAATGACGGCCCAGGTGGCGAAGGCCAGGATGCAGGTCAGCAGCACGGCGGCGCTGCCAAAGTCCTTGGCGTTTTTCGACAGCGGATGACGTTCGAGCGAAATGCGGTCAACCACGGCTTCAATTGCCGAATTGATCAGTTCGACGATCAGCACCAGCAGCAGCACGCCGATCAGCACCAGCTTTTCAAACGCGGAAACGCGCAGCAGCAAGGCGATCACCGTGCCGACGACGAACAGGCCCAGTTCCTGCCGGAACGCATGTTCGTGGCGCCAGGCCGCTTTCAAGCCATCGAGCGAGTAGAAAAAGGCGGAGAAAATCCGTTTCAAGCCGCTTTTGCTCTTGAATTCATTTACAGGTTGCATAGTTTTCCATGGTTCAAAGCACATGCTATCCACGCATTATGACGGGCACAATAGGGATTGTGACAATTTATTCGCTATCTATCTCGGAACATTTCACTATTTTTTCACATCATGGTATAAAGAAGGATGAATACTGCATTGCACCAAAGCCATCATGAAAATTGAACCGGTCGCTGCCCCGAAGACGACGATCCAGGTCATCGAACGCATGGTCGCCCTGCTCGATGCCTTGGCCAAATATTCCGACCCGGTCAGCCTGAAGGAATTGTCCAAAGTATCAGGCCTGCATCCCTCGACGGCGCACCGCATCCTCAACGACATGGTGCTGACGCGCTTTGTCGACCGCATCGAACCGGGCACCTACCGGCTGGGCATGCGCCTGCTGGAACTGGGCAATGTGGTGAAAAGCCGCCTCAGCGTGCGCGAAGCGGCGCTGGACTTCATGCGCCAGCTGCACAAGAAAACCCAGCAAACGATCAACCTGTCCGTGCGCCAGGGCGATGAGATCGTCTACATCGACCGTGCCTTTTCCGAACGCTCGGGCATGCAGGTGGTGCGCGCCATCGGCGGCCGCGGCCCGCTGCACCTGACCTCGACCGGCAAGCTGTTCCTCTCCGTGGACGAGCCGAAAGCCATCCGCGCGTACGCCACGCGCACGGGCCTGGCCGGACACAACAAGAATTCCATCACGGATCTGCAAAAGCTCGAGCGCGAACTGAGCCTGGTGCGCGAGCGCGGCTATGCGCGCGACAATGAAGAGCTGGAACTGGGCGTGCGCTGCATGGCCGCCGGCATCCGCGACGATACAGGCAAGCTGATCGCCGGCCTGTCGATCTCGGCGCCAGCCGACCGCCTGCAGGATGAGTGGCTGGTGGACCTGGTGGAAACGGCGAACCAGATTTCAGTGACTTTGGGTTTTATACCCCAAGACTAAAGAAACAGAGCAGCAACGCTGCCCTGTTTCTTTTAGCCGCCAGGCAAGCTCATGTTGGCAGGCTTGAGGGCTTCCAGCCACTTGCGCATGCGCCCCGCATCGGCCGTGCGCGACTGTTTTCCCTTGGAATCGAGGAAGACCATGATCACGGCCCGTCCTTCGATGACAGCCTGCATCATCAGGCAACGTCCCGCCTCATTGATAAAGCCCGTCTTTTGCAAGCCGATTTCCCAGCCGGGATTCGCCACCAGGTGATTCGTATTGCCAAACTGCATGGGCTGGCCGCTGGCTTCGACGATGGCTTTCGGGTCCGTCGAGTACTCGCGCAGCAGCGGATGGCGGAAGGCGGCCATGGCCAGCTTGCCCAGGTCGCGCGCACTGGCCACGTTCATCTTCGACAAGCCGCTGGAATCGACGTAATGCGTATCCATCATGCCCAGCTGGCGCGCCTTGCTGTTCATCGCGTCGACAAACGCCGACAAGCCGCCCGGATAATTACGGCCCAACGCCGAGGCGGCACGGTTTTCCGAGCTCATCAAGGCGATGTGCAGCATATTCGCGCGCGTCAATTGCGAACCCACTTTCAGGCGCGAGCTGCTGAACTTGGCGCGATCGACATCCTCGTCCGTGATCGTCAGCAGTTCCTCCATGTCCTGATGCGCTTCGACGACCACCAGGCCCGTCATCATCTTGGTGATGGAGGCGATGGGCAGGGCCACATTCGAATTCTTTTCAAACAGCACTTCCGAATTGTTCTGGTCCAGCACCAGCGCCACGCTCGACTTGAGGTCGAGCGGATCGCGCGTGAGGTTCAGGCCCGCCAGGTCGCCCATGGTGGGCATCGGCGCGGCCATGGGCACGGCCACGCTGCTGATTTTTTGATAGATGACCTTGCGTTTGCCGCGCACCATGACAACCCGGCGCACGCTCTTTTCGCGCGGCGCGGCCGTCGCGCTCTTGCGCAGCACGACTTTGACTTTCTTGGTGTTCTGTTTCTTGGAGGCTGAGGATTTGCCGTTCGCTTCCTTGGCGTGCACGGCCGCAGCCGGCGCCAGTGCAAACAGCAGGGAAGCCAGGATACCCAGCGCAAGTTTAAACTTAGCCATTCGATAATTCCCCGTGAAGCTGTTGCCTTATTGCAGTGTAGCGAAATGCAGAGTATTCGCAAGCCTATTTAACAGTTAGGACAGTATTTATTGCAGTACTGAAATACAAATCGTTAGCGATCAGCAAACAAGCTCATCCTTGACGGCTATTTGCATGTGCTCATCGCTGGCGTGTCTATTTGTCCATGAATTTAACAAAACCGGCCAGCGGCTCGCGTTCCGTGTTCAAGCGGTTCTCGACCTTGTCCGGGTCGGCATAGCCGAGGGCCATGCCGCACACCACCATTTCGCTGGCCGGCACGCCCAGCTCGTCACGGATGATGTCATGGTAGTGAATGAAGGCCGCTTGCGGGCACGTGTCGAGTCCCCGCGCGCGCGCCGCCAGCATGATATTTTGCAAGAACATGCCGTAGTCGAGCCAGGAACCCTGCTCCAGCACCCGTTCGATGGTAAAGATCAGCCCGACGGGCGCATCGAAAAACTGGAAATTGCGTCCATGCTGAGCCGCCATGCCGGCCGTGTCGCTCCGCTCCAGGCCCAGCAGCTGGTACAGGTCCAGGCCGATCTTGCGCCGGCGTTCGATGAACGGCGCCGTCCACTGGCGCGGGTAATAGATATACGACGCCGTGCGCGCGGGCGCATCGGGCGCCTTCGGTGCGGCATAGACGTCGAGGATGCGGCGCGACAGCCGCGCGCGCGCCTCGCCCGACAGCACATACACTTTCCACGGCTGCATGTTGGCGCCCGAAGGCGCGCGCGCCGCCACTTCCAGGATGCGCGCGATATCGTCCTGCGCCACCGGCGTGGGCAAAAAGGCGCGGATCGAACGGCGCGACAGAATGACGGCGTCGACGGCTTGCTGCGCCGCCTGTGTTTCAGATGCTTGCTTGTTCACTGCCCTGCTCTCCCGCTATCTCTACTTCTTGACGACAAACACCACGCCGATCACGGCCACCAGCATGCCGGCGATGCCCAGCATATTGAACGCTTCGCCGAACATCAGCCAGGCCATCACGGCCGTCGTGGGCGGCGTCAGGTACAGCAAGCCCGTCACTTTCGTGGCATCGCTGCGACGGATCAGGGCGAACAGCAGAAAGATGGCGCCGATGGACAGCACGAGTACCGACCACAGCAAGGCGCCGATGAAATTCGCCGTCCATTGCACATTGCTGAAATGCAGGTCCAGCCCTTCGTAATACAGGGCGAATGGCAAGACCACGACGATGGAGGCGGCAAACTGCACCACGGTGCCCGTGCGCAAGTCGAATTGCGGGCAGTGGCGTTTTTGGTACATGGTGCCGGCCGTCATCGACAGCAGCGCGAACACGCACAGCAGCACGCTTTCCACGGTGAGGCCCACGAGGTTGATCTTCGCATACACGACGAGGGCCACGCCCAGCAAGCCGAAGAACAGGCCCAGCCACTGGCGCGGGCGCACGGATTCGCCGATCAGCGGCGCGGCGCAGGCCGTCAGCACAGGCTGCATGCCCACGATCAGGGCGGACAGGCCGGCCGGCATGCCCAGCTTGATCGCGCACCAGACGCCGGCCAAGTAGCCGGCCTGCATCAAAATGCCGGCCACGGCGATCTGGCGGAACTGTCCCACGGGCCACGGTGCGCGCAACAGCAGCACGAGCGGCAGCAGGATCACCAGCACGCCCAGGAAGCGCAGCAGCAAAAAAGTCAGCGGGGGCGCGTACGGCAGGCCGAACTTGGCCACGATAAAACCTGTGCTCCATAACAACACGAAGAAGCCAGGCAAGGCCATCGGCGTCAGAGTGGTCAGAAGAGAGGCTTTGCCGCTGGCGCCAGCCGCGGCGGGAAGATTGGACATGGTATCAACTCGGGAAACGGGATCGGCACCAGATGCTGCGCCAGTGCGGGAGGCAAAGTCTAGCATGCTGCGCCGCAATCGTCCCCGTAGCCGCTGGAAACGATAGTTTAGGCATAAACCATTGACACCCAGAAATCAAATATTTCTCTTTAGAAACAATGACTTTTGATCCAAATCTATTCAATTGTTGCATCGCACAAGAAACGCTTGACTTCGTTTTTTTTCACCGTAGAATAGGGTTTGTTGCGTTGCACAATTCTTGTTCAGCTTGAAAAATTTAGATTCACCTGCTTTCCCAAACGGTACACGCAGCATCAAATTAACCAGATTTCGATTTTTTGGAGATTTATATGTTTTCAATTCCTGAGCAATTTTCGTCCGCTACCAAAGCCAACCTGGAAGCCCAATTCGCCCTGTTCTCGTCGCTGACGGGCAAAGCCTTCGAAGGCATCGAAAAGATCGTCGAACTGAACCTGACCGCTGCCAAAGCGACCCTGGAAGAATCGACCGCCGCCGCCAAGCAATTGCTGTCGGCAAAAGATCCACAAGAATTCTTCTCGCTGAGCGCTGCTCAAGCCCAGCCTAGCGCCGAAAAAGCCATCGCTTACGGCCGTCACCTGGCTGCCATCACGTCGGGCACCCAAGCCGAATTCAGCAAAGCTGCTGAATCGCAAATCGCTGAAACCAACCGCAAAGTCCTGTCCCTGGTGGAAGAAGTCACCAAGAACGCGCCAGCCGGTTCGGAAAACGCCGTCGCCATCCTGAAAAGCGCCATCGGCAACGCCAATGCGGGCTACGAGCAATTCTCGAAAACCAGCAAGCAAGCCGTCGAAGCTATCGAAGCGAACCTGACCTCGGCCGTGAACCAGTTCACGCAAGCAGCTGAAAAAGTCGTGCCACGCGCTGCCGCCAAGTAATTCTTGCGCGACCGCTACGGCGGTCCGCTGTACCTGCTCCTCCAGGCATCCATCCCGTACTTCCCCGACGGATGCCATTATGCCCCAGCCCAGCTGGGGCATTTTTTATGCGCGCTTACTCTCCCAGATACGCCGCCTTGACGCGCGGGTCGTCGAGCATGGCGGCCGCGTTGCCGCCCATGGTGACGAGGCCGGAATCCATCACATAGCCGCGGTGCGCCGCTTGCAGGGCCAAACGGGCATTCTGTTCGACCAGCAAGATCGTGATGCCTTCGGACGACACCTTGCGGATCACCTCGAAAATTTTCTCGACCATGATGGGCGACAAGCCCATCGACGGCTCGTCGAGCAGCAGCAGCTTCGGATGACTCATCAGTGCCCGCGCCATGGCCAGCATCTGCTGCTCGCCGCCGGACAAGGTGCCGGCCATCTGCGCCGCCCGTTCCTTGAGGCGTGGAAAGACGTCGAACCAGCGGGCGATATCGTCCTCGACACCGGCCTTGTCCGTGCGCGTGTAAGCGCCCATCATGAGGTTTTCCCGGATCGACATGCGGGTAAACACGCCCCGCCCTTCCGGCACCATGGCCAGTTTTCTTTCCACCAGGTGGAACGATTTCGTGCCCTTGAGCGATTCGCCCAGGTAGCTGATCGTGCCTTCGACCTTGCAGGCCGGCAAAGTGCCCGTGATGGCTTTCAAGGTCGTCGTCTTGCCGGCGCCGTTCGCGCCGATCAGGGCGATCAGCTCGCCCTGGTTGACTTCCAGGTCGATGCCCTTGACGGCCTTGATGCCGCCGTAGGCCACGTGCAGGCCCGATACCTTCAATACATTCTTGTTCAAGCCAGCGTTACTCATGCGTGCGACCCTCCCAGATAAGCCTCGATGACGGCCGGGTTTTGTTGTATTTCGGCCGGCAAGCCTTCCGCGATGCGCTTGCCATACTCGAGCACGGTGATGCGGTCGCACAGTCCCATCATCAGTTTCACGTCGTGCTCGATCAACAGCACGGTCTTGCCTTCGGCCTTGATTTTCACCAGCAACTCGCGCAGAGCCAGCTTTTCCGTCGCATTCATGCCCGCCGCCGGCTCGTCGAGCGCCAGCAGTTGCGGGTCCGTGGCCAGCGCGCGGGCGATTTCCAGGCGCCGCTGGTCGCCATACGACAAGAAGCGGGCCGTGCGGCTGGCGAACTGGGCGATGCCGACGAAGTCGAGCAACTCCATGGCCCGCTTGCGGATGGACGCCTCTTCCTCGCGCGCCGCCTTGTGGCGGAAGATGGCGCCGAACACGCCCTGGTGCGAGCGCACATGGCGCCCCACCATGACGTTTTCCAGCGCCGTCATGTCGCCAAACAAACGGATGTTCTGGAAGGTGCGCGCAATGCCCGCCTTGGCCACCTTGTGCGGCGCGGATGGCGAATACGGTTTGCCGGCCAGCTCGAAAGTACCCGTGTCGGGCTGGTACAGGCCGGTGATCACGTTGAAGAAGGTGGTCTTGCCGGCGCCGTTCGGGCCAATCAATCCATAGATTTGCCCTTGCCGGATGGTGATGCCCACGTCGGTGAGCGCTTGCAAGCCGCCAAAACGTTTATTCACGCCGGCAATATTGAGAATGATCTGTTCGCTCATGCTATCCCTCCCTTAAGCGGACACGACGCCGGTGGATTTGTTCGGCTGGTCGGCGTCGTGGTCGGGCCGGTCTTCGTGCTTCGGCGATGGCCACAGGCCGGCAGGACGGTTGAGCATGATCAACACCATGGCCAGGCCATACAGCAACTGGCGCAGCACTTCCGCCTCGATCACCACGTGGCCGAACAGCGCCTGCTGGGCCGGTTCCACCACGTGGCGCAGCACTTCCGGTATCGAGGCGAGGATCACGCCGCCGAGGATCACGCCGGGGATATGGCCGATGCCGCCCAGCACCACCATGGCCAGCACGGCGATCGATTCCGTCAGGGAAAACGATTCCGGCGAGACAAAACCCTGGAACGAGGCAAACATGGCGCCCGCCACGCCGCCGAACGAGGCACCCATGGAAAAGGCCAGCAATTTCACGTTGCGCGTATTGATGCCCATGGCCTTGGCGGCGATCTCGTCTTCGCGGATGGCGACCCAGGCGCGGCCCAGGCGCGAATGCTGGAGCCGCTTGGTGACGAACACGACGGCGATGCACAGGAAGAGGAACAAAAAGTAATAGGCGTTCACGGACGGCATGGAAAAACCGGCCACCGTCACGGTGCTGTTGGTGCCCGCCTCGCCCGCCAGGTTGACGCCAAAGATGCGGATCGGGTCGATCAGATTGATGCCTTGCGGCCCGTTCGTGAAATTGATCGGGTCGTTCAAGTTGTTCATGAAGATGCGGATGATCTCGCCAAAGCCCAGGGTCACGATGGCCAGGTAGTCGCCGCGCAGCTTCAAGGTGGGCGCGCCCAGCAGGGCGCCGAACAGGCCAGCCACCGCTGCGGCCAAGGGCACGATGATCCAGATCGACAAATGGATGCCGTTTTCGCGGATTTCCGGCCCCATCAGCTGCACCAGGGCTTCGCCCAGCACCGGATATTGATTCACCACCGATTCGAGCAGAATGGCGAACTGGGGCGACGCCAGCAGGGCCGTCAGGTAGGCGCCCACGGCGTAGAAGGCGATGTAGCCGAGGTCGAGCAGGCCGGCAAAGCCGACGACGATGTTCAAGCCCAGGGCCAGCATGATGTACAGCAAGGCCATGTCGATGATGCGTACCCACGAGTTGCCGAACTGGGCGGCAAAAAACGGGAACACCATCAGCAGCGCGGCCAGGCCCAGCATGCCGGCGTAGGCCTTGGCGGGATTCTTTTTTGCGTCGAAATCGAGTAGTGCCATGATTTAATCTCCCAGTTTCACATCAGGCACGGTCGGCCACGCGTTCGCCCATGATGCCGGACGGGCGCAGGGTCAGCACGATGATCAGCACGACGAAGGCAAAGATATCCTGGTAGTGGCTGCCCAGGAAGCCGCCCGTGATGTCGCCGATATAGCCGGCGCCCAGGCTCTCGATAATGCCCAGCAAGATACCACCCAGCATGGCGCCGTAGATATTGCCGATGCCGCCCAGCACCGCCGCGCAAAACGCTTTCAGGCCGGGGATGGCGCCCATGGAAAATTGAATGGAGGCATAGTTGGCGCCCCACATCACGCCGGCCACGGCCGCCAGCGCGGCGCCGATGGCAAAGGTGGCCACGATGACCTTGTCGGAATCGACGCCCATCAGCCCTGCCACGCGGGGGTTTTCCGCCGTGGCGCGCATGGCGCGGCCCATGCGGGTTTTTTCCACCAGCAACACCAGTCCGCCCATCGACAGCGCGGCCAGGGCCAGCAGCAACACTTGCGTTTGCGAAATCACGGCGCCGCCTATGTTGATGGGGTCGGTCGACAGCAATTGCGGGAAGGGCAAGGGATTGCGCGTCCAGATCATCATGGCGAAGGTTTGCAGCAGGATGGAGACGCCGATGGCGGTAATCAGGGGGGCGAGGCGGGGGGCGTTGCGCAGGCGGCGGTAGGCGACCCGCTCGATGATGATATTGACCAGAATACAGATGGGAATGGCGCCGAGGATGGCGGTGGCCAGCTTCAGATAGCCGGGCCAGTCGGGCACATAAATGCCCAGCAGCTTGAGAATGGTCAAGCCCACCATGGCGCCGATCATGAGCACGTCGCCGTGGGCGAAGTTGATCAGGTTCAACACGCCGTACACCATGGTGTAACCGAGGGCGACTAAGGCATACATGCTGCCCAACACCAAGCCGTTAATGATCTGCTGGATGAATGTATCCATGATTGCCCTATCAAATATGCATTTTTCGGGAACAACTTCCGCCAGAACATGTCGCTGATACAAAAACGGCACCGGAGGAAGAATTCCTGCAGTGCCATCCCTGGACCGTTCTCACCAGCATGGTGCACGCACTGAAAACGGGCGTGACCTTGCTTAGTCATAACGACAACATATTCAAGCTTGAGGCAATCATAACGATCTTTTGCAAAAACTAAGCTTGGAATAAATCAATCATTTCCGAATTAAATTCGGTTTTGAGGTAACTATTTCATCGATACTCAGCAGCCGTACAGCCTCAGGCGACGTCGCGCTTGATGCCGTCGAGGCCTTTCGGCATCGGGAACGTAACGGCTTCCTGCACGCCGTCAAGCGGGCGCACGCTCTTCACGCCGCACTCTTTCAAGCGGTCGATGACGGCCTGCACCAGCACCTCGGGCGCCGAGGCGCCAGCCGTGACACCCACGCGCAGCTTGCCTTCCAGCCACGCCGGGTCGATCTGCGAGGCATTGTCGACCATGTAGGCAGGCGTGCCCATCTTGTCTGCCACTTCGCGCAGGCGGTTCGAATTCGAGCTGTTCGGGCTGCCCACGACGATCACCACTTCCACCAGCGGCGCCATGAATTTCACGGCTTCCTGGCGGTTCGTGGTGGCGTAGCAGATGTCGCCTTTTTTCGGCTCGGCGATATTCGGATATTTCGCTTTCAAAGCCGCAATAATGTCGCTGGTGTCGTCAACTGACAACGTTGTTTGCGAAACATAGGCCAGGCTCTGCGGATTGGCGACCTGCAATTTCGCCACATCATCGAGCGTTTCCACCAGATGCATGCCCATATCGGCCTGGCCCATCGTGCCCTCGACCTCGGGATGGCCATCGTGGCCGATCATGATGATCTCGCGGCCCTCGCGGCGCATCTTGCCCACTTCCATGTGCACCTTGGTGACCAGCGGGCAAGTCGCATCAAAAATGCTCAGGCCGCGCGATTCCGCCTCGGCACGCACGGCTTTCGACACGCCGTGGGCGGAAAACACGAGCGTATTGCCGGCAGGCACGTCATCGAGGTCGTCGATGAAAATGGCGCCCTTGTTGCGCAAATCGGCCACCACATAGGCGTTATGGACGATTTCATGGCGCACATAGATCGGTGCGCCAAATTGCTGCAAGGCGCGTTCGACGATTTCAATCGCCCGGTCGACGCCAGCGCAAAAACCGCGGGGCTGGGCCAGTAACAGTTCTTTATCCATCGCTACTCCTTACAGGACCGAAATGAGCTTGACTTCAAAACGCAGCGGCTGGCCGGCCAGCGGATGGTTGAAGTCGAACAGGGCCGAATCGTCACGCAATTCGCGCAGCACACCGGCAAAGCGGCCGCCGCCCGGCGCGGCGAAGTCGACCAGGTCGCCGATCTTGTAGTCGGCGCCCGGCACGGAGTTTTCGTCCAGGGTAGCGCGCGAGACGGACTGCACCAGCTCGGGATTGCGCTCGCCAAAGCCTTCGCCCGCCGCCAGCTCGAACGTCTGGTGCGTGCCTTCAGGCAAGCCCAGCAGACGCTGCTCGAGGAATGGCGCCAGTTGGCCCTGTCCCAGCATCAAGGTCGCGGGATTGCCGCTGAAGGTCGTGACAATGTCAGTACCGTCAACAGTAGCAAGACGATAATGCAGGGTAAGGTAAGCCGCTTCGGTGACGACTGCTGGTTGCTCGTTGGACATAGTAGTTTTCAAGTAACTGGTGCAAAACGATATTGTAAGCCACCCTGAGCCAGCGCGCCCCATGCCATCTCGGCGCGGCCATGCTTTTGTCAAAAAACATGACCGCGCCCCCTTTCACTTATCCGACGTTGACGTACACCAACTGGCCAGGCGTGCTCGCATGATTGCCGAAGCCCGAGCTGTCTTCCAGGTTGCCGTCGAGCTTCCAGCGTCCCACGGGCCGGTGCACGATGCCGTACTGGCCATAGTCATACACTTCCTTGGGCGTCAGCACGCGGTCGTACAGGATGACGTCCGACAACTGCCAGGCGGGCGTGCCCTGCTCCAGCGCATGCACGGGGTGGCCGATCACAAGGGGGGTGCCGGCGGCCTGCACGAATGGATTTGTCATCTTGTTGCTCTGGTACATCAGGAAATCATCGACGTACAGGCTGATGCTCCCGTCATGCTTGACAGTATAGGTGCAGCGAAACCAGCGGTTGGCAATATCCACCTGCAGGCCGTGGCCATGGCTATTGACGCCCGTACCAACACTGTTCCACATGGACAGGAACGTCTTGATATCCTGCTTGAACAGCGCCCATCCTTTCTTGTCCGCCTGATGCGCGACAAAAGCCTGCGCCTGACCAACGGTCGAGGAGAAAGCCTGCTGCCGGATACAATACGACAGCGAAAAATCCGCACTCTCGTAGCGCACGGACGAAGGCACGGTGAGCATCAGACCAGGCTGAAATTGCAAGGTCTTCGTCACGCCGAAGCAGGGTGTGGGCGGCGCCGGACGCATGGCATCTTCGCCGCGCAAGGCGTCCCAGACAGCCTTGCGTCTGTTGCTGTAGGCCGGCGTCTCGACCAGGTTCAGTCCGTCCTCCTCCATGGGTTTTCCCCCATTCCAGTCCCAATAGCATGCCAATTGCACGCCCGTACGGCGTATGGCGCTCAGCAACGCATGCAAGTTGTCTTGCCGTTCGGTATCTTGCAACGCCAACTCCTGTTTTTTCGACAGGCAAAAGCTGCCAAGGTAATACGGCTTGCCCAAGGTATGTGCGGCACGCTGCATCACTTGCAGATAAGCGAGCGAAGACGAAACGAAGTCGGATGGCAAATCCGCCCCCTCAGTCAGGCCGCTGCTCACATATTCATTACCCGGGAACAGATTTTCACAAAGACAGTCGACCGGGTCCGGATTCACGAATGGCAGGGTTTCCGCAATATATTGCTGCAAGGAACCTTGACGAGGCGAAGTATGGGCAATGCCGGCATTACCGGAAGAAATCATGCGCGCCAGACCATCGTTGGCGCGCAGCAATTGCGCCGTCTCCTGGATGATTTCCCGCGTAGCGGTCAAGCTGATCCCGGTCACGCCCATCAGTTCCTGTGCGGCCATCCAGGCGGCGATGCCGGCGTGGTTGCTGTAGTGCTGCGCAAAAGCCTGCGCAAAGGCACGCATGTAGCGGCGCGTTTTCGACTGTGGATTGACCAGTGCGACCCGCGCAGCCGCGGCCTGCTCGTCTTTTGTAGCGCCCGCAGCGCCCGCCTCCCCCACCAACTGCGGCACGGCGTAGGGATTCCAGAATGGGCAGGCGATGATGCCGATGCCATTGGCCAGCGCGCAATCGAGCAGCGCCGTTATGGCAAGCCAGTACGAATCTTTGATATTCACATCGGTTAGCGTGTTGTCGCTTGCGAACTTTGGCTCACCAACAACTTCGCCCCAGTTCCAATAGCCATCCTTGCCCTTGAAAGGCGCCAGCATCACCTGAAGGTACTTGAAGCCGTTGGCGGCAAGATACGGAAAATCGGTGCTGTAATCGGGATACTTCGGGTCCGGAGCGAGCGGTGCGGTAACGCTCCAGTTACGGTGTTCCAGATACGCATGCGCATTGAGGCCGATGCCGCTGACCTTGCCCGTGTTGACGCCGGCGGCGTTGAACTCTTGCATGACTCCATTGATAACTTTGATGTACGGCATGACTGCTCCTGTAAAACAAGTGGAAGACATTGAGTTCAGGGCCCTGACTCCCCGTCGTTGCAACTTACATGGAATGCAACGACAGGCAAATGATAGCGCCTGAAAATACCCGGGCCGGGCATCTTGGTTTTTTGTTTTTTTACCATGATCCGACATAAAGACGAGCTAGCGCAGCATGGCCGCCCGGGGAAGGCGCGACAATCATCGGCAGGCGCCACGACCAACTGGGCGCACCGGGGAGGCAACATGGGCATCAAGGATTGGCCAGCCGGCGAACGGCCGCGCGAACGCCTGATCGAGGATGGCGCACAATCGCTGTCGGACGCTGAATTGCTGGCCGTCTTCCTGCGCACTGGCGTGCGCGGCAAGAGCGCCGTGGAGCTGGCGCGCGATACGGTCGAGCACTTCGGCTCCTTGCGGGGCCTGTTTGGCGCCAGCCTCGTGAGTTTTTCCGCCGTGCACGGCATGGGCAGCGCCAAGTTCGCCCAGCTGCAAGCGGTGCTGGAACTGGCGCGGCGCGCCATCATCGAAGACTTGCAGGCGGGCCAGGCCCTCAATTCGCCGCACGCGGTCAAAGACTATTTACGCCTGACTCTGGGCAACCTGGCGCATGAAGCGTTTCACGTGTTGTTTTTGGACGTCAAGAACCGGCTGATCACGACCCAGGAAATGTTTCGCGGCACCCTCACCCACACCAGCGTGTATCCGCGCGAAGTGGTCAAGCAGGCGCTGCTGCACAACGCGGCCAGCGTCATGCTGGCGCACAACCACCCGTCCGGCACACCGGAGCCCAGCGAATCGGATCTGCTGCTCACGCGCGCGCTGGTGCAAGCCTTGTCGCTGGTGGATGTGCGCATCCTCGACCATTTCATCGTGGCCGGGCGGCAAGTGCATTCGTTTGCGGAACATGGGCAAATCTAGGCCAGAGCCCGCTCCACCGCAGTTAACCATGTGTAAACAAGGACATACGTGACAAGGGCAGCAGGCTTGTCTAACAGTAAACAGCGCTGTTTACCAGTGCTTTTCCCTATGAGGAAGGGTAAAAGTCAAATTGTTAAATTATTTCAATACAACATGACACAATTGTTTTTCGCAAGTCATTGATAAATCTGCTTATTTTGGATATACTCTCGTTTTTCCAATTTGGAATATCTTTAAGGAGTGCGCCATGGCACGTGTTTGCCAAGTCACTGGGAAGAAGCCGATGGTCGGCAACAATGTTTCCCATGCAAACAACAAAACCAAACGTCGTTTTTTGCCTAACTTGCAGAATCGTCGTATTTTTGTTGAATCTGAAAACCGCTGGGTCTCCCTGCGTTTGTCCAACGCCGGTCTGCGCGTCATCGATAAAGTCGGCATCGACGCCGTATTGGTCGATATGCGCGCTCGTGGCGAAAAAGTCTAATTAGCAGAATAAGGGAGCTATCATGGCAAAATCAGGCCGCGACAAAATCAAGTTAGAATCGACCGCCGGTACGGGTCACTTCTACACGACTACCAAAAACAAGCGTACGACGCCTGCGAAAATGGAGATCATGAAATTCGATCCTAAAGCACGCAAGCACGTCACGTACAAAGAAACCAAAATCAAGTAATTGATCTTGTGTTCTGTAAAAAGAGCCGCTCCGATGAGCGGTTTTTTTTCGCCCTGATTTTCGACCGACTCTCTTCACCTTTGTCGCGACGAAAAAAAAGCCCTGGAAACCAGGGCCTTTATCTGCTGCCGCAGCTTACCTATGCATAGCTGCGCAGGCGCAAGGAAAAGTCTTGCAGCGACTTGATGCCCGACGCTTCGGCGCGCGTGCACCAGTCTTGCAGCTTCTGCAGCAACTGTTCTCGCGTAAAGTGCGAGCGCTCCCAGATGGCGCCCAGCTCCACGCGCATGTGGTGCATGGTTTCCAGCGCCTTGCTGTGCTGGAACAGTTCCGACAACTGTTCGTGATGCGCATCGGCCAGTTTGCCCGGTTCGCGCTGCATCAGCTTGCGTGACGATTTCAGGAAGCGCTTTTCCAGCTCGGCCTTGTGTTTCAGGTGTTCCAGCTCTTCCTTCCAGGCATGCTTGATCGATTTTGCATACTTGGCCATCACGTCATAGCGGTTGGCGATGACGGACTGCAAGGTCTCGAAGTCCGCTTCCAGCTTGCCGTGCGAGAACTTCGGTTCCGGCGCCAGTTTTTTCACCTTGGCCAGGCCCAGCATTTCCAACGCGCGGATATACGCCCAGCCGATATCGATTTCATACCATTTCGACGACAGCTTGGCCGACGTCGCATACGTATGGTGGTTGTTGTGCAACTCTTCGCCGCCGATCAAAATACCGAAGGGAATGATATTGGTGGCCGCGTCGGCGCAGTCGTAGTTGCGGTAGCCCCAGTAGTGGCCGATGCCGTTGATGATGCCGGCCGCCGTGATCGGGATCCACATCATTTGCACGGCCCACACGGAAATGCCGATCACGCCGAACAGGGCGAAGTTCACGAAGAACAGGATGACCACGCCCAACCAGCTGTATTTGGTGTACAGATTGCGCTCGATCCAGTCCGTCGGCGTGCCGTGGCCGTACTTGGCCATGGTTTCCATGTTCTTCGATTCAGCGCGGTACAGCTCGGCGCCTTCCCAGAACACTTTCTTGATACCGCGCGTCACGGGGCTGTGCGGATCTTCTTCCGTATCGCACTTGGCATGGTGCTTGCGGTGGATGGCGGCCCACTCCTTGGTGACCTGGCCCGTCGTCAGCCACAGCCAGAAACGGAAGAAATGGCTGGGCAGCGCATGCAATTCCAGCGCCCGGTGGGCCTGGTGGCGGTGCAGGTAAATCGTGACGCTGGCGATCGTGATGTGGGTGACCACCATGGTATACAGGAAAACTTGCCATGCGGACAGATCGGTAATGCCAGTTGCCATGAACTGCAAAACGTCGTGTAAAACGGAACTCAATGTCATTACTACTACTCCAAGTGGACAGGGCGTGCGCACGGTCGCTCCAGTGACTCTGGAGGTCCGGCAGAGTTAATTTTAGGCGTGATTGTACGCCCTAATGGGTGCTATCAGGCAAAATCGGAGGCAGGCAGCGAGGTTAAGGCTGGGTGCCGGATGGCGCGGACTCACCGTCTGCCGCGCTGGCAAGCGGGGCAGGAGGCGTACCAACAATACGCAATTCGCGTTGCGGAAACGGTACAGTGACCTTATGTTCCTGCAAGGTGCGCCAGATGGCGCGGTTCACATTCGACTTCACGCCGCCCGTGCCGTTTTCCGGATCCGCGATCCAGAAACCGATCTGCACATCAAGGCCGTCGGCGCCGAAACGCACGAGGGTAGCCGATGGCGGATTGCTTTGCGACACACGCGGCACCTTGGCGGTCGCCTCTTCCAGCAAGGGGAAGATGACGTCCAGGTCCGTTTCGTAACCCACCGACACGGCCGTCGACAGCCAGACCATGCGGTTGCTCAGCGACATGTTCTGCACGCCGCCGGAAATCAGCATTTCATTGGGCACGATGGATTCAACCCCATCGCCACCCAATAACACAGTATAGCGCGTATTGATCTGCGTGACCTTGCCTGTAAATTGACCGACCGTGATCATGTCGCCGATGGTGAGGCTGCGGTCGAGCAGGATGATGAAACCGGAGACGAAGTTCGCGGCGATCTTTTGCAAGCCAAAGCCCAGCGCCACGCCGAAGGCGCCGCCAAACACGGACAGCACCGTCAGGTCGATGCCCACCAGCGACAGGCTGACCAGCACGGAAACAAGGATCAGCACGGCGCGGCCCATGCGCGACAGCACCACGCGCAAGGAGGTGTGCAGGCCCTGCATTTTCATCAGGCGCTCGTCGAGCGAAGTGCCAGCCCACATGGCCAGCACCAGCAGCACGGCTACGGAAATAGCGGCTTGCAAGATGGCAGCCACGGACACCTTGTTGCGTCCCAGCGGCACGACGATGCTTTCCAGGAAAGTATGCAGCTCCGGCCACAGGCCCGTGATGTACAGGGCCATGCCGGCCCACACCACGACCGTGAAGATTTTCTCCAGCAACAACATGGTGGGGCTGATGTCGCCATGGCGGGCAAAAATGCGGCGCAGCACATAAAAACCGAAGCGCACCAGCGCCATCGACGTGCACAGGGGGATGGCGATGCTGAGCAGATTCACCGACTGGAACTTGGCCAGGAAATGCTGCGCAATGCCCAGCAGCATGGCCGCCAGCACGGGCGTCAGGATGCGGATAAAGCTATCGGTGCGCTGCAGGGTTTCCGGCGTGGCAGGCGTGGCGGCCGCTTCGGCCCGCTGGTGCAGGAACACGCGCAACTGCCGCACCAGCAGCCAGCTCAGGGCCAGGCAGGCAACGATGACCAGCGCCTGCCACAGGATGGCCGGTTGACGGAAATCGTCGACAAAGTCAGTGATCAGGTTGAGCAGCGGGGTTTCATTCATGGCGGATGGAATCTGGAAGGTGGTGCGGGAAAACAAACGGGCGGGGTGCCCACAGCCTGCGCCAGACTGGCTGGCGCAAGTGCTTGGCCACCGCTGCGATGCTGCGGCGATGGCCGGTGACAAACTTATTCGGCTGGCTCGGCGTCAACGTCGTCGGCCGGTTTTTCATCGGCGTAGACTTTTTTCGGCATGACCTTGCGCTCGAACACGGCGGCGAAGAAGCCGTCGGTCTGGTGCAGGTGCGGCAACAATTTCAGGTAGTCGCCCATTTCCAGCTCGATCTTCTGCTCGGCCAGCACCTTGTTCATCGGCACCAGGGTGAAGTCCGGATGGGCCGCCAGGAATTGCTCAGCGATAAAATCGTTTTCTTCATTCAGGAAGCTGCAGGTGGCGTACACCAGACGGCCGCCGCCCTTGACGAGGCGCGCCGCGCCGGCCAGGATGGCTGCCTGCTTGGCTTGCAGCTCGACGATCGAGTTCGGCTGCTGGCGCCATTTCACGTCCGGATTGCGGCGCAGGGTGCCCAGGCCGCTACATGGGGCATCGACCAGCACGCGGTCGATCTTGCCGGCCAGGCGCTTGATCTTGGCATCGCGCTCATGCGCGATCTGCACCGGATGCACGTTCGACAGGCCGCTGCGGGCCATGCGCGGCTTCAGCTTGGCCAGGCGTTTTTCCGACACGTCGAATGCGTACAAACGGCCCGTGTTGCGCATCAGCGCGCCCAATGCGAGCGTCTTGCCGCCCGCGCCGGCACAGAAATCGACGACCATTTCGCCGCGCTTGGCGCCCACGATTTGCGACAGGATCTGGCTGCCTTCATCTTGCACTTCGATGGCGCCGCTCTGGAACAGGGGCAGGTTTTGCAACGATGGCTTCTTGATCACGCGCAAGCCCAGCGGCGCAAACGGCGTCGGCGTGCTGAGGATCGGCGCTTCGGCCAGGGCCAGCATCACGTCGTCACGCGTGGCCTTGAGCGAGTTCACGCGCAAGTCCAGCGGCGCCGGCGCGTTCAGCGCATCGGCCAGCTTCATGGTTTCCGCTTCGCCGAACTGGGCGATCAGCTTGTCGAACAGCCAGGTCGGCATGTTGGCACGCATGTTCGACGGCATCAGGCCGCGGTCGATCTGCGTGATGCGTTCCAGCCACTCCACTTCTTCTTCCGTCAGGCCACCCAGCGAATCGGCGCCCACCGCTTCGGCCAGGCCGAGGATGGTCAAACGGCGCATGGTCGGGCCACTGCCCGCTTCGGCGAAGTCCGTGAAGAACGATTTGTTGCGCAGCACGGCATAGATGCCTTCGGCAATGGCGCCGCGTTCGCGCGAACCGAGGCGCGGATGGTCGCGGAAATAGCGCGACAGGGTGGTGTCGGCCGGGGCCGTGAAACGTAAAATTTCGCGCAATACTTCTTCAGCATTGGCAAGTATCGCTGGTGGCAATCTCATTGTTATTCTTTCTGTAATATTTTATTGAGGGTCCACGCGGACCTGGCCATGCTCGACTGACAGTTTATCGTCAATGAACAGGCGGATGGCGCGCGGGTAAAGCAGATGTTCCTGTACCAGCACGCGCGCCGATAAGCTCTCTTCTGTGTCGCCTGGCAAGACGGGGACTTTCGCGCTTGCCACGGCCGGGCCATGATCGAGCTCGGCAGTGACGAAATGCACGGTCGCGCCGTGTTCCGTTACACGAGCCTCGAGCGCCTGGCGGTGTGTCGCCATGCCCGGGAACAGCGGCAGCAGCGACGGGTGGATATTGAGCATGCGCCCCGCGTAATGCTCGACGAAGGGCGGCGTCAGGATGCGCATGAAACCGGCCAGCACGACCAGGTCGGGGGCAAAACCGTCGATCACGGCTTGCAGCGCCGCATCGAACTGTTCGCGGCTGGCATAATCCTTGTTGGCAACGACTGCGGTCGCTATCCCATGTTCCGCGGCAAAAACCAATCCCTGGGCATCGGCCCGGTTACTGATGACGGCGGCAATACGGGCTGGCCATTGCTCGGCTTGCGCCGCGCGTACGACCGCTTCCATGTTGCTGCCGCGTCCGGAAATGAGGATAACGATATTTTTCATAGCGCGCATTGTACCCGCTATGGCGATGCGAACCAAGAAAGGCCGGCGATATTGTTGCGCCGCAACATGATCGCACAACAAGCGCTTTCGCCGGACAATGCTGCCTGCCAAGCGGGAAAAAGGCTGATTTTACGCTACTACAACGTGAGTAAGTGTTTACTCGAACGAATAGAAAACGCGGAACGGGACTTTTTTCTCGGCCCAGTAGTCGGCCGCGTCGCGGAACACGTCGAGCAGGATCTCGCGCGCTTCCTTGTCGAATTTTTGCGTATTTGGCAATTGCTCGAGCACCACCAGGAAGCCTGTCTGCGTGCCCGCCTTGAACATGGTGTCCGTCAGGCACAGGCGCAGGGCATCGAAATTCTTCGCCAGGTTTTTCGGAAACAGGAATGCTTCTGCAATAATGCCGATGACTTGTTGTTTGGTCTGTCCAGCGTTGCAATGCGCATATAAAAAGTGCTGCCCGAGACGGATCGCCTCGTCTTGTAATTCGGTCACGCGAAAGGCACGGATGGACTGGACAAGGTTGGGCGGCACGGTTAGTAACAAACTCATTTTTCCCTCAAATCGACCTGTTATGTATGGATCTCTTCTAGCTGCTCTTCTTATTGCATCCCCGCACGCGGGTCAATGCGCACGCGGTGATTCGATCTGTATCAACTTTTATGCGATTCAGTGCGATTTTATATAAGCCATACGCGTATTAGGGTAACGTGTTGTCCTGCATGAATCAACCCGAATATGATGTCAAACGCAAGATTTGTTACAAACCGCTGGTTTCAAGTCATTTCAACATCTTGTATCGATTGAAAGTGCATGTTACAGACTGTGGGGCAAGGGACTTGGGCTGTTACATTTTGTTGCCAGCCGAAACACTTGTCCCGGTCTGGCGGGATTACTATAGTCCCAAGTTGTAAAAAATACCCTGAAAGATTCTCTAGATAACGAGGTTACAAATGAACTTGCAAGCCAAATTGATGATGTCAGCCCTTTGTATCGGTGCATTGCCACTCGCCCAGGCCGCCGACTTTGAAGATTTCGGCAAGGTCGTGCGCGTCGTGCCGCAAGTGGAACAGATCAACCGTCCACGCCAGGAATGCCGTACAGAATACGTGCAAGTCCAGGCGCCGCCGCAACAGCGCAGCGCTGGCGGCTCCATCGTCGGCGGTATCGCTGGCGCCCTGCTCGGTAGCCAGGTCGGTGGCGGCAATGGCCGTACGGCCGCGGCAGCCGCTGGCGCGATTGCCGGCGCCGTCGTCGGCGACCGTGTCGACAACCAGAACAATTACCAGGGCGGCGTGCAGGAACAAGCCGTCAAGCAATGCCGCCAGGTCGACCACTGGGAATCGCGCAACAATGGCTACCAGGTCACCTACGACTACCGCGGCCGCAACTACACGAGCATCATGTCCTACGATCCGGGCGAGCGCATCCGTCTGCGTGTATCGATCGAGCCCGCACAACAGTAAGAGTAGCAACCGGCCCATACCATGCCAGCCCCAGCGGCTGGCATTTTTTATGGCGCTCCGGCACGGGCTATAATGCGGCACACTTTCAGGCCGCCTTATGCTTATCAAACGAAAATCCATCGAACAAGTCGAATCCTCGCGCCCCGCGCGCAAGCCCCGCTACGCCCCTGTCACCCTGTCGGAAATGGATGGCGTGCGCTATCTGCATTTCGGCACGGAATGGGTGCAGGGCGCCATGCGCATCCGCAAGCCGGACTGGCCGGAACTCGAATACGCGCAGCAGATGATGGCGTGGATGCTGTGGATCGAGCAGCCGCAGCGTATCGCCCAGCTGGGCCTGGGCACGGCCGCGCTGACCAAGTTCTGCTACCGCCAGTTCCCGCAGGCGCAAGTCGAGGCCATCGAACTGAATCCGTCCGTCATCACCATCTGCGAATCGATGTTCAAGCTGCCGCCCAACGACGAGCGCCTGCACGTGCGCGAGATGGATGCGCTCGACTACGTCAACGACGACGCCAATCACGGCACCCTGGACGCCCTGCAGGTGGACTTGTATGACGCCACGGCGCGCGGTCCCGTGCTCGATAGCGCCGATTTCTATACCGCCTGCTGCGCCTGCCTGGCGCCGCACGGCATCATGACCGTCAACCTATTTGGCGACCATCCCAGCTACGCGAAAAACATCAAGGCGATGAAGTTTGCGTTTGAACAGGTGATCTGCCTGCCGGAAGTCCATGATGGGAACGTGGTGGCGATCGCGTTCAAGACGAAAGTGGCACTCGATGCCGAAGCGCAAGCCGCTCTGCTCGAGCGCGCAAAGCAGATCGTCGCCGAGACCAAGCTGCCCGCCAAATCCTGGGTCAAGGGCATCGTCAGCACCCTGTAACCGCCGGCCTGTCCAGGCAAGGCCGGCAGCCTGGAAAGGCACCGGCCATGCCCGCTTCCCCTACCCCCTCTTCCACCTCGCCCGACACGCCGCTGGAACTGCCGCAACTGCTGGCCTGGCTGCAGGAAGACGGCTTGCTCGATGCGGCGCAAGCGGCCGCCATCGGCACCCAGGCCGCCCTGCTGCCGGCGCCGGCCCTGCATCCGCTGTGCAGCATCGCCCACGGCGCACTCACGCTCGACACCCTGTGCGCGTGGCTGGCGCAACGCTCAAGCTTGCCGTATGTGCGCATCGATCCCCTGCACATCGATTTCAGCCAGGTGGCCGACATCATGACGGCAGGCTATGCGGCCCGTTTCAACATCCTGCCCGTGGAAAGCACGCCCGAGCGTATCGTCATCGCCACGGCCCAGCCGTATGCGCTCGCCTGGCAGGCGCAGCTGGGGAATCTTGCGCCACGCAAGCTGAGCCTGGTCATCGCCAACCCGCTGCACATCGCCGACGCCATCGCGCAATTTTTCAGCCTGGCCAGTTCCGTCAAGGTAGCCCGGCAGGCGTCCACGCAAGACCTGGCGCTGCGCCACAATTTCGAACAACTGGTGGAACTAGGGCGCAACAAGAGCAGCCTCGACGCCAACGACCAGCACGTCGTGCGCATCGTCGACTGGCTGTGGCAATACGCGTTTGCCCAGCGCGCTTCCGACATCCATCTGGAACCGAAGCGCGACGCGGGCCTCGTACGCCTGCGCATCGACGGCCGCCTGCACCAGGCCTATCAATTGCCGCCCGTCGTGCTGCTGGCCATGACGGCGCGCATCAAGTTACTCGGGCGCATGGACGTGGTGGAAAAGCGCCGTCCGCAAGATGGCCGCATCAAGACGCGCAATGCGCAGGGCCAGGAAGTCGAACTGCGGCTGTCGACCTTGCCCACGGCCTTCGGCGAAAAGCTCGTCATGCGCATCTTCGACCCGGAAGTGGCCGTCAAGAGCCTGTTTGACCTGGGCTTTCCGCCGGCGGATGCCGAACGCTGGCGCCAGCTGACGGCGCGCACGCACGGCATCGTGCTGGTAACGGGCCCTACCGGCTCGGGCAAGACCTGCACGCTGTACAGCACCTTGAAGGCGCTGGCCAGCAGCGAAGTCAATGTGTGCACGGTGGAAGACCCCATCGAAATGGTCGAGCCGGCCTTCAACCAGATGCAGGTGCAAACCCAGGCCGGCATCGAACTGTCGTTTGCCGATGGCGTGCGGGCACTGATGCGGCAAGACCCCGACATCATCATGGTGGGAGAAATCCGTGACCTGGCCACGGCCGAGATGGCCATCCAGGCGGCGCTGACGGGCCACCTGGTGCTGTCGACCCTGCACACCAATGACGCGCCCTCGGCCGTCATGCGCCTGCTGGAACTGGGCGTGCCCGCCTATCTGCTGGAAGCGTGCCTGATCGGCGTGCTGGCGCAGCGATTGCTGCGCTGCCTGTGCGCGGGCTGCAAACAGCTGGACGACGCCCCCGACGCCGCGACATGGCAACGCCTGACGGGCGGCCAGCTGGAGCGCCCGGCCGCCGGGTACCGCCCCGTCGGTTGCGCCCTGTGCCGGCACAGCGGCTACCTGGGGCGTGCCGGCATCTACGAACTGCTGAGCGTGACGGAAACGTTCGGCCAGCTGGTCAAGGCCGGCGCCGACCTGCACGCGCTGCGCCGCCAGAGCATCCTCGACGGCATGACGCCGCTGCGCATCGCCGGCGCGCGCAAAATCATCGATGGCACGACCAGCATCGACGAAGTGCTGAAACTCACGGCTGCCCTGCACTAGCAGGCCAGCACTTTCTCACAGGAATGCTTTGCATTCTTTTTCAACTGATATATAATGCGGCCTCTTTCGGGTCGTTAGCTCAGCTGGTAGAGCAGCGGACTTTTAATCCGTTGGTCGCAGGTTCGAATCCCGCACGGCCTACCACGAATGCGCAGTACTAAAAAGCCCATCCTCACGGATGGGCTTTTTTCGTTTCCGGCCCCCACGGTTATACTGGCACTTCGTCTTGCCAGCCCTGAAAGAAACGCATGAAACTTGCTGCCACCCTCCTCCTGGCCACCGCCTGCCTGTCCGCCCACGCGCAAACGCAAACACCGATCGTGCTCGACGGCCAGTACAGCGCGCGCACGGACGAGATGAGCTTGGAGATCATCGGCAAGCGCGTCTGCTTCGCGCCCGACAAGGCGCAGTGGGGCCGTTTGCCCCGCCCTGCCGCCACGCACGATGCGTGGTTCTGTTTTTCCAACGATGGCGAGGCGCGCCGTCTGCTGCGCGTGCCCGCAGGCCAGGCCGACAATTGCGGCTGGCAGGCGCGTGCGCGCATCGTCATCGACAGCTATCAACCGTATGTGGAGCAAGGCGACGGCAACGGCATGGCGCGCCTGGCGTCGGTGGTCAAAGTGGCGCAGCCGAACGCCATCGCCTGCGAGTAATCAGTTCAGTTCGATCAGTCCAGTTCGTACTCCTGCAGATAACGGGCAAACAGTTCCCCATCGGATAGCGGACACGCAAACCCCGCGCCCCAGTCGGCCAGCAGCAACTGCTCTTTCAAGGGCAGCAGCAACAGCTCGGGCATGGCGTCGCTGCACCACAGGTCGCACACGATGCCCTTGTCGTCCAGGCCGGCAAACAGGGTTTCCGTCTTCTCGCCGCCAAAGGCCAGCACGTTCTTGCATTCCACGCGGTAAGTGCTGTAGCCCGTGTAGACGGCGTCATACGGCGGCAAGGCGTCCGCCAGCGCCAGCCGCAGCTGTTCCATCGTGAGGCCCAGCGCACCCATCTGCGACGGCGGCGCCTCGGGCACGTACATCTGCGTCCAGCCGGCGCCGCTGCGGTGCGCGTCGGCAAACGCCTCTTGCTCGCCCATCTGCGTCAGACAGTGCTGCAAGCTATCGAGCGGCAGCAGTTCGATCATGCAAAAATCGTCTTCGTGGTAGTACGCTTCCCGCATGTTTTAGTTCTCCAGCAAGTCTTGCAGTTGTACATTGCGCCGCGACGTCAGCCGGCCGGCCCAGGTCTCGCTCGTCACGGATGGATAGCGCACGGCGCCAAAGTTCATCCAGGCATCGCGGTACGCGAGCCACAGGCGCTGGGTGGCGCGGATGCCATCCTTGCTCACGGCGCCCGCATGGGTTTGCGCCGGCTTTTTCATCAGCTTGCCGTAGATGGCGTTGAGCTCCTTGTCCAGCGCTGCAGCCTGTTCCTTGGACATGCTGGCCGGCAGCTTGCCCGCTTCGTATTCGCGCAGATCGTGCGCCAGCAAATCGAGCTCGGCCGTACGGGCGGCGATGCTCAGGGCGGCGCGCGCCGTGCCGCTCAAGTCCGTTTCATTGGCCGCACGCGCATCGGCAAACTTGCTTGCCGCCGCCTGCAGCTTTTGCAGCGACGCTTGCGCCACGGCCGGCATTGCTTCGCTGACTTTGGCTGTCGCCTGCCCGCGCACTCTTTGTTTCTGGCGCGCATCGATGGCGCTGCACACGCCCATCATGTAGCCGCTCGTGATGTCGTCGCACAGGTCGATCATGCCGCGACCGCTGGCATTGATCTGCTGCAAGTGCTCGATACGGCCCCGCATCTCGGCGGGCGCCGCATCGATGCTGCACGCATACTTGAGCGCCAGCAACGGGTCTTTTTGCACGCCCTGTCCATTCTGGTACAGCATCATCAGGACGGCGCTGTTTTGCGTGGCCATGGCGCAATGGCGCACGGGACGCCAGTCGGCCGGCTTGGGCGAGGACATACTCTTGGTATCGTAATACAGGTCCGTTGCCTGGCATTGCTGCAGGGACGCCACGGCCGATGGCGCCGGCAGGTCGGCGGGCGGCGGCGCCGCATCCTTGACCTTCAGGCAGCCTGCATACCAGGCCGTGCTTTCCGCGTGACCGACGCCCATGGCGCTCGTGTTCGGGTAGGGAGCGGGTGCGGCGGCAAAAACCGGGGCCGCCAGAAGGCAGCTCGCGCCCAGCAATATCGTTTTCAATAAGGGTAGACTAATTTTCATGGCCGGCCACAGGTAGCGTCAGTAAAAGAACAAGTTTAACTGATCAGCCATGGCGCGTCCGCCCGATACGTGACCATCCCTCTTGGTAAGTAACGGTACCCAGCCTTGGCAGTGCAGGAAAGCATGGGCAATAATGTTGCCCGCTGTACTTTTTTCACTACTCCGGACCACGCCCATGACCTCACCCCGTCTTCGCCGTTCCCTCGGCTCCCTGCTGATCGCAGCGGCCTGTGCCTCGCTGGCCCAGGCCGCCGATACTAAGGCCACCACCCCAGTTGCCGCTATGCAAACACAAGCCAAGCACGCCATCACGCATGAAGACGTGTGGCTGATGAAACGGGTGGGCGCGCCCGTCGCCAGCCCCGATGGAAAGTGGGCCGTGTTTTCCGTGGTCGACAGCGCCTACGATAGCAAGGAGCAGTGGTCGGACCTGTGGATCAAGTCGCTGCTTGACGACAGCCCCGCACGCCGCCTGACCTATTCCAAGGGCGGCGAAAGCGCCGTGGCCTGGTCGCCGGACAGCCGCCAGCTGGTCTTCGTTGCCAAGCGCGACGGCGATGAAGCTGGGCAGATTTACCGCCTCGACGTGGCCAACGGTGGCGAAGCGCAACGCCTGACCTCGCTCACCCTGGGCGCGCGCATGCCGAAATGGAGCCCTGACAGCAAGCAGTTGCTGTTCATCAGCGATATCTATCCAGGCAACAAGACGGAAGCCGACGTCAAGCAAAGCGCGAAAGAACGCAAGGAGCGCAAAGTCAGCGCCCGCTCGTATGAAACGACGGCACCGCGCTATTTCGACAAATGGCTGACCGACAAGCAGGTGCGCCTGTTCGTCGTTGATGCGCAAGCGGACGCCAAGCCGCGCGACATCCTGTCGGGCACGCAACTGGTCACCCTGCCGGGCTTTGGCGGCGGCCAGGGCGACGAAGGACAATCACTGGACGCCGTCTGGACGCCGGACGGCAAGGCTGTCGTCTTCAACGCTGCCACCAACCGCGACGCGGCCCAGCGCGAAGCCGTCGTCTCGCAACTGTATCTGCTGCCCGTGGCCGGTGGCGAAGCGCAGCGCTTGACGCAAGACAAGCACAGCTATGGCAGCCTGAAATTCGCGGCCGACGGCAAGACCCTGTTCGCCTTGAGCGACGCGGAAACACCAGGCAAGGTGTATGACGTGAAGCGCCTGGCCAGTTTCGCCTGGCCGATGAGCAACCCTGCCCCGACCATCCTGACAGCCAAGCTGGACCGTTCAATCTCCCGCTTCGTGCTGCCCGAAGGCGGCAAGCGCGTCATCTTCAGCTATGAACATGCGGGCCTGGAAAAGCTGTACTCGATCGACACCAGGGGTGGCGACGTGCGCGAGGAGCCATCCTTGCCGACGGGTACCATCAACTCGCTGAGCAGCGGCGGCAAGGCCCTGGTCGGTGTGTGGGAGTCGTCCATCAACCCGCCGGAAATCTACGCGTTCAACGGCAAGCAGCCGAAGCGCCTGACGGCATTCAACACGGACAAGGCCGATAAAATCGACTGGCAGGCGCCCGAGCACTTCTGGTTCACCACGGCCGACGGCCGCCAGATCCACAATATGCTCGTCAAGCCGGCCAATTTCGATCCGAACAAGAAATACCCGCTGTTTACCGTCATCCATGGCGGCGCGGCCAGCATGTGGCGCGACCAGTTCGTGCTGCGCTGGAACTATCACTTGCTGGCCAAGCCAGGCTATGTCGTGCTGCTGACCGACTACAAGGGTTCCACCGGCTATGGCGAGGAATTCTCGCGCTCGATCCAGTTCGACCCTTTGAAGGGCCCGGGCGATGAAGTCAACCAGGGCGTCGATGAAGCCATCAAGAAATATCCATTCATCGACAGCACGAAGCTGGCCGCCGGCGGCGCCAGCTATGGCGGCCACCTGGCCAACTGGCTGCAAGCAACCACCACGCGCTACAAGGCCATCGTCTCGCACGCGGGTGAAATGGATCTGATCATGCAATGGGGCACCAGCGATGGCGGCTTCGGCCGTGAAACGAATGCGGGCGGCCCCGTCTGGTCGAACTTGCCCGTGTGGCGCGACCAAAGCCCCATCATGCAAGCGGGCAACCACGAAAAAGGCACGGGTTTCACGACACCGATCCTGATCACCGTGGGCGAGCTCGACTACCGCGTGCCGGCCAACAATGCCTTGATGAACTTTGCCGTGCAACAGCGCCTGAACGTGCCGGCGAAATTGCTGGTGTTCCCGGACGAAAACCACTGGATCTTGAAGGGCGAGAACAGCCGCTTCTTCTATAGCGAAGTCGAGGGATGGCTGGCTAAATACCTCAAATAAATCCTGAAACGTTCTTGATAAACAGAAGCCAGGCTCCGCGCATGCGGGCCTGGCTTTTTTCATGCCGCTTGCACGGCGGGCGCGGCCGCCTTCTGCCGCTGGATCGCCAGCACCATCAGCGCGGCCACGAGGCAGGCGGCGCCGGCCGCGAACAGGGCCGGATTGTAGGTCAGCATCAGGGTGCGGATGCGGCCCGCGCCATAGGCGGCCACGGCGGCGCCCAGCTGGTGGCCGGCGAAGATCCAGCCGAATACCATGCCCGCCCGCTCCCGGCCAAACGTGGCGCCCACCAGTTTGACGGTCGGCGGCACGGTGGCGATCCAGTCGAGGCCGTAGAACATGGCGAACAGCGACAGGCCGTACAAGGTGAATTCCGAATACGGCAGCCAGAACAGCGACAAGCCACGCAAGCCGTAATACCAGAACAGCAATTTGCGGTTGTCATAGCGGTCCGACAGCCAGCCGGACAAGATCGTACCGAACAGGTCGAACGCGCCCATCATGGCCAGCACGGACGCGGCCGGCACGGCCGACAGGCCCGAGTCGCTGCACAGGGAAATGAAGTGCGTCTGGATCAAGCCATTGGTGCTGAGGCCGCAGATGAAGAAGGTGCAGAACAATATCCAGAAAGTGCGGTTCGCCGCCACGCTGCGCAGGATCACGAACGGCGTGGCAAATGTCATTTTTGCGGCCACTGGCGCCGTCAGGGGCGTGGCCGGGTCGGCGCCATACGGACGCAAGGCAATATCCTGCGGACGGTTGCGCATGCACAGGAAGGCCAGCACGGCGACGAGGGCGCAGGCGACGAACACGGGCATGACGGCCGTGCGCCAGCCGTAGTGCTCGATCAGCCAGGCGCCCACGGGCAGGAACAGCAGCTGGCCCGTGGCCGAACTGGCCGTCAGCACGCCCACCACCAGGCCGCGGTGCGTCTCGAACCAGCGGTTCGCCACCACGGCGCTCAAGACCAGCGCCGTCATGCCCGAACCGAGCCCCAGCAGAATGCCCCACAAGGCCACCAGATGCCAGAACTGCGTCATGCGCGTGGCCAGCAGCATGCCGGCAGCGATCAAGCCCAGGGCCACGCAGATGACATTGCGCAAGCCGAAGCGTTCCATCAGGATGGCGGCAAACGGCCCCATCAAACCGAACAGCACGAAGCGCACGGCCAGGGCCGAGGAAATCTGCTCGGCATCCCATCCAAACTCGCGGCTCAGAGGCTGCATCAACGCGCCCGGCAAGCCCAGCGCGGCGGACGAGGTTAATGCCGTGAGGAAAGTGATGGCGACGATGACCCAGGCAAAGTGCACGCCGCGCCGCTCCAGCCATTGCGAAAAGGGATAGGAAAGCATGCAGTCCTCATGAGAAAAAGTAGATGCCGATCAGTGCCAGCCGACGGGATTTTTCTCATGTTATATTATGATCGTAATTTATACAATCAAAAAAAACTGAAGCCACACTGCTGCGTGCGACTCCAGTCCTCGTTTCGAGACATGTGCGGAATGGGCTTATTTCACCTTCAAGCCATTCTTCACATCCGTCACGCCTTCCACGCCACGGGCCAGGTCGGCGGCTTTCTGCACTTGCGCCTGGGATGGCACGAAGCCGCTGAGCATGACGACACCGTTGACCGTTTCCACGTGCACGTCGAGCGCTTTCAAGTCATTGTCCTTGACGAGGTCAGCCTTGATTTTCGTGGTGATGACGGAGTCGGCCACGGCCGTCTTGGTGCTGCCGGCCGCGTTGCGCGTCACGCAGGCGGCCTTGGCCGTCGCATCCATGGCGTCGCAGTTTTCCTTCGTCGTGGCGGGCGGATTTTGCGCCACGTTGGTGCCATCCCTGGCGCCCGTGTTGGCATCGGCCAGCGCCGCCGTTTTCGCTGCCTTGGCATCGTTCATGCACGATGTCTTGTCGGCGCCTGTGTGGTCGCCGCATTTGGCCTTGGCCAGGTCATACTCGGCATTGGCGACGTCCTTGCGGGCCTTGCCCAGTTCGCGCGGCGTGTTGCGGTATTGCGCCACGGCGTCCGATTCGGCCTTGGCGCGCGCCACCTTGGCTTCTTCCACGCAGACTTTTTTCGCGTTGCCGCTCTGGGCGTCACAGGCGGCCTTGGCCTGCTTGTAATCGGCCGTTGCCTTGTCCGTCAAACTCTTGTACGAGGCATCCTGCGCATACGCTGGCGTGGCGGCAAGCAGGGCGCTGGCACTGGCGGCCAGCATGAGTGCGATCATTTTGTTCATGATGGTTCCTCTCTGGTTAGTTGATGCCCAGATTAGACCCCTGCCGGAAGCAAAGCTCCGTGCGACAGCACACGCTGACCGTCCATTCACATAAAAATCATCGTTTATTTGTCGCCGCTCAAGCCTTTTCGCCACAATACTTGCGCCTGTTCAAATATTGAAGCGGGCCCATCAAATACACCGGCGCCATCGGCCAGCGCCAGCCATGCCTGCGTGGCGTGGGAACCGCCTGCACCGCCGCCCGCAACCTCGCCACCGGCCCGCACGCCGCGCATCCAGGCCAGCACATGCGGGTACTGCTCCGGGTGGCGCCCCTGCATCCAGGCCAAGGCCACGAGGTCCGCATAGCCTTCTTCGCGGCGCGTCTCGCGCAACTCCTGCGCCAGCGGTGTCAAGTTGCCCCGCTGCGTGCTGCGCGGCTCGACAAAGCCGCGTGGCAAGGCATGCCAGTCGCCCTGCGCATAGCGCTGGCAATGGCCGATCTCATGCGCCGTCATCGCTTCCATCATCAGGCCGTGGCGCGCGGGCGGCACGCCCTGCAAGACACTGTCCGCCTGCGCATTGCCGCGCAAGGACAGCACCAGCTTGCAGCGCCCTGCTTCGTAACCCAGCGCCAGCGGCACGGCGCCGGGCGCATCCTGCGGCTGCACGATGATATCGATGGGCAAGCCTTGCGCACGTGCAAACGCGATGACGGGTTGGCCCGCCTGCAGCCAGCGGGTTTCCAGATCGGTAAGCTGGGCGGCAGCCACGGCGGGCAAGGCAAGGGACACACTTAACAGCGGGAACAGTTTCAACATGGGATCAACAGGAGAAATGGGGATTTACTACTGCAGAGTAAGCGGTGAAAATATTTCCACAAGGAAAAACTGGCAACTTTTCATAAATAAAGACGCAAAAAAAACCGGCGCAGAGGCGCCGGCTTTCCAGACTGACAATAATCAAAGTCAGCTTATTTCTTCGCCGCCTGGTCCAGCGCGCGGGCCGTGACGAATTCCGGGCGGATATCGTTGGGCACGGCCTTCATCTTGTCGAGCGCCACCTGCACTTCAGGGCGGATGACCACGTACTTGCTCATCATGTCTTTCGCGCGCGCATAGTCGCCCGTTGCCTCGATGGTCAAAAATTCACGGTCCAGGTCGATCACGGCCTGCTTGATCTTGCCAAAATCGACGCCGAACTTGCCGTCGCCCAGCGACACAAAGCCGCCCTTGTCGAGGATGTAATTCATCTGGATGGCCATGCCGCGCGCATGCGAATCCGTCAGGCCGAAATGCAGGGTGCGGAAACCCGAGGCGAGGAACGTGTTGTACAGCTTGCGCTCGGCCGCCTCGCCCTGGCCCAGGGTGTCCTTGAGTTGACCCTTGTCCATCATGTAGCGCAAAGCGAACAATCCCGTGATGTCGGCCTTGGCTTCTTCGATGGTCGAATACGCTTCCTTCAAGTCCTGGCGCGGCGTCGATGGCTTGCCGTCGACGACGGTCGCATGCGGGCCCAGGCCGTGCATGATTTCATGCGCGAGGATGTGCGTGAAGAAGGAATTGAAATCGACGTCCTGCTGCGCTTCGGGCGTCAGCACCAGTTTCGAGATCGGCGTCAGGGTGGCTTTGAACTTGGCTTCCTGCACGTTTTTCAACATGACGCGCTTGGAGCCGCGCGCGCTGATGATGCGCTCGTCGTTGGGCAAGTTGTAGGCGGCCGTCTGCACGGCCATGTTGCCGTCGCCGGCGCCATACACCTGGTTGACCACCACCATCGGCGCCAGCGCGCCCACCTTCGGGTTGCGGTACTGGGCGTCGAGCGGCAGGTTGTCTTCCAGCTCCTGCATGTGCTTGGCGAAGAAGTTCAGCTTTTGCGTTTCCGCCTGGTCGCGGATGTTCACGTACGCTTCGAACGCGGCCTTGTAGCCGAACAGCTCATCGTTATACGTCTCGTACGGGCCGATGGTGATGTCGACGGGCGAATCGAGGTCCATCCAGGCGAAATCGGACGGCAGATAGTCGTTGTCGAGGAAAGCCTTGGCGCGCAGGGTGAGGAATTTCTTCAGCGACGCGTTATCCGTGGCGGCAGCAGCTTCATCAAGAAGCTTCGCCAGTTGCTTGAGTTCCACCTTGTATTCGTCCGAATACTTGACGGTCTGATATTTTCCATCCTTGCCCGCGCGAATCGTCGTGAAGAACCATTGCGCCTGCTGCTTGTCCTCTGGCGACAAGCCATTCATCCACGTTTCCAGGCTGGCCTTGGTGGCGCCCTGTGGATAGAAATTGCCCGCTTCCGGCTTGTGCGCGGGAATGGCGATACCGGCATAGCTGGCCGGCATGAACGAGGCGTGCGCGTCGAGCACCGACCAGGGACCTTTATTGATCCAGAAATAGTTCAAACGGGCCTGTCCCAGCTTTGATGTGTCCTTCTTCAATGCCGCCCACAGCGCTTCATTGCCGGACCAGCGCTGGCGCAGCTGCAGCACGTCGACCAGCTTGGCCGCCTCGACCAGCTTGGCGATGGCCTGGCGGTCGCCAGCAGACAGGTGCGTGACATCGGCCGTCAGCGCGACGGGCGCGTAGCGGGCGCTCATGGCCGCCAGTTGTTGCGCGGTGGCCGGGGTGGCCGGCGTTGCGGCGCAAGCGCTGCCGACGGCGGCAGCCATCAGCAGGGGGAACAGGATACGTTTCATGGGGACCTCAGCAAACAATGTAAGGTCCCGATTGTAAACGAGCGCCGCTTAAAACTCTTCCCATGCGTCATCGGCGGGCACCTTGGAGGCCAGCTTTTTCGGTGCCGGCTTCGCTGCGGCCTTGAGGACCGGCCTGGCAGCAGTCACGGCGGCCGGACGCGCACGCGCCGGCTGCGGCGCCTGCAGCGGCACTTGCGAGTTGTCGAGCTTGAAGATGCTGACCACCTGCGACAGGCTGCCGGCCTGCGCTTCCAGCGACGCGGCGGCCGAGGCCGACTGCTCCACCAGCGCCGCATTCTGCTGCACCACCTGGTCCATCAGGCCGACGGCCTGGTTGACCTGTTCGATGCCGGACGACTGCTCGCGCGTGGCCACACTGATTTCGCCCATGATGTCGGTCACGCGCTTGACGCTGTCGACAATATCTTGCATGGTCGTGCCTGCTTCATCGACCAGGCGCGCGCCCGTGCCGACGCGCTCGACCGAGTCGTCGATCAGCGACTTGATTTCCTTGGCGGCCTGGCTGGAACGCTGGGCCAGGCTGCGCACTTCGGTGGCGACGACGGCAAAGCCGCGGCCCTGCTCGCCGGCGCGCGCCGCTTCCACGGCGGCATTGAGCGCCAGAATATTCGTCTGGAAAGCGATGCCGTCGATCACGCCGATAATGTCGACTATCTTTTTCGACGATTCATTGATGGCGGCCATGGTCTGCACCACCTGCGCCACGACGGCGCCGCCCTTGACGGCCACACCCGAGGCCGATACGGCCAGCTGATTCGCCTCGATCGCGTGCTCGGCGTTCTGCTTGACGGTGCCCGTCAATTGCTCCATCGACGTGGCGGTTTCCTCGATCGAGCCGGCCTGCTGTTCCGTGCGGTTCGACAGGTCCAGGTTGCCGGCCGCTATTTCGCGCGAATTGGTGGCGATGGTCTGCGTGCCGGCGCGCACCTGGCTGACAATGGCCACGAGGCTGTCGCGCATGCCGCGCATGGCGTACAGCAAGCTGTTGCGGTCATTCGGCCCGGTAGTGATGGTCACTGCCAGGTTACCAGTGGCAATTTCACCGGCGATGGCGGCCGCGTAGTCGGGCTCGCCGCCGAGCTGGCGCAGCAAGCCGTGGCTGATGCGCCAGGCCGCGATGGTGCCGATGGCGATCGCGCCCAGGCACAGCAGCACCATGAAGAAGAAAAAGCTGCGCGCCACCGTGCTTGCGCTGTCGGCCTGTTCGCGGCTCATCTTTTCTTCGAGGTCGATCAGCTGGTTGACGGACGCAAGCCAGCCCGTGAAGGCGGCGGCGCCCTGCTGCTGCAGCAAGGCGGTGGCGCCGGCCACATCATCGGCCAGGCGCAATTGAATCACCTTGGCGATGATCGGCTGGGCCTTCGCTTCACTGGCCTTGATGGCGGCCAGGGCCGTGCGTTCCGCTTCGGTCACGCCCTTGCCGCTGCCGATGATCTGGTCGAGCGGTGCGGCGGCCTGCGCGTAATTGGCGGCCAGCGTTTCGATGCGCGCGATTTCCGGCTTGGCCGACGCCGCGTCGGCCGCCAGCACCACGTCGCGCAGGGCGATCGCGCGGTCATGCACGCTGCCACGGAAATTGATCGCATGGCGCTGCTTGACGTTGTTGACGTCGCTGATACTGGTGAGGATGGCGTCGATCTTTTGCACGCGGTTGATGCCGAGTGCGGTAACGATGATCAGCAGCAACAGGACCAGGCCGAATCCCGTATAAAGCCGTGTGCTGATTTTGGTGCTTTGCATATCCGTCTCATCCATTCATTCATGAAAATGTCCAAATTCTTCATCACCATGATGTTGACATTTGGAAATAAAAGTTAATTTATCATGAATGGAAGCAGGCTGCCTGAGGCCGGTCAAAAGCAGCCTTTTTGAGGCCTTTAGACCTACCACACGCGGTAGACTTGCCCCGTCTGCGCCCCTTCCACGCTGCGGCTGTAGGCCAGCGCTACGCGGCTGGCGGCGGCCGGCTCGAAGCCATAGAAGAACGGGCCATACGCTTCCAGCGACTCTTCCAGCACCGTCGGGCTGACGACATTGATGCGCACGCCGCGCGCCAGTTCGATGGCGGCGCCCCGTACAAAGCCTTCCACGGCCGCATTCGTCATGCTGGCGGCCGCGCCGAAGCGGATCGGCTGCTCGGCCACGATGCCGCTGGTCAAGGTAATCGAGCCGCCGTCGTTCAGGTATTCCTGCGCCACCAGCGCCACGTTGACCTGGCCCATCAGCTTGCTGTCCAGGCCCAGCTGGAACTGCTCGGGCGTGAATTCTGCCAGAGGGCCGAAATGCAGCTTGCCGGCCGTGACGACGACGGCGTCGACCTTGCCGATGCGCTGGAACAGGGCGCGCACTTGCGCGATGTCGCCCATGTCGGCCTGGTGCGTGCCCGTGCGGCTGCCCACTTCGATGATTTCATGGCGTTGCGCCAGTTGCGCGGTGACGGCCTTGCCGATGGTGCCGCTGGCGCCGATGATGACGATTTTCATGCTGCTTCCTTGTGTGGGTTGAACGATGGAGCCAGTATGCGCCGCTTCCAGAAAGGAATAAATGCGCTAGAATTTACAAGATTACCAACCCACAGTTTGCAATCAAGGTGCCATGGATAAATTGCGCAGCATGGAGATCTTTGTGTCCGTCGTCGACCAGGGCAGTTTCACGGCGGCCGCCGACACCTTCCGCATCTCGCCCGTGATGGTGGGCAAGCACATCAAACAGCTGGAAGAGCGGCTGGGCACGCGCCTGCTGGCGCGCACGACGCGCCGGCAAAGCCTGACGGAAATCGGCCGGCAATACGTGGAGCAATGCCGCCAGATCCTGGCGCAGATCGCGGCGGCCGAAACGGGCGCGGAAGCGATGCGCGCCACGCCGCGCGGCAAGCTGAAGATCACGGCGCCCGTGTCCTTCGGCAGCGAATGCATCGCGCCGCTGATGGCCGACTATCTGACGGCCTATGCGGACGTGAGCCTGGAGCTCAATTTGAATGACAGGATGGTCGACCTGGTGGAGGAAGGATTCGATGCGGCCATCCGCATCGGCAAGCTGGAAGATTCCGGCATGGTGGCGCGGCCCTTGCGGCCCTATGCGATGGTGATCTGCGCCTCGCCCGCCTACCTGGCAAAGCACGGCACGCCGCGCACGCCGGACGACCTGGCGCGGCACGAATGCGTGGATTTCATGCAGTGGTCGCGCCACATGCGCTGGCGTCTGAGCGGCAAGACAGCGCGCCACGATGGCGCTGCGGCCGAGAGCCGCTTCCTCTCGAACAATGGCCAGGCGCTGCGCATGGCGGCCCTGCACGGCTTCGGCATCGTCATGCAGGCGGAGATTTTACTGGCCGACGATATCGCGGCGGGACGGCTGGTGCCGCTGCTGGCCGACTACGTGCCGGCGCCGCGCCTGATGCATGTGCTGTATCCGCGCGACCGCCAGCCTACGCCGAAGCTGACAACCTTCATCGATTTTCTGCTGGAACGCTACGGGCCGGCGGCGACACCGCCACCGGCCACGCTCACGTAATCGTCGTGCCTAGTTCACCTTCGCGGCAGGTGCGGACGCCAGCTTGGCCAGCTCGCCGTCCGGCTGCCAGCCAGCACCCAGGGAACGGGCCACGGCCACCGTCGCCAGCAGGCGCTGGGTCTTGATCTGCGCGGCGGCGCGGTCCGCTGCCAGCGAACTGCGCTGCGCGTCCGTCACGTCCAGGTAGGTCGAGATGCCGCGCTCGTAGCGCGTGCGCGCCACCAGGTAGGCGCGCGCCGCCGCTTCCTGCGACAGGGCCTGGGCGTCGCCCTGCAACTGGCGCTGCTCCACGTCGGACAGCGCATCTTCCACTTCGCGCAAGGCCGTCAACAGCTTCGTTTCATGGTTCGCCACGGCTTCCGCATAGCGCGCCTTGGACAGGTCAAGATTGGCCTGGTTGCGGCCACCGTCAAAGATCGGCAGGGACAGGGCCAGCGGACCAAAGCTGAACTGGCGCGAACCGCCCTGCGCCAGGTCGCGCAGCTTTTCCGACGCATAGCCGAAATTGCCCGTCAATTGCAGCGACGGGTAAAACGCGCCTTCGGCCACGCCCACTTGCGCATTCGCCGCGCGCAGGCCCGCCACGCTGGACACGAGGTCCGGGCGGTGCGCCAGCAGGCTCGCAGGCAAGCCGACAGGAATGGCAGGCGGCAGCGGCAAGACGGATGGATCGGCGGCCACCGGCAATTGCAGTGCCGACGGCGGCTTGCCCGTCAGGGTGGCCAGGCTGTTTTCCAGCTGGTTGCGCTGGCGCTTGACTTCATGCAGGTCGGCCTGCGCGTTCGACAGCTCGACTTTCGCGCGCGCCAGGTCCAGCTCATTCGTCAAGCCCGCGTTGAAGCGCGCTTCGACTAGCTGCGCCGATTCGCGGCGCGTGTCGAGCGCGCCATTCAGGATGGCCATTTCCGCATCGAGTCCGCGCAGCTGCCAGTAATTGCTGGCCACTTGCGATGACAGCATCAGCAGCACGCCGTCGCGGTCGGCCTGCGCCGCCAAGGCTTGCGAGTCGGCCGCTTCGACCATGCGTTTTACACGGCCCAGCAAGTCGACTTCATACGACAACGAGCCGCCGATCGAAAAATTATTGCCACTGATGGAGCGGTTGCCCAGGGCCAGGCCCTGCGAAGTGTTGGCCGAGGTGCGCGAGTTCGAGATCCCCGTGCTGACGTTCACGCTCGGGCCCTGGCTGGCGCGCGCCGTGCCGCTTTGCGCCAGCGCCTGCAGCAAGCGCTCGCCAGCCGCTTTCACGCTCGGGTTGTCCTGCAGCGCGCTCTGCTCGAGGCGGTTCAGGGTGGCGTCGCCGTAGATGCTCCACCATTCTTTGGGCAGCTGCGCGGCATCCGCCGCGGCCGCACCATGGCGGAAGGTGTCGGCGCCGGCGACATTGCCCGGCGCGGTGAAATCCTGGCCCACGGTGCCGCAGGCGGACAGCGCCACGGCAAGGGAAGCGGCCAGCGCAATTTTCGTCAATACTGTTTGCATGATGTGTACCTTCTTGTTCTTGAGGTGCTGCACGTGCGGGCTGTGCGCGGTCAATGACCGCCGCCACCGCCACCGGGAGCTTTGAGTTTGTCGGCCAGCCACAGGGGCACGATGCAGGCCAGCAGGATGGCGCCGATCAGGAAGAAGCCATCGTTGTAAGCCATCACATACGCTTCGCGGCGCACGATGCCGTCGATCGCCTGCAAGGCCTGGTTGCCGGCCGTGACGGCGTCATAGCCCTTGGCCATGAACGACGACGTCAACTGGTCGATGCGCAGCTGGGTGGCGCTGGAATACGCATTGATCGCTTCGCCCAGGCGCTGCGAATGAAAATGCTCGCGAGTGCTCAGGGCCGTGGCCAGCAGGGCGATGCCGATCGAGCCGCCCAGGTTGCGCGTCATGTTGAACAGGCTCGAAGCGGACGGCATGTCTTTCGGCGCGATGCCCTTCATGGCGAAGTTCGACAGGGTCAGCATGACGAAGGGCTGGCCCAGCGCGCGCACCACCTGCGACCACAGCAGCTGGTCGTAGCCGGTGGAAGCGTCCATGTAGGCATTCATCATGCACGAACCGCCAAACAGCAAGAGGCCGAACGAGCACAGGATGCGGTTGTCCACCACGGACGACAGCTTGGCGACAAACGGCATGATGAACAGCTGCGGCAAGCCTACCCACATGATGACTTCACCGATCTGCATCGGCGAGTAGCCCGCGATCTGGCCCAGGAACAGCGGCAGCAAAAAGGCCGAGCCATACAGGCCCATGCCCGTCACGGCCGACAGCACGGTGGCCACTAAAAAATTGCGCTGGCCATACAGCGCCAGGTTGACGAACGGTTCGGCGCGCGTGGCACTGGTGACGACCCAGCCCAGGATACCCACCAGGGCCATCGAGGCGAAGGCGATGATGAAACCGGAGTCGAACCAGTCCTTCGAGTTGCCTTCTTCCAGGAAGATGGTCAGGCAGCCGAGGCCCAGGGCCATGAAGAAGATGCCCAGCCAGTCGGCCTTCCAGAACATCTCGAGCTTCATCGGCTCCTTGTCGAGGCCATAGATCATGCCGGCGATCAGCAGCACGCCCGGCACCCAGTTGATGTAGAAGATCGAAGGCCAGCCATACAGCTCGCTCAGATACCCGCCCAGGGTCGGGCCCATGGCTGGCGCCAGGGTGGCCGTCAGGCCGAAAATCGCCATGCCGACGGCGCGCTTCGACGGCGGCAGCTTGAGCATCACCAGCGTGAACGCCATCGGGATCAGGGCGCCGCCAGTGAACCCTTGCAGCATGCGGAAGACGATCATGCTTTCCAGGTTCCACGCCGTGCCGCACAGGGTGGAGAACAGCAGGAAGAAAGCGGTGGTGCCGATCATGTAGGTACGCAAACCGAACACGCGCGCCAGCAGCGCGGTGAGGGGAATGACGATAATTTCGGCCACCAGGTAGGCCGTGGAAATCCACGAGCCCTCTTCCTGGGTGGCCGACAGCGAGCCAAGGATATCCTTGAGCGAGGAATTGGTGATCTGGATGTCGAGCACCGCCATGAAGGCGCCCAGCATGCCGGCGGCGACCGCCAGCCAGGTGCGCCCGGAGACTTTCTCGTCGATCACGGGAAACGCTGGCGGCTTCGCCAGCGTGGTGGAGGGGCTGCTCATGGAAGCTTAATGGGTGGTGGACTGGGCGGCTGGAGCGGCGGCGTGGCGCGCGGCCGGCTGCGTTTCAGGCTGATTGACTTCCACTTCGGCGATCACCGACATGCCCGGCACCAGGCGGCCATTCATGGCCTTGATGTCTTCCGGCTGGAAAACGATTTTCACCGGCACGCGCTGGACGATCTTGGTGAAGTTTCCGGTGGCGTTATCGGCTGGCAGCAGCGCGAATTGCGCGCCCGAGGCAGGCGCGAAGCTGTCCACGGTACCGACCAGTTTCTTGCCCGGCATGGCGTCGATGGTCACGTGCACGCTCTGGCCGCGGTGCAGGTCGGCCAATTGCGTTTCCTTGAAGTTGGCGGTGACCCAGACGTTGTCCTGCACGATGGCCGTCAATTGCTGGCCAGGCTGCACGCGCATGCCCGTTTCCACGTTGCGCTTGCCGATGCGGCCGGCGACAGGGGCCAAGATGCGGTTGTATTGCAGCTGCTGCTCCGCGTCCTTCAATTGCACGCGCAGCACGGCCACTTGCGCCTTGGCCACGTCGCGCGCAGCTTGCGCCGCACCGATCTGCGCCTTGGCGGCCGACGCGCTGTCGCGGCGGGCGGCCAGGTCGGCCACGGCGCTCGAGCGGGCCGCATTGGCCGCGTCGAGTTCCGCTTTCGAGACGGCTTTCATCTGGCTCGTGTACAGCTGGCCATAACGGTCCGCATCCTGTTTTGCGCGCAGCAGTTGCGCATCGGCTTGCGCCACTTGCGCCTGGGCGCCACTGGCTTGCGCCTGCACTTGCGCGATCTGCGCGTCCGCTTGCAGCACTTGCTGCTCGGCGCTGGCGATCTGCGCGGCGATCTGCTCGGTCTTCACGCGCTGGTCGAACGGGTCGAGTTCAGCGATCACGTCGCCCTCTTTCACCATTTGATTGTCGTCGATGAAGACCTTGGTGACGACGCCGGAAATGCGCGCCGAGACGGGATGCACGTGGCCGGCAACATAGGCGTTTTCCGTTTCCACGAAATAGTGGCTGCGGTACCACATGCGCGCGCCGGCGCCCAGGGCCACGAGGACGATCAGGCCGGCGATGATTTTGACGCGGTTGTTCGGTGGTGCGGAGCTGGCGGAGGCGGCGGGCGCGGAAGGGGCGGCCGGGGCCGCGGGTGGGACGGCGCTCAGCACTTTGTGCTCTGCTTGGCCTGGCTGGTTGGACATACTCGCTCCGGAAATGAAATGATATAGGTTCATTATTGGGCAAAGAAAAGCCAAAGTCAAGAAATGAAACGATTGCATTTCATTTTAATTTGCACTACAGTGTGAGCCATCACTTACCTTCCAACTTATAAAGAGACCCAGACCATGTCCGATCCCGGCCTCAGCGATACCTTGCCTACCGATAAAGAATCGGGCGACGCCGCCCAGGAGCTTTCCTGCTGCGGCAAACCAGCCGGCCGCCCGCGCGCGGCCGACATGGAAGCGCGCATGGACAACCTCCTGCACACGGCCGGCTGCCTGTTTCTGGAAAAAGGATATGGAAAGGTGAGCCTGGAAATGATCGCCCGCGAAGCCCATGTGGCCGTGCGCACGATTTATGTGAAGTTTGGCGGCAAGTCGGGCTTGTTCAATGCCGTGGTGGAATTGCGCCGCGCCGCCTACTTCTCGACCATGCCGGCGCTGGAAACGGATATGCGCCCCCTGCCCACCATCTTGGGCGAGTTCGGCCTGCTGTTCGTGCAACTGGTCACCATGCCGGCGGCCATCCACCTCAATCGCATGGTGGTGGCCGAAGCGGCCACGCATCCTGAACTGGCGGAAACGTTTTACAAAGTGGGACCGGGACAGACGCGCGAGATGCTGACGAGGTTTTTCAGCCGCCCCGACATCGCGCCGCTGTTCCGCGCGGAACTGGCGCCGGCCATGCTGTCGCTGCACCTGCTCAATTGCCTGCTGGGCGACCAGATGTCGCGCCTGCTGTTTCCTCCGCAGACGCAACCGGACGTGGCGCAATTACGCGCCAAAGTGGCCGTCAGTCTCGACCTGTTCCTGCGCGGCACCCTGCGCCAGCCGCTGGCGGACTGACACGGGAAGGCTGGTCCAGGAAATCAGCCAGGGCGGCTGCAGTCTGCCGGCAACGCCGCTTCGGCGTGTTCATCGTTCAAGCCCAACACGCGCAGGAAAGGCTGGGCCGCCGACGCGCCATCGACAGTGAGTGAAGACTCGCTTTCATCGTAGCGGTCCGGGCCATAGCGCATCAGGTCAAACGAGGTTTCAAAGCGCTGCGCCAGGAAATACGTGCGGAAGTAATCGAAGGAAAACGCCACCTGGCCATCTTCCCGCAGCAGCAAGCCATGCGCATACAGCGGCGCCAGCCAATCCCCGGCCGCCATGCTCCAGCCCTTCACGCCGCAATAGTCGCTGGCAAAGCGGTGCAGTTCCGCCTCGCTGAGGAAGACGCTCTTGGCTTCGAACATCACGAACGCCAGCTCGATCAGGAATTCACGCGCATCGGCAGCCGCGCCGGCGTCCACGCGCCGCTGCGCGCCCGCCTTGCCCAGCAAGCCATCGAGATAATCGCGTTCGCCTGCCAGCTGCGGCAGCAAGGTGGCAAACACATACTCGGCATCCACCTGCCCCGTTTCCTGGCCATTCGGCGTGTAGAGCACCGACAGCGCGAAGTTCTTGCTCACGTCATCGAACTCGCGCAGGGACACCGTCCACCGCGTGCCCGGCGCGCCGCCATCGGCCGCTGCCTCGCCCGTGCCGAACTCGAGCACGGCAAACGCCGCCATCTGGCCACTGGTATCGTACAGGCTGCCAGGATTGCTCTTGAACAAGATGCCCAGCGACTTCATGAGCGAACTGGCATCGCCCGTATGCTGATGGCCATGGAACACGGCGTGGATATTCTTGTAGTGTGCGCGCTGCTCGGCACTGGCGTGCTCATCGGCGGAGAAAAAGCTGAAACCGGCATTGCCCAGCGCCGCAGCGGCGACACCCTGCGCGCGGCTGCCCGGCACCAGGTAGAAACGCGCGCCAGGCAAGCTGGCCGCCTGCAGCAAGGGGCGCAGGAAGTATTCGTAGACATACACGGGTGTCGTGCCGGCACAGGCGTCGGGCGCCACCAGCTGGCCCGTGAAGAAAATCGCATCGATCCGCTTGCCCGCCGCCAGGATAGCGGCCACATCCTGGTACAAGGCATGCAGCATCACGGCTTGCTCTTGTTCGTCAGCCCGGCGCAAACGGACGTCGGCAATATGAAGGGCGGTAAATTTTTTCATCGTTGCAAAGCTCTCTCAGTACAGCGGAACTTGACCGTATCCCACGCTGGCAACATTCCTGGCAAAATCACGCGTTTCCGTCGAAGCAAAAGAAAAACATGGTGACAGACCCCCATTCTGCCACTTTTTCCACACGGCAATACTCACCAATTTTCACAAGGCCCCGCTACACCACGTTTTACTATGATGCAGATCAAGGGAAATAAAAAAACCGGGAACATGTCCCGGTTTTTTTGTACTGAAAGTTAACGCTTTATCAGCGCTTGCGCGGTGGCGGCAAGTCCGTGCACACGCCTGCTTCGGCGCGCTTTTGCCAACCTGCCGATCGGCTCGCCCAGGGTTGGATGCGGGTGGATGCTCGTGCCGATGTCGGTGCCGTCGCAGCCCATTTCGATGGCCAGCGCGATCTCGCCGCGTCATCGCTCCCCTGTCGCCCGCGTGCGTGCCGACGATGGCCGGATAATAAAAAACCCCGCAATCGCTTGCGGGGTTTTTAGTGTTACGACACAGCGCTACAACATCAGCGCTTGCGCGGTGGCGGCAAGTCCGTGCACACGCCTTCGTACACTTCAGCGGCCATACCGATCGATTCGCCCAGGGTCGGGTGCGGATGGATGGTCTTGCCGATGTCGGTGCCGTCGCAGCCCATTTCGATGGCCAGCGCGATCTCGCCAATCATGTCGCCCGCATGCGTGCCGACGATGGTGCCGCCGATGATGCGGTGCGTTTCAGCGTCGAACAGCAGCTTGGTGAAGCCTTCGGCGCGGCCGTTGGCCACGGCGCGGCCCGAAGCTGCCCATGGGAAGTGGCCCTTCTCGACCTTGATGCCCTTGGCTTTCGCTTCGTCTTCCGTGATGCCGGCCCATGCCACTTCCGGATCCGTGTAGGCGACCGATGGAATCACCTTGACGTCGAAGTGCGACTTCTGGCCAGAGGCGGCCTCCGCTGCCACGTGAGCTTCGTGCACAGCCTTGTGCGCCAGCATCGGCTGGCCCACCAGGTCGCCGATGGCGAAGATGTTCGGCACGTTGGTGCGCATCTGGCTGTCGACGTTGATGAAACCGCGGTCCGTCACTTGCACGCCGGCTTTGTCGGCGGCCAGCTTCTTGCCGTTCGGGCTGCGGCCCACGGCCACCAATACCAGGTCATAGATCTGTGGCGCCGGCGCGGTAGCACCCGCTTCGGCTGCTTCGAACGTGACCTTGATGCCTTCCGGCAGTGCCTCGACGGCCACCGTCTTGGTCTTGGTCATGATGTTGTCGAAGCGCTTCTCGTTGAACTTCTGCCACACCTTGACGGCGTCACGGTCCGCGCCCTGCATCAGGCCATCCATCATTTCGACCACGTCGATGCGCGCGCCGAATGTGGAATAGACGGTCGCCATTTCCAGGCCGATGATGCCGCCGCCGATGACCAGCATGCGTTTCGGGATCTGGCGCAATTCCAGCGCGCCTGTCGAGTCGACGATGCGCGGGTCTTCCGGCACGAAGGGCAGTTTTACCACGGAGGAACCGGCGGCGATGATGGCTTGCTTGAACTGCACGACTTTTTTGGAGCCGTCGCCTGCCGTCACTTCGATGTGGTTCGCGGACAGGAACTGGCCCACGCCCGTCACCACTTGCGTCTTGCGCGCCTTGGCCATGCCGGCCAGACCGCCCGTCATGTTCGAGATCACGCCTTCCTTGTACTTGCGTACCTGGTCGATGTCGATGGTCGGCTTGGCAAACGTCACGCCCGTGTTGGACATGTGCGCCGTTTCATCGATGACGGAGGCGACGTGCAACAGCGCCTTCGACGGGATGCAGCCCACGTTCAGGCACACGCCGCCCAGGGTCGCGTAGCGCTCGACGATGACCGTCGACATGCCCAGGTCGGCCGCGCGGAACGCCGCCGAATAGCCGCCAGGACCGCCGCCCAGCACCATCATGTCGACGTCGATGTCGACCTGGCCGCTGTAATTGCCGGCCGGGATGGCGGCAACGGCTGCAGCTGGTGCCGCCGCTGCAGGAGCCGGAGCCGCTGCAGGCGCAGGAGCGGCCGCCAGTGCGGCTGCGGGAGCGGCAACGCCTTCCGACGCTTCCACCACCAGCAGCGCGCTGCCTTCGGCGATCTTGTCGCCGACCTTGACCTTGACTTCCTTGACGACGCCGGCGTGGGTCGATGGGATCTCCATGCTGGCCTTGTCCGATTCCACCGTGACCAGGGACTGGTCCACCTTGATGGTGTCGCCGACCTTGACCATCAGCTCGATGACTTCGACTTCCTTGAAGTCGCCGATATTCGGTACTTTTACCTCTACTGTGCTCATCAATCGCTCCTTACAGCAGAATTTTGCGCATGTCGGCCAACACTTCGCCGAGGTACACGGAGAATCGCGCGCCCATCGCGCCATCGACCACGCGGTGGTCGTAGGACAGCGAAGTGCCCATCATCAAACGCGGCTGGAAGGCCTTGCCATCCCATACCGGCTTGATCGAGGCTTTCGACAGACCCAGGATCGCGACTTCCGGTGCATTGACGATAGGCGTGAAGTGCGTGCCGCCGATCCCGCCCAGGGACGAGATCGTGAAGCTGGCACCCTGCATGTCGGCCGGTTTCAGCTTGCCTTCGCGCGCCTGCAGCGACAGTTCCGTCATTTCGCGGGCGATCTGCGAGACCGACTTCTGGTCCGCGCCCTTGATCACGGGGACCACCAGGCCGTTCGGCGTGTCGGCCGCGAAGCCGATGTTGTAGTACTGCTTGAGGATCAGGTTCTCGCCCTTGGCATCCAGGGAAGCGTTAAACGCGGGGAATTTCTTCAGCGCGGCAACCGAGGCCTTGATGACGAAAGCGAGCATGGTCAGCTTGGCCGCATCCTTGTTCTTCGCATTGGCCGCGTTGGTGTCAACGCGGAACGCTTCCAGGTCCGTCACGTCCGCTTCGTCGAACTGCGTGACGTGCGGGATCATGACCCAGTTGCGGTGCAAATTCGGGCCCGAGATTTTCTTGATGCGCGACAGCGGCAGCAATTCGGTCGTGCCGAACTTGCTGAAGTCCAGCGACGGCCATGGCAGCAGATCCAGGCCCACGCCCGAACCGCCTTTGGCGGCGACCGGCGCATTCGGCGCGGCGACGGCGCCCGACATCACGCCCTTGACGAAGTTCTGCACGTCTTCCTGGGTGATGCGGCCCTTCGGACCGGAACCGCCCACGCGGGTCAGGTCCACGCCCAGTTCGCGCGCGAACTTGCGGATCGATGGCGACGCGTGCGCCAGCTTGCCGTTCGCTGCAGGAGCGGCGGCAGGAGCTGGTGCAGCGACCGGCGCCGAAGCGACGGCGGCGGCTGGCGCGGCGGCAGCTTGCGCAGCGGGTGCAGGTGCAGCAGCGGCAGGTGCGGCAGGAGCAGCGCCACCGGTCGTTTCCACGACCAGCACCAGGCTGCCCTTGGCAACCTTGTCGCCGACCTTGACTTTCAATTCCTTGACGATACCGGCATGGCTCGATGGGATTTCCATGCTGGCCTTGTCCGATTCGACCGTCAGCAGCGACTGGTCGACCTTGATCGCGTCGCCGACCTTGACCATCAGTTCGATGACTTCGACTTCCTTGAAGTCGCCGATATCGGGCACGGTCACTTCGACCAGGGCTGGCGCGCCGGCTGGGGCGGCAGGTGCTGGCGCAGCGGCGGCGGGAGCGGCTTCAGCGGCAGGTGCTGCGGCCGGGGCGGCAGCGGCCGGCGCAGGCGCCGAGGCGTCGTCCGCCACTTCCAGCAGCAGGACCAGCGAACCTTCGGCGATCTTGTCGCCCACGTTGACTTTCAATTCCTTGACGACACCGGCGTGGCTCGATGGAATTTCCATGCTGGCCTTGTCCGATTCGACCGTGATCAGGGACTGGTCGACCTTGACCGTATCGCCTGGCTTGACCATCAGTTCAATGATCTCGACTTCCTTGAAATCGCCGATATCCGGGACTTTGACTTCCACAATGCTCATAGCTTGCTCCGTTATTTTATTTGTCAGATGGACCCGCACACACGCCAGGGCGGCGCTTTCGCACCGCCCTGGCATCATCGGGTCCGCACAACGATTACTGGGTCACCGGATTCGGTTTGTTCGCGTCGATGCCGTACTTGGCAATCGCCTGCTCCACCACCGACACGTCGATCTTGCCTTCGTCAGCCAGCGATTTGAGCGCGGCCACGGTGACATAATAACGGTTCACTTCGAAGAACTCGCGCAGCTTGGCGCGGCTGTCCGAGCGGCCAAAGCCATCGGTACCGAGCACTTTATAAGTGCGGCCCTTCGGCATGAAGGCGCGGATCTGTTCTGCAAACGCGCGCATGTAGTCGGTCGTGGCGACGATCGGGCCATCCGTGTCCTGCATCAGCGACGTCACGTAAGGCACGCGCTGCTCTTTCGACGGGTTGACCATGTTCCAGCGTTCCGCATCCTGGCCATCGCGGGCCACCAGGGTCAGCGACGGCGCCGACCACACGTCCGCAGCCACGCCCCAGTCGTTGGCAAGCAATTCGGCGGCGAAGATCGATTCGCGCAGGATGGTGCCGCAACCGATCAGCTGTACGCGCAGCTTGGCGTCCGCCGGACCTTCCTGCAGCTTGTACATGCCTTTCAGGATACCTTCTTCCTGGCCTGGCTTGATGCCTGGCTGGGCGTAGTTCTCGTTCATGATCGTGATGTAGTAGAACACATCTTCCTGGTTGGCGATCATGCGGCGCAGGCCGTCCTGGATGATGACGGCGACTTCATGGCTGAAGGTCGGATCGTACGGCATGCAGGTCGGGATGGTCGCGGCGAAGATATGGCTGTGGCCATCTTCGTGCTGCAAGCCTTCGCCGTTCAGCGTCGTACGGCCAGCCGTGCCGCCCATCAGGAAGCCACGGGCGCGCATGTCGGCCGAAGCCCATACCTGGTCGCCGATGCGCTGGAAGCCGAACATCGAGTAGAAGGTGTAGAACGGGATCATGATGCGGTCGTTGGTCGAGTACGACGTCGCCGCGGCGATCCACGAGCTCATGCCGCCCGCTTCGTTGATGCCCTCTTGCAGGATCTGGCCAGCCTTGTCTTCGCGGTAGTACATGACCTGGTCTTTGTCGACCGGCTCGTACAACTGGCCTTTCGGGTTATAGATGCCGATCTGGCGGAACAGGCCTTCCATGCCGAAGGTACGCGATTCATCGACCAGGATAGGCACGACGCGCTGGCCCAGGTTCGGGTCTTTCAGCAGGGTCGAAATGACGCGCACAAACGCTTGCGTGGTCGAGATTTCACGGCCTTCAGGCGTCGCTTCCAGCACGTTCTTGAACGCGTCCAGGCCAGGCACCGGCAGGGTTTCTTCCGACTTCTGGCGGCGCTGCGGCAGGTAGCCACCGAGGGCCTTGCGGCGCTCGTGCAGGTAGACCATTTCCGGCGCGTCGTCGGCTGGCTTGAAGAACGGGATGTCGGCCAGCTTGTCGTCAGGGATAGGCAGCGAGAAGCGGTCGCGCATTTCGCGGATGGCTTCGTCGTCCAGTTTTTTCGTCTGGTGCGCCGTGTTGCGCGCTTCGCCGGACTTGCCCATGCCGTAGCCCTTGATGGTTTTCACCAGCAGGACGGTCGGCTGGCCCTTGTGTTCCTGGGCGATCTTGAATGCCGCGTAGATCTTGTGCGGATCGTGGCCGCCACGGGTCAGGCGCCAGATGTCGTCATCCGTCATGTTGGCAACCATTTCCAGCAGCTTTGGATGCTTGCCGAAGAAGTGCTTGCGCACGTAGGCGCCGTCTTTGGCCTTGTAGTTCTGGTACTCGCCGTCGACGGTTTCCATCATCACACGCTGCAGGATGCCTTCTTTATCTTGTGCCAGCAGGGCGTCCCAGCCCGGGCCCCAGATGACCTTGACGACGTTCCAGCCGGCGCCACGGAATTCGCCTTCCAGTTCCTGGATGATCTTGGTGTTGCCGCGCACCGGGCCGTCCAGGCGCTGCAGGTTGCAGTTGACCACGATAACCAGGTTGTCGAGCATGTCGCGTGCGGCCAGGCCGATCGCGCCCAGCGATTCCGGCTCGTCCATCTCGCCGTCGCCACAGAAGGCCCAGATCTTGCGGTTGTCGGTTTTCGCGATGCCGCGTGCGTGCAGGTATTTCAGGAAGCGCGCCTGGTAGATCGCCATGTGCGGGCCCAGGCCCATCGACACGGTCGGGAACTGCCAGAAGTCAGGCATCAATTTAGGATGCGGGTACGAGGACAGGCCCTTGCCGTCGACTTCCTTGCGGAAGTTCAGCATTTGCTCTTCCGTCAAGCGGCCTTCGAGGAAGGCGCGCGCGTAGACGCCAGGCGACGAGTGGCCCTGGATGTACAGCAGGTCGCCGCCGTGGTCGGCCGTAGGCGCGTGCCAGAAATGGTTGAAACCGATGCCCAGCATGTTCGCCAGCGAAGCGAACGAGGACAAGTGGCCGCCCAGGTCGCCGTCAGCGCGGTTGGCCTTGACGACCATGGCCATGGCGTTCCAGCGCATCCACGAGCGCAGGCGCTCTTCGTATTCGAGGTTGCCGGGACAGTGTGCTTCTTGTTTGGTGGGGATGGTGTTGACGTAGGCGGTGGTGCTGGAGAACGGGATCTGGGCGCCGCGGCGGCGAGCCAGGTCAACCATGCGCTCCATCAGGTAATGCGCGCGTTCCGGACCTTCATTTTCCAGAACGGCTTCGAGCGCGTCCAGCCACTCCTTGGTTTCCTGCATATCCGGGTCGGTGCCGATCTGTGTCGTTACCTGGTTCAGTTGAGCTGACATCTGTTGAGTCTCCTTTGTGAACGCCCCACCCCGATTTTCCGGATCGCTGTCGGACGGTATTTCGCTGATTATTTACTATTAAGTCGGTTTAGTGTGGGGATTCTAACAGCGTATTTACTATTTTTCAAATTACGATATAGCATTTCGTATTGTGAAATCACCCTATGAAATTTATGCTGCACTGCCGCAAATTCTGCCCGGAAATTAGCGTGATCAAAGTGCCAAAAACGAATGTACACCCCGGTCGCCCGCACAGGCATACCGGGCCAAGCGGGCCTGAAAAATGTCGAGGGCAAGGCGCAGCGACGCAGACAGTACGCCAGTACGGCAAGGAGCTGCAACGCCGCCATCGGCATTTTCTCAGGCCCGCGTCTCTGGCCCGCTGTTGTCACGCCTTTGCATAGCCAAAACCGCCCCTTTGCACCGGCCGGCTTTATAATCTGTCTTTTCCCTCCCACACAGCCTCCTACCATGCCAGCACAACTGATCGACGGAATCGCCCTCTCCCAAAAACTGCGCAGCGAGATCGCCACGCGCGCCGCCGCCCTCACGGCCAAGGGCATCCAGCCCGGCCTGGCCGTGATCCTCGTCGGCGAAGACCCGGCCAGCCAGGTGTACGTCCGCAACAAGGTCAAGGCGTGCGGCGACGTGGGTTTCCACTCGGTGCTGGAAAAATATGAAGCGGACCTGTCCGAAGCGGACTTGCTGGCACGCATCGCCAGCCTGAACACCGATCCGGCCATCCATGGCATTCTCGTGCAAATGCCCTTGCCCAAGCACATCAACCCGCACAAGGTCATCGAAGCGATCGCCACGACGAAAGACGTGGACGGCTATTCCGTCCTGAGCGCAGGCGAACTGATGACGGGCTTGCCCGGCTTCCGCCCGTGCACGCCATACGGCTGCATGAAACTGATCGAAAGCACGGGCGTGGACTTGCGCGGCAAGCACGCCGTCGTCATCGGCCGCAGCAACACCGTCGGCAAGCCGATGGCCCTGCTGCTCTTGCAAGCGAACGCAACCGTCACCATCTGCCATAGTGCGACCCCGGACCTGGGCCTGTACACGCGCCAGGCGGACGTGGTCGTGGCCGCCGTCGGCCGCCGCAACACCCTGACGGCCGACATGGTCAAGCCAGGTGCCATCGTCATCGACGTGGGCATGAACCGCGACGATGAAGGCAAGCTGTGCGGCGACGTGGATTTTGCCGGCGTGAAAGAAGTCGCCTCCCACATCACCCCCGTACCGGGTGGCGTGGGTCCGATGACGATCACGATGCTTCTCATGAACACGGTAGAGGCCGCCGAGCGCATTTAAGAATCACCGGGGCGGCATGGCCGCCCTTTTATATATGGATGGAACCGACGATGAATACCAACCCCCTGCTTGATTTTTCCGGCCTGCCACGCTTCGACGCGATCACGCACGAGCATGTCACGCCCGCCATCGATACCCTCTTGGAACAGGCGCGCGCCACGGTGGCGCAGCTGGAAGCGCCCATGGAAGAAGTGAGCTGGGAAAACTTCGTCGCGCCCCAGGACCAGATCGCCGAAACCCTGGGCCGCGCCTGGAGCATCGTCAACCACTTGAATAGCGTGGTCGATACGCCTGAACTGCGCGCCGCCTACAATGCCAACCTGCCCAAGGTGACGGAATTCTGGACCGAGCTGGGCCAGAACGAAATTCTGTTTGGCAAATACAAGCAGCTGCAGGCGCGCGCCGATTTCGCCAGCCTGTCGCCGGCGCGCCGCCGCATCGTCGACAATGCCGTGCGCGACTTCCGCCTCGGTGGCGCCGAGTTGCCAGAAGACAAGAAAGAACGCTTTGGCGCCATCCAGGAAGAACATGCGGCCGTCTCGACGCGTTTTTCCGAAAACGTGCTCGACGCCACCAATGACTACAAGTTGCTGGTCGAAAACGAGCTTGACCTGGCCGGCCTGCCCGACGACGTGAAGGCCGCCGCGCGCGCCGCCGCCGAAAAGGCGGGCAAGCAGGGCTATGAATTCTCGCTGCACTTCCCGTCGTACTACCCGATCCTGCAATTTGCCGACAATCGCGCGCTGCGCGAGACCATCTACCGCGCCAACGCCACCAAGGCGTCGGACCAGGGCGACGTCTTCAGCAAGAAAGAGGACTGGGACAACACGCAAAACATCGTCACCTTGTTGCGGCTGCGCAACGAAGAGGCACAACTGCTGGGCTACGCCAATTTCGCCGAAGTGTCGCTCGTCCCCAAGATGGCCACCTCGCCCGCGCAAGTCATCGCGTTCCTGGAAGACCTGGCCAAGCGCGCGCGTCCGTTCGCCGAGAAGGATCTGGCCGAACTGAAACAATTCGCCCGCGAAGAACTGGGCATCGCCGAGCTGCAGGCGTGGGACGTGTCTTACGCTTCCGAAAAGCTGCAGGAACGCCGCTACGCGTTCTCGGCCCAGGAAGTCAAACAGTACTTCCCTGAACACAAGGTGATCGACGGCCTGTTCCGCCAGATCCAGAACCTGTTTGCGGTCGACATCAAGCCCGATACGGCGCCCGTCTGGCACAAGGATGTGCGTTTCTACCGCATCGAGCGCGACGGCAAGCTGGTCGGCCAGTTCTACCTGGATCTGTATGCGCGCGCCGGCAAAAGCGGCGGCGCCTGGATGGACGACGCGCGCGGCCGCCGCGCCGACGCACAACACGTGCAAACGCCGATCGCCTACCTGACATGCAATTTCACGGAACCGGCCGTGATCGACGGCAAGGCTCAGCCTGCCCTGTTCACGCACGATGAGGTGATCACCCTGTTCCACGAATTCGGCCACGGCCTGCACCATATGCTCACCGTCGTCGACGAACTGGGCGTGTCGGGCATCGCCGGCGTCGAATGGGATGCCGTGGAACTGCCATCGCAATTCATGGAAAACTTCTGCTGGGAATGGGAAGTGCTCGAACACATGACGGCGCATGCCGTCACGGGCGAGCCGCTGCCGCGCGCGCTGTACGACAAGATGCTGGCGGCCAAGAATTTCCAGTCCGGCTTGCAAACCCTGCGCCAGGTGGAGTTCTCCCTGCTCGACATGCATCTGCACTATGACTACGATGCCAGCACGGGCCAGAGCGTGCAGCAACTGATCGACGGCGTGCGCGCCAAGTTTTCGCTGCTCATCCCGCCCCCGTTCAACCGCTTCCAGAATGCCTTTGGGCATATCTTTTCCGGCGGCTACGCGGCCGGCTACTACAGCTACAAGTGGGCCGAGGTACTGTCCGCCGATGCGTATGCGGCGTTTGAAGAAGCCAAGGCGCTGGGACCGGACGCCACCACGGCGGCAGGCAAGCGTTATTTACAGGAAATCCTGTCCGTCGGCGGATCGCGCCCCGCGCTGGAATCGTTTACCGCCTTCCGCGGCCGCGAGCCGAGCATCGATGCCCTGCTGCGCCATAGCGGCATGGCCGCTTGATCGCCATGAGCCGTGTCGATTTTCACAGCAACGTGCCGGACAAGCTGGCGTATGCCTGCCGTCTGGCGCGCAAGGCCTATATGGCCGGCAACAAGGTCGTCGTGCTGGTGGCCGACAGCGCCCAGCTCGACGCCTTGAACAGCGCCATGTGGACCATTTCCGCCACGGATTTCCTGCCGCACGTGCTGGCCGGCGATCCGCTGGCGGCGCAAACGCCGATCATCCTGACCGATGACGAAGCGGCCGAGCTGCCGCACCACGACATCCTCGTCAACCTGTCGCAGCTGCCGCCCGCCAATTACGCGCAGTTCCAGCGCGTCTTCGAGATCGTTTCCATGGATGAGCAAGATGCGCAGGCGGGCCGCCAGCGCTTCCTGCACTACCGCCAGCAGAACGTGCAGCCGACCCACTTCGTGGCAGGCAACTCAGTGGACAAACAATGAGCCAGCAGCCATTCGACCAGGGCATCCCCCTGCTGACGGAGGTGCTGCTGGGGCCGGAAGTGGCGGAGGTCGTCGCGCCAGTTGCGGCTCCGCCTGCCGTCGAGGAAGCGCCGGCATTGCCGCCAACGGTGGCGCAGCCCGACTGGGACGCCATCGAACAGCGGCTGACGCAGCGCATCCTGCACCAGGTGCAGGGCAAGATCGACCATCTGCTGGAAGAGCGCATCGCCCATGTCCTGCAGACGGCCCTGCAAAACGCCCTGATCGGCATGCGCGGCGCCTTGCGCGAAGACTTGCAGCAGTCGCTGGAGCAGATCGTGGCGCATGCGGTCAGTCATGAACTGGGACATTTGCACCCACCTGCGCAAGCCTGAGCATGCTGCGCAATGTCGGGTTACGCGCTTTGCGCTAACCCGACCTACCCGACCTACCCTATTCTTCCCTCCAACGCCATTCTTTGGTGCGCTCGCGCCTGCGAAATCGGTGCATCGCGCCTCACTTTGGTGATTGTTGCGACAAAATGTAAAAAGCCCGAAATGCGGCTTTGCGCCGCCTGTTTTTTGTTGTACCTTTCTTCACACGTACCGCCTGTCGAAGCGGTTTTCACGAGACGCCGCCGTATCTTTATCCATTGGAGAATGTTTATGCTGCTCAAGACCAAAGTCCTTCCTCTCGCCCTCGCCCTCGCTTTTGCCGGCCATGCGGGCGCACAGGAAATCATCAAGATAGGCCACGTCGCCCCGGTCTCTGGCGCCAGCTCCCACTTGGGCAAGGATAACGAGAACGCGGCCAAGATGGCCATCGAGGATTTGAACGCCAAAGGCTTCAAGATCGATGGCAAAGCCGTCAAATTCGTGCTGGTCCCCGAAGATGACGCAGCCGATCCCAAGCAGGGCACGGCCGTGGCGCAAAAGCTGGTCGACGCCAAGGTCAACGGCGTCGTCGGCCACCTGAACTCGGGCACGACGATTCCCGCCTCGCGCATTTACTTCAATGCCGGCATTCCGCAGATTTCACCGGCCGCCACCAACCCGACGTACACCCAGCAGAAATTCAACACGGCCTTCCGCGTCGTCGCCAATGACAACAAGCTGGGGGGAACTTTGGGCGCATATGCCGTGGGCAAGCTGCAAGCGAAGAAAATCGCCGTCATCGATGACCGCACGGCCTACGGCCAGGGCGTGGCGGAACAGTTCGTCAAGGGCGCCAAGAAGGCGGCACCAGGCGTGCAAATCGTCGGCAAGGAATTTACGAATGCCAACGCGACGGACTTCAATGCCATCCTGACCAGCATCAAGTCGAAAAATCCCGACCTGATCTTCTTTGGCGGCATGGATTCCGTGGGCGGCCCCATGCTGCGCCAGATGAAGGCGCTGGGCATCAAGGCCAAGTTCATGGGTGGCGACGGCCTGTGCACGGAACCACTGGGCAAGCTGGCGGGCGACGCCGTGGGCGAAGACATGGTTACCTGCGCGGAAGCGGGCGGCGTGACGGGCGCGCAGCAAAAAGGCATGGACGATTTCCGCGCCCGCTACAAGCAGAAATACAATATGGAAGTACAGCTGTATGCGCCGTACGTCTACGATGCCGTGATGACCATGGCCACCGCCATGGCCGACGCCAAATCGTCGAAACCTTCCGTCTACCTGCCATTCCTGGCCAAGGTGCAGTACCAAGGCGTGACGGGTCCGATCTCGTTCGATGCCAACGGCGACATCAAGGATGGGGCGCTGACCTTGTTCACGTATCGTGATGGCAAGAAGACAAAAATGGAAGTGGTCAAGTAAGCGGCTGCGTCGCCACGTAAGCCTGCAAGCCTTCGGCCAGCGCGTCGAAGGTGGCGCGGCAGCGCAGGCTGCCGCGCAAGTCTTCATGCATCGTGACCCAGGTTTCCATCGGTAGCGAAAACGCTTGCGGCAACACGCGCCGCAAAGCCGGATCGCGCGCCGCCAGCCCCGCCTGGCACACGCCGATGCCGGCGCCTGCCCGTATCAGGGCCAGTTGTGCCAGGTCGCTGTCGCTGCGCCAGGCAAAATTTTCCCGCGTAAATCCCTGGAAGGCTACACCCGCGTTGCGCACGAAGGGGCTCGCCTCGTCGTAGCCGATGACGGCATGGCGCGCCAGATCGGCCAGTGCCAGCGGCGTGCCGTGCCGCGCCAGGTAGTCCACGTGCGCATGCAGGCCCAGTTCGATATCGCCCACCTTGCGCGCCACCAGTTGCTCCTGGCGGGGCCGCAGCATGCGCACGGCGATGTCCGCCTCGCGGCGCAGCAAATCCTGCACCTTGTTGCTCAATACCAATTCGATGACGAGGTCCGGATGGCGCGCGCGCAAGCTGGCCAGGATGGGCGGCAGCACTTCCACGCCCACCACTTCGCTGGCCGCGATGCGCACGACACCGGCCACGTCCTGCCCCTGGCTGCTGGCGGCGCGCTCCATCAGGGCGGCAGTATGCTCCATGGTTTCCGCATGGGGCCGCAGCGCCAGCGCCACTTCCGTGGGTAGCAAGCCCAGCTGGGAACGCGTGAACAGGGTCGTGCCCAGCGCCTGTTCGAGCGCGGCGATATGCCGGCCGACGGTCGGTTGCGTGATGGCCAGCGCCCGTGCGGCGCCAGACAGGGAACCATGCTTGAGCACGGCCAGCAGCGAACGGTAGTATTCCCAGGCAATCGAGGTAGTCATACATAAATGTATAGCCTGTGGTCGATGCTCGTCAATTCCCAATTAGCCCTGCGCGGCAGATACTGGCCTCATCAACCACACGGAGGTCAGAATGGACAAAACAGCATTGGTACTGGGCGCCACGGGCGGCATCGGCGGCGAGATGGTGCGTCAGCTATTGGCGGCGGGGTGGCAGGTGCGCGCCTTGACGCGGGGAGCGACGCCATCGCCACGCGGCGACGGCATTGAATGGCTGCGCGGCGATGCGCTGTCGCCCGCGGACGTGCTGGCGGCCGCCAAAGGCTGCGCCGTCATCGTGCACGCCGTCAACCCGCCCGGTTACCACAACTGGGGCCAGCTGGTGCTGCCCATGCTCGACAACACGATTTCAGCGGCGATTGCCGAAAATGCCACCATCGTGCTGCCGGGCACCGTGTACAACTTCGGCCCCGACGCCTTCCCCGTGCTGGCGGAAGACGCGCCGCAACGTCCGCAGACGCGCAAGGGCGCCATCCGCGTGGAACTGGAAGCACGGCTGGAGCGGGCCAGCACGCAGGGCGCCAGGGTCATCATCGTGCGCGCGGGCGACTTCTTCGGCCCCCGCGCCGGCAATAACTGGTTTTCGCAGGGACTCGTGAAACCGGGCCAGAGGGTGCGCAGCGTGCTGTATCCGGGCGCGCCCGGCGTGGGCCACCAGTGGTCCTACCTGCCCGACGTGGCGCGCACGATGCTGCAATTGTTGGCCATGCGCGCCACCTTGCCCCCGTTCTCCCGCTTTCACATGGCCGGCCACTGGGACCACGACGGCCAGCAAATGACGGGGGCGATCGCCCGCGTGGTGGAGCAGGCGACGGGCACTGCGCCCGCCATCCGGCGTTTTCCGTGGTGGCTGGTGGCGCTGGCGTCGCCGTTCGTGGCGACCTTGCACGAAATGCGCGAGATGCGCTATCTGTGGCAAACGCCCTTGTCCATGGAGAATGCGCGGCTGCTGGCCGTGCTGGGCCGGGAGCCGCATACGCCGCTCGACGAGGCGGTGCGGGCGACATTGGAAGGCATGGGCACTCTGCAAAAGGCGGCGGGCAAAAAAAACGCGCCGGGATTGCCGGCGCGCTAATTGCTGGTACTGCGGCACAGATTATTTCTGTGCCAGTACCCATTTGACCAAGGTGTGGGCTTCAGCATCGCTCACTTGCGGGTTCGCTGGCATCGGGATCGCGCCCCAAGTGCCGGAGCCGCCCTTCATGACTTTCGCCACGAGCTTGTTTTCAGCGTCTTTCTGGCCAGCGTACTTGGCAGCCACGTCCTTGAACGCAGGGCCCACCAGTTTCGTGCTCACTGCGTGGCAAGCCATGCAGTTTTTTGCTTTCGCCAGGTCCGGATTGGCCAACGCTGCTTGCGATGCCAGAGCCGATACGGTCAATACACTCACCAACATAAAACGTTTCATTGTCTTTTCTCCAAAGTTACTTCCTGCGGCATTTTACTGTGTTTCCGCAGATGCACTACGAGCCCAGATCAAGCGTTTCAATGTAGTAACGCAGTGTAGTAGCGATTAGGCATTCATATTCTGCCCCATCTGCGCGTCCATGACCATGTTGTTTGTAAGGCGATGTAACGACAAGCGGCCCCGCATAGCCAAACGGGGCCGGCTGTCTTACCTGCGCAACAGATCAGCGCTTCTTCAGCTGCGACAGATCGCGCACGGCGCCACGGTCGGCCGACGTCGTCAGCGCCGCATACGCCTGCAGCGCCTGCGACACGTAGCGCTCGCGGTTGACGGGCAGCCAGGCCGCGTCGCCCTTCGCTTCCATGGCGGCGCGGCGCGCGGCCAGTTCGGCATCCGTCACGCGCAGATTGATGGTGCGCTCGGGGATGTCGATGTCGATGAAGTCGCCCTCTTCCACCAGGCCGATGGCGCCGCCTTCGGCCGCTTCCGGCGAGGCATGGCCGATCACCAGGCCCGAGGAACCGCCCGAAAAGCGCCCGTCCGTGAACAGCGCGCATGCCTTGCCCAGGCCCTTCGACTTGATGTACGAGGTCGGGTACAGCATTTCCTGCATGCCGGGGCCGCCTTTCGGGCCTTCGTAGCGGATGATGACGACGTCGCCTTCATGCACGGTGTCTTCCAGGATGGCAGCGACGGCCGCATCCTGGCTTTCGAACACGCGCGCCTTGCCCGAGAATTTCAAGATGCTTTCATCGACGCCTGCCGTCTTGACGATGCAGCCCTTTTCAGCCAGGTTGCCGTACAAGACGGCCAGGCCGCCATCCTGCGAATACGCGTGGGCCTTGTCGCGGATGCAGCCCGTGCTGCGGTCCGTGTCGACGGCGGCAAAACGCTCCGACTGCGAAAACGCCGTCTGCGTCGGCACGCCGCCCGGCGCGGCGCGGAACAGTTCATGCACGGCCGGATCGTCCGTGCACTTGATGTCGTTTTGCGCGATGGCGTCGGCCAGGGTCGGCGCATGGATGGTCGGCAGAGTCGTGTTGAGCAGGCCGGCGCGCGCCAGTTCGCCCAGGATGCCCACGATGCCGCCCGCGCGGTGCACGTCTTCGATATGGTATTTGTCCGTCATCGGCGCGACCTTGCACAGGCACGGCACCTTGCGCGAGATGCGGTCGATGTCGGCCATCGTAAATTCCACTTCCGCCTCGTGCGCGGCGGCCAGCAAGTGCAGCACGGTGTTGGTCGAGCCGCCCATGGAGACGTCGAGCGCCATCGCGTTCTCGAACGCGGCCTTGGTGGCGATCGAGCGTGGCAGCACCGAGTAGTCATCCTGCTCGTAGTGGCGCTTGGCCAGTTCCACGATCAGACGGCCCGCGCGCAGGAACAGCTGCTGGCGGTCCGAGTGCGTGGCCAGAATCGTGCCGTTGCCGGGCAGGGCCAGGCCCAGCGCCTCGGTCAGGCAGTTCATCGAGTTGGCCGTAAACATGCCGGAGCAGGAACCGCAGGTCGGACAGGCCGAACGTTCGATTTCCGCCACGTCGGCGTCGGACACGGTGCTGTCGCCCGCTTTGATCATGGCGTCGACCAGGTCCAGCTTGATGATCTTCTGGCTGCCGTTGACAACCTTGACGACCTTGCCCGCTTCCATCGGCCCGCCCGAGATGAAGACGACGGGGATATTGATGCGCATGGCGGCCATCAGCATGCCCGGCGTGATCTTGTCGCAGTTCGAGATACAGACCATGGCGTCGGCGCAGTGGGCGTTGACCATGTATTCGACGGAGTCGGCGATCAGGTCGCGCGACGGCAGCGAATACAGCATGCCGCCGTGGCCCATGGCGATGCCGTCATCGACGGCGATGGTATTGAATTCCTTGGCCACGCCGCCGGCCTTTTCGATTTCGCGCGCCACCATCTGGCCCAGGTCCTTCAGGTGCACGTGGCCGGGCACGAACTGGGTGAACGAGTTGACGACGGCGATGATCGGCTTGTCGAAGTCGCCGTCCTTCATGCCGGTGGCGCGCCACAGGGCGCGGGCGCCAGCCATGTTGCGGCCGTGGGTGGTGGTACGGGAGCGGTATTGCGGCATGATGAGGACCTTCCGAGAAATGAATAATGCCTGACTGCCCGGATTTTCAACAAAACCCTGCATGCAGTGGGGGTACGCCAGATTGCCTTGCGCGCGCCCCACTGTCAAATATATGATGCACGTGTCTGTGAGTCGTTTTACATATCACAGCAATCAATCCGCATGGAAACACATATGAACCTGGAACTGCGCCAGCTGCGCTACTTTGTCACCGTCGCCGAGGAATTGCACTTCGGCCGCGCCGCCGCGCGCCTGCACATGACGCAGCCGCCCCTGTCGCAAACCATCATGGCGCTGGAAGAATTGCTGGGCGCCCCGCTGTTCGTGCGCACGCGGCGCGAAGTGCAGCTGACGCCGGCCGGCACGGCCCTGCTGCCCGAGGCGCGCCGGCTGCTGGCGCAGGCGCAGGATTTATCCGCGCTGGTGCTGCGGGCCGCGCAGGGCGAGGCGGGACGTCTGAGCCTGGCGTTTGTCTCGTCGGCCGACTACAGCGTGCTGCCGCCCCTGCTGCGCGCTTACCAGGCGGCCTATCCGCAAGTGCAGATCGCCCTGCAGGAAGCCACGTCGGACCTGCAGCTCGATGAATTGCTGGCCGGGCGCACGGATGCGGGCCTGTTGATCCCGCCCCTGCCCGAAAAAGCGAAAGGGGAACTCGATTACCTGCCCGTGCTGGCCGAAGGGCTGGTGCTGGCCGCGCCGTCCGGCCTCGACATATTGAATACGCCGGGACCCGTGCGCCTGCGCGACGTGCCGCCCCTGCCCTTGATCGTTTTCCCGCGCGCCATTTCTCCCGCCCTGCATGACGCGATCCTCGGCGTCTTCCGCGCGGCCGGCATCACGCCGCAGATCGGCCAGGAAGCGATCCAGATGCAGACCATCGTCAGCCTCGTCTCGGCTGGCATGGGCATCGCGCTTGTGCCACAATCGGTATCGAATCTGATGCGCCCGGGCGTAGAATACAGGCCGCTGCAGGACGCCACGCCGCTGGTGGAAACGGGCCTGGCCTGGCGCCGCGACAATCCGTCCGCCGTGCTGCAAGGTTTTTTGGCGCTGCTGCGCAAGCAGATCGGCGCGGCCGCCGATTAAATTAAGTGGCCGCTAAGACAAAAAACGGCCAGCGCCCCCATACTACGCAACCTTGGCTTTAAACAAAGAAAGAAACCCCATGCTGATACACCCGATGCCCGACCCGATAGCCATCCAGATCGGCCCGCTCGCCGTGCACTGGTACGGCCTGATGTATGTGCTGGCCTTTGCCCTGTTCATTATCCTGGGCAGAGTGCGCATCAAGCAGCCGCATATCGCCGTACTGGGCTGGAAGAAGGAAGACCTCGATGACATGCTGTTCTACGGCATGCTGGGCGTGGTGATCGGCGGGCGCCTGGGCGAAGTGCTGTTCTACCGTCCTGAATACTTCATGCACAATCCGCTCGAGATCTTCATGGTCTGGCATGGCGGCATGTCCTTCCATGGCGGCTTCCTCGGCGTCATCGTGGCCATGTATCTGTGGAGCCGCAAGGCAGGCCGCAACCTGTTCGACGTGCTCGACTTCATCGCCCCGCTGGTGCCGCTCGGCTACGCGGCTGGCCGCCTGGGCAACTTCATCAATGCCGAACTGCCTGGCCGCATCGCGCCGGACACCCTGCCGTGGGCCATGCAGTGGCCGGGCATTCCCTATCCCGTGCACCCGTCGCCGATCTACCAGATGCTGGTCGACGGCATTTTAGTGTTCATCATCCTGTGGCTGTTTGCGCGCAAGCAGCGCCCGCGCATGGCCGTGGGCGCCATGTTCACCCTGCTGTACGGCTGTGCGCGCTTCTTCACGGAATACTTCCGCACGCCGGACTGGGAAGTCGTGTGGCTGGGCGTGCCGATCACCTCGGGCCAGATGCTGTCCCTGCCGATGATCGTCAGCGCCATCGCGCTGCTGGTGTGGGCATATAAAAGCCAGGTGATGGGCACGCCGCCCACCAAGGTCCGCCCGGCAAACACGTAAAACCGCTGTTCCCAGGTGGCGCGCCAGGCAGGCGCGCCACTTTCCCTCCCCCGCCTCCCGGCAACATTTCCCTCAACACAATTAAATTTCCTCGCGGAATAGACTTGCTGTTGACATCTCGGTATCATCGTTTTCACATGCCGCCACCGGGGAGTGCCTTGCCATGCCGCCTGCCGGACAACAACTGACGTACTCGATTGCGCTGGGTGCCAGCTATGTGCTGGCGCAGCTGGCCTTGACGGCCTGGGCCGGCACGCACGCGCCGTACGTCAGCTATGCGTTCAACATTGTCGCGCCCCTGCTGGCGCTGGCGGCCTGTTGCCGCTGCGCCTATCTCAGCGCGGCGGGCGCCGCCAGGACAGGCTGGGCCCTGTTCGCCGTGGCCATGCTGTTCTGGAGCACGGGCATGATATTGTCCGCCTGGCAGGATCTGAGCGGGCAAGTGGCATCCGACGCCACGTATTTTTCCGATTTCGCCTATTTCATGTATGGCGCGCCCCTGCTGCTGGCCATGTCGTCCGTGACGCACAGCCATCCCTCGCGCACGCTGCAATGGCTCGACGCCGTGCAAGTGCTGCTGGCGGCCTACCTGGCCTATACGGCCATCTTTTCCGTGTCGCCATTCGACCAGCGCTCGATCGCGCCGATTCCCGCCAGCCTACTGGTGCTGACCTACAACGTGGAAAACCTGGTCCTGGCCTGCTGTGCTTCGCTGCGTCTGCTGGCGCACCGCCGCGATGGCGGGCAAGGCCGCTTTTACCTGCTGCTGACGGTGTTTTTATGGTGCTATGCGGGCTGCGCGGCCGCGTATAACTATCTGACCCTGCATGGCGTGACGCAAGCATGGAGCGAAGTGCTGCCCAGCCTGCCGTTCCTGCTGCTGGTGCTGCTGGCCACGCGCGTCACGGCGGCGCAATCCGCAGCCGAAAATACACAGGCGCAGCAAGCCCCGCAAAAGCTGACCCTGCTGATCGACAATTTCAGTCCCATCTTCTTTACGGCCGCCCTGCTGGGCCTGGGCTTTGCCGTCATGCGCGCGCATTTCTACCTGGCGGCGGCGTCGCTGTTCGTCGCGCTGCTGGTCCACGCGCTGCGCTCGGCCACCCTGCAAAGCCGCTACATGCAAAGCGAACTGGCCTTGCGCGCCGCGCATGACAAACTGGAAAAGTTGTCGCTGACGGATGGCTTGACGGGCATCGCCAACCGGCGCTGCTTCGACCAGACATTGCAGCTGGAATGGCAGCGCGCCGCGCGCAACCATCAAGGGCTGGCACTGCTGATCATCGATATCGATTTCTTCAAAAGCCTCAACGATACCTTCGGCCACCCGTATGGCGACGCCTGCCTGGTGCGGATCGCGGCCGCCCTGCATTCCGCGCTGCCACGCGCCAGCGACCTGGCGGCACGCTTCGGCGGCGAGGAGTTTGCCGCCATCCTGCCCGCCACCGATGGCGACGGCGCGCTGGCCGTGGCGCACAAGATGCAGGAAGCGATCGCCGCGGCCGCCATCGTCCACGCGCCGTCGCGCGGCGGCCTGGTGACGGCCAGCATCGGCCTGGCACTGAGTTACGGCGGCCAGACGCCGGAACAATTGCTGGCCGCCGCCGACCAGGCCCTGTACCGGGCCAAGCAGAATGGCCGCAACCGGGTCGAAAGCTAGCCTTTCAGCTTATTGGTAATCACTTTCCATTGCGCCGGCGTCACGGGCGTGATCGACAGCCGGCTGCCTTTCTTGAGCAGCAGCATGTCTTCCAGTTCCGGCATCTGGCGCATCTCGGACAAGGGCAGCAGCGCCGTCTTCTTCACGCCGCGCACGTCGACACTGATCCAGCGCGGCTGTTCCTGTGTGGCCTTCGGGTCGAAATATTTGCCACCCTCTTCAAACTGGCTGTGATCGGGATACGCGCCGCTGGCCACTTCGGCCACGCCCGCCACGCCCGGCTGCGGGCAGCTCGAGTGATAGAACAGCACGCCATCGCCTGGCTGCATGCCATCGCGCATGAAATTGCGCGCCTGGTAGTTGCGCACGCCGAACCACGGCATGGTGTGCTGGGGCGCCGCCATCAGGTCGTCGATGCTCACTTCATCGGGTTCGGATTTCATCAGCCAGTATTGTTTCATGCAGACTCCGTATCAAAGTGACAGGCGTAAAAAAACGGTTGCGCATCAATGCTGCAACCGTTTTCAGTTGTACTACCAAGTTACTGCGAATTGGGCCCCGCCTGTGCCGCTATGCCGGCATCCCGAACCAAACGGTTCAAGGTGGTCACGTTAGTTCAATTTCGGGTTCGTCGAACGAGCGACGCTCACTCCCATCAAACAAAATTCGCAACCGATGCGCATAAATGGTTCAAGGAATATATGGCAATCGCGAACACCGCAGGGTAGACCCAAGTTTACTCCTTTGATCGCGCATCGCAAAGACAAATCGTCGCGTGCACGCTTAAAAAAGGTTTTCCTGGGGCGTCAGAGCGCTATCAAGGACAGTATGCATGGCCGAGATTTTCTGCTTCACTTCCAGGATCGTCAATTCCGACAGCGGACCTTGCGGCGACTTCACGGAGAGGAACTCCGCGGCCACGCCCAAGGCGGCCAGCACGGCGATGCGGTCGTTGCCCTTGACCTTGCCCGCGTCGCGGATGGCTTTCATTTTGCTATCGAGATAGATCGCCGCTTCGCGCAGCGCACGCTCTTCGCCGTCGCGGCACACCATGCTGTAGGACTGGCCCATGATATTGACATCGACACGCGGCATCACGCTTCCTTCTCGTTCTCGGCAATATAGGCGCCCGCTTCCGAAGCGGCTTGCTCCAGGCCGGCTTGCACCAGTTCGGGAATTTTTTCCAGCAAGGCTTCGACCCGCTCCTGCGCCTCGCGCATGCGCTGCACGTACAGCGCGTTCTCGGCGGCCAGCGCGGCGTTATCCTTGCGCAGTTGCGCGTTTTCACGGCGCAGCGCATGGGTCATTTCGGCCAGCAGGCCTATTTTGTCGGATAATTCGTTGAATTCGGAAATCATCCCGCCACTATAGGGCGGACGCTCCATGGGCGTCAATCGAATCACGCCGCTGTCACACATATTTACATCAATGCAGGTCAGTTGCCGTGAAATACACGCTTTTTCCGGCGCTTTTCGCCAAGTGCGCGCATCTGCCAGCGCCGCGATGGCAGCGTTTTACTCGTCGACGTAATCGGGTTCGATATCGAGTCCGCCATAGCGGTTTTCGCAAGAGCGGCGCGTCAGCGTCTGTTGTCCGCTCTTGCCGTCAAGCACCATCGTCAAATCGCGGCAAGTACGGCCGTAGCTACCAGGTTTGCCGTCCGTGCCCGAGGGCGTCAGGCGCACCGCCAGCGGTACCGCATTGCCCAGTCCCTTGTTGCTCCACTGGCGCGTCTTGCCATCCTCTTCATCCTTCAATGTGCGCACGGCGGCCGTCAACAGGGCTTGCTTTTCCTTGGCATTCAGCTTGGCGATGGTGACGTCGGACAGGAAAGGCGGATACACGACGGGCGCCGGATCCTTGCCCTGCACATCCCAGCGGCCGCTGTTCTGCGAACAGGTGCGGCGGCTCAGGTCCTGCGACTTGCCGCCCGCCGTGACGACGAATTTCAGGTCGCGGCAGATGTGCGCCTTCAGGCTGTGTTCCGTCATGCCGGAGTTGCTGAAGTTATATGTGACTTTGACCAGCACGCCGCGGTCGCCGCCGTTGTCCCACACGTGCGCTTCCTGGTCGTCGTCATCCTTGTTCAGATCGTTGAACAGGTCGCCCAGCAGCATTTCCTTTTGCTGCGGCGTCAGGGCGGCTACGGTGATCTCGTCGACGATGGTGGGCGTTTGCGCGGCGGCATTGCCCAGGCAGGCGAGACCGATGACAGTGGCGCCCAACAGGCGCAGGGCGGGATGGGAAGTGGTCAATGGCATGGTGTGCTTTCTGCTGCAGATAAGGATGTGTGGCGATATTGATATGCAATTACAATCATCTTATCAAAGTCCATAGTAAAACTGTGTTTCCTGTGCGTACAGGAACGCCGTTCGCCTGACGGGCATGCTAGAGTCGCGCCTGTTGCTGACGCCCGGGAACGAGGCTTGCGTTTGCGCAAACCCTGCGTAAATGCAGGCTGCGCAGAACGTCTAAGCTTATCTTCCCGGAGAATAAGCCCTTGAATAAGCCCCCTACCGTCCCTATAATTAGCACTCGTTAGTAGAGAGTGCTAACAAACTCTTTCGTAGCAATCCTCAGGACATGATGGTGTCTGCCGGGCAACAGCAGGGAACGCTACGCGGCGGGCGACGCCGCGATGCCACCACTGCCTAGCTGGCACGCACTCGATGACATGGGGTTTGCTTGACCGTTGCGGGCTGCTTTCAACGGCGGTCACTGAAAGCAGGTCTGGCGCTGTGCCAGGCATGTATTCATTTAGCAACACCTATCCATTGAACTTTAAGGAGTTTTGTATGAATCTGCGCCCATTGAACGATCGCGTCATCGTCAAACGCCTCGACCAGGAAACCAAAACTGCGTCCGGCCTCATCATTCCTGATGCAGCTGCTGAAAAACCGGATCAAGGCGAAGTCCTTGCCGTAGGCAATGGCAAGATTCTCGACGACGGCAAAGTCCGTCCTCTGGATGTCAAAGTAGGCGACCGCGTCCTGTTCGGCAAATACGCTGGCCAAACCGTCAAAGTTGACGGCGATGAGCTGCTGGTCATGCGCGAAGAAGACATCATGGCGATCGTCGTCAAGTAATTGTTTCCACGTTGTAGACAGATACATCCCGAAACTCAGGAGAATTGAACATGGCAGCTAAAGAAGTAGTATTCGGCGACGCAGCGCGCGCCAAGATGGTCGAAGGCGTCAATATCCTCGCCAACGCAGTCAAAGTCACCTTGGGCCCGAAAGGCCGCAACGTGGTTCTGGAGCGCTCGTTCGGCGCCCCTACCGTCACCAAGGATGGTGTGTCGGTAGCGAAAGAAGTTGAACTCAAAGACAAGCTCATGAACATGGGCGCGCAAATGGTCAAGGAAGTTGCTTCCCGCACCAGCGACAACGCCGGCGACGGCACCACCACCGCAACCGTGCTGGCACAAGCCATCGTGCGCGAAGGCATGAAGTTCGTTGCCGCCGGCATGAACCCGATGGACCTGAAGCGCGGTATCGACAAGGCTGTTGCAGCCACCGTCGAAGAACTGGCGAAAATCGCCCGTCCTTGCACCACGACCAAAGAAATCGCCCAAGTAGGCGCGATCTCGGCGAACTCGGACTACTCGATCGGCGAGCGTATCGCTGAAGCGATGGAAAAAGTCGGTAAAGAAGGCGTCATCACCGTGGAAGACGGCAAGTCGCTGAACGACGAGCTGGACATCGTTGAAGGCATGCAGTTCGACCGCGGCTACCTGTCGCCATACTTCATCAACAACCCAGAGAAACAAGTTGCCGTACTGGACAGCCCATTCGTCCTGCTGTGCGACAAGAAAATCTCGAACATCCGTGACCTGCTGCCGGTACTGGAACAAGTCGCAAAAGCTGGCCGTCCACTGCTGATCATCGCAGAAGACATCGAAGGCGAAGCGCTGGCGACCCTGGTTGTGAACAACATCCGCGGCATTCTGAAAACCTGCGCAGTGAAAGCCCCTGGCTTCGGCGACCGCCGCAAAGCCATGCTGGAAGACATCGCTGTCCTGACCGGCGGCCAAGTGATCGCTGAAGAAGTCGGCCTGACCCTGGAAAAAGTGACCCTGGCCGAACTGGGCCAAGCGAAACGCATCGAAGTGGGCAAAGAAAACACCATCGTCATCGATGGCGCCGGCGAAGCTGCCTCGATCGAAGCACGCGTGAAACAAGTGCGTGTACAGATCGAAGAAGCGACCTCGGACTACGACCGTGAAAAACTGCAAGAGCGCGTCGCCAAACTGGCTGGCGGCGTTGCCGTGATCAAGGTTGGCGCAGCCACCGAAGTCGAAATGAAAGAGAAAAAAGCCCGCGTTGAAGATGCACTGCACGCTACCCGCGCTGCCGTGGAAGAAGGCATCGTGCCAGGCGGCGGCGTAGCCCTGCTGCGCGCACGCGCCAACATCACGGTCAAGGGCGACAATCCTGATCAAGACGCTGGTATCAAGATCGTCCTGCGCGCAATGGAAGAGCCACTGCGCATGATCGTGCAAAACGCTGGCGAAGAAGCTTCGGTCGTCGTGGCAGCCGTACTGGCTGGCACGGGCAACTACGGCTACAACGCTGCCAACGGCACGTATGGCGACATGGTTGAAATGGGCGTTCTGGACCCAGCCAAAGTGACCCGTTCGGCGCTGCAAAACGCCGCTTCGATCGCTTCGCTGATGCTGACGACCGACTGCATGGTCTGCGAAATCGCTGACGACAAAGCAGGCGGCGGCATGGGCGGCGGCATGGGTGGTATGGGCGGCATGGGCGGCATGGACGGCATGATGTAATGTCCGGCGGCCAGTCGCGCAGGCGACGGCGCGACTGGCCGCATACGCCGGGACAGGGCTGGCAGACCAAAAGCTGTCAGCCCCTCCCCGGCGGCCCCAAAAGCCACCTTCTACGGAAGGTGGCTTTTTTTCGTCTATGAATTTGGCAAACCCGTTTGGCAAACCCGTTGGCAAGCCCGGCGATTGCCCGCCTGCCCGTTTTGCTTTAGCATGGCCGCCATCGTCGTTCTTTCTCATCCCACCATCATGCCGCCACGCGCCTCTTCTTCCAAAACCACCATCATCGCCGGCATCCTGGCCGGCTTGCTGGCCGCCGGCCTCGGCGCTTTCTACCTGCACCAGCAATCCGCGCCGCACGGTGACCATGCCAAGGCCTCAAGCAGCCAGACGACGGCGCAAGAACAGAACGCACGCGCCGTCGATGCCTTGCTGGCTTTGCCGGAAATCAAGGCCTGGTCGGCGCATATCGAAAAGGCTTCGGGCGGCCGCGCGCACGGCGCCGTGATGGAAACGTCGCCCGAGACGCGCCTCGTCGATGGCGTCGCCTGCTATCAGCTGAGCTTTTTCGAAAGCACGCCCGATGCGGCGCACCGCTGGGAAAGTTTCGTCGTCACGCCCGACGGCAAGCGCATCCTCGTCGACGACACCGTCAGCGGCGACCTGATCAGCCTGGAACAATGGCGCAAGGACAACGCGCCCATGCAGCGCATCGCCACGCAGTAACGCCCTACACCGGCGAGCCTTGCGGCGGGACGCTGGCGTTGCAGCGCAAGCTTTACTTTCTGGCATCGAAGACCGATACTCGCCCACATGCCCGCCATCACTGTCCGCCCCCTCACGCCAGACGACGCCAGCGCCTACCGCGCGCTGCGCCTGGCCGGCATCGCCGAACTGCCCGCCGCCTTCTGCACCACGCATGCGGCGGAAAGCGGCTTGCCGCTGGCACGGATAGCCGAGCGCTTGTGCACCACATCGCACCAAATAATATTTGGCGCTTTCGACAAGGAACAATTGATCGGCATTGCCGGCCTGCGCCGCGAACCGATCGCCGTCGTGCATGACAAGGCCAGCCTGTGGAGCGTGTACGTGGCGCCGCAGGCACGCGGACACGGCGCGGGACGGCAACTGGTGCAGGCCGCCATCGCGCACGCCTGCGGCGTGCCCGAACTGGCCCGCGTGCGCCTGGCCGTGGCACAGGACAACAACGCGGCATTGACCCTGTACCTGGGCTGCGGTTTTACCATGGAGGACGGTCCCGCATCGGATGGCATGCTGCAAATGCAACTGTTGCTGCCCCGCCCTGCCCGTGCAAGTGCCGAAAGTAATGTCTTTATGAAAATCAATACCTTACAAATCCCTGCGAAATAGCGGACAGGCCGTTTTTTCTGTTGCAAGCAAACGCGGCAGGCCTTAGCATCGCGGCTTACAAAAAAAACTTGGGGAGAGCCAATGTCATCGGCCGAGACACAAACCGCCACGGGCAAAATGCCCCGGCAAATACCGTACATCATCGCCAACGAAGGCTGCGAACGCTTCAGCTTTTATGGCATGCGCAACATCCTGACGCCATTCCTCATCAGCACCTTGCTGCTGATGATCCCGATCGACCAGCGCACGGGCGAAGCCAAGCACGTGTTCCACACCTTCGTCATCGGCGTGTACTTCTTCCCGCTGCTGGGCGGCTGGCTGGCCGACCGCTTCTTCGGCAAATACAACACCATCTTCTGGCTCAGCCTCGTGTATTGCGCCGGCCATGCCTGTCTGGCCCTGTTTGAAAACAGCGTCAACGGCTTCTATTTCGGCCTGTTCCTGATCGCCTTCGGTTCCGGCGGCATCAAGCCGCTGGTGGCCTCGTTTGTCGGCGACCAGTTCGACCAGACCAACAAGCACAAGGCCAAGCTGGTCTTCGACCTGTTCTACTGGATCATCAACTTCGGCTCCTTCTTCGCCTCGCTGCTGATGCCGCTGTTCCTGAAAAAGTATGGCCCGTCGATCGCCTTCGGCATCCCCGGCCTGATGATGCTGGCCGCCACCATCGTCTTCTGGATGGGCGCCAAGAAATACGTGCACGTGCCGCCAGCACCGCCGAACCCCGATTCGTTTACCCGCGTGGCCCGCACGGCCCTGCTGGCCCGCGTCGATGGCGGTTCGCGTCCCGGCCTGTACGTGGCCTACGTCGGCGTGATCGGCGCCCTGTATGCGTTCTACAGCATTCCCGAATGGGGCTTCGTGATTTCCGCGTGTACCGCGCTGGTATTGCTGCTGGCCTTCGGCAGCATCGGCACGGCCATGCAGCTGGAACGCGCACGTGGCATCCACCCTGACGAAGCCGTCGAAGGCGTGCGCGCAGTGCTGCGCATCCTCGTCATCTTCGCCCTCGTCACGCCGTTCTTCTCGCTGTTCGACCAGAAGGCCTCGACGTGGATCGTGCAGGCGAACACCATGGAAAAACCAAGCTGGTTCCTGCCGGCGCAGATGCAGGCGCTGAACCCGATGCTGGTGATGCTCCTGATCCCGTTCAACAACCTGGTGCTGTACCCGATGCTGAACCGCTTCGGCTGGGAAGCGACGGCCCTGCGCCGCATGACGGCCGGTATCGGCTTTTCCTCGCTGGCGTGGATCGTCATCGGCTTGCTGCAACTGGCCCTCGACAGCGGCAGCGCCGTCTCCATCATGTGGCAAATCCTGCCGTACGCGCTGTTGACGTTCGGCGAAGTGCTGGTCTCGGCGACGGGCCTGGAGTTTGCGTACAGCCAGGCGCCCGTCTCGATGAAGGGCGCCATCATGAGCTTCTGGAATCTGTCGACCACGGTGGGCAACCTGTGGGTGCTGATCGTCAACCGCAGCGTCATGAACGAAGGCGTGATCGGCAAGATCGCCGAAAGCGGCATCAGCGTGACGGCCTTCCAGATGTTCTTCTTCGCCGCCTTCGCCGCCGTGGCCATGCTGGCCTTCGGCCTGTATGCGAAGCGCTACAAGATGGTCGACAACTACCGCCAGGCGGTGGTGCCGGGCAAGGCGTGATGTAAGTAAGTGAAGTGAAGTGAAAAGAAGCGTCCGCCAGCAATGGTCGGGCGCTTTTTTTATTTCCAGTCGTACTATTCAGGCCGGCATCTCGCGCAGCCGTTTGCTTGACCGCCGCAATCCATCGAAAATGGATGCGGCTACATCAGCGGGGAAATCCTGCGCCAGAAGCGCACTGACTTGAGCGATGACGTCATCCACGCTGGCCAATACCTCTTCGATGATATGTTCGGCAACGGCCGCGCCCAGGCCGACTTGCCGGGCATGGCTGGACCAATGGCGGCGCTGGATCTCGTCGATGTGATAGTGATTTCCCGCTCCGCGCAGCGCCATGGCCAGCCTCGCGCGCCGATACGCAAGCTGATGCGCGCCATTGCCGATGATCGGATGGGCGGACAAGATGTCATACAGCGGGGTTGCCTGGAATTGGCGATGGGGCAGGTGAACGATGCTGAAGTTCTTGGCATGTCCATCGGTGGCTGCCAGCAGCTAGAAAATGAGCTGCGTTTTGAAAAACCGTTGTCGATCACTTTCAGCTTGTGCGGAACCGAGCAAAATCTCCATGATCCTGGTAATCCCTGGCCCCCCATCGGCCTGGTATTTCCGCAACGGCGAGGTGCCGGTAGCCTGGCAAAAATCCTCCTGCGGCAATCGTATTATCCAGCTGCCGTCATGCGAAAGGCGGCGGTCGAAACGTTCGACCACCAGGGTTTTCAGCCCATAGAAGGTCTGGATCGAGCAGGAGGCCGTAGGTAGCCCGAAAGCATGCATGATTTGCGAGCACAGCCATTCATTTTCCACCGAGGTGCGCATGTCGGCCTGCATATTGCCCACCAGCCCCATCGGCAATTTGAAGATATGCGTAGTGGGAGTGTTGCCCGTGGGTCGGTGCCATTGGCCTTGATGCCACAGCAAGGCGCTTTTTTCCTGAGCACCGGCAATCGACAAGCGCAGCTCATCCGCTTCTGTCCCGTGCCCAAAAGGTTTCTCGGCAAGAGTATTGCGCAAGATGCCGGCGACGCCCGCCGCATCGAGCGGCTCGCCTGTAATGGAAAACAGATCCACCGGCGTTTCACCGGGCGGCAGCAACTGGATCGCACCGACACAGTCTCGCCCGACTGCTGCAAGCAGTTGATACGGTTCAATACCGTCGGTATGAAAATGCAAGGCCAGACGGCGCCGGATCGGTTCACTGTCGGGCAACAGATTATCGAAGTAATGCTGGACCACGGCGCCCCGGTAAGCCTCGTTGTGCGGCTTGAAGGGCATGGAGAGCGACAATGGTCGTCCGGCCTCGTCATCGAGCCACGTATCGAAATACGTGAACGAGGATTTGCCTGGCATGGCATCCCAACAGCCGACAGGCGTACCGTTCAGCCAGACGTTCAGGCGTTGCGCATGTGCTTTTCTTCCCATGACTTACCAGACGTCCTTCTCCCCGGATGGGGGAACGATTTTTTCCGGCCGCATTCCCCCCATGCTACCTCTGGACGCGGGGATAGCATCGGCACTTGCCAATTCCATCTCCACACCAAGCAGGCGCAATATCAGATACAGGCGCTCGACGCTGGTCGAAGCAGGATTGGCTTCGATCTGCGCGTAACTTTGCTGTGTCACGCCAAGCCGCTCCGCCAGGGCTTGCTGGGTAAGTCCAGCCTGCTTGCGGTAGCTGATCAGCAAAGGGCGTAGTTGCTGCAGGGTTTTGATGGGGTAGCGCATGAGGTAACTCCGGACGGTTAGCTCATAGTATAGAAGCAATCAAACAAGATACAAGTCATAGGCTGTATTTTAAAAATACAACCCAAACGCTGTAAATTCATAATACAACCCTCAAACTGTAAATCGAAATGACAGTTTGAAGGTTGTATTTGTCAGGTCGTCACCGTCGGCGCATCGTGCCCCGTGCGCTCGCGGATCTGCGCGACCTGCTGCGCCACCGCGATCAGCCCCGCCAACGCTTCCTGGGTGGGAATATCGTGCCGGGCCGGATCGGCTTCGTAGCGTTCCAGGTACAAACGCAGGGTGGCTCCCTCGGTGCCCGTGCCGGACAGGCGCAGCACGATGCGCGCGCCGTCCGTCATGATGATGCGGATGCCCTGCTGCGTGGCCACGGAGCCGTCGACGGGGTCCGTGTAGCTGAAGTCGTCGGCCAGCGCCACCGTGTAGCCATTGACGACCTGGCCCGGCAAGGCGGCCAGCTGGCCGCGCACGGCATCCATCAGCTGCGCCGCGCAAGCGCTGTCGATGTCTTCGTAGTCGTGGCGCGAATAGTAGTTGCGGCCATACATGGCCCAGTGCGCGCGCACGATGTCTTCCACCGATTGCTTCTTCTCTGCCAGCAGGTTGAGCCAGAACAGCACGGCCCACAGGCCATCTTTTTCGCGCACGTGGTTCGAGCCCGTGCCGTAGCTTTCTTCGCCGCACAAGGTGGCCATGCCGGCGTCGAGCAGGGTGCCGAAGAACTTCCAGCCCGTCGGCGTCTCGTAGCACGGTATGCCCAGCGCGCCAGCGACCCGGTCGGCCGCGCCCGACGTGGGCATGGAGCGGGCGATGCCGGACAAACCGGCGCGGTAGCCGGGCGCCACGCTGGCGTTGGCGGCCAGGATGGCCAGGCTGTCCGAGGGTGTCACGTCGAAGCGTCGGCCGACGATCATGTTGCGGTCGCCGTCACCATCGGAGGCGGCGCCGAAGTCCGGCGCATCAGCGCCGGCCATGATGGCGATCAGCTGCTGCGCGTTGACGGGATTCGGGTCCGGATGGCCGCCGCCAAAGTCTTCCAGGGGCAGACCGTTGATGACGCTGCCCTTCGGCGCGCCCAGCATGCCTTCCAGGATGGCCGTCGCATACGGGCCGGAGACGGCGTGCATGCCGTCAAAGCAGATGCGCAGGCCGCCCGCGAACAGGGCGCGGATGGCGTCAAAATCGAACAGCTGCTGCATCAGTTCCGCGTAGTCCGCGACGGAATCGATCACTTCGACCGTCATCTGCTCGATGCGCACGGTGCCCAGGGTATCGAGGTCGATATCGGCAGCGTCGCTGATCCGGTATTCGGTGATGGCTTGCGTGCGCGCAAACATGGCTTCGGTGACCTTTTCGGGCGCCGGGCCGCCACTGGCGATGTTGTACTTGATGCCGAAATCGCCATCGGGGCCGCCCGGGTTATGGCTGGCCGACAGGATGATGCCGCCGCTCGCGCCCTGCTTGCGGATCACGCAGCTGACGGCCGGCGTCGACAGGATGCCGCCCTGCCCCAGCAGCACGCGCGCATAGCCGTGCGCGGCCGCCATGCGCAGCACCGTCTGGATGGCCGCGCGGTTGTAGTAACGCCCGTCGCCGCCCAGCACCAGGGTCTGGCCGCGGCAGTCGCCGAGCGTGTCGAAAACGCTCTGCACGAAATTTTCCAGGTATTGCGGCTGGCTGAACACGCCCACTTTCTTGCGCAGGCCCGAGGTGCCTGGCCGCTGGCCGGCTATCGGCGCCGTATTGATGATTTGAATAGCCATCTTGCCTCCATATTAACTTTGCATGTTAACGCATGCGGGGCTGGCGGCAAAGCGTTGTACGTCTGCCACGGTGCGGTAAACCGCTTACGCTGGCTGCGGCAATGCCGCACCTCACTCTTGCATGTCTCGCAACCCCGCACTATAATAAGAATAGTTCTCATTCACATTTAGGCTCTCACCAGAGTCTGCACGCAGCCACCGGCTGGTGCGCAGCTGGATGACACGCTGCGCCAGCCAGGCACTACGCCAAGCAAGCCTTCCCCTATCAATACCTGTGTGCCGCACAAAGGCAGGCGCACGAGAAGAAGGATGTTTCATGGCGCGAGCACGTTCGCTGGCCGGCATGGTTGCCGGCCCGTTTTCCCCACCCATTTCCAAGGTTGCATTGCGGCCGCTGGCCATCGCCGTGCATTCGGCCTTGCTGACGGCGGCCCTGGGCGCGGGCGCGGCCCTGGCAGCGGAAGCGCCCGCCAAGCCCGAAGAAGCCACCTTGAGCGAAATCAAGGTGCAGGCCCAGCAAGACAAGGCGTCGACCGAGCACACGGGTTCCTACACCACCAAGCAGATGTCCACGGCCACGCGCATGGGCCTGTCCATCCGCGAAACGCCGCAATCGATTTCCGTGGTGACGCGCCAGCGCATGGACGACATGGGGCTGAACAGCCTGGCCGAGGTGCTGGTGCAGTCGACGGGCGTGACGGTGCAGGAAAACGACAGCGAACGCACGAGCTTTTCGGCGCGCGGCTTTTCCATCGGCAATTACCAGATCGACGGCGTGGCCGTCAATTCCGGCAGCAATGCACTGTTCGACACGGCTATCTATGACCGCATCGAAATCGTGCGCGGCGCCACGGGCCTGGTCAGCGGCAATGGCGACCCGTCGGCCACCATCAACATGCTGCACAAGCGTCCCGGCAAGGAGTTCGCCGCCTCGGCCGGCCTGACCGTGGGCTCGTGGAACAAAGTCCGCCTCGAAGGCGACATCAGCGCGCCGCTGAACGCCGACGGCAGCATCCGCGGAAGAGTCGTCGTGGCAGGCCAGAACCGCCATTCCTATATGGACCTGTACAAGGAACGCAAGCTGGTGGGCGCCGTCATCGTCGAGGCGGACCTGACGCCGGACACTCTGCTGACGGCCGGCATCGACTATCAAAAGAACACGCCGAAAGGCACGAGCTGGGGCACCACGCCCCTGTTCTTCTCGGACGGCACCTCGGCCAACATGCCCCGCTCGTTCAACATGGCGGCCAAGTGGAGCAGCTGGGAGCGTGAATTCGAAAACAAATACGTCTACCTCGAGCACCGCTTCGCCAATGACTGGAAGATCAAGGCTGCCTACGGGCGCCTGGACAGCTCCTCGAACGGCAAGCTGTTCTACGGCGGCAGCGGCTTTCCCAACCGCGACGGCAGCGGCCTGGAAGTCTGGAGCGGCGCCTTCCCCTACGATGAAAAGCAGGACAACTTCGACCTGTCGGCCAATGGCGCCTTCACCCTGTTGGGCCGCCAGCACGACCTGGTGCTGGGCGTGAACGGCTGGAAGCGCACCGGCACGACGAATGAAACCCTGCTGCCCGATCCGCTGCCCTACGCCACCACCATCCCCGACTTCCTCCACTGGACGGGCGACGTGCCCGAGCCGGTGCTGACGCGCACGGGCGCGCGCGACGTCGCCACCACCAAGCAGTCGGGCGCCTTCATCGCCACGCGCATCAACGTCACGGACAACTTCAAGGTGCTGGCCGGCGCGCGCGTCTCCCGCTGGGAAACATATAACGACCGCATCGACACCCAGGGCCGTTTCGTGAAGCGCAGCTCCGCCTACAAGACGGACGACGTCGTCACGCCGTATGCGGGCATGGTGCTCGACGTGAGCAAGAGCACCTCGCTGTACGCCAGCTATACCGACCTGTTCAAGCCGCAAAACCTGAAGGACAAGAACAACGCCTTCCTCGACCCGATCACGGGCAGCAACGTGGAAGCGGGCGTGAAGAGCGAATTCTTCGACGGCGCCGTGAATGCTTCGTTCGCCGTGTATGAAGCCAAGCAGGACAACCTGGGCGAGGAAGACAGATCGGTGCCGCTGACCTTCGTGCTGCCCGATGGCAGCCGTCCCTATGTCTCTTCGGGCAAGGGCACGAAAAGCAAAGGCTACGAAGCGGAAGTGTCGGGCAGCCCCTTGAGCGGCTGGCAGCTGTTCGCCGGCTACACGCACAACAAATCGAAGACGGGCAAGGGCGTGGTGACCAACACCATCCAGCCGACCAATATGCTGCGCGTCTCGACCACCTACCGCCTGCCGGGCGAGCTGCAAAACGTCACCGTCGGCGGCGGCTTGAACTGGCAGAACGAGATCTACACGACAGCCACCCTGCCGAACAAAAGCAAGATCCGGGTCAGCCAGGGCAGCTACGTGCTGGCCAACCTGATGGCGCGCTACCAGATCAGCCCGAAACTGTCGGCCAGCCTGAATGTCAACAACCTGTTCGACAAGACGTATTTCCGCCGCGTGGGCTTCTATAACGGCGGCTATTACGGCGAGCCGCGCAACGTGGCACTGAACCTGCGCTACCAGTACTGAAGCACGATACGAGCCGATTTTCCACTCACATAACAAGATAAGGGATACACCATGCACATCACTTCCATCGCGCGCCTCGGCGCTCTCGCCACCGCCCTGCTGGGCGCAGCCCTCGTCTCCGGCAGCGCCAGCGCGCACCAGATCTGGCTGCAGCAGGACGGCAAGGCGGCCAGCGTCTACTTCGGCGAATTCGGCGACAACCTGCGCGAAGCGTCGCCCGGCCTGCTCGACAAGTTCAGCATCAAGAACGTGACGTGGGTATCGGCCAAGGGCACGCAGCCGCTGCAGGCAAGCAAGACGACCGGCGCGTTCCTCCTCAATGGCAAGGTGGGCGCCGGCGAAAGCATCATCGTCGAGGAAGACAACTACCCGTCGTGGGAAGAGAAAAAGGATGGCAAGGCCACGCGCACCGTGTGGGTCCCGGCCGCGCGCCTGATCGCCGACGGCAAGGCGCAGACGCCAGCGTTGACCCTGGACCTCGTGCCGACCGGCAAACCAGGCCAGTTCCAGGTCAGCTACCAGGGCAAGCCGCTGGCGCAAGCCAAGGTCAACGCCGTGGTGCAATCGGGCTGGGGCAAGGAAGCGTGGAGCGATGCGCAAGGCCTGGTCAGCTTCCCGCTGCCATGGAAGGGCACCTATGTGCTGGAAGTGCAGCACACGGACAAGACGGCCGGCCAGCGCGGCGCGCAAGCCTATGACAAGGCCATGTTCGTGACCACCCTGAGCCTGGTGCAGCCGCAAGGCGTGACGCCGCTGCCGGCCGGCCCGGCCCTGCCGCCCAGCAAGGATCACGACTGACCATGCCAGCGCCAGCCATCATTAAGATGCCGCGCCTGCGGCTGTCCGCCGGCGCCGTGTACCGGCTCGGCGTGGCCTCGCGCAGCGTGGCGGCCATCGTCGGCGGCTACGTGCTGGCCGCGCTGGTCACCATGCTGCTGTCGGTAAGCCTGCCCATGGCCCGTTCCGAAGCCGTCATGGCAGCTACCCTGCTGTCGTTTGCCATCTACACCTGCGCCGTGATGTGGGTCTTCGCCACGCGCAGCGCCCTGCGCGCCTGGCTGGGCCTACTGATGCCGGCCGCCGTCATCGCCGCCATCCTGCAGTGGATGGACGCACTATCCTGGAGTCTCGCATGAAAGAAGGTTTCCGCCAGTCGATGGCATGGCTGCACACCTGGTCCGGCCTGCTCGTCTGCTGGATTTTATTGCTGGTGTTTTGCGCCGGCACGGCCAGCTACTACCGCAATGAAATCACGCTATGGATGCAGCCCGAACTGCATGGCGCCGCCGCCAGCGAAGTGAGCACCGAGGAAGCTGCCAAGGTCGCGCAGCAGGCAATGGAAGAGCGGGCCACGGGCGCCACGCGCTGGTTCATCAGCCTGCCCGGCGAGCGCAGCGCCGCTACGCAACTGGGCTGGAGCAAGCCGTCGCAACCGGGCGAAAAGAAACGCGGACGGCGCGGCAATTTTCATAGCGAAAAAGCCGACCCGGCCACGGGCGAGGTGCTGTCCAAGCCGCGCGAGACGCGGGGCGGCGAATTCCTCTACCGCCTGCACTTCGACCTGCACTACATGCCGGCCATATGGGCCCGCTGGATCGTGGGTTTCTGCGCCATGTTCATGTTCGTCTCCATCATCAGCGGCATCGTCACGCACAAGCGCATCTTCAAGGACCTGTTTACCTTCCGGCCGAAAAAGGGCCAGCGCTCGTGGCTCGATGCGCACAACGTGACGGCCGTGCTGGCCCTTCCCTACCACATCATGATCACCTACACGGGCCTGGTCACGTTGATGTTCCTGTACATGCCATCGGGCGCCACGGCCGCCTACAAGGGCGACAAGGACGCGTTCTTCGCCGAAGCGTTTCCCGGCCGCTCGGGCGACAGCAAGCCGGCCGGCGTGGCCGCCCCGCTGACGGCGCTCGCGCCCCTCGTGCGCCAGGCGGAACAGCACTGGGGCGGCGGCAAGGTCGAACGCATTTCCGTCAGCCACCCGGGCGACGCCAACGCCACCATTTCACTGACGCGCGCGGGCGGGCGCGACATGTCGTCGAAGCAGCCATCGATGGAATTCGATGGCGTTTCCGGCAAGCTGCTGTCGACCGACGGCGACGCACAGCCCGGCGCGGCCGCCACGCAAGGCGTGATGGTGGGACTGCACGTCGCGCATTTCGGCGGCCCGCTGCTGCGCGCCCTGTTCTTCCTGTCCGGCCTGGCCGGCTGCGCCATGGTCGCCACGGGCGCCCTGCTATGGGCCGTCAAGACGCGCCAGAAGCAGGCCAAGGCGCTGGCCGCCGGCAAGCGCGCCAGCTTCGGCCTGCGCCTGGTCGAGGCGCTCAACATCGGCGCCATCGCCGGCATCCCGATCGCCTTCGGCGCCTACTTCTGGGCCAACCGCCTGCTGCCGGTGGCGATGGAAGACCGGCCGCAAGAGGAAATCGCCTGCTTCTTCGGCGCCTGGGCCCTGGCCGCCATCATCGCCCAGCTGCGCCCGTCACGCGCCATGTGGCGCATGCAGCTGGCCGCCGGCGCCTTCCTGCTGGCGTCGCTCCCTGTGCTGAACGTCTTTACCACCAATTCGCACCTGGGCGTCACACTGTTCCTGGGCCGTGGCCCGGTGGCGGTGGCCGCCTTCGACCTGGTGGTGCTGGTACTGGGCCTGGGCCTCGCGTATGCGGCGTTCAAGTTGAAACCGCTGCCCGTGAAAGCGGCCAAGGCGGCGCCAGTACAACCGGCGCAGACGATGGAGGCCGCGTGATGGAGCTGCTGTCGAACTTCCTCGTCTTTGCCTTGTGCTATGCGGGCCTGTCTTCGCTGTGTCTGGCCATGGACCGCCACTACGCCGACCTGCACGGACGCGGCGCCGAACCGCCCGTGCCGCTGCGCCGCCGCCTGCAATGGGCAGGCTGGCTGGCGCTGGCGGCGGCCCTGGTCTGGGCCATGCACATCGCCGGCGGCGGCTATGGCCTCGTCTACTGGGTCGGCAGCCTGACGGGCTGCGGCTTGCTGCTGATCTGGCTGCTGCCGTATGCGCCCCACCAGGCCATGCGCCTGGCGCGCATCATCGGCGTGGCGGCCTTGCTGGCCGCCGTCGCGCTGGCAGTGCTGTAATTATCATGGCCATGCCACCCCTGCTGCCCACGCAGCTGGAAAGCCATTACCGCGCGCACCACGGCTGGCTGGCGTACTGGCTGCAGCGGCGCCTGGGCAATGCTGCCGAGGCGGCCGACCTGATGCACGACACCTTCGCGCGCCTGCTCGCCGGCGCGCCCATGCAGCCGCAAACGCCGGCCCTGCGCGCGCCCAAGGCTTACCTGGCGACCGTCGCCAAACATCTGCTGATCAACCACTTGCGCCGCCAGTCGCTGGAACGCGCGTGGCTGGCCGCGCTCGCCGCCCTGCCCGAACAGCATGCGCCATCGACCGAACAGCGCGCGGAAATCCTGCAGGCGCTGCAAGCGGTCGACGCCATGCTCGACGGCCTGAAACCGAAGGTGCGCGCCGTCTTCATCATGGCGCAGATCGAAGGCCATGCCTATGCGGACATCGCCGCGCAGCTGGGCATCGGCGAGCGTTCCGTGAAGCGCTACATGGCCGAGGCGCTGACCGAATGCGTGCTGCTGGCGCAGGACTTGCCGGCATGAGCGCGGCCACTTCGCCATATCCACCGTTGTCGCGCAAGGTGGCGCGCCAGGCCGTCGAATGGTATTTGCTGGAGCAGTCAGGCCAGGCCACGCCGGACGACCTGGCAGCCAGCGCCCAGTGGCGTGCACGCGACCCGGAACACGCGCGCGCCTGGAACAGGGTGCGACAGGTAAGCCAGACGGCAGGCCTGCTGCCGCCGGAGTTGGCCGTGTCCGTGCTGCGCCGGCCGCAGCGCCGCGTGGCCGTGCAAGTGCTGCTGGCGCTGATGGCGGCGCCCGCCGCCTGGCTGCTGGTGCGCCACGACATGCTGGCCGATTACCGCAGCGGCGTGGGCGAACGGCGCGAAGTCTCGCTGCCCGATGGCGGCACCGTGGTGCTCAATACGGACAGCGCCGTCGACGTGGCGTATGGCGCCGGCGAACGCCGGCTGACCCTGCGCCGCGGCGAAGTGCTGGTGCAGACGCGCCCCGACCATGCGGGCAGCCGCCCTTTCATCATCGTCACCTGCCATGGCCGCATCCGCGCGCTGGGCACGCGCTTTACCGTGCGCGTCGACGACGACGGCAGCCGCGTGACGGTGCTCGAACACGCGGTGGAAATCACGCCGCGCGCGGCATCGGCCACCGTCCGCACGCTCGTGGCGGGCCAGCACAGCCGCTTCGACGCCAATCACACGGGCCTGCCCACGCCGGCGCCGCTGCAAGCCGATGCGTGGGCGCGCGGCATGCTGGTGGCGCAGGACATGCGCCTCGACACCTTCGCCTTCGAGCTGTCACGCTACCGCCCCGGCCTGCTGCGCGTGGAGCCGCAAGTGGCGGGCTTGCGCCTGTCGGGCGCCTTCCAGCTCGACGACACGGACGCCGTACTGGACAGCCTGGCGCGCATGCTGCCCGTCGACGTGCTGTACCGCACCCCGTACTGGGTCACCATCGCGGCCCGCAAAAAATAATCGTGAAAAGTTGGCCCCTTTTTTCGGCATGGCCTGTCCTGTAAGTACGACAACGACACTCACCGGAAAGGCCACACCATGCACCCACCCCGTTTGACTCCCCTCGCGCGCGCCATCGGCAGCGCCTTGATCCTGCTGTCGCTGGCGCAAGCGCCGGCCATGGCGGCCGATGCCAACGCGCCAGCCGCCGCGCAAACGCTCTTCCACGTGCCGGCCGGCGAACTGTCCGCCGCCATCGCCAGCTTTGCCATCGAAGCAAAAGTGAGCGTGGGCGCGGCGGCCGAACTGCTGCAAGGCGTGCGCACGCCTGGCCTGAGCGGCAGCTACACGGTGCCGCAAGCACTGGCCCGCCTGCTGGCCGGCACGGGCCTCGAGGCGCTGCCCAGCGGGGAACGCAGCTACGTGCTGCGCAAGGCCGGTGCCGCATCGACCGGCGCGCCGATTGCCGCCACCCTGGACGAAGTGGCCGTCAGCTCCAGCGCCCTGCGCGACGGCACCACGGAAGGCAAGCGTGGCTACGCGGGCCTGACCAGCGCCACGCGCCTGAATCTGTCGCTGCGCGAAACGCCGCAGGCCGTCAGCGTCATCACGCGCCAGCAGATCGACGACCAGGGCTTGCGCACCTTGCAGGACGTGCTGGTGCAGGCACCCGGCATCACGGTCGACCATTCGTCGAGCACACGCGAATACGACCAGGTATTTTCACGCGGCTTCGAAGTGACGTCGTACATGTTCGACGGCATCCCCACCAGCAAGAACCTGGAAGCGCGCACCTACGACATGGCCATCTACGACCGCGTCGAAATCATCCGCGGCGCCACGGGCCTGATCAGCGGCACGGGCAGTCCGTCGGCCGCCGTCAACCTGGTGCGCAAGCGCCCGGGCCGCGCTTTTGCCGCCACGGCCGGCGCGCAGCTGGGATCATGGGACCGCTACCGCATCGAAGGAGACGTCTCGACGCCGTTGACGGCGGACGGCAAGGTACGCGCGCGCCTCGTCGCCGCGCATGAAGACCAGCGCTCGTTCATCGACCGCTACCGGCAGAAAAAGGACGTGCTGTACGCCATCGTCGAAGCGGACCTGACGCCGTCGACGGTGCTCAGCGCCGGCATCAACTACCAGCAGGAAAAGCTCAAGGGCGCGGGCCGCGAATTCCCCATGTTCTATGCCGACGGCTCGCAGACCCGCTTCCCCCGCTCGATGAACGGCACGGCCGCATGGAGCACGTATGACCGCGAACAGAGCATGTTGTTTGCCACGCTCGACCATTATTTCGACAACGACTGGATCGCCAAGCTGGCCGTCAGCCGCAGCAGCAACCAGTACGATGCCTTGCAGGGTTTTTCCGGCAATGGCTACCCGGACCGCATGACGGGCGGCGGCATGCGGCTGTGGCTGGCCAACTGGCACAGCAAGCCGCAACAGACCTCGCTCGACGCGTACGTCAGCGGACCGTTCCAGGCCTTCGGCCGCCAGCACGAACTGGTGCTGGGCGTGAGCGCCTCGGAACTCGAGACGAATAGCCCCATCTATCCGGGCTGGCGCCTGGCCGGCTATGATCATGCGGTGCCGAATATCCACGCCTGGAATGGCGACATGCCGGTGCCCGACTACAGCGGCACGCGCCTGGGCAGCTCGTACGACAAGGAGCGCGAAAGCGGCCTGTATTCGACGCTGCGCCTGCGCCCGACGGACGCGCTGTCGGTGATCCTGGGCGCGCGCCTGTCGTACTGGAAGCGCGACATCCGCAGCGATTACGATGCCGACACGGACCTGTACGACGCGATGCGCGAAAACGGCAAGATCACGCCGTATGCGGGCCTCGTCTACGACCTGGGCCGAAACTGGTCGGCCTATGCCAGCTACACGAGCATCTTCACGCCGCAAAGCCAGCGCGACGTCAACAGCCGCTTCCTGGCGCCGCTCGAGGGCAAGAACTACGAAGTGGGCGCCAAGGGGGAATTCTTCGGCGGCAAGCTCACCACCAGCGCCGCCGTCTTCCAGCTGAAGCAGGAAAACCTGGCCGAAGCCGATCCGGGCAATGTCTGGATCATCGGCACGGGCGGCGGCTCCTACGCCTATCACACGGTCAAGGGCGCCACCACGCGCGGCTTCGAGGCGGAAGTATCGGGCCAGTTGCGCCCCGACTGGCAGCTGACGGCCAGCTATGCGCATAGTCGCATCCGCAATGCCGCCGGCGCACGCATCCAGACCAACCAGCCGCAAAACATGGCCAAGCTGTGGACCACCTGGCGCCTGGCGCAAGGCATGCCTGGCCTGGTGCTGGCCGGCGGCGTGAACTGGCAGAGCGATATCTACATGGACGACCGCGGACCGAATGGCGAACGCTTCACGCAGAAGGCGTATGCGGTGGCGGGACTGATGGCGCAGTACCAGGTCAGCAGGCAGCTGGTGGCGACCCTGAACGTCAATAACGTCTTCGACAAGCGCTACTATTCGACGGGCATGGGCGGCTACTACGGCGATCCGCGCAACGCCATGCTGTCGCTGCGCTATCAGTTCTGAATGGCTTCGCTACTTTTGAGCAGCGCCTCGATGTCCTCGGGCGCCACGGCGCGGCCGAGAAAATAGCCGAACGCTTCGTCGCAACCCATCTCGGCCAGCAGTTCCAGCTGCTCGCCGCTTTCCACGCCGCCGGCGATGGTGCGCAGTCCGAGCGTGCGCGCCATCGCCACGATGGCGCGCACCACGGCGCTATCGCCGCCCGGCTTGCCCAGGTCGTCGACGAAGCACTTTTCGATCTTCACGGCATCCGTGGGAAAGCGTTTCAGGTAAGTGAGCGAAGCGTCGCCCGTGCCGAAATCGCTGATGGCGATCGCCATGCCCAGCTGGCGGAACTGGCGCAGTATCAGTTCGCAGTTCTGGTTGCTGTCGATCAGGATGCCGGCGACGATTTCCAGTTCGATGCAATGGCCCGGCACGCCGGCCACCTCCAGCGCGGCGGCGAAATTGCGCGCGATATCGCGCTGGTAGAACTGGCGCGCCGACAGGCTGACGGACACCGTCAGCATCTGCCCCTGCGCGATCCAGCTGCGCGCCTGCTCCACGGCCGTGGCCAGCACCCAGGCACCGACCGGCAGGATCAAGGCGCTTTCCTCCAGCACCGGCAAAAAGTCGAGCGGCATCATCAGGCCCAGTTCCGGGTGCTTCCAGCGCAGCAGCGCCTTCACGCCCGTGATCCTGCGCGTCTTCAAGTCCATGCGCGGCTGGTAGTACAGCACGAATTCATTGCGTTCGAGCGCGTGGCGCAACGCCGTCTCGAGGATGGTGCGCGAATACGACTGCGTCTGCATGCGCGGCGCATAGCGCTGGCAAGTACCGGGCGCGTGGCGCTTGGCCGCATACATGGCCAGGTCGGCCTTTTCGATCAGCGCATTGACGTCGTCATCGTCGTCCGGGTACAGGGCCACGCCCACGCTGGCCGCCACCGACAGGCTGTATTCGCCGATGACGAAGGGCGCGGCGATGGCGCGGACGATTTTTTCGGCCACCCGCTCGGCATCGTGCGCCGTGCGCAGTTCCGTCAGCAGGATGATGAATTCGTCGCCGCCCTGGCGCGCCACCGTATCGACCTTGCGCACGCACTGCTGCACCCGGCGCGCGAACTCCGTCAGCACCTGATCGCCCACGTCGTGCCCCAGGCTGTCGTTGATGGATTTGAAGCGGTCGATGTCGACGAACAGCACGGCCAGCAGCCCCTGGTGGCGGCGCGCGTAGGCGATGCCGTGCTCGAAGCGGATCTGGAAATGCAAACGGTTCGGCAAACCCGTCAAGCCGTCGTGGTGGGCGATGAATTCCAGCTGCTGCTCGGCGCGCCGGCGCGCCGACACATCGTGCAGCAGCAGCACCGCGCCGCCCTGCGCCAGCGGCGCGCAGCTGTATTGCACGTCGATGCGCTTGCCGTCGAGATGGCGCAACAGCACGGCGCCGCGCGCCACTTCCAGCACTTCCTGCCGCGCCACGCAGTCGCGCACCTGGCGCGCCGCATCGATGGGCGTGCCATCATGAAACAGCGGCAGCAGCTGCGTCACGGCCTTGCCCGGGCCATCGTCGCCCTGCAAGCCGCCCATGGCGCTGGCGCGGGGATTCAGGTACCGCACCACGCCATCGTGGTCGGTGCCGATGACGGCCGCCGGCAGCGCATGCAGCAGCGCCAGCGCATCTGCCATGCGTTGCGCCTGCGCCGCCTGCAGCACCACGCCCGTCGCATGGCGCATGCGCCACATGCGCGCCGCCCGCCACTGGCAGGCCAGCAGCACGGCGAGCACCATGGCCAGGGCCAGGCACAGCGCCAGCAGCAGCGCCGTCATACGTCACCCGGCAGGCGGAAAGTACGGAACATAGTTTTCCTTTGCAACGTGCGCCATGCGGCCGGGCGCAGATACATGCTGAAAGGAAATAATATAAGAATTTTGGCGCGATATTTGCCTGATCGGGCGCCGCTTGACTGGCATCAAGCGGCGCGCGGCGCGTGTGCTTCAAGCCAGCGACAGCGTCCGGGCCGGGGCGGCGCCCGCCGCTGCGGCCACGCCGGGCGTGCCGTGCAGCTTGAAGATGCTGACGGCGTCGGCCAGGCTGGCCGCCTGCTGCTGCAGCGCGTCTGCGGCGGCGGCGGCCTGCTCCACCAGGGCCGCGTTCTGCTGCGTCACGCCATCCATCTGGCTGATGGCGATGCTGATCTGCTCGATGCCGTCGCGCTGCTCCACGCTGGCCACGGCGATCTCGCCGATGATGGCGTTCACGCGCTGCACGCTGCTCACCACGTCATCCATCGTGCGCCCCGCCTGGCCGGCCAGCACGCTGCCCTCTTCCACCGTGCGCACGGATTCGCCGATCAGCTGCTTGATTTCCATGGCCGCCGCGGCCGAGCGGTGCGCCAGGCTGCGCACTTCCGTCGCCACGACGGCGAAACCACGCCCCTGTTCGCCCGCGCGCGCCGCTTCCACAGCCGCATTCAGGGCCAGGATATTCGTCTGGAAAGCGATGCCGTCGATGACGGCGATGATGTCGACGATGCGCTTGGACGAAGCATTGATATGGCTCATGGTCTGCACCACCTGCGCCACGGCTGCGCCGCCGCGCTGCGCCACGTCGGACGCGCCGCCAGCCAGCTGGCGCGCCTGGTCGGCGTTGTCGTTATTCTGCCGCACGGTGGACGTCAGTTCGATCATCGAGGCGGCCGTCTCTTCCAGCGAACTGGCTTGTTCTTCCGTGCGCGAAGACAGATCCATATTGCCGCTGGCGATTTCCGCCGAGGCCATGGCGATGGCGTCCGTGCCGGTGCGCACACGTCCCACGATGGCAGCCAGGTTGCCGCTCATGGCTTTCAGGGCCCGCAGCAGGTCGCCGATTTCATCGCGGCTGCCATCGGCCACCACGGCGCGCAGGTCTCCGGCGGCAACCTGCTGGGCGATGCCGACAGCCGCGCCCAGCGGCACCGTGATGCTGCGGATCAGCCACCACACGGTGACGCTGCCGACGACCAGGGTCACCAGCACGGTGGCCAGCATGGCGATGCTGGCGCTGCGGTGCGCGGCCGCGTCCTGCTCCTTCATTTGCGCCATCAGGCTGTGCGACTGCTTGCCGATGGTCGTCACGATGGCGTCGATCTGGCGCGTCGGTTCGCGATCCATGCCCTTGACCAGCGCATCGACCACGTGGGCGCTGTCGGCGCGCGCGCCATCAAATTTTTGCAGGGCCGCCAGGTAGCTCACGCCCAGCCCGTCGTGCGCCTGCAGCGCCTGCGCCACGGGCGCCGTGTCGAGCCCCAGCGCCGCCATCATCGATTGCAGGCTTTTCAATTCCTTGCGCGTCTGCGCGCCGCTGGCGACAAACGCTTCGCGGTAACGCTGGAAGGCGGCCGTATCGCCGCCGCGCAGCAAAATATTTTTCCACTCCTGCACCTGGATCTTGAATTCCACCTGCGCGCTGCGCGCCGCATCGACCGCTTCCGTCAGGGCCACGGAGCGCTGCATGGCGTCCGCGCTGCGCGCGCTGGCCGCGTCGAGCGCGCTCCAGCCACGCGCACCGACGAACACCAGCGCAAGAAAGAAGAAGGCGCCCAACAGACCGAGGCGGATGGAGATTTTCAGATTCGCGAGTTGCATGGGTTTCTCCCGGCGGCAAGAACAGGATGGCAACAAAGGCGCCGCCAAAACTATCCAATTCTCACCAAATGGGGAAATCATGCGGCGCGCCCCGTGAAAAACCAAGCAACGCTTTCGCTAAAGAAACACTTTCAACATAGAAACAACAAATTACAAGGAAAGGTTGACTTCCTGGCCATAGTGACGCGCTCGCAGCATGGTCAGGCCGGCAATCTTGCCGGTCGCTTCAGCGCTACACCGCAGCCGCTCCCGCAAACTCCGCGCGCAGCAGCGGATACAAACGCCGGTAGCGCGCCAGCCGTTCGTCCAGCACAGCCGACGCTTGCGGCGCGATTGTCTCCTGCGCGGCTGGCCGCGTGCACACCTGCGCGGGCGGCAAGCCCGTCACGGCCATCTGCGCCAGGCGCGCCGCGCCCAGAGTGCCGCCAGCCACGCCGTGGTCGTGGCGCAGCACATTCAAGCCCGAGGCATTCGCGCACAGCTGGGCCCAGAAGCGGCTGCGCGAACCGCCGCCGACGAACGATGCTTCTTCCAGATGCGTGCCGGCGCTGCGCAAGGCCGCATTGCCGTCGGCCATGGCAAAGGCCACGCCCTCCATCACGCTGTAGGCCAGTTCGGCGCGCCCGTGTTCCGTCGACAAACCGAAAAACACGCCGCGCGCGGAAGCGTCGTTATGCGGCGTACGTTCGCCGCTCAGGTAAGGCAGGAAGACGGGCGCCGTGCGCGCCTCGACGTTTTCCGCCAGGCTGACCAATTCGCCGATGTCGGAAGACTGCGTCAGCCGTGCTACCCAGCTGAGGCTGGACGCGGCGCTGAGGATCACGCTCATCTGGTGCCAGCGCTCGGGCAGGCAGTGGCAGAACGCGTGCACGCCCTGGCCCGGATTCGGCGCAAAGCCGTCGCTGCCCGCGAACAGCACGCCGGACGTCCCCAGCGACAGCAGGCCGGCGCCCGGCTCCACCACGCCCAGGCCGACAGCCGCCGCCGCATTGTCGCCCGCGCCGCCGGCCAGCAGCACCGGGTGCGCGATGCCCCATTCCTGGCACAGCGAGGGCCGCACCTGCGCGGCGGCGGCGCTGCCTTCGACCAGGCGCGGCATGTGCTCGCGCGTCAAACCGGTGGCGGCCAGCATGCGCTCGGACCAGTCGCGTTTGGCCACGTCCAGCCATAGGGTGCCGGAAGCGTCGGACATGTCGGACACATACTCGCCCGTCAAGCGCAGGGCCACGTAATCCTTGGGCAGCAAGACCTTGGCCGTGGCGCGGAACAGCGATGGCTCGTATTTTTGCAGCCACAGCAGCTTGGGCGCCGTAAAGCCGGGCATGGCCTGGTTGCCCGTGATGGCGCGCGACTCAGGCACCAGCGCCTCGAGTTCCACGCATTCGGCAAAGGCGCGCGTGTCGTTCCACAGGATGGCCGCGCGCAGCACGTGCTGCTGCTTGTCGAGCAGGGTGGCGCCATGCATCTGGCCCGACAGGGCGATGCCGCGCAAGCCGGAAAACGCCACCGGCTGGGCGGCGCGGATGGCGGCGATGACGTCCAGGGTGGCGTGCCACCAGTCTTCGGGATTCTGTTCCGACCAGCCGGGATGGGGGCTGGACACGCGCAGGGTCACGCCGGCGCTGGCAACGATGGTTTGCGCGTCATCGGTGAGGATGGCCTTGACTTCGGAAGTGCCGATATCGATACCGAGATAAGTCATTTGATTCCAGAATAAAGTTAAGAATGGCCGTCGCCGGACGGATCGGGCATGTTCATCAGCAGGCAGGAGCGGAACTTCGACGGCGACATCTGCTTGTGGGCCAAAAACTGGCGGTTGAAATTGGAAAGGTTGTTGAATCCCGTGCGGTAGCAGATATCGGTGACCTTCATGTCCGTGTTCATCAGCAGCTCGCAGGCCAGCGCGATGCGCTCCTGGTTCACGTACTGGATGAACGAGGTGCCCGTATGCTTGCGGAAGAAACGCGTGAACTTGAGCGTATTCATCTCCGCCACGTCAGCCACGTCCTGCTCGCAAAAATCGAGCGTGATGTTTTGCTTGATATACGCCAGCACCAGGTTGATGGTCGACGACATGTAGCGGCCCGCCTGTGCCAGGTAAGTAACGCTGGCCAGCGGGCGCCGCTCGCGGCACTCGCACAGCTCGCCGAACAGGCGCGTAAACAGTTCAACCCGGCGCAAGCCCTGTGCCGTCGTCAATTCCTTCATCAGCGGCACCAGGCGCAGGCCCAGCGCATCGGGAAATTGCAAGCCCCTGGCAGCCTCGCCCAGCAGGGTTTTCAGCGGCGCCATTTCCGGGAACAGCAGCGCGCAGCGTTCGATGAAGTCGCCGGAAAACTGCAGCACCAGGTCGCGCTCGGGCAAGACCACGCCTTCCGGCAGTTCGCTGACCCAGTTGTGCGGCAGGTTCGGCCCCGTCAAGATCAGATTGCCCGCCCCGTAGCTGCCGATATGGTCGCCGATGAAAAATTTGCCGTTTGACGTGATGATGAAGTGCAGTTCGTACTCGGGATGAAAATGCCATTTCGCCACCGTATGCGGAAAGCCGTGCGCCCACGCGCGAAACGATTCATGGATCGGTTTGTGGATCAGTTCCAGGTCAGGCGTCACGGCAGTTCCCTTGCGCGGTCTCGTTGCCAGCTATTCTAACCACTTACCTGGGCATTGAGCGCCAAAGCCAGACCGCTGTCGGCGTCGAACAGGTGCATGTGCTCTTCATCGAAGGCCAGCGCCAGGGTCTGGCCCACCTGCGCCGCGCTGTTGGCCGCGTTCGCCGGCAGCAGCGCCGACAAGGTCAGGGCGCCGCACTGGAAGCTGATCAGCGCTTCGGCGCCCAGCAGCTCGACCAGGTCGATCACGCACGCCAGGCCATGCGTGCCTGCCTGCTCCTGCGGCAGCGCCGCGCGCAAGTGATTCGGACGCAGGCCGAATACCACGCGCGTGCCCTCGGCCAGCGCGGTGAAGCGGGGCGATATCAATGGCCAGCGGTAGCCGGCGCACACGAGCACCGTTTGCCCGCCCTCTTTTTCGACGACGCCATCGATGAAGTTCATGGCCGGGGTGCCAATGAAGCCGGCCGCGAACAGGGTGCGCGGATGGTTGTACAGTTCCGCCGGCGTGCCGATCTGTTCGATATGCCCGCCTTTCATCAGCACCACCCGGTCGGCCAGGGTCATGGCTTCCAGCTGGTCGTGCGTGACGTACAAGGTGGTGGTGCGCAGGCGGCGGTGCAGGCGCTTGATGTCGGCGCGCAGCTGCGCGCGCAGCTTGGCGTCCAGGTTCGACAGCGGCTCGTCGAACAGGAACACCTGCGGCGTCTTGATCATGGCGCGCGCAATGGCCGTGCGCTGCTGCTGGCCGCCCGACATGGCGCGCGGCTTGCGTTCCAACAGGCTGTCCAGGCTGAGGATGGCCGCCACCTCGCGCACGCGGCGCTCGATCTCGTCGTTCGGCACCTTCAGGCGGCGCAAGCCGAAGGCGATATTGTCGTACACCGTCATGTGCGGATACAGCGCGTAGTTCTGGAACACCATCGCCACGTTGCGCGCGCGCGGTGGCAAATCGTTGACGATGGCGCCGCCGATGTGCAGCTCGCCGCCGCTGATGTCTTCCAGGCCCGCGATCATGCGCAGCAAGGTCGACTTGCCGCAGCCCGATGGCCCCAGCAGGACGATGAATTCGCCGTCGGCTATCTCCAGGTCGAACGGCTGCAGCACGGCCGTCTTCTCGTCATAAGTCTTGTGCAGCTGCCTGCAGGCGATGTTTGCCATGATTAATCTCCTGCCAGTTCAATCTGGATCTTGACGTCGCGCGGATGGCCCTTGGCCGCTTCCTCGAACGCCTGCACACCGTCGGCAAAACCGAAGGTGCGCGAAATGAAGGGTTTGACGTCGATCTTGCCCGAAGCCAGCAAGACGATGGCGCGCGGGAAGATGTTCGCGTAGCGGAAGACCGACTCGATGCGCACTTCCTTGGCCTGGATGGCGACAATATCGAAAGGGACGTTCTCGGGCGGCATACCGACCAGTACCAGGCAGCCGTTCGGGCACAGCAGGTCGACGATGTTGTCGTAGGCGCGCATACTGCCGCTGGCCTCGAAAACGATGTCGGCGCCCCAGCCATCCGTCAGTTCGCGCACCGTATCGGCCAGGCTGGCGTGGCGCACGTCGACCGTGGTCACGGCGGGATTGCCGGCGAACAGGGCCAGCTTTTCCGGCACCAGGTCGGCCAGGATCACGCGCGAGCAGCCGCCCGCCAGCGCGGCCAGCGCATTCATGGCACCGATGGTGCCGGCGCCGATTACCACGGCCACGTCGCCCGGCTTGATGGCCGCCTTCTTGGCCGCCTGCAGGCCGATGGCCAGCGGTTCAACGATGGCGCCTTCGCCGAAGCTGACGTTGTCGGGCAGCTTGAAGGTAAAGGCGGCCGGATGCACGACATACGGCGTGAGGCAGCCGTGGATCGGCGGCGTGGCCCAAAAGCGTACGGCGGGGTCCAGGTTGTACAGGCCGCGCATGGTGGCTGGCGAATCGAACTGCGGCACGCCCGGCTCCATGCAGACCCTGTCGCCCACCTTCAGGTGCGTCACCTCATCGCCCACTTCCGCCACCACGCCGGACGCCTCGTGGCCGAGCACCATCGGCGCTTCAACGGCGAAGGGGCCGATCTTGCCATGTTTGAAGTAGTGCACGTCGCTGCCGCAGATGCCCACGGTGTGAATCCTGATTTTCACGTCGCGCGGGCCGACGGCCAGCGGCAAATCGATATCGCGCAGGGTGATGGAATGCGCTTGTTCCAGTACGAGTGCTTGCATGATGGATTTCCTTATTTATGTTTGAGCATGGAGTTGAGCAGCCGTCCCAGGATGCCGACGAACAGCAGCGGCGGCAGCGCCAGCAGTACGGTGGAAGCGTTCACCACGCCCCACGGCACTTCCTGGCCCATCGAGGTAAAGGCCGACGCCACCACGGGCAGGGTCATGCTTTTCGACGAGGTGAGCGCCAGCGCGATCATCAGTTCATTCCAGACCAGCACGAAGCTGAAGACAATGCCGCCCATCAGGGTTTTCGAGGCCACCGGCAGGGCCACGTACCAGAACACCTGGTAAGGGCCGTAGCCGTCGAGCGCGGCCGCTTCCTCGATCTCTTTCGGAATGCGGGCAAACGCGGGAATCGATAGCCAGATGATGGTCGACAGGGTCACCAGCAGATACGTCACCACCATCGACAGGCGCGAGTCGTACAGGCCCAGGTCGATCCAGATCGAGATCAAGGGAATGGCGACGGCGACAGGTGGCAAAAAGCGCAGCGACAGCAGGAAGAACTGGATATCCTTCTTGGCCGGGATCGGATAGCGGGCGATCGCATACGCGGCCGGCACGCCCAGCACAGCCCCCAGCAGCACGGCGACGCCGACGATGGCCACGCTGTTGCCCAGTCCCGTCAGCACTTCGGGGCTGGCCAGCACCTGCTTGTAATTGGCCAGGGTCGGGCTGAAGAAAAAGCGCGGCACGGGCGTGACGATGTCCATCAGCTCCTTGAAGGAGTTGAGCACGGCCCACAGGATGGGGAACAGCGCCACGAGGATAATCGCGGTAGTAATGGCGGTGGTGGCGGCATGGTCCACACCGCGCCGGATAGTCAGTTTTCCCATTTGGCGACTCGCTTCCAGAGCAGGGTGAATATTACTGTCGTGGCCAGCATCATCAGCACGGCCATGCTGGACGCGTACGACACCTTGCCCATCAAGCCGATGCCCTGCGCATACGCGTACATGTCCAGGGTTTCGGTGGAGATGCCGGGGCCGCCCTTGGTCATCACGTAGATCAGGTCGAACGAGCGCAGCGACTCGACCATCTTGATGAAGACGAGGCTCATGATGGGTACCTTCAGCATGGGCAGTGCGATGTAGGCATACACCTGGAGCGTGCTGGCGTAGTCGAGGCGCGCCGCTTCCAGCGGTTCGCCGGGCAGAGTTTCCAGCAGCTTCAGGATGACGGCGCCGAAGAACAGGCCCCACTGCCAGATGTCGACCAAGGCCACCGCGTACAGGGCCGTGGCGGGATCGGACAGCAGGGCCGTGCCGCCCAGGCCAACGCATTCGAGCATCCAGTTGAGGATGCCCATCAATGGCGAATACATGAACTTCCAGATGAAGGCGGCCGACACGCGCGGCAGCAGCACGGGCACGATCAAGAGCAGCGCGATGATGTCACGCGTGCGTCCCTTCACCTTCTCGAACAAGAACACGGCCAGCAGCACGCCGACGATCAGCGAGCCGGCCACAGTCACCACTTCCCAGATGGCCGACACCTGCACGGCATTGACGAAGCGGCGGTCGCCGAACAGGCGGAGAAAATTGGCAAAGCCGACGTAATCGCTGTCGCTGTAGCGCAGCACGCGATTTTGCAGGGCCAGGTTGATGGCGGCGATGCTGGGCACCAGGCCCAGTACCAGCAGGACCAGCAGCGGCAAGGTCAGGAAGACGGCCGGCAGCCAGGTGTGGCGTTTTTTATGGATGGTGTGTGGCATAGGATGGCTTTCAGACGTGAAGATGCAAGCGCTGGCTTTACCCCAAAAGCAAGAGCTGGGGTCAGACCCGCCGGGTCTGACCCCTGATTTAAGCTAGCGGAGTCGTCGGCGATACGGGCTTACTGACGTTTCTTAGCCCGTTGCATCACTTCCGTCGCATACTCATTCGCCTCATCCAACGCGCTTTGCACGTCGCCGCGCGTGCCCGTAAACACTTCCTCCAAAACTACACCCAGGTTGTCGCCAATGTCCGGCCACTCGGGGCTGGGCCAGATGGTGACGCGCGAGACGGGCGTGGTGTCCGTCAGGCCCGCCTGGATCTGCGGCTTGACGTGCTTGCGGAAGTAGTCGCTGTTGATGGTGCTGGTGCGGTTATAGTCGCTGAAGACGTTGTCCTTCAGGCGCGCCTGCTCCTGCTCCTTGCCCGTGGCGAAGGCGATGAACTTGCCGGCCGCCTGGCGCGTGCATTCATCTTTCGCGCCGGTGGCGGAGATGGCCAGGCCGTGGCCATACGCAGCCGATGGCAGCGGCGCTGGCGGGCGCACATAGCCGACCTTGTCGACCACCGAGGATTTTTTCGGGTCTTCCATCCAGTCGGCAAACGGCGTCGACTCGATCATGAACGCCACCTTGCCCGACCTGAACGCTTCGAGCGCATTGCTCCAGTCGTAGGTGGCGCCGCCCGGTGGCGAATACTTGAACAGCTCGCGATACAGAGTGGTGGCCTTGACGGCCTGCGGCGAATTGAAGGCGGGCACGCCGTTGTTTTCCCACTTGCCGCCGGCGGCCAGCATAAACGGCGCCCAGCGCCACACATTCATGCCCGAGCCGCGCTGGCCCCGCGCCGCCCAGCCATACACGTTCGGCGGATTATTCATTTTCTTGACAGCAGCGACCAGTTCATCGAGCGTTTTCGGCACGGCGATGCCGGCCTTTTCCAGCAGGTCGCGGCGGTAGAACAGGAAGTCGCTGCCGCCGATCAGGGGCGCGAAATACGCTACGCCCTTGTACGAGGCGACGGCGCGGCGGCCCGGCAGGAAGTCGTCGTAATCGGCGTCCTTGGGCAGGTATTTGAGCAGCGGGACGACCCAGCCGGCCGTGGCGAATTCGGCCACGTTGGCTTCGTCGATGTAATAGATCTGGTAGGAGCCGGCCTTGGTGGAAGCGTCGAGGCGGGCTTTCGAGCGGCGGTCGTTTTCGCCGAAATAGCTGATTTGTACCTTGGTGCCGCTTTTCTTTTCATACTCGGCGAGGGTCTTTTCCATCACCGTCAGGCCCAGGCTTTTTTGTGCCAGCACCTTGATCACGGGCACCGAGCAGCTTTGCGCCGAGGCGTCTGCAAACCCGGCGGACATGAGGGTGCCCCATGCAACAGCAGTCATGATTTTCATAACACGTCTCCATTTTTATAGTCCGGCGGTTTTCCACCGGTATGCCAACTATAAAAACAAAGTCCATCTGCCACCACTGCAAAAGCGGCGAGTTTTCAAATACTATTTTTCAGCAAAAAGGCCTCCATGCCGGCCGCGATGGGCTGATCTTTTTTACCACACACAATATATAAAGCCGCTTGATTTATTAATTAGCCGGGCGTATATTTGGCTCGGGCACCGCATTGACGGCCGCCCCCAGGCCGAGGCAATCGCCTCCCGGTAAAAAATAAATAGATTCTGGAGACAACACAATGAACGTCAAACAATGCATCGCACTGTCTGTCCTGACGGCAGCCGGCGGCGCCGCCATGGCCGAGGAAGCAATCGTCGGCCTGATCACCAAGACCGATACCAACCCCTTCTTCGTGAAGATGAAAGAAGGCGCGCAGCAACGCGCGAAACTGAAGGGCGCCAAGCTGTTGACGGCGGCCGGACGCGCCGACGGCGACAACGCCGGCCAGGTGACGGCGATCGAGAACATGGTGGCCGCCGGTGCCAAGGCGATCATGATCACCCCGAGCGATTCGAAAGCCATCGTGCCGGCCATCAAGAAGGCGCGCGCGGCCGGCGTGCTGGTGATCGCCCTCGACAGCCCGACCGAGCCGCAGGACGCCACCGACGCGCTGTTCGCCACCGACAACTACAAGGCCGGCTTGCTGATCGGCCAATACGCGAAGGCTGCCTTCGCCGGCAAGCCCGTCAAGATCGCCATGCTGGACCTGTTCCCCGGCCATCCGGTGGGGATCGCCCGCCACAACGGTTTCCTGGCCGGCTTTGGCGCGCCGGGCATCAGCGCCAAGACGGTCGGGCCGGCGAAAACCGCCGACGTGGTGTGCATGGCCGACAGCTTCGGCGACCAGGGCAAGGGTCAGACGGCGATGGAAAACTGCCTGCAGAAAAATCCCGACATCAATCTGGTGTACACCATCAACGAGCCGGCCGCCGCCGGCGCCTACAAGGCGCTCAAGGCCCTGGGCAAGGAAAAGAACGTGATGATCGTTTCGGTCGACGGCGGCTGCGCCGGCGTGCGCGACGTCAAGGCCGGCGTCATCGCGGCGACCTCGCAGCAGTATCCGCTGAACATGGCAGGCCTGGGCGTCGAAGCCGGCGTCGAGTACGCCAAGAACGGGAAGAAGGCCAGCGGCTACGTCGATACCGGCGTCACCCTGATCAGCGACAAGCAGCAAGCGGGCGTCGAGAGCCGCGACACGGCGTTCGGCCTGAACTCCTGCTGGGGTAAATAAATCCACGCAGGCGGCCACGTTCGGCAAGGCGATCTGCCTTGCCGGCGCGCGGCCGCCTGCGCGCCGCCTTTTTCCCCTCTTGAATATGGATAACAGATGCGTTCCACCGTTCCGGCATTTATGCCGCCGCTCTCTAAACTGGGCCCGGTCATTGCCCTGCTCGCCGCCTGCGTCTTCTTTGCGTCGCAAAGCGACCGCTTCCTCAGCAGCCAGAATTTTTCCCTGATCTTGCAGCAAGTCATGGTCGTCGGCATCATCGCCATCGGCCAGACCCTGATCATCCTGACCGCCGGCATCGACCTGTCCTGCGGCATGGCCATGGCCCTGGGCTCGGTCATCATGACCAAATTCGCCGTCGACCTCGGCATGAACCCCTATCTCGCGATCGGGTGCGGCATTGCCGTCACCGTGCTGATCGGCTTTATCAACGGCGCGCTGGTGACCTCGGTCAAGCTGCCGGCGTTTATCGTCACGCTGGGCACGATGAACATTGCCTTCGCCGTCACGCAGCTGTACTCGCAGGCCCAGACGGTCACCGGCCTGCCGGAAGCAATGGGATATTTCGGCAACACCTTCCAGCTCGGCCAGGCCACCTTTACCTACGGCACCGTGCTGATGCTGGGCATGTACGTGCTGACCTGGCTGTACCTGCGCGAGACCGCGCCCGGCCGCCACCTGTACGCCGTCGGCAACAATCCAGAAGCGGCCCGCCTGACCGGCATCGCCACGAATAAAGTCTTGTTGGGCGTCTACATGATCGCCGGGATGTGCTACGGCATCGCCGCGCTGATGTCCGTGGCGCGCATGGGCGTGGGCGACCCGCAGGGCGGCCAGACCGACAACCTCGACAGCATCACCGCCGTCGTGCTCGGCGGCACCAGCCTGTTCGGCGGGCGCGGCTCGATCATGGGCACCCTCGTCGGCGTGCTGATCGTCGGCGTGTTCCGCAACGGCCTGACCTTGATGGGCGTGTCCTCGGTGTACCAGATCCTGGTGACGGGCATCCTGGTCATCCTGGCCGTGGCCACCGATCAACTGACACACAAGAAAGGTTGATGAACATGACGACGCATGTGCAACCGGTATTCCAGGCCCGCGGCCTGGTCAAGCGCTACGGCAGCGTGACCGCCCTCGACGGCACCGATTTCGATTTGTTGCCGGGAGAAATACTCGCCGTGATCGGCGACAACGGCGCCGGCAAGTCCTCGCTGATCAAGGCCCTGTCGGGCGCCCTCGTCCCCGACGAAGGCGAGATGCTGCTCGATGGCAAGCCGATCCACCTGAAGTCGCCGATCGACGCCCGCCGCTACGGCATCGAGACGGTGTACCAGGACCTGGCCGTGGCACCAGCCATGACGATCGCCGAGAACCTGTTCCTCGGCCGCGAACTGCTGCGCAAGGGCATGTTGTCGCGCTTCCTGCGCTGCATCGACAAGAAGCAGATGCTGGCCGAGGCGGAAGCCCATATGCGCGATTTGAAAATCGGCATCCGCTCGATGAAGCAAGCCGTCGGTACCCTGTCTGGCGGCCAGCGCCAGGGCGTGGCCGTGGCGCGCAGCACGGCGTTTGCCAGACATGTCGTGATTCTCGATGAACCAACCGCCGCACTCGGCGTAAAGGAGGGCAATATGGTACTGGAACTGATACGCAATGTGCGCGACCGCGGCCTGCCGGTGATTTTGATCAGCCACAACATGCCGCACGTGTTCGAGATCGCCGACCGCATCCACGTGCAACGCCTGGGCAAGCGTGTCGCCGTGCTGAACCCGAAGCACATCAGCATGTCTGACACCGTGGCAGTGATGACGGGCGCGAAGAGCGCCGAAGAATTTCCGGAGGAAGCCCATGCTTAAGGGAATCGATCCGCTGCTCAGCCCGGAATTGCTGAAGATCCTGTGCGAAATGGGCCATGGCGAGGAAGTCGTGCTGGTCGACGCCAACTTCACCAGTCAGACCCTGGGCCAGGGCAAGCCGCTGGTGCGCCTGCCCGGCATCGACCTGCAGCGCGCCAGCGCGGCGCTGCTGTCGGTGTTTCCGCTCGACGCCATGGTCGACCAGCCGGTCGCCTTCATGAAGGTATGCAACACCGCCGACGGCTATCTGTCGGCGCTGCAGCGCACCATGCTCGAGCAGATCGCCGCCACCGGCGCCGCCACGCCGGAGCAATGCGAGGCGGTCGAGCGCTTCGCCTTCTACGAACGCGTCAAGGGCGCCTACGCCATCGTGCAGACCGGCGAAATGCAACCGTACGCCAATTTCCTGTTCAAGAAGGGTGTGATCAGCGATCCGCTGGCGGGCTGAGGAACGTGCAGCTGGAATAAAACATAAAATATAAGGAGATAACCATGTCAAAGCACTTCCCTGTTCTCGCCTCTTGCCTTGCCACCCTGCTGGTGGGCTGCGGCAGCGATAGCGACAGCAGCAGCGGGCCGCCCCAGTCCAGCTACCTGGAAACCTACCGCCCCCAGCTCTCGTACACCGCCGCAAAAAACTGGCTGAACGATCCCAACGGACTGGTCTACCACGACGGCGAATACCATCTGTTCTACCAGTACAACCCGAACGGCAATACCTGGGGCGACATGTCCTGGGGCCACGCCGTCAGCACCGACCTGCTGCACTGGAACGAGCTGCCCGTCGCCCTGACGGCGGAAAAAGACGCTGGCGGCAAGCTCACGCAAATGTTCTTCTCCGGTAGCGTGGTGGTCGACACCAACAATACCAGCGGCCTTGGCAGCGCCGGCAAGCCTGCCATGGTGGCCATCTATACCAGTGTGTACCCGCAAGGAAAAACGCTGGCCAACGGCCAGGTGCTCGCCCCCAACACCCAGTCCCAGTCCATCGCCTACAGCCTGGACCGGGGACGCACCTGGACCCAGTACGCCGCCAACCCGGTGATTGCCGCGCCACCGGCGCCGTTTGAAACCGAAGGGCAAAATTTCCGCGATCCAAAAGTCTTCTGGTATGCACCGGAGCAAAAATGGGTGATGGTTGCCGTGGCCTCGGAGAAGCACCAGGCGCTGCTGTTCTCGTCCAAAAACCTGCGCGACTGGACCTACATGAGCGCCTTTGGCCCGGCCAACGCGGTCGGTGGCATCTGGGAATGTCCCGACCTGTTCGAGCTGCCCGTCGATGGCGACGCAAGCAAACGCAAATGGGTGATGAACATCAACATCAACCCCGGCTCGGTGGCCGGTGGTTCCGGAGCGCATTATTTTGTGGGGAAATTCGACGGCACGCGCTTTGTGGCCGACGCCAACAGCGTAATCGACAAGAAGCCCCCCACGGGCACCGTCTACCAGGACTTTGAAGCGGCCAGCTTCGATGCCACCGGCTGGGCATCGACGGGCGACTTTGCAGGCAAGACGCCCGTGGTCCCCTCGCATGGCGTGGCCGACAACCAAGGCAGCCAGTTGCTCGACACCTACCGGCTGGGCAAGGATGACGGCGCCACGGGCACGCTCACCTCGCCCGCCTTTACCGTCACCAGCAAGTACATCAATCTGATGGTCGGCGGCGGGCGCCATCCGCGTCTGGCCGGTGCGGGCGATGGCACGGTGCCTGCGGGAACCTTGCTGTTCCCGGGCGCCGGTTTTGAAGGCCCGGCCAATGCCACCTACGCCGACCTGGGCTGGACGCCCGCCGGCGACCTGGTGGGGCAAAAGGTTGCCGCCGGAAGCGACGCCGACCGGCAAGCGGCAGCTGGCAAGCTGGGCGCGGGTGTGTTCAATTCCTTCTTCGGTGCCGGCGACACGCCCAAGGGCAGCCTGACGTCGCCCACCTTCACCATCTCCAGGGCCTATATCAACTTCCTCGTCGGGGGCGGCAACCATCCCTATGACAGCCCGAATCCTGTGGCGGTAGTGCTCAAGGTCAACGGCAAGGTGGTGCGCAGCGCCACCGGGGCGGACTCCGAACTGAACTGGACAAACTGGGACGTGCGCGAGTTCGCCGGACAGCAGGCCCAGATCGTCATCATCGACGATAACGACGGGGCCTGGGGACACATCCTTGCCGACGTGTTCGAGGCATCGGACCAGCCGGCCAAGCCCGTCAGCGATGAAACGACGGTGAACCTGCTGGTGAACGGCCAGGTGGTAAAGAGCGCAACCGGCGCCAATGCCGAAACCCTGAACTGGCGCAGCTGGAACGTGGACGCCTACCGGGGCAAGAGCGCGCAGATCCAGGTGGTCGACAAAAACACGGGCGGCTGGGGCCATATCCTGGTCGACCATATCGTCTTTTCGGACAGCGCCAAGGAAGAAGCCAACTGGCTCGACTACGGCGCCGACTTCTATGCCGCCGTGACCTGGAACGGCATACCCGATGGCAAGCGCATCGGCCTGGGCTGGATGAGCAACTGGGACTACGCCGGCAACACGCCCACCACCCCATGGCGCAGCGCGCAGACCTTCGCCCGGGAATTCACGCTGCGCACCATAGCCGGCCAGGCGCGGCTGGTGCAGCAGCCGGTGGACAACTTCAGCACACTGCGCAGCAAAGCGCTGTACAGCGCCCAGGACCGTTCGGTGGCCGCCGGCGTGCAAGCACTCGCTATCGCCCCCGCCCCGGGCCAGGCCCTCGACATCGTGGCCAAATTCCAGCCAGGCAGTGCCACCGGTTTTGGCCTGAAGGTGCGCACCGGCACGAATGGAGAAGAAACCGTCATCGGCTATGACGCGGTAGCGGGCGAGGTCTATATCGACCGCAGCAAATCGGGCGACGCCAGCTTCAACGCCAGCTTTGCCGCCCGCCATACCGCCCCGCTGCCGCTGCGCACCGGCACGGTGGACCTGCGCATCGTGGTCGACACCTCGTCGGTGATGGTATTTGCGGGCAACGAGGTGGTGTTGACCGACCAGATCTTTCCGCAACCGTCCAGCAACGGTGTCGCGCTGTTCGCCGTGGGCGGCGCGGCAACACTGAAAGAGCTGACCATCTGGCCTTTGAAGTCGATCTGGGCCAAGCGCTAAAGCTGCACGGGAGCTCCAGTCATCTGGAGCTTCACTGGCGGGGCGGTCGATATGTAATAAAATGTCCTTCTTTACGCCTGTAGAAACCGGACCCGCCCCGCCATGTCAGACAGCTTTACCGAAGAGGCGTGCGCGCCGCAAGCAGCCATCGACGATGTTCAATGGCTGCAGCCGCGCGGCTCGAACCAGATGGGCATGAGCCAGTTCAACGAGCGGGTGGTGCTGCAGGCCGTACGCTTGCACGGCAGCATGCCCAAGGCCGACCTGGCCCGTCTGACCAATCTGAGCACGCAAACGGTTTCCCTGATCATCAACCGCCTGCTGGACGACGGCCTGGTCAGCAAGCGCGCGCCCGTGCGCGGCAAGGTCGGCCAGCCGTCGGTGCCCATCATGCTCAATCCGGACGGCGCCTTCTCGATCGGCATCAAGATCGGCCGGCGCAGCCTCGACGTGTTGCTGGTCGATTTCGTCGGCAAGACGCGCGAGCGCCTGTCGTTCCCCTACTCCTTTCCCGTCCCCGACACCGTGTTCGGCCAGATCGAGTCGGCGCTCAAAAGCATGGCCGTGCTGCTGGGACCGAAGTTGCTGCCGCGCCTGTGCGGCGTCGGCATCGCCGCGCCACTGGGCTTGGGCGGCTGGCAGAATCTGCTCGAGATGGCGCCGGAGCAGGCCAACGCGTGGGACAGCATCAACATCGGCCAGCGCGTGCAGGCGATGACGGCGTTGCCGGTCGAGTTCGCCAAGGACACGGCCGCCGCCTGCGTCGCCGAGCTGGTGCTCGGGCGCGGGCGCAGCATCAAGAACTTCCTGTACATCTTCGTCGACATCTTCATCGGCGGCGGCCTGGTCATCAACAGCCATTTGCACAGCGGCCTGCACGGCAACGCCGGCGCGGTCGGCTCCTTGCCGCTCGGCATGGCCACGGCCGGCGCCAGGCATCCGCCGGGCCAGCTGCTGGGCGACGCTTCCCTGTTCAACCTCGAGCAGTTGTACACCCTGGCCGGGCTGGACCCGGCCGCCGCCCACGACGGGCGCGCGCTGCAGGAACCGTTCGTCACGCACACCGCGGCCTGGCTCGACGACGCGGCGCGGGCCATCGCGCTGAGCATCACCAGCGCCACCTGCCTGCTCGACCTGGAGGGGGTGATTATCGACGGCTCCTTCGACCGCGGCCTGCTCGAACAATTGCTGGCCCAGGTCGAGCGCGCGCTGGAATGCTATAGCTGGGAGGGCATCGCCCGACCGCAAGTGCTCGGCGGCACCGTCGGCTCCGACGCGCGCGCCGTTGGCGGCGCCTTCCTGCCGCTGTACGCGCATTTCGCACCGGACCGGGACCTGTTCCTCAAATAAATGTTCTAATGGACCGGACGCCCTCCTTCAAACGGTATTGAGGTGCCCAAACAGGGGGCGTATCCGGCTCCAAACGAAAGAAGCGGCTACCATGAAGATGGAAGCTGATGGCGCCGCAATTCGTCAAGCCGCACGTCAAGACGAACAATGCTGCCGATGCGCAAGCGATCTGCGAAGCGGTGACCCGGCCCGGCATGCGGTTTATACCGATCAAGACGGACGCGGTGCTGTCACGCCACCGAGTCCGTCAAGGTTTCGTGAAAGCAAGAACTTAATTACTCATATCAGGAGACCAACATGGACTCTCAAGACCCGCGATTCAGCGGACTCAGCATTGGTACCGGAGTCGTTCGCTACTCAGACCTCGGCTATTTGATTACCACGGACGACCTCTCTATCAGCGAGGGTTACACTGGTTCGTTACTGATTTCTCTGGATTGTGGAACCTGGGGCGCCGGCACAGTGCCATGGCTCGCCTGTTCCGGAACAGTCTGCCATGTGCCGGCCGAACGTTACCTGGCGCTGGGGACCGATGGGTCAGTAGAAGCCAGTGGTGGCGGCACTGTACTGGAAGAATCCATTGCCAGCTGCGGCGCAGACCCCAAAAAACGCGGCCCGCTGCGTGAAATCCGCGGCATCGCCAACGGTCGGGCCTATGCCGTGGGCACCTGCCGGCAGGCCTATGTGCGCGAAGGCGAAGACCAGTGGCGATGCATCGACCAGAGCGCCCAGGTCGGCGACACCCCGATCACCGACACCAGCTTCGAGTCCATCGATGGCTACAGCGAACAGGAAATCTATACCGTCGGTTGGGAAGGCGAAATCTGGCAATACGACGGCGCCCTCTTCACCCGGCAGAACAGCCCGACCCAGCTCGCTCTCCACAAGGTTCGCTGCGCACCCGATGGCTTTGTCTACGCCTGCGGACAGCTGGGCACCTTGCTACGCGGACGCCATGACCAATGGGAAATGATCGAACATGAAAGCACGCAGGAAGACCTCTGGGGCATGGAGGTATTCGATGGACAGCTGTACGTGTCTTCCACCCATGGCGTCTATCGGCTTGAGGACGGCAAGCTCAAACCCGTCGACTTCGGCGACGACGTGCCGCTGACCTGTTATCACCTCAGTGCGGCCGACGGCATCATGTGGTCCATCGGAGCCAAGGATGTCATGCAGTTCGATGGTTCGACTTGGACGCGGTGCCTGAGAATTGACTAAGAAAAACTCTTGCGATAGATATTGATGTCCTTGCCAGCCAGCGGCTGGCGCGAAAAGCGTTCGAAGCGCAAACCGAGCTTGTTGACCAAGTTGATCGAAGGCTGGTTCTGCGGCGACACGAGGCCATACACGGCCGGCAGGCACAGCACGTCGCGCGCATGGCGCAGCACGCTAGCTGCAGCCTCCCAGGCCAGGCCCTGGCCGCAATACGCGGGCAGCAGCGCGTAGCCGATGTCGGGACCCGGCATGGTGGCGCGCTTGATCAGGCCGCACATGCCGATCGCCACGTTGTCAGCGCGGTGCTCGACGATATAGAAAGAGTAGCCGAGTTCCTGCTGCTGCGCGATCGGGCCCGTTTCCAGCGCCGCGCGCGCCGCGTCCACGGTATGGATGTGGCGGTCGCCGATGGTGGCCAGCCAGGTCGGCTCGTTCACCAGCCCGAGGAAAAACGCCCCATCATCGACGCTGGCGGTACGCAGGCGCAGGCGGGGCGTCTCGATCACAGTGACGGCGCCACTCATGCCGGCCACTGCATCGGGTCGGTCAGCAGCTGGTACATCACATAGGCATCGACATAGCCGAGCTGCGCGTGGCGGTAGGCCAGCGGCAATGTGGCGACGACCGTGAAACCCAGTTTTTTCCACAGGGTGACGGCGGCCAGGTTGGTGCTGACGACGAAGTTGAACTGCATCGCCAGGTAGCCCGCGCGGCGCGCTTCTTCCATGCAGTGCACGCCCAGCAGGCGCCCCACGCCCACGCCCTGCGCGGCCGGGTCGACCATGAACGAGGCATTGGCCACGTGCGATCCATGTCCAGGCTGGTTCGCCACCAGCTTGTACATGCCCAGCAGGCGCTCCGTGCCCATGGTGGCGACAAAGCTTTGTACGCCGGGGCCGAACCAGTAGGCGTGGCACGCTTCGCGCGTGGTATCGGCGGGGAAGGAATACGTGTCGCCGCCGGCCACCAGGGTCTGGAAGATCGGCCACATGGCATCGAAATCGGCTTCACTGGCCGGGCGGATATCAATTTCTTTCAAGTCGGTGCTCCCGATAACAAGTGATGGCTGATTGTATCAGCGGCCCAGGCGGAAGTTCACGCTGTCCGGACGCCCCGGCAGGTGCAGGCGCGATTGCGCGCGCGGCGCCTCGCTGACGATTTTCCCGCGCCGCAGCACCAGGCGCCGCGCCGCGCGCAGGCGCAGCGCTTCCACGGTGCTGCCGCAATCGAGGATCAGCAAGTCCGCATGGCAGCCGGGCGCGATGCCGTAGCCATCGAGGCCCAGGATGCGCGCCGGCGTTTCCGTCACGGCCAGGAAGCAGTCGTGCATCGCTTGCTGGCCCGTCATCTGCGCCACGTGCAAACCCATGTGCGCCACTTCCAGCATGTCGCCCGAACCGAGGCTGTACCACGGGTCCATCACGCAGTCGTGGCCAAAGGCGACGGGGATGCCGGCGGCCAGCATCTCGGGTACGCGCGTCATGCCGCGCCGCTTCGGATACGTATCGTGGCGTGCCTGCAAGGTGATGTTGATGAGGGGATTGGCGATGGCCGCCACGCCCGCCTCGCGGATCAGCGGCAGCAGTTTGCTCACATAATAATTGTCCATCGAATGCATGGACGTCAGGTGCGATCCCGTCACCCTGCCCTGCATGCCAAGGCGCTGGCTGTGGAAGGCCAGGGTTTCGATGTGGCGCGACAGCGGGTCGTCCGACTCGTCGCAATGCATGTCGACCATCAGGCCCCGTTCGCAGGCGAATTCGCACAGCAGGCGCACGGATTCCGCGCCGTCCGCCATGGTGCGCTCGAAATGCGGGATGCCGCCCACCACGTCGACGCCCATGGCGATCGCGCGCTTCAGATTGTCGAAGGCACCGGGGCTGCGCAGGATGCCGTCCTGCGGGAACGCCACCAGCTGCAAATCGAGATATGGCGCCACTTGCCGCTTGACGTCGAGCAGCGCTTCGACGGCCAGCAGGCGCGGGTCGCAGATATCGACGTGCGAGCGGATGGCCAGCAAGCCGCGCGCCACGGCCCAGTCGCAATACTGCAGGGCGCGGTCCACCAGCGCCTGCTGCGTCAATTGCGGCTTCAGCTCGCCCCACAGGACGATGCCTTCGAGCAGGGTGCCAGAGGCGTTCACGCGCGGCAAGCCATAGCTGAGCGTGGCGTCCATGTGGAAGTGGGCATCGACGAAGGGCGGCGTGACGAGGTCGCCGGCGGCGTCGATCTCTTGCGCGCCCGTCACGGGCAAGGCGGGGCCGACGGCGGCGATGCGACCTCCCTCGATGGCGATATCGATGGCGCGGCGCCCGTCGGGCAGGCTGGCATTGCGGATGACAAGGTCCATGCGGACACTCCTTCGGTTGACTACGGTACCTGGTGTTTCGAGTGCATTGTCATCGTATCTTTTCAAGCATGCTGCAGTGCAAGAATACAGTCACTGGCAAAAGCGTAGCCATAGATTCCCTGACAACGCTTTGCGCACGCGCAAACTTACCGCAAATGCTGCCAGGCGCATGAATGAAGCCGGCACGCGGTACACGCCCTTGAGAAAATAGCTTTCAACTAACTCGAATCACCGCTAGAATATTCATATTGCGTTGCATCATAAAAAGTCTATGATCAGCTGTTTAGCACGCTACCTACTTTACAAAACGCGGCCAACTCTGGTTTTCGGGATTTTGCAGAGCGTTTTGCCAGCATTTTAATCCGTACAAAGGAGTAAATATGTTTCCGCTTCCTGAACAATTTTCCAGCGCCGCCAAGTCGCAACTGGAAAGCCAGCTGCAAATCTTCAGCACCCTCACCAGCAAAGTCTTTGAAAGCGCCGAGAAAATCATCGCGCTGAACCTGAACGCCGGCAAGGCTGCCATCTCGCAGACGGCGGAAACGGCGCAGCAGCTACTGGTAACGCAGGACCCGCGCGACTTTTTCAGCTACAGCACCAGCCAGGCGCAACCGAACATCGAAAGCGTGCTGGCCTACAGCCGTCAGCTGTTCGGCATCGCCTCGAGCACCCAGGCGGAATTGCTGGCCTCGGCCAAGGCACGCCTCGACGAAGCCGCGCCTGTCGCCGCAACCGCACCCGCTCCTGCCGCAGCCAAGCCTGCGCTGGCAGCTGTACCTGCGCCTGCCGCTGTGCCTGCACCAGCGCCAGCAGCGGCACCAGCGCCCGTTGCCGCCAAGCCTGCCGAAGTAGCCAAGCCTGCCGCCGCGCCGGCAGCCAAACCAGAAGCAGCGCCGGCCAAACCTGCCGAGAAAGCCGCCGACAAGCCAGCCGTGAAAGCGGTGGAAGCCAAACCGGCAGCCAAGCCGGAAGCGGCCAAGCCCGCACAGGCGCACACCGCCGCAGCACCGGCGAAAGCCGCCGCGCCGGCACCGGCCAAGCCAGCTGCAAAGCCAGTTCCTTCGAGCAAACCGGCCGCCAAGCCAGCCAGTGCCGCCGGCAAGACCGTAGCCAAGGCCGCCGTCAAGCACGCCCCTGCGCCAGCCGCCAAGCCGGCAGCCAAGGCAGCGCCCAAAGGCACGCCATCGAAACAGCTCGACATGCTGGGTGGCGCTAAAGGCAGCGGCCGCAAGTAAGCCTCGCGCACAGCACTGACGCAGCAAAACAACGGGCTACGGCCCGTTTTTTGCGTGCCCGTCCACAGCGCACTTTTCCACCTTGTTGTATCCTACGCGTACTTTCCGTCCGCGTGCCCGTCCTTCCGCCCCGCGACACCCCATTACTACAAAACAAAAGGTAACCATGAGTTTATCGAGGCTCATCGCCGGCTTCGTGCGTCAGCATTGGCCGGCGTATGCCGCCGCTGCCGTCATGCTGACAGGCGTGGCAACACTGACCGTCTGGATCCCGCGCCGCGTGGGCGCCATCATCGACGCGCTGGCCGCGCACCGCATGACGGCGGCCGAACTGTGGCTTGAGCTGCTGACCCTGCTCGCCGTCGGCGTCGTCATCTACTTCCTGCGCGTGGGCTGGCGCATCACCCTGTTCAAGGCCGCCTACCAGCTGGGCGTGATGCTGCGCACGCGCTTCTACACGCGCATGTCGCAGCAGGGCGCGTCGTTCTACCAGAACCAGCGCACGGGCGACCTGATGGCGCTGGCGACGAACGACATCGACGCCATCGAAATGGCCGCCGGCGAAGCCATGCTGGCCGGCTTCGACGGCACCTTGACCCTGCTGATGGTGCTCGGCATCATGCTGCTGGGCGTGGACTGGCGCCTGGCCTGCATCGCCCTCTTGCCCTTCCCGCTGATGGGACTGGCCTTCTGGCGCATCTCGAGCCATATCCACACGGCGTCGACGGATTCCTTAAAGCGCTTTGCCGCGCTGAACGACCATGTGCAGGAATCGCTGTCGGGCGTGCGCACCTTGCGCGCGCTGGGCCTGGAAGAGCGCAGCAGCAAGCAGTTCTCCACCCTGGCCGGCCACGCGGCCAACGCCAGCCTGACGGCGCAGCGCTGGGAAGCGGCGTACGAACCGGCCGTCGGCCTGACCCTGACGGCCGCCACGGCGCTGACCCTGGGCCTGGGCGGCTACCTCGTGTGGCAAGACCAGCTGACCATCGGCGCGCTGACAAGCTTTTCCATGTACCTGGGCCAGCTGATCTGGCCCATGTTCGCCGCCGGCTGGGTGCTCTCGCTGATCGAACGGGGCCGCGCCGCCTGGCAGCGCTTGCAGCCGATGCTCGATGCGCCGCTGGCCATCGACGACCACGGCACCATCGCCACGCTCACTCCTGGCCTCCTGCAATTGCAGGACGTCGGCTTTGCCTACGCGGGCCAGACGGCGCCGGCCCTGTCCGGCATCTCGCTGCGCCTGCTGCCGGGCCAGACCCTGGGCCTCGTCGGTCCGACGGGCAGCGGCAAGTCGACCCTGCTGCGCGTGCTGCTGCGCCAGGTGACGCCGCAATCAGGCCAAGCCACATGGAATGGCCAGCCGCTCGACGCCTACACCCTGCACGCGCTGCGCGCGGCCATCAGCTGGGTGCCGCAAGAGTCGTTTTTATTCTCCGCCACCATCGCCGACAATATCGCCCTGGCCCGCCCCGGCGCCACGCGCGAGGAAGTGGAACGGGCGGCGCAGCTGGCCGACATCCATGCCGATATTTTGCAGTTCCCCGATGGCTATCAGACGCACGTGGGCGAGAAAGGCATCACCCTGTCCGGCGGCCAGCGCCAGCGCGTGGCGATTGCCCGCGCGCTCTTGGCCGACAACGGCTTGCTGCTGCTCGATGATGCGCTGTCCGCCGTCGACACGGGCACGGAAACGCGCATCCTGCAGCACCTGGAAGAACTGCGCGCCCGCCGCCCCGAGCGCAGCGCCATCATCGCCAGCCACCGCCTGAGCGCCGTCGTCAACGCGGACCTGATCCTGGTGCTGCGCGACGGCCACGTCACGGAAACGGGCAACCACGACGCGCTGATGCAGCGCGACGGCTGGTATGCCAGCCAGTGGCGCTATCAACAACTGGAGGCCAGCCTCGATGCCATCTAAGACAGTACAAACAGATACAGCCACCCAATCCGTGCGCCGCCAGGCCGCGCAAGCGATCGGCCTGCTGCGCCGCGCCGCCGCGCCCGACCTGCGCCATTTGTATTGGGCCACGTTCTGGCTGATCATCGCCGCCGCCCTCGAAGTGACGGGACCGATCCTGGGCAAGGCCCTGATCGACCAGCATCTGCTGCCGCGCCACCTCGACTGGACGCGCGTGTCATTGCTGCTGGGCGGCTGCCTGCTGACGGGCTGGGTCGCGTCCGGCCTGCGCTATCTGCAGCTGGTGCGCCTATCCGGCCTGGCCATGCGCTCGGTGCAGCGCCTGCGCGAAACCGTGTACCAGCACGTGCTGCGCCTGCCGATGAGTTTTTTCGACCGCGCCATCACGGGGCAGCTGGTCAGCCGCGTCACCAACGACACGGAAGCCGTGAAATCGCTGTACGTGCAGGTGCTGTTCGTCATCCTCGACAGCTCCATCGTCCTGATCGGCACGATGGCCGCCATGGCTTTTCTCGACTGGCGGCTGATGCTGATCGTGCTGGCCCTGCTGCCGGCCGTGCTGGTGATCGTCTTCCTGTACCAGCGCTGGAGCGCGCCGGCCGTCACGCGCGCACGCGCCCTGCGCAGCGAGATCAACGGCCAGATCGCGGAATCGATCGGCGGCATGAGCGTGCTGCAGGCGAATAACGCGGAAAAGCGCTTCGGCGCGCGCTTCACGGGCATCAACCAGGACCACTACACGGCGCGCATGCAGGAATTGCGCGCCAACGCCTGGCTGCTGCGCCCCGCGCTCGACATGCTCAACATCGTGCTGCTGGCCGTCGTCATCTTCAGCTTCGGCCGGCGCGAGATGGGCGCCGTGGAAGTGGGCGTGCTGTATGCGTTCATCAGCTACATCGCGCGCGTGATCGAACCGCTGATCCAGATCACGATGCAGTTCAGCCAGTTGCAGCAGTCAGTGGTGGCCACGGCCCGCGTGTCGGCCCTGCTCGACGAGGCACAGGCGCTCGAACATGCGCAGGGGCGGGAAACTCCGGCCCTGCGGCAGGCGCAAACGGGCAGCGAGCTGCCCGCCGTCGACATCAGGAAGCTGACCTTCGCCTACGTGGAAAACCAGCCCGTGCTGCACGAGCTGTCGCTGACGATACCGCAAGGTGCGTTTTTCGGCATCGTCGGCCACACGGGCAGCGGCAAGTCGACCCTGCTGTCCTTGCTGCTGCGCTTTTACCCCGTCACGCAGGGCAGCATCGCCATCAATGGCGTGGCCCTCGACAGCATCGACAACGAGCACTTCCGCGCCGACGTGGGCCTGGTGCCGCAAGACCCGTTCCTGCTGGCCGCCTCGGCGCGCGAAAACATCGACATGGGCCGCGGCTACACGCAGGCACAGATCGAGACGGCCGCGCGCGCCGCGCATGCGCACGACTTCATCGCGGCGCTGGAACACGGCTACGACACGCCGCTGGGCGAAGGCGGCTCGCGCCTGTCGTCGGGGCAGAAGCAACTGATCGCCATTGCCCGCGCGCTGGCCGGCCAGCCGCGCATCTTGCTGCTCGACGAAGCGACATCGCGCATCGATAGCCAGACGGAGCAGATCGTGCAGCTGGCCCTCAACGAGTTGCGCGGCAAGGTCACCATCATCGCCATCGCCCACCGCCTGTCGACCATCCGCGAGGCCGACCGTATCATCGTGCTCAATCACGGCCGCATCACGGAAGCGGGGCCGCACGACGCCCTGATGCAGATCGAAGGCGGCCTGTACCAGCGCCTGTACCTGCTGCAGCAGCTGGCGCAGTAGTAGCGCCTTGTCAATGCCGGCTGTGTGCACTTTCGCAAATTTCTGCGGTGCGCATGATATTTCTTGATTGCAACAGAATATAATCTGTTACAGACAGGTGGTCATTGCGGGAGCGGGACGTTGGCAGGCAGACAGAGACGGGCATCATGGCGAAAGGCGCATTGGCTGCTGGTATTGGCCTGCATGCTGCCGCCTGCCGCGCATGCCCAGGCCGGCAGCAACCTCGAGGAGTATCTGACCGCCGTGCGCGACGATGGCCGCTTCGTGCCCGCGCGCGCCCTGCAGCGCCTGCAAGAAGTCGAGACGCAGGCGCGCAGCGCCCCCTTGCCCGTACGCGCGGAATTCCTGACCCAACTGAGCCACGCCCGCATGCGCCTGGGGCAGAATGATATCGCCATGCAGCTGGCCGAAGAGCTGATCGCCTACGCCCGCCTGAACAAGAGCGACGTGGCGCTGGCGAAAGGCATGCTCAACAAGGCCTACATCACGTTTGCCCGGAACGAGCGCCGCGCCTCGCACCTGCTGGCCTTTGAGGCGGAAAAGATCGCCAACCGCACGGACGACCTGCCCGTGCGCGTGCAGGCGGCCATCAGCGCAGGGCAGTCGTGGGCCGAGGAAGGCAATTTCCCGTTTGCGCTGACCAAGCTGCAGGCGGCCGTCGACCTGGCGCGCCAGAGCAAATCCCCGTCCAGCCTGGCCGCCGCCCTGAATGCCCTCACCCTGCTGTACACGCAGATGCGCGAATACGACAAGGGGTTCGAGGTGCTCGACGAATTGCTGGCCGTGTCCAGCACCCTGGCGTCGCCGGGCCGCATGGCGCAGGCGAAGAATACGGAATACGGGCTGGCGCTCGACGCGCGGCAGCCGCGGCGGGGCCAGCGCGCCCTGCTGGCGGCCCTGGCGCTGGAACGCCAGCTGGGCGCGCGCGGCATGGTGGCCGTCACCCTCGTCAATCTGTCGGACAGCTACCTGAAGGAAGACGACTACGGGCAAACCTTGCGCTACGCGAATGAAGCCATCACGGCGGCGCGCCTCGTCAACGATGAACAGGTGGAGGCGACGGCAAGGCTCAATATCGGCCAAGCGCTGATCGGCCAGGGACGGTTGCAGGAAGGCAAGCAAAGCGTGGCCACTGGCCTGGCCTACTACGAACGCACGGCCAACCAGCCGGAAATGCAGGCCGTGCTGCTGGAGTACGGCATGGCGCTGGAAAAGGCGGGCGACCTGCGCGGCGCCGTCACGGCGTACCACCGCGAGCGCGGCATTTCCAACCAGCTGTTCGAAAAGCAGCGGCAAAAGGCCGTGTATGAGCTGCAAGAAAAGTATGAGGCGGAAAAGAAACAGCGCCAGATCGAACTGCTGAGCAGGGAGAATCAGCTGAAGAGCACGGAAATCGACAACCGCCGCCTGCAGCAGCGCGTGTGGTGGCTGCTGGCGCTGGTACTGGCCATGGCGTCCGCCATCGTCGGCTTGCTATACCGCAAGGTGCGCCACGCGAACGTGCAGCTGAAGGTGAAAAACCAGGAACTCAAGCGCCAGAGTTCGCGCGACCCGCTGACGGCCCTGTACAACCGCCGCCATTTCCAGGAATTCATGCGCAGCCATGCGGGCAAGCCGCAGCCATCCTATGCCGGCGGCGATGTCGTGGGCGCGCTGTTCCTACTCGATGTCGACCATTTCAAGCATATCAACGACGGCTACGGCCATGCGGCGGGCGACCTCGTGCTGACGACGATCGCCGAAACCTTGCACGACGTGTTGCGCGAAACGGACATGATCGTGCGCTGGGGCGGCGAGGAATTCCTCGCCTTCCTGCCGGCCGTCGCGCGCGACGGGCTCGACGACATCGCACGGCGCATCCTCAACGGCATGGCGGCGCAAAGCATCGACTACCAGGGGCAGGCCATCCAGGTGCACGTGTCCGTCGGCTTTGCGCCTTATCCGCTGGCGCCGCTGGGACGGCCCCTCACGTGGGAGCGCAGCGTCAACCTGATCGACATGGCGCTGTACCTGGCCAAGGCGCACGGGCGCAACCGGGCGTATGGCTTGCGCGGTTTTCGGCAGGTGGAAAAAACGACACTGGAAGCGGTGGAGCAAGACCTGGAACGCGCATGGCGCGACGGCTTTGTCGATTTGAGCGTGGTGCTGGGGGGAACGGACGGGATGGACAAGACAGGGACGACCGTATCAGGCGGCCAGGCCAGCGAAGGCGTCGCCGCAGCCGCCATCACCTGACGGCAGCTGCGGGGCGCGCTGATGACGACGATTACTTGTGCGCGGCGTCCTGCATCTTTTCGCCGGCTTTTTCCACTTTCTTGCCCACGGCATCGGCCGCTTCGCTCATTTTCTTGTCCGCGTCAGCGGCGACCTGGTCCATCTTGGCGCCCGTATCGGCAGCGGCCTGGCTCACGGCGGCGTCGGCCTTGGTAGCGGCATCCTTGATGTCGGCTTCAGCCTTGGCGGCGGCCGCATCGATCTTCTGGCCAGCCTGTTCCGCAGGACCGGCGGCGGCGACATCATCCTTCTTCTGGCAGGCAGCCAGTGCCACAACCATCATCCCGGCGGCGCACACGGTCATCCAATTTTTGCTTGCTTTCATGGTATTCCCTTTCGTTGTTATCAAAAGACACAGATCAGTTCGCAATATACACCTGCCTAAAATTTTCTAGCGTGCGCTAACGCACATAAAAACAGGCTTTTGTGGCGTAGTTGTAAGCAATGGTATCTTGATATCTTTTAGCCATGTTTTCCCTGTGCCGGGCGAGGTTCCCGATAGCCATCCGTCAGGGTGTGCAGGAAGGCGATCACGTCGGCGATCTCCCTGTCGTTCAGGGCTGGCGCCTGGCCCGGCTGGCGGTCGAACGGCGCTTCCACGTTCACGTTCGCCGCCAGGCCGGGCGGCAGGTCGTCGTATTTGCGCACCTTGCCGTTTTTATCCATCGGATACCATTTTTGCGGCGCCGTATCGCGCTGCACGTAAAAGCGCAGCACCTGCTCCAGGCTGGTAAAGCTGCCGTTGTGGAAAAACACCTTGCGCAGGGCGACGTTGCGCAGGGACGGTGTCTTGAAGCTGCCGCAGTACTCCTTATGCGCCATCAAGTCGGTGCGGTCCGGGCCGCACAAGCCCATGTCGAAGTACGCGGGGTCCGCGTTGACAGGCAGCTTGCCATTGCGCGGCACACCGATATTGATCAAGCCGTAATCGGTAAACTGGGGAAAGGCGCCGCCGGAAGTAATCTCGCTGATGTGGCAGGACGCGCAATTGCCCTTGCGTTCATCGTTGAACAGGGCCAGGCCGCGCGCTTCCTGCGGACTCAAGACGGCCTGCTTGCGCAGCACGGCGTCGTACTTGCTCGTATATGGATAGAAGTCCAACGGGCTTTCCTGGAACACTTCCAGCGACATCAACGCCCAGCGCAGCGCCTGGCCCGGCTGCGCGAAGATATCCGCGCCATACGTCTGGCGGAACTGCGCCGCCAGGGGGCCGGCCTGCAATTTGGCGACGACGGCGGCCGCATCGCGGTTGCCCATTTCGCGTTTGGAGAGCAAGGGCGCCAGCGCCTGCTCGTGGCCGGACTGGGCGCGGCCATCCCAGTTGCGCCCGCCCGTGGGCCCCGCGTCGACGCTGTCGTCGCCATCGTCGTCGTGATAGTGCTCGGTGAAGGCGGGCGCCGTCTGCAGGTAGCGCAGCGAGGGCGCGGCGCGCGTGCCCGCATCTTTTAGCTCTGGTCCCCCCAGCTGCACCGCCAGCCCATTCGGCGGGCCATACGCGTGCTCGGGACTGTGGCAGCTGGCGCACGACATTTTTCCTGAGACAGACAGGCTGGGCTCGAAAAACATGGCCCGTCCCATGGCCGTCATCTGGGCCACGGAAGGCTGGCGTTGCAGGGTGGGCGCGTAGGCGCCCGACAGATAGGCGGGCTTGGCGACGGCTTCTTTTTGCGCTGCAGGATGGCAGGCGGCCAGCAGACAGGCGGCCACGGCGGCAAGCAGCAAGGTGGAGTTCGTTTTCATCATGGGCTGGCAGCGTAGCAACGGCATGTGACAGCTGCGTGACAAAACCCTGCAAAACCTAATGTATCAAGTCCGTACATTACGTCATGTAACAGGGACTGACATGTCACGCAGCTGACATATTGCCTGCCTAGCATGCGACGTTTTCCACCCAAAAGGCATGCACATGAAACCGTACTCCCGCCCCGTCTTACGTCCCCTGCCTATCTTGCTGTCGCTGGGCCTGGCCGCCTGCGGCAGCAACTATGCGATCACGCCCAGCACCACGGGCCAGGTGATCGGCAGCTACTATGAAAACGCCCAGGTATGCCTGGAAAGCGCCAGCGCCAAACTCACGTGCGACAGCGCCTCCAGCCCCGTGCGCACGGCCGCCGACGGCAGCTACACCTTGGACGGCCAGGGCGCCGTGCTGGTGACCATCGGCACGGACGCGATCCGCCATGAAGTCGTCGGCGACGCAGGCACCAAGGTCACGCAAAAACTGCTGCTGCGCGCCCCTGCCGGCCACAGCACCTTCGTCAGCGCCCTGTCGACGGAACTGGCGCAAGTCATGGATGGCAATGGCGGCGACTTTGCATCCGCCAGCGGCAAGCTGGCCGCGCGCATCGGCGTGTCCGAAGCGGGCCTGGCGTCGGACTTCAACAAGGCCAGCGGCGACGAGCTGGCGAAACTGAAGGCGGAAAACGCCAGCGTGACGGCCTTGATCGCCAGCGCCAGCACGCAGGCGGCGCCCGCCGATATGCTGGCCGCACTGAATAGCAGCTTGGCGCTGAACAATATCCAGACCATCGTCGTCATCTATGCGGAAAACCGCGGCTTCGACAATCTGTACGGCCTGTTCCCGGGCGCGAACGGCGTACCGGGCGTCAACCCCACGTCAAGCGCCGCCTATGTGCCGCAGAAAGACATCGACGGCAGCACCCTGCCCGTGCTGCCACCCACCTGGGGCGGCATGACGGCGGCCGGCCAGAGCACCGTCATCACGCAGGCGCAATCGGCCAACCTGCCCAACAAGCCGTTCCAGATCGACGACGCCAGCAGCCCGCTGTACCTGCCGCAATCGGTGATCACGCGCGACCTGGTGCACCGCTTCTACAACAACCAGATGCAGATCAACGGCGGCGCCAACGACAAGTTCGCCGCGTATTCCGATGCGGGCGGCCTGTCGATGGGCTATTACGACGGCAGCAAGATGCAGCTGTGGGACATCGCGAAACAATATGCGCTGGCCGACAGCCTGTTCATCGGCGCCTTCGGCGGCTCCTTCCTCACGCACCAGTACCTGATCTGCGCCTGCGCGCCCACGTATCCGAACGCCGACACGTCGGTGGCGAAAGGCTTGATCGCCAAGATCGACGTCGACGCCAACGGCAACTTCGTGCGCCTGACGCCATCCGCCACGGCGCCAGGCACGGTCTTGAACGGTGCGCCCGCCTATGCCAACGATGGCGCGCTGACGCCGGCCGACAGCACGGGCATGTTCTACGCCGTCAATACCATGCAGCCGCCGTTCCAGCCCAGCAGCAACGCGCCCGCCTCGGGCGACAGCAGCAAGCTGTATGCGGACACGGGCAAGGCCAATACGCTGCCGCCGCAAACGCAGACGAATATCGGCGACCTGCTCTCTGGCAAGAACATCGACTGGGCCTGGTATGCGGGCGCCTGGAAGGACACGACGGTCCTGGCCACGGCCAGCGCGCGCGCCGGCAGCTTCCCGAATCCGCCGAACTTCCAGTTCCACCACCAGCCGTTCAATTACTTTGCCAACATGGACCCCGTAAAGGCGCCCGCCTACCGCGCCGCCCACCTGCGCGACTTCGACAGCCAGTTCCTCAGCGACGCGGGCGCCGGCAAGTTGCCGCCCGTGACCTTCTACAAGCCGCAGGGCAATTTGAACCAGCACCCGGGCTACGCCAGCGTGGCCGACGGCGACGCGCACATCGCCAGCGTCATCGCCCAGCTGAAGAAAAGTCCGCAGTGGAAGAACATGCTGGTCATCGTCACCTACGATGAGAACGGCGGCTTTTATGACCACGCCGCGCCGCCGAAGGGCGACCGCTGGGGTCCGGGCACGCGCGTGCCGGCCATCCTCGTCTCGCCATACGTGAAAAAGGGCTTGGTCGACCATACGCCATACGATTCAGCCTCGATCCTGCGCGCCATCACGCACCGCTTCGCCCTGCCCGTGCTCGATGGCTTGAGCACGCGCGACAAGGCGCTGGTGGCCAATGGCGGCAAGCCGATGGGCGACTTCAGCGCCGCGCTGGCGCTGGTGCCGCAAGAGTAAGGCTGAGTAAGGCTGAAAAATTCGCCCGCCCGGTTTGACCGCGGCGGGCGTTTTACATGCTGGCGCTACTGGCCAGGTGACGCATCGAGCAGCGAGCGTTCGAGCAATTGCGACAGCGCCGTGCGCAGCGCCTGCGTGCGCGCCGCCAGTTCCGGCCGCTTGTAGCGCTCGGCGGCGATCAGGCTGTTTTCCAGGCAGACGCGGTCGCCCCTGGCCAGGCAGGCGTCGGCCAGATCGAGCTGGGCGCTCGCTTGCGCCACTTTCACCTTGGCGTCGAGTTCCAGGGTGTCGGGATCGTCGCCCCAGCGTTTCACGTAGACGGCCAGGCGCGTGGCAGCCAGCTCCGGCTTGCCCGCATCGAGCGCCTGCTTGACGCTGCCCTGCAGCACCGTCCACGCCTGCGTCCTCTGTTGTTGCTTCTCGCAAGTAGCGGCGGACTTGGTGATGCTCGCCTGCAAGCGCTTGATGTGCGCGGCGGGCGCCTTGGCGCTTTTCAGCACGGCCAGCGCGCTGCGCGCCCCATCGAGGTCGCACTGCGCCGCCAGCGCAGTGGCGGCCTCGACCTGTTCCGCCACGCTGGCCGGCTTGTCGGCGGGCTTGTTATAAAACCAGATGCCGGTCAGCACCACCGCCGCCGCAATCCACGTGCGCAAGCGCACGGGCGGGCGCGGCGGCGGCACCGAGCCTTTGCCGGCAGGCTTGGCGGGCGGCGCCTTGGCCGGCGCGGCAGGCGCTGGCGGCAAGGGTACTGGAGGGACAGGCTTGGGAGCAGGCGCGGCAGCGGGCTGCGGTGCAGGCTGCGGCACGGGAATGGGCGGAGCCACGGGTACCGGGGGTGGCGCTACCGCTTTCTCCAGAACAGGCGCTTGCGCCACCTGGCGCGCGCCGCAAAACGGGCAATGCGCCACGCGCAGCGGCAAGGGTTGGCCGCAAGCGGCGTTGATGCAAACGTCATTCACTGTTTCAAGCACATTCCAACCTTTTTCTGGAGTCATTCCACTGCGTTCTGCCGCAATATTACCTTACGCAAGCATCACAACGGCGCACCCGCACCGTGTTCCACGGCCTTGATACCGATCAAAAAGCATCGGCCACCGCAGCCTAAGCTGGAAGCACCGGCCAAGGACAAGGAGAACGCCATGCCAGCCCACCTGATCATCGAAGACGGCCAGCCCTGGTGGGACAGCGCCGATATCTGGGTCGTGCCGGGCAATGATCCGAATGGCCCGCCCGGTGCGCCCATCGCCGGCACCAGCAATTACCTGTGGGGCCGCGTGCACAACACGGGCAACAGCGCCTCGAACGGCGTGCGCGTGGATTTTTACTGGGCCGATCCTTCCGGCCAGATCGCCGTCGGCGCCGCCACGCAGGTCGGTTCCGCGTTTGCGGACTTGCCGCCCGGCGCCACGCAGGAAGTGCTGTGTCTGGTGCCGTGGATCCCCGTCATCGTCAATGGCGGCCACGAATGCCTGCTGGCCGTGGCCCATGGCCCGGGCGACGTCAACCCGCTGCCCGATCCCCTGCCCAACGGCTTTCCCTTCCAGCCCAAGCAGCACGAGCAGATCGCCCAGCGCAATGTCACCGTGGTGCTGGCGGCAAGACGCGCGCAATTGCTGAGCATCGCGGTGGCGGCCCTGCCCCGTGCGACGAAAAAAGTGGAGCTGCAGATTGAATATGGCGGCGAGCTGCCCGAGCGCCTGCTGGCCACCCTGGGGCTGGAGCGGTGGCAGCCGGCCAGGGACGCACGCCTGGTAGCGGGCCTGGTGCGCACGCCGCATTGCAATGGCGATGCGCCCGGTGAGCAAAAGCTGGTGCTGGAAGTGCCGCGCGGCCAGGCGCAGGCCGTGTACCTGAGCGTGCGCGCCGAAGCCTTGCCGCCACGCCAGTATGCGCTGCTGCGCGTGCTGGAAACGCGCGACGGCAAGGTCATGGGTGGCGTTACGTATGTCGTCACCGATCTCGAGAACGAGCAAGCTCAAGAGCCCGCGCAAGAACAGCACAGCCCCGAGGAGCAAGCATCATGAGCGATACCCCCCTGCAGGTGCTGACGCGGCCGTTCGCGATCGAGCCCGTCACCAATATCATGCTGCCCGATGGCATCTTCGACAATGCCATCTATGGCTTGCGCATCGCCGCCCACGTCACCAATATGTCCGGCAGCGCCCTGACGAATGTCACGGTGTACCTGGAAAGCGTGGGCGACCCCGGCATCGTGCCCGTGGCGCGCACCTTTTTCTTTGCCAGCATTCCCGCCGGCGCGGCCATGCTGGTCATGTGGGATGCCGACTTCCAGCATGCGACACCCGGCAAGCGCCTGGTCAGCTTTGTCGCCAAGGCGGACGGCCACACGCCGCACCGCTCGATCCAGCAAATCTTCGTGTCGCAGACGCGCTTCGACAGCGCCACCAACACCTACACGTGCACGGTCGAGGAAGGCACGCTGGAACTGTCCAAACCGCAAGGCCACCTGCCGGGCAAGCGCTGGGGCAGCACGGGCACGGATGGGAAGGAGTGCCGCTGCCCGCCCGGCCTGGGTCCCATCGTGCCGACCGGCATGACCCTCGTCTGGACGCCAAACCCCGCCTACGCGGGCACGCACGGGGACTTGCCATTTTCCGACCCGTGGTGGAAAGTGCTCGCCATCATCATTGCCATCATCGCCGCATTGGTGGCCATCATTGCCGCCGCGCTCGGTTCGGGCAAGGCCAGCTTCAGCGTGGGCGGCACCTTCGAGGAAACCGATCCCAGCGTCGATTGCTGCTCACTCGAAGGGGCCGGCTCGGGCCAGCCCGAATTCACGGTGGCGGGCGTGGCTTCGGCCATCGCCTCGGGCGCCATCGCCGTCGCCTGCTCCGATATCGCGGACCCGTTCTGGCGTGGCCAGGAAGCAACACCACCGGCCGCCGGCGAACTGACCCTGGCCGAGCGCGTGGTGGCGAAATGGGTGTTGCCGGAAGCGCCGAACGCGGGCTTGCCCTACACGGCCGACATCAGCTGGGAGTATCAGCGTTTCACGACGGGCGCCACCTATCAGCATGCCGTCACCGAAACGCAAGTCAACATCCACGTGGCGGGGCCCGTGGAGACGGATACGCCCGCCGTCGTGCAGGCCTACGAACCGTTGTGGATACGCGCCAGCTTCAGGCACGACAATGGCAATGTCTTCCGCGGCACGGAACTGTACGCCTTCGTGCTGTTCCAGGCGCCGCAAGGCCTGTATTTCGTCGAATCGCTGACCGACGACGGCCTGGGCTTCGACCCGGGCGCCAACGATGGCGTCTACGCAGGCAGCCTGGACTTGAAACGCGCTTACCGCACCCTGCTGCAATATGATCAAAAGGTCTATGGCACGTGGAGAGTCTTCGTCTTCGCCCAGGACGTCAACCTGACCAAGCCCGGCACGCCGCCCGAAATCGCCGCCCAGCACATCGGCGGCATGTTCGTCGCCAGCGCCATCGAAATCACCTTCGACGACACCCTGCCCTGCCCGCTCAAGGCGCAGGCGAATATCGTCGTGGTGTAGTAAGAAGCGAGGTCAGGCGTAGGTCGCGTAGGTCGGATTAGCGGGGCAAAGCCCCGCGTAATCCGACAATATTGTTGGCACCGCGCGCACGCGAAAGGCAACAGAGGAAGTATCCTGGGGCAGGCAACATCTCCCCGGCCTCGTATCAGCCACCCTTACACCTTGACGCTTTCAGCCTTGGCAATGAGGGTACGAGGAATAATATCCGTCGCCGGGCAAGTATCCATCGCATCCGAATACGCAAGCCAGCGCTGCAGGCTTTCCATGCGGCGAATCGTGATGCCCTTGCCATTGATGTAGCCGATCTGCTCGAAATTGGCGGGGCTGGTGGTCAGCTTCGACACGGTGGGCGCATTGTCGACCAAGCGGTCGTAGGCCTTGCGCGCCTTGTGCTCCCACTTGGCCAGCACGGGGTCGTCAAAGCGGTTGCTTTCAAAATACACGGTGATGGTGCGGTCGTGGTTGGCAAAACCGACGATGGCCGCACCCTTGCGTATGGTCAACAGGACATCTTCCTTGACGCCCGTGACGGGAACGAAGACGGCGGCGCGCCCATCCGTATCCGGCCGCTCCATGGGAATATCTTGTCCGATTATGCTCATCGCATCACACTCTTAGTTCTGGCTTGTCAGCCTGTTGTATTGATATGATTCTGTGGAACCGCGCCTGGCGCAAACGGGCTCTACCGCTGCTCCCCGCACTGTCCAAGCTCGCCATCAAGCCGTTTATCAATAATACATTGCCGTGTGGCACTACACAAGATCACCCGCGCCACAGGCAAGCGGCCCTACGCCCGATGGCGAATGGCGGCGCCCGCGGCAATCGCCTTATAATGCCGTGTTTACTTCACGCCCGACACCTTCGCACCATGACGCTTCCCGAGAATGACACCAGCCGGCTCGACGCCATCAGCGCCGCCGCCACCGAAGTGGCCGCGCAAAACGTGGCCGACGTGCTGGCCATGGCCATCTGCCACCGCCCGGACGAACCGTCCCTGATCGTCTGCGACAAGCGCAGCTGGCTCAACGTCGTGCTGACGGAAGCATATCGCCAGGCCTTGCCGGACGCCACCTTCATCGATTTCGACGAGGTCACGCCCGATGCCGTGCTGGCCGCGTTTGCCGAACTGCCGGCCGGCAGCCTCGTCGTGCTGATCCAGTCGACCAGCTTCCGCCTGGAAGCGTTCCGCATCCGCATCGAGTTGTTCAAGCGCGGCCTGAAAGTGATCGAGCACGTGCATCTGTCGCGCATGCCCGGCGTGCAGGGGCTGCACTACATCGCCTCGCTGGCCTACGACCCCGCCTACTACCGGGGTGTAGGCCACGCCTTGAAAGCGCGCATCGACGGGGCCCGCCACGGCATGGTCGACAGCGGCGGCGAACAGCTGGTGTTCGCTTCGCCATTCGAGGGCGCCAAGCTCAATATCGGCGACTACAGCGGCATGAACAATATCGGCGGCCAGCTTCCGCTGGGCGAAGTATTCACGGAAGCGCAGGACCTGGAAGCCGTGAACGGGCGCGTGCGCATCTTCGTTTTCGGCGACACGCACTTCATGGTCAACCGTCCCGACACGCCGATCACGCTGATCATCGACAAGGGCCGAGTCACGGGCACGGAAAACGCCACGCCGGAATTTACCGCCATGCTGGAGATCATCCGCGCGCACGAAGGCGAAGTGTGGGTGCGCGAACTGGGCTTCGGCATGAACCGCGCCTTTTCGCGCGAACAGCTGGTCAACGACATCGGCACCTATGAACGCATGTGCGGCATCCATTTGTCGCTGGGCGCCAAGCACGGCGTCTACACGAAACCGCAATTCAAGCGCAAGGATGCGCGCTACCACGTCGATATCTTCGCCGTCACCGAAGCAGTTTATCTGGACGACGAGCGCGTGTACGCCGATGGCGCGTGGACGGTGGAGCCGGTCGCTATCAATTGACCCTCAGCTGAAAAAACCCGCCGCTTCCAGCTCACGGTCCCACGGCGGCACGGGCTGATATTCGGCCACGAGGAAATCGATCAGCGCGCGCACCTTGGGCGACGGCTGGCGGCTGGCCGGATACAGGGCGCTCAAGTGATTCAGGGGCAGCTCCCAGTCCGTCAGCACGGGCACCAGGCTGCCATCGAGCAGATTGCGCCAGGCGAGGAAGGTGGTGCTGTAGACAATGCCAAGGCCCCGCTGCGCCGCCTGGTGCAGCACCAGCCCGTTATTCGCCGTAAAACCCGCCTGCACGCGCACGCTCACCTCTTCGCGCGACGCTCCCTCTCCACGCTGGAAATGCCAGTTCGTGCCATCGGTCAGGTGGCTGAAATGCAGGCACTGGTGCTGCAACAGCTCTTGCGGCGTCTGCGGCACGCCCCATTGCGCCAGGTAGGCGGGGCTGGCGCACAGCACGGCGCGGCACGGCGCCAGCGGACGCATGGCCAGCGCGCTGCTGTCCGGGATGCCGCCCACGCGGATGGTCAAATCAAAACCGTGGCGTATCGGGTCGAGCAGTGCATCGTCGACAAACAATTCAGCTTGCACCTGCGGGTGCAGCAAACTGAAACGGGCGACGGCGTCGGCCAGCCACGCGCTGCCGAAACTCGACGGCGCCTGGATGCGCAGCGGCCCGGCCAGCTCCGCCCCCGCTCCCGCCTGCGCCACGTGCGCCACCATGCGCGCCGCTTCCTGCGCCTGGCTGACGGTGGCCATGCACGGCGCCAGATAGGCGCGGCCCGCGTCCGTCAGACTCACTTCGCGCGTGGAGCGGTGCAGCAGGCGCGCATGCAGGCGTTCTTCCAGCTGCATGATGGTCTTGCTGACCATGGCCCGCGTCAGGCCCAGGCGCTGCCCGGCCAGCGTGAAGCTGCGCTGGCGCGCCACCTCGACAAAGATTTCCATCGCTTTTAATTGATCCATATCAAAGATTGTCTGCGTTTTGGCGACAATCTGTCAACCGCTGGGCGATTGTTTGCCGCCCTCGCCCATCCTACAATGGCGCTTTCCACTGACTTCAGGAGCCGCCGCCATGCTAACGATCGAACAACAAGAACAGTATCAACGCGACGGCTACATCATCCTGCCCGGTTTCAAGGGTGCGGACGACATCGCCGCCCTGCGCGCGCGTGCCGAGCAGATTGTCAACGAATTCGATCCCAGCCTGAGTCAATCCATCTTCACCACGCGCGACCAGGCAAAAAACACCAACGATTATTTCCTCGCTTCCGACAACACCATCCGCTGCTTCTTCGAGGAAGAAGCGTTCGGCCCGGACGGCCAGCTGAAGCAGGCCAAATCGCTGTCGATCAACAAGATCGGCCACGCCATGCACGACCTGGACCCCGTCTTCCGCGCTTTTTCGGCCGATCCGAAACTGGCCGAAGTGGCACGCGACCTGGGCCTGGCGGACGCGCAGGTGTGGCAATCGATGTACATCTTCAAGCAGCCCGGCATCGGCGGCGAAGTGCGCTGGCACCAGGACGCCACGTATTTCGAAACCACGCCGATCAGCGTGACCACGTTCTGGTTCGCGCTGGAAGACGCGACCCTGGAAAACGGCTGCCTGTGGGCGGAACCGGGCGGCCACCGCGGCCCCCTGCGCGAACGCTTCATCCGCAACGGCGACCAGGTGCGCGTGGAAAAACTCGATGCCATGCCGTGGCCCGACGACAGCACGGCCGTGCCGCTGGAAGTGAAGGCGGGCGCCCTCGTCTGCTTCCACGGCTTGCTGCCCCATTACAGCGCGCCGAACCGCTCGCCCGTGTCGCGCCACGCCTACACCTTGCACGCCACCGACGGCCGGACACAATACGCGGCCCACAACTGGATCCAGCGCGACGCAGCGTTCCCCGTGCGGGGCTTCGTCTGATGCGCATCGATGTCTTCGCCGCCCACTGGGGCAATAACGCGCTGCCGCCCGACGTCTTCATCGACAAGGTGCTCGATGCCGGCTTCGACGGCATCGAGATGCCGCTGCCGCTGGACGCCGCCCTGCGCGAGGAATGGACGGACCGCATCGCCAAGGCGGGACTGCAACTGATCGCCGCGCAGTGGGAAACCGTGTTCCACGCTGACTTCGAACTGCACCGCGCCGCTCTCGCCGAACTGCTGGAAAACGCCTGCCTGGCGCGCCCCGTGCTGGTCAACACGCACACGGGCAAGGATTTTTATACGCAGGCACAAAACGCAGAACTGCTCGACCTGGCCGCCGCCATCTCGGCCAGGCACGGCGTGCCCATCGTGCATGAAATCCACCGCAGCCGTTTCAGCGGCCACCCGATGCTGCTGCTGCCGTATCTGCGGCAGTATCCCGATCTGCCCTTGACGGCCGACCTGTCGCACTGGTGCTGCGCCTGCGAATCGCTGCTGGAAGACCAGCCGCACACGCTGGCACAAGTGCTGCCGCTGGTGCGCCACGTGCATGCGCGCGTGGGCCAGGCGCAGGGGCCGCAAGTAGCCGACTTCCGCGCACCGGAAGCGAAACCTGCGCTCGACGCCCACCTGGCCTGGTGGGACGCCATCGTCGCCCTGCGCCGCGCGGCCGGCGCCGAACGCATGACGTTCACGCCGGAATTCGGCCCCGCGCCCTACACGCAAACCTTGCCGTGGACGCAGCAGCCCGTGAGCGACGCGTGGGAACAGAACGTCGCGATGCTGCAGTTACTACGCCAGCGTTATCCGGCGGACTGAGGAAACTGCGCAAAATTGGCCTGCACGAAATCGATGAAGGTACGCAGCGGCGCTGGCAGATGGCGCCGGCCCGCATAGTATAAAAACGGGCCGGGAAAGGGCATCGCCCAGTCTTCCAGCACGGGCTGCAGCTGGCCCGCATCGATATATGGCTGCAGCCACTCTTCAAACAGATAGACGAGGCCATGGCCGGCGATGGCCATGCTGACCGCAAAATCAGCCGCCGTCGGCGTGACGATCACGGGGCCGTCCGGCTCCACACTGACCTTTTGCCCATCACGCTCGAACTCCCACGGTGGAACCGCGCCACTGAGGAATTTCCCCAGCAGGCAGGCATGCCGCAGCAGGTCGCGCGGATGCACGGGCACGCCGCGCTGCGCCAGGTAGGACGGTGAGCCCGCCACCGCGAAGCGCTGCGTGCGCGGGCCGATGGGGATGGCGATCATGTCCTGCTCCAGCCGTTCGCCATAGCGGATGCCCGCGTCGCAGCCACTGGCGACGACATCGACAAAATTATTATCGACCACCAGCTCGACCCTGATCTGCGGATAGGCGCGCAGGAACTGGTCGACCATGGGCTGCAAGAAGAAGCGCGCCGCATTGACCGGCACGTTCAGGCGCAAGGTGCCGCGCGGGCTGTCGCGCAAGTCGTTCAGCACATCGAGCGCGCTGCTCACTTCGTCGAGCGCCGGGCGCAAACGAGTCAGCAGCAGCGCACCGGCCGCCGTCGGCGTCACGCTGCGCGTCGTGCGTTCCAGCAGGCGGATGCCCAGCTGCTGTTCCAGCCGCCGCAGCGCTTCGCTCATGGCGGACGCGGACTGCCCGCTGGCCCGCGCGGCCTGGCGAAAACCGTGGTGCCGGGCCACCAGGGCAAAGGCGGACAAATCGGCCATGGAAGGGTTGTATGCATGCATGAGTAGCGCTTTCATTGTGCGTAAATGAGTACAGCCTGTGCCGGATTGACCCGATTATCATACAGCGCAATCGGCCTTACGATGGCTGCTCCCTTACTCGACCACCACACAGGAGCTGCCATGCACACGCCTTCCCCCGCCCGCGACCAATTCACGCCCGCCCATTGCGACATCGTATTCAACCGCCTCGGCTACGGCGCCATGCAACTGGCCGGCCCGCACGTCTGGGGGCCGCCGAAAGACCGCGCCGCCGCCGTCGCCGTGCTGCGCGAGGCCATCGAACTGGGCGTCAACCATATCGACACGTCGGATTTTTACGGCCCGCACGTCACCAACCAGATCATCCGCGAAGCGCTGCATCCCTACCGCGACGGCTTGAGCATCGTCACCAAAATCGGCTTCGTGCGCGGCGCCGACCAGTCCTGGCTGCCGGCAGCATCGCCACAGCAGCTGCGCGACGCCGTGCACGACAACCTGCGCAACCTGGGCCTGGACGTGCTCGACGTGGTCAACCTGCGCGCACCGGGCATGGCCGGCCCGGACGGCTCGTCGCTTGCCGGGCCGATGGCCACCTTGGTGCAGCTGCAGCGCGAAGGCCTGGTGCGCCATATCGGCCTGTCCAATGTCGATGCGGCCCAGGTGGCCGAGGCACAGCGCATCAGCCCCATCGTCTGCGTGCAGAATCACTACAACCTGGCGCACCGCGCGGACGATGCGCTGATCGACTCCCTGGCCGCGCAAGGCATCGCCTATGTGCCGTTCTTCCCCCTCGGTGGCTTTTCGCCGCTGCAGTCCGATACCTTGAACCAGGTGGCGGCCGCCATGCAAGCCACGCCGATGCAGGTGGCGCTGGCCTGGCTGCTGCAGCGCGCGCCGAACATGCTGGTCATTCCCGGCACTTCATCGGTGGCGCATCTGCGCGAAAACGTCGCGGCCGGCGCGCTCAGGCTCGATGCACAGGCGCTGGCGGCATTGAGGTCGCTTGCAACTAAGTAGCGCACTATATATACTGTGCCCATGGATACCACTACCGCTCCCAACCCCTTGCACCAGGTGCCGCGCCTGGACGGCCAGCTATGCTTTGCGCTGTACTCGACCTCGCTTGCCATGAACAAGCTGTACCGCAAGCTGCTGCGCAAGCTCGGCCTCACCTATTCGCAATACCTGGTGATGATGGTGTTGTGGGAGCGCGACGGCTTGACGGTGTCGGAAGTGGGCGAACGCCTGTTCCTCGATTCGGCCACCCTGACGCCCTTGCTCAAGCGCATGGAGCAATCGGGCTTGCTCACGCGCACGCGCGCCGCCAGCGACGAGCGCCAGGTCATCATCTCCCTCACGCCGCAGGGCGACCAGCTGCGCCACGAGGCGGCCCTGCTGCCAGAGGCCATCCTGGCGGCCAGCCACTGCAGCGTGGAGCAGGTTGTGGACATGAAACAACAACTGAACCAGTTGCGCGACAGCCTGATGAAAAGTGAGTGAAAGCACCGCTTTTCCGAGCAAAATCAGGCAAAGCATCGCCCTGACAGCGCCACGCAAAAGCTGGCGCGAAATCCGCCTTTCTTTATTACAAATCGATACATGGATGGCCCCACCCTGCGTATAGAATAGTTGCCACTATTTCCTTACAACAACATCAGGGTGATCATGCGCATACCTTTCGGCTCCGTCGCTTCGCTGGCTCTGTGCTTTACCGTATCGGCCTTTGCCGCCGAGCCATTCGACGACAAGTTCCGCCAGCTCGAAGAAGTGCTGCCCACCCCGAATACCTACCGCACCGCCTCCGGCGCGCCAGGCCACGCCTACTGGCAGCAGCGCGCCGACTACACGATCCGCGCCACCCTCGATGAAGCCAAACGCGAAATCGCCGGCAGCGGCACCATCACTTATCACAACCAGTCGCCCGACACGCTCGGCTACCTGTGGGTGCAGCTGGACCAGAATATCTACAAGCCCGATTCCGACGCGCGCCGCATGGCCACGGCGCCATCGCGCCAGGCGTGGGCCAAGACGACGGGCGAAGACACGATGAAATTCGAAGGCTTGCGCGGCATCCTCGCGCGCGGCGACTTCCAGGGCGGCTTCAATATCCGCGCATTGAAAAGCGCCGATGGCCAGCCCCTGAAGTACGTTGTCAACCGCACCATGATGCGCATCGACCTGCCGCAGCCCTTGAAGCCGGGCCAGGATTTCGCTTTCCAGATCGACTGGGATTACCGCATCAACGAACAGAAGGTGCTGGGCGGGCGCGCCGGCTATGAAGTCTTCGACGACAAGAACGCCCTGTTCGAAGTGGCGCAGTGGTTTCCCCGCATGGCCGCCTATTACGACGCGGCCGGCTGGCAGCACAAGCAGTTCCTCGGCTCGGGCGAATTCACGCTGGAGTTCGGCGACTACGACGTGCAGCTGACGGTGCCCGCCGACCATATCGTCGCCTCCACGGGCCAGTTGCAAAATCCGCAGGACGTGCTGTCGTCCGCGCAGCGCGAGCGCCTGGAAAAAGCGCGCGGCAGCGACAAGCCCGTCGTCATCGTCACGCAAAAAGAAGCGGAAGCGGCCGAGAAATCCGTCAGCCGCGCGCAAAAGACGTGGCACTTCAAGGCAGCCAACGTGCGCGACTTCGCCTGGGCCTCGAGCCGCAAGTTCATCTGGGATGCGCAGGGCTACAAGAAGGGTGGCAGCGATGTGATGGCCATGTCCTACTATCCGAAAGAGGGCAATCCGCTGTGGGAAAAGTACAGCACGCAAGCCATCGTGCACACGATCGAGCAGTACAACAAGTACAGCATAGCCTACCCGTACCCGACGGCCATTTCCGTCAACGGCCCCGTGGGCGGCATGGAGTATCCGATGATCTCGTTCAACGGCCCCCGTCCCGTGAAAGACAAGAAGACGGGCGAGCTGACCTACTCGAAGCGCACCAAGTATGGCCTGATCGGCGTGATCATCCACGAGGTGGGCCACAACTACTATCCGATGATCATCAACTCGGACGAGCGCCAGTGGACGTGGATGGATGAAGGCCTCAACACCTTCGTGCAATACCTGGCGCAGCAGGCGTGGGAAGAAAACTATCCTGCCTCACGGGGCGAGCCGCGCGAGATCGTCGACTACATGCGCAGCCGCGACCAGGTACCGATCATGACCAATTCCGAATCCCTGCTGCAGTTCGGCAACAACGCCTACGCCAAGCCGGCGGCGGGCCTGAACATCCTGCGCGAAACCATCCTCGGGCGCGAACTGTTCGACTACGCGTTCAAGGAATATGCGCAACGCTGGAAGTTCAAGCGCCCCACGCCCGCCGACTTTTTCCGCACCATGGAAGACGCTTCCGGCACGGACCTGGACTGGTTCTGGCGCGGCTGGTTTTATACGACCGACCCGGTCGACATCAGCATCGACGGCATCAGCGAATACGGCGTGAGCTCGAAAGATCCGGCAACGGAAAAAGCGTGGAAAAAGGCGCAGAAAGACGCCCAGCCCGAATCCGTCACGAGCCGCGCCAACAAGGGCATGCCGCGCCGCGTCGATGCGCATCCGGAGCTCAAGGATTTCTACAACCAGCACGACGATTTCACGGTGACCAACAAGGACCGCAACGCCTACGCCGAAGCGCTGGCCGCCCTGGAACCGTGGGAAAAGGACTTGCTGAAACAGGGCAAGCATTTGTACCTGGTCGACCTGTCGAACGTGGGCGGCATGGTCATGCCCCTGATCCTCGAGATCGAACTGAAAAGCGGCAAGAAATACGTCGAGCGCGTGCCGGCCGAAGTGTGGCGCTACTCGCCGAAGAAAATCACCAAGGTCGTCATCACGGACGAGCCGATGGTGGGTCTGGTGCAAGACCCGTACTGGGAAACGGCCGACATCGACACGAGCAACAATAGCTGGCCGCGCAAGATCACGCCATCGCGCCTGGAGCTGTTCAAGAGCGAGAAGTCGCCCAAGGATAACCTGATGCGCGATTTCCATACGCCGCTGAAAGGCCACAACGGCGGCGCGTCCAAGGGCGACGAGGCATGAAGCGCTGGCGCGCGCTGGGCGCTGCCTTGCTGGCCTGCGCCAGCATGGCGGCCGGCGCCCACAACTTCCACATGGGTATCGCCGACATCAGTTACAACGCGGCCAGCGGCAGCACGGAAGTGGTGCACACCTACACGGGCCACGACGTCGAGGCGCTGCTGACGAACCTGTACCAGCGCCAGTTCGACCTGGGCCAGGAAGACAGCGAAGCGGCGCTGCGCCGCTATGTGGAAAAACAGTTTTACCTCGTGGGGCCGGATGGCAAGCGCTTGCGCCTGAACTGGGTCGGCATGAAGGTCAACGCCGACAATGTGGTCATCTTCCAGGAGCTCGAACGCACGCGCCTGGCCCCCGCCACGCGCATCCATAACCAGTTGCTGATCGACTTCCTGCCCAGCCAGCGCAATACCCTCAACGTGCAGGACAGCGGCACCATCCAGACGCTGATTTTCGACCGCCAGAACACGGAACTGCCGATCCGCTAAGCCACGGCACACCCACAGACCCATGACGCCACGCTCTCTTCCCCTGCTCCTCGCCGCCCTGTTTTCAGCCACCGCCGCCCACGCCGACGACATCTTCCAGCGCGTGCTGATCGACGGTTCGCGCCTGAACCAGCTGGGCGTGGCCGATTCGGCCAACGCGGGCAGCGTCACGCAACAGCAGCTCGATGCGCGCACCAGCTACCGGCCCGGCGAATTGCTCGAAGCCGTGCCGGGACTGATCGTCAGCCAGCATAGCGGCGAAGGCAAGGCCAACCAGTTCTACCTGCGCGGTTTCAACCTCGATCATGGCACGGACTTGCGCACCACCGTCGACGAGATGCCTGTCAACCAGCGCAGCCATGGCCACGGGCAGGGCTGGACGGACCTGAACTTTCTGATCCCCGAACTGGCCATGCGCCTCGATTACAAAAAGGGGCCGTATTCGGCGGCGCAAGGCGATTTCTCCTCGGCGGGCGCGGCGTCCGTCGTCTACGCGAACCGCCTGACGCAGGGCATCGCCAGCGTGGGCGTCGGGCAAAACGGCTTTCGCCGCGCCCTGCTGGCCGATACGCTCGATGCGGGCGACGGCAGCCTGCTGTACGCGCTCGAAGCGCAGCGCAACGACGGCCCGTTCACGCAGCCGGACCGCTACCGCAAGCGCAATGGCGTGCTGCGCTACAGCGAAGGCTATGCCAACAACGGCTTCAACGTCACGGCCATGGCGTATGACGCCAGCTGGAACGCCACCGACCAGATTCCGCTGCGTGCCGTGCAGGACGGCACCCTGGGGCGCTTCGACGCCATCGATGCCAGCGACGGCGGCAAGGCCCAGCGCTACAGCCTGTCGGGCGCCTGGCGCCAGACGACGGACGACATGTCGTCCAAAGTCAGCGCGTATGTGATCGCCAACCGCCTGGCCCTGTTCTCGAATTTTACGTATGCGATGGACGACCCCGATAACGGCGACCAGTTCGCCCAGCCCGACCGGCGCGTGACGGCCGGCCTCGACGCCAGCCACACCTGGCACCGCCACACGGACAGGGGCAGCAGCGACACCACCATCGGCCTGCAGCTACAGAACGACAATATCCACAATGGCCTGTACAACACGCGGCAGCGTCAGACCGTGTCGACCACGCGGCAAGACCATATCGTCGAATCGAGCATCGGCGTGTATGGCGAAAACAGCACGCGCTGGTCGCGCTGGCTGCGCACCGTGGCCGGCCTGCGCGCGGACGCCTACCGCTTCGACGTGCGCAGCGACCGGCCGGAAAATTCAGGCAAGGCCAGCGACCATTTGTTCAGCCCCAGCCTGAGCGTGATCGCGGGACCGTGGCGCGACACGGAAGCGTATATCAACATTGGCAATGGGTTTCACAGCAACGACGCGCGCGGCACGACGATCACGGTCGACCCGAAGACGGGCGAAGCGGCCGACAAGGTCACGCCGCTGGTGCGCTCGCGCGGACTGGAACTGGGCTTGCGCAGCGCCGCCGTCGCCGGCCTGCAAACGTCGCTGTCGCTGTACCGGCTGGACTTCGATTCCGAGCTGCTGTTCATCGGCGACGCGGGCGCTACCGAGGCGGGCCGCCCCAGCCGCCGCTACGGCATCGAATTTTCCAGCTACTACAAAGCGGCCAGATGGCTGTCGCTGGACCTGGACCTCGCGTATGCGCGCGCACGCTCGCGCGGCAGCGACCCGGCGGGCGACTTCATCCCCGGCGCCATCGAAGGCGTGGCCCAGCTGGCCATGACGGTGACGCCGCCAGGGCCGTGGTCGGGCTCCCTGCGCCTGCGCTACTTCGGTCCGCGCCCGCTGGTGGAAGACAACAGCGTGCGCTCGTCGGCCAGCGTGGGCTTGAACGGGCGCATCGCCTACCAGATCGACAAGACCTTGCGCGTGGAGGTCGAAGGCTACAACCTGGCCAACCGGCGCGACTCGGCCATCGATTACTACTATGCCTCGCGCCTGCCCGGCGAGGCGCAGCCCGTCGACGACATCCACTTCCATCCGGTGGAATCGCGCTCGCTGCGCCTGACCCTGGTAAAGAATTTTTAAGTAAACAAGAATAATTCTTATCGGACTGCACAGGAAACGCCGCGAAGTCGTAGAATGCCAGGCTGGATAAACTGAGACAGGCCGCGTTGCGGCCGCACCGCCATGAGCACTTCCGCACCGATCTTTACCGACCCGTCCCACGTCAAGGAAGCCTTGCGCGATGACGGCTATGCCGTCCTGCGCCCGCAGGACGTGGCCTCGCTGGCCGGCTGCTCGCTGGACGCATTGCGCGCGCTGGAAGGGAGCTGGAATACCCTGGCGCTGGACAATTACCTGAAGGATGGCGGCCGCTATCGCCGCCGGCGCCACTCGTGCTTCGTGCAGGATGGCGAACGCCTGACGCAGACAGCGCACCGTCCGCACTGGCAGCCGGTGGAATACAACGCCCTGCACGGCGGCATGCACCGCCTGTTCGAACCGGTCGAAGCGGCTATCGTCGCGCAAGCGGCCTGGCAGCAGCTTATCCGCGCGCTGGGCGACGTCTGCTCCCAGGTCAAGGGCAGCCAGCCGTGGTTCATCGAGGCGCACCAGTTCCGCATCGATACGACGGACGGCATCGGCCGGCCGACGCCGGAAGGCGCGCACCGCGATGGCGTCGATTTCGTCGCCGTGCTGCTGATCGGGCGCGAACAGGTCAAGGGCGGCGAGACGCGCATCTTCGAAGCGGACGGCCCCAACGGCAAGCGTTTTACCCTGACCGAGCCGTGGTCGCTGCTGCTGCTCGACGACGCTGCCGTCATCCACGAATCGACGCCGATCCAGCCCGTCGGCGAGCACGGCCACCGCGACACCCTCGTGCTGACCTATCGCGCAGGCCAGTTCCAGGGCGAAAACTGACAGGCGGCCACAGCATTGCCTGTGGCCAAAATAGTTACTTGGAAGTTACTTTTGCAGACCTAAATCCGATATAGTCATACGATGTCGATATTGCGCGCTCACGGCGCCCAGCATCACCACACTGAAATCCTAGGAGAGGTCTGTGGACTCCAACAACCAAATCAAGCCTGACGAAATCGAGATCCTGATCGTCGAGGACAGCCCGACCCAGGCGGAGCGCTTGCGCCGCCTGATCCAGTCGCTGCACTACAACGCGCGCGTGGCGGCGAATGGCCAGCTGGCCCTGGCCGCCATCCGCGAGCGCAAGCCGCACCTGGTGCTGTCCGATATCGTCATGCCTGAAATGAATGGCTACGACCTGTGCCGCGCCATCAAGTCCGATCCGACCCTGCGCGACATTCCCGTGATTCTCGTCACCTCGCTCAACGATCCGAAGGACATCATCCGCGGCATCGAGTGCGGCGCCGACAATTTCATCCGCAAGCCCTACGCGGAAGACTACCTGCTCAACCGCATCAGCCACATGCTGATGAACCAGAAGCTGCGCAAGAACCAGAACGTGGAAATCGGCATCGCCCTGTACCTGGGCGACCAGAAGCATTTCATCAATGCGGAACGCCAGCAAATCCTCGACCTGCTGATCTCCACCTATGAACAGGCGGTGCAGGTCAACGGCGAACTGCAGGCGCGCGAACGCCAGGTGATCGAGCTGAACATGCGCCTGGCGCACCATGCGGCCGAACTGGAAACCATCAACCGCGAAATCGCCCTGAAAAACCTGGAGCTGGCCGAAGCGAGCCGCATGAAGTCCGCCTTCATCGCCAACATGTCGCATGAACTGCGCACGCCGCTCAACGCCATCATCGGATTCACGGGCGCGCTGCTGATGAAACTGCCCGGCCCCCTGACGTCGGACCAGGACAAGCAGCTGAACACCATCCGCGCCAGCGCGCGCCATCTGCTCTCGCTGATCAACGACATCCTCGACGTGGCCAAGATCGAGGCGGGCAAGCTGACCCTGTCGATAGAACCCGTGCACTGCCAGGAACTGATGGCCGACGTGGCCGACACCCTGCGTCCCCTGGCCCAGCAAAAAGGCCTGGCGCTGGAACTCGAACTGGGCGAGCCGGGCCAATCTCCCGCCATCATCGACACGGACCGCCGCGCACTGACACAGATCCTCATCAACCTGCTCAACAACGCCATCAAGTTCACGGAACAGGGCACGGTGCGCATCAGCCTGGCCCAGCGCGACGAAGACGGCGTGCTGGTGACGGAAATGAGCATCGCCGACAGCGGCGCCGGCATCAAGGAAGAAGACCAGGCCAAGCTGTTCCAGGCCTTCTCGCAGCTCGATTCCACCTCCACGCGCCACGTGGAAGGCGCGGGACTGGGCCTGTACCTGTGCCAGAACCTGGCCAACGCCATCGGCGGCGCCCTGTTCTTCAACAGCGACTACGGCTCGGGCAGCACGTTTACACTGGCCCTGCGCAGCAAGGCCTGAGCTTCTGTGCGCCGCAACATGGAATACGGGCTTTTTGCCATTAAAAACGGCTCAATACAGTAGTTCTACGGTATTGCACTGCACCATTTTCAGCGCTATAGTAGAACTGTCTCCTCCAATTCGTTCTCCGAACATTGGATTCAGCCCGCGAATACAACCGCGGGCTTTTTTTTTGCCTGCGTTTTTCATTATCTTCATCCTTTCTTAACTAAATCAACCGGCTTAGTTATATCAATCGTTTGAGATATATGATTAAATCTCCGGCATGATTGAAAAAAACGCCATCCCCACTTCCCATGCCGACGACGGGCGCAAGCCCCGTTCCGACGGCGAGCAGTCGCGCGAGCGGCTGCTGCATAGCGCCATCCGCCTGTTTGCAGAGCAGGGCTACGCCAAGACGTCCACGCGCGAACTGGCGCAGGCGGCCGGTACCAACGCGGCCGCCATCAGCTACTATTTTGGCGACAAGGCGGGACTGTACCGCGCCGCCTTTGCGCAGCAGTCAGCGGACCCGCAAGACAATATCGCCCTGTACGAGCAACCGCATTTCACCTTGCGCCAAAGCCTGGAAGGCTTCTATGCGCAATTGCTCGCTCCCATGCAGCAGGGCGACATCGCGCGCGACTGCATGCGCCTGTGGTGCCGCGAAATGCTCGAACCGACTGGACTGTGGGCGCGCGAGATCGACCAGAACATCCGCCCCGAACACGAAGCGCTCACGCGCGTGCTGGCGCGTCACCTGGGCGCGCCCGACAACAGCGACGACATGCACCGGCTGGCGTTTTCCATCGCTTCGCTGGCTCTGCAGCACATGGTGGGCACCGAGGTGCTGCACACCTTGCGCCCGCAACTGCTGGAATCGCCGCATGCGATCGACACCTGGCTGGCGCGCCTGACCGACTACGCGCTGGCCATGGCCGACGTCGAGCGCCGGCGCCTGGCCACTCCGCCCTCCTCCTCTACCATTCAACGACAAGCAGAAGGACCAGCATGACGACTATTCGATGCACCGTTCAACGCGCCGTGGCCGCCAGCATCGTGCTGGCGCTGGGCGGTTGCGCACTGCAGGGGCCGCCCGCAGCGGTGGCCACCAGCGCGCCCGCGCAGTGGCAGGCGCCGCTGCCGCACAACGGCAAGCTGACGGACCTGGCCAGCTGGTGGCAGGGCCAGGGCGACAGCCTGCTGGTGGAATTGATCAACGACGCGCAACAGGTCAGCCCGACCATCGCCGCCGCCGGCACGCGCATCGTGCAGGCACGCGCGGACCGCATCGCCAGCGGCGCCGCGCTGGCGCCCATCTTGGACGCGACGGGCAGCGTGGTACGCACCAGCCAGCAATCGGCACAGCCCAGCGGCACCACCTCGCAGGCCGCCTTGCAGGCGTCGTGGGAAATCGACGTGTTCGGCGCCAACCGCGGCACGCGCGATGCGGCCCAGGAGCGCTACGACAGCGCCCGCGCGCTCTGGCATGAAGCGCGCGTCTCGGTGGCCGCCGAAGTGGCGAACCAGTACTACGCCTTGCGCACCTGCCAGCAATTGCAGGCCGTGTCCGAACAGGACGCCGTCTCGCGCCGCGACTCGGCGCGCCTGACGGAACTGAGCGCCGGCGCCGGCTTCCAGCCGCCCGCCAATGCGGCGCTGGCCCGCGCCAGCGCCGCCGAAGGCGCCAGCCGCGCCATCGAACAACGCGCCGCCTGCGACGTGAATATCAAGGCGCTGGTGGCCCTGTCGGCCATGCCGGAACCGACGATGCGCCAGAAGCTGGCGGCCAGCCCCGCCATCCTGCCCTCGCCCGTGGCGATTGCGGAACTGCCTGCGCAAACCCTGGGCCAGCGTCCCGACATCTACAGCGCCGAACGTGAAGTGGCGGCGGCCAGCTTCGAAGTACGCGGCGCGCAGGCGCAGCGCTATCCCCGCCTGAGCCTGGCCGGCTCCATCGGCAAGGGCAATATCCGCGCCGGCGGCACCAGCATCACGGCCAGCACCTGGAGCATCGGCCCGCTGGCCGTCAGCCTGCCCATCTTCGACGGCGGCACGCGCCGCGCGCAGATCGATGCGGCCACGGCGCGCTACGACGAAGCCGTGGTGAAATACCGCGCCGGCGTGCGCCAGGCCGTGCGCGAAGTGGAAGAGGCATTGGTCAACCTGGCCAGCACGGACGAGCGCAGCGGCCATGCGAAAACGGCACTGGAAGGCTACCGCGTATCGTTCATCGCCACGGAAGACCGCTACAAGAATGGCCTGGCCAGCCTGATCGAACTGGAAGACGCGCGCCGCACGCGCCTGGCCGCCGAAAACACGGTGGTCAACCTCGAGCGCGAACGCAGCGCCGCCTGGGTAGCGCTGTACCGCGCCGCCGGCGGCGGCTGGACCAGCAGCGCCATCGCCAACAACGCCCCCTGACGGATACACAACATGAAAAAACTGACCTTGAAACCGATGGCGCTCGCCTTTGCGGCCCTCGTTGTGGCGCTGGGCGCCGGCGTGGCCCTGTACTCCCCTTCCTCTACGGCGGCCGATGACGCCAAGGATAAAAACGCGGCGCAAAAACCGGCGCTCACCGTCACCACGGCCAAGCCGCAGACGGCCAGCCTGCCCATCAAGTTGCAGGCCAACGGCAACGTGGCCGCCTGGCAGGAAGCCGTCATCGGCAGCGAATCGAACGGCTTGCGCCTGACCGACGTGCGCGTGAACGTGGGCGACGTCGTGCGCGCCGGCCAGGTGCTGGCCGTGTTCTCGAACGACACGGTGAACGCCGACGTGGCGCAAACGAAGGCCGCCGTGCTGGAAGCGCAAGCCAATGCGGCGGAAGCGGCCGCCAACGCGCAGCGCGCCCGCTCGCTGCAAAGCACGGGCGCCATCAGCGCGCAGCAGATCAGCCAGTACCTGACGGCAGAACAGACGGCCAACGCGCGCATCGCGTCCGCCAAGGCGCAGCTGGCGTCGCAGCAGCTGCGCCTGAAATACACGCAGGTGGCGGCGCCCGACAGCGGCATCATCTCTTCGCGTTCGGCCACCGTCGGTTCCGTCGTGGGCGCCGGCACGGAACTGTTCCGCATGATCCGCCAGGGCCGCCTCGAATGGCGCGCCGAAGTGACGGCCACCGAGCTGCTGAATCTGAAACCAGGCACCCTGGCGCAAGTGAAGGCGGCCAACGGCAGCGTCTTGACAGGCAAGGTGCGCATGATCGCTCCTACCGTCGATCCGCAGACGCGTTCCGCCCTCGTGTACGTGGACCTGCCTGCCGGCACGGGCAGCAATGCGCCGTTCAAGGCCGGCATGTACGCCAGCGGCGAATTCGAACTCGGTACCTCGGGCGCGCTGACCGTGCCGCAACAGGCGATTGCCGTGCGCGATGGCTTCAGCTATGTCTTCCGCCTCAATCCCGACCAGCGGGTCAGCCAGATCAAGGTGCAGGCCGGACGGCGCCTGAGCGACCGCATTGAAATCCTTGGCGGCATCACGGCCGACACGACGATTGTCGTCAGCGGCGCCGGCTTCCTCAATGATGGCGACTTGGTACGGAATGTACCGGCTCCGGCAGCGGCCAAGGCTGCTGTAGCACCGGCAGCGAAAAAGTAAGGAGAGGCCATGAATTTTTCCTCCCTCTCGATCAAGAATCCGATCCCGGCCATCATGCTGTTCGCGCTGCTGACCCTGGCCGGTCTGCTGGCCTACAAGGCCAATCCGGTGCAGGATTTCCCCGACATCGAACTGCCCATCGTCACCGTCAGCGCGGTGCTGCCCGGTGCCGCGCCAGCCCAGCTGGAAACGGAAGTGGCGCGCAAGATCGAAGATTCCGTCGCCACCCTGCAAGGCGTGAAAAACATCTACACCAAGGTGCTCGATGGCGTCGTCACGGTAACCGTCGAATTCATCCTGGAAAAGCAGATCGCCGAAGCCGTCAATGATGTGCGCGACGCCGTCGCCCGCGTCAAGGCGGACATGCCGGCCGAGCTGCGCGACCCCACCGTCACCAAGGCTTCCACGGCCGGCAGGGTCGTGCTGACCTTTATCGCCACCGCGAAACCGGGCGTGGACAACCCGCTCGACTCTCCCGACCTGTCCTGGTTCGTCGACAATACGGTGGCCAAGCGCCTCTTGACGGTGCCCGGCGTGGGCGCCGTCACCAGAGTCGGCGGCGTCTACCGCGAGATCCAGGTCGAACTCGACGAGGCGCGCATGGCCGCATTGAAAGTGTCGGCCCTCGACGTGTCGCGTCAGCTGCGCCTGGTGCAGCGCGAAGCGCCTGGCGGGCGGGGCGACATCAGCGGCGCCGAGCAGTCGGTGCGCACCATCGCCACAGTGAAAACGGCCGATGAACTGTCGCGCGTGGAAGTGCCGCTGCCGGACGGGCGCCATGTGCGCCTGGACCAGGTAGCCACCGTGCGCGACACCATCGCCGAACCGCGCGCGCTGGCCGAGCAGGATGGCAAGACGGTCGTCGCCTTTGAAGTATTCCGCACCAAGGGCGCCAGCGAAGTGGCTGTCGCCAAGGGCGCGCGCGACGCCATCGCCGACCTGCAGAAGGAAAACCCGAACGTGGTGCTGCAGCAGTCGATCGACAATGCCTTCCCCGTCGAGGAAAACTTCGACGGCTCGATGGAGCTGCTGTACGAAGGCGCGCTGCTGGCCGTGCTGGTGGTGTGGTGGTTCCTGCGCGACTGGCGCGCCACCCTGGTGGCCGCCGCCGCCCTGCCCCTGTCCGTGATGCCCGCCTTCCTCGGCATCTACTGGTTCGGCTACACGCTCAATACCGTCACCCTGCTGTCGCTGGCCCTCGTCGTCGGCGTGCTGGTCGACGACGCCATCGTGGAAATCGAAAACATCGAGCGCCATCTGCGCATGGGCAAGTCGCCAATGGAAGCGGCCATGGAGGCGGCCGACGAAATCGGCATGGCGGTCATCGCCACCACCTTCGCGCTGGTGGCCGTGTTCCTGCCGACGGCCTTCATGAGCGGCATCCCCGGCCTGTTCTTCAAGCAGTTCGGCTGGACGGCCGTGCTGGCCGTGCTGGCGTCCTTGGTGGTGGCGCGGCTGCTCACGCCGATGATGGCGGCCTATATCCTGAAACCGCTGCCGCACAAGGAAGAGCAGGATGGCTGGCTGATGACGCGCTACCTGACGGTCATGCGCTGGTGCCTGAACCACCGCGGCATCACGGCCATCGCCGCGGCCCTGTTCTTTGTCGGCGCCATCGCGCTCGTGCCGCTGCTGCCGACCGGTTTCGTGCCGGCCGCCGACCGTGCGCAGACGCAGATCAACCTGGAACTGCCACCCGGCTCCACCCTGGGCGAAACGCAGGCCGTGGCGGCCCTGGCGCGCGATGCGGCCATGCGCACGCCGGGCATCGAGGGTGTCTTCAGTTCGATCGGCGGCGGCTCCAGCGGCGACGCCTTCGCCCCCGGCGCCGCGGCCGAGGCGCGCCGCGCCGTGCTGACCCTGACCACCGTGCACCGCACGGAGCGCAAGGAATCGATGGCGGACCTGGAAACGCAGCTGCGCCAGAAGCTCGATACCATCCCCGGCGCCCGCTTCACGGTGGGACCGCCCGACACGGGCGTCAAGATGCAGCTGGTGCTGCGCTCGGAAGACCCGGTGGCGCTGATGGCGGCGGCGCAAAAGGTCGAGCGCGAACTGCGTAGCCTGAAGGGCATCGGCAACGTCAATTCCAGCGCCTCGCTGGTGCGCCCGGAAATCATCGTGCGTCCCGATTTCGCCAAGGCGGCCGACCTGGGCGTGACGGCGGCGGCCATCGGCGAAACCGTGCGCGTGGCCACGGCCGGCGACTACGACACGGACCTGACGAAAATGAACCTGCCCGAGCGGCAAGTACCGATCCGCGTCAAGCTGCCCAACAGCGTGCGCGCCGACCTGGCCGCCATCGAGCGCCTGACCGTGCCCGGCAAGAATGGTCCCGTGCGCCTGGCGAACGTGGCCACGGTGACGATGGAAAGCGGCCCGGCGCAGATCGACCGCCTGAACCGCAGCCGCAATGTGACCCTCGACGTGGAACTCGGTTCGCGCACCCTGGGCGAACTGAATGAAGAGGCGCGCGCGCTGCCGTCGATGAAGAACTTGCCGCCATCCGTGAAGATCGCCGAACTGGGCGACGCGCAGGAAATGGCCTCGCTGTTCGCCAGCTTCGGCCTGGCCATGCTGATCGGCGTGCTGTGCATCTATTGCGTGCTGGTGCTGCTGTTCAAGGACTTCATGCAGCCGGTGACCATCCTGGCGGCGCTGCCGCTGTCGATCGGCGGCGCCTTCGTGGCGCTCCTGATCACGGGCAGCGCCCTGTCGATGCCGTCGATGATCGGCCTGATCATGCTGATGGGGATCGTCACCAAGAACTCGATCCTGCTGGTCGACTATGCGATCCTGGCGCGCCAGGCCGGCATGAACCGCTTCGATGCGCTGGTCGACGCCTGCCACAAGCGCAGCCGCCCCATCCTGATGACGACGATCGCCATGGGCGCCGGCATGATGCCGCTGGCGCTGGGCTGGGGCGCCGACCCCAGCTTCCGTTCGCCGATGGCCATTACCGTCATCGGCGGCCTGATCACGTCGACCCTGTTGAGCCTGCTGGTGGTGCCGGCCGTGTTCACCTACATCGACGACCTCGAGCACCTGCTCAAGCGCGGCATGGCGAAACTGCGCCGCCAGAAGGCGCCGCTGCGGCGCGATGACAAGGTGGCGCTGGAAAAATAAGCGCCACGGCAAATTGCAAAATCGCCCCGTGCGGGCAAGGAAACGAGGGACCGGCCGCCAGGCCGCGCTCCCTCGCTTTCATCTATCTGGCATACTGCGCCCATTCTCCATGAACGCAATCTGCCCTGCCTATGAATTACCGCACCCCGCTCGTCCTGCTGATGGCATCCGCGCTGCTCGGCGCCTGCTCGGACAAGGCCGCCCCCGCCAGCGCCGACCTGGCAGCTGACGTGGTCACCGAAGTCCCCGCTGCCGCTGCCGCAGCAGACACCGCATCGGCCGAACACGTGCCGCCGCCATCCGCCACCGCACCGAGGACGGAAGCGATGAACACGCCCCAGGCGCGCGAGCGCGAAGTGGGCATGATGCGCGCCGTCTTCGGCAAGGACTACCGCAGCGACAGCGAAGATGCGCTGGCCGACCTGCCCGATCCTGATAACCACGTCGACAAGCTCAGTTACGTGGTCAGCGCCGTCAGCCACAAGCTGCTGCCCGATGGCAGCGCCATCCTGGTGGCGAATGCGGAAACGGCCAACACGGAAGGCACGGCCGAATCGGCGCATGCTTCGCCGGGGCTGCTGAATGTCTTTTTCCTGGCGCCCAAGGGCCAGCCGGAAGACGGCCAGTGGCAAGTCGTGAAACGCCTGGAAAACATCGCCGCCCTGGGTTCGTCGGGGCAGCTCGGCGAAGTCCACTGGGTCATGCTGGGCGCGAACAAGCCGGGACTGGCGATCCGCCATGGCTATACGGGCCAGGGCTACACCATCACGCAACTGGCCCTGTTTGAAATCGGCGACGGCAAGGTCACCTCACTCGATGGCGCCATCGACCTGTATTCGGACAATATGGGCGCCTGCGGGCCTGAGACGGACGAGTGCTGGATGGTCAAGGGGAACTGGCGCTTCGCACCGGCACGCAATGGCGGCGCCCATGATGACTTGCTGATCGATTTCAAGGGCGCCTCCGAGAAGATCAAGCCCGGCGTCACGGTCAAGCCCGACGAAGACCCGCCGCGCATCGCCACGCCCCTGAACAACCACGCGCGCTACGGCTTCGATGGCAAGGGATATAAACTGATTGAAGGGAAGAACACGGTGCCTGGCGTCTAATGGGGTCAGACCCGCCGGGTCTGACCCCACGTAAGCCAGCTACTTGCGCGCCGCTTCCAGGCGCGCCAGCAGCGGCGCATACATGGCACGCGTATGGCTGCTCCAGCGGGCCATGGCGCTGTCGATATCGAGCAGCAGGCGTTCCGACAATACCTTGTCGCCCTGCCGCAGCGCCCAGATCGCGCACTCCGCGCGGCACTCGAAGCTGTTGTAGCGCGTCAGCGCATCGTCGAATTCCGCCTTTGCTTCCACCTGGCGCCCGCTTTGCGCCAGCGCGCGCGCCGTCAGCAGGGACACCATCTCGGGACGGAAATGCATATCCGTGCGACGGATGAATTCGAGGTGCGTCAAGGCCTCGGCGCCCCGTTCGCACTCCAGGTAGGCGCGCGCCGCACCGAGGCGAATTTCCAGGTCCGATGCAAACGCCCCCTGCAGGCAGGCTTCGTACGTCGATGCCGCTTCCTTTGCATCGCCCGCCTCGAGCTGCGCGCTGGCCAGGCGCATCTGGTTTTGCGCCGTCGGCGTGTACTCGAAGGCCGCTTTCGCCTCGCGCAATTCGCGGTTCGGATCGAGCACCTGCACTGCCACCGACGCAACCTTGCGCGCGCCTTGCGGCAGGCGCGAATTGGGCAGGTAGATGGCGAAGAAATACACCACGCTGCCCAGCAGCGGGAACATGAATAAGATGAGCAGCCAGTACAGCTGCTGCCCGTTGCGCACCACGTGGACCGCAAAAAATACCGCGATCAGGATGTGGATGCCTATGCCAAAAATCGTCATGCTGCGACCTCGTTCGTGATGGGAGCAGCCGGCACCATGCCGCCGCTTTCCCTGCTCAGAATATTACACTGGCCACGCCGTGCACACGCGCCTATCGCGCCTTGGCCGACCAGCCGCCGCCCATGGCGCGGTACAGGTCCACCGAGGCGACGAGGATGCGCGTCTTCAGCTGCAACAGTCCCACGTCGGCACTGTACAGGGTGCGCTGGGCGTCGAGTTCTTCCAGGTAGGAGGCGTAGCCGTTGCGGTAGCGGTTGTGCGCGATGCGCAGGGTGTCGGCCGCCGTGGCGCGGCGCGCATCGTTTTCCACGGCCTGCTGCTGCAGCCGGTAGATGGCGCCCAGGCTGTTCTCCGTTTCGGCGAAGGCATTGCGCACCACGTTTTCATATGTGTACACGAGCTGGTCGCGCTGGGCGCCCGCCGCATCCGTCTGCGCCTGCACCCGGCCGCCATCGAACAGGGGGCCGGCCGCCAGCGCCGTCAGGCGCCACAGGGCGGTCGGTGCATGCAGAAAATCGGTCAGGGTCGTGGCTTGCCCGCCGCCGACGGCCGTCAGCTTGAACGAGGGCAGCAGCTGGTCGCGCGTGGCGGCCAGGCTGGCGTTGGCGGCCGCCAGGTTGTGTTCCGCACGCGCGATGTCGGGCCGCCGGCGCAGCAATTCGGATGGCAGTCCGGCCGGCACGTCGGGCGCCGCCAGCTCGGCCAGCGGCAAGCCGCGCGCGATGGGGCCCGGATTGCCGCCGACGAGGATGGCCAGCGCGTTTTCCTGTTCGAATATCTGCCGCTGCAGCTGCGGCACCTGTTCGGCCGCCGCATGGTATTCCGATTGCGCCTGCAGCCATTCCAGGCGCGAGCTGTAGCCCACCTCGAACTGCTTGCGCGCCAGCTCGCGCGACTGTTCGCGCAGCTGCAGGGTCGATTGCGTGAGCGCCAGCTGCGCGTCGAGTCCCCGCAAATTCAGGTAAGCGGTCGCCACGCTGGCGGCGATCGACAGGGCCGCCGCATCGAGGCTGGCCTGCTCGGCGCGGTAGCTCTCGCCGGCCGCCTCGCTCAGGCTCGCCAGCCGGCCCCACACGTCGATTTCATAACTGGCCTGCAGTTCCGCCTGGAAGACATTCGTCACATACGGCTTGCCGCTGGACGCCAGGGTGCGCGTGCGCGTGGGCGAACCGTCGAAGGCCAGGCTGGGCGCGCGGTTGGCGTCGGCCTGCGCCAGGCGCGCGCGGTATTCCTGCACGCGGGCGCGCGCCACGCGCAAGTCGCCATTGCGCGCCAGCGCCTCGCCCACCAGATCGCTCAAGACCGGGTCGCCAAAGGCTTGCCACCACAGCTGCTCGACATGGGCCTCAGTCGCCGCAGGTGCACCGGCCGCGTGCGCGCGCCAGCCGGATGGCAGCTGCAGTACCGACGCAGGCTGCGGTGGCGCGTTGGCGGCGCAACCGGCCAGCGCCAGCGCGCCGACCATCAGCAGGAAACGGCGCTTCATGGCTTGGCCTTCTTCGGCGGCGGTGGCGGCGCCGGATTGTCCGCCGAGTCGTTCAGCACGGCAGACGTGTCGACGCTGACCACCACCGACATGCCGGGCACGAGGCGGCGCGCATTCGCCTGCCCCGGATCGATGCGGATGCGCACGGGAATGCGCTGGGCGATTTTGAGGTAGTTGCCCGTCGCGTTATCGGCCGGCAGCACGGAAAACTCGGAACCTGTGGCCGGCGAAATGCGCTCCACCTGGCCCGTCAGCACGGCGCCGTCGAGCGCGTCGACATGGAAGGTGGCGCTTTGCCCTTCCTGCACGCCGTTCATCTGCGTTTCCTTGAAATTGGCGATCACCCACATCTGGCGCGGCACCAGCGCCATCAGCTGCGCACCCGAATTCACGTACGCGCCCTGGCGCACCGTCACCTGGCCCAGCTGGCCATCTGATGGCGCCACGATGCGCGTGTTATCGAGGTCGATCTTGGCCGCCTTGACGGCCGCCTGCGCGTTGGCCACGGCCGCTTCCAGCGCCTGCTTGTTGACCACCACACTATGCACGCTTTGCTGCGCGATGTCGAGATTGGCGCGGGCCTGCGCCAGCGCCGCCGCCATCTGCGCCTGCGTGGCGCGCGACTGGTCATGTTCGCGCTGCGACAATGAACCGTCGGCCACCAGCTGTTCCACGCGATTGAGGTCGGCGCTGGCCTTGCGCGCCTGCGCTTCCGCATTCGCCATCACGGCCTCGCTGACGGAAATGCCCGCCTGTGCGCTGGCCTTTTGCTGCGCCCAGTTCGACAGCGCCGCCTGCTGCGCGGCCAGCTGGGCCTGCGCCTGCTCGTAGCGCTGCTGGTAGATGCGGTCGTCGATACGCACCAGCAGCTGGCCTTCCTTGACGTCCATGAAATCCTGCACCGTCACTTCCACCACATAGCCCGACAGCTGTGTGCCGATGATGGTCACCTGTCCGCGCACGGTGGCGTTTTCCGTCGTCACGATGGGACTCGTGAACGGCGGCAGACGCCACGCGTACAGCACGATCAGCACGCCCACCAGGGCCACGGCGGCAAAGGCCAGCGCGGACAGCCACTGGTGGCGCCGGTCCGGCTGCGCCGTGGAAGTGGCTGGCGCCGGCGTGGTCGCGGCTGCGGGCGTTGTCGGTGCTGGTGGCGGAGTATTATTTTCTGTCATTGCTCGGTTCCGAATTGGTAATGGGGACGATGGCCATGGCCGTCTGCGCATCGCGCACGGGGCCGACCAGGCGGCGCGCGCCGGTGGTGATGCGGGTCCAGGACTGGCTGACCAGCATCCAGATCAGGGTGGCGATGGCAACGCCGGCGATCATCAAAAAAACGTCGTTATAGGCCAGCACATTGGCTTCGCGCGTGGCGACGGCGCCCAGGCGCGCCACGCCCTGGGCACTGCGCAAGGCGGGGTCCATCAGTACGCCGCCATAGCTTGCGGCGCCCGACTGCACGCGCGCAGCCACCTGCGGATCCAGCATGCTCAGGTGCTCGACCAGGTAGCTGGAATGGTATTTTTCGCGCGCCGTCTGGATGGTGCCGACGATGGCTGCACCGAGCAGACCGCCCAGGTTCTGCGTCATGGTAAACATCACGGAAAAACTCACGAGGTTGCGCGGTTCGGCGATCACGGCGCCCATGCCCGCCACCATGGTGGGACCGAGGAAATACGTGCCGCCAAAGGCCAGCAGGAACTGGCTCACATACATGTTGACGGGGCGCGTCTGGCTGGTGGCGTGCGCGTCGATTAGGGCACCGGCGGCGATTAGCAGCAGTGCGAACATCAGCGAGCGGTTCAGGGTGGCCGGATTGATCGTCAGCGCGCTGACCACCAGGCCCGCCACGCTGCCCAGCAGCACCACGACGAACAGGTTCTGCATCTGGTCCGTGTTCAGGCCCAGCGCCTGCAGGAAGCCCACGGCCCCCGTCGATTCGGACAGCACGATGCGAAACAGCAGCACCGATAAAAACAGCTTGGCGATCTTGCCCGTCGTGAGCCAGCGCGTGTTGAGCAGCGGGCGCGCGCGGTTATGCTCGATGGCCAGCGAGGCGGCGATCAGCACGATGGAACACGCCAGGCACACGCCCACCCATTCGGACTCCATCCACCATGCCGTGCGCCCCTGCGCCAGCACGGCACAGAGCAGCGCCACGCCGGGCGCGAACAGGATGAAAGTGAGGAAATCGAGCGGCTCGAACGTCTGCACCCGGTCGCCGGGCGGCAGCTTCAGGGCCAGCACGCAGCCGAGCGCCAGCAGGGCCAGTCCCAGTTCGAACAGGTACAAGCCGTGCCATTCGCCGATCTGCAGCAGTTCGGAGGTGAAGATGCGCGCCAGCGGCAAGGCCAATTGGGCAAAGCCCAGGCCCAGCACCACGCCCTTCAGACGGTGCCGCGCGGGGAACGCCTGCAAGGTGTAGTACAGGCCCAGCACCCCCAGCGCGCCGCCCACCATGCCATGCGCGGCGCGCACGGCGATCGCCGACGGCAAGGTATTGGCATACAAGTGGGCGAACGTCACCAGCGCATACAGCACCAGGAACGCTTCCGTAAACAGGCGCAGGCCGAACTGCTGGCGGAACTTCACCAGCAGCAGATTCATGGAAACGATGGTCATCACATAGGCGGCCGGCAGCCACTGCATCTGGTAGGCATAGGCGGCAAGCGAACCTTGCAGGTTCAGCAAATTGGCCGTCACCAGGCCGTTGCCCAGTCCCCCCGTCAGCGCGACGATCAGGCCGACGATGAAATACCCGACACGCTTGGGCGTCGAATGTTCGGGCATCGATGGCGACCCGGGCAAGGTCGGGCGTTCGCCCGGCCCCCAGGTGCGAGGTGTGTACTTGTCCATGCGGTAATCGCGATCCGGTTTGCTGAAGCCGTTCCTTGCTGCTGTTATAGAAATAGTTGCAAATGAACAGTTCTAGTCAGCAGCATATCACCGCGGGACGTTTTTATTGTTTACATTGTTGCAGGGCGTTGCGCACGAAACGCAAACAGGGTATGCAGCGGGGCCGGCGGATCCGGCCCCTGTGCTGACGCAGTCACTCACACCCGCGGCGGATCCGTCTCGCGCGCAAACGCCCGGTGCGCGGCCAGCGCCTTCTTGAACGCAGCCACGGCTTTCGCTAGGTCGCCGGAAGGCGCGACGATGATGGCGGGATCGGGCTTGCCATCGGGCAGGGTCACCGGCACGCCAGCCTTGTCCAGCAGGTCCTTGCCTGCGCCGATGACCAGCATCGGCTTGCAGTGGCGGTATTGCAGGCGCAGGAAGTCGAGCGCGTTGGCGTCGCTGCCCAGCTGCTGCACGGCGCCCTGGCCGTCGGGCACCACGACGGCGTCGAACAATACCCCCGGCCCTGCTTCGAGCGAGATTTCCACGTCCAGCGGCGCGCCGCCGCTCGTATCGACTTTGCCCAGGTGGCTGCCCACCAGGCGCGGCGCGGCGCCATCGGCCAGCAGCGCGGCATAGATATTGCGCACCTGCGCGCCATCGCTGCCCGGCCCCACCAGGATTGCCACGCGCCGGGTATGGATGCCTATCTTGCCAGGGCGGAAAAAGAGCGACAGGGCTGGCGATGGCGGATACGCGGGCAGCGGATCCAGGGAAGCGCGCGGCATGACGGGCGGCAACGCCAGGCCCAGGCCATCGGCCAGGCGCTGCGCCAGGGTCTCGTCGACATTGCGCAGCATGGCGACGATGCGCTGGCGGATGGCCACCGTCTGCACCTTGCTCAGTTCAAAGCGGAACGCATGCACAATGTGCTCTTGTTCGACAGGCGTCTGGCTGATCCAGAACAGGCGCGCCTGGCCATAATGCTCGGCGAATTTCTCGGGCTTGCCGCGCACCTTGTCGCCTTCGGCGGAGGCGGGAAAACTGTTGAAACCCTTGGTGCCCGCCTGGAACGGACAGCCGCCCGCCAGCGAGTTCGGTTCATACGCGACCCTGCCCCGGTTGATGGCCTGGCGGTGCATGCCGTCGCGCTGGTTGTTATGCACGGGCGCCAGCGGCGCATTGATGGGAATCTCGTGGAAATTCGGACCGCCCAGGCGCGTCAGCTGGGTATCGACATACGAGTGGATGCGCCCCTGCAGCAGCGGGTCGTTACTGAAATCGATGCCGGGCACGATGTGCGCCGTGCAGAACGCCACCTGCTCCGTCTCGGCAAAAAAATTGTCGGGATTGCGGTTCAGGACCATTTTCCCGACGGGGATGAGAGGGACGACTTCTTCGGGAATCAGCTTGGTCGGGTCGAGCACGTCGAAGGGAAACGCTTCCGCCTGCGCTTCCGTGAAAACCTGGAAGGACAGCTCGTATTCGGGATACTCGCCACACTCGATGGCTTCCCACAGGTCGCGCCGGTGGAAGTCGGAATCGGCACCGCTGATCTTGACGGCTTCGTCCCACACGAGCGAATGCGTGCCGGCCATCGGCGACCAGTGGAATTTGCAGAACACGGACTGGCCCTTGGCATTCACGAGGCGGAAGGTGTGCACGCCGAAGCCCTGCATCATCCGGTAACTGCGCGGAATGGCGCGGTCCGACATGACCCACATCAGCATGTGCGTAATTTCCGGCGACAGCGATGCAAAATCCCAGAAGGTGTCGTGTGCGCTGGCCGCCTGCGGCATGCCGTGGTGCGGCTCGGGCTTGACGGCGTGCACCACGTCGGGGAATTTCATCGCATCCTGGATGAAGAAGACGGGGATGTTATTGCCGACCAAATCCCAGTTGCCCTCGTCCGTATAAAACTTCACGGCGAAGCCGCGCACATCGCGCGCCGTATCGGTCGAACCGCGTTCGCCGGCCACCGTGGAAAAGCGCACGAAGACGGGTGTGCGCTTGCCCGCCTTGGCGAACGGCGCGGCGCGCGTCAGCTTGCTTTGTTCCTTGTAGCATTCGAAATAGCCGTGGGCGGCCGAACCGCGCGCATGCACGACACGCTCGGGGATGCGTTCATGGTCGAAATGCGTGAGCTTTTCACGCAGGATGAAATCTTCCATCAGGGTGGGGCCGCGCAAGCCCGCCTTCAAGGAATTCTGATTGTCGCCCACGGGCACGCCCTGGTTCGTCGTCAGCACGCAGCCGCTGTCGTCGCTGCGGGCGTGATCCAGCGAGCTATTCAGCGCATTGTCACCCAGCGCGGGCTGGCCATCGCCCGTCTTAGGAGACGCTGTCGTTTCTCCCGTGGTGCTGGCCGTGGCCAGCGGTTCGCCCGTTGCCACATGCACGCCTTCGACCGGTGTGCGCGCCGCGTCGCCATACTGGCCATCTTCCTTGGGATTGACGGCCATGGCGGCGGACAACTGCTGGCCGGCGGCCGTCTTTTGCAGCAGCGCACGGGTCACGTCATTGTCCGCGCCCAGGCTGTGCGGCGCATTGCTGTCGGATGGGCCGGACATGCTGCTCAATACGGAACCGGCACCGTCCGTGGACGGCGTTTTCTTGTTGGTAGCCATTACATCTCCTGTGAGTAGTCTGCCCCGGGAAGTAACGCTACAACTCCCTCATTCAGCGCACGAACAGGGCAATCAAAATAATGATGGGAATAGGTATGCCGATCAACCACAACAAAATGGAGCGCATCATCACTCTCCTTTACTGCTTGTTACTACCTTGTGCGCGTGGGCGCCGGCCCGCCCCGCCATGACGGCGAAGGGAACAGCGCCCACGACAGTACCTTCCAGGAAGGCGCAGAACTTATCTACGCGAACCCAGCAATTTCGACAGGCCATAACCGGCCGCTGCCGCGATCAGCAGGGACACGGCCGGGCGTTCGCGCACATAACCGCGGCCCGTTTCGCCGGCACGCTGGCAGGCGGCACCCAATTGCTTGCCGCGCGCCATCAGGCGTTCGGAAGCCTTGTTGACGCTATCGCTGACCTGGCCGATGCGGTCGCCCACCTGGTCCACGCTGTCATGGGCGCGCGTGGCTACCTTGTCGGCCAGGGGCTGGGCCTGGCTTGCCACCTTGTCGATGGTGCGGTGCAAGTCCTGGCGGGTATCCTGGGCGGTGCCATTCATATCGGAGCTGGTTTTTTCAATCGCGTTCATGATGGTTTCCTTTAACAGTGAATAATTTCAACCATGCTCGATGCCGTGACCGAATCATGATTCTCCTCGCTTCGGGGAAAAAGAAGCGGCTAAACGCTGCCGGGCTGAGCCATATCAAACAGTGGATCAGCAGCAAGCTGTTGGCACTACCTTAACTGCGTCCGCCCCGCGCCACCGTGCGCTGCCACACCTTGAGGCACAGACTTAAATGCCTGTTAGAAATAACAATCCCCGCCGGCCTGGTGGGGCGGGCGGGGATCGGGGTGAAATGGTGTTATTTAGGCGTAGGTCGGGTTAGCGGAGCGTAACCCGACACATCGTTGACATCACCGCTTACGCCCGCAACCACGCATCGAGCGAATAGCGTCCAGCGCCGCTGATGGCGATGGTGCCGAAGACGATGATCAGTAGCCAGCCGAACTGGCCGTCGGCGATGCTCCAGTCCGGGTGCACGAGCAGCATGGACACGCCCAGCAGGAACAGCAATGGCAGACAGGCCAGGCGCGTCAGCAAGCCGGCGGCGACCAGCAGCGGGCAGAGGATTTCCGCGAACAGGGCGCAGTACAGGGTGATGGCGCGGCCCAGGTGCAGCGGGTCGTCGATATGCGCCAGTTCATCGGAAAAATGCAGCAGCTTGGGCAGACCGTGCACGTGCAGCACCAGCAGCGCACCCGTCAGGCGCGCAAACAGCATACCCGCATCGGGTAAAAAGGGGCCGGCCAGCGCCGCCATCCAGTTTTTCTTCATGATCGCTCCAGTGGGAAAGCCAGTCGGCGCGGCGCGCCGCTGCCAGCCATCATAGGCAGGCGGACACGTGGGCGCGACTGGTCTTTTGGCAGAGGCGCCGGCGCGCGCGAAGGCCTAGACTGGCCGATGCCATCACTGGTCCAGGCCGTAACCGGCCTCCCTCCCCCATCCCCGAAGGAAATGCATCATGTCGAAGAAAATCGAAGCCGAAGAAGTCACTTCCCGCCGCAAGCTGCTCGTCAGCGTCGCCGGTGTCGCCGCCGGTGCGGGCCTGCTGGCCGCCGGTGGCGCCAGCGCCGCCGCCAAGCCTGCCGCTGCCGCTGCCGCTGCCGCTGCCGCACCGGGCAAGCTCACCGTCAACAGCGTCACCGTCAAGGACGGCACCGTCATCCACTTCAAGGACTGGGGCACGGGCACGCCCGTCGTCTTCAGCCACGGCTGGCCATTGCAGGGCGACGCCTGGGAAGACCAGATGATGTTCCTGGCCAGCCACGGCTACCGCGTGATCGCGCATGACCGCCGCGGCCACGGCCTGTCGAGCCAGCCATGGCAGGGCAATGACATGGATACCTACGCCGACGACCTGGCTACCCTGCTCGACGCGCTCGACATCAAGGGCGCGACCCTGGTCGGCCATTCGACGGGTGGTGGCGAAGTGGCCCGCTATATCGGCCGCCATGGCGAAAAACGCGTGGCCAAAGCCGTGCTGGTGGGCGCCGTGCCACCGCAGATGGTCAAGTCGGACACCAATCCGGGCGGCTTGCCGATGTCGGTGTTTGACGGCATCCGCGCCGGCGTGCTGGCCGACCGTTCGCAATTCTTCAAGGACCTGACCGTGCCGTTCTTCGGCGCCAACCGTCCCGGCAACAAAGTGTCGCAAGGCATGCGCGACACCTTCTGGCTGCAGGGCATGCAGTGCGGCATCAAGAACGCCTACGATTGCATCAAGCAATTTTCCGAGACGGACTTCACGGCCGACCTGAAGAAAATCTCCGTGCCGACCCTGGTGGTACACGGCGGCGACGACCAGATCGTGCCGATCGACGCGTCCGGCAAGGCCGCGGCCAAGCTCATCAAGAACGCCAAGCTGGTCATCTATGAAGGCGCGCCGCACGGCTTGCCGGCGACCCACAAGGACCGCCTGAACGAAGATTTGCTGGCCTTTATCAAGTCCTGATCGTTCTTCGCTTCCCCGCACCGCCGGCCCGCCCGGCGGTGTTTATCGCCTCCGCCGCATAAAAAAACCGCCCGCCTCCCCCATTCGTATAACTGCCTTGCCTGACGGCGCGTGCATACTTGTTGCAATGCGGCATACGCCGCGACAGCGACAGGAGCACGGCGATGGCCAGCATGCATTATTTCCCTCAGAAGCAAGACGCCGGCCTGGCGCACGCGCAGCACATGGGCGGCATGGACGGCATGGGTGAATTTGCCGCATCGGTCGCGCACGAGGTGCGCCAGCCGCTGGCGGCCATCGCGCTCAATGCCGATGCCGCCTTGCGCTGGCTCGACCACGATCCGCCCCGCCTCGACGAGGCGCGCGCGGCGCTGGCCCTGGTCGCCAGCGCCGGCAGCCATGCCAGCGCCGTGTTGCGCAGCGTGCATGGCCTGGCCTGCAAGGCGCCGGGCAGCCACGATCATTTTGTGGCCGACGACGCCGTGCAAGACCTGCTGCCGCTGCTGCGCGCACCGCTGCAACGCCACGCCATCCACCTGGAAACGCAGCTGGCAGCTGGCCGCCCGCTGCTGCACGCCGACCCGGTGCAATTCCGTCAAGTCCTCCTGAACCTGCTGATGAACGCCATCGAAGCCCTGCAGGGCACCAGCGGCAGGCCGCGCACGGTGCTGCTGTCCTCGCGCCTCGATGGGGGCGTGCAGCATTTCAGCATCGCCGACAATGGCGCCGGTATCGCGCCGCAGGCAGCCGGCCGCCTGTACGACGCCCTGTATTCCAGCAAGCCGGACGGCATGGGCATGGGCCTGGCCATCTGCCGCCGCATCGTCGACGCGCATGGCGGCCGCCTGTGGCATGCGCCCGGCGCGCCCCACGGCAGCGTCTTCCACTTCACCCTGCCAGCGTTATGAGGACAACCATGGACATGACCACGCCCCCGGCGGATCCGCCGATTACCCTCTTGATCGCCGACGACCACCCGCTGATCCTGGCCGGCCTGGCCTCGCTGATCGCATCACTGCCTGGACTGCGCCTGCTGGGCCAGGCCGGCACGGGCCTCGCCGCCGTGGAGCTGTACCGGGAGCTGCGGCCCGACGTGGTGCTGATGGATTTGAACATGCCGGAGATGCATGGCATCGAGGCGATCGAGCGCATCTGCGCGGACGACGCGCAAGCGAAGATCGTCATCCTCACCAGCTACCAGGGCGAGGACAGCGTGCACCGGGCCTTGCGCGCCGGCGCGCGCGGCTACCTGCTGAAGGATTCCGGCTTCCTGCAACTGACGCAGTGCATCCGCCAGGTGGCCGCCGGCAGGCATTATCTGCCGCCGGAACTGGCGGCGCAGCAGGCCAGCCGCATCGACGCGAACCGCCTGTCGAAACGCGAGCACGACATCCTGCTGCACCTGTCCGCGGGCAAGAGCAACAAGATGATCGCGCGCAGCGCCGGCATCGAGGTGGGCACCGTGAAATTTCACGTGAATAATATTTTGACCAAGCTCAACGTATCAAGCCGCACCGAGGCGGCCACGGTGGCCGCCCGGCGCGGCTTGCTGGGCGCGTTCTAGCTGCCGGGAACCGGGGTCAGACCCGCCGGGTCTGACCCCAGCATTTACGCTGCATCATCATCCGACTTTGCCGCGGCCTTGGCCAGCGTTGGCTTCGCTTCCACGCCGCTGATCTTCGGCACGCATTCACTGCGCAGCCACGACACCGTCACGGCTTCGCCCGCCATCAGGCGCTTGACGCTGGGGACGATCTGTTCGCCGATCAGCATGCCCAGCAGGCCGATCAGGGCTATCGCGGGCGGCGCCGGCGAGCGCACCTGCAAGACGGCGTAGATGATGCCAACGAGCAAGCCCACGGCCAGCGAAATCACATATAACTTCATGGCGCATTCCTTTCGATGAAAAAAAACGCCGCGCGCGGTCAGGCGCGCGGCGCATGGCATAGCCGCGCGGCGATTACTTGGCCGGCACCGGCGCCAGGGTCGTGTGTTCGCCATGGATGCGCTGCGGCGCCTTGTGCACCATCGTGTAGGCGTAGTCGACGCCCATGCCGTAGGCGCCCGAGTGTTCGCGCACGATGGCCATGACGGCGTCATAGGTTGCCTTGTGCGCCCAGTCGCGCTGCCATTCCAGCAGCACCTGCTGCCACGTCACCGGCACCACGCCGGCCTGGATCATGCGCTGCATGGCGTAGTCGTGCGCTTCCTTCGACGTGCCGCCCGAGGCATCGGCCACCATGTAGATTTCGTAGTCGCCTTCGAGCATCGCGCACAGGGCGAAGCTGTTGTTGCACACTTCCGTCCACAGGCCCGACACGACGACTTTCTTCTTGCCGTTGGCGGCCAGCGCATCGCGCACCTTCTGGTCATCCCACGAATTCATCGAGCTGCGCTCAAGGATATCCTTGCCGGGGAAGACGTCGAGCAGTTCCGGATAGGTGTGGCCGGAGAAGCTTTCCGTTTCCACCGTGGTGATGATGGTGGGGATGTTGAACACCTTGGCGGCCTTGGCCAGGCCCACGGTATTGTTTTTCAGCGCCTGGCGGTCCATCGACTGCACGCCGAACGCCATTTGCGGCTGCTGGTCGATGAAGATGATCTGGCAATTGTCGGGGGTAAGGACTTCCAGTTTCGGATTGGTCATGATGTCATCCATGAAGGTTGGGGTTGAGTGGGTACTGCCGTGCATCGTATTCCTGGCGCCGCGCCCGCACCACTATCTAAATATAGGCTGGCATGTTGATTGCCTCTGGGAAATAGCTCCTACAGGAGGGCCAGCGCTGCGGTAAAATACCTTTTGCTTACCATGTTCCGACGACTCTTGATCGATAACTCTTCTTTGCCAGACAACATCATGCGCAGCGATACGGCACCGATACGCGTCCTCATCGCCGACGACCACCAGTTGCTGCTCGACGGCATCGCGGCCCTGCTGCGCGCCTTTCCTGGCGTGGTGCTGGTGGGCCAGGCGACCGATGGCCAGCAGGCGGCGCAGCAATTTGACGCGCTGCTGCCCGATGTCACGCTGATGGATTTGCAGATGCCGGTCATGAGCGGCCTCGACGCGATCGGCGCCATCCGCGCGCGCCATCCGCAGGCGCGCATCATCGTGCTGACCACCTACAAGGGCGACACGCAAGTGCTGCGCGCCATCCGCGCGGGCGCCTGCGGCTATGTGCTGAAAAGCGCGCTGCGCCACGAATTGCTGGCGGCGATACAGAACGTGCACGCGGGGCGGCGCCACATCACGCCCGAGATCGAGGCGGAGCTGGCGCTGTATGCCTGCAGCGACGTGCTGTCGAACCGCGAACTGGACGTACTCAAACAGGTGGCGCAAGGCAATTCCAACCGCGAAACGGGCGCTCTGCTGCAGATCAAGGAAGAAACCGTCAAGGCGCACATGAGCACTATCCTGGCCAAGCTGGGCGCCAGGGACCGCACCCATGCCGTCACCATCGCGCTACGGCGCGGCATCCTCGACGCCTGAGCGGCGCCAGCGCTGCCACCAGCGGCGCAGCGGGCCGTGCGCCACCGGCCAGGCGCGGCGCGCCGGCACCCGCAGGTGCCACTGCGTGCCGCCTCCGTCGCGCCCGCCCACGGACAGGCGCGCGCCGAGCCTGGCGGCGCGCTCGCGCATGCCGGGCATGCCCCAGTGTCCGGGAATATGTCCATTGGCCGCCACCACGGGCGGCAAGCCCTGGCCATCATCGCGCACGAGCAGTTCAATGCCGCCGCACGCATAGCGCACCGCCACCTCGACCACCTGCGCGCGCGCATGCTGGAAGGCATTGCGCAGCGCTTCGCTGGCGATGCGGTAGATTTCATGCGCGGCGCGCGCATGCAGCATGCGCGGCTCGCCTTCCTCCGCATAGCGGAAGACGATGCCGTGCTGCGCCGCCAGCCGTTCGCCTTCGCGCTGCAGGATGGCGCTCCAGCGGGCGCCGGCATCGTCGCCGGCGCGCAAGTCGTGCACGTGGTCGCGCCCCTCGCCCAGCATGCGGTCGGCGTCGTCGAGCGCGCGCAGCATGGCGGCGCGCGCGGGATCATCCTCGGCGATGGCCATGCTGGCATTGTGAAAGTGCAGGATCATCGCCTGCGTGCCCTGCAGCAGGGTATCGTGCAGTTCGCGCGCGATGCGTTCGCGCTCGGCCTGCTGCGCCTCCATCCGCGCCTGCAGGCGCGCGGCATGCTGGCCCAGCCGCCAGCGGCAAACGCCATACGCGGCCGCCAGCAGCGCCGCCGCGCACAGGCTGCGGAACCACCAGGTCTGGTAGAAGGCGGGCAGCACGCGGAACGGCAATTGCGCCACCGCGCTGGCCACGCCGTCGCCATTGATGGCCATCACCTGGAAGCGGTAGCTGCCCGGCCCCAGGCCCGTGTATTGCGCCTGGCGCCGCTCGTCCGCATGCTGCCAGTCCCTGTCATAGCCTTCCAGCCGGTAGCGGAAGCGCAGGCGCGACGGCGCGCCCAGGCTGCTGGCGTTATAGGCGAACTGCACGTCGCGCGTGCCGGCCGGCAGGCGCTCATAATCGGCGGCGGCGATGTTCTCGCCATCGACCATCAATGCGCCGATCTCGGCCTGCGGCGCCGGCAGTGGCGGCACCGGCTGGCGCGGGTCGATCCAGAAGGTCGCGCTCTGGCGCGAAAACCAGATTTTGCCATCATCCGCTTCGGCAATCGAGTCGTTATGCAGCAAACTCATTTTGCCGTTCAAGCCATCGGCGCCATCGTACAACTGCGCCTGCATGGGATGCGACGGGTCGCGCAGAGCCTGGGCGACTTCGGCCGCGGCCACGCGCACGGCGCCATTGCCCGTATTGAGCCACAGGCTGCCGTCGCGCGCGCGCAGCATGCCGACCACGCCATCGAAAACGCCGGGCGCAGCGGCGCGCAGCGGCACGAAGCGCCCGCCGCGCCACAGCGCCAGGCCATGCTGGCCGCCCGCCAGCAGCTGGCCGCCCGTCTCCAGCAGCGCGGGCACCTTGCCCAGGTCCAGGCCCTGTGCGAGACCATAGCTGGCCAGGCGCCCGCCGTCCAGCACGGCCACGCTGCCGTCCGGATAGGACAGCCACAGGCGGCCGTCCGCATCGGTCAGCAGCGCCAGCGGCACCTTGCGCCCGCCCTCGGGCAAGGCTGGTTCGCGCCGCCATGCGCCGTCCGCGTACTGGAACACGCCGGCGCCGCTGAAAATCGCCCACAGGCTGCCGTCGGGTGCGTTCACGGCCATGCGCACCCGTTTCAAGGCGGCCGCTTCCGGCGGATAGGCAATCGTCTCGAGCACGCGGCCATCGTCGCCATCGAGCCGCAGCAGGCCGGCGCGGGTGCCGACGCGGATGCCGCCCGGCGCCGCCATGATGGCCGTGATCGGTCCCAGCGCGGGCGCGCGCAGCACCTTGCCGTCGGGCGCCGCCAGCATCAGCGGCGCATCGCCTTCGCGCGACAGCCACATGCGCCCTCCCGTGCCGGGCGACAGCTGCTGCGCGCGGAAGGCTTCGGGCGCCTCGGGTCCCGCGCGCGCGCTGAGGATCACGGGCGCGGCCTGGCGAAAGCGGTCCAGGCCCGCATACGTGGCAACCCAGACATTGCCTTCATTGTCGTCGCACAGGGAACCGATCAGCACATTGCTCAAGCCGTCGCGGGGCAGGAACGATTCCGTGTCGCTGCTGATGCCCAGCTGTTGCGGCTCCAGCGCGCCGGCGCTGCGCGTGCGGTGCAGGCCGAACTGGCTGTCGAACCACAAGGTGCCCTGGCGGTCGACCAGCATGCTGCCGCTGGTGCCGCTCGTATCGCGGTAGATCCAGCGATGGTCGAGCTGGTCGTAGCGCTCGAGCGAGTCGATGATGCGGATGCCGCGCAGCTCCAGCAGATACAGGCGGCCGTCCGGTCCCTGCTGCGGCGGCGCGCGCAAGTCGAGGCGGCCCACAGGCGGCGCAAAGCGCGCCTGGCCCGGCTGCCAGATAAACAGGCCCCTTTCGCTGAACACGCCCAGCCTGCCGTCGCGGTCCGCGAACACGGCCGAGGCTTTTTGCGCCGTGTAGCCCTGCGCCGGACCCATCGCCTGCCAGCGCTGGCCGTCGAAGCGCGACACCCCGGCCACGCCGGCGGCCCACACGGCACCCGTGCCGTCGATGGCAAAACCCCAGATGGAACCGGGCCGCACGCCCTGCGCCTCGCCGTAATTGCGCACCAAGCCATCCTTGACATGGCTGATACCACCCACTTGCCAGCCCACCCACATGCCGCCATCGGCCGCGCGCTTGAGGGCCAGGGTCACCGTATCGGGAAACGCGCCCTGGCGCGCGCGCAAGGGCGCGAAACGCAGGCCGTCAAAACGCACGAGGCCCGAATGGGTGCCCAGCCACAGGAAGCCGTCGCCCCCTTGGGCGATGACGCTGATATCGTCCGGTGCGCCATCCCTGGACGTCCAGCTGGTGTGCTGCAGCTGGTGGATGCCGCGCGCCGCGTCGATGGCCAGCCCGGGAGGGCTGAACAGCAGCAGCAAGGGCAGCCAGCACAGCGCGGCCAGGACGGTCAGGCGCACGGCCGGTCAGGCGGCAGGCACGGCCGCGTGGCCGCTGCGGTGCTGCACGATGATCAGGCCGGCGAGCAGCAGCAAGGGCACGGCCAGCGCCACGAAGCCGAAAGCCAGGTAGGCAAAGGCGGCCGCGATGGCGCCCAGGGCGAAGGCTGCCAGCGGCCAGAAGAACTTGCCGCAGCGCGCATGGGTGGCGGCATCGGCCGCGCCGCGCAGCACGTCGACGGTGTCGATGACGATCTGCGTCACGTTCCCCGTCATCATGGAGGTGGGCGCCAGGTGCGCCAGCAGCAGCCGGCTGGTGGCGCTGTGCACGCCCATGGCGGCCGTGCCCAGCAAGCCCGCCGCCATGGCCATGGAACTGACGTCCTTGCCGATCGGTTCGGCCAGGATGCCAAACACCATGAAGCCGGCCAGCAAGGCCCACTGCAGCAGCATGGCCAGCGTCAGCGACGGGCCGGCGCGGCGCTCGACGGCCAGCACCATCAGGCGCGTGATGGCCACGCCGGCGATAAAGGCGGGAAAAGCGAGAAACTTCAACAGGATGGACACGCGCGATGCGTCCGCCAGGGCGGCGCCGATCAGCACGAAGTTGCCCGTGACATGGGCCGTAAACAGGCCAAACAGGGCAATAAAACCCAGGGTATCGACATACCCGGCTAAAAATCCCAGGCTGGTGCCGAACAAGCGGCTGTGTGGTGGCTGATCCATCGAATGACTCCCGATACCGTGCAATGCACTAAAAAACAAAAAACGCGCCAGGGAAGCGCCCCGGCGCCACTGCCTGCATGGTAAGCCATGCGGCCGGCCGCCGCCCCCGCCATTCGGCCAGTGCGGCCCGCTTCACCTGATCTTTTGGCCCGTGTTCAAACACGGAACGCCAGCTACACTGGCCGACGTGACTTTCGCGCCGCGCACGCCGGCCCTCCCCGCACCGCAACCATGGAGCTGCACCATGCCAGAACACACCCTCCCCGCCGCCGCACCCTTGATACTGCTCAATGGCTGCTTCCATACCGTCGACAAAAGCTGCCCGCAAGCGAGCGCGGTGGCCATCGCCGACGGCAAATTCCTCGCCGTGGGCGATGCCGATGACGTCATGCGCCACCGCACGCCCGACAGCCGTGTGATCGATCTCGGTGGCCGCACCGTGATTCCCGGCCTGAACGACTCGCACCTGCACCTGATCCGCGGCGGCTTGAACTACAACCTGGAATTGCGCTGGGAAGGCGTGCCGTCGCTGGCCGACGCCCTGCGCATGCTGAAGGAACAGGCGCTGCGCACGCCAAACCCGCAGTGGGTGCGCGTGGTGGGCGGCTGGAACGAATTCCAGTTCGCGGAAAAGCGCATGCCGACCCTCGATGAAATCAACGCGGCCGCACCGGACACCCCCGTCTTCATCCTGCACCTGTACGACCGCGCCCTGCTCAACCGCGCCGCCCTGCGCGTGGTCGGCTACGATAAAAATACGCCGAACCCGCCCGGCGGCGAAATCGTGCGCGACGCTGCCGGCAATCCCACCGGCATGCTGATCGCGCGTCCGAACGCCATGATTTTATATGCGACCCTGGCCAAGGGTCCAACCCTGCCGCGCGAATTGCAAGTCAATTCCACGCGCCAGTTCATGCGCGAACTGAACCGCCTGGGCCTGACCAGCGCCATCGACGCGGGCGGCGGCTTCCAGAATTATCCGGAAGACTACGCGGTGGTCGAGGAACTGGCGCAAAAAGAGCAGCTGACGATACGCATCGCCTACAACCTGTTCACGCAAAACAAGGGCGCGGAACTGCAAGACTTCCAGAAGTGGACGGAGATGGTCACGCCAGGCCAGGGCGACGATTACTACCGTCATAACGGCGCCGGCGAAATGCTCGTGTTTTCCGCCGCCGACTTCGAGGATTTCCTCGAGCCGCGCCCGGACCTGGCGCCCGGCATGGACGACGAACTGGAAAAGGTCGTGCGCCACCTGGTGTCGAAACGCTGGCCCTTCCGCCTGCACGCCACCTACGATGAATCAATCGAGCGCATGCTGACGGTGTTTGAAAAGGTCAACCGCGATATCCCGTTCGATGGCCTGCACTGGATGTTCGACCACTGCGAAACCATCACGCCGAAAAACATCGACCGGGTCAAGGCGCTGGGCGGCGGCATCGCCATTCAGCACCGCATGGCCTTCCAGGGCGAATATTTTGTCGACCGCTACGGCGCGGAAGCGGCCAAGGCCACGCCGCCCATCGCCCGCATGCTTGCCTCTGGCGTACCCGTGGGCGGCGGCACGGACGCCACCCGGGTCGCCAGCTACAACCCGTGGACGGCGCTGTACTGGCTGGTGTCCGGCCGCACGGTGGGCGGCTTGCGCCTGTACGACGCGGGCAGCCGTTTGTCGCGCGACACGGCGCTGGAACTGTGGACGGCGGGCAGCGCCTGGTTCTCCAGCGAGCAAGGCAAGAAGGGCCGCATCCAGGAAGGCATGCTGGCCGACCTGGCCGTGCTGAGCGCGGATTTCTTCAGCATCGATGAAGAGGCGATCAAGTCGATTGAGTCCGTGCTTACCATCGTCGGCGGCAAGATCGTCTACGGCCAGGCGGAATTTACCAAGCTGGCGCCGCCTGCCATTCCCGTGCTGCCCGATTGGTCGCCCGTGAAAAACGTGGCCGGCCACTACCGCGCCGCGCCGCCGCAAAAAACCAGCGTCATGCAGCAGCACCAGTGCCAGGGCGCCTGCGGCGTGCACGCCCACGCCCACGACGTGGCGCGCAAGAGTTCCGTGCCCGTGTCCAGCCACTCCGGCTTCTGGGGCGCGCTGGGGTGCAGCTGCTTTGCGTTCTGAGGTGCGTATGGCGCGCGTGTTTTCATGCGCTGCCGGTGCCCTGGCACTGGCAGCGGCCCTGCCCGCCACGGCACAGGAAAATGTGCAGCTGTACGGCCGCCTGAACGTGGCGCTCGAAGCGCTGCGCTCGTCCGGCAGCGGCGACAGCGTGCAGCGCCTGTCCAACAACCGCTCGGTATTCGGTTTTCGCGGCAGCGAAGACCTGGGCGGCGGCTGGCAGGCGCTGTTCCAGGTCGAGGGTACCTTGTCGCCCGACACGGGCGCAGGTTCCATCGCCGCGCGCGACACGCGTGCCGGCATCGCCGGGCCGTGGGGCACGCTGTTTGCCGGCAACTGGACCCTGCCCTACAACAGCGCCACCTCCGCGCTCGACCCGTTCTATCCCACCACGGCCGGCTACATGAGCCTGATGGGCAACGGCGCGGGCGCGACCGAAAACAATACCAGCAACACGTATTCGTTCGACCGGCGCCAGCAGAACAGCGTGCATTACTGGACGCCGCAGTGGCAGGGCTGGTCGCTGCGCGTGGCGCGCGGCATGGCGGAAGAACGGCCGGCCAACGGTGCGCATCCGGCACTGACGTCGGCCGCCCTGCTCTACGACGGCGGCTCCCTGTACGCCACCGTGGCGCTGGAAGAGCACCGCGACTACCAGGGACGAGGCTTGAGCGACCGTGGCAGCAAGCTGGCCATCGCGTGGCGGATCGACAGCGCCACGCAGCTGGCGTTAGCCTTGGAAAGCCTGCGCTATGCCACGGCGACGGGAGAGCTGCGCCGGCGCACGGTGTATGCCTCCGCCACGCGCCAGTTCGGCCGCCACGGCCTGCGTGTCGGTCTGGCCCACGCGCAAAGCGCCAGCGGCAGCGCGCTGGAAACCATCGGCACCGTGCGCGCGGGAGCCGGCACGGGCGCCACCCACGCCACCATCGGCTACGACTACCAGCTGTCGAAACGCAGCAGCCTGTATGCCTACTACACGCGCCTGGCCAACGGCCGCAACGGCATCGCCGGCTTTGCCATCAACAGCTTGGGACGCGATGGGGAAACGACGGGCGCCACCTTGTCGGGCGTGGCGCTGGGCATCAAGCACAACTTCTGAGGCACGGTTTTCGTGGACAGGCCTGCACGCGGCGCGTACAGTCTTCGTTCCGCAACCAGGGCAGGCATCTGCGAACAGACACCATGAAGCGAGCATCAGCGCCGGCACTTGGCGACTGGGTCAAGTGCGCCGAACCGGTACAGGGAATCGAACGCATCGAGGCGTGGTTCCAGGGCAAGGCCTATGCCATGCACCGCCACGACACCTACGCCATCGGCCGCACGCTGGCCGGCGTGCAGCGTTTCAGCTATCGCCGCGGCCAGCGCGACAGCCTGCCCGGCAATACCATGATCCTGCATCCCGACGAGGCGCACGATGGCCAGGCGGGTACCGACGCCGGCTTCCGTTACCGCATGCTGTATATCGAACCGGCGCTGTTTCAGGACGTGCTGGGCGGACGCGCGTTGCCCTTCATCGAGGGCGGCGTGTCGACCGATCCCCGCCTGGCGGCGGCCACTTCAACCTTGCTGCCGCACGACGGCCACCCGCTCGAAGCGCTGGAACAGAGCGAGGCACTGGCCGAACTGGCGCATGCGCTGGCGGCGGCGGCCGGCACGCCGGCGCAGCGTCCAAAAGGCGATTTCCTGGCGGCGCGGCGCGCGCGCGACTACTTGCAAGCGCACTGCACGCGCGCCGTCACCCTGGAGGAACTCGAAGCGGCGACGGGACGCGACCGCTGGAGCCTGTCGCATGACTTTCGCGTTTTCTATGGCACCAGCCCATACCGCTATCTGACGATGCGGCGCCTGGAGATGGTGCGGCGCCTGCTGCTGGCTGGCAGCACGCTCGCCTCGGCCGCCATGGCCGCAGGCTTTGCCGACCAGAGCCACATGACGCGGCATTTCCTGAAAACCCATGGAATCACGCCCGGCCGCTGGCTGCGTTACGCTGGCGGCGCCAGCAAGGGCTGAAAACACCCACGATCGTTCAATACGGCCGGCAAGCACCTGCGTATTCTCGCTGCATCGCCACTTGAACGGAGCACAGCATGCCAGACACTACCATTACCACCACCACGCGCGGCCAGGGCCAATCCATCGACCTGGCAGGCAAGATCGACCTGATCGACGGGCACTGGCAACCGCGCGTCATCGCCGAAATGAACGACTACCAATTCAAGGTCGTCAAGGTACTGGGCGAATTCCAGTGGCACCGGCACGCCGACACGGATGAAACCTTCATCGTGCTGGACGGCGAATTGCGCATCGCCGTGCGCGGTCCTGGCTATGCGGAAGGACACGCCATCGTGCTGACTGCCGGCCAGCTGGCCGTGGTGCCCAAGGGTGTCGAGCACAAGCCGTGCGCCCTTGCCGAAACGAGGCTGCTGCTGATCGAACCGCGCGGCGTGGTCAACACGGGCGACGGCGGCGCGGGGGAACGCACGGTGCAGAACGACCAGTGGATCTGAAACAGGAAAGCGACAAATAACAAAAAACCCGCTGACTTTTGCAAGTAAGCGGGTTTTCTGATGAAACTTGGTGCCGTTGGCCGGAATCGAACTGGCGACCTTCACATTACGAATGTGCTGCTCTACCAACTGAGCTACAACGGCGAAGACCCACATTCTACAAACAATGCACAAAATTTGCTAGTGTCAACGCGAACTTTTTTGCATTTTTTTAGCGGCCTGGCTGCGGGCCGCTGAAAATCGTGGAAAAGTGCGGTTTTTTTACTCAGCGTGGTAGGCCGTGACGCGGGCCACTTCGTCTTTCGAGCCGAGGAACACGGGCACGCGCTGGTGCAGCTTGTGCGGGGCGATGTCCATGATGCGCTGCTGGCCGTCGGTGGCCGCGCCGCCCGCTTGCTCGACGATGAAGGCCATCGGGTTCGCTTCGTACATCAGGCGCAGCTTGCCCGGCATCGACGTGTCGCGCAGGTCGGCCGGGTACATGAAGATGCCGCCGCGGTTCAGGATGCGGTGCACGTCGGCCACCATCGAGGCGATCCAGCGCATATTGAAATTGGTGCCACGCGGGCCAGTGTCGCCGGCCAGCAGTTCGTCGACATAGCGTTTCACGGGCGGATGCCAGTGGCGCGCGTTCGACATGTTGATGGCGAATTCCTTCGTCGTCGGCGGAATCTGCATATTGCTTTGCGTGAGGACCCACGAACCCATTTCGCGGTCCAGGGTGAAGCAGTTCACGCCATTGCCGAAGGTCAGCACCAGCATGGTTTGCGGGCCGTACACGGCGTAGCCGGCCGCCACTTGCTTGCTGCCTGCCTGCATGAAGTCCTGCTCGGTCGGCTGCCCCATGCCGTCCGGCGCCTTCAGCACGGAGAAAATGGTGCCGATCGAGACGTTGACGTCGATGTTCGACGAGCCATCGAGTGGATCGAACAACAGCATGTATTCGCCCTTCGGATAGCGGTTCGGGATCGGGTGGATCGATTCCATCTCTTCCGACGCCATGGCCGCCAAGTGGCCGCCCCATTCGTTCGCTTCGAGCAGGATCTCGTTGGAGATGATGTCGAGTTTTTTCTGTACTTCGCCCTGCACGTTTTCCGTGTCGGCCGTGCCCAGCACTTCGCCGAGCGCACCCTTGCCGACGGCGTGGCTGATGGTCTTGCAGGCGCGCGCGACGACTTCGATCAGCAGGCGCAGTTCGGCCGGAATGCTGTTGTTCGAGCGCTGCTCTTCAACCAGGTATTGCGTAAGACTGATGCGTTTCATGAAACCCCTTCGTTAGTTTTAAATACGTCTCGTTCGGTGCCTGTCGGCTTACGCGCCCCTGGCGCTAAGCCGACCTACAAAATGATGAATGCCCATGCATGCGCGTAGGTCGGATTAGCCCGCAGGGCATAATCCGACAGCCGTCAATTTGCCAATGCCTTGGAAACGACTTCCATCACGTCGTTCGACAAACTGGCCTGGCCGGCGACTTTTTCCAGCGCGTCGCGCATGGGGCTTTGCAGCGCGGGCACGTAACGGCGCCAGCGGTCCATCGAGCGCGCGAGGCGGGCAGCCACTTGCGGGTTCAGGGCGTCGAGCGCGATGACCTGTTCGGCCCAGAAAGCGTAGCCGCTGCCGTCCTGCGCATGGAATTGCGATGGATTGCCATTGGTGAAATTGAAGATCAGGCTGCGCGCGCGGTTCGGATTTTTCAAGGTGAAGGCCGGATGCGTCATCAATTGGCGCACGGCTTGCACGTCGGTCGTTGGCGTGGCCGCCTGCATGGCGAACCACTTGTCGACCACCAGCGCTTCGTTCTCGAAGTCGGCATAGAAGCTGGCCAGCGCCGCCTGCGCGTGCGGCTGCGAGCCGGAATGAATCAGCGCCGCCAGCGCCGCGGCGCGGTCTGTCATGTTGCCGGCATTGTCGAACTGCAGCCGCGCCAGGTCCAGCTCCGCCGCTTCAGGCGCGATCAGCAGATACGACAGGGCCAGGTTTTTCAGCGCGCGCTTGCCGGCCGACAAGGCGTCCGGGCTGTACTCGCCCGGCGTCTGGTTGGCGTGGTACTGCGCCAGCAATTCAGGCTTCAGGGCTGCCGCGATGGTGCGGCGCATGAACTGGCGTGCCGCGTGGATCGCCTGCGGGTCGACTTGCGCCATGCGCTCGGCGATGATGGTTTCCGACGGCAGGATCAGGGCCAGCTCGCGGAAGGCAGGATCGAGCGTGTCGTCGGCCAGCAAGGCGCGCTGCGCTGCAATGAAGGTGTCGTCCAGCGCCAGGGTCTCGCCGGCGGCGACTGCGCCCGTCAGTTTCAACAGCCGCTCCATGGCCAGGCGCTGGCCCGCTTCCCATCGGTTGACGGGATCGCTGTCGTGGCGGAACAGGTGCAGCAACTCGGCATCGGTATAGCCGTATTCGAGCACCACGGGTGCGGAAAAATCGCGCAGCAGCGACGGCACGGGCGCTTCCGCCACGTTCGTGAAGCGGAAAGTTTGCGACGCCTGCGTCAATTCCAGCACGACGCTGGTGGCGCCATCAGCTGCCACGCCATCGACGTGCAGCGGCAGGTCGCGGCCATCGGCAGCCAGCAAGCCGACGGTGACGGGAATGTGGAACGGCAGTTTCTTCGCCTGGCCCGGCGTGGCGGGACAGCTTTGCGCCAGGGTCAGCTCGAACGTCCGGCTGGCCGTGTCATAGCGCGTGGAGGCTTTTACTATCGGCGTGCCGGCCTGGCTGTACCAGCGCTCGAATTGCGTGAAGTCGCGGCCATTCGCATCGGCCATGGCGGCACGGAAATCGTCGCACTGGACGGCCTGGCCATCGTGGCGCTCAAAATACAGGTCCATGCCCTTGCGGAAACCGTCGCGGCTCACGAGGGTCTGGTACATGCGCACCACTTCGGCGCCCTTCTCGTAGATGGTGACCGTATAAAAGTTATTGATCTCGACAAAGGAGTCGGGACGCACGGGATGGGCCATCGGGCCCGCATCTTCAGGGAACTGCGCCTGGCGCAGGGTGCGCACCTGGTCGATGCGCGTGACGGCGCGGCCCGTGTCCGTGCCGATCATGTCGGCCGAGAATTCCTGGTCGCGGAAGACCGTCAAGCCTTCCTTCAGCGACAGCTGGAACCAGTCGCGGCACGTCACGCGGTTGCCGGTCCAGTTGTGGAAGTATTCGTGGCCCACCACAGCTTCGATACCCGCGTAATCGACGTCGGTGGCAACGCGCGAATTGGCCAGCACGTACTTGGTATTGAAAATATTCAGGCCCTTGTTTTCCATGGCGCCCATGTTGAAGTCGCCCACGGCGACGATCATGAAGCGGTCCAAGTCAAGCTCCAGGCCGAAGCGTTCCTCGTCCCAGCGGATCGAGTTTTTCAGCGACTGCATGGCGTAATCGGTCTTATCGAGGTTGCCGTCTTCCACCCACACTTGCAGCAGCACTTCGCGGCCCGACTTCAAGGTGTAGCGCTCTTCCTGGCACACCAGGCGCGCGGCGACGAGCGCGAACAAATAGGACGGCTTCTTGAACGGGTCTTCCCACTTGGCGTAATGGCGGCCGTCGCCCAGGTCGCCCTCTTCGATCAGGTTGCCATTCGATAGCAGCACCGGATATTGTTCCTTGTCGGCGCGCAGCATGACCGTGTATTTGGCCATCACGTCCGGACGGTCCGGGAAGAAGGTGATGCGGCGGAAGCCTTCCGCTTCGCACTGCGTAAAGAAATTATGGTTCGATACGTACAGGCCCGACAGCGACGTGTTGTCCTGCGGCGCCAGCACGGTCTCGATATCGAGCAGCACCTCGTCCGGCGCCTTGGGGATGGTCAGCATGCCGGCCGTCAGCTTGTACTGCGACGGCTTCAGCACCTTGCCATTCAGGCGTACCATCACCAGTTCGATATGTTCGCCGTGCAATTCAATGCTGCGGCTGGCGCTGGCCGGGTTGTGGCGCATATGGATCCGGCTCGCCACCACTGTGCGGGCGGGATCAAGATCGAAACCAAGTTCGACGCTGTCGACCAGGAAGCTGGGCGGCGTGTAATCTTTGCGGTAAATCGTCTGAGGGCTGTCTGTGCGCATAGGGATTTGGGTGGGAGCGGAGGCAAAAGCCTATTTTACCAACACCAGCCCCCGATAGTCGCGATTCGGCTCAGGAATGTTGGATTCCCTTACACGCCGACATGCTCGGTAACATTCTGTAATAATGAATAGAAACAAATAGAACTATTCTTATAATACTAAGCGATGAATTGTGTCTACTAATCAGGAGGTCATGCAATGAAACGTTATCTCACCATCATGATGGCCGCATTGACCGTGTTGCTGACCGGATGCGCCACCACCATACGCAGCGATGTCACCGTCTTCCATGAGTGGCCTGCGCAATTACAGGACAAATCGTATGCGTTTGAAGCGCCAGCGGCGGAAAACGATACGCTGGAATACCGCAGCTACCAGAACCTGGTGCGCGCGGAACTTGCCAAGCACGGCTTTGGCGAAGCTTCCGGCCCTGCGGCAGCCAATTTGCGCGTAGCGATGAATTTCTCGACCGTCGACTATCCTGAGCGCGTGCTGCAAGCCACCGATCCATTCTGGTATGGTCCAGGCTACTGGCCTGGCCGCTACGGCTACCGTTACGGCGCCTGGCCAGGCTATGGCCGCTTCGGCTACAACCCCTACTGGTATGGTCCGCTGGACCTCGAAGAAAGCGTGCGCCATAAATACGAACGCGAATTGCGCATCACGATCAATGACCGCAACGGCAAGAAACTGTACGACGTGACCGTGCAATCGACAAGCAACAAGCGCGCCACGTCGCAAGTGATGCCGGCCATGGTGGCAAGCGCCTTTGCCGACTTCCCCGGCCAAAGCGGCGTACCCCGTAAAGTCGAAGTCAAGGTGGACTGAGAGCGCCAGCCAAAACCTACTGCGCGTCGCGATCTACGGCCTGCGATGCTCACTGTACCTTCGTACAGTTGCGCTTCTCGACCGCAGCTCCCTTCCGCTCGCTACGGTTTTGTCAGGCGCGGAAAGTCTGAAGTATGCTTAAAAAAAACCCGGCTTGTGCATTGCTGCCTCAGCCGGGTTTTTCATGTCTGCATTTCATTCCTAAGAATAATACGCCTCGGCCGCAAAGGTCAGCGCGCCGATCAGGGCGACGGCCAATAACAGCACGATCAGCAGGCGACCGAATTTCGGCGTACCGTCACTGCCGCCGCTCATGGCACGATGATGGTCGAGCCCGTCGTCTTGCGCGCTTCCAGGTCCGTGTGCGCCTGGGCGATATTGTCCAGGCTGTAGCGCTGGTTGATCTCGATCTGCACTTCACCGCTACTGACGACCCCGAACAGCGAGGTCGCCATCTCTTCCAGGTTCGTGCGGTTCGACGCATAGCTGAACAGAGCCGGGCGCGTGAGGAACAGCGAGCCGCGCGAGGCCAATTCGCCGAGGGTAAACGCGGGCACGGGACCGGACGCGTTGCCGAAGCTGACCATCATTCCCAGCGGCGCCAGGCAGTCGAGCGAGCCCGTAAACGTATCCTTGCCGATGGAATCGTAGACGACGGAGACGCCCTTGCCGCCCGTGATCTCGCGCACGCGCTCGACGAAGTTTTCCGTGTTGTAGTTGATGACGTGGGCCACGCCGTGCGCCTTGGCCAGCGCCACCTTTTCATCGGAGCCGGCCGTGCCGATCAGGTTCACGCCCAGTACCTTCGCCCACTGGCAGGCGATCAGGCCCACGCCGCCCGCAGCCGCGTGGAACAGGATGGTGTCGCCCGCCTTCAGGGCCACCGTGCGGTGGAACAGGTATTGCACCGTCAAGCCTTGCAGCATCATGGCGGCGGCCGTGTCGAAAGCGATGCGCTCGGGCAGCACCAGCAGCAGGGCCGCCGGCAGGTTGCGCTGCTGCGCATACGCGCCATTGATGCGCGCCGCATACGCCACCCGGTCGCCGACCTTCACTTCCGTGACACCCTCGCCCACCGCCTCGACGATGCCCGCGCCCTCGACGCCGAGGCCATTGGGCAGCGGCTGCGGGTACAAGCCCGTACGGAAATACACGTCGATGAAATTGAGGCCGATGGCCTCGTGCCTGACGCGCGCCTCGCCGGGACCGGGCGGCGGCAGTTCCACGTCCACATATTCCATCACTTCCGGGCCGCCCGTGCGCTGTACGCGGATAGCTTTGGTGGTAATCGTTGCACTCATGCTCATCTCCTTGTCTGGGTGAATCAGGCGGCCGCGTTGGCCCGCGCCTGCAGTTGCGACAGCACCAGGTGCGCCGACGACAGATTTGTCGCGCACGCCACGTTGTGCACGTCGCAGGCGCGCACCAGGGCGTTGATGTCCGGCTCGTGCGGCTGCGGCGTCATCGGGTCGCGCAGGAAGATCACGCAATCGATCAAGCCTTCCACCAGCAGGGAACCGATCTGCAAGTCGCCGCCGAACGGGCCCGAATGCTTGCGCTCGACTGCCAGCCCCAGCTCGTTGATCAGGCGCCCGCCCGTGGTGCCCGTGGCCGACAGTTCGCAGCCCTTCAAAAAATCCAGGTATTCGCCCGCCAGGGTAATCATGTCATCTTTTTTCTTGTCGTGGGCAATCAGGGCGATGCGTGTTTTCATGGTGAGGACTTTTCAGTGGGTGGATGAATTATTTCTTTTTCGACAGCAAGTAAATACCGGCCAATACCAGGCTGGTGCCCGCCAGTTGCCAGTTGGTGATCGGTTCATCGAGAATCATGGCGCCCAGGAACAGGGTCGACACGGGGCCGATCATGCCCGCTTGCGAAGCGACGGGCGCGCCGATGCGCTCGACGGCAATCATCGTCATGAAGACGGGCATCACCGTGCAAAAGATGCCATTCAGCAATGACAAACCATACACGGGCATGGGCTGGATCAGCAGTTCGACGGGGCGCAGGATGAAGAATTGGGCGATGCAGGCAAAGCTGGCCACGCACATCGCGTAGGAAACGAGCCGCATCGAGCCGATGCGTTTCACCAATTCACCCGATCCCAGCAGATACACGGCATACGAGCAGGCCGAGCCCAGCACCAGGGTCGAGCCCAGCGCCACATTGCTGGCGCCGCCCTGCAAGTCATGCACGAACACCAGCACGATGCCGCAGTAGGACGTGAACAAGGCCAGCCACTGCAAGCGGCTGATGCTCTGCTTGAAGTACACGGTGGTAATCAGGAGCACAAACGTGGGTGTGAGGAACAGGATCAATCGCTCGAGTCCCACGGAAATGTATTGCAGGCCCAGGAAATCCAGGTAGCTGGACAGGTAGTAGCCGACGAGGCCCAGCCCGACGAGGCGCAGCCGGTCGCTGTTTGATAACGGCGGCTCCGTGCGCATCTTCCACCAGGCGATGACGGCGAACACGGGCAGCGAAAAAATCATCCTGAAGGCGATCAGGGTGACGGCGTCGATCTGGTAGCGGTACAGCAGCTTGGCGACGATGGCCTTGGTGGAAAACAGCACCGCCCCGCCCACGGCGATGGCCAGGCCACCGAGGTAGACGGAACGGGGAAGCGAAGATGGGGTTGCTTGCGGGGAACTGGAGCTCATGTCCAGATTGTAATGGCAAAAGCGAAAGGAAGCTGCAATGCCCATGCCGGTGGCGTAGGTCGGGTTAGCCCAAAGGGCGTAACCCGACAACAGCCACATAGCAAGCAAAGACCACCAGCCGCGCCAACCATGTTGTCGGATTACGCGCGGCTTTGCCGCGCTAATCCGACCTACGTCTACAACGCCTATGCCGTTGGCGCAGTGGCGTAGGTCGGGTTAGCCCAAAGGGCGTAACCCGACAACATCCCAGTGCAGCATTTAGGAGACCACCACCGCCGCCGCGCCCGCCGTCACGGTCGCCGTCGTCACCCGTGCAATCACGTTCGCCGGCGCCGCCGTGCCGATCAGTTTATTCACCTGCTTGAACTGCGCCACCAGCTTGCCTGGTGTCAAAGTCACCACCGTGTAGCCTTGCGCATCCGTGTTCAGATGCTTGATCCACGGGTTGTTGCCCAGGCCGGACAATTGCTGCGCCAGGCCCAGCAGGGTCGTGCTGAAGTCAGTGCTCGCTTTCAAGCCAGCCTGCACGGCAGCGACCGTCGCGTCCAGTTGCGCTTCCGGAACGCCCTTGGCGGCCAGGGCGCCGCGCAACTGCACGCGCAATTGCTCGAGCAGGCTGTCGACGGTGGGCGCTGCCTTGCCCATGGTGTAGTCGAGCAGGTTGACGTCGAGATTGACCGTGCCCAGGCCCGTAACGGGAATGGCCAGCGGGTAGCTGACGAGGGTGCCGATATCGCCCATGCTGCCGGCGGCCGACTTCAGGTAGCTGAAGAAGGAGTCCGAGCTGACGCCGGCCGACACCAGGTCCACCATGACGGGCGTGCCGCCGCCTGCCGCGTCGAAATCGTCGCTGACGGTGCCCGCAAAAAACGAGTGGATATCGCCGGTCAGCGCCACCACGTTGCCGATGGCATTGGTTTTCAGGTGCGACATCAGGTTCTTGCGCTCGCTGTTGTAGCCATCCCACTGGTCGCAATTGAGCAGGAAGCGCGTGAAGAACGGCGCCAGCGCCGCTTGCTGGCCCGATGCGGCGACAAAGCTCGATCCGGCGCCCTTGGCCTGCACGTCGGGCTTGATCCAGCCAAAGGCGATCACTTGCGCGGCGGCGGCCGGCGAAGCGCTGTTGTAGGCGGCCACCGTGATGCCGGCCTGAACCGCGCTCAAGCCGGCGCCCACGGCAGCGGCGCCCTGGGCGCTGGCGTTCGCTGCCGCGCCGGCAATGGCCATGGCCGCCGCCTGCGCCACGTTTTGCGCCGCGCCCGCCGTGGAAGCTGCCACGATGGCGGACGCCAGCGGCACGCTGCCGCCCACCAAAGGAAGGGTGCTGGCGATGGCCTGGCCCACCTTGCTCATGGCGCTCAACGCCAGCAAGGTGGCGATCGCATCCGTGCCATTCAAGCCCATGCGCAGCAAGGACACTTCATTGCCCCACAGTTTCCAGGTCGAGGTCGCCGCCTTCATCTTGCTTTTCCACCAGTCGCGCTGCGTGCTGCCCAGCATGCCAACGGAGGCCAGCGGATCCGCGCCAGCCTTGGTGGCGGCCGCCATTTTCTGTCCTTCCACGCTGTCGAACAGCGCTTGCGGCACCAGGTAGCGGCTGCCGATGCTGCCCAGCGGCTTGCCCGTGGCCGGGTTGATGGTCGACTCGGCGATCGCATGGTCGGCGCGGTACAGGCGCTCGTCCGTCATCACCAGCTGCATCAGTTTGCCGAACTGGAAATCGCGGTAGATCTGGATATTCTGGAACGTGGTCGCGGCGCTATCGAACGTGACGTCGGCCGGCATGTATTCGAACCACGCCTGGTTGGCGCTGCGGCGGCGGGCAGGCTGATGCAGATCGGAGCCGTCGGCGGCCACGATGCCTTCGTAGGTGGACGCGTCCTGCCAGGCGTCGTCCGTGAATTCATGGTCGTCCCAGACGGCGATGAAGGCAAAGCGCTCGTGCACGGCTTGCAGGCGCACATCGGTGCGGTATTTCTTGTACAGGTAGCGGTAATCGGCCACCGTGGTCGCGTATTTGGCGCCGGACGCGCCGCTTTTGAAGGTGCCGTCGGGCAGTTTCAGCTGGTCGTGGCGGCTTTCCACGGCGCCGCTCTGGAACGCTTCGCCCACCGTTTCATAGATGTAGTCGCCCAGGTGGACGATGAAATCGAGGCTTTCATTGGCGGCGATGTGCGACAGCGCGCCCCAGTGGTTGATGCTCCAGTCCTGGCACGTCAGGTAGGCGAACTGCAGCTGCGGCACGTCGGCCGTGGCGGCGGGCGCCGTCTTGAAGCGGCCCACGTTCGAGCGCACGTCGCCGGCGATGAACTGGTAAAAATACACCTGGCCAGGCTGCAAGCCCGTCACCTTGTGGCGCAAGGTATTGTCGAAATCGGCTTTCAATGGCAATTTCGCATCGACGATGGGCGTGCCCGCCAGGGCCGTGTTGCTGCCCAGGGCGGCCGTATTGTCGCTGGCGCTGACGATCAGGCGCACGGCCACGTCGGACTTGCCGGCAACGGCGGGCGCGACGGCATCGAAACTGGCGGGCACGACGCGCGTCCACAGCATGGCGCTGTCGGCGCGCGGGTCGCCCGACGCGACGCTTTGCGGGAATTTCCAGTCGCCGCCCGAAGCGAGCGGCACGCCAGGATCGCTGTAATCGGTGCTGCCGCAGGCGGCCAGGCCGGCGGTGGCCACGGAGACCGTAATGAAGCCGCCCAATTTCAGAAATTGCCGCCTGTCCATTTGACTTGCCATGATGTCGCGCCCTCGATATGGTGAAAGCGCGTCACTTTAGCAACAGATTGTGTCATCCTGATGACGGGGCCATGCCGCTTGCCAAGGGGCCGATATGCTAAAATGTCGGCCACAATTGAACACCCGTCTAAGGAAGATTCGACATGGCAGGACATAGCAAATGGGCCAATATCAAGCATAAAAAGGCTGCCACCGATGCCAAGCGCGGCAAAATCTGGACGCGCCTGATCAAGGAAATCACGGTCGCGGCCCGCATGGGCGGCGCCGACGCCATCACCAATCCGCGCCTGCGCCTGGCCGTCGACAAGGCGGCTGACGCCAATATGCCAAAAGACAACGTCCAGCGCGCGATCAACCGCGGCAGCGGCGGCGTCGATGGCGCCAACTACGAAGAAGTGCGCTACGAAGGTTACGGCGTGGGCGGTGCAGCCGTCATTGTCGAATGCATGACCGACAACAAGGTGCGCACGGTGGCCGAAGTCCGCAACGCCTTCAACAAGAACGGCGGCAACATGGGCAACGAAGGCTCGGTCGCCTTTATGTTCCAGCACTGCGGCCAGCTGCTGTTCGCGCCGGGCACCGACGAGGACAAGCTGATGGAAGCGGCCCTGGAAGCGGGCGCCGACGACGTCATCGCCGATGAAGAAGGCGGCTTCGAAGTGGTCACTCCCGTGCACGATTTCGCCACCGTCAAGGAAGCGCTGGAAGCGGCCGGCTTCAAGGCCGAAGTGGCCGAAGTCATCATGAAACCGGCGACGGAAACCGTGTACTCGGGCGACGACGCCATCAAGATGCAAAAGCTGATTGATGCGCTGGAACTGCTGGACGACGTGCAGGAAGTGTTTACCAACGCGTTAATAGAGAATTAATCACTCTGTACTCAAGGGCGGCACCGCCGCCCTGCAACCCACATTGAACGAACGGTCCCTATGAAAATTCTGGTAGTCGGCTCTGGCGGCCGCGAACACGCCCTGGCCTGGAAACTGGCCCAGTCCGAACGCATACAGATGGTGTATGTCGCGCCGGGCAACGGCGGCACCGCGCGCGATGCGCGCCTGGTCAACCTCGACATCAGCGACCCGCAATTGCTGGCCGACTTCGTTCAGCAGGAACACATCGGCCTGACGGTCGTCGGCCCGGAAGTGCCGCTGGCAGCGGGCATCGTCAACCTGTTCCGCTCGCGCGGCCTGAAAATCTTCGGTCCGACCAAGGAAGCGGCGCAGCTGGAATCGTCGAAAGACTTCGCCAAGGCCTTCATGCAGCGCCACGGCATCCCGACGGCCGCCTACCAGACGTTTTCCGACGTCGCTCCCGCGCATGCCTACATCGACGCCATGGGCGCGCCCATCGTCATCAAGGCCGACGGCCTGGCCGCCGGCAAGGGCGTCGTCGTTGCCATGACCCTGGAAGAAGCACACCAGGCGGTCGACATGATGCTGTCCGATAACCAGTTCGGCGACGCCGGCGCGCGCATCGTCATCGAGGAATTCCTGGCAGGCGAAGAAGCGAGCTTCATCGTCATGTGCGACGGCAAGAACATCCTGCCGCTGGCCACCAGCCAGGACCATAAACGCCTGAAGGACCACGACCAGGGCCCGAACACGGGCGGCATGGGCGCGTATTCGCCGGCGCCGATCGTTACGCCGGCCATGCATGCGCGCGTCATGCGCGAAATCATCGTGCCGACCATCCAGGGCATGGCCAAGGATGGCATCACGTTCACGGGCTTCCTGTACGCGGGCCTGATGATCGACGACAAGGGCACGCCGAAGACGCTGGAATTCAATTGCCGCATGGGCGACCCGGAAACGCAGCCGATCATGGCGCGCCTGAAAACCGATCTGGTCACTGTCATGGAACACGCCGTCAACGGCACCTTGGACGCCGTGGAACTGGAATGGGACCGCCGCACGGCCGTCGGCGTCGTGATGGCCGCCGCCGGCTACCCGGACGATCCGGTCAAAGGTACGGCGATCGGCGACATCCCGGCCGAAACGCCGGACTCCGTCACCTTCCATGCAGGCACCCGCATCGACGGCGAACGCCTCGTCACCAACGGCGGCCGCGTGCTGTGCGTCGTGGGCCTGGGCGACAGCATCAAGATGGCGCAGAAGCAGGCGTATGAAACCGTGGAAAAAATCCATTTCGACGGCGCGCAATACCGCCGCGACATCGGCTGGCGCGGTTTGAAACACTGATCAGCCCTTTAGCGGCAAACGGCGGGGCCGGCGCGGAAGTCATCCGCCCCGGCCCCGTTTTAATTGGCGCGCCGGGAAAACGGGCTTTGCGCTAAGATTTTATCTTTAAGACAAAACTGCCGCCCATGCCCAGCCCCAGCCACATTCATCCTTCCCTCGCCCAGGTACGCCAGCTCGGTCTGATCACGGACGATGAACTCGACGACGCCATCGCCGAACTGGAGATCATCGAACTGCAGCGCAAGCATAACGAGGAAGAAGGCATCGACGTGCCGGAATTGGCCGCTGGCGCGGGGCTTGTCGACACCCTGGCATGGCTGCTGCTCACGGACCTGCTGCCACAGGACGACTTTTTGCAGCGGGTGCGCGACCTGCCGCGCCAGCATGGCGGCGCGGCCCTGCTCGAACGCCAGCAACTGGCCGCCGACGCGCTGCGGCAAGTCAACCGCCAGGCCATCGACACCCTGTACGACGAAGACCTGATCGACCAGTGGCAGCGCGACGCCGCGCACGCCCGCTTGCCGGCGGACCGCCTGCTCGCCTCGCCGGTCGCCGCCCTGCGCGACATGCTACGGCAAGGTATCTTGTCCGCGCCCCAATTCGAGGCGCTGCGCCTGCGCACTCGCCAGCGCGGCTCGGAGCTGGGCCGCATCATCGTCGATGGCGCCGCGCAGCGGGCCCACCGCCCCGCGTATGCGCGCCCGGTGACATGGGTGATGCCAGTACTGCTGCTGGTGGTGGTATTGGCCGTTGCCGGCCGCTCCATCATGTCCCGGCAGGCTCCCTCTCCCGCCACCATCGCCGAGCAGGGCGTCGAGCGGCCTGAGCTGCAGCAGAACGCCGCGCACGCCGTCGAAAGCGCGCGCCTGCCGGGCGCCGGGCCGGACCTGTCCATCACCGTCGTGCAGGACGGCGCCACGCCGCCGGCGCCTTGAACCACAACGCACTTCCCGCGCAGGCGGCCATGATGGCATACTGCCGTTTTGCCACCAATGCGGGGAAGCCATGGCCTGGAATGAAGGATACGTGTCGGATATCGAGTACACCAACGGTTTTTACAGCGACCTGAGTCCGCATCACCTCAATTTCAGCTGCATCCTCAACGGCGTCGAACCGGTGCCCCTGGACCAGCCCTACACCTACTTTGAACTGGGCTTCGGCCGTGGCCAGACGCTCAATGTCCTGGCAGCCGCCAATGCCAACGGCCGGTTCTACGGCAACGATTTCAACCCGGCCCATGTCGCTGGCGCACGCGCCCTGGCGGCCAAGGCCCAGTCGAGCAATCTGACCCTGCTGGAAAACAGCTTTGAAGAATTGGCCCAGGGCCACGTGCCCGATCTGCCGCAGTTCGACTTCATTACCCTGCACGGCATCTACACCTGGGTCAACCGCGAGAACCGCCAGCATATCGTCGACTTCATCGCACGCTACCTGAAACCGGGCGGCATTGTTTCGCTCAGCTATAACGCCATGCCTGGATGGAGTTCCGCCCTGCCCCTGCAGCGCCTGCTGCTGGAGTTTGCCGCCAGCTTCCCCGGCCGCAGCGACTTGCAGATGCAGGCTGGCATCGCCTACGTGCAGCAGTTGCAGAACCTGCAGGCTGGCTACATCGCGGACAATCCCGCACTCGCGCCGCGCCTCAATGCGCTCATCAACAGCGATCCCCATTACAGCGTGCATGAATACCTGAACCAGAACTGGGAGCCGTTGTACCACACGGACGTGATGCGCGATGTGGCGCGCGCCAAGCTCGATTTTGCCGGCTCCGCCGACCTGCCTTTTGCCTTTCCCGCGCTGTATCTGAACGCCGACCAGCAAGCCACCATCGACTTGCTGCCCGACGCCGCCATGCGCGAAATGATGAAGGATTATTTTCTCAATACCAGCTTCCGCAAGGATGTGCTGGTGCGGGGCGCGCGCCGCATGGGGGCCGTGCGCCAGGCCGAGTGCCTCGCCAGCGTGCACCTGGCCATGCTGGTGCCGCGTGAAAAAATGGCCTTTACCTTCCAGACCAAGGCGGGCGTCGTGACAGGAAACGAGCAGGTCTACGGCGCCGTCTGCGATGCGCTGGCGACCGGCCCGCATAGTCTGGCCGACCTGGCCGCACTGCCCTCCTTGCCCGGACAGAGCGTGCAAAGCCTGGCGGAGGTGGCGGCCATGCTGGTCACCGGCAGCCAGGTCGTGATGTATTTCCCGGCTGGGGCGCAGGACTGCAGCGGCGACGCGGCCGCGCGCCGCCTGAACCAGGCCATCGGCGCGCAGCTGCGCTACGGCGACGGCAACCGCGTCCTGTGTTCGCCATTGGCAGGCAGCGGCATCGACACGGAATTCATCGACCGGCTGCTGTTTTCGCTGCTCATCCAGGAAGGGGAACAGCCGGATCTGGCCACCTTGCAGGCACAGGCGGCCAGCGCCATGGCGCACTGCGGGCGCCGCCTGCTCAATGAGGGCGCGGCATGCGACGACGAGGCGGCGCACCAGCAGCTGCTCAACGCAGCCATCGAGGAATTCCTGCGTGAGAAACTGCCCGTGCTGCAGCAGTTGCGCATGCTGTAAGGGGCGCTGGCCGCAAAACCACAGCGCCAGCGCCGCCCTATCACAAAAACGCGTAACAGGGTACAATCCGTCCTTACTTTTTTATTTCGGCCTCGTCGGCCCACGCGATGTCGTCAACTCCCTCCCCTTCGGCCGTCAAGGCTTATTTGCTCGATTTGCAAAGCCGTATCGTGCAGGCGCTCGAAGCGCAGGACGGCAAGCCCTTCCTGACCGATGCCTGGCAGCGCCCCGAGGGCGGCGGCGGCATTTCGCGGCTGATCGAGGAAGGCAATGTGTTCGAGCGTGGCGGCGTGAATTTTTCGCACGTCACCGGCGCCGCGCTGCCGCCATCGGCAGCGGCCGCGCGCCCTGAACTGGGTGGCAAGGCATGGGAAGCGATGGGCGTGTCGCTGGTGCTGCATCCGCGCAATCCCTACGCGCCCACGGTGCACATGAATGTACGGTTCTTCACCACCGTGAATGCCGATGGCGCACCCGTATGGTGGTTCGGCGGCGGCATGGATTTGACGCCGTATTACGGCGACGTGGACGACGTGAAGCATTTCCACCAGGTGTGCCACGATGCGCTGGCGCCGTTTGGCGACGAGCTGCATCCGAAGTTCAAGCAGTGGTGCGACGATTATTTCTACCTGAAGCACCGGCGCGAAGCGCGCGGCGCCGGCGGGATCTTCTTCGACGACTTCAACGCCCTGGGCTTTGACGACAGTTTCGCCATGATGCGCAGCGCCGGCGACGCCTTCATCGAGGCCTATGTGCCGATCGTGGCGCGCCGCAAGGACACGCCCTACGGTGAACGCGAACGCGATTTCCAGTGCTACCGGCGCGGACGCTATGTCGAGTTCAACCTGGTCTTCGACCGCGGCACCCTGTTCGGCCTGCAGTCGGGCGGACGCACCGAGGCGATCCTGATGTCGATGCCGCCCGTGGTCAAGTGGCGCTACGACTGGCACCCGGAAGCGGGCAGTCCGGAAGCGGCGTTGTATACTGACTTCCTCGTGCATCGCGACTGGCTGCAGGCGTGACCGACGGTAGTACGGCGTGCGTGGCGCTGCTCGGCGGCAGCTACGATCCGGTGCATATGGGCCATGTCGCGCTGGGCACGCATTTTTCCAGCCTGCTGCACGCCGATGAACTGCGCGTGATTCCGGCGGGCGCGCCCTGGCAAAAGGGTAGCCTGGGTGCCACCGGCCAGCAGCGCGCCGAGATGGCCGGCCTGGCCTTTGCCGGGCTGCCCCTACCCGTGGTGATCGACCGCCAGGAAATCGAGCGCAGCGAACATGGCCAGGCCAGCTACACCATCGATACCTTGCGCCAGGTACGCGCCGAGCTGGGACCGCGCGCTTCCATCGTTTTCCTGATGGGCGCCGACCAGCTGCAGCGGCTCGCGACATGGCGCGAATGGCAGCAATTATTTGAATACGCGCATATCTGCGTCGCGGCCCGCCCCGGCTTCGCGCTGAATGACACAGCAGTACCGCAAGTGGTCGCCGACGAATTTTCGCGCCGCCTGGGGTCTCTGGAAAGCATCCGCAACACGCCGCACGGTCTGACTTATCTGGCACAGGACTTCGCGGTGGATATCTCCGCCACCGAAATACGTGCGGCATTACAACGGGGGAATCGGGCAAACTCGCTTGTTTCCCCGCTAGTGCTAGACTATATTGAACAACATAATTTATACAAAAGCTAAATGGACATCAAAAAACTGCAAACCCTCGTCGTTGACGCCCTTGAAGACGTCAAAGGCCAAGACATCGCCGTCTTCGAAACGAGTCACCTGACCAGCCTGTTCGACCGCATCGCGATCGTCTCCGGCACCTCGAACCGTCAAACCAAGGCGCTGGCCGCCTCGGTACGCGACAAGGTCAAGGATGCCGGCGGCCAGATCATCGGCATGGAAGGCGAGGAAACCGGTGAATGGGTGCTGGTCGATCTGGGCGACATGATCGTCCACATCATGCAAGCGCCTATCCGCGCCTACTACCGCCTGGAAGAAATCTGGGGCGACACGCCGGTCAAGCTGGGCGCCGCCAAGCGCGCGCCGAAAAAAGCCGCCGGCGACGAGCCGAAAAAGGTCAGCGGCCATCTGGCGGCAAGCAAGGCCAATGTGGAAGCTTCGCCCGTGATCGAGAAAAAGACACCGGCCAAGAAAGCCACGGCTGCCACCGCCGCCAAGAAAGCCCCGGCGAAAAAAGCCACCGCTTCCAAAGCCGTCGGCAAAACCGTGAAAGTCGCGCCAACCAAGACCGAAGCGGCTGCCGTGAAAGCACTGAAAGCGCTGCCAGAGAAAAAAGTACGCGCCCCACGCGCGGCCAAGCCGGCAGCCGATGCTGCACCGGCAAAAACCGTGATCAAGCGTATCAAAAAAGTCGAAGCGTAAGCCTCGATGCAGCTCATCATCGCTGCGGTCGGCCATAAAATGCCGGCCTGGATAGAGACGGGCTTCGCGGAATACGCGAAGCGCATGCCGCCGGAATTGCGCATCGTGCTGAAAGAAATCAAGCCGGTGGAGCGTTCCGGCAGCAAGACCGCCGCCACGGCGATGGCGCTCGAACGCGAACGCATCGAAGCCGTCCTGCCCAAGGGCGTGCGCATCATCGCCCTCGACGAACGCGGCAAGGACCTGACCAGCGTCGGCCTGTCGCAGCAATTGATGGCGTGGCAGCAGGATGGCCGCGACACCGCCTTTTTGATCGGCGGCGCCGACGGCCTCGATCCGCAACTCAAGGCACGTGCCGAAGGCATGCTGCGCATTTCCAGCATGACCCTGCCGCACGGCGTGGTGCGCGTGATCCTCGCCGAGCAGCTCTACCGCGCCTGGTCGATCACGCAAAACCACCCCTATCACCGCGTCTGAACTCCTCCATGAAAACGGCTGATCACAAGATCTACCTCGCTTCCAAAAGCCCGCGCCGGCGCGAACTGCTGCGTCAGATCGGCGTCGATTTCGAATTGCTGCTGCTGCGCAGCGACGGCCCGCGCGGCGCCGACGTCACCGAGGAAGTCCTCCCCGGCGAATCGGCGCTCGACTATGTCGCCCGCGTGTCGAATGAAAAAGCCGCCTTCGCGTGGGACCTCGTGCGCCGCCGCCACCTGACCCCGCGTCCCGTACTGGCGGCCGACACCACCGTCACCATCGACGGCGTCATCCTCGGCAAACCGGCCGACCGCGCCGAAGCCGTGGCCATGCTGGAGCAGCTGTCGGGCCGCACGCACGAGGTACTCACCTCGATCGCCGTGCACTACAAAAACTTCGCCGAGCAGCGCACGCAGGTATCGCAAGTGCGCTTCGGCGTGCTCTCGCCCGCCTCGATCGCCGCGTATTGCGCCACGCCGGAACCGTACGACAAGGCCGGCGCCTACGGCATCCAGGGCAGCGCCGCCCTGTTCGTCGAGCATATCGAAGGCAGCCATTCCGGGATCATGGGCCTGCCCCTGTACGAGACGGCGCAATTGCTGCGTCAAGCAGGTTTGCCCCTGCCCTGATCCCGGGTATGATGTCATTCGTTGCCTCCACTCCCGCGCCTCCATGAACGAAGACATCCTGATCAATATCACGCCGCAAGAAACGCGCGTCGCCCTCATCCTGCAGGGCGCCGTGCAGGAATTGCACATCGAGCGCACGCTCACGCGCGGCCTGGCCGGCAATGTGTATTCCGGCAAGGTGGTGCGGGTGTTGCCGGGCATGCAATCGGCCTTCATCGACATCGGCCTGGAGCGCGCCGCCTTCCTGCACGTGGCCGACATCTGGGAAGCACGCGGCCACGACGGCCAGAACGCCACGCCGGCGCCGATTGAAAAAATTCTCTTCGACGGCCAGGTGCTGACGGTGCAGGTGATCAAGGACCCGATCGGCACCAAGGGCGCGCGCCTGTCGACGCAGATTTCCATCGCCGGGCGCATGCTGGTCTACCTGCCGCAAGACAAGCACATCGGCATCTCGCAGAAGATCGAGAAGGAAGCGGAGCGTGAGCAGTTGCGCGTGCGCCTGCAAAGCCTGCTGCCGCCCGATGAAAAGGGCGGCTACATCGTGCGTACCATGGCCGAGGACGCTTCCGACGCGGACCTGAAGGCGGACGTCGACTACCTGAGAAAAACCTGGAGCACCATCACGCACGGCGCGCGCACGCGTCCCGCCACCAGCCTGCTGCACCAGGACTTGAGCCTGGCGCAGCGCGTGCTGCGCGACTTCGTCGGCGATGAAACGGCCACCATCCAGGTCGATTCGCGCGAAAACTACGTGAAATTGCGTGAATTCGCGGAGATCTACACGCCCAGCGAACTGACACGCTTGCAGCACTACACGGGCGAGCGCCCGCTGTTCGACCTGTATGGCGTGGAAGAGGAAATCCTGCGCGCGCTGGGCCGCCGGGTCGACCTGAAATCGGGCGGCTACCTGATCGTCGACCAGACGGAAGCGATGACCACCATCGACGTCAACACGGGCGGCTTTGTGGGCGGGCGCAATTTCGCGGACACCATCTTCAAGACCAACCTGGAAGCGGCGCACGCCATCGCGCGCCAGCTGCGCCTGCGCAACCTAGGCGGCATCATCATCCTCGACTTCATCGACATGGACAATGCCGAGCACCGCAACGCCGTGCTGGCCGAACTCAAACGCACCTTGTCGCGCGACCGCACCAAGGTTTCGGTGAGCAATTTCTCCCCGCTGGGCCTGGTGGAAATGACGCGCAAGCGCACGCGCGAATCGCTGGCGCACATCCTGTGCGAACCGTGCCCCGCCTGCGCCGGCAAGGGACAAGTCAAGACGTCGCGCACCATCTGCTATGAAATCCTGCGCGAACTGCTGCGCGAGGCAAAACAGTTCAACCCGCGCGAATTCCGCATCCTCGCCTCGCAGGAAGTCGTGGATTTATTCCTCGAAGAAGAATCGCAGCACCTGGCCATGCTCGGTGATTTCATTGGCAAGAAAATCTCGCTGCAGGTGGAGAATGCCTACCACCAGGAGCAGTACGACGTGATTTTGATGTAGCCATTGCACACGCTGACCATGAAAACAAACGCTGCCCTGTGCCTGTTGCTGCTGTGCGCATCGACGGCCCTGGCCGCTACCAATGCCACACTCCCCGTCACCCTCGCCAAGGGTACACCCGTGGTGCAGCTGGACCTGAACGGCAAGACGCTGCCCTTCGTGCTCGACACGGGTGCAAGCACCAGCCTGCACCTCACGCCGGAGGTCGCACAATCGCTGCCGGGGCTGGCCTACACGGGTCGGCAACGCAAAAGCATCGACCTGGCTGGCAAGGTTCATGCATCGGACGAATTTCTCGTCCCCGTGCTGACCGTCAACGGCTTGCCATTCGCTACCATGCAGGGTGTCATTCTGACGCCATGGGGCCTGTCGCTGGGCGAGCAAAAGGGCTTGCCGGCAAATATGTCCGTGCTGGGATTGAATTTTTTTGCCGGCAAACGGGTCGTGCTCGACCTGCCAGCGGGCATCCTGCAGATCAGCGCCAGCGATGGTGCCGCACCACCTGCCGGATGGCTGGCAGTGCCATATGAGCGCATCGATGAAGGCTTGCTGCTGCATCTGGCCGACGGCAAGAAAACCTATCGCCTGGTGCTCGACACCGCCGCCTCCATTTCCATTATAAAAAGTTCGGCAGCCGAAGCGTTTTCGCGCGTGCAAAAATGCGCGTTCAAGCTGGGCCCCGGACTTCCCTGCCGCGCGATCACACTGTCGCTCCCGGGCGGCAAGAGTATCTCGCCCCTGTTGATGACGTTGCCGGATGAATTCAAGGCAGATGGCATATTGGGCACGGATTTCTTCAAGCAAATGCCGGTACTGTTCGACCTGCAGCATCAAATGCTGTATTTGCGCCCGTCCGCGCCGGTTGGTTGAGGCCTATGTACGCAAGCAATAGCACCACCGCCTTCTGGCGCGATCCGGCCTTGCCCCACGTGGAGAGCCGGCGCGCCTGCCACAGCCGGGCGTGCTACAAGCCGCACAGTCATCCCACGTTTTCCATCGGCGCCGTCGACGCTGGTGGCAGCGTCTTTACGGGCAGCCAGGACGGCCAGGCCGTGCTCGCCAATGGCAGCCTGGTGCTGGTGCCGGCCGGCTGCGTACATGCCTGCAATCCCCTGCCTGACGCCCTGTGGAGCTACCAGATGCTGCATCTCGATGCACAGTGGCTGCAGGCACACGCGCCGGCGCTCGATGGCGACACGGCGACGGTGCTGCACTGCCCGCTGCTGTATGCGCAGTTTTGCGCCATGAATGCGCTGCTGTTTTCCACGGCCGGTGCGGCGGAGAAAGATGCGGCGCTGCTGGCGTTCCTGGACGCTTGCGCCAGCGCCCGTGCAGACTTGCTGCCTTCGGAACGCAAGCCCGTGCCGCAACGGCTGGCGCCCGTGCTCGCAACGCTGCAGGCGCGACCCTCGGCCAGCCTGCGGCAACTGGCGCAAGTGGCGGGCCTGAGCCCGTATCAATTGATCCGCGCCTTTCGCGCCGCCACGGGCATGACGCCGCATGCCTACCAGTTGAACGCGCACGTGAACCGCGCGCGCAGCCGCTTGCAGGCGGGGACGGCGTTGGCGCAACTGGCGCATGAGCTGGGCTTTGCCGACCAGAGCCATTTTCAGCGCGTGTTCAAAGCCCATACGGGCATCACGCCGGGACGCTACCGCTAAGCTGCAATTTTCTTCAATACAGGCCGCCGCCTGCCCCTGCATACTCGCGCATCGCCATTGCCCGAGCCAACTCCCATGCAGGATTTCCTCTTCATCGCCGCCGCCCACTTTCTGTCCTTGCTGTCGCCCGGCCCCGATTTTTTCCTGATCGCGCGCACCTCGCTGGCCCACGGCTGGCGCGCCGCCGCCGGCACGTGCGTGGGCATTACCGTGGCCAATGCCGTGTTTATCGTGGCGGCGTTTGGCGGACTGTCGGTCCTGAAGGCGGGCAGTACGGCATTCATGGTGGTGCGGCTGGCGGGCTGCGCCTATCTGCTGTATCTGGGCTGGCTGTTCCTGCGCCATGCGGGCAAGAGCAGCCTGGAAGCCGCGCCCGCCACCGGCAAGGCGCGCTGGCGCGGCGGTATGGTGGTGGGGTTTGTTTCCGCCATCCTGAATCCGAAGAATGCGCTGTTCTACGTCAGCCTGGCCACCGTGCTGGCCGCCAGGCAAACGAGCCCCGCTGCGATGGCGGCGTATGGCGCGTGGATGGTCTTTGCCGTGCTGGCGTGGGATATGGCGGTGGCGCTGGCCATCGGCAGCAGCGTCCTGCGGCAGCACTTTGCCCGCGCGCTGCCGTTGCTGGAACGGCTGTCGGGCGTGATGCTGATTGCGTTGGCGATAGGGCTACTGGTTCAGGCCGGCAGCGGATCCAGGTAAAACACGGCATACACTTTCAAGGGCGTCGTTTCCGTGGCTTTTTCCGAGCGCACGACGGAGCAGTCGTCGGCGGCCAGGCTGCGCCAGTTCTGAATGCCGGCCTTGGCGAACATGGCGTGCGCGGGGGCATTCGCGGCCAAGTCCAGCACCAGGCAGGCATTGCGCGGGCCGGCGCCGTAGTTGACGGCGCGGATCTCGATACCGAAGGTCGTCATCCATGGTTCCCACAGGCCTTTTTCCTTGCCGGCCGCCATGCGGTCGAGCATCTCGCCAAAGGTCAAACCTTTCTTGACGGTATCGCGCAGTGCTTGCAACGACGGCGCCAGGCGGGGATCGGGCTGCTTGTTGCCGGCGCGGATCTCGGCGATCGCCTTCAATTCCTTGATGATGGCCGCATCGCGCTCCGTGTAGTCGCGCATGCGCGCGTAAAACTCGGCGTCGAGGAAGGGATTGACGGTCAGCTTGGCGACGCCCTCTTCGCGGCGTTTTGGGGAAGGCGTGTTGGTTTTGGTCATGGCGGTAGAGGGCAAGAGAAACGATGAGGGGCGCCAGTTTAACATCATGGCGCATCGGCGGCGTTAGCGCCGCTTTAATGTTGCGCCTGGCGGGTGCGGGGCGGCCACCGCAGTGCGCGCGACAGGCCGCATGAAGCCGCGCCGTGGCCCGAACAGGAAGACGGCGCCCGCATACAGTCCCGCCAGGGGGAAGCGCACCTCCCTGAGCAACTGCTGGAAAATGGCGATCGACTGCGCGCGGGTGACGGGAATGTCGGCGCGCCACTGGCACAGCACGTCATGTACGAGGCTGGCATGATAGGTCGCCGGCAAGCCCAGGTGCTGCGCGCCATCGGGCGTGCCCACATAAAACAGGCCGAGCACGCTGATACAGGGCGAACAGCCATCCCAGGCATAGCCGGCGCGGATGCGGATCGCCGATTCGCGTATGGTGACCCACTCGTTTTCAAACTCTATGCCGTCGAGCAAGGGCGAACAATAGCCATAATCGCTGCCCAGCGCATAGCGCCAGGCGTTGCCGGGCATGCCGAAATTCTTCGGCATCAGCGGCCTCCCTGCTGTGCTTGCTTGGCTCTCATCTGCATGGCGTTGCCTTGATCATTATCAATATCAAGATTTAAACATACTCGGCAGAAAGAAGGGCAAGAAGGTGTCAGGCGCGCGGCGCGGCAGTCGATTCGCGCACCACAAGTTCAGGTTTCAGGCGCACGTCGAGCACCGGGGAATCGGGCGAGGCGATGGTTTGCAGGATCAGCCGGGCCGCTTCCGTGCCGATGCCGTGGTGGCGGATGCGGATGGTGGTGAGAGGCGGGCGGATCATGTCCATGTACGGCATGTCGTTGTGGCCCACGACGGAAATATCTTCGGGGCAGCTCAAGCCCAGTTCGCGGATGGCGTCGTAGCAGCCGAGGGCCACCAGGTCGCTGCCCGTCACCACGGCCGTCGTTTGCGGCGACTGGCTCAGCAGTTCCAGCAGGGCCGCCTTGCCGCATTCGCGCGAATAGCCGCTGCTTTCAAAGACGAACGCTTGCGAAGGAGCGAGTTCGCTGGCCTGGATGGCGGCCAGGAAACCGAGGCGGCGCACGTGGCCGGTGGACAAATTTTCCGGGCCCGCGATGTGCGCGATGTGCCGGTGGCCCAGCGCAAGCAAGTGCTCGACGGCCAGGCGCATGCCGACCACGTCGTCGCTGACGACGCAGGACGCCACGCCGTTTTCATCGCTGCGGTTGACGGTCACGACAGGCACGTTCTGGTCGATGCACATCTTGATGACGGGATCGTCGCGGCGCGCCGTGGCCAGGATCAGGCCATCGACCTGCTGCCCCAGCAGGCGATTGATGACGAACAGCTGTTCTTCCTCGTCGGCGCCCACATTGGCGACGATGGCCAGGTAGCCATGTTTGCGCAAGCCTTCTTCGATGCCCAGCAGAATCGGCGGGAAAACCGCGTTGGTAATGTCGGGCAAGACCACGCCGATGATGCGCGACTTGCGCGTAACCAAGGTGGAGGCGGCGCGGTTGGGCCGGTAGCCGAGCCGGCCCGCCTCGGCCAGCACGCGCGCGGCCACCTCGGCGCTGACCATTTGCCGCGTTGCCGGGTTCATCACGCGCGATACGGTGGAAAAGTGTACGCCGCTGGCCCGCGCAACGTCACTTAAGGTGGGGTTCTTGTTTGTCATGGGCTTCCCGGATCGCAATACCGTGATTTTATCGCAAAAAATGCCCATTCCGTCAAAAACCGAGCAAACGCTTGCATTGAAATAATGCCGCTGGCCAAAGCGGTTTTGTTACGCTTAAGTACAATCCAGCCTTGACAGCGTGCAAACGCTTGCATACCATGGCTCGGACTTACCACTCGGGCCATGCATGCCCTTCCCAGAATTCCTATGTCTACTTCGCACAGCAAGCACGCCGAACAGAACGGCGAAACCTTCAACCTGAAAGAAGCCGCCCTCGCCTATCACGCGGAACCCCGCGCAGGCAAGATTTCCGTAACCCCCACCAAACCGCTGGGCGACGCCCGCGCCCTGACCCTGGCGTACTCGCCGGGCGTGGCGTTTGCCTGCGAAGCGATCGTGGAAGATCCGCGCACGGCCGGCATCTACACGTCGCGCAGCAACCTGGTGGCCGTGATCACCAACGGCACGGCCGTGCTGGGCCTGGGCGATATCGGTCCGCTGGCCAGCAAACCGGTGATGGAAGGCAAGGCTTGCCTGTTCAAGCAGTTCGCCGACGTCGACGTGTTCGACATCGAATTGGCCGAGAACGATCCCGACCTGTTCATCGACACCGTGGTGCGCATGGAGCCGACCTTCGGCGGCATCAACCTGGAAGACATCAAGGCGCCCGACTGCTTCTACATCGAACAGCAATTGCGCAAGCGCATGAACATTCCCGTCTTCCACGACGACCAGCACGGCACGGCCATCATCGTCGCGGCCGGCATCCTGAACGGCCTGGAACTGGTGGGCAAGGATATCGGCAACGTCAAGGTAGCCGTCTCGGGCGCGGGCGCGGCTTCGATCGCTTGCCTGGACCTGCTCGTCTCACTGGGCCTGAACAAGTCGCTGCTGAAAGTGTGCGACAGCCAGGGCGTGATCTACCCGGGCCGCGACGCCAACATGGAAGAGAACAAGGCGCGCTACGCGAACGACACGAGCGACCGCGACCTGGCCGACGCCATGGCCGGCGCCGACATCTTCATCGGCGTCTCGAAGGGCGGCGTGGTCAGCGCGCAAATGGTCGAATCGATGGCCGCCAAGCCGTTGATCTTCGCCCTGGCTAATCCGCATCCGGAAATCGCGCCGGAAAAAGTGCATGCCGTGCGCGACGACGCCATCGTGGCCACCGGCCGCTCGGATTACCCGAACCAGATCAACAACGTGCTGTGCTTCCCGTACATCTTCCGCGGCGCGCTCGACGTGGGCGCCACCACCATCAACGAAGAAATGAAGCTGGCCTGCGTGCGCGCCATCGCCGCGCTGGCCAAGGAGCCGCTGCCAGGCCACGAGAGCAGCGCCCTGACGCCGCTGCAACTGATCCCGTCGCCGTTCGACGAACGTCTGCGCAGCTGGGTCGCGCCTGCCGTATCGCAAGCGGCCATCGCCACCGGCGTCGCCACGCGCGTGCCAGCCACCGCCTGAGACGCATGACAGGCCTTGCGGCCTTGGCAAAATAACAGCAAGTTACCATTGCTTACAAAAAAACCATGGCTAAAAACCATGGTTTTTTTCATTCTTCCCCTTGAGACTGCTTAAATAGTTATCGAAGAGCAAATTCCCCCGTGGGCGTTTTTGCAGTCACCTTCGATTACAATGACGCCTACTTTATGTTGCTACAGTTGCCATAATGGCGACACGTGCGTTACCAAGGATATTATGCTCGGCCTGACCTCTGTTTGTGTTTTTCTCTTTTCGGCATTGGCGCTGGCTGTCAACAGCGGATATTCCCTTGGCGCGCTGGTTCTCCTGCTGGCTAGCGGTTCCTTGTTATGGAAGCTCCCCAGCCTGGCGCTGCAGCGTCGGGACTACCTGTTGATCACTGTCCTGCTGGCGTATTTCCTGATCTTTACCACAAACATGCTGTACCACGGTGATCCTGCACGCGAATTCGACATGCCGCTACGATCCCTGCTGGCGGTCCCGGTGCTGCTGTTGCTGCTGGCATATCCACCACGGCCGACGTTCTGGTGGGCCGGCTTGTCCGTCGGCGCTATTGCCGGCGCAGCTTATGCCTTGATGCAATTTGTTCCTGACAGCCTAATTCGTCCGCAAGCGGCAACCAGCAACCCAATTCACTATGGCAATGTCAGCATGCTGCTGGGTATACTGGCGCTGTGCGGACTCGACTGGGCACGCACGCAAGCGTACCGTTATGCCTGGAGTAGCCTGTTACTGGCAGGATGCCTGGCCGGCATCGTCGGTTCGGTCATCAGCGGTAGCCGCGGAGGCTGGCTGGCATTGCCTGTCTGCCTCATCATCATGGCTGTACATCACGCCAAAAACCATGGCCGCCGCCATCTGGCCATCACCTTGTCACTACTGTTCGCCCTCCTGGGCCTGGCCTATGTCATGCCGCATTCGCCGGTACAGCAGCGTGTGGCCACCGTCATCTCCGAATTGGAAAAATACAAGAATGATGGAGATGTCACCACCTCGGTTGGCCAGCGCCTAGTGATGTGGGATACCGCGACAGAACTCGTAAAAGAGCATCTATGGCTGGGCATGGGCCGTACCGGCTATCTGCAACAAAAAAAAGTAATGCTGGCGGAAGGGAAAATTAGCAAACTCGTCAGTGATTATACGAATGCCCATAGCGACTACCTCGATGTGCTGGTCAAGCGCGGCATCACCGGCGTGCTGGCACTGCTGGCGCTGCTCCTGCTACCCTTGGTCCTGTTTGCACGCACATCGCACCGAGGGCCTGCCGGCGCACGGCCGTTTGCTCTGGCGGGCATGCTACTGTGCACTTGCTATATGATTTTTGGCCTGACGACGAGCTCGCTTACTCTGAATATCGGCATCATCATGCTGGTCTTCCCGATGGTGATACTGTGGGCCATGCTGCGCCAGCAAGAGCGCACTGCTTGAGCTTGTTTTCCGCCTGACCGTTTTTGTTGTCCCTGCAAGGAACCATACCGATGCTGACGCCAGACCTGAAGCGCCTCACCGCGCTGCACGCGCCCTATAAGAAACATTTGGCTCTGGCCCTGCTGGCGATGGTCGTCACGGCGGCCACGGAGCCGCTGCTGCCGTATGCGCTCAAGTTGCTTCTCGACAATGGTTTTGGCGGCAAGGTGAGTTTTTCCTTCTGGCTCGTGCCGTTGATCGTCATCGGCATCTTTGCCATGCGCGGCGCCTCGACGTTTGCCAGCAGCTACCTGATGAGCTATGTCTCCACGCGCATCCTCAACGAATTGCGGAGCCGGATGTTTGCCAGCATGCTGAACTTGCCCATCGACTTCTACAACACGCACACGGTGGGCAAAGTCATCAACTCCATCATGTTTGAAGTGCAGCAGATCATCGAGATGGTGACCAAGGTGTTTACTTCGATCGTACGCTCCTCGCTCACGGTGCTGGGCCTGCTGGCGTGGCTGCTGTACCTGAACTGGGCACTGACCCTGGTGACCCTGGTGCTGCTGCCCGTGCTGACCATCGTCGTGCGCACGACGGGCAAGCGCCTGAAAAAACTCAACCGCGACTCGCTGGCCGTCAATGCCGAGCTGACCCAGGTCATCGAGGAAACCACGCGCGCCCAGCAAGTGATCAAGATCTTCGGCGGCCAGACCTACGAGAAAGCCCGTTTCGAAGAACGCGCCGAACAATTGCGCCGCTACAGCATGCGCATGACGACGACCTTTTCCGCCACCGTGCCCATCACGCAGGTAATCACGGCCGCGGCCGTGGCCCTGGTCATCGTGATGGCCCTGTTCCAGTCGGAACAGGGGCAAATCACGGTCGGCGGCTTCGTTTCCTTCATCACGGCCATGCTGATGCTGCTGACGCCCTTGAAGCAGCTGGCCGAAGTCAACGGCCCCCTGCAGCGCGGCATGGCCGCCGCCGAGGAAGTCTTCCAGCTGATCGACAAGACACCGGAACGCACGGGCGGCAAGCCGCTCGCTGGCCGCAGCAACGGCCGCATCGAGTTCAAGGACGTGAGCTTCGCCTACCCCGGACATCCGGAGCCGGCCCTGCAACATATCGACCTGAGTATCGCGCCCGGACAAACGGTCGCCTTTGTCGGCATGTCCGGCGGCGGCAAATCGACGCTGGTCAGCCTCCTGCCCGGCTTTTACTCGGCCAGCAGCGGTGAAATCTTGCTCGATGGACAGAATATCGATGCCATCGCCCTGACCAGCCTGCGCAGCCAGATCGCCATGGTCAGCCAGCAGGTGGTGTTGTTCGACGATACCCTGGCCGCCAACATCGCGTATGGCGATGCGGCCCCGGACCGGCAGCGCGTCGAAGCGGCCGCCGCGGCCGCCTTCCTGTCGGACGTCATCGACGGTTTGCCCGACGGCCTGGAAACGCGCCTGGGCGATAACGGTTCGCGCCTGTCCGGCGGCCAGCGCCAGCGCGTGGCCATTGCCCGCGCGATCTACAAGGATGCGCCCATCCTGATCCTCGATGAAGCCACCTCGGCACTGGATACGGAGGCGGAACGGGCCGTGCAAGCGGCACTGGAACACCTGATGCAAGGAAAAACCACCTTAGTTATTGCTCATAGGCTATCAACAATTGAACGTGCGGACCGTATCGTGGTATTGTCACATGGGAAAATAATGGAAACCGGCAGTCACCAGCAATTGTTGGATGCCAACGGCGCGTATGCCAATCTGCATCGCCTGCAATTTTCCCAGCAAGTGGTATGACACCATCGAATGAATACCTGAAATCGTACTGATACATGACGCCTTTGATTCCCGCCGAACTTCTACAAAAGTCGGAAAAAATTCTGTTCATCGCCCATCTGGCGCTGGGAGACTTTACCTACCTGCAAAACGGTTTCCGCGCCTTTGCCGCGGCTTACCCGCATATCCAGATCCATCTGTGGGTCGACGAAGTACGGCGCACGTCCGACGCCAAACAATGGGAAAGCTTGCGCACCTATTCGCTGTACGACTGGGTCGAACAGTCGGGCCTGTTTTCCAAGGTGTACCGCAAGACCTACAGCCCGGCGCTATACGAAGAGTCACTGCGCGAAGCCAAGGCCGAGCACTATCCTGTCGTCGTGTCGCTGGCCCACGTACGGCCGCAGCAATATGCGGACCTTGCCCGCGCGATCAGCCCGCACGGGCTGGTGATCGGTACGCGCAAGCCGTTCAGCCCGCTTCGCCCCTGGCATTACCTGGCCTACCGCAAGATCGATGCCGTGCTGGCCTCGTATGCGGGACAAGATGCCGGCGAGCACCATATCAGCAGCGTGTATGCGGACTGGTTCCATCAATTGACGGGACTCGACATTCCCGTGGCCGAACGTTATCCCTTCGTGCACATTCCCGAGCAAGCGCTGCAGCAGGCGCAGGAGCAACTGGCCGCCTGGGGTTTTTCCCCGCGCCAGGGTCCGCTCGTGCTATTGAATCCGTTTGCCAAGTCGCACAAACGCGGCTGGCCCCTGGAGCGCATTGCCGAGCTGATCGCGCGCATGCAGGCGATGCCGAAATGGCAGCATGCCTGCTTCCTGATCAATGCCATGCCGCAGGAATTGGCCAAGGTGAATGCCGTCGTGCAGGCGCACAATTTGCCGCGCACGCAGGCCTTCAGTGCCGTCGACAACTTTTTCCAGTTGCCGGCCATGCTGGCGCAATGCGACCTGATTATTTCGGTGGAAACATCAATCATGCATCTGGCGAACGCCGTGCATGTGCCCGTGGTGGCATTGATGCGCAAGAAGAATCCGGAATGGGCTCCCTTTGACAGCGCCAACAGCACCGTCATCACGGTGGCGCGGCGCAGCGACTGGGTCAAGGCGATTTCAAGCGATCAGGTATTGCAGACCATCGCCTAGAGAACGCTTCAGTGGCTAGCCGGTGCCCAGCATGCTGATGCGCACCAGGTCGGCCACATTATCGACGCCCAGCTTGTCCATCAGGCGCGCCTTGTGCACTTCCACTGTGCGCACGGAAATCCCCAGCGCCGGGGCGATATCGCGGTTGTGCTGGCCCGTTACCACCAGTTGCATCACTTCGCGCTCGCGCGGCGTCAAGGCGCGCAGCAAGGCCAGCCCGTCCACCTGGCGCTGCAACTGGCCGCGCGCATGCGCCTCGTGCGAAAACGCTTCATCGATAGCGGCCAGCAGCTTGTCGTGATCAAATGGTTTTTCCAGGAAATCGCTGGCTTGCGCCTTGAAGGCCTGGCGTGCCAGCGCCACGTCGCCGTGCCCCGTAATGATGATGATGGGCAGCAGGCATTTGCGCTCCAGCAAGCGGCGCTGCAGGCTCAGGCCATCCATGCCCGACATGCGGATATCGATCAGCAGACAGCCGGCCCACTCGGGCCGCCAGCTGTGCAGGAAATCCTCGCCGCAGGAAAACAGGGCCGTGCGGTAGCCGCGTATGCCCAACAGCAAACCCAGCGCATCGCGCACGGCGGGATCGTCGTCCACGATAAACACCGTCAAATTACTTGTCACCATACTCTCCCGTAGCGCCTGCACTGGCGTGCGCCAGGGGCAGGATAAAACGAAACATGCCATGCTTGCCCACTTCGGCCCAGAGCTGGCCGCCATGCGCTTCGACGATGCTGCGGCTGAGCACCAGGCCCAGCCCCAGGCCGCTGGCCTTGGTCGAGACGAACGGTTCGAACAGGCGCGCGGCCAGGCTGTTGGAAATGCCGGGCCCGCTATCTTCCACGGACAGGCGCAGCCGGCCGCCCTCAAGCGGCTCGGCCGAGACCGTGATCCGGCGCTGGCCGCGCGGCTGGCCCATCACCGCATCCTGTGCATTGGCCAGCAGGTTACGCAGCACCAGCTCGATTTGCAGGCGGTCCGCGTTGACGGCCAGCGACGACGGCGGCGCCAGCGCCAGCTCGATACCGTGTTCATGGAACAACGGCGTGAACTGGCGTGCCAGGCCCTCGATCAGCTCACTCGCCCGCACCGCCTCGAGCTGCATTGCGCCCGTGCGGAAAAAGTCGCGCAGGCGGCGCACCACGTCCGCAGCCCGTCCCGATTCGACGATCATGTGCCCGATGGCGCCTTGCAGCAAGGCGCCGCTCTCGCCCCGTTCCAGCAGGTATTCACACGCCTTGCCATAGGTCGACAAGGCCGTCAGCGGCTGGTTCAGCTCGTGCGCCAGGGCGGCCGCCATTTCGCCGGCGGCAGCCAGGCGCAGCGTGTGTTTCAGTTCGTCGGCCACTTGCCGTATTTCATCGACGACGATGCCGATAAAAAAGCCCACCAGCGCCAGCACGGCATCGAGCAGCTGCAATTCATAAAACTGGATATCGACGGCATGCGTCCATTTCACCAGGGTGATGATGCATAGCTGCAATACAAACACGGCCAGCATGGCGCCGTGCAAGCCCTGGCGCGAAGCGGCCCAGATGACGGGAAGAAACAGGAAGTAGAAATGCTTGTATTCGGAACGCACGATGGAGCCGAAGAGGCTCCACAGCACGAAGCTGGCCAGGGCCAGGTAGGCCAGGGTTTCCCAGCGCCAGACAGCGGCATGCAGGCGTTCGCGCCCGCGCTCGCTGAACAGCACCCAGATCAGCGGCATCGACACCAGCATGCCGACCGTGTCGCCGATGCCGAAACGCCAGACGGCCGTGCCCCATTCACCGGCCGGTATGCGCCCCGTGAGCGACAGCAATGAAATATAGCCGAGCGCATTGAGCGCGGTGCCCAGCAGCACGATGAGAACCCAGGCGCTCAGGCGGCGCCGGTTGTCAAAGATGTCGCTGCTGCTGAAACTGCGGCGCAGGACTGCGCCGATTCCACCATAGCCGAGCACCAGCCACGCCGAACAAAGCAAGGTCAGGGGCAGGCCTGCCGGCATGCCGCGCACCAGCACCTCGCCGGCTACCAGGGCGATGAACCATGGCAGCGCCGCCTTGCGGCCATGGATCAGCCAAAACACGAGGCCCAGCGCGGGATCGGGGTTCCAAGGGGTAATGTTCAGCCCGTACATCGGGTCGATATACGTGGCCCAGTCAAACAGCAGATACAGGCCGACAAAGGCGGGATACGGCAGGTAGCGGGACAGGAATGGACGCATAACGGTGTTTTTTTAACTGTCCCGCATTATGCATCGCAAGCGTGCGCCACGCCATGCCATCTTGCGTTATATGCACATGAAATAATTTTCATGCAATATCGCAAGACCTGCCGACGCAGTCAGGCCACGGCCAAGGGCAAGCGCACCTCCACCAGCAAGCCCAGGCCGCCGTTACCGCTGTGCAGCTGAATCGTGCCGCCATGCTGGCGCACGACGGAAGCGACGATGGACAAGCCCAGGCCACTGCCTGGCTGCACCTGCTGCGGCGCGCGGAAAAAGCGGTCGAACACGCGCTCATACAGCGCCGGCGCGATGCCCGGCCCCTGGTCGGCCACATGCAACACGGCCTGGCCCCGCTCCGCATGCAGCGACACCGTCACGCTGCTGCCGCGCGGGCTGTACTTGATGGCGTTTTCCACCAGGTTGTCGATCAGCGAAACGAGGCTCTCGCGCTGTCCCGGCACGCTGAGCGAGACGCTGGCTTGCAACTCAAGCTCGATCTCGCCCGCCTGGGCCAGTCCGGACAGGGCCGCCAGGCGGTCTTGCAGCAAGGTATCGAGCGCCTGCCGCCGCGGCAACTCGCCCGCGCCCGCCTGCACTTCGCTGCGCGTCAGCTGCAGCAGCTGGCCCACCAGGCGCGCGGCCCGGTTGCCGCTATTCAAGATACCGTCCAGCAGCTCTTGCTGGCGCGCATCATGTACCTGGCCCTGCAAGGCCTCGACATTCACGCGCATGGCAGCCAGAGGCGTGCGCAGCTCATGCGTGGCATCGGCGATGAAGCTGCGTTCGCGCGCGGCGCTGGCATCGACCCGCTGCAGCAGTGCATTGATATTGTCGACCAGTGCCGCCAGTTCGCCATGCGGCGGCTTGAATGCCAGCGGACGCAAATCCTGCGGCCCACGCGCCGCCACCTCTTGCGCCAGCTTGCGCCACGGTCGCATGGCAAGGCGGATCGACAGCCAAGCCGGCACCAGCAGGAACGGCAGACTGATCAGCAACGGCAGCAGGTAGTAACCGCGTGAATTGATCGTGATGAACAATTGCCATGCGCCTCCCGCTTCCAGCACCGTCACGCGCGTGTTGCCCTCGGCCAGGCTGCGGCTGCGCCAGGCCTGGCCCTTGATGTACACCACTTCCATCTGCTCCGGGCCGGCGCTGCGGATACCGCTGGGCGCATCGGGCGACTTGTAGACCAGCTTGCCTTCGCGCCAGACCAGGATGCGCGGCGCCAGTTCCGGCACCTGTCCCGTTTCAAACTCTTCGCGCAAGGCTTCGTCGATGGCGCGCAAGCTTTGTTCCTGGCGCTGCGGCTGCTCGGCCAGGTTATCGGCCACGCTGATAATGGCGTGCAGGACGCCGCGGCTCACATTGCTCGCTTCGTCCGCCCCCTCGACCATCACATACGCCACGGCCAGGCTCCACACCATGGTCAGCATCAGCATTTGCGCCATCATCAGGCGGCGCACCAGGGTAGGCCGGCGCAGCATGGCCCAGAAACGCCCCATCATGCGCCAGCACCTGGCGCGGTGGACGGTTCGCCCTGCTGGTCGATGACATAGCCGACGCCGCGCACGGTACGGATATACCCTTCACCTATCTTGCGGCGCAGGTTACCCATATGCACATCAAGGGTGTTGCTGGCATTGGCCAGCCCGCCGGGCAGGATGTGTTCTTCCAGCACGCGGCGCGTGATGACCCGGTTGGCGCGCATCAGCAAGGTCTTCAGCAGCGCATATTCACTGGCGGTAAGTTCCACAGGAAGGCCATGCACGCTGACACGGCGCGTGGGTACCTGCAGCAGCAGGCCGCGCAACTCGATGGTGTCGCCGTCAAAGCCATAGCTGCGGCGCGCCAGCGCGCGCACGCGCGACAGCAGCTCGGCCAGCACGAAGGGCTTGACCAGGTAATCGTCGGCGCCGCCGTCGAGGCCGCGCAAGCGCTGTTCCAGCGTGTCGCGGGCGCTGAGGATCAGCACCGGCAGGCGAGCCGCGCGCAGCCGGGCCAGCAAATCGAGGCCATCGCCATCGGGCAAGCCCAGGTCCAGCAGCACCAGCTCGCAACTGTCGTGCTCGATGCTGCGCGCCGCATCCTCGAGGCTGCGCACCCAGACCACTTGCATGCCCTGGTCGCGCAAGGCGATCCGCACGCCATTGCCCAGGTCCATATCGTCTTCAATCAGCAGTATCTTCATGGTCAGTATTAAACCACCGCAAGCTGAAGAAAGGGTAAAGAAGCACTCTTCATGCAATCTTAATAAAAGGCTCATTTTTCCTTCATGGCAAGGACAGATACTGTCGGCAGTCAATCGAGCCACTCCGGACTCGGTTCTCCACCTGACGGAAAACTCCATGCACGCATCTACAACCTTGTTGACCTCGCTGGCGCTGGCCTGCGGCCTGAGCTTGAATCCCCTGGCTGCCGCGGCGGCCGAACCGGCTGCGGAAAATGTCTTCACCATCGGCGGCGGTGTTGCCGCCGTGTCCAGCTATTCCGGCGCCGACAAGCTGTCGGCCTCGCCGCTGATCATTCTCGATTACGCCATGGCCAATGGCCTGTTCTTCAGCACGTCGCGCGGCATCGGCTATGGCGGCCAGGCAGGCCCCCTCAGCTACAGCGCGGCGCTGGGCTACCGCGGCAACCGCGAAGACCACAAACGCAATGGCGCCAACGGCTGGGGCGGCAGCGATTATCTGAAGGGCATGGGCGAAGTCAAGGGCAACGCCAGCGCCCTGCTCAGCGTGGGCTATTCGCCATTGCCGGGCCTGTCGCTGAGCGTGTCGAGCGACATTCCCCTGTCGAACCGCGAAAACGGTGCAAACGTGCATTTCGAAGCGACGGGCCAGGTCTACGGCAGGTCCGATGCCAAGGGCATGCAAAAGGATAGCGTAACCATCGGCGGCCAGTTGGCCTGGGGCGAGCGCAAATACGTGCAGACCATGTATGGCGTCACGGCCACCCAGGCCGCGAACACCTCGTTCAAGCAATACACACCCAAGGCCGGTTTCTATGAAGCGCAAGCCACCGTCAACTGGGAGCACCGCTTCGATGCGCGCTGGGGCATCAATACCCTGGTCGGCGTCGAGAGCCGCCTGGGCGACGCGGCCAAGAGCCCCATCGTGCAGCGCAAGACCTCGCCGATCGGCGCCGTGTACGTCACCTACCGCTATTAAAACAGGGCTGGCATAAGGGGAACCCGTACGCTGTTTCGCCAATTTACAGGAGGAGATGGCGTGCATAAGATGACATGGTTTTCCGACCATGACCATCCCTCCCATGCATGCGGCACGCCTTGCCTTGCCTTGTAACTCCACGCCACGATGATGCCAACTATTACCCTGTCTGACGGCTTGATGGCGATGCCGAGTGGCATGCGCCGCTGGCGCGAACTGCTCAAGCTGCATCTGCGCGCCCGCGTGCAACAGCGCCAGACCCGCCGCTGGCTACAACTGCTGAACTCGCATCCGGCGTTTCATGATCTGGTACAAGCCTATCCGCACATGATCCACAAGGTCTACCGCCCGTACCTGAGCCTGACCTTGAATTGCCAGCAGCGCGTGGAATTGCTGACCGAGCACTACCATTTCATCTTGCAGCAGGGCTGGGGCAAGCTGATGAGCCAAGCGGCGCACGGCCCCGTACGCCTGGGCACGGTGGCGGGCAAGTCGGGTGCGCCCTACCATTTGCAACTGTGTTCGCTGCATCCGATGGACCGCGAAGGCGAAATGGTGCTGCAATTGATGGATGACGACGACGTGCTGTATTCAATCGCCTTTTCCTTCTTCGGCAGCCAGCTGCGCGCTACCCTGGGCATGCGCATCGGCTGCCTGCAAGGCCCGAAGGGCGATGACAGCGCGCACCGCGTGCGCGAGGCAACGCGCGACTTGCACGGCATGCGTCCCAAGACCCTGATGGTGCGCCTGGTGCGCCAGCTGGGATACGAACACGGCTGCCGCAAGATGCTGCTTGTCGGCAATATCAACCGCGCCGTGCACCATTCTGCCAAGAAAGGCCGTCTGTTCGCCGACTACAATGCGCTATGGCAAGAACTGGGTGCGCAAGTGCGCCAGGATGGCGATTTTGAATTAGCGTGCGAAAACCTGCCCTCGCCTGCGCTGCAAGACATTCCTTCCAAAAAACGCTCGGAAGCACGCAAGCGCCACGAACTGACACTGGCCATGATCGCCAGCCTGCGCAGCGGCCTCGACGCCCATCGCAGCCCGTTGCGAGTCGCCACGGCAAACGCTGCGGCCGCCGCCGGCGGGGTGCGGCAATCGGCCATGCTCGGCGAAGACGACGACTACGCTTCCGCCATCACCTGAGCACCGCCCCTCCTGCGGCACACGCTACAACCCGTGCACGGCACAATCCTGTTACGCTAGCGCTATCGGCATGCACTGCGGTGCACCGGTTCCCCCAACGCTTACTAGGAGGCATTCATGCGCGTAGACATCTACCGCCGGGCCGAGCACGACGGCATTTTTTCCTACCTCGCCGTGCCGGAAGGAAAGCTCATTCCGGAAGAAGTGACCAATACCGACTGGCAGCTCGAAACACGCGCCAGCGAAGTGGCCGACGATGCCGAAATCTTGCCCGACTACCATATCGAACAGCCGCACCAGCAGATCGCCGCCAAAGGCTATGCGATCACGGGCCTGAAAGACATGTAAACGAAAAAAGCCAAACCAGCATGTCTGCGGTTTGGCTTTGTTGTATGCCGGGCGGTGCCGGTCAGTATTCGACCGCCACCTCTTGTGCGCCCAGCATTTGCTCGAGCGCCATCTGCAATTCATCCGATGGCGCCACTTTCCACTCGTCACCAAACTGCAGCACGCAGCTGACGCCTTGCGGGCTGACCCGCGCGGCAATCGGCAAGCCCGTCTCCGCACGGTGCGGCATGATCACGTCGCGGATGCGCTTGGCGTCCAGGGTGGCCGGCAAGGTCAGGCCCAGCTGGCGGCCATACTGCACGCGCGCGGCGATGATGTCGAAGGCGCTCTCGGCCGTGATGCGCAAACCGCCCGAAAAACGGTCTTCCGACACCTTGCCCACGACGGCGAGGAATTCATCTTCCTTGAAGATTTTCCTGTTCGAGTCGAACAGTTCCCCATACACCGTCACTTCCACCGTGCCGCTCTTGTCGTCCAGGGTGACGATGAGGATCTTGCCCCGTTGAGTCATCTGCGTGCGCAAGCCCGTGATGACGCCGGCCATCATGCGCGGTTCGCGCGACGGCGACAGTTCCGACAATTTCGTGCGAGCAAAACGGCGCGCCTCGGGCGCATACGAATCGAACAGGTGGCCGGACAGGTAGAAGCCCAGTGCGATCTTTTCTTCCGTCAATCGCTGTTTATCGGTCCACACGGGTACCTTGACGTACTCGGGCGGCGCCACCATGTCGCTGTCGTCGCCGCCGAACAGGCTCACCTGGTTGGCTGCCTTGGCGGCCTGGTCCGCGCATTCCATGGCGAAGGCCACCGATGCGAGCAGGATGGCGCGGTCGACCTTCAGGCAATCGAAGGCGCCGCTGCGGATCAGCGACTCGATGGTGCGGCGGTTGATCTGTTTTTTATCCACGCGCTTGCAGAAATCGAACAGGCTCGTGAAGGGGCCACCCGCTTCGCGCGCGGCGATGATGGCTTCGATGGCGTTCTGGCCCGAGCCTTTCACGGCACCCAGGCCGTAGCGGATCTGCGTGACTTTCTTGCCGCTCACGGACGGCGGCGCGCCGCTCGGCGTGAAGCGGTAATCGGATTCGTTGATATCCGGCGGCAACAAGGTCAGCTTGCAGATTTCCAGCGAGTCTTCCACCAGGATCTTGATCTTGTCCGTGTCATCCATGGCCAGCGACAAGTTGGCTGCCATGAAGGCGGCCGTGTGGTGCGCTTTCAGGTAAGCCGTGTGATACGACAGCAAGGCGTAGGCGGCGGCGTGCGATTTGTTGAAACCGTAGCCGGCGAACTTTTCCATCAAGTCGAAGATCTCGTCGGCCTTTTCCGCCGTCAAGCCATCTTTTGCCGCACCGGCGCGGAAGATCTCGCGGTGCTCGGCCATCTCTTCGGCCTTCTTCTTACCCATGGCGCGGCGCAGCATATCGGCGCCGCCCAGCGAGTAGCCGCCGACGATCTGCGCCATCTGCATCACCTGCTCCTGATACACCATGATGCCGTAGGTTTCGGACAGAATCGATTCCGTGCGCGGATCGGGATAATCAAAACGTTCGCCGTGCTTGCGCTTGCAGAAGTCGGGAATCAGGTCCATCGGGCCCGGACGATACAAGGCCACCAGCGCGATAATGTCTTCGAAACGGTCGGGACGCGCGTCTTTCAGCATGCCCTGCATGCCGCGCGACTCAAGCTGGAACACGGCGACGGTCTTGGCCTTGGTCAGCAAGTCGTACGACGGCTTGTCGTTCAGCGGCAAGGTGGCCAGGTCGAAATTGGCCTGCGCCGGATCGAGCTGCTTGATGTAGCGCACGGCGCGGTCGAGAATCGTCAGGGTCGTCAGACCCAAGAAGTCGAACTTCACGAGGCCGACGGCCTCCACGTCATCCTTGTCGTACTGCGACACAACGCCGGAATCGCCGCCCTGCGTGTACAGCGGGCAGAAATCCGTCAGCTTGCCTGGAGCAATCAACACGCCCCCCGCGTGCATGCCGATATTGCGCGTGATGCCTTCGACTTGCTGCGCCAGGTCCAGCAGCTGCTTGACCTCTTCCTCGTTTTCCAGGCGCTCCTTGAGCAGCGGTTCTTCCTCGATGGCGTCGGCGATCGACACGGGTTTGCCCGGCTTAAACGGGATCAGCTTCGAGATGCCGTCGCAGAAGTTGTAGCCGAAATCCATCACGCGGCCCACGTCGCGGATCGCGCCCTTGGCCGCCATGGTACCGAAGGTGGCGATCTGCGAGACCGCCTCCTTGCCATACAAATCCTTGACGTGCTGGATGACGCGGTCGCGCCCTTCCTGGCAAAAGTCAATATCGAAGTCGGGCATCGAGACGCGTTCTGGGTTCAAAAAGCGCTCGAACAGCAGGTTGTACTGCAATGGATCAAGGTCGGTAATGAGCAGCGAATACGCGACCAGCGAACCCGCACCCGAACCACGGCCCGGACCGACGGGCACGCCGTTTTCCTTGGCCCACTGGATAAACTCGGCCACGATGAGGAAGTAGCCGGGGAATTTCATGTTGCAAATCGTATCCGTCTCGAATTTCAAGCGCGACTCGTAGCGCGGACGCTCCTTTTCACGGCGCTCGGGATCGGGATACAACTGCAACAAACGCTTTTCCAGGCCCGCCTGCGATTCGGCGACGAGGAACTGGTCGATCGTCATGCCGTCCGGCGTGGGGAAGTTCGGCAGTTGCGGCTTGCCCAGGGTCAAGGTCAAATTGCAGCGCTTGGCGATTTCCACGGAATTGGCCAGCGCGGCCGGCAAGTCGGCAAACAGTTCCGCCATGTCGGCCTGCGACAGGAAGCGCTGGCTGTCATTGAAACGTTTGATGCGCTTGGCGTTGGCCAGCATTTCGCCTTCGGCGATACAGGTGCGGGCTTCGTGGGCAATAAACTCTTCAGGGGAAATGAATTGCACGGGATGCGTGGCGACGACAGGCAGGCCCAACTTGGCCGCCAGCGCCACCGCATGGCGCACCTGCGCTTCCTGGTTGGCCTGGCCGCCACGCTGGATTTCGATATAGAAATGACCGGGGAAAATCTCGGCCCAGCGCTGCGCATTGCGCTCGGCCAGGGCCAGGTTGCCATTTTCGATGGCGGTACCGACATCGCCGAAGTGCGCGCCGGACAGCACGATCAAGCCATTGGCCGCGCTTTCGCCCGGGTACAGGTCGTAGGTATTCGTCGCCAGCGCCTGCAGCCACTCGATGCGCAACTCGGCGCGGCCCTTGTACTGGTTCGTCAGCCAGGCCGTCGACAGCAGTTCGCACAGCTGCAGATAGCCCATGCGGTTCTTCGCCAGCAACAGCAAGCGCGACGGTTTTTCGCGGTTATCGTCATTCGTGATCCACACGTCGACGCCGACGATGGGCTTGATGCCCTTGCCACGCGCTTCCTTGTAGAACTTGACCATGCCAAACAGGTTCGACAGGTCGGTGACGGCCAGCGCCACCTGCTTGTCCTTCGCCGCCGCCTTGACGACGTCGTCGATGCGCACCAGGCCATCGACGATCGAGTACTCCGAGTGCACGCGCAAATGGACGAAAGCAGGACCGGGCTGCATCGCTTGCTGTGAACCTGCCGGAGCGCCGGCCTCTTGCATTACCATTTCCATCCTGTGTACCGTTTCGTGCAAAATTCAATGGGGTCTATTCTACCGCGTCGCGCGTACGGACCGGGTATCCTGCCTGGCCTGTCGGGCTTATAATATCGGCTGTTCAGTCTAAGCCGATCGCCATCATGCAAGCCATCACCCCAGCAACACCCGCCGTTTCCACCGCCGCCAGCCCGCTGGCCGCCACGTTTGTCAATATCGCCGCGTATAAATTCATCACGCTCGACGATACGGAAGCCATGCGCCCCTTGTATCAGGAGCAATGCCTGGCGCTGGAGCTGAAGGGCACGATCCTGCTGACACCGGAAGGCATCAATATGTTCCTGTCGGGCACGCGCGAGCATATCGACAGCTTCCTCGCCTGGGTGCGCAGCGACGAACGTCTGGCCGATCTGGAATGGAAGGAAAGCTTATCGAACGAGCAATCGCACAAGCGCATGCTGGTCAAGCTAAAAAAAGAAATCATCACCATGCGCATGCCGCTGATCAAGCCGGAACTGGGCCGCGCCCCGTCCGTCGACGCGCACACGCTCAAGCGCTGGTTAGATGCCGGCGTCGACGATGCGGGCAAACCCGTGGTAATGATGGAAACGCGCAACGCCTTTGAAGTGGACGTGGGCACGTTCAACAATACGCTCGATTACCGGATCGACAAGTTTACGGAATTCCCGGCCGTGGCCGCCGCTCACAAGGACGAGCTAGAAGGCAAAACCGTCGTCACCTTCTGCACAGGCGGCATCCGCTGCGAAAAGGCAGCCATCCACATGAAGGAAATCGGCTACGACAGCGTGTACCAGCTCGACGGCGGCATCCTGAAATATTTCGAAGAAGTGGGCGGCGAGCACTACACGGGCGACTGCTTCGTCTTCGACTACCGCACGGCCCTGAACCCGAAACTGGAACCGACGGAAACCGTGCAATGTTTCGTCTGCCGCGCCGTCGTCACGCCGCGCCAGCAACTGGCGCCGGAATATGTGTATGAGGTGTCTTGCCCGCATTGTTACGGTAAGCACGCAACCTAGGCAACATTCCCTGCGGTGCGGTGCAAACTGGCGCCAGGTGTTCCGTTCGCCATACGCAGCGGGCACGCCACTGTCCGGCGCAGCTCCCCCATAATAGATGGCATGCGCACTGCAAGCAATCAATAATAAATTCCTAAAAGAAAGCTATTTAAAAAAACAAGATAATAAAATATGGCTTACAAATGATTACAATTCTACGGGGAAAAATAGGCTCCACCATAGGATAAGAATTTGCCCAATTGCTATAATAAATATATCATCACCTGTTTTGACCGACAGTCGACCCTTGGCTGGTGGTCTCGCGTTTATATTACTCCCCGATTTAGTCGTTCAGCCCTACCCGCGGCCTCTATTTTTTGGCGTGGAATTATTGCATTAATGCAAACAATTTATCCACACTGAAAATCTGCGCTACTCACCTCGGATTAATTGCCATACTTGCATGATTATCAAAAACACCGTTTACAATTTATTAGGATTGGGCTTGCCGCTACTAGTTGCGGTTGCTTCAATGCCGGTGCTGATACACAGCTTGGGAGATGCGCGTTTTGGTGTGTTAACACTGATCTGGGCGGTGGTCAGCTATTTCGGTTTGTTCGATCTGGGCTTGGGACGGGCACTCACGCAACAGCTATCGGTACTAATCGCGGAAGAACGCCATGCGGATATCGCTCCCATGGTCTTTACGAGCCTGCTGATGATGACCGGCCTTGGCTTGCTTGCATCGGCCTTGCTATGGTTCGGTGCGGAGTTTGGTGCGCACAGCATTTCGCACGCTGAAGACAACGGGGAAATCGTCGGTTCAATCAGGGTAATGGCCATCGCCATGCCTTTCATCGTACTCACTACAGGTCTGCGCGGTATTCTCGAAGCCAAATCAGCCTTTGGCGTGATCAATCTGATTCGCCTGCCCATGGGTATATTCACCTTCCTGGGTCCACTGGCCATCGTACTTTGGTACAAGAATGACCTGATTGCCGTGACTGCCATGCTCACCGCTGGCAGGATCATTGCCTGTCTCGTGCATGGTTATTTCGCTGCGCGCAGCCTGCCTGGTATGCTCAGCAGCAAGCATTTCAATGCCGGATTCATGAAGCCCCTACTGGTATCCGGTGGCTGGATGACGGTTACCAATATCATCAGTCCCTTGATGTCCTATCTGGACCGTTTCCTGATCAGCACGACGATTTCGGCGGCGGCGGTGGCTTATTACGTGACGCCCAATGAAATGATCACCAAGATCTGGATCATTCCTGGCGCCTTGACGGCGGTGCTGTTTCCCGCATTTTCCAGCCAGATCGGCGGTGGCCGCGGCCATGAACTGGTGGAACTGTATCGCCGTAGCGTGCTGTATTTGCTGCTGGCGATCACACCGATGACGCTGATTATCGCCTTTGCCAGCCAGGACATTCTGACGCTGTGGGTGGGCGCTGCATTTTCAGAACAAAGTACGAGCCTGCTGCGCATCTTTTCGTATGGCGTCCTGATCAGTAGCATCACGCAAATTCCATTTTCCTTGCTGCAAGGCGCTGGCAAGGCAGCCTTGACGGCCAAGGTACATGTTGTCGAGTTTCCCCTGTACTGCCTGTTGCTCTGGCTGGGGTGCAGCTATTACGGACTGGAAGGAGCGGCGCTGGTGTGGCTTCTGAGAATCTGTGCCGACGCGTGGCTCATGTTCTACTTCTCCTTTGACGTTCTGGAAATAAAATTCAAGGAAGTATTAGGCGGAAAATTTATCGTATTAATGACATTAATCACGCTTTCCTTTTTGATCTCGCTTAATCCACTTGCGACATTCAAGGCTTGGCAATTTTCGGCATGCTTCGCGATCATTGCTGCTTATACGTGGTTCAATTTCTTAAGTGAAGTTGAACGCCTGTTTTTCAAAAGAAAAGTCTATGCAATTTTCGGTAAATAACAGCGGCCGGGTGTGGATGGACAGGGTAACCAGAATGCTGGTACCGCTGTATTATGGCGTGCTATTTTTCATCTTTGTTGGCGAATTCAAGATCTACATTGGCGCCAGCTCGGTCAGCCTGCCGATCAGTTTTGCGCTGATCGGCCTGATTTTCATGGTCAGGCTACTGCGAGAGGACCTTGTCCTCACGCGCAATGCTCTTATACTGTGCACTATCGCTGGGCTGGGTATCCTGACGACCTTGCTGCGAGATCCGGGACAGCTCCAGCGGGCCGTGGCTGCGGTGATACCACTGGTCGTCTCGGCCATGGCGCTCGTCAGCCTGCGCGCATGGCCGGTCGACATGCACAAGGCGCGGCAGGCCATCCTGTATGGTGGCATTGTCCTGGCATTATGGACCTACTTGGGCTTCATTCAATCCTTTGGCGTCAACGGCGACTACTACGACAAGAAATTGATGGTCGAAACGCTCCTCGGACGTTCCAACTATTTGGCAGCCTTTCTCTTTTTCCTGGCCGCCACGTTTTTTTATCAAAACAAGTACCTGTTCCTCTTCTTCGTCGGTGCCATTCTGGCGACCATGTCCAGGGGTGGCATTTTGATTATCAGCCTATTCATTTTGTACATTTTCTGGACAGACAAGAAATACGCGCACATCAAATATTTCACGATTTTTTTATCCATCCTGTTCGCTCTGTACCTGTTTTTTGAATATGGTTACAGTCTGTTTATGCTACTCCACGATAATGAATACAAGATTCCGGATTCGTTCAACAACCGCATCATTCTGTGGGAATTTTCAGCCGACTTGATTGCCAAGTCGCCGTGGCTGGGCGTTGGGCCGAATGGCTTCCGCTCCGCCATTGAAGCGGCCGGCAACATGGAGGATGTATGGGGGGCACATAACTCCATATTGCTGCTCTGGTTGAATTACGGCGTAATTGGCTTGCTGCTGTATCTGAAATACCTGCACAATATTTACCGCGAAATAAGCAAGGCGGCACGGAGCACGCCGATTTTTCAATCAATCAAGGTTGCATTTTTATTCTTGCTATTATTTTCGTTGTTTGAACCGCTAATTGGGTCCGTATCGTTCGAATTGTTGTTGGTTATGTTGTACATTACGGCCAAGAATATTAACCGCCAGAATCATACTGGCGCCAGCCTGCCGCGGAATACCACGCCAGTCTAACTTTTTGTGAGTTTGCTTATGCCAATTTTATCCGTAGTAATCGCGACCCACAATCGCAGCGCGTATGCCGTGCATGCCGCAAAAAGTGTCTTGAGCATCAACTCGCCCTTAATCGAACTTGTCATGCATGACACCAGCACCGACGGCAAATTGCAAAATGAGATCGTGCCGCTGTTGGACGATGCACGCCTGCACTACCAGCATTGCCCCACGCGCCTGTCCATGACAGAGAACCACAATCAGGCGCTGGCCATGGCCAGCGGCGACTATGTCTGCCTGGTCGGCGACGACGATACCGTTGCCGCCGAGATCCTGGACGCAGTGCAATGGGCGATCGAACACAAGGTGGATGCCATTTCGCCCAAGGTGGTGGCCAACTACGCTTGGCCGGACTTTCTGTCGAAAACTTTCGGCCGGGGCCACTCCAGCCGCCTGTACATCAACGATTTCTCATCACGCATCTCCCGTACCGATTGCGCCAAGGGCATGCAAGACTCACTGGAAATGGCATGCCAGGGGGCCGATGGTTTACCCAAGATTTACCACGGCATCGTAAAGCGCTCCGTCATGGAACAAGTCAAGGAAAAGACGGGGGCCTATTTCCACGGTGTGAGCCCAGACGTATCGGGCGCGCTCGGCATTGCCGCCATTACACCATCTTTTGCGGAAATCGATTATCCACTGACCATCCCTGGCGCTGCCGGCAACAGCAACACCGGGCGCAGCGCCATGAATGCCCACCGGGGCAACCTGGAAGACGATCCCCATATCAAGCCCTACAAGAATCTGGTGTGGCCACCGCTGATTCCACGCTTTTTCAGCGTCGAGACCGTCTGGGGCCAGGCAGCCTATGAAACTCTGAGCAAACTGGATGCCACGCAACTGGATCGTTTCAACTTCATCCATTTGTATGCAATCTGCCTGGTCAGCCATCCGGATTACTATAAAGAAATTTTCAAGGCGGCGATGGCTTACACGCAACAATATGGCAAGAGTGGCACCGTCACCGTTACCCGCGTGCTGCTGGGCGCTACGCGCATCGCTGTGGCCAAGATCATCCGCCTGGCCAAGCGCGCCACCCGGCCAAGCGCAGCGGGCGGACGGTTCTTCATCCCCGACATTCCCAACATTCATGCGGCAAGCGACGCCCTGAAGGCTTTCTTGGGTAAAAAATCGGCATCATTTAAAGGTAAGAATGGAAATGTCTAAAAACGAAATCGTGGAATTGATTGTGGCGCGCCTGCAAACGGAAAAAAAACGCGCCACCGACATGTTTGCAGCCAGCGCTGGCAAGGTCGGCGTACGTCATTGCTATATCGAGAATATGCTTCCCGATGCACTGGCAATGGAAATCTACCAAGCCTTTCCAAAGCTGGAGCAGATGCGTCTGATGTCGAGTTTTCGCGAGAAAAAATTCACTTCCAAACATTTTGATCAATTTAATCCGATTCTCAAGGACATTACCTTCGCGATGCAGGATGTCGCGGTGGTCAGAATTATCGAGGAAATCACCGGTATCACGCAGCAGATTCCCGACCCCACGCTATATGCCGGCGGCTTGAGCATGATGGGTGAAGGGCATTTTCTCAACCCCCACATCGACAACTCGCACGAAGCGACCCGCCAGTTTTATCGCACGCTGAACCTGCTTTTCTATGTCACGCCGGATTGGGAGCTGGGCAATGGTGGCAACCTGGAATTGTGGGAACCATCCGTGCGCAAAAACGAAACCATCCATAGCAAATTCAACCGTCTGGTGCTGATGGAAACAACACCAAGCTCGTGGCATTCGGTCAGTCCGGTCCAGGTCGATCGCCTGCGCTGCTGCGTTTCGAACTATTACTTTTCGCCCGCGTCTCCAACAGGCGAGCAGTACTTCAACGTCACGTCGTTCAGCGCCCGCCCCGAGCAAACGGCACGCAGGGCGTTGGCATGGGTGGACAACAAGCTGCGCCAGGGCGTGCGGGCGCTCGTACCTGGCGGTGTCGGTCCGAAAGACGTCTACAAGGCAGGAGATAAATAAGTGGGGCGTTTATTGCTACATGCACCAAACGTCCACGTGGGTGGCGGACTGGTGTTACTCAAGGAGTTGCTTGCCGCCCAGAATGGCGCAACGCTATGGGCCAACCTCGACTACAGGGCCAAGGCAATCTTGGACTTGCCGGCAGGAACGGAAAGTTACTTTGTCAAGGCCTCGCCAGTAGATCGCCTCAAGGCCGAACTGCGCCTGCAACGCGCGGCACGCGCCGACGACGTCATTTTGTGCTTCCATGGCATGCCGCCGCTGCTGCCGCTGGCCGGCCATGTCGTGGTATTCCAGCAAAATCGGAACTACTTTGGCCTCACGCCCCTTTCCGAATTTTCCGGCAAGACAAAGATACGGGTAGCATTCGAACGCATCATTTGCCGCGCCTTCAAAGGCAATGTCAACGAATATGTCGTCCAGACCCCATCCATGCGCTCAGCGTTGATAACCTGGCACGGCGCCAAGCCTCCCGTGCGCGTCATCCCCTTCATTGGAGCCATGGCTAGTGCGTCGCAAGACCAGGCCAGCGTACGCGACGGCTTTGATTTTGTTTACGTGGCCGATGGAGAAGCGCACAAGAATCATCGCCGCCTGCTCGCAGCCTGGATTCTGCTGGCCGAACAAAACATCTTTCCTTCGCTGGCACTTACCCTGCCCCCGCATTGCACGGCGCTCCGCGCGGAGTTCGACAGTGCAACTTCCCAGCATGGCTTGCGCATTGAGCAACTGGGGGTGTTGCCCCATGGCGACATACTGACTCTGTATCGCCATGCCAGGGCGCTGGTTTTCCCGTCAATGACGGAATCATTTGGCTTGCCCTTGCTTGAAGCCAGCTGGGCCAACCTGCCCATCGTGGCATCGGAGCTGGACTATGTGCGCGATGTATGCGTACCGGCCGCTACCTTTGATCCGACGTCGCCAGTCTCCATTGCCCGGGCCATCCGCCGCTTCCTCGGCGTGGCGGAACCCGTCGCCCGTATCGGCTCGGCATCCGACTTTCTTGCGGAGCTACGCTCTTGAACCTGCTCGTGGTGAGCCAATACTTCTGGCCTGAAAATTTCCGCATCAATGACCTCGTACGTTCGCTCGTCAAGCAAGACGTGCATGTAGACGTCTTGACGGGCCAGCCAAACTATCCTGATGGCAAGGTTTTTCCTGGTTATCGCGCCACTGGTCTTGGTACACAGGACTGGCATGGCGCTACCGTACATCGCGTTCCACTAATACCGCGTGGACGCGGTTCCGCGCTCGGCCTGATCGGTAATTACCTTTCCTTCGTCCTGAGCGGCATCTTGCTGGCGCCATTCTCCCTGCGGCGCAAGCGCGTCGACGTAATTTTTGTCTATGCGATTTCACCGATCCTGCAAGTCATTCCGGCTATTTTCCTGAAGTGGATCAAAGGTGCCAAACTGGTCATCTGGGTACAGGATCTATGGCCCGAAAGCCTGGAAGCGACCGGTTTTGTCCGCAACCGAAAACTGCTCAAGCTGGTAGAAGTGCTGGTGCGCTGGATCTATCGCCACGCCGACCTGATCCTCGTGCAATCGGAAGCGTTCGTCGCGCCCGTCGCGGCGCTGGCCGGGCGCAGCAAAATATCCTATTATCCAAACTCAGCTGATAATGTCTTCTTTCAGGATACCCAGCAGCCCAGCGTCGTGACGGGCTTGCGCGACGGCTTTTCCATCGTCTTCGCGGGCAACCTGGGAACCGCTCAGTCCGTCGAAACCATCATCGCCGCCGCCGCGCTTTTGCAAAACCAGCCACATATTCGCCTGGTGTTGGTAGGTAATGGCAGCCGCTCCGAATGGCTGAGTGCAGAAATCGCCCGTTTAAAACTGCAGAATGTTGTCATGGCGGGGCAGCATCCTCTCGAGGCCATGCCTGCCATCCTGCGGCAGGCCGGTGCCCTGCTGGTGTCCCTGCGCGATGAACCTATCTTTCGCCAGACAGTCCCCAGCAAGCTACAGGCTTATTTGGCCATGGGCCGTCCCATCATCGCCTGCTTGAACGGCGAAGGGGCACGCATCGTCACGCAGGCACAGGCAGGCATCGCCTGCGCAGCGGACAACGCTGCAGCGCTGGCGGCGGCCATACTGGAAATGTCCCGTCTCGGCGAAGCGGACCGGGAACAGCTGGGCCAGAATGGCCTGGCGTACTTCCAGCAGCATTATGACAGCGCCATGCTGACCCAAAACCTGATCACGCATTTTGACAATCTGTTGACGGGCAATAAGGACAACAAATAATAAATCGACGAGAAAAGGATAGTTTATGAAAATTTTAGTTTTGGGTGTGTCGGGAATGTTGGGCAATGCGGTCTTTCGGTATTGCTCCGAAGATAGCCAACACGATGTTATTGGCTCGGCCCGCAGTGATGGCGTACGCCGCAACTTTTCCCCGGAATTGGCGGAGCGCATCGTCGTCGGTACGGATGTCGACAATCAGGATTCCCTGGCGCTGCTGTTCGCCAGAGTCAAGCCGGATGTCATCATTAACTGTGTCGGCCTGATCAAGCAACTGGCCGATGCCAACGATCCTCTGCAAGCCATTCCCATCAACTCCCTGCTGCCGCACCGCCTGGCCCGCCTGTGCGACATCGCCGGTGCGCGCCTGATCCATGTCAGTACCGACTGTGTCTTCTCTGGCAGCAAGGGCAATTACCTGGAATCGGATGCTTCGGACGCCAAGGACCTGTACGGACGCTCAAAATTCCTGGGGGAAGTAGACTATCCGCACTGCATCACTCTGCGCACCTCGATCATCGGCCACGAACTGAACAGCGCCAAAAGCCTGGTCGGCTGGTTCCTCGCGCAGCAAGGCACTGTCAAGGGCTATACGAAAGCGGTTTTCTCGGGCTTGCCAACGATAGAACTGGCACATGTGATACGCGATGTCGTCTTGCCGCAACCCGCATTGCGCGGCTTGTATCATGTGGCCGCCGAACCTATCAATAAATTTGACCTGCTTACCCTGGTAGCGCAAGCCTACGGAAAGCAGATCGAGATTGTTGCTGACGAGCAATTGACAATCGACAGATCGCTGAATGCGGAACGCTTCCGCGCCGCCACCGGCTACGTGGCACCGGCATGGCCGGAACTCATCCAGAAAATGGCTAATTTTAAGTAATAAGGAGCAATAAATGTTTAAAGATAAAGTACTGATGATTACCGGTGGCACGGGCTCCTTCGGCAATGCCGTATTGAAGCGCTTCCTCTCCACCGACGTTGCGGAAATCCGGATTTTTAGCCGGGATGAAAAAAAGCAGGAAGACATGCGCATTGCGCTGAACAATCCGAAACTGAAGTTTTATATCGGCGATATCCGTAATTTCGACAGCATCAATGAAGCGATGAAAGGCGTGAACTATGTTTTCCACGCTGCTGCCCTGAAACAGGTGCCGTCATGCGAATTTTATCCCATGGAAGCGGTACGCACGAATGTGCTGGGTACCGAAAACGTCCTGAACGCAGCAGTCGCCAACAATGTCCAACGCCTTGTTGTGTTGAGCACGGACAAGGCCGTCTATCCAATCAATGCCATGGGCATTTCCAAGGCAATGATGGAAAAACTCATGGTCGCCAAGTCACGCATGCGCACGGCAGGAGAAACGGTCATCTGTGCAACCCGCTATGGCAATGTCATGGCTTCGCGCGGCTCCGTGATTCCGCTGTTTATTCAGCAATTGAAGGATGGCAAATCAATTACCATTACCGATCCCAACATGACACGCTTCCTGATGTCGCTGGACGATTCGGTCGACCTCGTTCTGCATGCCTTCGAACACGGCAAGCAGGGCGATATCTTCATCCAAAAAGCACCGGCATCGACGGTCGGCGATCTTGCCGCCGCGTTGAAAGAACTGTTTGTCAAAGACAACGAAGTACGCGTGATCGGTACCCGACACGGCGAAAAACTGTACGAATCGCTGGTCTCGCGCGAGGAAATGGCCAAGGCGGAAGATATGGGCCGATACTACCGCGTTCCTGCCGACAATCGCGACCTGAACTATGACAAATACTTTGTCGAGGGCGAGACCAAGATTTCTGAAATCGATGACTACACTTCGCACAATACCGAGCGCCTGACGGTGGATCAAGTCAAGGATATCTTGTTGAAACTGGAATTCGTAAAAGAGCAACTCGATGCGTAAAATCATGACCATCGTCGGTACACGCCCGGAACTCATCAAGATGAGCCGGGTGATTGCCGAACTGGAAAAACACAGCCAGCATATCCTGGTGCACACCGGCCAGAATTACGACTATGAATTGAATCAGGTTTTCTTCGACGATCTGGAAATTCGTAAACCGGACTATTTCCTCGATGCCGCCGGCACCAACGCGATCGACACGATCGCCCAGGTGCTGGTCAAGGCAGATGCAGTATTTGAGAAGGAAAAACCGGATGCGCTGCTGCTGTATGGCGACACCAATTCCTGTCTCGCCATCATTGCGGCCAAGCGTCGCAAGATTCCGGTCTTCCATATGGAAGCGGGCAACCGCTGCTTTGACCAGCGTGTGCCGGAAGAGCTGAACCGCAAGGTAGTCGACCATCTGGCCGACATCAATATGGTACTGACGGAACATGCGCGGCGCTATCTGCTGGCTGAAGGTGTGCGGCCTGAAACCATTATCAAGACCGGCTCCCACATGCGCGAAGTACTCGATTTTTACATGCCGAAAATCGAACGCTCGGATGTCCTGGCGCGCCAACAGCTGACAAAGAACAAGTTTTTCCTGGTCAGTGCGCATCGAGAGGAAAATGTCGACTCGCCGGACGCGCTGCGCGACTTACTGCGCACACTGGAAGCCCTGGCAGCAAAGTATGATTTCCCAGTGCTCGTTTCGACGCATCCGCGCACCATGAAGCGCCTGCAGGAGCTCGGCATTGATCATCTCGACAAGCGCATTGTCTTTTCCAAGCCGTTTGGCTTTGTCGACTACATCAAATTGCAAATGGCAGCGTTCTGCGTGCTGTCGGACAGTGGCACGATTACAGAAGAAACTTCGCTATTGAATTTGTCGGCCATCACCATTCGCAATACGCACGAACGGCCAGAAGGAATGGATGCCGGCACGCTGATCATGTGCGGCTTGAAAACGGAACGCGTACTCGAAGCAGTCGATATTATCACGTCGCAATATGACGAAAAGACTGCACCGGTACTGGCTGTGGCGGACTATGAAAATCCGTTTGTTTCAAAACAGGTTAGCCGGGTAGTCAGCAGCTATATTGACTATATTAATGCCACTGTCTGGTCAAAATAGTTTCACAAAGCTCATTGACGCTTAGGTAATAAGAAAAGCATTACAGAAAAGATGACGAAGATTCTAGTAACAGGAGCCAACGGTTTTGTCGGCAGTGGATTGTGCACCGCCTTGGCCGAACGCGGTATAAACTATGCTGCGGCAGTGCGCGGCAGCAATGGGCCAGGCCAGATTACTGTAGGCTCACTGTCGGCAAAAACTGACTGGACACAGGCCCTCACCGGCTGCGACGCCGTGATCCATGCGGCGGCGCGCGTGCATGTCATGCAAGACACGTCCAGTGATCCACTGGCAGAGTTTCGTTTGGTGAATGTGGAGGCGACGATCAATCTGGCAAGGCAAGCGGCGGATGCCGGTGTTCGGCGTTTCGTTTTTGTCAGTAGCATCAAGGTCAACGGCGAAGCAACCACCGATACCCCGTTCCGCGCATCGGACACGCCAGCCCCGTGCGATCCTTACGGACAGTCCAAGTTGGAGGCGGAGAATGCTCTGTTCGCATTGTCCCGGGAAACCGGGCTGGAGGTAACGGTGGTACGTCCGCCGCTGGTATATGGCCCTGGGGTCCGCGCCAATTTCCACAACCTGATGAAATTGGTGGCCAAAGGCTTGCCGCTGCCACTGGGTTCCATTCACAACCGCCGCAGCATGGTAGCGCTGGACAACCTGGTGGACTTGCTCATCGCCTGCAGTACGCATCCGGCAGCGGCAGGACAAGTATTCCTGGTATCCGATAACCGCGACGTAGGCATCACTGAACTGCTGCGCATGCTCGCGGCCGCCATGGGGCGGCGCAACCTGCTGCTGCCCGTACCCGCAAGCTGGATCGCCACCGCAGCCCGGCTGCTCGGCAAGTCTGCCGCGGCGGACAGACTGCTGGGTTCCTTGCAAGTAGATATCACATCCACGTGCAAAACGATGTCCTGGCAACCTGTAATCAGCATGGAAAAAGCACTTGCCAAGACTGTCGCTCCATTTCGTCACACATGAATCGGTTCTGAATGAAAAAAATATTTGACTTCCTGCTGGCCTGCGTCGCGCTATGCATACTGTTATTGCCAATCACGATCGTGGCCATTCTCGTGAAACTTACATCCACGGGTCCCGTGGTGTATTGGTCCGATCGGGTCGGCCGCAACAACAGCATCTTCCGCATGCCGAAATTCCGTACCATGCGTGTCGGCACACCGGCCGTCGCGACGCATTTATTGCCAGATCCAAAAAGTGTCCTGACACCGATCGGTTCATTCCTGCGCAAATCAAGTCTGGATGAATTACCCCAGTTATGGAGCATTCTTCGCGGCGACATGAGTTTTGTCGGTCCACGCCCCGCCCTGTTCAATCAGCAGGACTTGATTGCCTTACGCACTCAGTATGGAGTCGAAAAAATTTCGCCCGGATTGACAGGCTGGGCCCAGATAAATGGCCGTGATGAATTGCCTATTCCGGATAAAGTAAAGCTTGACGTTGAATATCTGCAGAAACGTTCATTTATACTTGATATGAAAATTATTTTTTTGACCTTCATCAAAGTAATACGCAAGGATAATGTAACACATTGATTCAGGGAGACTTGCCTCGACTATGCCAGAGTAATATACCGTGACCTTATTGCGTGTAGCGTTCGCAAGATTACCCATAATAAGAAAACAAAAATGAAATCTTTCCTTGACCTTTCGCGTTTCCATAAACAAATCATCGCCGCGACGACGGATTTGTTCATGTTGCCGCTACTTTTTGCTGTCGCCATATTGCTGCGTTACGACGTCGTCGATATTGTGATCCTGAAACAATACTCCTGGCTCATCCTGCTGGTACCGGTGATTTCACTGCCCGTGTTCGTGCGCCTGGGCCTGTATCGGGCAGTCATCCGTTTCATCGACCAGAAAATTGTCTATGTAGTAATCCTGGGCGTCACCATTTCGGTTGCCATTTTGGTGGCCATCGCCGCGTTTGCCATTCACATGAGCGGCATGTCACGCGGCGTATTCGGCATCTATTGGGTCAGCGCCATCATGTACATGGTCGCCAGCCGCTTTGTCGCGCGCGGCTTCCTGCTGCATGCCAACGGGGAACGGGCGCCGGTACGCGTTGCCATCTATGGCGCTGGCAAGGCAGGCACCCAACTGGCCAGCGCCCTGCGCGCCGGCCACGACTATCTGCCAGTGGCATTCATCGACGATAAAAAAGAGCTGAAAGGCGCCACCATTGCAGGCATTAAGGTGTACCCGTCGACAGAACTGGGAGAACTGATAGCCAAGAGCAGTATCATGGAGGTGCTACTGGCCATGCCATCGTTGTCCAAAAGCCAGCAGAAGCATATCCTGGACAAGCTGGAAGTCCACAAGGTCAAGATCAAGGTAACACCGCCAGTTGGTAGCCTGGTTACGGGAGAGTTGCGGGTTCAGGATGTGCGCGACATTGAAATTGAAGACTTGCTGGGACGCGACCAAGTTGCGCCAAACCGCGAACTTCTGGCTAAATGCATCACCGGCAAGGCCGTTATGGTGACAGGTGCGGGTGGTTCCATCGGCTCCGAGCTATGCCGCCAGATCATCGGCCAGCGCCCTAGCCGGCTCATCCTGCTCGACATGTCCGAATTCGCGTTGTACACCATCAAGCAGGAATTGAAGAGCACGATAAGCTCGCAAAACCTGCAAATCGAATTGCTGCCATTCCTCGGTTCCGTGCTCGATACAGAGAAGTGCACCAGGATCATGCGCACCTTTGCCATCGATACGCTGTACCATGCAGCGGCCTACAAACATGTCCCTCTCGTAGAGCATAACCCGGTCGAAGGTGTCAGCAACAACGTCTTCGGTACGCTCAGCATCGCAAAAGCAGCCATGGCCGCTGGCGTGGGCTGTTTTGTACTCATTTCCACCGACAAGGCGGTTCGTCCCACGAATGTCATGGGAGCAACCAAACGTCTGGCCGAGTTGATCCTGCAAGGTTTTGCGCGTGAACAAGATCACACGCGGTTTTGCATGGTGCGCTTCGGCAATGTTCTGGGATCCTCAGGCTCGGTCGTGCCCCTGTTCCGCAAGCAGATCATGCTGGGCGGCCCAATAACCCTGACCCATCCGGAAATCACGCGCTACTTCATGACGATCCCCGAAGCGGCACAGCTGGTCCTGCAGACAGGCGCAATGGGCGAAGGCGGCGACGTCTTTGTCCTGGATATGGGCGAGCCTGTGAAAATCCTGGACCTGGCCAAGCGCATGGTCCATCTGAGCGGCTTGGCCGTACGCAGTCCAACCTCGCCCGAAGGTATAGAAATTGAACACGTGGGCTTGCGGCCTGGAGAAAAATTGTATGAAGAGTTGCTGATCGGCGAAAAAGTAGAAGGCACGGAGCATCCTCTCATCATGCGCGCCCAAGAGTCACTGATCCCATGGCCGGAACTGGAACCGCTGTTATCCGAGCTGCAAAAAGCATGCGTTGAATTCAAATATGATGAAGTCCGTAGCCTGCTGTTGCGTACGGTTAACGAATATACCCCCCAGTGCGGCATCGAAGACCTCATCTGGCTGGAACATGAAAAACATGCTTCACAAGCACACAACAAGGCGATACGTGCAGGCTCCCCTGCCGGAGAATATCTGCAGTAATATCCTGCCGGCGTACGGCAAGAAAACATGTTTCAATCAAGCTACAACGATTCACACTCACATTTATGGAAGAACAGGCCAAATTCAATATGCAACAAATTAAAGATAATGAAGATGTCGCTTCCTTGACGGAACTGCTTGGGACGGCATGGCAGGCGCGCTGGCGCATCATTTTGGCAACATCCTTGATCGTCATCGCCAGCGTCTCGTCTGCCCTCTATATGGCCCAGTACAAGAGCGAAGGTTTTTTCCAGTTTGGCGGCGCCATTCCCCTGCCAGCCGAGAGAAAACTGGATACCAAGGAAAAAGATCCGGCCAGCGGTATAGCCCTGGCCGACTACAAGCGTTACGCTGCAGCCTTTGGCACTGCCGAGCGCTATGCTGACTTCATCAAATACAACCAACTGAATGACGCTCCGGGCGCGGACCAGTTGCGCAAGATTTTTATATTGCGTGATAACATCGACAAGGTTGTTGAGCCGGTTTACCCGTTTTCCAAGCTTGATGCCAAGGAGCTGGAACAGCCACGCGATGGAAGCAATACAAATGTGATTGGCTTGCGCCTCAGTTTTGAGTCCGACAGCCCGCAAAATGCCCAGCGCACGGTTGGCTTGCTGGGCCGCTTCGTCATGGACAGCATCATTTACCTGAGCTATGAGGATTCACTGCGAGTCAAGGCCGCCGAGATGAATGCCAAGATCACCAAACTCGACAATCACATCATCGATAGCAATCAGTCGCTCGAAGAGTATCAACGCAAGCGGGAAAGCCTGAAGCAGATCGTCTCCCGTTATCCCGACTCGGCCCAGAATGCGCGCCAGCTGGTTACCGTGACGGAAGACAATGCCCGCTACTTGTCGCCCATCACGCAGTTGACGACCAGCGAAGTGCGGATCGTCGATCTCAATGAAATCATCACCAAGGCAAAACGCGACCGCCAGCAGGCAGTACTGCTACGCGACTACTACGACAAGGCCAGGGCTTTCATGAATCAGACACGCTCCGGTGAGGTCATCGTGCGCGGCCTGGAAGCGGTCAAGGATGCAGCGTTCAAGAACAAGGATTTGAATGACGATATAGTTAAGGAAGTCTACAACACCATCTCGATAGAAAACCAGAGCGCGCTAAGCCTGTACCTTGAAAAGAGCCGCTTCATTGCCGGACCAAGCTTGCCTGAGCGACGTTCGTCTCGCCTGTCGTCAGTCATCCTGACGAGCGGCCTGCTGGGCTTGCTCTTTTCCGTGATTCTGGTATTTGGTAGCAAATGGTGGCGCGAGAACCGCCAGAAACTGAATTCCTGACCACAGCGTTGCGTGGCTGCTTCATTCCTTCCGGGAACGACGCCCGATGCACCGCATCGGGCGTCTTGCATACAAGATCGCTCACTCTTGTACTGCAGGGCTTAACCATGCCATGGAGCCGTCCGCTTGCGATCCCATCCGTCAAAAAACGCTGATCGGTCTTGTGCCGCGTGCACATTTGCGCCTGCTTGTACGTCAGCTCGCCTTTTTCCACCTGCTCGACAACGCTCAATTTAAAAGCCAGGCTGTAATCTCGCTGACTGCGCCGAAATCCTTGTTTCATCGGACACTCCTTCTCTGCATCGAAAAAGTGTCAACTTATTCCAGGATGGGCCAATCGCAAAAAAAAGCCTGAAACTGAGTTTCAGGCTTTTTTACATCATGCGACGAGGACAGAAATATTGGTATCTGCCTTTTACTGCTTCAGCAACCCACCCAACAACGCCGCCACCTTCTGCTTCGGCTTGGCCGCGGCAGGCGCCATGCTGGCGGCAGCGGGAGCGGCTGCTTTGGCGGGCTCATATGGCTTCAGGAACCAGGGATCGGCCTTCTCGCGGCGGGCGCCGGGACCAAAGGCGGGACGCGCACCGCGCTCGGCGGAGCGGCTGTCGCGGCTCTCGCCGGCATGGCGGCTCTCCGGGGCGCGTGCGGGACGCGCCTCGCCACCTTCGGTGCGGCGCGGTGGGCGGCGCTCGCTATCGCTGCTGCGGGCAGGAGCGGGATTGAAGCCCGTCAATTCGCCGCGCTTGATGCTTTGCTTGATGAGTTTCTCGATATCGGCCAGCAAGCGCTCGTCTTTATCCGAGTAGATCGAGATGGCATCGCCCGAGGCGCCGGCACGGCCCGTGCGGCCGATACGGTGCACATAGTCTTCCGCGTTGTACGGCAAGTCGAAGTTGATGACGCAAGGCAAGTCCGAAATATCCAGGCCGCGCGCCGCCACGTCGGTGGCCACCAGCACGTCGATCTCGCCCTTCTTGAACGATTCCAGCGCCGCCATGCGTTCCTGCTGGCTCTTGTCGCCGTGAATCGCCGTGGCGCTCATGCCTTCCTGTTCCAGCACGCGGGCCAGGCGCGAGGCACCGATCTTGGTGTTCGAGAAGACGATAACCTGCTTCAGGTCGCGCTGGCGTAGCAGATGGGCTACCAGGGCATGCTTCTGGTCTTCCGTCACCTTGTAGACCACTTGCGTGACCTTGTCGGCCGTCTGGTTGCTGCGCGCCACTTCGATCGTCAGCGGATCGTTGAGGAAGGTCGCGGCCAGCTTCTTGATTTCTGGCGAGAACGTCGCCGAGAACATCAGGTTCTGGCGTTGTTTCGGAAGCAAGTTGATGATGCGTTGCAAGTCCGGCAAAAAGCCCATGTCCAGCATGCGGTCCGCCTCATCCATGACCAGCATCTGCACCTGGCTCAGACTGATGTTCTTTTGCTCGATATGGTCGAGCAGGCGGCCTGGCGTGGCGATGACGATTTCCACGCCGCCGCGCAGGATGACGGTTTGCGGCTTCATGTCCATGCCGCCGAAGACGACGGTCGAACGCAGCGGCGTGTGCTGGGCGTAGGCCTTGACGTTTTCGGCCACCTGCACCGCCAGTTCACGCGTCGGCGTGAGGATCAGCGCACGCACCGGGTGGCGTGCCGGCGACATGCTGCTGCTGGCATGCGCCATCAGCAACTGGATGATCGGCAAGGAAAAACCGGCTGTCTTGCCGGTGCCCGTTTGCGCGGCACCCATCACATCGCGGCCTTGCAGCACGACGGGAATCGCTTGTTCCTGGATCGGTGTCGGATGGGTGTAGCCCTGGTCGGTCAGTGCGCGCTGGATTTCAGGCGCGAGGCCGAAGTCGGCAAAGGTCAGGCTGGGAGCAGCGGATGCGGCAGGTGCTGGTGCAGGCGCAGCGGCGACGGGCGCCGCTTCAGGGGCAATCGCCGGGCTGGGCGTAGGAGTCGATTCGGTTTCAGACATAAATTTTCTGGTGTGCCTCCGCACTGCGGAAGCCATGCTTTCTCAATAAACAACATTTCGGGGCACAGGCAGCTCCGTCTTGCAAGCCATGGATCATTGTTCTTGCGGCACCTCTGTGCTCCGGGACATGCTGGATGGCGTATGCGGGAGCGTCGAAGAGATGTGCTGCGATGGCGGCGGAGATCGCGCCGGCGGAACATCGCGCGCAGAAGATACAATATCAGTGCTGTAAACGATACCCTAATTCACCGCAACTGTACACGGAAACCGTGATTTTTGAGCAAAAAGCATTCCAGCAATGGCCTGCGGGAATGCCGTATGATGCCGTTCCAATGCCTGCTCCGATCCCTGCCGCTCCATCCCCTGCCCTCACCATGTCCACCCCGCCCTTAGCCCACGATCCGCAACCGCAGCCACCCAGCAAACCGGGCAATGACGAGTGCTGCCATAGCGGTTGCACCTTTTGCGTGCTGGAAATGTACCAGGAAGACCTGGCCGCCTACGAAGAGGCCCTGAGGGCCTGGCAACAGCGCCAGCAAGCCGCTGCCGCGCCCGCGGCCCCAGGCGTCAAGAAGCCGCGCAAGCGCGCTTGACTTCATTCACTTAAAAGCTTTCCCACTCATCGACTGGTGCCGCGCAACGCGCCGTGCTGGCCAGTTGACGCGGCGCCGGTGCCGGCGTCACGGTTGCCGGCGTCTTGACGGTGACGGTGACGGGTGCGCGCGGCCGGTTCGCGGCGGCGCTGGCCACGTCAAGCTTGAAGACGCTGACGACGGCGCTCAGGCTGGCAGCCTGTTCCTGCATCGATTCGGCTGCCGCGGCCGCCTCTTCCACCAGGGCCGCATTTTGCTGCGTCACCTGGTCCATCTGGGCGATGGCCTGGTTAACTTGCTCAATACCGGCGCTCTGCTCGCTGCTGGCGGCCGTGATCTCGCTCATGATGTCCGTCACGCGGGTGATGCTGGCAACGATGTCATCCATCGTGCGGCCCGCCTGGTCCACCAGTTTCGAGCCCGCCTCGACTTTCTCGACCGAATCGCCGATCAGGACCTTGATATCCTTGGCTGCCGCGGCCGAGCGTTGCGCCAGGTTGCGCACTTCCGTGGCCACGACGGCAAAGCCGCGCCCCTGCTCACCCGCACGCGCCGCCTCGACGGCCGCATTCAGGGCCAGGATATTGGTCTGGAAAGCAATGCCGTCGATGACGGCGATGATGTCGACAATCTTGCGCGACGATTCGTTGATCGACGCCATCGTGCCCACCACTTCGCCGACGACCTTGCCGCCCTCGATGGCGATGCTCGACGAGGTCTGCGCCATGGTGTTGGCCTGGCGCGCATTGTCCGCATTCTGCTTCACGGTCGACGTCAGCTCTTCCATCGACGAAGCTGTTTCTTCCAGCGAACTGGCCTGCTCTTCCGTGCGCGACGACAGATCCTGGTTGCCGGCCGCGATCTGGCTCGACGCCGTGGCGATGGTATCGGTGCCGCTGCGTACCTGGCCCACCAGCTTTTGCAGGCTGGCATTCATGTCTTTCAGGGCCTGCATCAACTGCCCCGTTTCGTCTTGCGATTGCACAACGATCTGTGCGGTCAGATCGCCAGCGGCCACCTGGCGCGCCACGCCGACGGCCTCGATCAGCGGACGCGCCACGCTGCGCGCCACCCACAGCGCCAGCAACATGCCGATGACGACGATACCTACCACCAAGCCGATCAGGCTGGCGCGCGAGGCCGCATAGGTTGCATCGGCGCTGGCGCTCGAGCGCACGCCGCCGTCCGTGTTAATCGACACCAGTTTATCGAGGGCCGCCATCATGTCCGTCATGACCTTGGCCGACGGCCCCACAGCCAGCGCGCGCGCCTCTTCCTTTTTCATCTCGCGCGACAGGCTCAGCATGGTTGCATGCAGACGCATGAATTCATCGTTGAGCGCCAGGAAGCGCTCGAACACTTCCTTCTCGCCCGCTGCGGAAATCAGGCTGCGGTACTTGTCGGCATCGGCCTTCAGCTTGGCCTGGGTTTCCGTCATGCGCGTTTCGTTCTGCACCATGTCGGCATCCTGCGCGGCCAGCATGTGCGCCAGCTCCCAGCGGCGGAAATCGCTGACATCGCTGCGCATATTCATGGCCGTCAGCACGCTGGGCATCCAGTTGTCGGACAGGTCGGTCGACGCGGTATTGATGCGCGCCATGGACAAGATCGCCGACACGCCCAAGGCCGCCGTCAACAGCAGCACGGCGCCAAACGACAAGATCAGCTTGGTGGCAATTTTCAAATCAAAAAACCATTTCATGCGTTGCTTTCCTTCATTAAACGAACGGGACAAAAGTGAGCAGAGATGGAGAGCAAGCTCATACCGGCACACAAATCGAATTTCCGCAATGCAACATTTTATCACCGTCGTACTGCAGCGCAGAGTGGTTTGATCGCGGCGTGCGGCCAAAGTTCGCGCATAGCGGGCAGCACGGCATTTTTTTCCCCAGCACGCTTGTTTCCACAAGGAAAAATGCAGCAGCAGGCGTAGGAGTCGGATGACACGAGGCAATGTTCCTAGCCTACATAAGCACGTCGGCTCATCCGATGCCCGCCGGCGCCCCCTGGTTCTATAGTGGATACAAGATTCAGCACAACGCTAGCAAGCCATAAAAGCAGCGCCATCCAACAAAATCAGAAGACGAGGCCCTACCATGTACAAAGCTTATAGCAACCTGACACCAGCAACGAATGCCCACGCAGCCGCCCAGCACAACTGGCAAGCCGCACCCGCCACGCCCATGATCAGCATCACGGGCGCGCAACAGAACGAATTGCTGCGTGCCTTGTCGCGCGCCGATCTGGAGCGCCTGTTTTGCCAACTGGAATTGGTCGCTTTGCCTGCCGGCAAGCACCTGTTCGATTGCGGCGGCAAGATTGAATACACGTACTTCCCCACCAACGCCATCGTTTCCCTGCTGTATGTGATGGAAGATGGCGCCACCACCGAGATCGCCGTCGTCGGCCGCGAAGGCGTGGCCGGCGTGGTGCTGTACGAAGCCGAGCGCGCCACCTGCACCGCCATCGTGCAAACGGCCGGCTACGGCTACCGCCTGAAAACGGCCTTCCTGCGCGAAGTGTTCAATGAAGGCGGCGCCCTGGCGCAATTGCTGATGCGCTACACCAGCGCCATGTTTGCGCAAATGGCGCAGAACGTGGTGGGCGGCCGCCATTGCAGCATCGAACAAAAACTGTGCCGCTGGCTGCTGGACCGCCTCGACCGTTCCCTGTCGAACGAACTGAAGGTAACGCAAGACACCATGGCCAACATGCTGGGCGTGCGCCGCGAAAGCATCACCGTCACGGCCCGCAAGCTGCAGGACGAAGGCTTGATCCAATACCGCCGCGGCACGGTCGAAGTACTCGACCGCGAAGGCCTGGAAGCGGCCGCCGGCAATTGCTACAAGGCCGCCCGCGCCGGTTTCGAACAATTCCGCAGCGGCATCAGCGCACACAATTAAGCACCATGTTGGCAAACGGGCAGGCAAGCGGGTATCGTAGACATTCCCGCTGACTTCCCCGGAGACTGGCCATGAAACTGATCGGCATGCTCGACTCGCCCTATGTGCGCAGGGTCGCCATCTGTTTGCAACTGCAGGGCATTAACTACGAGCACTTGCCGCTGTCCGTGTTCCGCAACATGGATGCTGTGCGCGAGATCAACCCCGTCATCAAGGTACCGACCCTGGTCCTGGACGACGGGCAAGTGCTGATGGATTCCACCTTGATCCTGCACTATCTGTCGCTGCTGCGCCCCGCCACTTCCGTCCCTGACCTCGCCAACAGCGTGCGCGCGCTGCGCTTGACAGGCTTGGCGCTGGCCGCCTATGAAAAAGCCGTACAAATCGTCTATGAGCGCAAGCTGCGTCCGCTCGACAAGCAGCACGCGCCGTGGCTGGAACGGGTCAGCATGCAATTGCACGCCGCGTGGAACCTGCTGGAACAGGAATGCGCACACCTGCCCCTGCCTAGCGAGACGGGCACCATCGACCAGGCGGGCGTGACCATCGCCGTCGGCTGGAGCTTCGCCCAGCTGGAAACGCCCGATATCGTCAAACCGGCCGACTACCCGGCCATCCACGCCTACACGCGCTCGGCGGAAACCCTGCCTGCCTTCCTGGCCACGCCGCCAGTCTGAACCACCGGGCGAACTGCCTGCGGCAGGTGCGGCCCCAGCAGGCACGCACCCGGTACAATATTGGTATTCCCCTATCTGGCGCGCCCAACAGCGCGGCGCGCCGGCACCATGAAAGAATGAATGGAAGACATCAATTGCGAAGGCTTGCCGCACATCCGCGTACTGGCAGGCGAAAACACCGACGGCCCCGTGTATGAGACCCTGCCGGCACGCCAGATCGACGAGCACGTCTACGAACTGCTGGCCTCGCCCGGCCTGACCCTGAACCTGGCACGCGGCGACATCGTCAGCATCGCCGACCCGCTCGCCCCCGCCGAAGTGCTCAAGCGCGGCGGCAACTTCTGCATCCAGATCTATGCCGACGACGTGTCGCAAGAGGCAGTGGACCAGCTCGAACGCGACGTGCAAAGCCAGCTCGGCGGCACCATGGACGGCCAGTACAAGGGCAACCTCACCTTCAGCGTGCCGGGACACCACGGCATCTACAGCATCAACGGTCCCTTCGACGCCTTCCGCGAAGCGACGGGCGTGGAGTGGTACTTCGCCAACATCTACGTCAACCTCGATGACGACGATGATGAAACCTTGCTCAACTGGTGGGTGGATATGTAAGGTTGCCCGTGCGCCAGGCGGGGCCATAACACACGTCAATGCGTCGTATTGCCCTGGCGCACATCAAGATACCGGCCCGCATCTTGCGTACGCTCTCTCTACCGTCAACCACAGAGAGAAACGCTATGCCCTACATTGCGCGTGCCGACTATGCAAAGCAAAAAGAGATCGTAGGAAATGGCGAATGCGTCACCCTCGCCAGGCACCTCACTGGCGCCCGTGCCTCGTCGCTTTGATCGCCCCGAAATCTATTCGGTGGTCGAATGAAGCCGCTCGCACTGCTGGCATTGGCTATCGCGGTCACGACGATGCAGCCAACTGCAGCAGCCCCTTTTTCTTGCCCGCAAGCAGCTCCATTGACCTGGGACCTGCCAGCCGCCAGGCTCGACAGCGTGCGCGTGCTGTCCTATCCGGCGAATCAGCCGCCAGCGAACGGCGCCGCCTTGCCTATCCTGGCACCAGACAGGGAGTGGACACGAGCCGGCACCTTGTATCAACGCTGGAATATCAATTTCGATGCCCCCCACTATCTGTTTCAAGTGGACTGCCTGTATGCCGGTACCGAACGCTACCTGCGCTTGGATTTGCCGGGAGTCAAACAGTGCACCTCAGCTATCCAACAGCGAACGAAAATAATAAGTTTTCAGTGCAAATAGTACGCTGGGCCGAATTTCTCATGCATGCTCATGGGAAAAAACGGAGTGCGTGTGACAAGTCTGGCAGCGGTCGTGGTGGATCGCCAGCGCAGGGCACGGCAAACCGAACTCATCGCTACGTGCTACGATGCAAGACAAGTTCCTTTCAATGACACGCCATGAAATACAAGCTATTCCTGTTTGACCTCGACGATACCCTGCTCGACTTCCGGGCCTCCGAAAAACGCTCGTTCCTGCACACCATGCACGAACTGGGCTTGCGCGACGGCATTGACGCGTTGTTCTCCCAATACCAGGCGATCAACGTCGACCTGTGGAGACGTTTTGAGACGGGCGACGTGAGCAAGGATTTCCTGAAAGTGGAACGCTTCCGCAAGACGTTTGCACTGAACGGCATCGCCATCGACCCGGAGCTGGCCAGCCGTCTGTATCTGGACTCCCTGCCGGACACGGTCGTGCTCATCGATGGCGCCAGAGAAGTGTGCGAAACGCTGTCGCGTATCGGCGAAGTGGGCATCATCACCAACGGCGTCGAGTCCATCCAGAACCGCCGCATCGCCGCCTCCGGCCTGAGCGACTACATCTCCTTCGTCGCCACCTCCGAAGCGTGCGGCCACGCCAAGCCGGACGTGCGCTTCTTCGAATATGCCGCCAACATGGCGCGCGCATTCAGCAAGGACGCGACCATCATCATCGGCGACCGCCTGGACGCCGACATCCTCGGCGCCAACCGCTACGGCATAGCCAGCTGCTGGTTCAACCCGGACAGCATGGCCAATACCTCGGCCGCCATCCCCACTTATGAAGTGGCCAGCCTGCATGACATCGTGCCGGTGCTGGGCATGATGCCGGTCAACTTGAAACAGGCTTGATCGCCAACAAGCGCATCACCTGAAATACGCTGGCAGCGGCACGAAAACGCGCCGCTGCTCGCGTACCATCAGGACTCGTCCATATTGGTGCCAGCTTATGCCTTCCCACACCGTCCTGATCGCCATCGCGGCCTTGATCCTGTTCTTTGCCATGCTGGCCACGCGTCAGGCGGCCAAGTCCCGCAGGCCATTGAAGCTGCAAAGAAAGCCCGTCATGACGGCGCGCGAACAACAGATGTACCATCTGCTGCAGACGGCCTTGCCGGAATGCACGGTGCTGGCCCAAGTGGCGTTTTCCGCGCTGGTGACGGCAAAAGGATGGGCAAACAGAAACCGTTTCGACCGCAAGGTGGCCGATTTTGTGCTGTGCAGCCAGCAACTGCACGTCATCGCCGTGATCGAGCTCGATGACCGCAGCCATGCAGGCCGAGAACGCCAGGACAAGGAGCGCGACGCCATGCTCAGGCTAGCCGGCTATGTGACCTTGCGCTATGCAAACCTTCCCACCCAGCAGGCGCTGCGCGCCGACATCGAGCAACTGCTGCTGAAAAAGGCCGGCGTCGTATCTGCCTGATGACACCATCCAGGCATCAATCGCGCGTCAGCACTTCCAGCAATTCAATCTCGAAGATCAAATTGGAATGCGGCGGAATCAACCCCACCTGCCGCTCGCCATACGCCAGCGCCGCCGGCACCCACAGCTTGCGCGTGCCGCCGACCTGCATGCCTTGCAAACCCAAAATCCAGCCCTGAATCACCTTGTTATTGCTCAACACACAGCGAAAAGGCTCGCCCCGCTTGTGCGACGAGTCAAACTCCGTGCCATCCTCCAGCCAGCCCCGATAGTGGGCCGTGATCAGCGCACCGCGCGCCGCCGCCTTGCCATCACCGACCACGATATCGTCAATCTTCACTTCAGCCGTCATCTCACTCCATCCTTCGTCTATCGCAATGCCACGATTGTACGACAGCATGAAAAAAGCCCCGGCAGTCACCCGCCGGGGCTTGTTCTATTCTTGCTAAATTCTGGTGGGCCTCCCGTGAGTCGAACACGGCACCAACGGATTATGAGTCCGCTGCTCTAACCAAGCATGAGCTAGAGGCCCTGGGACTGCGGCGTGGCGGCGCTGTTGATGCCCGCCTCGCGCGGCCGTTTTGGAAACGGACACGCGAGGATAGGGGTATCAGGGGCGTACGTCAAGCCCTATTGGCTTCTAGTTGCCTTCCAAGAAGCTTTTCAGCTTGTCGGAGCGCGATGGGTGGCGCAGCTTGCGCAGCGCCTTGGCTTCGATCTGGCGGATGCGCTCGCGCGTCACGTCAAATTGCTTGCCCACTTCTTCCAGCGTGTGGTCGGTGGACATCTCGATGCCGAAGCGCATGCGCAGCACTTTCGCTTCGCGTGGCGTCAGGGAGTCGAGCACGTCCTTGACGACGCCGCGCATGGACGCGTGCAGGGCCGCGTCCGCCGGCGCCAGGGTGTTGTTGTCCTCGATGAAGTCGCCCAGGTGGGAATCGTCGTCGTCGCCGATCGGCGTTTCCATCGAGATCGGTTCCTTGGCGATTTTCATGATCTTGCGGATCTTGTCCTCGGGCATTTCCATCTTGATCGCCAAGGTGGCCGGATCGGGTTCCGCGCCCGTTTCTTGCAGGATCTGGCGGGAGATGCGGTTCATCTTGTTGATCGTCTCGATCATGTGCACGGGAATACGGATCGTGCGCGCCTGGTCGGCGATCGAGCGCGTGATGGCCTGGCGTATCCACCAGGTCGCATACGTGGAGAACTTGTAGCCTCGACGGTACTCGAACTTGTCGACGGCCTTCATCAGGCCGATATTGCCTTCCTGGATCAGGTCGAGGAATTGCAGGCCGCGGTTCGTGTATTTCTTGGCGATCGAAATGACCAGGCGCAAGTTGGCCTCCGTCATTTCGCGCTTGGCCTTGCGCGCCTTCATTTCACCGGCCGCCATCTGGCGGTTGATGTTGCGCAAATCCGGCAGCGGCAATACAACGCGCGCTTGCAGGTCGATCAGGCGCTGCTGCAGTTCCTTGACGGTCGGAATGTTGCGGCCCAGGATGGCGCTGTACGCGTGTCCTGCGTTGACTTCGCCATCGACCCAGTCGAGGTTGGTTTCATTGCCGGGGAAGACCTTGATGAAGTGGGCGCGCGGCATGCCGCAGCGGTTCACGGCCACGTCGAGGATTTGCTTCTCGATATGGCGCACTTCGTCGACCTGGCCGCGCAGGGTGTCGCAGAGCTTTTCCACGACCTTGGCCGTGAAGCGGATGCCCAGCAACTCTTGCGAAATAGCTTCCTGTGCCTTGGCGTACGGTTTCGAGTTGTAGCCTTCTTTTTCGAAGGCGCGGCGCATCTTGTCGAACTGCTGCGAAATGATGGCGAATTTTTCCAGCGCCGTGCGTTTCAGGGTTTCCAGCTGTTCGGCCGAGAAACCGGCCGCGCCCGAAGCGCTCGCTTCTTCTTCCTCTTCTTCTTCCTCTTCTTCCGCTTCGCCTTCTTCCTCGTCTTCTTCGACGGGAGCGGCCACGACAGGGGCGGCGGCGACCGGTTCGTTTTCATCGACGAGGCCGTCGACGATTTCGTCGATCTTGATCTCTTCGTTGGCGATGCGGTCGGCAGCGGCGATGATCTCGGCGATCGTCACGGGGCAGGCGGAAATAGCCTGGATCATGTCTTTCAAGCCATCTTCGATGCGCTTGGCAATCTCGATCTCGCCTTCGCGCGTCAGCAGCTCGACCGAGCCCATCTCTCGCATGTACATGCGCACGGGGTCGGTGGTGCGGCCGAAGTCGGAATCGACGGTCGACAATGCGGCCTCGGCCGCTGCTTCCGCCTCGTCGTCGCTGGTGACGACGGCAACGTTATCGGACAGCAACAACGTTTCCGCATCGGGCGCGTGCTCGTAGACGGCGATGCCCATGTCATTGAAGGTACCGATGATGCCTTCGATGGCTTCCGGGTCGACGATGTTTTCGGGCAAGTGATCGTTGATTTCCGCGTAGGTCAGGAAACCGCGTTCCTTGCCGAACTTGATCAGGGTCTTGAGTTTCTGGCGCCGGCGCTCAAGTTCTTCCTCGCTCGCTTCCGTATCGGACGAGAACGCATCTTTCAGCAGCGCGCGCTCTTTCGCCTTGCGGTCCTTGGCCTTGGCCTTGTCGACGGCCTTCAGTTCGGCCCGCTCGACGGCATTCAGGGCGGCGACTTCATCATTTTCTGGTTGGAATTCTTTTGGCTTGCGGCCGCGGCGGCCTGGCACTTTTACCGACGGCAAGACATAACCGGACGTATCGATCGCGGCCAGGGTGGCGGCGTCGGTGGTCTGGCTGACCACAGGCGCGCTGGTGACGCGCGCTTCTGGCCGGTCGAGCGCCTTTTCGGCTTTCGTGGTAACTTTAGTGGGCTTTGCAGCCGCTTTGGATTCGGGTTTCTTGATTGGCACAGGCGCTTTCGATTACACAACGACTTGCTTTACGGTGGATTAGGATAAAGTTTGCTGCCAGTTCCCTGTCTACCTGCGGGAACCACCATCTTCGAACCTGCCGACTACGCAAATTCGACACTGTTACGTTACTTACACCTCATCGGCCACGATCCGCGGGAAGCGCAGCAATTCCTGTCCACCGGCTGTTGCCAGCCGCCTCGGCAAAAATTCCTGCATCGACCGCGTTGGGAGCGAGAGCCTGGCGCGGCTTGCCAGCGTCTGCGAGCCTTGCCCGCAACGCCGAAAGCGCCTGTTGGCCCTGGCTGCCGACACGATCCACCGCGCCGATCAAGAGCCTAACTTACTGAAAACAAATACTATTTACGAAACAGAACTAGCTTGCCAAAGCACACAATACTTAGCATTTAATTATAGCACGCGAAAAATGTTTTTCCAGTGCGCGCCATACCCTCAGAGCAAGGTTAGCGATTCACCAACTCGGCATCGCGCTCGCGTTCCAGCGCCCCCTGCTCCTGCATGATTTCGCGGTAGCGTACACCAATTTTCTCCGATGGCAAACCCGAGGCAAACAATTGCTGCAATTCCGCCTTCAAGGCATTCAATTTGATCTCGCGGATGGTGCTCACCAGCCACGACAATTCGCTGTCGTAATCGGATTCCGTGCCGGCCGCGATCTCGCCGATGATCTCGTCGTACTCGCTGCCCAGTTCCTTCAACTGCTGCGCCAGCGCGGCAAAACTGCCGTGCTCGCCCAAGGCCTGGCCCACGGCCACCAGCTGCCCCAGGCTGTGCGCCGCGTCCGGCCCCAGGTGCTGGAAGGCGGCCAGGGCGGCTTCGTCGATGCGCATCGTCAGCGGCGGATGCGCCACCAGCATGCGCATGATCTTCAATTCCAGCCCGACAGGCACGGGGCGGCCCGATTTCGGCGGCGCCCGGTGCGCTACGGCAACAGGCTTGGCCAGCTCGAACAGGGCTTCGATCTCGGCCGGCGTGGACTGCGTCAGCTGTGCCAGGCCGCGCACGATCTGCAGGCGCAGCGACGATGGTGCCATCAGCTGCAGCAGCGGCTTGGCATCGAACTGCACGCGGGCGCGCCCTTCCGGTTCCGACAGGTCATGCTCGCCCGACACTTCTTTCAGTAAAAATTGCGACAGCGGCATGGCTTCATGCACTTGCTGCTCAAACCCTTCGGCGCCGAATTCGCGGATATAACTGTCCGGATCGTGTTCCGAGGGCAGGAACAGGAATTTGATCGTTTTATTGTCCGACACGTGGGCCAGGCTCGCTTCCAGCGCGCGGCGGGCGGCGCGGCGGCCGGCCTTGTCGCCATCGAAGCTGAAAATCACGTTATCGGTCTGGCGCAGCAGTTTTTGCACGTGGGTCGGCGTGCACGCCGTGCCCAGGGTCGCCACTGCCTGCGGGAAACCCATCTGCGCCAGCGCCACTACGTCCATATAGCCTTCCGTCACCAGCACGTAGCCGGCGTCGCGGATGGCTTGGCGCGCTTCGAACAACCCATATAGTTCGAAACCCTTGGAAAACAAGGGGGTTTCCGGCGAGTTCAGGTATTTCGGTTCGCCATGGTCGAGCACGCGGCCGCCAAAGGCGATCACTTGCCCCTTGGTATTGCGGATCGGGAACATGATACGTTCGCGGAAACGGTCATAGCGCTTGCGGTTATTGCCCTCTTCATCGACCTTGTCGATCACGAGGCCGGCCTCGGCCAGGGCTACCACGTCGTATTCGGGGAAGACGGAGCGCAGATTGTCCCAGCCGCCGGGCGCGAAACCCATGCCGAAGCGAGCGGCCACTTCGCCCGTCAAGCCCCGGTTCTTCAGGTAGGCGATGGCTTCGGGCGCGTGGCGCAATTGCCCGCGGTAGTAATCGCACGCCTGCGTCATGGCGTCGGACAGGGCCAGGCTTTGCGCCTGGATCTGCGCGCGCTGGGCCGGCGGAATCTTGTCATCCGCTTCTGGCACGACCATGCCCACGTTCTGCGCCAGGTCCTTGACGGCGTCGACAAAGCCCATGCCCGAGTACTCGATCAGGAAGCCGATCGAGGTGCCATGCGCGCCACAGCCGAAGCAATGATAGAACTGCTTGGTGGGGCTGACGGTAAAGCTGGGCGATTTTTCACTGTGGAACGGGCACAAGCCCATGAAATTGGCGCCACCTTTTTTCAGTTGCACATAGCGCCCCACGACATCGACGATATCGACGCGGTTGAGCAAATCGGAAATGAAGGATTGAGGTATCACTGGCTAGGGCGGGTCTTGTTATAGGTCAGACTATACTACCGCACGTGGCCTGAGGTTGAGCCAGGTCAACGTGTGGGCTGTTAACAGGCTGCCAGCGCGACGGCTGGCAGCCCTTGCTACTATTGTTGCTTACGCTGCCGGCGTCAAGGCTTTCTTGACCAGGGCGGACACCACCGTCATGTCGGCGCGGCCAGCCAGCTTCGGCTTGACGATGGCCATGACCTTGCCCATGTCTTGCGGACCGGCGGCGCCCGAGGCGGCCACGGCGGCAGCGACTTCGGCCGACACTTCTTCGTCCGACAGGCCGGCAGGCATATAGCCCGTCAGGTGCACCAGTTCGGCTTTTTCGATGTCGGCCAGGTCGGCGCGGCCACCGGCTTCGAACTGGGTGATCGAATCCTTGCGCTGCTTGATCATCTTTTCCACGATGGCCGTCACGTGGGCATCCGTCAGTTCGATGCGTTCGTCGACTTCCTTGCGCTTGATTTCCGCCAGCAACAGGCGAATCGTGCCCAGCTTGCCCGCTTCCTTGGCGCGCATGGCGTTTTTCATGTCTTCGGTAATTTGTTCTTTCAAGCTCATGGCAATCCTCGTGTTGGTAAGTAGGGTTCGATGCTCGTGCAGGCACTCCAAGCAGGCGGCCACAAAAGCGAAAACCCGCTGCGGCGAACCGGAGCGGGTATGCGACTCATCTGAAGTATCACTCCAGGCGAATCAAAACAAAACCCGTGGCGAACAATGCGCCGAACTACCCGGGTTGGTTCTGACTGAACAGTCTTAGAATAATTTTTTCGGCAGTTGTTGGCTGCGGATGCGTTTGTAATGACGCTTGACAGCAGCTGCCAGCTTGCGCTTGCGCTCAGCTGTTGGCTTTTCGTAGAATTCGCGAGCGCGCAATTCGGTCAGCAGACCCGTTTTTTCGATGGTGCGTTTGAAGCGACGCATTGCGACTTCGAACGGCTCGTTTTCTTTAAGGCGAATAGTGGTCATGTAAAATTCAAACCGTTGAGGTGGTGTATAGGAAGAGATAGATAGTAGCAGCTTTTATTCGGAAAGGGAAGCCCCTCCCCCACTTGCGTGCGGCATGCAGCCTGCGGTCGCTGCCGGAATGTGGCGTAAACCACGCACCGGGGTGGCGCACCGGGCGCCAGAACCCCATCTTACAGAGTAGCTTACTGCAAGGCAATACCTGCCGCCACGCCGGAAGCCCAGGCCCACTGGAAGTTGTAGCCGCCCAGCCAGCCCGTCACGTCAACCGATTCGCCGATGAAATACAGGCCCGGCACTTTATTGGCCATCATGGTCTGCTGCGACAGTTCGCGCGTATCGATGCCGCCGCGCGTCACTTCGGCCTTGCGGTAGCCTTCGGAACCGTTCGGCACGATGGACCAGGCATTGATGGCCAGCCCCAGCTTGCGCAGCTGCGCATCGGGCATGTCGGCGATGCGTGCATCCGGCGCCAGGCCGTTGACGGCCAGCAAACAGTCGGCCAGGCGCTGCGGCAGCCATTGGGCAACGATATTGCCCAGCTGCTTCTTCAGGGTGCCCTTGCCTTCGATCAAGGTCTGCGCCACGTCCACTTCCGGCAGCAAGTTGATGACGATGGGCTCGCCCGGCAGCCAGTAGCTGGAAATCTGCAGAATTGCCGGGCCCGACAGGCCACGGTGCGTGAACAGCAAGTCTTCGCGGAAACGCGCGCCCGTCGCCTTGCGGCCTTTCAGGCTACCCGTTTCCACGTCCACTTCCAGGGCGATACCGGACAATTCCGCGAACGGCGCCCAGCTGGCTGCATCGAACGTCAGCGGCACCAGGGCCGGACGCGGTTCGACCATCGTCAAGTCGAATTGCTTGGCGATGCGGTAGGCAAAATCCGTGGCACCGATCTTCGGAATCGACAGGCCGCCCGTGGCGATGACGATGCTGGCCGTCTCGATGTCGCCGCTATCGGTCTGCAGCACGAAACCGCCATCCGCTTGCTGAGCAACATTGTCGATCTTGCACGGCATGCGCCAATGCACGCCGCCAGCGGCGCACTCGTCCTTGAGCATGTCGATGATCTGCTCGGCCGATTCATTGCAAAACAGCTGGCCCTTGTGCTTCTCGTGGTAGCCGATCCGGTATTTTTTCACCAGCGCGAGGAAATCCTGCGGCGTGTAGCGCGACAGCGCGCTCTTGCAGAAATGCGGGTTTTCCGAGAGGAAGTTCTGCGGGGTGGCGTTGATATTGGTGAAATTGCACCGTCCACCACCGGAGATGCGGATCTTTTCGGCCAGCTTGGCCGCGTGATCGATCAACACCACGCGCTTGCCCTGCTGGGCGGCCACCGCCGCACACATCATGCCGGCCGCGCCCGCGCCGATCACTGCCACATCAAATTGTTTTGCCATAAGAATTCCGGTCACCGCTGATTACAAAGACGCCATTGTAAACTGCGGCGACGCGGCTAGCGCGGCCGTGCCGCAATCTGCCGCGATGCCGTCAAGCATTGCGCCACCTGCTCGGCGATCGACGGCGGCACGGGCACCTCGCCGCGCAGCACGGCCGCGATCCAGGCCGCCGTGGTGGCCGCATCGCGCTCGGCCGGCAAATGCGGCAACTCTTCCACGAGCAACTGCTTTTCCACCAGCACCGTGCGTTCCACGCCATGGAACCAGTCGATCTGCTGCGCCTTGTTGGCGTTGGCCACCGTCTCGCCCTCCGTGCCACGCATGAGGAAAGCGTCGCCGCGCGCGGGATCAGAGGCGGTGAGGAAATATTCGCCGAGCATTTCCAGATATTCCGGATGCGTGTACGACACCAGACGCAGGGCAGGACCGGCGAACGGCTGCATGATTTTCACCAGGGTATGCGTGGAATTGCGTACGCCCAGCACGCGCCGCAGCGACAGCATCCAGGATAAGCGCGGCGCCAGGGCTTCGATGGGCAGGAAGGCGGCCTCCCCGCGCGCCATGGCGGCCTCGGCTTGCGCATGGTCCTTGGAAGCGGGCACGCCCAGCGCGGCCAGCACTTCGGCCGTCGTGATGCGGCCCGGGTCGCTGGTCACGCCATGCACGAGCACGGGTGCGCCCGCGCGCGCCAGCAGCAGCGCCAGCAAGGCCGTCAGATTGGCCATCTTGCGCGCGCCGTTGTAGCTGGGAATGATGATCGGGGCAAATTCGCCGGCCGGCGCAGCCAGCGGGGCGAATGAGGCTTCGGCAGCATCGAGGAAGCCGGCGATCTCGTCCACGGACTCGCCCTTGATGCGCATCGACAATAAAATGCCGCCCAGCTCCAGGTCCGACACGCGGCCCTCGAGCATGGCGCGGTACAGGGCGCAGGCGTCGTCACGCGTCATGCTGCGCGCGCCGTTCTTGCCGCGTCCTATTTCCTTGATGAAACGTGCTGCGGGGAATGGCTCACCGGCCACATCGGTATGGGGTATGGAAACAGTCGTCATGGCGCCAGCTTACACGGATTTTTCCCCTTGCAGACGGGCAGGCAGGCGGCTTAGGCGACTATGCAACAGTCTTTCAAGCTCTTTTTTGAATGAATCCGCATCGCGGCTGCATCCAAACGCGCCACCGCTGCGTATAAGACTGCACAGGGGGACTCATCATGGAACACGCGATCAAACGGGAAACGGCCTTCGTCGGCATCGAAACGAGCAAGCTGCTGCTGAAAGCCGTGCTGCTCTCGGGTAACGAAGTGCTGTGCAAGGTACTGGAAAACGACGTGGCCGGCTACCGCTGGCTACGCAGCTGGCTGCAAAGGAACGACGTGCCCGTCATCGGCTTGCGCGTCTGCATGCGCCTCGATATGCCATACAGCGAGGCGCCCGCCCGCATGCTGGCCGACATGGGCATGGTGGTTTGCGATGCCCAGCCCGCGCAACTGGACGACTATCTGCGCGGCCAGGGCTTGCCCGATGACGCGGCGCACAGCGCCGTGGTGCTGGCCAACTACTGTGCGCACAGGCGTCCCGCGCGCTGGACGCCGCCCTCGCCCGCCTACGTGGAACTGCGCCTGTGGCTGCGCCGCCTGCACGCCATCGAAGGCGTGCGCCAGCAGGAATCGGCGCGCCTGAATGTGCATCTGCAGGCTGGCCAGCATGCGCTGCACGCCCTGTTGCGCCAGCAGATCGCCTGCCTCGACGCGCAGATACGCCAGCACGAAAGCGCCATCCTCGAGCATGTGAAGCGCCATCCCGGCCTGCCCCGGCCGCCCGAGCTGGCCGGCAACTACCAGCGCATCGCCCGCTACAGCGTTGGCGCCAGCCTGGCCGGCGGCCATTGAACGCACAGGGCCGGCAGCGTGCCGGCCCTGCCATAAAAACAACTGAAGCATTGCCGTTTTGGCCCCATCCCCGCCGCCAGGCCGCATTTCCGCTACACTATTGCCTCTTAAAGAACGCAATCGCGAAAGCCGAGCCAGAATCATGAATACGCCAGACATCGAAAATATCAACGTCACCTCTTTCGCGCCCATGCCGACACCGGCCGAACTGCACGCCAAGCTGCCCCTGTCGGAGAGCGCCTTCGACACCGTCAGCCGCGGCCGCGAAGCGCTGCGCAACATCATCGACCGCAAGGACCAGCGCCTGTTCGTCGTCGTCGGCCCATGCTCGATCCACGACCCCGTCGCCGGCCTCGATTACGCGCGCCGCCTGAAAGCGCTGCAAGAGGAAGTCAAGGACACGATGCTGCTGGTGATGCGCGTGTATTTCGAAAAACCGCGTACCACCACGGGCTGGAAAGGCTATATCAACGACCCGTATATGGACGATTCGTTCAAGGTCAACGAAGGCATGGAAAAGGCGCGCCATTTCCTGCTCGACGTATGCGAACTGGGCCTGCCCACCGCAACCGAAGCGCTGGACCCGATCTCGCCGCAATACCTGGGTGACCTGATCGCCTGGACCGCCATCGGCGCGCGCACGACGGAATCGCAGACGCACCGCGAAATGTCGTCGGGCCTGTCGACCCCGGTCGGCTTCAAGAACGGCACCGATGGCGACATCAGCATTGCGGTGAACGCGATCCTGTCGTCGGCGCACCCGCACTCCTTCCTGGGCATCAATGGCGAAGGCAACGTCGCCATCGTGCGCACGCGCGGCAACGCGTATGGCCACGTGGTGCTGCGCGGCGGCGACGGCCGTCCGAACTACGATTCCGTGTCGATCGCCATCGCCGAACAGGCGCTGGCCAAGGCCAAGCTGCCGGCCAATCTGGTGGTCGACTGCTCGCACGCGAACAGCTACAAGAAGCCGGAACTGCAACCGCTGGTGATGGCCGACGTGGTCAACCAGATCCGCCAGGGCAACCGCTCGCTGGTGGGTGTGATGATCGAATCGAACATCGTCGGCGGCAACCAGAAGATCCCGCAAGACCTGTCGCAACTGACCTACGGCTGCTCCGTCACCGACGGCTGCATCGACTGGGACACGACGGCGACCATGCTGCGCGATGCGCATGCGCATCTCGTCAATCGCCCGGCGTAAATACACGGCCAACAATGTTGTCGGATTACGGCCCTGTGGGCCTAATCCGACCTACCCGACCGGACGTAGGTCGGCTTAGCGCACAGCGCGCAAGCCGACACCAGCACGAGACATATCACGCCATCTGCACATGCGGCAGCAGCGCAAACGAGCCGGCCAGCGCCTGCTCGGCCTTGCTGGCCGGGACATTGAGCTCCTTCAAGTCCAGGTAGATGCGTCCGTCCAGGATGCGCACGGCGTACATACGCGCCATGCCCTGCACGGGCGCCACCAGGCGGCCCGAATCGAGCTCGATGATCCAGCTGCTCTTCGGCCCCATCAGGTTTTTCTCCATCAGCACCCCATGCGCGAGCGGGCCGCCCAGGCAAGGCACTGTGTCGAGCAGCGCGTACACCATATCGTCAGCCGCGCGAAACAGCGCCACGCCCGGCAAATCCTGCCACGCCAGCCCCCGCTGCACCATGCGCGCGCCCGCCAGCGGCATGTCCTTCAGGCGGCAAATCATTTTCCATTGTTCTGGCATCGCTAGCTCCCTCGAGAAAGGTACACGCTTGCATAAGCAAGAGCGGTGCCAGTGCCGGCACAGGCGGGGAATGGCCAAAATCCAGGGAAAAATGGCACCGCGCCGCACTGCGCAAGTGCACACTGCCGCCGAAATGGTGCGCCTGCCGCACGGTGGACTGCCCGGCTTTCCTTTACAATGGTGGATTACTCCTCCCTATTTAACACCTTCATGATTGTTCTTGGCGTCGAATCCTCCTGTGACGAAACCGGCCTGGCCTTGTACGACACGCAACGCGGCCTGCTGTCGCACGCCCTCTATTCGCAAGTCGCCATGCACGAGCAATATGGCGGCGTGGTGCCGGAACTGGCGTCGCGCGACCATATCCGCCGCGCCATCCCGCTGCTCGAAGAAACCTTGACCAAGGCCGGGATCACCCTGCCCGAGATTGACGCCATCGCCTACACGCAAGGTCCAGGCCTGGCCGGCGCGCTGCTGGTCGGCTCCTCCGTTGCCTGCAGCCTGGGCCTGGCCATCAACAAGCCGGTGCTGGGCATTCACCATCTGGAAGGCCATCTGCTGTCGCCCTTGCTGGCATCCGAGCCGCCGGAATTCCCGTTCATCGCCCTGCTGGTGTCGGGCGGCCACACGCAGCTGATGCGCGTCGATGGCGTGGGCCAGTACACGATGCTGGGCGAAACGCTGGACGATGCTGCCGGCGAAGCGTTCGACAAGTCGGCCAAGCTGCTGGGACTCGGTTATCCGGGTGGCCCCGCCATTTCGCGCCTGGCGGAATTTGGCGACCCGCTCGCGTATAAACTGCCACGCCCCATGCTGCATTCGAAGGATTTCAATTTCAGCTTTTCCGGCCTGAAGACGGCCGTGCTGACGGTGGTGAAAAACCATGAAGAAAAAGTCATCGCGAATATCTGCGAACAGGACAAGGCGAACATCGCGCGCGGCTTCGTCGACGCCATCGTCGACGTGCTGACGGCCAAATGCGTGTCGGCCCTCAAGCACACGGGTTTGAAACGCCTGGTGATCGCCGGCGGCGTGGGCGCCAACGCGCAGTTGCGCGCCTCGCTCAACGCAGCGGCCGCCAAGAAGCGCTTCAAAGTGTATTACCCGGAGCTGGAATTCTGTACCGACAACGGCGCCATGATCGCCTTTGCCGGCGCCATGCGCCTGCAGATCAACCCCGACGCCGCCAAGCACGATTACTCGTTCAACGTGCGCCCGCGCTGGCCGCTGGACGAAATCCGCGAAGTCTGATCATTCCAGCAGGAAGTTGCGCGCCCCCGCCAGGGCCGCGCCCTCTTCCACCGTTTCATCCTTCAATGCCACGCCCGACAACTGCCGGCTGAACGCCTGCGACAGCAAATAGTGCAGCCGGTATGCCGCCTGCGCATACGCCAGCCCCTCGGGACGCACGTTCGAAATGCAGTTGCGGCGCTCGTCCAGCAAGCCCACTGCAGGTGCCCACGTCAGGTACAGGCCCAGGCTGTCCGGAGAAGTCAAGCCGGGCCGCTCGCCGATCAGCACCAGCACGGCGCGCGCCTGCAATAATTCCCCCACCTCGTCGCCGACAGCTACCCTTCCCTGCGCAACGATGTGCAGCGGCGACAGCGTCCACGCCTCCAGCGCCAGCCGTTCGCGCAGGGCGGCCAGGAACGGTGCCGCGTGGCGCTGCACGGCCAGCGCCGACAGGCCATCGGCCGCCACCAGCGCCAGGTCGACTCCCGTAGCAGCGGTGGCCAGCCGCGCCCGTGAGCCTTCGTCGAGCCGGCGCCCCAGGTCGGGCCGTTGCAGATAGTCGGCGCGCGTGGCGGCCGCGCTGTGCAGCTGCACGCAGTCTTGCCCCTGCGCGGCCAGGACGCGCGCCAGGCCCTCGCCATCGAGCGCCAGATACACGGCGTCGCGCGCCTGCGCGTGGGCCAGCTGGAACGCCAACTGCGCCTTGGTCGGCACGCTGACGCCACGGCGCCCGAGCGCGATGCGCGCCGCCGTATGCGCGCGCAGGGCCTGCCAAGGGTTGGTTTCGTCCATGCGCCCTCCTAGTCGTCCAGGCGCAGCAGGGCCGCCTGGAAAGCCGGCGCCAGCGCTTCGCTCAAGCGGCCCTGCACATCCGTGATCCGCATGCGCGCCAGCCAGGCTTCGAATTCCGGCGCAGGGCGCAAGCCCAGCACTCGGCGCGCATACAGGGCGTCGTGGAACGAGGTGCTCTGGTAGCCGAGCATGATGTCGTCCGCGCCCGGCACGCCCATGATGAAGTTGCAGCCGGCCACGCCCAGCATGGTCAGCAAGGCATCCATGTCGTCCTGGTCCGCTTCCGCATGGTTGGTGTAGCACACGTCGCAGCCCATGGGCAGACCAAGCAGCTTGGCGCAGAAATGGTCTTCCAGCCCCGCGCGCATGATCTGCTTGCCGTCGTACAGATATTCGGGGCCGATGAAGCCGACGACGGAATTGACCAGCAGCGGCTGATACGCGCGCGCCACCGCATACGCGCGTGCCTCGCACGTCTGCTGGTCCATGCCGTGGTGGGCGCCGGCCGACAGCGCGCTGCCCTGCCCCGTTTCGAAATACATGGCGTTGTTGCCCACCGTGCCGCGCCCCAGCGACAGGGCCGCCGCCCGCCCCTCGGCCAGCAGCGCCAGGTCGATGCCGAAGCTGCGGTTGGCCGCCTGCGTACCCGCCACCGACTGGAACACGAGGTCGACGGGCGCGCCGCGGCGTATCGCCTCGATGGTATTGGTGATGTGCGTGAGCACGCATGACTGCGTGGGAATCCGGTACTGGTCGATGACGGCGTCGAGCAGGTGCAGCAGCGAGACCACCTGTGCCACATTGTCGGTGGCCGGATTGATGCCGATCACGGCGTCGCCGCTGCCCAGCAGCAGGCCATCGACGACGGAGGCGGCAATGCCTGTGGCGTCGTCCGTCGGGTGGTTCGGCTGCAGCCGCGTGGACAAACGGTTTTCCAGGCCCAGGGTATTGCGAAAGGCCGTGACGACCCGGCACTTGCGGGCCACCAGCACCAGGTCCTGCAAGCGCATGATTTTTGAGACGGCGGCCGCCATTTCCGGTGTGATGCCGGCGGCCACTTGCGACAGCGTTTGCGTATCCGTCGCGTCATCGAGCAGCCAGTCGCGAAAGTCGCCCACGCACAGGTGCGCAATGGAGGCAAAGGCGGACCGGTCATGACTATCGATGATCAGGCGCGTGACTTCATCGTCTTCATACGGCACCAGCGCCTCGCTGAGGAAGAGCGGCAGCGGCACGTCCGCCAGCGCCAGCTGCGCCGCCACCCGCTCGCGCGCGCTGACGGCCGCCACACCGGCCAGCACGTCGCCCGAACGCAGCGGCGTGGCCTTGGCCAGCAACTCCTTCAGGCTGGCGAACGCATAGGTATGGCTGTCTATCGTATGGCTGAAGCGGGGCATGGTTCGGTTCCTCCGATACCCCATTCTACGCCAGGCTACAGGCTGCGCAGCGCCCCTTCCAGCTGCGGATGACGGAAGACAAAGCCGTCGGCCAGCAAGCGGCGCGGCGCGACCCTTTGGCCTTCGACCAGCAAATCGGCCTGCTCGCCCAGCAAGGCTTGCATGACGAAGGCCGGCGTGGGCATGAAGCTGGGGCGGTGCAGCACGGCGCCCGCCACCTGGGCGAAGCGGCGCTGCGCTATGGCTTCCGGCGCGCAGAAGTTGTATGCGCCACTGACTGCCTGCTCTTCGCTGCGGCGCGCCAGATGGGCGATGCCGAGGATCACGTCGCGCACATGCACCCACGTGACCCATTGCCTGCCGCTGCCCAGCGGGCCGCCCACGCCAAAGCGGACCGGCAAGAGCATCTGCGGCAGCGAACCCTGGTGGCCAAAGACGAGGCCAAAGCGCATGCAGCCCACCTGCACGCCAAATTTCTCCGCCTGGCGCGCGGCCGCTTCCCACTCCTGGCACAGCTGCGACATGAAGATGGCTTGCGGTGTGCTCTCCTCCGTCAATTCCGTGTCGTCGCCCTGCGGCTGCACGCCGTAGTAGCCGATGGCCGACGCCGACAGCAGCACCCGCGGCTTGTGCTGCGCGCGGGCGATCCACGCCACCAGTGCCTGCGTCAGCGCGACGCGGCTGCGGCGCAAGGCGGCCTTGCGTGCATCCGTCCAGCGCCGCCCGACGATGCGCGCGCCGGCCAGGTTGACGACCATGTCGATACGCTGCGCATCCCCCAATTCGTCGAACGACTGGATACAGCGCACCTGGCCATCAAAGGTCCACGCGGCCTGCTTCGGCTGGCGCGTCAGCACCGTCACGGCATGGCCGTCGGCCAGCAAGGCGGCAACCAGCTGCTGGCCGATGAAACCCGTGGCGCCCGTCACCAGCACGGATTGTGACGTGCTGGCAAAGCGCAGGGGCTCCTCTTGCTCTGCCGTCTCTTGCACCTTGCGCCGTCCCAGCTGCCAAACGGCATACGCGTCGCGCAGGCCGGACAAGCCCACGCCCACGCCGCACAGGGCGAGGAAGACGCTGAGCCAGCCATACGGCTGCCACACGAGGGCCGTCGGCAAGGTCGCCCATTCGCTGCTGTTCAGGGCCAGCAGGGCGATGAAAGCGCCCGCGTTAATCGCCAGCACCGTGTGCGTAACCCGCTCCGTGGCGGGCAAGAGGCGCGTCCGGTCCTCGACGACGAAGTCCCACAGGGTCAGCACGATTTCCACGCCAAAGACGATCACCAGCACCCAGGCCCAGGCGCCATGCCACTCCCAGGCCGCCAGGCCCACGAACAGCAGGCCGTAGATCAGGGCGCGCGTCGCGTGGATCGTCAGCTCCAGGCGCGCCGATGCCTTTTGCGGCAGCGCCTCCGTAATTTCATGGTGGTAGATGGTGTCGAAGGCGCCCAGGCAGCCTTGCGCCGCCATCAGTTGCAGGGCCAGCAGATGCGTATTCATGGTGTCTCCTTCATTTCCGGTGCGGCCGATTCGCGGAACACGCCCGCCTGCGTGAACGTGGTGCCGAACAGCGCGTGGCGAATCTCGATGCGGATGTTGAACTGCTGCGGCGTTTCATTGCGGTGGCACAGAAAGGTTTTTCCGGGCGTGAGCACGCCGGGCAGCGGCAGGCGCCAGCCGAAAAGATCCCAAAAATAGCCGTCGCTGGTAAAGTGGAGATTGCCGTCTTCCACGTGCAGCACCAGCTTCATGCCCAGGCCCATGCCCACGTATTCGAGCACTTCGCCCTTCGCGCTTTCCGCCATATAGGAGGTAAAGCGGATCGGCGCGCGCCCGTGCAGGCGGTAGGTGCGCTGCTTGAAGATGAAGGGGCAGCCGGGGCGCGAATAGACTTCGATATCGACGGGGAAATCGTGATCGTCATGCGGGATCAGGGCGCCGTCAATGAAGGGGCGCGTCAGCCAGCCGAGGAATTTTCCCAGGCGCGAGCTGGTGAGTTCACTGAGCTCACCCCGGTAATACAGGGGCTGGCCCGGCGCGGGATTTTTCTCGAAGCGGCGGCGGATATCGGGGTGCAGGGTCAGCCATTGCGCGCCCATCACCTTCTTGAACAGTTCTCCTTCCGAAGGGCCGTTCATGATTTTGCGCGCTTGCCAGGTTTGTCTTCCGGGCTGAGGAACTTGGCCACCTTGCCGCCCATCGACAGCATGCGCTGCAGGGTCGCCGGCGGCAAATTCTTGTAATCGCTGTAGGTGCTGCTGAGCATTTCCAGAAAGGCCAGCACTTCGCCCATGCGCTCGAGCGTGGCCGGTGGAATGGCCGCATCGTGCTCGCCCTCGATCGCGCATTCGCGCAGCACCGTCAGGGTGGGATCGATCTCGCGCCGCTTGCGCTCCTCCATGATGACGCGGAAGATTTCCCACACATCCTGCAGGGCGACGAAGTGGTCGCGCCGGTCCCCCATCACGTGCGTACTGCGCGCCAGGCCCCAGCTTTGCAATTCCTTCAGGCTGTTGCTGACGTTCGAGCGGGCCACGTTCAGGCTGGCCGCGATGTCTTCCGCCGTCAGCGGTTCATTCGCCAGGAACAGCAGCGCGTGGATTTGCGCCACCGTGCGGTTGACGCCCCAGCGCGTGCCCATTTCGCCCCAGTGCAAAATGTACTTCTGCGTGGTCGGACTCAGTTCCATGATTTTCTCTAATTTCTGTCGTTACAGAAATGTAAGACGGAACGGAAACCGAGTCAAGCACGATTCGTCAGGTGCGAGTGGGCGGCTGGCCCATGGCGCGCAGGAATTGCTGCTGCGACTCTTGCAGCTGGCCGTAACCGAGTTCGCGGTAGACGAGGCCATGGCGCGGCGCCAGTTCGGCCAGGATGCGCGCCAGCGCCGGGTAGTGGCGGTGATTCCAGGTGGGGAACAGGTGGTGCGTGAGGTGCAGGTTCAAGCCGCCCAGCCAATAGCCTAGCCAGCGCAGCGCGCGCGGTTTCGGCGTCCAGTCGCAGGCCGTATAAAACGTGTGCTGGTACCAGTCGTGCGGCAAGGTGCCGTCCGCGCCCGGCTGGAAAAATTCCACTTCGGCCCAGTGCGTGCCGAGGATCAGCGCCACCAGCGCGCACGAGGCGATCATCTGGCCCAGGAAATACGCGCCCAGCACCACGTTCCAGGCTATGCCGTGCTGCTGCAGCACCCACATGGGCAGCGCCAGCACCAGCGCCACGTGGCCCAGCTTCCAGCCGAGGAACGACAGCCAGCCGCGCCAGCCCTGCAAGCGGCTGTGCGCGGCCACGGGCGTCTTGCCGAAGCGGTCCAGCCAGTCGCCATACCAGTTCAGGTACGGCAGCGACAGGGCCGCCACCACGGGCCAGTACAGGTATTGATAGCGGTACTGGGGCGACCAGCGTTGAAACGGCGTCTGGCGCAGGAAGGGGTTCGGCTCCGTATCGAGGTCATAGCCTTCCACGTTCGCATACGTGTGATGGAAGTGCACGTGGCGGATGGTCCAGAAATCCGTGTCCACGCCCACGGGCAAGCCCACCAGGCGTATCAGCACGCGGTTCAGGAATCCCCGGCGGAAGACGGCGCTGTGGGCCGCGTCATGCAGGGTATTCATGGCCAGCGCCATGGCCGCGACCAGGCAAGCGACATAGCTGGCGACAAACGGCCAGGTGCTGCCAGCATTCAGCGCCAGCGCATACAGCCCCACCGTCAGCGCGGCCAGGAACACGGTTTTCGCATGCAGACGCCAGTCGCCGAAGCGGTGCGTTCCTTCATCCGTCAGGTAAGCGTCGGCGCGGGCGCGCAATTCGCGGCGGAAGGCCGAATCGCGGGCGGGCTGAAAGCGCAGCGGCGGCAGCGAAGGCACAGGCTGCGTCACGCGCGCGTCCCCGCTGCCGCCGGCCACCACAGGCGGCGCGCGCCATCGAGGCCATGCGCCAGCAGCGCGGCCAGGAAGACCATGCCCCACACGTCGCGCACGCCATACCAGCCCATATACAGGGCCGGCATGGCCAGCGCGATGGCAACCCAGGCGATGGCGCCCCAGCGGCGCGCATCCGACAGACCGCCCAGCGCCAGGGTGCCGCCGAAGATCAGCGCGAACAGAATCGCCTGCTGCGCGCCAGCCAGCACCGCTTCATGGTTGACGTAATAGATCACGAGACCGAACAGAATCACGCCGCCGGTGCCGATGAACAGCTCGGGCACGTGGAAGGTGCCGCGCGACTGCCAGTGGGGGAAACGCGCACGCAGCCATGTAAATAGTTTGCCGTTGCTGGCCAGCAGCGGGTTGTGCGTGGGTGTCATGCCCTTCACGCCATAGCGCATTTCCACGCCCTCGAGTTCGGGCTGGAAGCTGCCGAACAGCCTGTCCCACAGCAGCAGGGTGCCGCCGAAATTGCGGTTGATGTAGCGTTTATCGGTGCCGTGATGCACGCGGTGGTGCGAGGGCGTGACCATGAAACGATCGAGGATGCCGGACTTGTTCACCAGCGCATTGTGGTTATAGAACTGCACCGTGTAATGCAGCGACGAGACGACAAGGAAGATTTCCAGCGGCACGCCCAGCACGGCCAGGATGGCGATGAAGGGGAAATTCGTCAGCGACGAATACCAGGAATTGCGCACGCCCAGCGACAGGTTGAAATGCTCGCCCTGGTGGTGCACCACGTGCACGGCCCACAGCAAAGGAATCTTGTGGTGCAGCCGGTGCATCCAGTAAAAGCACAGGTCCCAGGCAAAAAAAGCGAATATCCATTGCGCCACCACGGGCCACTGGTCGACGATGTGCAGGTTCGCATGGCGCAGCAGCAGGGCGAAGGCCGCCACTTCCACGCCGCGGAACACCCACATCAGGATGTGGCCGGAATTGAGGTTGAAGATCACGTCCTTCCACGGCACGGGCGTCTTGCGTACCCATTTGAGTATCAGCAGTTCGGCCAGCACGAAGGCCAGCATGATCAGGAACGACAGGGCAAATGGATTCATCATGGTGCGGTTTTGATGGAAACGGCGCGGCGGGCAGCCAAGGATACCTGCATTTTCGCCAGCATGCCGCCAGCGATGCCGACAAACAGGCCGGCGGCCAGGTCGATGCTCACGTGCCGGCGCAGCGCGATGATGGCGTAGCAGATAGCCACGCCCAGCACCAGGGCCAGCGCGGAACGAACCAGGTGGCGTTTGTCGCACAGGGCCCACGCGCACAGCAGGGTCAGGGCGCCGTGCAGCGACGGCAGGCAGTTTTGCGTGGAATCCGCCGCCTGCAGCATGCGCAGCGCCTGCGTGCTCCACGCGTTGCCCTCGCCCACGGGCGGGTAGGCGAGCGTGGTCGGATACAGCAGGAAGACCACGCCGCACAGGACGGCGGAAAGCGCCATGGCGCGCGCCAGCCAGCGCACGCGGGCCGCATCGGCAGCCAGGTAGGCGTACGGGATCAGGATGAAGAAGGACAGGTACAGCCAGATGGCAGAGTCGCTGTAGGGGATGGCGCGGTCGATGGCCGTTTCGGGCAGCAGTACCCCCTGCCCTTGCAGCAAATCGCTGGAAAAATACACGAGGCCGACGCTGCCCCAGCCAGCCAGCAAGTGCAGCAGGCGGGAATACAGCGTCATGGTGTCTACAGATTTCATGCGGTGGCAAGGCGCCGGATGCGGCGCCGTTTCATGGTGGGGTCAAAGGGAGGCAGTTCGCTGCTCGCCGTCCAGGCCAGGCTATCGACAGCCACGCCCAGGCCCTGCAGCACCGTTGCCAGGTGCGTGCGCAGGGCGGCCAGGCCCGCATCGTCCAGCGCCGCATGCAGCTGCAGGGCAGCTTCGCCCGTTTGCACCAGGCGGTAATCGGCATCGGCCGGCAAGGCTTGCGCAAACGCGCGCGTCAGCACGTCGGCAAACACGGCGACCGGTGAGCCGCCTTGCACAGATGGCAAGGATGGCAAGAACAACATATCGTCGCAGCGCCCTTCGATGCCATCGATGGCGCGCGTGGCGCGGCCGCACGGGCATGGCGCGGCGCGCGCGATCAGGATATCGTCCAGGCGGTAGCGCACGATGGGCTGCGTGATGCGCGTAAAGTCCGTAATCACGGGTACGAAGCGCCGTTGTTCCGCATCGAGCCACTGCGGCTCGATGTGCACGTATTCTTCGTTCAGGTGCAGCACGCCGTGCTCGCAGCTGCTGGCAAGGAAACCCTCGGTGGCCTGGTAGATTTCATGCACGGCGCCAAACGCCTGCACGATCAGCGAGCGGTCCTGCGCTTCCAGCACTTCGGCTACGGAGATGACTTTTTTCGGCGCCAGCGCGAGGCTGCCGTCGATGACGCGCAGGGCCAGCTGGCGCAGCACCTGGGCCGGCGCGACAATGACGGATGGCCGGTATTGCGCCAGCCGCGCGCACAGTGCGTCGAACGGTTCGAACAGATCGTAAAACGCAAAGGTCAGCCACGGCGAACGCACGGCCGTGTACAGATTGCTGTTCGCGCGCAGGAACAGCGCGACTCTTTCGCCGGAAAACAGGCCGTCGGGCAACGCCTTGGCCAGCATCACGCCCGCCCATTGCGCCTTTTCGCGGGGGCTGACGGTAAACACGGCGCGCCGCGACGAGGTGCCCGACGACAGGCCGACCGTGATGTCGCCCACGGCCGGCGTGAAGTCGCGGCTATGCTCGGCCGCCATGGCCGCGTCCATCGCCTGCGCCAGCGTCACCCCTTGCGTGTTCATGGCATCGAAATGCTCGAGCATCAGCGCCTTGTTCATCGTCGGCCACTGCGCCAGCGGCAAGTTGCGGTATGGGGCAAAGTAGCGGCTGCGCGCACACAGCGTGTCGATAAAACGGGCCAGTTGCCGCTGCTGGTAGACGGCCAACTGCGTGCGATCCGCAAAGCGCAAGCGGCGCGTGCGCCAGTACGACAGCAACAGCCAGACGATACGCTTCACGGGCGGCCCGCCACGGCAATGTAGTCGACCGTATCTTCGTGCGTGATGCGGATCTGCGCATTGCCCGACTGGTGCAACTGGTGCAGCCGGTTCAGGGTGGCGTAGTACGGCGCGCGCTTGTGCTGGATGATGAACGACAGTTCCGAGGGGCCGCGCAGTTGCTGGAAGCTTTCCGGCACCCAGGCCGCGTCCGACGCCAGCAGGGTCCAGCCGCCGTCCTGCAGCACGAAGGCGCCCAGATGGCCGATGGCGTGGCCGGGCAAGTCGACGATGTAGATCTCGCCCGTGCCGCTGACGTCGCGCCCGTGCGTGAATGGCAGCAGGGCCGCCGGCAAGGCCGTTTCGGGCACGCTTTCCACAAAGGCGAGGCGGTCGGCGATATCGTTCGGCAGCAGCTCGGGCACGAAGGCCTGGCGCACGGCGGCCACGCCGGACAGGCCGCGCACGGCGTCCCAACCCGTCTTGGACGCCATCAGCCGCGCGCCGGGAAAGTCGCGCATGCCGGCGATATGGTCGGCGTGAAAGTGCGACAGCAGCAGGGTGTGGATGTCGCCGGGCGAGACGCCATGCGCGCACAGCTGGCCCTGCAGCGACTCGTTCTCGTCGAAGAAAATCGGCGTCACCCACGCATACATGCGGTACACACCTTTCGACGTGGCCGCGCGGAAGTGCTCGGCGTAGCCGGTGTCCCACAGGTACAGGCCCGCGCGCGTTTCGATCAGGTAGGCGCGCGACGGGAAGCAGCGGCTGGCCAGCCCGCTGCCTTTCAGGACCATGCACGAAGGATGGGTGCAATGGCCGACGCGAAACGCGGTGATCCTAGCCATTGCGCTCCTTGCCCACCTTGTGCGCCGCCGCTTCCTGGCGCATCCACTGCGCAGTGCGGGCAATGCCGTCCTGCAGGCTGACGATGGGACGGTAGCCGAGCACCTTGCGCGCCTTGGCGTTATCGAGCGTCATGTCGAAACTGAGCGCGCCGATGCTGTAGGGCGTCAGCGATGGCTCGCGGCGCGTAAAACGCGAGGCGAACTGCATCAGGCGCGCGACCGCCGCCAGCACGCGGTAAGGCACGCTGACGATCTCGAACGGCTGCTGCAGATGGTCGCAGAACAGGGTGCGCAAGATGTCGCACAAGCGCGCCGGTTCGCCATTCGTGATGTTGAAGGCGGCGCCCGAAGCGATGGTCTTGTGCACGGTGGCCAGCCACATCGCATGCACGACGTTGTCCACATAGGTGACGTCGATGGTGGCCGCGCCGCCATTGGGCAACGGCAGCTTGCCGCCGCGCTCCTGCAGCACCCTCGCCAGGCGCGGAATCAGGACCTGGTCGTGCGGGCCGAAGATGGCGCGTGGTCGCAGGATCACGCACGTCATGCCGCGCTGGCGGTCGACGCACTCCTGCACCAATTTTTCCGCCATCGCCTTGCTGCGCGCGTAGGCGTTGACGAAGGCGTCGGGGCGGAAGGATTCCGGCACCTCGTAGCGGTTGCGGTAGTCGAAATAGATGGCCGGGGTGGAGATGTGCACGAAGCGCGCCACGTGCAGGCTGGCGGCCGCGCGCAGCAGCTGGGCCGTGGCCGTGACATTGGCGGCGATGAAGTCGCGTTCCGCGCCCCAGGGCGACGACAGCGCGGCGCAGTGCCAGACGGTGTCCATGCCGCGCACGAGTTCGTCGACCTGGCGCGGCGTGGCCTGCGCCAGGTCGAGCGCGACGAATTGCGCGCCCATGCGTTCGAGTTCGCGGCCCACGGCGGCGTTGCGGCCCGTGGCACGCACTTCCACGCCCTGCGCCAGCAGGGTGCGCACGGCATTGCGTCCCAGCCCGCCCGTCGCTCCCGTGACCAGTATCCGCCTCATCGCCCCACCTTCACAGGTCAAGTATCATGCCGCCGATGGTCAGGCCAGCGGCCGTGCCCATCATCAGCAAACGCTGGCCTGCCACGGCGCGCCCCGTCATCACCGCCTCGTGCAGGGCGGTGGGCAAGGACGCGGCCACCTGGTTGCCATGCGTTTCAAAGATCTTGATGATTTTAGCATCGGGAACGTCGAGGATGCGCGCCGCATGCGCGAGGCCCAGCGGGCTGGCCTGGTGCGGCACGACCACGTCGACCTTGTCCAGTCCCGCGCCCGACTCCTGCATCAATTCCGCCAGGAAATCCGGCATCACCTTGACGGCCAGGCGAAACACGGCCTTGCCATCCATGCGGAACAGGTAGTCGCCCGGTTCGCAGCCGTTGCGCGGGTTGCGCTCGGTGCCGCCGCCGCGGATTTCGCAGTAGCGCCGCCCTTCCGGATACGTGCCCATCTTGTAGGCGCGGATGCCCGCGCTGCCGTCGCCCCGCTCGACGATGACGGCGGCGGCGCCGTCGCCAAAGATCATCGACGCTTCCGGCTCGCTCCAGTCGACCCCGCGCGACGCGAGGTCGGACGAAACGATGGCGATACGCCGATAGGCGCCGCCGGCCAGCATCGACGCGGCCACGCGGAAGGCGGCCATGAAACTGAGGCAGCTGGCGTTGACGTCGAAGCTTTGCGTGCCTGGCGGCAAACCCGCATGTTCGGCCACGAAGCAGGCCGTATTCGGCAACGCCTGCTCGGGCACGCCGCAGGCGCAGATCAGAAGATCGATGTCGGCCGGACGCAGGCTGGCATTCTTCAGCGCATCGAGCAGAGCGGCGGCGCCCAGCTGGCTTTGCGACTCATCGGGCGCGGCGACAAAGCGCGACAGCACGCCGCTCTTGCGCAAGGTGTAGCCGGCCGGATGACCCAGTTTCAGGTCCAGGCTGGCGGAGGTAACGCTGTGCGACGGCACGGCCTTGCCCGTCGCGATCAGGCGAACTGGAATCATGTTGGCCTTAAAAAAGTAAAGTAAAAACGGTGGATGAAGGGTTCAGGCGCTAATCGCGGGCCAGCGGCGGCAATGCGACTCCGCAGTTCTTGCAGAAATTGGCATCGTCGTCGAGCCCTTCTTTCAGGCATGTGGGGCAGGTACGCGTGGTGACCAGCTTGGAGCTGCGCTGTACCGTCATCTCGGCGCTGATAATGCCGGTAGGCACTGCCAGGATGCCCCAACCCAGCAACATCATCAGCGAGGCGATGGTGCGCCCGATGTCGGTCTTCGGCGTGATATCGCCGAAACCGACCGTGGTCATGGTGCTGATGGCCCAGTATATCGACGTGGGGATACTGCTGAAACCGTTTTCCGGCCCTTCCACGACGTACATCACCGTGCCCAGCAGAAAGACCACCATCATGACGAATGACAGGAAAATGAGGATCTTGCGCCGGCTGGCCAGCAAGGCCCGCCCCAGCACCGTGTATTCATGCACATACGACGTGAGCTTGAGGATACGGAACATGCGCAGCAGGCGCAAAATGCGCACGTCGATCAGCACGTGCGCGCCCGGCAACAGCAAGCCGATGTAGGTTGGCACGATGGCCAGCAAGTCGATAACGCCGAAGAAACTCTTGGCGTAGCGCACCGGATGCTGCAGGCACGCCAGGCGGGCGAAGTATTCGATGGTGAATAAAATCGTGAAAAACCATTCGAGCGCCGTCAGCCAGGTGCCATAGCGCTGCGCCACGGAGGCGACACTGCTGAGCACGACCACCGTCACGCTGATCAGGATGGCGGCGATCAGCAGCAAATCGAAGGCGCGGCCCGTGCGCGTTTCCGCCTCGAAGATAACGGTGTACACCTTCTCGCGCCAGCCCCGCTCGGGCTTGCCAAATTTTTGCTGCGTTTCCTGCGCCGCCAGCTGCTGCGGCGTCAGGGGCGCCGCTCCGCTCTTCGTCGCGGCTTTCATGTGGTTGATGTGCTCATATACTATTATTGTATAGATAATTGACAAAGCACGGCGACACGCACTGTTGCGCTACGGCAGCACTACGATAGCTTTTTCGCCAGCAGCACGGCATTGCGCCGGTCGCGCTCGGCTTGCACGATGTCCGTCGTGCGCGCTTCCGACAGGCCCACCTCGTGCAATACCGTGGCCGTCAGCTGCAGCGCCGACTCCAGCGCCTCGGGCACGACCAGGGTGGCGCCCGCCAGTATCAGGGCCACGGCATGCGCCTCGTCACGGGCCCGCGCATACACGGGCAGCTGCGGATATTCGCGGCGGATCGATTTCACGGCATGCAGCACGGAGGCCGCATGGTCCATCGTCAGCACGACGGCGGCAGCCCGGTCCGCATTCACCTTTTGCAACAGTTCCGCGCGCGACGCATCGCCGAAATACACGGGGAAACCGCGCGGATGCAGGGTCGTCACCAGGCGCGCATCGTTTTCAATCGCCACATACGCGATATCCTGCTCCGTCAGCACCTTGGCCAGCAACTGCCCCACCCGGCCGAAACCGGCAATGATGACGGTGCTGCCCTGCGGCGGCAGCGCGCCATGCGCCAGGTCGGCCAGCTGATGGTGGTGGCGCTGTTCCCACCAGTTGCCGAACGCGCGCGCCGCCTTGGCCAAGGCCGGCGTGGCAAACAGGCTCAGGCCCACCACCAGCATGACGAACTGCGCCACCTGAGGGCCGATCAGCTTGGTGCCGAGCGCATACGCGACGACGATGAAGGCGAATTCGCCGCCCTGACCCAGCAGCACGCCCGTTTCCACGGCGCGCCCCCAGTGAAAGCCGCCGATGCGGAAAATCACGCTGATGACGAGGGTCTTCAGCGCAAACAGGCTCAGCACGGCCAAGGGAATCAGCACGGGCGACTTGAGGATTTCGCGTACGTCGATCTGCATGCCCACAGACATGAAGAACAGTCCCATCAGCAAGCCCTTGAAGGGCTCGATCGTCACTTCCACTTCGTGGCGAAATTCCGTTTCCGCCAGCAGCAGGCCGGCCAGCAAGGCGCCCAGCGCCATCGACAGGCCCGCCAGATACGTCAGGCCGGCGATGCCCAGGGTACTGAGCAAGGTCAGGGCCATGAACACGTCGGGCTGGTGCTTCTTGACAAAGAACTGGAACAGCGGGCGGATCACGCGGCGTCCCAGCAGATAGATGAGCAGGATGGCGCCCGCCGATTTCACGGCCGCAAAGCTGAGCAGGTAGGCCAGGTCGTCGCTGCGCCCGCTGGCGAACACGTCGATCAGGATGAACAGCGGCACCACCATCAAATCCTGGAACATCAGAATGGAAAAGCCCGCCTGGCCGGCCGGCGTCTGCAAAGAACGCTGATCGGTCAGCAACTGCATCACGACGGCCGTCGACGACAGCGACAGCACCAGGCCCAGCACGATGGACGCTTCCAGCGACAGGCCAAAGTAGTAGGCCACGCCGCCGATCAGGCAAGCGCTGACGGCCACCTGCCCCACGCCCGCGCCGAACACCCAGCGCCGCAGCGCCCACAGCCGTTCCGTCGACAGCTCCAGGCCGATCATGAACATCAAGAACATCACGCCCAGCTCGGCCAGGCCGCTCACCTGCTCGGCCCGCACGAACGAGAAATACGTCAGCCACGTAAAATCGCCGGCCCACAGGCCGAAGCCGAACGGGCCGAACAGGGCGCCCACGGCCAGGAAGCCCAGCACCTGGTTGACCTTCAGGCGTTGCAATAGCGGGATAAAAATCCCGGCCAGGGCGAGAAACAGCAGGGTTTCTCGCAAATACGGTAAGGCGTGCTGCTCTTCCAAAATAATCCTAACTTAATGATATCCATGCCGAATTGGCAATTATTGCATGCTGGGTCGTGGCAAAACAGGCGCACCCGCGATATTTTTTGCCTAAAAGCAACACAGCCGTTCTCTATTTCGGCGGCGCCAGCATGTCCGCGCGGGGACGGTCCCAGCCCGGCACGTAGGCGGGGCATGGCCGGCTGCGGAACTGTTGCAATTCGACCGTGGTGAAATTGGGCTGCATGCCAGGATTGAAACGCACGTCCGTCAGCTTGTCGGCATTCAATCTGGGCATGCGCGCAAAGCGGAACCAGGCGTCCACATAGCAATTGTCTTCCTGCAAGGCGCGCAAGGCGGCCAGGCTGCCCGCCGCCCGGGCGGACACGGCGATGCCGGGCGCCAGTTGCTGCTCCTTCTTGCCCGTCTCGGCCAGCCCGGCCGGGCAGGCGGCGGGCGCCAGCGATGCGGGCAGCAGGCTCAGGGTGCCGCGCCGCAGGGTGTACACGTCCGTCTTGCTGTCGAGCGAGACATAGATCCAGCACAGCGGATTGCTGGGGAAGGCCGTCATCGACACGTCCCACACGCGCGTGCCGGGATCGAGCCGCTGCACGGCCGCCTCGATGCGCGTACGGCCGAGGGCCGACGCCACGCCCTGCGTACCGATGAAGGTGGCGGCCAGCGCGAAAGCCAGCAGCAATGGACCGCGTCCCCGTTCGCCGGCCCGTCCCTGCAGCACGGCCAGGATCACGCCCAGCCCCAGCAGCACGGCCAGCGAGGCGGGCGCCAGATAGGTTTTATAGGTAAAGAAACACAGGGCCGCCGCCAGCCCCGCCAGCAGCACGCTTTTGACGATGCCGTAGCGCAAGGACATGATCACGGGCACGCCCAGCAGCACCCAGAACATCGGTTCGACAATGAAGACCATGTCGCCATACAGCCAGCGGCTGTCAAACGGATAGAACGGGTGCAAGCCATAGGAATTGAGGAAATCCATGCTCATGTGCAAGCAGAATCCCAGCAGCAGACAAGCTGCCAGGCCGATGCGGGCGGGCACGCTTTCCTTCAGCAGACGGCGCGCGCCCGGCCATAGCAGCCACAGCAGGGCCAGCAAGATCAGCGCCTGGGGCAAGGCCAGCAGCAAGGTATGCGTATGGCCACGGTGGTGCAGCATGTAGCCAAACGGGCGCGGCAGCAGCCGGGTCAGCACCAGGTCGAGATCGGGCGCGTTGCTGGCAAACCATGCTGTAAAGAGAAACAGCGCACGCCGGGTGCGCTGTGCGGGGGCTTGCGGCTCGGGCGGCAGGCTGCGGTGTACCAGTTCGCCGACCCCGAGGCCGATGACCGAATGCGTAATATTATCCATCGGGCAATTTTACAGGATGCGGCCACCCCAAGAGCAAAGGCTGGGGTCGTACCCTCAGGTTACGACTCCGGATTCTGCCATTGGGTTTGTTCAATCAAGCGGCTACAGCGCCTGTAAATCTTCCCCGCGCATGCCCACCAGCAAGGCGCGGCCATCGGGCAGCACGCGGAACTCGCCATAGCGTGCCTTTTCCCAGCGCGCCGCCTCGCCTTCCTTGAAGAACCAGGCATCGCTGACCAGCACCCAATTCCCATCCTTCGGCGTCAGCTCGAGCAGGAATTCGCCGGGCGCCAGCGCCTCTTTGGTGTACGGGCGCAACAGTTCCGCCACGCCGCGCGCATCGCGCCGGGCCACGACGAAGGGCCGGCCGGGCGCCCGCTCCACGCTGGCCAGGGTGCTCAGCACGCCCAGATTGACGAAATTGAGGCGCATGTAGTCGCCCTGCATCAGCGAGCGGGGATCGACGGGTTCCAGCGCCACGAAGATTGCTTCCCCCTTGGCAATCAGCTGCTCTTTTTGCCAGATGCCGCCATTGGCGACCAACAACACCAGCAGCAACCCGCCCAGCACGCCCAGGCGCGCGGCGCGGCGCTCAAGCGCCACGTCCGCCGGTTTGTTTTCCACCAGGTGCAGCACGGCGCCGCGCGTGGCCAGCCAAGACAGCGCGCACAGCACGGCGCCCGCGATCGCCAGCAGCGCCGCCTTGCTGGCCAGCGGCCACGCCAGTTGGTAATAAAAGCTGCCGATGATCCACGCCGCCGCCAGCGCGGCCGCCACGGCCACGCGCGAACGCCCGCTCGTCACGCAATACGCAAGGATCAGCAGCACCGGACCCAGTGCCGGCATGAACCACGCCAGCACGATCAGCACCAGCGCCACACCGATGGCGGGCAACTGGCGCAGCGCGGGCCAGCGCCACCCCGTCCAGGCAGCAGCGGCTGCGGCCAGCACGAGCGACACGCCATTCAAGGCCTGCGCATACCAGGCAATACCCTGGTGCCGGGTCACTTCGCGCGCCACTTCGCCGGCAAAGCCACCGCCCAACGCGCCGCCCAGCATGAAGGTCATGCCGGACCAGAAGACCAGCCCCAGCAGGATCGCCAGGACCCACCCCGTCGACAGCGATTCCAGGAAGGCGGCGACGGGCGCGCCGCGGCCGTCATTGAACGCTTGTTTCTGCAGCCAGTGTGCGGCCAGCCAGAAGGCCAAGGCCAGCATCCAGGCGAAATACAGTTCCGTGGGATCGTTTTCGAAAATCCAGTCACGCGTGCTATCGACGATGCCCAGCCCCAGCAAGCCGCAGGCGACCAGTCCCAGCAGCACGCGCAGCCAGTCGCGCGGCAAGGCGGCGGCCACCACCAGGCACGCCAGGCACAGCAGCAGCGACGCCGTCTGCGTGGAATAGTCGCGGTACAGGGCATAACCGAGCAAGCCGCCGCCCACGAGCAGGCAGGGCACTGCCAGTTGCTCGACAAACAGCGCCACGCCGCGCGTGCGGATCAGCAGCACAGCCACGACCAGCACGATGGCGGCCACGACATACGCGCCGGGACCGTGGCGCACGACGCTTTCCAGCCCCACGCCCAGCGCAATCATCAGGGGAATGGCGGCCAGCCAGGCGCCGAAGGCCGTCATCAGCACCAGCGGCCACGGCCGAACATCCTGCACGGGACGGGTGGCGTTGGGCGGCAGCAGGCCCGCGCGCGTGGCGTCGTCGATCAGGGTGGCGAGCGCATCGGTTCGTTGAGTATTGATATTGCTCATGCCGCCTCCCGGCGCGTGCGCCACAGTATGCCTTGCACGGTCAGCGCCAGCAGCACGGCGGCCAGCAAGCCCAGCACGGTCAGCGCGCCGACGCCATCGCCATGCCCGTTGAACAGCACGTGCGTCAGCCCTCCCACCAGCAAGGTGTTGATACCGAGCGCCACGGCGCTCAGGCCGAACACGTCAAAGAACCGGCCCGTGGCCAGCAGGACGCCGGCGACGAGCAGCAAGCCCAGTCCGGCCCAGTACGGCGACTCGATCTCATTGCCGAACAGGGCGCTGACGGCCGTGCCCGTGATGAGGATGGTGGCCAGCACCAGGCCCAGGCGCAGGGCCCAGCTGCTCGCGCCCGTCCAGCGCGCCAGCAGGGGGGAGACAAACGCACAGGCAAGCAGCACGGCCAGCCAGCCGCTGAGGAAAATGCTCAGGTCGGACGAATCGATGCGCCAGCTATGGCGCACATGGGCCTGCATCCACAGCGTGACGGCCGTCGACAGTACCAGCATCCATGGCGTCCACAGCACGTCGCTGCGCGCGACAAAACACAGGGGCAAGGCCAGCACGGCCCACAGGGCGAACAGCTGCCACGGATCGGCGCCCGTCTGGTAGGTCTGGCCGAAATACGCGAACAGGCCGCCGATGGCCAGCAAGGCCAGCAGCAACAAGGGAACGCGCGCCTTGGGCACGGCAAACGCGCCCACGCAGGCGGCGGCAAACATGCCTTGCAGCAAGGCAAAGCGGCCCATGCGGCCGTAGTCTTCCCAATTGGCGGCCACCCAGCAGATCAGGCCCATGCCCAGCAAGGCGGCGCCCAGCACGGCCACACCGCGCGGCAGCCAGTGGGCCAGGCGCGCCGGTTCGCGCTGAAAACCGGCCACTTCCTGCAACTGCCTGGTTTGTTGGGCATCGAGCGCATGGGCCGAGGCGAGTTGGTACACGGCGAGGCGTAAATCCATCGTCTGCTTTCTATTGATTTTTAGTATGGAAAGAAAGTGTCAGCGCTCGACGCTGACGCCGCGCCAGAAGGCGACGTGGCCGGTAATTTGCTTGGCGGCATCCTTGGGCTGGGGGTAATACCAGGCCGCGTTGGCATTGACCTGGCCGTCGACGACGAGGTCATAATAGCTGGCCGTGCCCTTCCACGGGCAGACGCTCGTGTGGCTGCTGGGACGCAGGTAGTCCTGCGTCACCGCAGACAAAGGAAAATATATATTGTTTTCAACGACTTGCACCTGCGCATCGGTCGCTTGCGCGATGACGGCGCCATTCCAGCGGGCTGTTGGCATTTGGCTATCCTCCTTCACTGCGGAGTGTAGCCGAAATTAACCGTCATGGCGCGCGCCATTGGCGCCTGGTTCAGGCGCCGGCGATGATCTGGCGCAAGGCTTGCTCGAACACCTCAGGCGGCTGGCCGCCGGAAATCAAATGGCGCTCGTTGATGATGACGGCCGGCACCGAGTTGATGCCGTTCTGCTGGTAGAACTGTTCCTGCGCGCGCACCTCGTCCGCATAGGCGCCGGATGCCAGGACGTCGGCCGCTTTCACGGTGTCGAGCCCCACCTTGCCGGCCACGGCCAGCAGCACCTCGTGCGAGGATGGATCCTGCCCTTGCGTGAAATAGGCATCGAACAGCGCCATCTTGAGTTCCTTCTGCCGCCCTTCCAGGGCGGCCCAGTGCAGCAGACGGTGGGCATCAAACGTGTTGTAGATGCGGCCGCGCTTGTCCATGGCGAAGGTAAAGCCCAGCTGTTCGCCGCGCGCCCGGATCGCTTCGCGCGATTGCGCCATCTGTTCCGGAGTGGAACCGTATTTGCGGGCGATGTGTTCGCCGACATCCTCGCCTTCGGGCGGCATATTGGCGTTCAGCTCGAAAGGCTGGAAGTGGATGTCGGCCTGGACGGTGTCTTGCAGCTTGTCCAGCGCCTGCTCCAGCGATTTCAGGCCGACCACGCACCAGGGGCAGGAAACGTCGGAAACGAAATCGATACGGACGGGAGTGGGAGTGGAAACAGTCATGGTGGGCAGCCTTTGCGCGAGTCGGTGGCGGCCGCACCGCGCGGCGCCGCAAGGTTGGGGTCAGACCCGGCGGGTCTGACCCCGGCATTTTACTTTTTCTTGACGGGCGCCTTGGCCGCATCCTTCTTGCCGCCGATCTTGCTTTCCTTGCCAGAGAGCAAATTCGCGATGTTCTGGCTGTGGCGGTAAGCGAGCAGCACGCTCATGACGATGACGGACAGCAAGATGGGATCGACGCCGAACAGCAAGCCATAGTAAAACGGCGCGAACAGGGCCGCCACCAGCGCTGCCAGCGAAGAATAGCGAAACGCGTAGGCGATGATCAGCCAGGTGGCCAAGGTCGCCAGGCCCAGCCATGGGTTGATGCCCAGCAGCACGCCGAGGGCCGTCGCCACGCCCTTGCCGCCGACGAAGCGGAAGAACACGGGCCACAGATGGCCGAGGAAGACGGCGATGGCCACCAGGGCCACGGCCGTGTCGCCCACGCCCAGCGCGCCGGCAAAATGGTCGGCCAGGAACACGGCCAGCCAGCCCTTGGCGCCATCGCCCAGCAGGGTCATGATGGCGGCGCCCTTGTTGCCGCTGCGCAGCACGTTGGTGGCGCCCGGATTTTTCGAGCCATAGGTGCGCGGATCGGCAATGCCGTAGACCTTGCTCATCACCACGGCAAACGATATCGAGCCGAGCAAGTAAGCGGCCACTGTCATTGCCACGGTTGTGATTACTGGATTCATTTCTTCCCTTTATTGTGTTTATTACACCAGCATCGAGGCTGGCGCAGCAGAATATACACCAGCGCCCCGCCTACGGACAGGGCGGGGACTGGTTTTCTTAATCCTGCAAGGCGCACTGCACCGGCTTGGCTTGCAGCAAATCAACAAGCACCTGCGGCGCCAGCGAGACGAGGAAACCGCGCCGCCCGCCATTGATGTAGATGCGCGGCAAGTCCAGGATCGATTGCTCCACGTACACGGGCATGGCCTTCTTCGTGCCGAACGGCGACGTGCCGCCGATCATGTAGCCAGAATGGCGCTGCGCCACGTCGGGCTTGCACGGCTCGACGGATTTGCAGCCGATGGAGCGCGCCAGGTTCTTGGTCGACACCTTGCAATCGCCATGCATGAGCACGATCATCGGCTTGGCCGCCTCGTCCTGCATCACCAGGGTCTTGATCACGTCGTGTTCGGGCACGCCAAGTTCGCGCGCCGACACGCTGGTGCCGCCGTGCTCTTCGTACGGATACGGGTGTTCTTCGAAGGAAACTTGATGCTTGCGCAGCAACTGCGTCGCCTGGGTTTCGGAAATATGCTCTTTTTTAGCCATGCGTGATACGCTGATCGTTCAGTGAGGAGTGCTAATTATGCAGGAAGAAATCCGCTTTGCCACATTCAATGTCTGCAACCTTGCCCCCGCCGGGGCGAAATTGTATGACAACCTGGAACCGTTGAGCCCGGCGCAATACGCAGCCAAGGCGGAGTGGACGGCGCGGCAGATCGACCTGCTCGACGCCGACGTGATCGGCTTCCAGGAAATTTTCTCGCAAGCGGCCCTGCGCGACGTGCTGTCGCGCACGCGCCATTACCGCGAAGCCGCCGTGGCCGGTTACGACGCGATGGATATTGCCGGACGCATGCTGCCCACGGTGGCGCTCGTGTCGCGCCTGCCGCTGGTGGGCGCCGGTGTGGCCTGGGCGGACTTTCCCGCCGGCGTGAGCGTCTCCGCCGAGGACAACGCCTGCCGCTTCGCCCGCGCGCCCCTGCACGTGCAGGTCATCTTGCCTGGCGGACAACTCACGGACGTGGTCGTCGTGCACTTGAAATCGCGCCGGCCCGACTACCGCCATGGCGACGGCAACGATGCGGCCGCCTACGCGCTGGCCAACCTGCGCTCGCTGCAGCGGCGCGGCGCGGAGGCCGTGGCCCTGCGCGTGCTGGCAAGCGAACTGGGCCGTAGCGGCCGTCCCCGCATCGTGCTGGGCGACTTCAACGACATCGCCAATGCCGTCACCACGGCCATCGTCATGGGCGCGGGCGCGCCGTGCGAACCGCATGGTGACATGCCGGAAATGCGCGCGCGCCTGTACGACGCCAACGCCATCCAGCTGCGCCAGGATGCCTTGCGCCACGTGGGCTACACGAATATCCACGACAGCGCCTACATGACGATCGACCACATCCTCGTGTCCGAACATTTTCATCCTGCCTCGCCGCGCGCCATCGGCGTGCTGCAGGAAGTGACGTATCTCAACGACCATTTGCTGCTGGGCTTGCCGCATGCCTCCGACCATGGCCAGGTGCTGGCGCGCATCAGGCTGCTGGGAAATGTCCACTAATTAACTAATGCAACAACCTCGCCAGCGCGCTGCCCTCGACTTGCGCGCTGGCAAAGCGCCCCTGGTATTGCTGGCAGCCCTGCCCCCGCAAATACGCGAGTTGCTGCGCCGTTTCCACGCCTTCGGCGATCACCGTCAATTGCAGCTCGCGCGCCATGGCGATGATGGTGGCGGCGACGGCCGTGTCGGACTCGCCCGCCGCGCCGTCCGCGGCAGCGGGCAGGAACGAGGGGTCGATCTTGAGTTTGTCCACCGGATAATGGCGCAGATTGGCCAGCCGCGAATAGCCGGTGCCGAAGTCGTCGATGGCCAGTCTGGCGCCCAGCGCGCGCAGCTGCGCCAGCACGCCGGCCAGGCGCGCGCCGCCCTTCATCAGCAAGGCCTCCGTCACTTCCAGTTCGAGGCTGGCGGCAGGCAAACCGGACGCGGCCAGCGCTTCTTGTACGCTGAGCAATAAATTATTGTGCAGGCATTGCGCCGGCGACAGATTCACGGCTACGCGCCAGGCATGGCCCGCATCGTGCCAGGCGCGCGCGCGCAGGCAGGCGTGGCGCAGCACCCAGTTACCGATCGACACCATCAAGCCGCATTCCTCGGCCACGGCGATGAAGCGCTCGGGCGGCAGCACGCCCAATTGCGGGTGATGCCAGCGCAGCAGCGCTTCGGCGCCGAGGATCTGCCCGCTGGCCACATCGAGCGCGGGCTGGAACTCGAGCACGAATTCATCACGGCCCAAGGCTTCGCGCAAGCCTTGCTCCAGGCTGGCCCGCTCGACGATTTGCGCATTCATTTCGGCATTGAAAAACTGAAAATTGTTGCGCCCGTTTTCCTTCGCGTGGTACATGGCGATGTCGGCGTTGTGCACGAGGGTATCGATGCCGTCGCCATCGCTGGGAAAGATGGCCACGCCGATCGAGGTCGACACATGCAGTTCGTATTCGCCCAGCTGGTACACCTGCGTCACGGCATGCAGCAGGCTGGCCGCCACGTGGGCCACCTGGTCGATACCGCCCACCTCGGCCAGGATGATGACGAACTCGTCGCCGCCATGCCGGCTGACCGTGTCGACGCCGCGCACGCAGCGCACGAGGCGCCGCGCCACTTCCTTGAGCAGCAAGTCGCCCACGTGGTGACCCATGCTGTCGTTGATGTGCTTGAAGTGGTCGAGGTCCAGGTACAGGATGGCCAGCATGCTCAGCTTGCGCCGTGCGGCCGCCAGCGCCAGCGACAGCCGGTCCAGCAGCAGCACGCGGTTCGGCAAGTCGGTGAGGAAATCGTGCTCGGCCAGGTGGCGCGTGTGTTCCTCGTTTTTCTTGCGCTCGCTGATATCGCTGAGGATGGCCAGGTAATTGCTCAATTGCCCCTGCGGGTCGCGGATGGCCGTCAGCGACAGCCAGGCCGGGTAGCGCCCGCCCGCCTTGCGCTGGCCCAGGATGTCGCCTTGCCAATAGCCGTTCGCCTCGACCTCATCCCACACATGGTCGAAAAATGCGGGCGCGTCCGGCTCCACGCCGTGCAACACAAAAGGCTTGCCCAACATATCGTCCAGGCTGTAGCCGCTGATCTCGCTGTACGCGGGATTCATGCTGACGACGCGCTGCTGCGGATCCATCACGACGATGGCTTCGCGCGCATGTTCGACCACCTGTGCCGACAGGTACAAGGCCCGCTCGGCCAGTTTGCGCGAAGAAATATCGCGGATCACGGCATAAAACAGATAGGTGTGGTCGAGCGTGACGGACGTGAGCAGCACTTCGCCCCAGAACAGCTCGCCGGTGCACGTCTGATAGCGCCAGTCGTAGCGGCAGTTGCCGCCGGCATGGGCTTGCGCCGCCAGTTGCGTGCCGCGCAACGAGGACAATGCGCCATCGGGCTGGCGCAAGGGCGAAAAGTCGCTGAGGCGGCGCCCCAGCAGCCGTGGCCGGTCTTCGCATCGGAACAGGGCAATGGCGGCCGGATTCGCTTCAGCGATATGTTCGTCGCGCAGCAGCAGGATGGCGTCGGCCGATTTCTCGTACAACTGGCGGAAATTGTCGCCCATTAGCAACAAGGCGCCCTGCGCGGCGCCGTCGTGGCCGCTGGCCGTGATGTCGACATCGACACAGACCACTTGCCGCACACGGCCGGATTGGATGACGGGAAACACGGTGGAGCAGATGCAGCGCGGCGCGGCCCCGTCGGCAGCGAGCTTCCACAGGCGCGTACTGCGCGCCTTGCCGCTTTCCCACACGGCCGTCAGTTCGCCCGCCGCCTCCTCGGCCACGCTGGCGGCGCCGGGCAGCGCGGCGGCCACTGTGGCCCACGGCTGGCCCAGCGCCAATTCGGCCGCCACGCCATACAGGCGCGCCGCGCCAGCGCTCCAGTAGCGCACCATGCCGTCGCGGTCGATGCCGCGTACGGCCAGGCCGGGCGCCTGTTCGATGGCGGTAACAATGATCGACAGCAAATCGAGCGCCTTGCCGGCCGGCCCCGCCTGCGGTTCGGCCGCGGCCAGCAAACGGCCCGGCGACGGGGCGGCTCCGGCAATCCGATCAGACATCAGGCCCCCTGTGGCGCGGCCGCGCGGCAACCTGCAGGCGTATGGCCTGTCCGGTGGCGCAACCATCCCGACCATTCTTGCGCGCCGGCGAATCGGCTTCTTGAGGATGCGCAAGCATCGTGACGCGCATGGCGCGCATGCTGGCCGTGGTCTCCGGTCGCCGTTTTTTGCATTCCAGCCCCGATTTTGTGCAATCTGTCGCACGGCGATGGCGGCCCGGCTTGAATCTTCCTAAAGTGGCAACATGCGCATCGCCGTGAACGGCCGCAGCGGCAGGCGTGCTGTCTGCGGCCGCCACGGTGATGCGCTACCCGAATTCCCCCGGCCTGCCGCAGGCCGGCCGCACCGAGACCTGGCGCCGAACCCCTGCGCCGCTCCTGACTAAAAAACCTATGAAAAACGAGACCCTGCCCCCCGCCTCCCCCCTTGCCGCCACGCGCCGCCGGCGCTGGCGCACGCCCGTCTTGATCCTCGTCGTGCTGGGCCTGGCCGGCGGCGGCTGGACGGTGATGCAGTCGAAGCAGCAAGCCGCCAAGGCGGCCGAACAGCAGGCGAGCAAGAAGAAGGAGCAGGAAAAGACGCCCGTGCATGAACTGGCGCAGGGCGACGTGGCCGCCATCGATGCGCGCGCCCTCAGTATCAGCCTGCCCCTGTCCGGCTCGCTGGCGCCCGTGACCCAGGCCACCATCAAGGCCAAGGTTTCCGGCGTGATCGAGGCAACGACCTTGCAGGAAGGCCAGCAAGTAGCCAATGGGCAAATCCTCGTGCGCCTGGACGCGGCCGACCAGCGCGCCCGCCTGACGCAGCAGCAAGCCATGCTCGACGAAGCGCAGGCGCGCCTGTCGATGGCGAGCAAGAATGAAGCGAACAGCCAGGCGCTGCTCAAGCAAAAATACATTTCGCAGACGGCTTACGACACGACGCAAAACTCCGTCGACCTGGCGCGCGCCAACGTCAAGTCCGCCGCCGCCATGGTCGACATCGCCCGCATCGCGCTGGCCGACACGGTAATCCGCGCACCGATGGCCGGCATCGTCAGCAAGCGCCACCTGCAGGCCGGCGAAAAAGTCTCGCCCGACATGCCCGTCTACACCATCGTCAACCTGGCGCAGCTGACCCTGGAAGCGCCCGTGCCCAGCGCGGAAATCCCCCGCATCAAGCTGGGCCAGGATGTGCACTTCAAGGTCGACGGCTTCGGCGCGCGCGACTTCGCCGGCAAGGTCACGCGCATCAATCCCACCACCGAGAGCGGCTCGCGCGCCATGCTCGTCTACATCGCCGTCGACAATGGCGATGGCGCGCTGCGCGGCGGCATGTTCGCCAAGGGCAGCATCGTCACCGAGCGCTCGCCCGTGGCGCCGCTGGTGCCCCTGACGGCCGTGCGCAATGAAAAACAGGGCCCCGTCGTGTATGCGCTGGTCAACAACAAGGTCGTCGCCCAGCCCGTCACCCTGGGCTTGCGCAACGAGGATGAAGGCTATGCGGAAGTGACGTCCGGCCTAGTGCCGGGCGCGAAAGTCATCGTCGCCAAGCTCGATGGCGTGAAACCTGGCCACGGCGTGACCTTCGCCGCGCCCGCCGCCGCTCCCGCTCCCGCCGCGCCGGCAGCCGTGCTGGCACGGAAGGACTGAGCCATGTGGATGACCAAAGTCAGTATTCAAAATCCCGTCTTCGCCACCATGGTCATGGTGGCGCTGGTAGTACTGGGCATCTTCTCCTACCGTGGCCTGGGCGTGGAGAGCATGCCCAGCGTGCAGTTCCCGTTCGCCGCCATTGAAGTGAACTACCCGGGCGCCTCGCCCGAAGCCGTGGAAAACGACATCACGCGCCCCATCGAGGACGCCGTGAACACCGTCAGCGGCATCAAGACCATCCGTGCCAACTCGTGGGAAGGACGCGCCGGCGTCTACCTGGAATTCGAGCTGTCGACGAATATGGACAAGGCCATGCAGGATTTGCGCGACAAGGTGGCCCTGGTGCGCCCGCGCTTCCCGAAAGAAGCCAAGGACCCGTTCATCGCCCGCGCCGAAGGCGACAACGAGCGCCCCATCGCCACCATCGTGCTGACCTCCACCGGACATGACCTGCGCGCGCTGTCGACCATGACGGAGCAGATCATCAGCAAGCGCTTCCAGGGCGTGGCCGGCGTGGGGCAAGTCAAGCTGCGCGGCTTGCGCGCGCGCCAGATCCTCATCAGCATGAAGCCGATCGAGCTCAATGCCCAGGGCATCGGCGTCGATGAAGTGATCCGCGCCATCCAGGCCACGAATACCAATTTGCCGGCCGGCTCCATCAGCCATGGCGCGGCCGAGCAATTGGTGCGCGTGGAAGGCAAGATCAAGGATGCGCGCGAATTCGGCAAGATCATCGTCGCGCGCCGCGCCGTCGGCCCCGTCTACCTGGACCAGGTAGCCACCGTCGTCGATGGCGAACAGGAAGAACTGTCGATCTCGCGCATGAACGGCCAGCAGGCCGTGACGATGGAAATCACCAAGGTGCAGGATGCCAACGTGGTGGAAGTGGGCACCGGCATCCTGAAAGTGGCGGCCGACCTGCAAAAGACCCTGCCGCCCGATATCACTCTGCGGGTGCTCGACGACGAATCGGAACGCGTGCAAAGCCAGCTCAATAACGTCAAGCGCACCATCATCGAAGGCGCCGTGCTGACCATGGTGATCGTCTTCCTGTTCCTGCATTCGTGGCGCTCGACCATCATCACGGGCTTGACCCTGCCGATCTCCGTGCTGGCCAGCTTCATCGCCATGAAAGCGTTTGGTTTTACCCTGAACTTTTTGACCCTGATGGCGCTGTCCCTGTGCATCGGCCTGTTGATCGATGACGCCATCGTCGTGCGCGAAAACATCGTGCGCCACCTGGGCATGGGCAAGAACCACTACAAGGCGGCCAACGACGGCACCAATGAAATCGGCCTGGCCGTGATGGCCACCACATTCGCCATCGTCGCCGTATTCGTGCCCGTCGCCTTCATGGACGGCATCATCGGCCGCTTCTTCCTGCAGTTCGGCATCACCGTGGCCGTCGCCGTGCTCGTGTCGCTGTTCGTCAGCTTCACGCTCGACCCCATGCTGTCGTCCGTCTGGCGCGACCCCGTCAAGGACCGCTTCAAATACGTGCCGTGGCTGGGCCGCTTCATGGCCTGGATCGAGACGGGCATCGACCGTCTGCACGTCTGGTATGGCAAGGTGCTGGCCCTGGCCCTGCGCTGGCGCAAGACGACACTGGCCACGGCCGTGGCCCTGTTCACGGGCAGCCTGATGCTCGTGCCCATGATCGGCGGCGAGATGTTCCCCGAGACGGACCAGGGCTGGGTCAACCTGCGCTTCAAGACGCCCGTCGGCTCCAGCCTCGAATATACGGATAGCAAAGTGCGCCAGATCGAAACGGCCCTGAAGGAATTCCCCGAGATCGACAGCCTGGTGGCCAATATCGGCACGCCCGATGGACGCAATGCGGCCGAGGTGAACCTGAAGCTGACGGACATCAAGACGCACAAGCGCCGCTCGCAGCAGGAACTGGAAAAACTGATCCGCGAGCGCCTGGCGCCGATTGCCGGCATCACCCTGTCCGTCGGCCAGCGTCCCATCTTCATCGCCATCCTCGGCACGGACGAAGGCAAGCTCGATGCGGTGGCGCACACCTTGATGGACAAGATGCGCAACATCAAGGGCCTGGCCGACATGGAATACAGCCAGGAAGGCGCCAATCCGTCGACCACCGTGAAGATCAATAACGAACTGGCCAGCGACCTGGGATTGTCGGTGCAGCAGATCGGCAATGCCCTGCGCCCGTTTGTCGCCGGCGACACGGTCAGCCACTGGCTGGCGTCCGACGGGCAGAACTACGACGTCAACGTGCAGCTGCCCAAGTCGGGCCGGCAAAAGGTGGCCGACCTGGCCGACCTGTCGCTGGCGTCCAGCAAGCTTGACGCGAACGGCAAGCCCGTCATGATTCCGCTGCGCCAGGTGGTCGACTTCGTGCCGTCATCGAGCCCGCAAGTGCTCAAACGCCAGGCCTTGCAGCGCCGCGTCGCCATCTATGCGGGCACGCAGGGCCGTCCCGCCGGCGACGTCGACGCCGACGTGCAAAAGGCGATGCAATCGATCGACCTGCCGCCCGGTGTGCGCTTCGACGTGGCCGGCAATGCGCAGCAGATGGCCGAAACCATGGGCGGCGCGATGATGGCGCTGGGGATTGCCGTGATCTTCATCTACCTGGTGCTGGCCTCGCAGTTCGGCAGCTTCCTGCAGCCGATCGCCATCATGGTGTCCCTGCCGCTCTCCTTGATCGGCGTGCTGGCTGCATTGCTCATTACGGGCAGCACCTTGAACATCTTCTCCGTGATCGGCTTCATCATGCTCATGGGCCTCGTCACCAAGAATGCGATTCTGCTGGTCGACTTCACCAACCAGCGCCAGCGCGAAGGCCTGGGGCAGTTCGAGGCGCTGATGGAAGCGGGGCAAGTGCGGCTGCGCCCCATCCTGATGACGACCCTGGCGATGGTCTTCGGCATGCTGCCGATGGCCATCGGCATGGGTGACGGCGGCGAATCGCAGGCGCCGATGGGCCGCGCCGTCATCGGCGGCGTGATCACCTCGACCTTGCTGACCCTGGTGGTGGTGCCCGTCGCCTACACCTACCTCGATAGCCTGGGCAAGCGCGCCGCGCGCTTCTTTGGCGGCGGCGAGCATGCCCACGCCGATGCCGACGACGCCAAGGCACACGCCCACTGATCCACCGGTCGCCTTCACCGTCCCCGCATTGGCGGGGACGACGCGGCGGCTTCCTGAAGAGAGCTTCAGTTGACCAAAGCGGCCCCACTGGCTAGACTGTCCCCGTTATCAATGATATGGAGTGACTCGTGGGTGCTTGTTCCAGTGACAGTAGTCGATTGACCATCGGCGATCGGCCTTAGGCAAGACGCGCGCATTCCGCCCGCCTTGCCTAAGGCAAGGTGCGGTTTTACCAGCGGCAGTATTCTCTCGCCGCCACTTCCCCCTCTTCGTTCCACCGTTGTCGTCTGCTGCCCCAATCCGGGCGGATAGTCTTCGCCTTTGCACTCGCCTGTTCCTCCCCAGCCGGGAGAAATAATGGTGGTATTTGACTTTGCGCTGCGCGTTGCCGCAGCATTGACCCTGGGCGCCATGATCGGCGCCGAACGCCAGCTGCGCCAGCGCATGGCGGGCCTGCGCACGAACGCGCTGGTGTCCGTCGGCGCCTCGCTGTTCGTGATGGTTTCCGTGCTCGAAGGCGATGCCTCTGGCCACATGCGCATCGCCGCGCAGGTGGTGTCGGGCATCGGCTTTCTGGGCGCCGGCGTCATCATGCGCGAAGGCATGACGGTGCGGGGATTGAACACGGCCGCCACCCTGTGGTGCTCGGCCGCCATCGGCATCCTGTGCGGCCTGGGGTTTGCGCTGGAAGCGGCGATCGGCACGGGCTTCGTGCTGATCGCCAACCTCGTGCTGCGCCACCTGGCGCAGCGCATCAACGCGCACGGCAGCGAAGCGGGCATCGAGACGGAAAGCATCTACCGCGTGACGGCCGTATGCGAGGCGGAGCAGGAAGTCCAGGTGCGCAAGCTGATGCTGCGCTTGATCAGCGGCATGCCGGCCCTGATGCTGCAATCCTTGCACAGCGAGGATGCCGCGCACGCGGGACGCATCGAAGTGCGGGCCGACTTGCTCACGCCCTTGTCCAGCCTGGGATTGCTGGAGCAGATCGTCAGCCAGGTGAGCCTGGAAGGCAGCGTCTCGGCCGTGCGCTGGGCGCTCGTGAACAACGCGGAATTTGTCGCTGAGCGAGGTGTGTGATGAAAAAGTTCTTCCTTTGGTTTGCCAAACGTGGGCCGGCTGTCGCCACCTACCGCCTGACCGTCACCTGCCCCGCGGCGCAAGCCGACCATGTCGTGCGCCTGCTGCTGGCCGAACTGAAAGGCGCGGGCCTGGCGCCGTCGCAAATGCTGCGCAGCTGGGACGAAGCCAGGCAGGTGGTGCAGCTGATCGCCACGGTGCTGTGCCAGGCCGTGCAGCGCGCCGTGCTGGTGCGCTTCGTCAACCGCGCCGGCGCCTGGCCGCAAGTGCGGCAAGTGCGCTGGGAAGGTGTCGCGTCCTCAATCTGACGCCGGCAGGCGCATGAGGAACAGCGCGCCGCCTTGCGGGCGGTTCTGCGCCTCGATGCTGCCGCCGTACGCGTGCACGATGGCTTGCGACAGGGCCAGGCCCAGGCCGAAACCGGGCGCCTCGCCCGCGCGCGCCTGGGCGCCACGGTAAAAACGCTCGAACAGATGCGGCAAGTCTTCCACGCCGATGCCCGGTCCCGCGTCCGCCACGCCGACGACTGCATGCGCGCCATCGCGCGCCACGTGCACGGCGATGACGCTGTCGGGCGGCGAAAACTTCACGGCGTTATCGAGCAGGTTGGCCAGCACCAAGTCCACGGGACCGGCCGCCACCCGCGCCTGCACGGCCACACTGTCATCGAAGACGATGCGGATGCCGCGCTGCGCCGCCGCCTTTTCCAGGCGCTGCGCGGCCGCCCGCACGAGGGGATTGAGCGCGATGGTTTCCACGGCATTGCGTTCCTGGCCCACGTCCAGGCGCGTGAGCATCAACAACTCTTCCACGAGGGTCGTCAGGCGTTGCACCTCATCGAGGCAGGACGCCAGCGCATCGACATACTCGGGCGCTTCGCGCGGGCGGCGCAGGGTGATTTCGATTTCCGTGCGCAGGCGCGACAGGGGTGAACGCAATTCGTGCGAGGCGTCGGCCGTGAAACGGCGCTGCGCATCGTAGCCGTCCTCCAGGCGGTCCAGCATCGCGTTCAGGGTGTCGACCAGGCGGCCGATCTCGTCCTGCGTGCCGGGATGGGGCAGGCGCTGGTGCAGGCTGGCTTCGCCGATCGAATGCGCCTGGTCCACCACGTCATCGATGGCGCCCAGCACGCGGCGCGTGAGCATTTCGCCAGCCAGCCCCACGGCCGCCAGCAAGGCCAGCGCCATGGCGCCAAACAGCACGGTGGCCGCGGCCAGCACGTGGTTGGTGTCGTCGAGCGAGCCAGCCACCTGCACAGCCAGGCCCGCGCCGGACGAGGGCACGGGGATCGACACCATGCGCAGCGGCTCTTCGCCGAACTTGGGCAGGGTCTCGAAGACGGTCTCGCCGGCCGCCAGGCGCGTGAGCAGGGCGGACGTCGCCGGCAGCTGCGCCGCCTCCAGGTTGCGGCTGCGCGCCAGCACGCGGCCTTCGCCATCGATGATCTGCACCAGGCGATCGAGCCGTGTCAACGACGGCGGCGCCAGTCCCGGCGCCACCTCGTGCACCTGCACGGGCTGGCGCGGCGCGGCCGGCAGCATGGCCATTTCCGTTTCGCCCAGCGCCAGCAGGGCTGCATCGAGCTGGCCGTGCACGGCGCGCGACAGGCCCCAGTAACCGGCCAGCGCCGTGCAGGCGACGATGGCGAGGATCACGGCCAGGTGCACCAGCAGCAATCGTTTGCGAAAGCTAGCCACCGTTGTTTTCCGCCAGACGGAAACCGCGCCCGCGCACCGTGTGGATCAAAGGCGGCAAACCCGGCGCATCGACTTTTCCCCGCAGGTTGCGCACGTGGACGTCGATCAGGTTATCGATGCCGATCAGGTCCGCCTGCCATATCTGCTCGGCCAGGCGCGCGCGGCTGACCACCTCGCCCGCCTGGCGCAGCAGGATCAATAGAATCGCGTATTCCTTGGGAGTGAGCACCAGAGGCGCGCCGGCCCGCGTCGCCTGGTGGCTGACGGGATCAAGTGTCAAATCGGCCAGCGCCAGCACCAGCGGGCGGCTGATGTCGGAGCGGCGCAGCAAGGCGCGGATGCGCGCCAGCAGCTCCTCGAATTCGAACGGCTTGGTCAGGTAATCGTCGGCGCCCGTGTTCAGGCCCGCCACCCGGTCGGCCGTGGCGTCGCGCGCCGTGAGCATCAGCACGGGCGTCTGGATGCCGCGCGCGCGCAAGTCGCGGCAAAAATCGATGCCCTGCTTGCCCGGCAACATCCAGTCCAGCACGATCGCATCGTAGTCGACGGCGTAGCTTTCATCCTCGCCCTCTTCCGCGCTGTGCGCCACATCGACGACAAAACCTTCTTCCTGCAAGCCGCGGGCCAGCAGACGCGCCGCCTTGCGGTCGTCTTCCACCAGGAGGATTCTCATGCCTGCCTTTCGCGTCGCACCTTGTTTTCCATGCTGGCATTTTACCGCGCCGCAGCGTGCGCACACGGAACCTGAAGAATGATTCAGGCGTTCTTGGGCGCTTCTTCAGGAGCACATTGCTATGCTTTCCCGGCGCTGTAGTGACGCTGCCTGCGCCACCTGCGCCCCTCTCTTGCCCGCCTGGGCACGGCATCCACGCATGCCCCATCACCATCAATAACAAGGAAACACGGGATGAACACGACCACCCGCAACGCCCTGGGCGCCAGCTGCGCCCTCGCTCTCGCCTGTTCGGCCCTGGCCGGCTGCGCCAAGCCGACAGCGGCAGCCACGCCGCCCGCCCAATCGATACACCTGGACGACGGCAGCATCGCCGTCGACAAGATGTCGCCGCTGCGCCAGCGCCTGCAGATCGCCGCCGTGCAGGAACAGGACATCGCCACGCAGACGCAGGCGCCGGGCAGCATCGAAGCGATGCCGGAAAAACTGGTGAAAATCACGTCGCCGCTGGCCGGGCGCATCACGCGCTTGCAGCGTTCACTGGGCGACAGCGTGAAGGCGGGCGACCCGCTATTCACGCTCGACTCGGCGGAACTGAGCACCGCCTACGCGGACGACAGCAAGGCCAAGTCCATCCTGCTGCAGGCGCGCCAGGAACTCGAGCGCCAGAAGACCCTGTTCGAGGCGGAAATCGCCGCGCGCAAGGAGTACGAAGCGGCCCAGGCAGCCTACGACCAGGCCGGCAGCGACGCCCGGGCCAGCGCCGACAAGCTGGCCCAGTACGGCGCCGGCGCGCGCGGCACCCGCCGCGACTATGTGCTGCGTTCACCGATCGCCGGCACCGTGATCGCCATGGAAGGCGCCCAGGGCGGCTACTGGAACGATATCAACGCCCCCGTCATGACGGTGGCAGACCTGTCCACCGTGTGGCTGTCGGCCAATGTGGCCGAGCGGGACCTGGCGCAGGTGGCCGTGGGACAAACGGCCAGCATCACCGTCGATGCCTGGCAAGGCAAGGCTTTCGAGGGCAAGGTCGCCTATGTCGGCGCCGTGCTCGATCCCGAGACGCGCACGGTGAAGGTGCGCGTGGCCATCGACAACCGCGCCGGCGCCTTCAAGCCGGGCATGTTCGCCCACGCGGGATTTGCCGGCGCTTCCCGCCGCGCCCTCCTCGTGCCGGCCGCCGCCGTGCTGCAAAGCGGACCATCAACGCGCGTGATGGTCGAGCGCAGCCCGCTGCGCTTCGAACCGCGCACGGTGCAGGTGGGCGCCAGCCATGGCGAGCAAGTGGAAATCGTCTCGGGCCTGAAGGCCGGGGAACGCATCGTCGTCAAGGAAGGAGTGCTGCTCAATGATTGACCGTTTCATCGCCACCTGCTGCCAGCGGCGCGGCATCGTCTGGCTCGTGCTGCTGTTCGTCGCCGCCTACGGCGTCTATTGCTGGAAGCAGCTGCCCATCGAAGCGTATCCAGATATCGCCGACGTCACCTCGCAAATCGTCACGCAGGTGCCGGGGCTGGGCGCCGAGGAAATCGAGCAGCAGATCACAATTCCCCTCGAACGCGCGCTGCTGGGCACACCGGGCATGCACGTGCTGCGCACGCGCAGCCTGTTCGCGCTGTCCTTGATCACCGTGGTGTTCGAAGATGGCAGCGACGGCTACTTCACGCGCGAGCGGCTGCAGGAGCGCCTGGCCAGCGTGAACCTGCCCTACGATGCCAAGCCGGGGCTCGATCCCTATACCTCGCCCACGGGCGAGATCTACCGCTATACGCTGGAGTCGACAACACGCTCGCTGCGCGAACTGTCCGAGCTGCAGTTCTGGACCGTGATCCCGCGCCTGCAGCAGGTGCGCGGCGTGGCGGACGTCAGCAATTTCGGCGGCCTGACAACGCAGTTCATGCTGGAACTCGATCCCGCAAAACTCGACAGCTACGGCTTCTCGCTGGCGCAGGTCAAGGACGCCATCAACGCCAACAACATCAGCGGCGGCGGCAGCGTGATCGACCGCGGCCAGCAATCGTACGTGGTGCGCGGCGTGGGCTTGCTGCATACGCTAGACGATATGGGCAACGTCGTCGTCAGCAGCAAGGATGGCGTGCCCGTGCTGGTGAAGGACCTGGGCAAGCTCGCTTACGGCAACGTGGAGCGGCGCGGCATCCTCGGCAAGGACGACAACCCCGACACCATCGAAGGCATCACCCTGCTGCTCAAGGATTTCAATCCATCCGAAGCGCTGGCCGGCATCCATGCGGCCGTGGACGACTTGAACGCCAACGTGCTGCCGAAGGACGTCAAGATCGTGCCCTACCTGGACCGCAGCTCGCTGATCGACGCCACCCTGCACACTGTGGGATTTACCTTGGGCGAAGGCATGCTGCTCGTCGCCCTCGTGCTGCTGCTGTACCTGGGCAGCCCGCGCGCGGCCGCCATCGTCGCGCTGACGATCCCGCTGGCCCTGCTGATCGCCTTTATCTTCATGCACCATTTTAAGATTCCCGCCAATTTGCTGTCCTTAGGGGCGATCGACTTCGGCATCCTCGTCGACGGTTCCGTAGTGGTGCTGGAAAACATGCTGCGCCGCCGCGAACGGGATCAGGAGCGGCCCCTGACCCTGCAGGACGCCATCGACGCGACCCTGCAAGTGGCGCGCCCCATCATGTTCGGCATGGCCGTCATCATCGCCGCCTATCTGCCCCTGTTCGCTTTCCAGCGCATCGAGTACAAGCTGTTTTCGCCGATGGCGTATGCGGTCGGCGCCGCGCTCGTGGGCGCGCTCGTGGTGGCGCTGGTGCTGATCCCGGGCCTGGCCTGGCTGGCCTTGCGCAAGCCGCGCCGCACCTTCCACAACCGCGCGCTGGACACGCTGGCGGGCGCGTATGGCCGCTTCCTCGAACGCATGGTGGGCAGCAAGCGCTGGGTGGCGATGGTGTGCGCAGGATCGCTCGCAGTGCTTGCCATCCTGGGCGGCAGCATCGGGCGCGACTTTTTACCGTACCTCGATGAGGGTTCCTTGTGGCTGCAGGTACAGATGCCACCCGGGATTACCCTGGACAAGGCGTCCGAGATGGCCAGCGAACTGCGGCGCGCCGCGCTGGAATTCCCCGAAGTGTCGACCATCGTCACACAGACGGGGCGCAACGACGACGGCACCGATTACTGGACGCCGTCGCACATCGAGGCGAGCGTGGGGCTGCATCCGTACAAAAGCTGGAAGTCCGGCATGAGCAAGCAGCAGCTGATCGCGAAAATGAATGCACGCTTCGCCCGCATGCCGGGCATCACCGTGGCCTTCATGCAGCCGATGATCGATGGCGTGCAGGATAAATTGTCGGGCGCGCACAGCGATCTGACGGTGAAAATGTTCGGTAACGATCTCGATGAAGTGCGCGCCATCGCCGGCAAGGTGGCCAATGTCCTCAAAACCGTCCACGGCGCCTCTGACGTGGCCGTGGACGTCGAGCCGCCCTTGCCCAACCTGAAGGTGGAGCTGGACCGCGCCAAGGCGGCGCGCTACGGCATCAACGCGGCCGACGTGGCCGACCTGATTGCCACCGGCATCGGCGGCGCGCCCATCGGCCAGGTCTACGTGGGAGAGAAAAGCTATGACATCGCCGTGCGCTTCCCGCCCGCCACGCGTTCCAGCCCGGACGCCATCGCCAGCCTGAAGCTCACGGCCGCCAACGGCGCGAAGATCCCGCTGGCGCAGGTGGCCACCATCAGCACCACCTCGGGCGAGAGCGTGATCGTGCGCGAAATGGGGCGGCGCCACATCATCGTGCGCCTCAACGCCCGCGGGCGCGACCTGGCCGGCTTCCTGGCCGAGGCGCGCCCGCTGGTGGCGCAAGCCGTGGCAGGCGAGCACCAGCGCATCAGCGTGGAATGGGGCGGGCAGTTCGAAAACCTGCAGCGCGCGCAAAGCCGTTTGACGCTGATCCTGCCGATGACCCTGGGCGCCATGTTCCTGCTGCTGTTTGGCCAGTTCCGCAACCTGCGCCAGCCCGCGCTGGTCTTGCTGGCCGTGCCGCTGGCCATGCTGGGCGGCCTGGCCGCGCTGCATTTGCGCGGCATGACCTTGAATGTATCGAGCGCCGTCGGCTTCATCGCCCTGTTCGGCGTGGCCGTCCTGAATGCCGTGCTGATGCTGGCGCAGATCAACCGCTTGCGCAGTGAGGAGGGCAAGAGCTTGCGCGACGCCGTGCTCGAAGGCGCGCGCGACCGCATGCGCCCCGTGCTGATGACGGCCACCGTGGCCGCCCTGGGCCTGACGCCGGCCATGCTGGCGACGGGCCTGGGCAGCGATGTGCAGCGCCCGCTGGCCACCGTCGTCGTGGGCGGCCTGGTGACGGCCACCGCCCTCACCCTGCTGCTGTTGCCGGCCCTGTATTACCTGATCGAGGCGCACCTGCAAAAACGCCAGACGCATACCGAAGGAGAGACCCATGACACGTTTTAATGTACTGGTGGCGGCCTGGCTGATCGCGCCCGGCGCCTTTGCCACGCCCTTGAGCTTTGACACTTACCTGTCCGCCGTGGAAAACCACAGCCTGGAACTGCGGGCGCAGCAGGAAGGCATCGTCTCGGCCAAGGCCGGCATCGGCATCGCCGGCCTGCGTCCCGATCCCGAGTTCACTCTGGGTGCCACGCGCGAAACCGTGCGCAGCGCCGAACACCGTCCCGTCACGTGGAACCCGGCCATCAGCATGGCCATCGAGACGGGCGGCAAGCGCGCCGCGCGGTTAAAAGCGGCGCACAGCAGTGTCGCGCTGGCCGAGGAAACGGTGGCCGGCTTCAAGAGCGAGCTGTATCACACGGCCGCCACCGCGTTCACGGAAGCGTGCCGCACGCGCGACGTCGCAGCGCGCAAGGAGCAGACCATGGCGGCCTTGTCGAAAGTGGTCGAGGCGAACGCCGTGCGGCGCAAGGCGGGCGACGTGGGCGGCATCGAGCTGCTGCAGTCGCGCGTGGAACGCGACCAGTTCCAGGCCGAGCTGGCGCAGGCGCGCAGCGAGGCGGACAGCGCCATGCTGAATTTGTCGCCGCCCTTGGGCCGCCAGTTCGATGCGCTGTTTCCGGACGCGCAGCTGGCCTGCGACTTCGCCGCGCATGCCGACAAGGATGCAAAGGTGCTGGTGCCGCAGGCGCTCGAGGCCCGCAGCGACGTGCGCATCGCCCGCGCCACCGTCGACAATCTGCGCGACGGCGCGGCCCTCGTGCGCGCCAACCGCGCCGTCGATCCGACCGTCACCGTGGGCCTTGCCGCCGCGCGCGGCTACCATGACGGCATCGATGGCAGCGGCAATCCCGTCGAAGGCGCGGCCCGCTCGCGCGCCCTGTCCATCTCGCTGGCCATTCCCATCCCCCTGTCGCGGCGCGACACGGGCGACATCGTGCAGGCGGAAGCAAGTGTCACGCAGGCGATGCTGGCTTTGCGCCAGGCCGAACTGACGGTGGAAACGCAGGTGCGCACGGCGCAGCGGCAATTGCGTTCGGCGCAGGACAGGCTGGCGCGCTACCGCGACGGCGTGCTGGTCGATGCGCAAAAGGTGGTCGATGGCATGCGCCTGTCTTACGTCAAAGGCAATGCGTCGCTGCTGGAATGGCTGGCGGCGCAGCGTTCGGCCGATGAAGCCTACCAGGGCTATGTGCAGGCGCGCGCCGATGCGGCCATCGCCAGCACGCAGCTGCAACTGGCGATCGGCCAGCGGCCGAGCTTGTAGCGGGGAGAAAGTAGAACGAGGAGTTACCGGCGCGGCGATGGTGCCGCACCGGTCGTCAAGCATGGGGAATTACTGGGGCTGGGCAGGCGCGTCGGTAGCGTCGTCCGCATCGTCCGCTTCGGGCTCTTCACCCTCGGCACCCTCTTCACCGTCGGCCGGCTTCGGATTGTTCTTCGCTTCCAGCTTGCGCCTGGCTTTTTCCTCGGCTTTCTTCTTCTTTTCCAGCTCTTTTTGCCGTTTTTCGTATTGGAAATTTGTCTTGGCCATTTACTACCTCTTTAGTTTTTAGATGTTACAGATAAGCATATAAGGCACATTATGACGTAGTTGGAGCAAACACCAAATGTTTAGCCGCGCGGATGATGCTGCGCATGCAGCAGTTTCAGCCGTTCGCGGGCCACATGCGTGTAAATCTGCGTGGTGGAAATATCGGAGTGTCCCAGTAACAATTGCACAACACGCAAGTCCGCCCCATGGTTGAGCAAATGCGTGGCGAACGCGTGACGCAAGGTGTGCGGCGACAGCGGCGCCGTGATGCCGGCGCTCAGCGCATGTTTCTTGATGATGACCCAGAACATTTGCCGCGTCATGGCGCCCCCGCGCCGCGTGACGAACAGCGCGTCGTCCATTTGCCCGTCGAGGATGATGCCGCGCGCCTCCTTCAGGTAGCGCTCGATCCACAGCCGCGCCTGTTCACCGAACGGCACCAGCCGCGTCTTGCTGCCCTTGCCCGTGATACGCAGCACGCCATCGTTGAGGCTCAGTTCCACGGATTTCAAGTCCACCAGTTCCGACACGCGCAAGCCGCTCGCATACATGAGTTCGAGCATGGTGCGTTCGCGCAGGCCCAGCGGCGTGCTCACGTCGGGCGCCGCCAGCAGCGCTTCCACCTGCGCTTCGCTCAGAGTATGCACGAAGCGCGCGGGCTGCTTGGCCGAGACCATCTTCAGGCACGGGTCCGCGGCGATATGCTTGTGCCGCAGGGCCAGCTGGTAAAACCGCTTGAGCACGGACAGGCGCCGGTTCGACGACGTCGCCTTGCTCTCGTCGTGGCGGGCAGCGAAATACGCTTCGATGTCGGCCGTGGAGACTTCGTACAGGCCTTCGCGCCCGGGCCGCGCCACTTCCAGCCAGCGCGCAAACAGCCGCATGTCGCGCCGGTAGGCGTCGAGCGAGTTTTTCGACAGGCCGTCTTCCAGCCACAGGCTGTCGCAGAATTCATCGATCAGGGTAGCGTTGTCGGGCGCCAGCAGGCTGTTCATCATCGTGTTGACCACCCCATGCCCGCCACGCCTTCATGCGCCAGCAGCCAGCGCTTGACGCCCAGGTGGAAACCCGTCGCATCGTCGTGATGGGCAAAGCCGCCCAGGCCGCCAGCGGCCGTGACCCGGTGGCAAGGGATCACCACGGGAAACCAGTTGGCGCCGCAAGCCTGGCCCACGGCGCGCGGCGCCGAGCCGATCAGGCGCGCCACGTCGCCATACGTGCGCACCTGGCCGCGCGCAATGCCGCTGATCGCCGCCCACACCCGTTGCTGATAGGCGCTGCCCGAAGCGGCCAGCGGCAGGTCGAAGACGTAATCGGGATCGCGGAAATAGCGCGCCAGTTGCTGGCAGGCCCGCTCGGAGACGGCATCCTGCGCGTCTTTCTCGTCAAAGTGCGGCGGCAGATAGACCAGTTCGCATACTTGGCCATCCTGCGCGCGCACGCCCATGGCGCCGAATGGCGCGGCCACGATGGCGCTGAACAGTTCACTACCCTGTTGTTTTTTCATCTGCTGATCATTATTCAAGTGTGGCATATATGCAACCTGCCGGCGCGGGAAACGGCGCCACGGGAATTATGCACCGACTTTGGGCGTGCCGGCGGACGTTTCCTGCGCACGAAAAAAAAGCGCACCAGTCGGTGCGCTTCAAATATTGCTTCACGTTCCCGGTCGTTTGGGTCCGCCGGTGCCGGCTTGTGGCCGCAGACAGCTATGACTCAACAACTTCTGTGAAACGTGTGTCTCCTCAATATATCCCCGGTATCAATACCGTTTTTATAGACCACTCCCCCACTAACCTTGTTGCCAATTCTGTATTTCAGCCTTGCTACCGGGGCGCATATGCATATACGTGTTTCCCCTTAAGGCTGCCCATCATAGCGCATTTATTCGGCCGGATCGACTTTTTTTGCACCATGACGGGGACAACTGTTTTAGTTGTAAATTAAATTTGGCAGCCACAGCGAGATTTGTGGTACGTAGGTGATCAGGCCCAGGAAGGCCAGCATCGTCAGCAGCCATGGCATCACGGCCACGGTCAGCTCCGAAATGCCCATCTTCGTGATGCCTGACGCCACATAGAGGTTCAAGCCCACGGGCGGATGGCACATGCCCACTTCCATGTTGACCACGATCAGGATGCCGAAATGCACGGGATCGATGCCCAGCTTCATGGCGACAGGGAACAGAATCGGCGCCATGATCAGCACGATGGACGACGGTTCCATGACGTTACCAGCCAACAACAGCAGCACGTTGACCACCAGCAGGAAGCTGATCACGCCCAGGCCCTTGCCCGTGATCCATTCGGCCATCGCTTGCGGGATGTTTTCACTGGTCATCAGGAACGAGAACAGCACGGCATTTGTGATGATGTACAACAGCATCGCCGACATGGCGGCCGAATCGAGCAAGACCTTGCCCACTTGCTTGATCTTCAAGTCCTTGTAGACGAAGACGGCGATGATGAAGGCGTACACGGCAGCCATGGCGGCCGCTTCCGTCGGCGTGAAGGCGCCCGAATAGATGCCGCCCATGACGATGACGATCAGCAGCAGGCCCCAGGCGCTCTTCTTGAACGTGACGAAGCGCTCGCCCCAGCTGGCCTTTTTCATGCGCGGATAGTTGTGCTTGCGCGCCAAAAACCACGTCGTCAGGCCCAGCAGCATGGCCAGCATCATGCCGGGAATCACGCCGGCCATGAACAGCTTGCCCACCGAGGTATTCGTGCTGACGGAATACATCACCATCACGATCGACGGTGGAATCAAAATGCCCAGCGCGCCCGAGGTGGTGATGACGCCGGCGCCGAAACCGCGCGGATAGCCCTGCTTGACCATGGCCGGCAGGATGATGGAGCCGATCGCCACCACGGTGGCGGGGCTGGAACCGGACACGGCCGCAAACAGCGCGCACGCCATCACGCCGGCCAGCGCCAGGCCGCCATGCCAGTGGCCGACCATGGAGCTGGCGAAGTTGATCATGCGCCGCGCCACCCCGCCATGCGTGAGGAAGTTACCGGCCAAAATGAAGAACGGGATGGCCATGATCTCGAATTTCTCGATGCCCGTGAAAATCTTCAGGGCCACCGATTCGATGGGCACGCTGGTCATGGTAAACAGGAACGTCAGTACCGTCAGGCCCAGCGAAATGGAAATCGGCATGCCGGTCAGCATCAGCGCCAGCAGCAACACAAAAATGATCAGCGCGTTCATGCCTTGGCTCCTTTTTCTTCAGCCGTCAGTTCGTCTTCCAGGCCCTCGACGTGCGAGTGGTCGTGTTTCGGCAAGGCGCCCGTCTTGATGAAATGCACCATCACTTGCAGGAAGCGGAAGCACATCAGGTAGGAACCGAGCGGCACGGCCAGGTACACCAGCCACATGGGGATTTCCATGTCGGCCGACGTCTGGTCCGTGTGGCCGATCGACCACACGAAGCTGGCACCCAGGGTCCCCACGATGCCCGTAAACAGGGCGCCGGCACCGAGGCCGAAGACGATGAAGCGGTCGCGCCAGCGCGGGTTCATGCGGTTGATCAGCACATCGACGCCCACGTGGATGCCCGTGCGCACGCCATATGCGGCGCCGAACTTGGCCATCCAGACGAACATGTAGATACACAGTTCCTGGGCCCAGCTGGTATTGATTTGAATCAGGAAGTCTTGCAGGCCCGGTATCGGCAGGCCCGCCAGGTAGCGGTGCACGACCGCAACGAAGATGATGAAGGTGGCCGCGCCCATCAGGGTCGCGATCAGCCACTCTTCCAGGTGATCCAGAAATTTCATGGTGGACTTTCAAAGAATGCGGGTACGCCGGCACCCGCGCAGGACGCGCAGGTGCCGTTGCTGCAGAAAGACAGGAATATCCCTGACAGCCGCGCCGGGTGGCGCGGCCAGCGCGCTTACTTCGCGCTTTCCTTGTTGATGGCCGAGATCAGATCCTTGCCGATGCGCGCTTCCATGGCCTTTTGCACGGGCGCCAGCGCCTTGCGCCACTCGGCCTGTTCCTGCACCGTCAGCGTATAGATCTGCGTCTTGCCCGCTTTCTTGATGGCGTCGAGGGCCTGGTCGTTGTCGCGCTGGGCGATGGCTTTTTCAAACGTGGTCGCCTCGCGCATGGCTTTTTCCAGCTGGCCGCGTATATCGGGCGGCAAGCCATCCCAGAATTTCTTGTTGACGATGACGGCATAGCCCAGGTAGCCGTGGTTCGACACGGTCACGTGCTTTTGCACTTCATGCATCTTTTGCGTGTACATATTCGATGGCGGATTTTCCGTGCCGTCGACCACCCCCGTCTGCAGCGCCTGATACACTTCCGAGAAGGCCAGCACTTGCGGATTGGCGCCCAGCGCGCGCATTTGCGCGTCGAGTACCTTCGACGACTGGATGCGCATTTTCAGGCCCTTGAAGTCGGCCGGCATGTGCAGCGGCTTGTTGGCCGACATCACCTTGAAGCCGTTGTCCCAGTAGGCCAGGCCCGTGATACCCTTGGGTTCCAGTTTTTTCAGCAGGCTCTTGCCGATTTCGCCTTCGGTGACGTTGTACAGCGCCGTCTTGGTGGGGAAGATATAGGGCAGGTCGAATGCTTCGAATTCCTTCACGCCCAGCGGGCCGAACTTGGCCAGCGACGGCGCCAGCATCTGCACGGCGCCCAGCTGCAACGCTTCGAGTTCTTCCTTGTCCTTGTACAGCTGGCTGTTCGGGTACAGTTCGATCTTGACCTTGCCGTTCGTGGCTTTTTCGGCCAGCTGCTTGAAGCGCTCGGCGGCCTGGCCTTTCGGCGTGTCGGTGGCCACGACGTGGCTGAACTTGATGACGATGGGGGCTTGCGCGTAAGCGTGGACGCCGACGGTGGCGCCGATGGCCGCGCACAGCGCGACGAACATGGTTTTCATCTGCATTTTTGTCTCCTGAGTGGTTTTTGAAAAACTTTATTATTTGTCTACTTGAATATTGTGCCAAAGAAACTGCTTCGGCTATTGTGGTTAACCACAATAGCCGGTTCCCGATAAGCCGCTACCCTGCCAGCCATGCCGACTCCCCCCACCCTTGCGCGCCGCTTCAAGCTATCGAGCCCGATGCGCTGGCTGCTGCCCGTCATCCTGCTGCTGCTGTTCCTGTCCATCCTGTTCTGGCTGCCCTGGCAGGCGCGCCAGATGGAGAGCAACGAACGCCAGGAGCAGCTGATCGCCGACACGCTGTGGGTGGAGCAGACCATCCGCTTCCAGCTGGCGCGCAACGAGGAAAGCCTGTTCAATCTTGGCGTGGACATCGCCAGCGGCTCGCTGGGCGCGGAAAAAGTGCACGAACGGCTGCAGCAGATGTTGCGCAATGGCCGCGAATTGCAGCGCGTGCTGTGGCTCGACACCAGCGGCAAGGTGCTGGCCACCAGCGACAACAGCCTGCCGCACGCGCTGTCGTTTTCGCCGGCCTCGCTGACGGCTGCCGACAATGCGCGCCGTTTGCACCGGGGCCAGTATGCCCAACCTTCGCAGCAGACGGGCTTTCCCGACGCGCCGCCGGGCGCCATGCTGATGGATTACCACCAGCCCCTGTTCGATGGCCAGCGCTATGTGGGCAGCCTGGTGGCCACCTACCAGATCAGCAGCCTGCTCGATGAAATGGTGCCGTGGTGGTTTGCGCAGGATAACCAGATTTCGCTGATCGACCGCGACGACAAGGTGCTGGCGCGGCGCGCCGCCGCCGGCCCCGGTCACGGCGTGTACACGCACAAGCGCGCGCTCGACGTGCCCGGCGCCAGCATCACCCTGTTTACCGACAGCGTGAAAAGCCAGCCCAAGCTGCTGCCCAATCTGCTGGTCGGCTCCGTCATCGCCCTGTCGCTGGGTTTGCTGTGGAGCTTGCTTGCCCTGTGGCGGCATATTTCGCGCCGCCTGGTGGCCGAAGGCGCGCTGCGCCAGCAGATGCTGTTTCGCACGGCGATGGAAAACTCGCTGGTGACGGGCATGCGCGCGCGCGACCTGGAAGGCAGGGTCACGTATGTGAATCCCGCGTTTTGCCAGATCGTCGGCTATCCGCCCGAGGAAATCCTCGGACGCCTGCCGCCCATGCCCTACTGGGTGCCCGAAGCGCTGGAGGAATACCAGCAGCGCTTCGTCAAGGCCCTGGCCGGCAATCCCACGCCGCAGTTCGAAACCTATTTCCAGCGCCCGGACGGCACGCGCGTGCCCGTGCTGATCTTCGAGGCGCCCTTGGTGGACAAGAACGGCCAGCAGACGGGCTGGATGGGGTCCGTGCTCGATATCTCGGACCGCAAGCGGGTCGAGGAACTCAATCGCCAGCAGCAGGAAAAGCTGCAAACGAGTTCGCGCCTGGCCACCATGGGCGAGCTGGCGTCGATGCTGGCGCACGAATTGAACCAGCCGCTGGCGGCCATTTCCAGCTACACGACGGGCGCCTTGAATTTGATCCGCCGCGCCATCGACCATGACGCCCCCGTCGATCCGGGTACATTGAAGCCGGCACTGGAACAGGCCAGCGCGCAGGCGCAGCGGGCCGGCCAGATCATCCGCAGCGTGCACGATTTCGTGCGCAAGAGCGAGCCGCAGCGCCAGGATATCGCCATCCGCACCCTGATCGACGGCATCCGCGCGCTGATCGACCTGCAGGCGCGCAAATACTATGTCACCATCCAGGAAGAGCTGCCGCCGGACCTGCCGCTGCTGCGCGCCGATCCCGTGATGATCGAACAAGTGCTGCTGAACCTGACGCGCAACGCCATCGAGGCCATGCAGGATGCGGCGCCGGGACGGCGTATCATGCGCCTGCGGGCCAGCCACGACGCGCAGCAGGGCATGGTGACGGTGGACGTGATCGACCATGGCCATGGCATTCCCCAGGACGTGGCCGAACGGCTGTTTTCGCCGTTTTTCTCGACCAAGTCCGAAGGCATGGGCATGGGCCTGAATATCTGCCGCACCGCCATCGAATTTCACGGCGGCGCGCTGACCTTCGGCGCCAACCCCGCTGGCGGAACGATCTTTACCTTCAGCGTGCCGGCCGCGCCAAGCGCGCCGCACTAACGAATAACTAATAACGCATAACGACAAGCCGGAGACCCCATGCTACACATCATCGACGACGAAGAGGTCGTACGCGACTCCCTGTCCTGGCTGGCCGCCTCGCGCAGCATCGAGGCGCGCAGCTACGCCAGTGCCCAGCAATTTCTCGATAGCCTGGACGGCAACTTCGACGCCGCCGGCGACTGCGTGCTGCTCGACGTGCGCATGCCCGACATGAACGGCATCGCCATGTTCGACCAGCTGGTCAAGCGCGACCTGACGGCGCGCCTGCCCGTGATCTTCCTCACCGGCCACGGCGACGTGCCGATGGCCGTCGACAGCCTGAAACGGGGCGCCTTCGATTTCTTTGAAAAGCCGTTCAACGACAACGACCTGATGGACCGCGTACAGCAAGGCCTGGCCAACTCGCGCCAGGCCGGCGAACTGGCCGCCGTGCACGCGCGCCTGGCCACGCTGTCGACGCGCGAACGCGAAGTGCTGGACCTGATTTTGGCGGGCAAGATGAACAAGGTGGTGGCCGACAAGCTGGGCATCAGCATGCGCACCGTGGAAGTCCACCGCGCGCATATCTTCGACAAGATGCAGGTCAAGACGGCGGTGGAGCTGGCTGGGTTGTTGAAGTAATAGACGCTGATGTTGGATTACGCGGCGCTGGCGCGCCGCTAATCCAACCTACACCACTTGCAAAGCAGGCCGGCGTAGGTCCGCTTAGCGCTCCGCGCGTAAGCCGACACCACCACTCAAGACGAAGGTAAAGCTGGCGCGGTTGTTGACGACAACGGAAACGGGGCTTACCGCGTCAGCATGACCGTCGAGACCTTGCCATCCGCCACCGTCACTTCGGAGGTCAGCGTGCCGCCCTGCTTGCTTTCGACGGGCGTGAAGGCGCCCGGATAGAACACCGACCACGTCACGTTGGTGGTGACGTAATAGGTGCCATCGGGGACTTCCGTGAATTCGAACCGGCCGTCGCTGTCGGCCATGGTCGTGCGGTCATAGTCGCGGATCTTCGGGCTGACGGTGCCGACCACCTGACGCTTGTACAGCGAGGCAGGCAGCATGGCCAGCTTGCGGGCATACTCCGTCTTCGGTCGCAAAGTGACCTTCTCGCCACCGGCCTTCTTGAATTCGCCGCCCTTGGTCTTCATGAAGGCCTGGCCCTTGACACCGCCAGTACCGTTTTTTTGCAAGGCGTCATATTCCGCCTGCTGGAATTCCGGCATGACAACGGGTGGACGCGGCGTCGAGCATCCCATCAGCACTGCGGCCAGCACGCTCAAAGACAGTAATTTCAACATTTTCCCCTTGAATATTATTTCTATAAAAAAATATTATATGCAATTGGAAAGTTAAAAACCAGGCAATCGTCTCATGCGCGAAGCGGGCCTCCGGCTGGCGCGGCACATCAGGCGTAGGTCGGCTTAGCGCTCCGCGCGTAAGCCGACACCACCACCATCACTCATCGTGATGTTCATGATGCTCGGCCGCCCCATGCTTCCAGTAACTGGCCACATGCAGATGCTGCTTCGGCACCCCGCCTTCAATAAAGTGCCCGCGCAAGCCCTGCACCTGCGCATGCTCGCACGCCACCCACACATAGCCGTCGCCTTCTGACGGCAGCGTGACCTGACGCAGCGCGTCCAGCAGCAGCGGCCCCTTGCGGCCATTGCGCGCGACCCAGCGCACCTCCAGCTGCGCCGCGCAATCGAGCGCGATCTGCTCGCCGTCTTCGACGATCTCGATCACGGCAATGGCCCGTGCCGTGGCCGGCAGCTGCTCCAGGCGGCGGGCGATGGCCGGCAAGGCCGTCTGGTCGCCCACCAGCACATACCAGTCGAAGTCGAGTGGCACCAGCATCGAGCCGCGCGGGCCGCCCACGCCCAGGGTCTGGCCCGGTGCGGCTTGCGCCGCCCAGCTGGCCGCTGGGCCATCGCCATGCAGCACGAAGTCGATTTCCAGCTCGCGCCGCGCGGCATCGTAGCGGCGTGGCGTGTAGTTGCGGGCGATGGGACGCGCGCCTTCCGCGTACTGGATGGGATTCGGGCCATTGCCCAGCACGGGGAACACGGGAGTAGTCTGCCCCGGGGCGGGGAAGAACAGTTTCACGTGGTCGTCGTGCGCCGGCGAGACAAAGCCATCGAGGTCGTCGCCCGCCAGCGTGATGCGGCGCATGTGCGGCGTGATCTGTTCGGTGCGCACGACGGTGAGCACGCGCAGTTTCAAGTCATGCCGCACGCGTTCGATGGCGTGCGGGCGTGGCGTTGCAGTTGATACAGTAGTCATTGGGTATCCTTGTAAAGTGGGCTCAGTGGCCGTCAACGATGGCGTTGGCCGCCTGTTCCAGCACGGCGGAGACGCGCTCGGCTTCCGCGTCGCTCCAATTGGTCTTGTTCAGCAGTAGCGCATGCTTCAAGGTGTGCATGGCCTGGTGCACGCGCTCGGGCAAGGCCTTGCGCGCCTGGACGCGGGCAAACATGTCGAGGCGGGCCAGGATGCCGTCGACCTGGGCGCGGTTCTCGTCGAGATATGCGCGGCCCAGGTCCGTGATCGTGTAGAGCTTCTTGCCGCTGGCGCTTTCGGACGACGTCACGTGGTCCTGCTCTTCCAGCAGGGTCAAGGTGGGATAGACGGCGCCCGGGCTGGGGGCGTACGCGCCGCCGCAACGCTCTTCGATGGCCTTGATGATTTCATAGCCGTGGCGGGGGCTGATTTCGATCAGCGCCAGCACGATCAGCGGCAAGTCGCCGCGGCCGAAGACGCGCTCGGCCCGCTCGCCGCGTCCACCGCGCCCGCCAGGACCACCGCCCATGCCGTCACCGCGCTCGTCGAAGCCGCGCGGGCCGCGGCCATGCATGGAGTATTCGTGGCGATGCTCGCCATGATGGTGGTGATGCTGGCCACAATGGCCGTGATGATGATGACCGCCGTGGCCGTGTTCTGTATGGTGTGAGTTTCTCATGTTTTCTCTTTAAAGATATATCGTTAGTAGGTATCGCTATTTTATAACGATATATCGATAAGTCAAGGAGAAATTTGTTATGCTCGTCTTTCCCCACTCCACACGCCGATGCCATGTCCGAAAAAACCTTTGCTGAAAAAATGTATGTGAAAAATGCCACGGCCCTGGCCGTGCTCAATGACGGCGGCGAGCATGAGGCATTGCTGGCGCAGTTGCCGGCCGAGCGGGTGGTACGGGAAGGTGAAAATGCGGACTGGATACTGCTGTTCGCGCGCAGCCGCGCGGAACTGGAGCAATTCCTGCCAGCGGCGCAGGCGCGCCTGGCGCCCGGTGGCGCACTGTGGGTGGCGTACCGCAAGGGTGGAATCAAAGCGGGCAGCGATATCCACCGCGACGATATCCGCGACTTTGCGCAAACCGTGGGGCTCGACAGCGTGGCGATGGTCGCCATCGACGCGGACTGGTCGGCGCTGCGCCTGAAGCAGGTGTAAGGACGGTCTAGGCGATGCCGTGCAGCGCCAGCGCCCATTCCACATGTTCGCGCACGATGGCCGACGGGTGCTCGCGGCGCGACAGCAGGGCCGCGACGATGTCGGCCTGGCCCTTGGCCTTGGCGGCCGCGTTGCCCATGCCGACGGCCAGGTTGCGCAGCCAGCGTTCGTGGCCGATGCGGCGGATCGCGCTGCCTTCCATGCGGCGGTTGAATTCCTCTTCCGTCCAGGCGAACAGCTCCACCATGCCGGCGCTGCCCAGGCTGTGGCGCTCGTCGAAGTCCGGCACGACGGCGCGCTGGGCGAACTTGTTCCACGGGCAAACGGTCTGGCAATCGTCGCAGCCGTACACCTTGTTGCCGATCAAGGGGCGCATTTCGACGGGAATGGCGCCTTTCAATTCGATGGTCAAGTAGGAGATGCAGCGGCGCGCGTCGAGCTGGTACGGCCCCAGGATGGCTTGTGTCGGGCACACCGTGATGCATGCCGAGCACTGGCCGCAGCGCGGCGTTTCCGGCGGGTCGACGGGCAGCGGCACGTCGATGAGGATCTCGCCGAGAAAAAAGAAGGAGCCGCCCTGGCGGTTGATGAGCAAGGTGTGCTTGCCGCGCCAGCCCAATCCCCCTTTTTGCGCCAGCTCGACTTCCATCACGGGCGCCGAATCGCTGAAGACGCGGTAGCCGAAGTCGCCGATCTCGCCCTTGATGCGGTCGGCCAGCTGCTGCAGGCGCGAACGCATCACCTTGTGATAATCGCGGCCGCGCGCGTACACGGAGATCACGGCCGCTTCAGGGTCGGCGTCGCGCGCCGCCTCGCGTTCGCGCCAGTCCGGTCCCAGCGCCGGCGGCAGATAATTCATGCGGGCGCTGATGGCGCGCACCGTGCCCGGCACCAGTTCGGCCGGGCGCGCGCGCTTCATGCCGTGGCTGGCCATGTAATCCATTTCGCCGTGATACCCTGCATCGAGCCAGGCTTGCAAGGGCGCTTCCATGTGCGACAGGTCGACGTCGGCGATGCGCACCTCGGCAAAACCCAGCTCGCGCCCCCATTCCTTGATGGTGCGCGCCAGGACGGCGAGATCGGTGACGGTGGCGGACATAAGGGACTTTACGGAAAACGGCAGGCGCGCGGGCGGTTACAATGACAGCAGCCTCCATTTTATGCGATACCGAAGATAATGACCGAACACTTCAAAGCCCACCTCCACGACGAAGCCGGCACCGCCGCGCTGGGCGCCGCGCTGGCGCGCGCGCTGGCGCCGGGCCTGGCGATCTACCTGCACGGCGACCTCGGTGCCGGCAAGACGGCCCTCACGCGCGCCCTGCTGCACGCGGCCGGCCATGCGGGCCACGTGAAAAGCCCCACCTACACCTTGTCCGAACCGTACACGGTGCAGCTCGATGGCCAGCGCGTCAACGTCATCCACTTCGACCTGTACCGCATGGGCAGCGCCGAGGAATTCCTCGATGCAGGCTTTCGCGAAGACTTCGACGGCCGCAATATCTGCATCGTCGAATGGCCGGAGAAAGCCGAACCGGTACTGCCGCCGGCCGACCTGAATATTTATTTGAACGTTGCGGGTACAGGACGTGATGTAGAATTGCAAGCGTCTTCTGAATTGGGTCTGTCATGCCTTCACCGTCTCAAATTCGCCCCGAACCTTTGATCTCCTCGCCCATCACCCGGCGCACGGTCCTCAAGGCCGGCGGCACCCTGCTGTTGTCCGTGTTCGCGCCCATGTCGGCGATGGCGGCGCAAATTCTCGCCGTGCGCGTCTGGCCGGCCGAGGACTACACGCGTGTCACCCTGGAAAACGACAGCATCCTCAAGGCGACCCACTTCATCGTCAAGGATCCGGAACGGCTGGTGGTCGACATCGAGGGGCTGGAACTCAATCCCACCTTGAAGGGCCTGGTGGCGAAGATCCAGTCGAACGACCCGTACATCAAGCAGGTGCGCGTGGGCCAGAACCGGCCCAACGTCGTGCGCCTGGTGTTCGACCTGAAAGAGGAAGTCACGCCGCAGCTGTTTACCCTGCCGCCGGCCGGCTCCTATAACCACCGCTTGATCTTCGACCTGTATCCCGTGCGCGAACCGGACCTGATCGCGCAGATGATCGAAAAGGGCGACTGGTCGAGCGACCCGGCCAAGCCACCGATGGCCGACACGCACACACCGCCGCCCGCGCTGCCTCTGCCCGAGAGCGGCAAGCCGCCCGTGGCCGCCGTCACACCGGCAACACCGATCGTGCCGCCCGTGCCCGACGTACGTCCGGAACAGCGCCCCGAAGCGCGCCCCCAGCCTGGCCAGAAAGTGATGCGCATGATTACCATCGCGCTCGATCCCGGCCACGGCGGCGAAGACCCGGGCGCCATGGGCAGCCGGGGCAGCCGCGAAAAAGACGTGGTGCTGGCCATCGCCAAGCGCCTCAAGACCAAGCTGGAACTGCAGCCGAACATGCGCGTCATGCTCACACGCGACGCCGACTTCTTCGTCCCGCTGGGCATGCGCGTGGAAAAAGCGCGCAAGGTGCAGGCCGACCTGTTCGTCTCCATCCACGCCGACGCCTTCATCCAGCCGACGGCGCGCGGCTCGTCCGTGTTCGTGCTGTCCGAAAAGGGCGCCACCTCGACGGCCGCGCGCTGGCTGGCCAACAAGGAAAACCAGGCCGACCTGATCGGCGGCGTGAACGTGAAGAACCACGACAAGCAGCTGGCCAGCGTGCTGCTCGACCTGTCGACGACGGCGCAGATCAATGACAGCATGAAGCTGGGCAAGGCCGTGCTGCGCGAAATCGGCGGCATCAACCGCCTGCACAAGGGCTCCGTCGAGCAGGCCGGCTTCGCCGTGCTGAAAGCGCCCGACATCCCTTCCATCCTGATCGAGACGGCTTTTATTTCGAATCCGGAAGAAGAAGCCAAGCTGACCGACAACGGCTACCAGGACCAGATGGCCGACGCCATCGTCACGGGCATCAAGAATTATTTTGCGAAGAATCCGCCGCTGGCGAAAAGCCGCCTGACCTGACATGAAAGCCTAGCATGAGCGAGAGTATCTTTGGCGAGCTGCCGGCCGTGACCATCCGCGCGGCCGATGGTGCGCAGGCGACCGTCACCCTGTACGGCGGCCACCTGGTCTCGTGGCAGACCAGCGATGGCCAGGAGCGCCTGTTCTGCAGCCGCGATTCGGCCCTCGACGGCAGCCGCGCCATCCGCGGTGGCGTACCCGTGATCTTTCCCCAGTTCGGCGCGCGCGGTACGGGCATGCGCCACGGCTTTGCGCGCGTGGCAACGTGGCAGCTGGAATCGAGCGGCGACAGCGATGGCGCCGCATGGGCGCAGTTTATCCTGACCCAGGCCGACTTGCCCGAAGCGATCGCCGCCAGCTGGCCCTGCGCCTTCACCTTGTGCCTGCGCGTGGCCGTCAAGGCGCAGGCGCTGGAACTGGACCTGTCCGTGCACAACACGGGCGAGCAGGCGTTTCCGTTTTCGGCCGCCCTGCATACGTATTTTTCGATTGATGATTTGAGCGAAGCGCGCATCAAAGGCTTGCAGCGCGTGCGCTATTCGGACGAGACGCCGCAAGATGCCCTGCAGGCGGAAGAAGTGCTGCAATTTTCGGACAAGCTGGACCGCATCTACTACCAGCTGCCGGGCGCCTTGAGCCTGCAGTCTGGCCGCCACACCCTGCGCCTGGAGCAGCAGGGCTTTACGGACGCCGTCGTGTGGAACCCGGGCGCGCAAGACGCGGCCGCCCTGCCCGACCTGGCCGACGACGAGCAGCCGCGCTTCATCTGCATCGAACCAGCGCTGATCCAGCCCGATACGCTCGCTGCCGGCGCCGAATGGACCGGGCGCCAGCGCCTCGCATTCGTTTAATTCGATTCCTTGATGATGCGGCCATTGGTCGGCTGAACCGGGCGCGCATTCAAGGGATACAGGCGGCTGAACAGCGCCATCTGCGCCGGCGACGCCTGCACCGGTTGCTTCATTACCATCCACAGCACGCCTTCGCTGCAAGGCGGCTCCGTCATCGATCCCATGTACGTGTAGTAGTCGCGCCGCGCCGGCAGCATTTCGGCCGGGTCGAGCAGGATGGTCGGCTGCATGGTCTCGAATTTTTCCAGCGGCAGGTTGTTCCACACGGTCTGGATGGTCGCTTGCGGCGCACCGCGTTCGAGCAGCAGCGCCAGCACGGCTTGCCGGCCTTCCGCGTCTCGGTGCACCAGGTGTACCACCATCTCGAAGGCCTTGCCATTGATACGCTCTTCGGACGGGCGGTGGAAATGGAATTGCTGCAGCTCGAACATGCGGTTCTGCACCGTGATGTAATTGCCGCCGCTCACGCCCACCTGCACCGTGTGGCCATTGTCGATCACGTTGAACGACGACGGGCGGTAGTCAAAGCTGATCTGCTCGAGCTCCACCTTCATGCCGTCGCGGATATCGATCGGCGACTGGCGGCTGCCATTGCCGCACTTGCCCCAGTCGACATTGATCTTGCTCCAGTTGGCCGGACCGCTGTCGCCCTCGTACGACCAGTGCGTGCCGCGCGGCACGGGTGGCGGTGGCGGCGGCGCGGCCTTCACCACGGCGGCGCGCTTGGCGCGGGCGGCGGCGCGGGCAGCTTGGGTGGCGCGCATTTCCGCCAGGCGCGCAGCGATGCGTTCGGACAGGTCGACTTCGGCCGCTTCCTCCTTTTCGCGCGCCGTGGGCGCGACGACGACAGGCGCCTTGGCCTCCTTGCCCTTCACCGATTCGGTCAGGGTTTTCATGGCGGCCGCGCGCGCCGACGCCGACATGGGCGCGGATGCGGTGGCGCTCGCCGGGGCGGGGGCATCTTTGGCGCTTGCCATGGCCGTCATCACGGCAAGGCTGCAAGCTAACAGGGCGCTCAAATGTCGCATGGAAATCCAGAAAGTGAGAATACCTTCTGGTTTACGGCTGTGAAGCAACAAAACTTGAATCAGGGCAGGAGCAAAACAGAAGTACCGAAGAGAAAACGGGATCCAGGGCCAGCTGCGGACGGCGCCGCAGCATGCTTGCCCTGGATCTTTGCAGCAATTACGCCGACTTGCCGACCATGCGCTTGTAGAGTTTCCACATGCCGCCCAGTACCACCGGCACGACGGCGGCGCCGACACCGATCAGCACGATCAAGGTCAGATGGTCGCGGATCCACGGGATATTGCCGAAGAAGTAACCCGCCGTGACCAGACCGACCACCCACAACAGGGCGCCCGTGATGTTGTACATCTGGAAGCGCGCATGCGTCATATCGGAAATGCCGGCCACGAACGGGGCGAAGGTACGCACCACCGGCACGAAACGGGCCAGGATGATGGTCTTGCCACCGTGCTTTTCAAAGAATTCATGCGTGCGGCGCATGGCGTCCTTGTTGATCCAGCGGTAATCGTGGGTAAACACCCTCTGCCCGATGGCCTCGCCTATCCAGTAATTGAGCGTATTGCCCGTGATGGCCGCCGTGACGAGCAGGAAGATCAGCAAGCCCAGGTGCATCTGTCCCGTCGCGCAAAACGCGCCGGCGATAAACAGCAAGGTATCTCCAGGGAAGAAAAACAGCACCACGAGGCCTGTCTCGCAAAAAATAATGGCGAACAGCACCGCATACACGAGGGTGCCGTACTGCTCGATCAAGATACCCAACGTCTTGTCGACATGCACGATCATGTCGAGGAATTGCACAAAATCCATATATTTTTCCCTAAAGGTAGCGGCGGAATCATACACCACCCGGCCCGCGCAACGGCAGTCCCCGGGCCGATATTTCTGGATTAATTATGCGGCGCCCTTGCGCGTGTGGCAATTTAAGTAAAGGTTAAGGAAACACCATATCGGCAGGCAACTCTCAGGATTACGGTATGCAATGTTTTTACGACGAAATATTGCCATTCCGGTATACACTTTCTGCACGGCGCAACCCGCGCCGACCAGGAGAAAACATGTATCGACACCCACTGAGCGGCCTGACCATGGCCACCGTACTGGGCCTTGCACAGCTGGCCGCCCACGCGGCGCCCGTCCAGATCAAGGCGTCCGCCGAACTGCCCGCCAAGGCGACCTTGGCCGACGTGATCAAGGCCTCGAAGCCGTCCGACTGGCGTCCGCTGGACCCGGACAACACCCTGTACCTGGACATTCCCGCCGGCCGCGTGGTGATCGAATTGGCGCCCGACTTCGCGCCGAAACACGTGGCCAACATCAAGGCCCTGGTGGCGGAACAGTATTACGACGGCCTGGCCATCACGCGCGCTCAGGACAACTGGGTGGCGCAGTGGGGCGATCCGAACGAGAAGAATCCCAAGCCGATACAGCATGCGCAGCGCACCCTGCCCGGCGAATTCACGGTACCGCTGAAAAATATCAAGAGCTTCACGCGCCTGCCGGACGCCGATGGCTATGCGCCGCAAGTGGGCCATTCAAACGGTTTCCCATCGGCGCGCGATCCGAAAACCGGCACAGCCTGGCTCACGCATTGCTATGCCACCGTCGGCGTGGGCCGCGACAGCGCCAGCGACAGCGGCGGCGGCACGGAGCTGTACACCGTCATCGGCCAGTCGCCGCGCCACCTGGACCGCGACATCACCGTCGTCGGCAGGGTCGTCTCCGGCATGCCATTGCTGTCCACCCTGCCGCGCGGCACGGGGCCCATGGGCTTTTATGACAGCCCCGAGAAAAACGTGCCGATCAAGGCCATCCGCCTGGCCGCCAGCGTGCCGCCCGAGCAGCGCAGCAAGCTGGAAGTGATGCGCACCGACAGCGCCGCCTACCAGGCCGTGCTGGAAGCCCAGCGCCACCGCGGCGGCCCGTGGAGCAAGGTCACGGCCGGCCACGTCGACGTGTGCAATGCGCCGATACCGGTGCGCGAGGTGGGGAAGTAGGCCAACTTTTAGCCCAAGAGCAAGGGCTGGGGTCAGACCCGACGGGTCTGACCCCGGTATAATTGACGCATGAACGCTCCCATTACGCCCCACCGCCCGATCCAGGCCTTGCCTGACCAGTTGATTTCGCAAATCGCCGCCGGCGAGGTGGTCGAGCGGCCATCGGCCGTCGTCAAGGAACTGCTGGAAAACGCGCTCGACTCGGGCGCCACGCAGATCACGGTGCGGCTGGAAGAAGGGGGCGTGAAACGCATCGCCATTACCGATAACGGCCGCGGCATCGACAAGGATCAGCTACCGCTGGCCCTGGCGCGCCACGCCACGTCGAAGATCGCCTCGCTGCACGACCTGGAAAACGTGGGCACCCTGGGCTTTCGCGGCGAGGCGTTGGCCTCGATCGCCTCGGTGGCCGCCGTCACCGTGACCTCGCGCACGATGGATGCGGCCCATGCGTGGGAAATCGTCGGCTCGCACAATGGCAGCGTCTCGCCATCATCGGGCGCGCACGGCACCACGGTCGACGTGCAGGACCTGTATTTCAACACGCCCGCGCGGCGCAAATTCCTCAAATCCGAGCAGACGGAATACGGCCACTGCGCCGAAGTCGTGCGCCGCATCGCGCTGGCGCGGCCGGACGTATCGTTCTCGCTGTCGCACAACGGGCGCACCATCGACCAGTGGAATATCAGCGAACTGGCCAAGCGCAGCGCGCACATCCTTGGCAACGACTTCGCCGAAGCGCGCCTGGCACTGGACGAGTCGGCCGGCAGCCTGCGCATACACGGTTTTGCCGGCTTGCCGACGGCATCGAAGGCGCGCGCCGATGGACAGTTCTTTTATGTCAACGGGCGCTTCGTGCGCGACAAGCTGCTGGTGCACGCCGTGCGCATGGCCTACCAGGACGTGCTGCATGGCGACCGTTTTCCATCGTACGTGCTGGCGCTCGACCTCGACCCGGCCCTGGTCGACGTCAACGTGCACCCGTCGAAGATCGAAGTGCGCTTCCGCGACAGCCGTTCCGTGCACCAGTTCGTCTTCCACGCCGTGCAGCGCGCGCTGGCGCAGACGTCGGCCACGGCCTTTGGCAGCGTACCGGCGCCCCTGCCGGCCGCTTCCAGCCTGGGCGGCGATACCGCCAGCGCGGGTTTGGGTGGCCCCGGCATCTGGCGCCGCGAGCAGACGCAAACGTCGTTCGGCGCGCAATTTACGAATACCTTCGCGCCCGCCTCGCCCGGCGCGAACCGTCCCTTCTTTGCCGACGCGCCGGGCGTGGCCCAGGACACGGCGGCCTATGGCGCCCTGTTCGGCGGCGGTGCTGCATCCTCGCCGATCACGCAGGTGGAGCCGTACATCGCCTCGCCCGAAGCGATGGCGCGCGAAGAGTATCCGCTGGGCTTTGCCCTGGCCCAGCTGCATGGCATCTACATCCTGGCACAGAACACCAAGGGCCTGGTGCTGGTCGACATGCATGCGGCGCACGAGCGCATCCTGTACGAGCAGCTGAAAAACGCGCTGCAGGCGCAGGTCTCCGGCCAGGACATGCAGGTGCAATCCTTGCTGATCCCCGTCACCTTCTATGCGGACGCCATCGAAGTATCGACGGCGAATGAAAACCAGGACACGTTGAAAGCGCTGGGCTTCGATATCGCCGCCCTGTCGCCCACCACTCTGGCCGTGCGCAGCGTGCCGACCCTGCTGAAAAACGCGGACGCGCAAACCCTGGCGCGCGACGTGCTGCGCGACGTGCGCGAATACGGCGGCTCGCGCGTGCTGATCGAGCGCCAGAACGAATTGCTGGGCACCCTGGCCTGCCACACGGCCGTGCGCGCGAACCGGATCTTGTCGGTGCAGGAAATGAACGCCCTGCTGCGCCAGATGGAGAGCACGGAACGCGCCGACCAGTGCAACCATGGCCGGCCGACGTGGGTGCAGGTCGAGATCAACGCGCTCGATAAATTATTCCTGCGCGGCCAGTAGGTCGGATTAGCGCAGCGTAATCCGACACTGCAGCGGCGGCATCACGTCGGATTACGCTTGCGCTAATCCGACCTACGCATCACCTTACACGAGTCAACATGCAAAACATCTCCTCCCTCCCCCTGGCCGTTGCCATCATGGGCCCCACGGCCAGCGGCAAGACGGCCAGTGCGCTGGCCATCGCGCAAGCGATTCCGTCCGAGATCATCTCCGTCGATTCTGCCCTCGTCTACCGCGGCATGGATATCGGCACGGCCAAGCCGTCGAAGGAAGAACTGGCCGCCGTACCGCATCATCTGATCGACATCATCGACCCGCTGGACGCCTATTCCGTGGCGCAGTTCCGCAACGATACCCTGCGCCTGGTAAGCGAAATTTCCGCGCGCGGTAAGCTGCCGCTGCTCGTCGGCGGCACCATGTTGTACTTCAAGGGCCTGGCCGATGGCCTCGACGATCTGCCCGGCGCCGATCCTGTGCTGCGCGCCCAGCTGGAAGAGGACGCGGCCGCCATCGGCTGGCCCGCCATGCATGCGCGTCTGGCGCAGCAAGATCCCGTCACGGCAGCGCGCCTGGCGCCGCAGGACGCGCAGCGCATCGGCCGCGCGCTGGAAATCATCGCCCTGTCCGGCCAGCCCATGTCGGCCCTGCTGGACCGCCGCGAAAAGACCGTGCTGCCGTTTCAATTGCAATCGTTCGCGCTCGAACCGTCGGACCGCGCCGTGCTGCACGCGCGCATTGCCGCGCGTTTCGACCTGATGCTGAAAAACGACGCCCTGCTCGATGAAGTGGATGGGTTGCGCCGGCGCGGCGACCTGCACCCGGGCCTGCCGTCGATGCGCTGCGTGGGATACCGCCAGGCCTGGGACTACCTCGATGGCCGCATCGACCGCGCCGCCCTGCGCGAGACGGGCATCATCGCCACGCGCCAGCTGGCCAAGCGCCAGCTGACCTGGTTACGCTCGATGCCGGAACGCATCGTCATCGATTGCCTGGGCGCTGATCCGGCCTCGTCCATGCTGGCGCAAATTGTCCCTTTGCTGAAATAAGCATCGCCACACAACAACTGGCCAAGCGCTAGGCTCGACTTAGGCTACGCTCAATGTCGGAACGCATCGTCATCGATTGCTTGGGCCCTGATCCGGCCTCGGCCATGCTGGCGCAGATCCAGCCGTTATTGAAATAATCATGCCTGCGCCGGCGCGTGAAAAAACCGCACATTTTTTTGCGCCGGCATTGACAAGGAAATGGGAAGACTGGATAATGCTCGGCTGTTGGGTGATATAGCTCAGTTGGTTAGAGCACAGCATTCATAATGCTGGGGTCGGTGGTTCAAGTCCACCTATCACCACCAAAGAACATCGATCAGGTTTCCTCTGGTCAAAACGAGCATCCGGTCTGACCGGTCTGTTTGGTGATATAGCTCAGTTGGTTAGAGCACAGCATTCATAATGCTGGGGTCGGTGGTTCAAGTCCACCTATCACCACCAAGAATTTGCAGTATGAAGAACCCGCCCCTGCCCCGTGCAGCGGCGGGTTTTTTCATTTCCGGCAGCACCGCGCATGCGGCCTGCGCGCAACAACTGTCCCATCCACATGCAATCGGGGATTGTGACAAGTCGCCTCTGCCGCTTACAATGAGAATAATTCTCATTTATATTATTCATCCCCCATGTCCGCCATCCAGCCCAGCCTGCAACAGCAAGTGCACACGCTCTACAGCGAGCATCACGGCTGGCTGGTGGGCTGGCTGCGCAAGAAACTCAGCTGCCCGCATGGCGCGGCCGACGTGGCGCAAGACACTTTTTTACGCATCATCGCCTCGCGCGACGCCCTGTTCGGCATGCGCGAGCCGCGTGCCTATCTGTCGACGACGGCCAAGCGCTTGCTGCTCGACCGCGCGCGCCGGCAAGTACTCGAGCGCAGCTACCTGGCGGAACTGGCCCTGCTGGCCGACAGCCTGCCCGGTGCGCCCTCGCCGGACGAGATCCTGATGGCCGTACAGGCGCTCGGGCAGATCGCCACGGCGCTGGACGGAATATCCGCCAAGGCGCGCGAGGCCTTTTTGCTGCACTACCTAGAAGAACAGCCGCAGGCTGCCGTCGCCGCGCAGCTGAACGTCTCCACGCGCATGGTGCAAAAATACCTGGTGCAAGCCTTGCTGGCCTGCCGCCACGCCTGCCCGGCCATGGCGGCATGAGCGGCACGCGCACCGATATCGCCGCCGAGCAGGCCGCCCGCTGGATCGTGCGGTTGAGCGCCGACGACCCGGCCGAGCGCGACACGGCGCGGGCCGGTTTCGCCGCGTGGAAGGCGGCCGATCCGCTGCACGCGACAGTAGCCGTCGGCATGGAAAACCTGCTGCGCCAATTGAATGCCGTGCGCGAGCCGGCCGGCGGCGACCATCGCCCCGCGCGCGCCGCCCTGGCCGCCATCGCGCCCAAGCGCCAGCGTCTGCGCCAGCTGGCCGCCGCCAGCGCCGTGGCCGTGCTGGTGCTGACCGGCGCGCTGGTCCTCGGCGAGCGCCCCGCCTACCTGCTGGCCGACCTGCGCAGCCCCACGGGACAATGGCAGACGCACACCCTGGCCGACGGCAGCCGCCTGACCCTGGCCGGCGGCAGCGCCGTCAACGTACGCTTCAATGCGGGCGAACGGCATGTGGAGCTGGTGCAGGGCGACATCCTCGTCGACGTGGCCAAGGATGCGCAACGCCCCTTCATCGTCGACAGCAAGCAGGCGGCGATCCGTGCGCTGGGCACGCGCTTTGCCGTGCGCAGGGAAGACGACGCCACCATCCTCAGCATGCTCGAATCGACAGTATCGGCGCAGGTGCCGCAGCATCGGGCCGTCGTGGTGCAGGCAGGCCAGCGCACGCGCATCACCGACGATGGCGTCGGGCCACTGACCAGCATCGATGCGGCCAGCGTGCAGCAAGCGTGGCGCGCGCACCAGCTGGTGGTCGACGACTTGCCGCTGGCCGACGTGCTCGACGAGCTGGCCCGCCACCGTCACGGCCAGCTGCATTACGACCGCACACAGATCGCCGGCATCCGCGTGGCGGCCGTGCTGCCGCTGGACGACACGGACAAGGCGCTGCAGCTGCTGATCGACAATTTCCCGCAGCTGCGCATCCGCATGCTGACGCGCTACCTGGTGATGGTGGACGCCCCCGCCAAAAAGTAAATATTTTTTGCATTCGCGGTTCCACTTTGCGCATCTCGTGCGTCAAGGCAGCTGAGATCAATCAAAAAAGGCTGTCACCATGTCCGCTCGTATCCTTACCGTTTCCTCGCCGCGCGCGCTGCGCACGCGGCTCCATCCCCTGGCCCTGGCCGCCCTGCTGCTCGCTGGCGCCGGCATGCACGTCCAGGCAGCCGCCCAGGCACAGGCCAGCCTTGCCACCGCCAGCTACGCCATTCCCGCCGGCCCGCTGGCCGGCGCCCTGAACCGCTATGCGCAGCAGGCGGGCGTGTCCATCGTCATCGACGCGTCCAAGGTGCAGGGACTGCAGACGGCCGGCCTGCAGGGCAGCTACGCCATCGACGACGGCTTTGCCGTGCTGCTGCGCGGCAGCGGCTATGCCATCGGCAAGACGGCAACCGGCTATGTGCTGGTGGCCGCGCCGGCATCCGCCCCCACGGCAGCGGCAAGCGCCGCCTCGGCGGCCGAGCGCACCATGCCCTCGATTACCATCGTCGGCCAGGCCGAGCAAGGCGCCACCACGGAAGGCAGCGGCTCCTACACGGCGCGCAAGATCACCCTCGGCAAGGGTGAGCAGTCGATGAAGGACATGCCGCAATCGGTCAGCGTGCTGACGCGCCAGCGCCTGGACGACCAGGGCATCACGGACTTGCGCGAAGCCGTCAACAACGTCACCGGCGTGGTCGGCGTGCATGGCGTGGGCGCGGGCGTGGTGATCACCTCGCGCGGCTTCCAGATCGACCAGTGGCAGTACGACGGCGTGCCGATCGACCGCAACACCTATGCGCTGGGTAACTGGGGCCAGGAAAACATGGTCATCTACGATCGCCTGGAAGTGCTGCGCGGCGCATCGAGCCTGCTCGAAGGCACGGGCAGCCCGGGCGGCTCCGTCAACCTGGTGCGCAAGCGCCCGCTGGCCACGCGCCAGGTCGCGCTCACGGGCCGCGCCGGTTCGTGGGACCATTACGGCGCGCAGCTCGACGTCAGCACGCCGCTGAATGCGGAAGGCACTTTGCGTGGACGCGCCATCATCGATGAAGACGACAGCCACTCCTTCATCGACCAGGTCTGGAGCAAGAACCGCACCGTGTATGCGGCGCTCGACTACGACCTCGGTCCCGCCACCACCGTGGGCCTGGCCGTGAGCAACGTCAATGGGCGCGGCCGCCCGATGTTCATCGGCCTGGCGCGCTACGCCGACGGCAGCGAACTGGGATTGCACCGCTCGACCTATACGGGCGCCGACTGGAACCGCAGCAAGGTGGAACAGACCACCGTCAACCTGGACCTCGAGCACCACTTCAACAGCCGGTGGACCTTCAAGACGGCCGCGCTGGGCGTCAATGAACGCACCAATTCGACCCACCAGCGCATGGCCGGCACCATCAAGGCCGATGGCAGCGGTTCCATGTACGGCGACTTCTCCACCGATTTCAAGAACCAGAAGCGCGGCATCGACGCCTTCGTGCGCGGCAAATTCGATGGCCTGGGCATCGCGCAGGAAGTCGTCATGGGCGCCAGCTATGTGAAATTCCACTCCGACGACCGCTATGCGCGCGCCTGGACGCAAGGCGCGCAGATCTTCAATATCAACCACCACCGTCCATGGCAGGACTTCGACACCATCGCCGCGCGCGGCGTGAGCTCCAGCAGCACCTACGACATGCGCCAGAAAGGCCTGTACGGCACCTGGAACGGCCAGTTGACCAGCAACCTGAAAGCGCTGCTGGGCGGGCGTTTCAGCTGGTATGACTTCGAGTATGCCCCCAAGGGCGGCACGGCGGACAGCACCAGGGTCACGGCCAAGTTCACGCCATCGGCGGCCCTGATGTATGCGCTGACGCCGCAATGGTCCACTTACGCCAGCTATGCGGGCGTGTTCCAGCCGCAGACGAACCGCAACGCGGCGGGCCAGGTCCTGAAACCGGTCACGGGCGACAGCTATGAAGCCGGTGTCAAGGGCGAGCTGCTGGACGGCAAAGTCAACACCTCGCTGGCCGTCTTCCGCTACGAGCACAAGGACCGCGCCGTCAACGACTACGCCGCCGGTTTCGCCTGCGACGGCTGGTACTGCTCGCGCGCCTCGGGCAAGGTGCGCAGCCAGGGCCTGGAAGCGGAAGTGTCCGGCGAAGTGGCGCGCGGACTGCAACTGTCGGCCGGCTATGCCTACACGACGACGACCTACCTCGACGACCCGGACAACAAGGGCGAGGTCTTCTCGACGTGGACGCCGAAGCACATGCTGCGCCTGTGGTCCGGCTATACCCTGCCAGGCGAGTGGAACAAGTTCAGCGTCGGCGCCGGCGTGAACATGCAAAGCCACACGCTGGACTTCGGCCGCTCGTTCGACGTGGCCGGCTTCTCGCTGTGGAACGCGCGCCTGGCCTGGCAAGCCACGCCGCAGCTGTCGCTGGCCGTCAACGTCAACAACCTGTTCGACAAGCGCTACGTGATCCCGTCGTACAACGACACGGGCGGCAATAACCACTTCGGCGACCCGCGCAACGTGCAGCTGACCCTGAAGTACACGCCGAAGTGGTAGGCTGACGCGCTGCGCTGACAGCACAGGCGGGCCGGCATTCAGCCGTGCCCGCCTTTTTTTCCGCTTTTTTTCGTTCAGTGCTAGGCTGGCGTACGAGAAATATTCACCACGAAAAAACCATGCCCTTACTGCTACCCCTGTCCAGCATTGCGCTGGCCCTTGCCCTGTACGCCAGTCCCGTCCTGGCCGTGGAAGGCCATTACCAGACCAAGACGCCATATGCGCCGCAGCAGGACCCGGCCACCTATGCCGCGCCACCGGCCGGCTTCCAGCCCATCTACACGCAACTGGTGGCGCGCCACGGGTCGCGCGGATTGACCGGCATGAAGAGCGATGCGGCCCTGTATGCGATGTGGCAGCAGGCCGCCGCGCAGGATGCGCTCACGCCGTTGGGGCGCGAACTGGGTCCCGACATCCTGGCCCTGATGAAGGCCAACGCGCTGCTTGGTTATGGCGTGGCCGGCATCGAGAAACCCGGCTACGGCAATCTGTCGCAGACGGGCATCGAGGAACACCGGCAGCTGGCCGTGCGCATGCTGGCGCGCCTGCCCGCCCTGTTCGCGCAAGTGGGCCAGGACGCAGCGACGGCGCCGCGCCAGCTCGTCACCATCGATTCCGGCGTGGACCGCGCGCGCGACAGCGCCCGCTTTTTCACGCAGTCGCTGCTCGAGCACGCGCCCGCGCTGGCGCCCTTGCTCTACCTGCCGCCCGCGCCGGCGCCGTACCCGCAGGGACGCAAGGCGGTACCGCAAGCGGATGGCGTCAACCGCTTCCTGCTGTACGCGCACAAGCTGGCGCCGCGGACGGATCTTGTCGCCGATCGCGCCAACCCGTATTACGCCACCTATGCCGCCAGCCAGGCCTACCAGTACTACGAAAGAACCAAGCAGCTGCATGCGCTGATGGATGCCCCCGCCAGGCTGCCTGCGGCGGCCGCGCATGCGCGCCACGTGCTCGAACGGCTGTTCGCACCCGCCTTCCTCGACCAGCTCGAGCGCGACGCCGCCAGCTATGCGGACACGGGCAGCTACACCTTCACCAGCGCGGACGGCCAGCTCACGCGCACCATGACGGGCAGCGGCAAGACCGCCATCCGCAGCCTGAATGCGGCCGCGACAAAACTATATGAACTGTATGCGATCGCCGCCGGCATGCGCCATGAAGTGCCGGCCGATTTCAGCCGCTACATGCCCGCCGAGGATGCGCGCTACTATGCCGATATCGCCGACCACGAGGATTTTTACCAGAAAGGACCGGGCAGCACGACCAGCGCAGGCGTGACCTGGCGCTTCGCGCTGGCCTTGCGCGACGATTTTTTCAAGGAAGTCGATGCGCTGGCCAGCGGCGATGTGCGCCACGCGGCCAAGCTGCGCTTCACGCACGCCGAGATGATCATCCCGCTCGCTTCGGCCTTGGGCTTGAAAGAGGCGCTGGCACCGCTGCCGGCACCGGCCAGCGACAGCCATGACGGCCCTCGATGGCGCGGCCAGAGTATCTCGCCGCTGGCAGCCAACATGCAGTGGGATGTGTACCGCAACGGTACAGGACAGCTGATCGTGCGCCTGCTGTACAACGAAAAGGAAACCGATTTCCAGGCCGCTTGCGACGGCGCGCGCATCGCGCCCGGCAGCGTCTTCTACGACTATGCGGGACTGAAAGCCTGCTACGGCCACGTGGCAACGCCGTAGGCACAAAAAAAGCCGCCAGCTTATGCAACTGGCGGCTTTCGACCATCGTGTAGCAAGCAGTTACTGCCAGGCTTCCTTGCCCTCGCGCGGCTTGCCCACCATCAGCAGCGCGCCCAGGGTCAGCACGGCCGCCAGCGACAGGTAATAGCCCACGTATTGCAAACCGTAGTTGGTGGCCAGCCAGGTGGCGATGTACGGCGCCAGCGAGGCACCGAGGATGCCGGCCAGGTTGAACGTCAGCGAAGCGCCCGTATAGCGCACTTCGGGCGGGAACAGCTCGGACAACATCGTGCCCAGCGGTCCGTAGGTCATGCCCATCAGGCCCAGGCCGACGGCCATGAAGACGGTCACTTCCCAGGTCACGCCCGAGCCGAACATCGGCGCGAGCACCAGGCCGAAGATGGCGATGGCGACGGAGACCCAGATCAGGGTGGCACGGCGGCCACGGCGGTCGGCCAGCACGGCCGAGAATGGAATCGTCAGGGCGAAGAACAGCACGGCAAACAGCTGCACGATGAGGAATTCCTTGCGCGTGAAGCCCAGCTTGGTCGTGCCCCAGCTCAGTGCGAACACCGTCATCAGGTAGAACAGCACGAAGGTGGCCAGGGCGATGATGGTGCCCAGGAACAGCATGCGACCATGCTGGCGGAACACGGTGGCGACTGGCAGTTTGACGACTTCGTTCTTGTCGATGACTTTCTGGAAGTCCGGCGTTTCCGTGATCTTCAGACGCACGTACAGGCCGACGATGACCAGCAGCGCGCTGGCCAGGAACGGGATGCGCCAGCCGTAGCTGAAGAACTGTTCATCGGTCATGGTTTCGCTCAGCAGCAGGAAGATACCGCCCGACAGGAAGAAGCCGATCGGCGCACCCAGCTGCGGGAACATGCCGTACCAGGCGCGTTTGCCCGGTGGCGCGTTTTCCGTGGCCAGCAGCACCGCGCCGCCCCACTCGCCGCCCAGGCCCAGGCCCTGGCCGAAACGGCACAGCGCCAGCAGCAGCGGCGCCAGGGTGCCGATGGCGGCATACGTCGGCAGCAAGCCGATGATGACGGTCGAGATACCCATGGTCAGCAAGGCCGCCACGAGAGTGGCCTTGCGGCCGATGCGGTCGCCGAAGTGGCCGAACACGGCCGAACCGATGGGGCGGGCGAAGAAGGCGATGGCGAACGTGGCCAGCGACTGCAGCACGGCGGCCGACGGGTCGCCGGCGGGGAAGAACAGTTTCGGGAACACCAGCACGGCGGCGGTGGCGTAGATATAAAAGTCGAAGAACTCGATGGTGGTGCCGATCAGGCTGGCGAACAGCACCGTGCCGGGGGAATTTTTCTTGGGGGGGGTGCTCATTTACTGCGCTCCTTGGGGAGGGTGTCTAAAGGCCATTCTCTGGATGTTTTTTCAGGCAGCAGCACAGCACGTTGTCTAGGCGCGCGGTTCACATATCATAGCTGTGCTCGGGCGTAATTGCTGCGAATTTGCTATTAAATTCGCAAACAAATTCCACACCGCAACACGCCGTTGTTAACGGCAGACAACGGTGTACCAACGCGCGCTATCGCGCCGCGATCAGTGCTGATTTAGAGAAACAACGGTCGTGCGCCATCCGGTTACCCGGGGCACGGCAGGAAAGGCGTCAGGGGGTGGGCGACGTGTATCAGGCCCGGCGTATCGCCAGGCATTCCGTACCAGACCCGCGCGTCGGCATCGCGGCATCGGTCATTTGTGGTGAGTCCTTGCCTGCGGCCCCTCCGGGTGGAGCGGGCCGGCGATCATCGCGCTGCATCACTCAGGATGCGGTTGATCTTGCTGTAAGCGGCTTATGATACGCGCAGTGGTGCGGTGCGGCAAGAAGTTGTGGACAACTGCCGGGGTCAGACCCGGCGGGTCTGACCCCAAGTTATGCCGCAATCAGGGCAAACGCCCTGGAGATGTCCGCACTGTCGAGCGGGCGCACGAGGCGGGCCACTTCCTGGCCATCCTTGAGGAAAATCAAGGTCGGCCACAGCTTCACCTTGAACGAACGCCCCAGGACGCGGCCGGGGCCGTCTTCCACGCGGATATGCGGCACGCCAGGGTGCTGCGCAAACGCGGCGGCCAGCGGCGCCTGGGTGGCGCGGCAGTGACCGCACCAGCCCGTGCCGAATTCCAGCAGGGCCGGCCCGGTCAAGGCGTCGATCTCGGCGCGCGTGGGTTGTGTTACGGAATACGTGTCGTTCATCATGTGCGTCTCCTTGAGAACTTAGACCACTTTCACGCGCAAGGTGCCCAGGCCATCGATGGCGCCCACCAGCTCGTCGCCGCGCTGCACGGCCGCCACGCCGGCCGGCGTACCCGTGTAGATCAGGTCGCCCGGCTGCAAAGTGAAATAGGTCGACAGGTCGGCGATGGTTTCAGCCACGTTCCAGATCAGCATGTCGATGGTGCTCGCCTGGCGCAGCTCGCCGTTCACGTGCAGGGTGATGGCGGCATGGCCAATGTCACCCGCCTGCGCGGCCGGGGTGATGGGGCCGATGGGCGCCGAGTGCTCGAAGGCCTTGCCCGTGTCCCATGGACGGCCCAGTTTTTTCGCGGCGCCCTGCACGTCGCGGCGCGTCATGTCCAGGCCGATCGCATAACCCCACACATGGCTCAGCGCATCGGCCACGCCGATGTCGCTGCCGCCCTTGCCGATGGCCACCACCAGTTCCATCTCGTGCTGGAAATCCTGCGTCTGCGCCGGATACGGCAGTTCGCCCGTCGTGCCGGCAGGCACGGGCAGCACGGCATCGTTTGGTTTCATGAAGAAAAACGGCGCCTCGCGGCCCGTGTGGCCCATTTCCTTGGCGTGGTCGACGTAGTTGCGGCCCACGCAATAGATGCGATGGACGGGAAAGCTGTCGGCGCTGCCCGTGACGGGAACGCTGGGCTGGATCGGTGCGGGAATGACATACGACATGAAAACTCCTGATCGGCACGATAAAAAAGCGGTGATGAAAAAGGGACACCGCAGTGTCCCCCATTTTACGACAAGCTTACTTCAGCAGTCCCGAGCGGCTCGGGTCCGGCATGCGGATGGCGACGATGAAGGAAATCAGGCACATGACGGTCACGTACCAATAGAAATACTCTTCCACGTGCCAGGCCTTGAACTGCAGCGCCACGTATTCGGCCGAACCGCCGAACATGGCGTTGGCGACCGCATACGACAGGCCCACGCCCAGCGCGCGCACTTCGACGGGGAACATTTCCGCCTTGATCAAGCCGCTGATCGACGTATAGAAGCTGATGATGGCCAAGGCGATGATGATCAGGCCAAACGCCGCGTACGGGCTGGTGATGTCTTTCAAGGCATGCATGATGGGCAGCACGCACAGGGTGGCCAGGCCGCCGAAGAACAGCATCGAGGTACGGCGGCCGATGCGGTCGGACAGGGCGCCGAATACCGGTTGCAGAATCATGTAGACGAGCAGAGCGCAGGTCATGACGGCGCTGGCCGTCTTGGTATCCATGCCGGCCGTGTTGACCAGGTATTTCTGCATGTAGGTGGTAAACGTGTAGAACACGAGCGAGCCGCCGGCCGTAAAGCCGAGCACCGTGATGAAGGCGCGCTTGTGCTTGAGCAAGCCGCGCAAGCTGCCCGCATCCTTGTCCTTGCGCTCGCTGGCGGTGGTCGTTTCCGTCAGGGATTTACGCAGGTTCAGCGACACGAGAGCCGCCAGGGCGCCGAAGACGAACGGGATGCGCCAGCCCCAGGCACGCAGCTCTTCCAGGGTCAACAGTTGCTGCAAGACCACCAGCACCAGCAAGGCCAGCAATTGGCCGCCGATCAGGGTCACGTACTGGAACGAGGCGAAGAAGCCGCGCTTGCCCGACTCCGACACTTCGCTCATGTAGGTGGCGCTGGTGCCGTATTCGCCGCCCACGGACAGGCCCTGGAACAGACGCGCCACGAGCAGCAGGAACGGCGCGAAGGCGCCGATGGTGTCATAGGTCGGCATGACGGCGATCATCAACGAGCCGCCGCACATCATCAGCACGGAAATCATCATCGACTGGCGGCGGCCGTATTTGTCGGCGATGCGGCCGAACAGCCAGCCGCCCACGGGACGCATGAGGAAGCCGGCGGCGAAGATGCCGGCCGTCTGCAGCAGCTGCGTCGTCGGGTTACCGGAGGGGAAGAAGGCGTGCGAGAAGTACAGCGCGCAGAACGAGTAAATGTAGAAGTCGAACCATTCGACCAGGTTACCGGAGGAAGCGCCAATGATGGCCTTGATGCGCTGCTGGGAAGTCAGCTGCGCAACGTCATGCGGAGTATCGTGGGATGTCATATCAGTCTTTTTGTTCGTGTGAAAAAGCCAACGCCAGCCCGGTTGCCCGGACTGGTTTTGCATCATACGCCCTTGATCAGAGTCAAAAAGCCGCCCGGCATACGGGTTAATACGTAGCGCCGGCAACTATTTTTCGCCTGCGGGCGTGTGGAATCAGACCCGTTCCAGCACCAGCGCAATACCTTGGCCCACGCCGATGCACATGGTGCAAAGCGCATAGCGGCCGCCCGTGCGGTGCAGCTGGTTGACGGCCGTCATGGCCAGGCGCGCGCCGGAGGCACCCAGCGGGTGGCCCAGGGCGATCGCGCCGCCGTTCGGATTGACGCGCGCGTCGTCGTCAGGCAAGCCCAGCTGGCGCAGCACGGCCAGGCCCTGCGCGGCAAACGCTTCGTTCAGTTCGATGACGTCGAAGTCGGCCAGGGTCAAACCCGTCATGGCCAGCACTTTCAGGGTGGCGGGCGCGGGACCGATGCCCATGATGCGCGGCGCCACGCCGGCCGTCGCCATGGCCACGACCCGGGCGCGCGGCGTCAGGCCAAAGCGGGCCGCGTTCGCCTCGTCGGCCAGCAGCAGGGCCGCCGCGCCATCGTTGACGCCGGACGCGTTGCCGGCCGTAATCGTGCCATCGGCGCGCACAACGGGTTTCAATTTGGCCAAGGTATCCAGGGTGGTGGCACGCGGATGCTCGTCGCGGCTGACAATGATGGGCTCGCCCTTCTTTTGCGCGATGCTGACGGGGCAGATTTCACTGTCGAACACGCCCGCCTGCTGCGCCGCCAGCGCCTTGACCTGGCTGGCCAGGGCGAACGCATCCTGGTCCGCGCGGCTGATGCCGAAGTCGCTGGCCACGTTTTCCGCCGTTTCCGGCATCGAATCGACGCCGTACCGCGCCTTCATCAAGGGGTTGATGAAGCGCCAGCCGATGGTCGTGTCTTCCATTTTCATGCCGCGCGAAAAAGCGCTGTCGGCCTTGCCCATGACGAATGGCGCGCGGCTCATGCTTTCCACGCCGCCGGCGATCATCAATCCCGCTTCGCCGCTCTTGATGAAGCGGGCGGCGCTGCCGATGGCGTCCAGGCCCGAGCCGCACAGGCGGTTCAGGGTGGCGCCCGGCACGCTGTCGGGCAATCCCGCCAGCAGGGCGGCCATGCGCGCCACGTTGCGGTTGTCCTCGCCCGCCTGGTTGGCGCAGCCGTACAGCACGTCGGTGACGGCAGTCCAGTCCACGTCCGGGTTACGGGCCATCAAGGCACGGATGGGCACGGCGCCCAGGTCGTCGGCGCGCACGCCGGACAGGCCACCGCCATAGCGGCCGAATGGCGTACGCTGGGCGTCACAGATAAAAGCGTGGTGCATGTTCTCTCCTCCAAGAAAGTGTTGAATTAACGTCCGTCCGTCAGCGACACGGCCGTCAACGCTTGCAGCTGTTCAAAACTCAAGCCATCGACCAGTTCGACGACCGTGGCGCCGGCGGACGACAAATCGAGCACGGCCAGGTCGCTGTAGATGCGGCTGACGCAGCCGATACCGGTGAGCGGATAGGTGCAGGCCTGCACCAGCTTGCTTTCACCGGTCTTGGTTAGCAATTCCATCATGACCCAGGTTTTTTTCGCGCCGATGGCCAGGTCCATGGCCCCGCCCACGGCGGGGATGGCGTCCGGCGCGCCCGTGTGCCAGTTGGCCAGATCGCCCGTGGCGGACACTTGAAACGCGCCCAGCACGCAGATGTCGAGGTGGCCGCCACGCATCATGGCGAAGCTGTCGGCATGGTGAAAATAGCTGCCACCGGGCAGCAGGGTGACGGGCTGCTTGCCCGCGTTGATCAGGTCGTAGTCTTCCTCGCCGGGCGCCGGTGCGGGGCCCATGCCAATCACGCCGTTTTCGCTGTGCAGGATGATGTCCGCGCCAGCCGGCAAGTGGTTCGCCACCAGGGTCGGCAAGCCGATACCGAGGTTGACGACACTGCCTTCATGGATGTCGGCCGCCACACGGGCCGCCATCTGGTCTCGATTCCATTTGTTCATTTGATACTCCTCAGGCTGCTTTGAAGCCGGCGGGGCCGGTGGCAGTGCGCGGCACTTGCACGATGCGCTGCACGAACAGGCCCGGCGTGATGACGTGCTCGGGGTCGATGCTGCCCAAGTCAAGCACCTCGTGCACGGAAGCAATGCTAACCTTGGCGGCCATGGCCATGATCGGGCCGAAGTTGCGCGCCGTCTTGCGGTAAGTCAGGTTGCCCCAGCGGTCGCCCTGCTCCGCCTTGATCAGCGCGAAATCGGCGTGGATCGGCGACTCGAACACATACATGCGGCCATCGATCTCGCGCGTTTCCTTGCCCTTGGCCAAGTCCGTGCCATAACCGGTAGGCGTGAAAAAGCCGCCGATGCCGGCGCCGGCGGCGCGGATGCGCTCGGCCAGGTTCCCCTGCGGCACCAGTTCCAGTTCCAGCTTGCCCGCGCGGTACAGCGCGTCGAACACGTGGGAATCGGCCTGGCGCGGGAACGAACAGATGATCTTGCGCACTTGCCCGTTTTTCAGCAGGGCCGCCAGGCCCGTGTCGCCATTGCCCGCATTGTTGTTGACGATGACGAGGTCGCGCGCGCCCTGGGCGATCAAGCCGTCGATCAGCTCGGCCGGCTGGCCCGCGCCGCCAAAGCCGCCAATCATGACGGTGGCGCCATCGTGGATATCGGCCAGCGCATCAAGCACGCTGGAACGCAGTTTGTCGATCATTGCGGTCTCCTCCCAATCAAACCCATCGGCCATTTGTTCGCATAACGAACAAATATTCGTATTTAGAACTTATTCGTGAGAATATGCCTGATCGGGGCGCTTGTCAATTTGGCGTTTTCGCCAGCGCCATGGCTATAATTGCCACCTTGACCAATTGGAATTGCCATGACCGCACGCAGCAGCACCTCCGTTCCCGCCGAAGAAATCCCTGATGCCGACGGCGCGCCCCGCCCCGGCGACAGCTATGTGCAATCGTTCGCGCGGGGCCTGGCCGTGCTGCGCAGCTTTGGCGCGGACGCGCCGCAGCAGACCTTGAGCGAAGTGGCGGAACGGGCGCAGCTGACGCGCGCCGGCGCGCGGCGCATCCTGCACACCTTGCTGCATCTCGGTTATGTGGAAGCGGATGGGCGGCTGTTCCGTTTGACGCCGAAGGTACTCGACCTCGGCTACGCCTACCTGTCGTCACTGCCCGTGTGGACGCAGGCGCAGCCGCTGCTGGAAGAATTGATGCAGACCTTGCGCCAGTCGTGCTCGGCCACAGTGCTCGACGGCGACGACATCGTGTATGTCGTGCGCCTGTCCGCGCATCGCACCATGTCGATCAACCTGGGCATCGGCAGCCGCCTGCCCGCCTACTGCACCTCGATGGGCAGAGTGTTGCTATCGGGCCTGACGCCGGACGTGCTGCGCGAACGGCTGTCGAAGATGGCGCTGCTGAAAATCACGCCGGCGACCAAGGTCGATATCGACGTCTTGATGGAAGAGATTGCGCAAGTGCGGCGCCAGGGCTGGTGCCTGGTACAGGAAGAGCTGGAACAGGGCTTGATCGCCCTGGCCGCGCCCGTGTTTGACCGGGCCGGCAAGGTGGTGGCGGCGATCAACGTGAGCGGCCAGACGGCGGGGCCGTCCGTGGCGCATCTGCTGGAACACAGCTTGCCGAAACTGCTCGATACGGCAAGCCGGGTCAGCGCTCTGGTGCGGGTGCAGCAGTAGCGTTTACTTTTTAAATTTGGCGCAAGGATCCGGGCGCGGCTGCGCCGGCATTGTTTGCGTCAGGTCGAACGTGCCCTTGTAGCCGGTGGTCCCCTGCTCCAGGTAGCCGATGCTGCGCACGTTCAGTTGCGGGTCGGCCAGCTTCAGCCAGCGGGGCACGCCGATATCCTTGCGCACATGTTCATTGCCGGCGATCAGCACCACGTCGCGCGGCGCCTGGTCGCGGATCAGCTTGGCCATCCAGATATCGCGCGCCACTTGCGCGTTGACGACGCCGCCCACCATCATGTCGGGCAGCATATTGCAGCGGGCCGCCTGGACTTCCTTCTTTTGCCCTTCCAGGATATCGGCCGGCACGGGCGCGGCCAGGTACGTGGCCACCATGGCGGGCGGCATCGACCACTGGATGCCGTCGCGCACGATGCGCGAGGCATCGGCCGGCGACAAATTGCCGGCAACCAGGGTCAGCTGGTAGCTGATGACGAGGTCCAGCACGGGCCGGTACACGCTCCAGTCCCAGCGTGGCTGTTCCATCACGCGGATGATGCAATCGGGGTCGGCGCATTCGCGCGCGGCGCGCGTCAGCAAGGCCTGGTTTTCGCGGTCGAACTGCTCCATGACGATCACGGGACGCCAGCCGGCCGCCAGACGGCGGCGCAATTCCTCGACCCGCAGGCGCTGGCCTTGCGCATTGTCAGGGACTTCACCAAGCAGCAGCACTTGCGGATTGGGTAAGGCGTCAGCCACAGGCATGGGAGCGGGCGGCGCTTCCTTCTTCAGCAGGCTGCCGCAGGCGGCCAGCGCCAGCACGCTGCACAGCAGGGCGGCGCGCGCGCCGGCACGGAAAATCACGGTGGTCATGTAAGCGGTATCCAAAGTGGCGATGCGCCAGATTGTACCGTCTCAGGCCGGCGCAGGCAGCTTGCGGCGCTCCAGCACTTCAAACACGGCCATGCCTGCCAGCATGGCGCCGGCAAACATCCACGCCTTCGGCTGGCCCGCCAGCAGCGACACGAGGGCGGGACCGGGACAGAAACCGGCGATGCCCCAGCCCGCGCCAAAGGCCAGGCTGCCCAGCAGCAAGCGCCGGTCGATGCGCCGCGATGTCGGCAACTGCATGGCTTCGCCCAGCAGCGACCTGGTGCGCCGCCGCGCCAGCCAGAAGGCGGGCAAGGCCACGCCGATGGCGCCGCCCATCACCAGCGCCAGCGACGGATCCCAGGCTCCGGCCAGGTCGAGGAAAGCGAGCACCTTGGCTGGATTGGACATGCCGGAGACGATCAGGCCCAGGCCAAAGACGAGGCCGCTTAACAGGGAAAGAATCAGTTTGTTCATAGGTGGCGCAACAGATAGACGGTGAGGAAGCCGGCCGCCATGAAAGCGCAAGTGGCCGCCAGCGAGCGCGGGGACAGGCGCGACAGGCCGCACACGCCGTGGCCGCTGGTGCAGCCGGCGCCATAGCGCACACCGACGCCCACCAGCAGGCCCGCCACGATCAGGGCCGGCGTGCCCGCGTCGATCTGTACGGGCGGCAAGGCTTGCCACAGCTGGTACAGCAAGGGCGTGCCGATCAGGCCGGCAAGAAAGGCGATACGCCAGCCCAGGTCGCCGCTGCGCGGGCGCAGCAAGCCGCCGACAATGCCGCTGATGCCGGCGATGCGGCCATTGAACAGGATCAATAGCGCAGCCGCCAGGCCGATCAGCATGCCGCCGGCCAGCGAGGCCCACGGCGTGAAGTGCTGCCAGGCTATGGTCATGGCGGGGTCAGTCCGCTTCGTCGTTGAACGGGGCGCGCGGCGCGCAAAATTGCGCGTACAGCACTTGCAGCACGGCCAGCACGGGCGCGCTGGCGACGCGGTAATAAATCTGCTTGCCATCGCGCCGCGTGGCCACCAGCATCTCTTCGCGCAGCACGCCCAGCTGCTGCGACAGGGTCGGCTGGCCGATGCCTACTTTTTGCTCGAGGTCACTGACGCAATGCTCGCCCTGCGACAGCTGGCACAGCAGCATCAACCGGTCGGCATTGCCCATGGCCTTGAGCAGCGAGCTGGCCTTGTAGGCCGAGCCACGCATGGCGTCGAGGTTGTATTCGGCGTGTTGTGTTGCGACTGTCTCCATCTTGCCCTCCCACAGGCGGTCATGTTGAATAGCGTGCGATAAACAATATACTAATCAATATATTGTTTTCGTGCTGACGATTCGCACAAAAAAACAACAGTGTTTTTTCGTCGATAGCGTGCTTATGCAAAGTGTGCGGCAGCGATCACGTTTACGCTATCAAAATGACAAATATTCGTAATAAAGAGGAAATAAGCGTATCAAAATTGTCACGATCTATGCTGTAATGGGAGAACAGCAGAAAAACCATGATACGCCCCCGTACAGGCGAATTGTCCGTCCATGCGCTAGCCGGTTTCGGCTGCGCCGCGCGGTGAACAACAGGGAGAGCACGATGAGAATCTATCAGTCGCTATGCATGGCCTTGCTGGCGCTGTCGGCCAGCACATGGAGCATGGCGGCAATCAGCGACACGACAGCTGGCAAGCTGCACGAAGCCGGCGAACGCGTGATGATCGATGAAAGCATCAGCTTGAATAATAATCCCGGCTGGGAAACGCCGGACTTGCCGTATGCACGCCTGCTGGCCAGCAGCAGCGCGACGGCGGCACCGCACTGGAGCACCAGTGGCGCGCGCCATGTGGCCCTGGCGCCACCGAGGCCCATGACGGCCGCACCCGCACAGCAAACCAACGTGCCGGCCCCCGTGCCTGAAGCGAGCATGTACTCGATGTTGCTGGTGGGATTGGGCCTGGTGGCCTTGAGCCTGCACGGCGAAAAACAGGAAAAATTCGATAACTGACGGCGCCTGCACTGGCAAGGCGCTGCTGAAGAACATTCCGCCTGGTGCGGAATGTTTTGTTATGGCGCCATCATTTGTCGAGCAGGCGGCAGACCCGTTCGATATTTCCCACGGGAATACCCGACTTCAGGGCGCGCGCGATGCAGCCCGCCTTGTCCGGGCCCGAGGCGGAAATGAGCACGAAGGCCGTCACCACCACGCTGATGGCGACGAGGACAATCAGGACACCCTTGACGATATCCCAGTTCATTGCGTCTCAACAATGTCATACGTGAAATCATAATAATGCTTGCCGTCCTCGATGCGGATGGCCAGGCTGCCCATGAGTCCTTGCAACTGCTCCGTCCCCGTATCGGGCACCACCGTCACCGACAAGGCGGGCGCGCCGCGCGTCATCGTGCCGCTGTGCTGCAAATAAAAACTGCCGCGGCGTCCGTCCAGAGTACCCTCCACCCGTTCCAGCGCCACATAGCCTGCCGAGCCGCTCACGCTGGCGCGCGCGCTCAGCATCTCGCCCTGCGCGCTGGCCTCGAGCGCGCCGTGGTAGCGCTTGTCGAGCGACAAGCGTCCCAGTCCCGATTGCGCGGCCGTGTCCGACAAGGTTTCCGGGGTGATGGTGACGTCGAAGGTACCGGTAATGGAAGGCATCAGTGCTCCTTGGAAAATGAAGATGTGGCTGGCGCATCGGGTTCGCTCAGCAGCGCATGCAGTTTTTGCATGGTGGCCCAGTTGCGCGAGGTGACGCCGTCGCCCAGCAGCACGCCCAGCGCCGCCACCACCTTGCTGGCCAGCACGCCATCGGGACACCACGCATATGCGGCCCAGCGCCCCAACGCCAGCGCTTCGGGCTGCCACGACTGCTGCACGAGCGGCGCCAGGCGCTGGACGTCGGCCGGATTGTTCAGCACCAGGGTCAGCAGACGGGCCGCATCGGCCGCCGGCGCCAGGGTGTTTTGTTCGACCAGTTCGGCAAACTGGCTGGCCGACAGCACCGTCACCCTGGCCGCCACGCCCAGTTTCAGCACCAGCGCTTCCTCGATGCGGGCAGCGGCCTCGGCCGGCGCTACCTTGCCCCCGTCATACACGACGTTTCCGCTGTTGAGCACGGTGCGCACCTGCGCAAAACCCAGGTCGCCCAGCAGCTTGCGCAGGTCGGCCATGGCCACGCGCTTGGCGCGGCCCACATTAATCCCGCGCAATAGCGCCACTTGCTGACTGTTTTCTATCTGTGCCATGCTGTCTCCTTGCCTATGCCTGGCTGTTGGTGCTTTCCGGCAACGGCGTCACCGTGGGCAGGCGCAGCAGGAACGTCGCACCCTGCCCCAAGGTGCTGCTGACCGTGATGGTGCCGCCAAACTGCTTGGCAATCAAGTTGAACACGATATTCAAGCCCAGTCCCGTACCGCCCTGCCCGCGCCGCGTGGTGACAAACGGATCGAACACGCGGTCGAGCATGTCGGGTGCGATGCCGCGGCCGTTGTCGCGCACCTGCATGGCGATCGCGTCGCCATCGCGGTGCACGCCGATATGGATGTTGCCGGCCGTGTCCGCATCAAACGCGTGCTCGACGCAGTTCAACACCAGGTTGGTCAGCACCTGCGCCAATGCGCCCGGATAGCTGTCGAGCATGATGTCGGGCGGGCAGTCGATATCGATGCTGATGCGCGTCTTTTTCAGGGTCGGCTGCAGGCTCGAGATCACCTCGCCGATATAGTCGCGCAATTCGAACAAACGGCGCGCCTCGCTGACCTGGTCGACGGCGATCTGCTTGAAGCTGTGGATCAGGTGCGCGGCGCGGTAGGCATTGTTCATGATCAGCCGCGCGCTTTCGCCGGCCGTTTCCAGGTAGCGCACGATGTCGGTCTTCTTCACGCTGCCGCCGGCCACGGCCGCGCTGATGTCATCGGTGGCTTCCTTCAGCACCGAGGCGCTGGTCAGCGCGATGCCGACCGGGGTGTTGATTTCATGCGCCACGCCGGCCACCAGGCTGCCCAGCGAAGCGAGGCGCTCCGATTGCAGCAACGATTCCTGCGTGCGGCGCAGCTCGTCCATGGCCTGCGCCGTTGCCTGCTGCGAACGGCGCGCCATGTCTTCCGCCTCGCGGCTGCCCTCGATGATGGACTTGAGCTTGCGCTGCACGGCATTGAAGCCGCGGATCACGTCGCCCAGTTCGTCGCGCCGGTTTTCCGGCAGCTCTTCGACCTCGTCGCTGCCGCGCGTGGCCAGGTCGAACAAGCCGTCGCGCAACTGTTTCAGTGGCTCGAAGACGATGCGCAGGCTCAGCGCCAGGGCGCCCACGAGGATGATGTCAAGCAGCAACACTTCCAGCACCTTGCGCCGCACTTCGGCATGCAGGGCCGCATCGATCTGCGCGCGGCTGAAATTGACGATGACCTTGCCGACGATCACCGGCTTGCCGCCCGTGGCCGCCGCCACGGCGTCGCGGAACACCAGCGGCGCCTCGACAGGCGTGCCGCCCATGGCCACGTCGGCGCTCAAAGGCACCAGGGTGCCGCCCGCGTCGCGCACTTCGCCCGCGAACAGGCCGACCGAGGCGTCGTAGACGCGGATGCCGACCAGTTCCGGCGGCAGCATTTCAGCCGCGACGATGCTGTCGACCTTGGATTTATCGAGGTCCCACAGGGCCGAAGGCAAGCTGGTCTGCAAGCGCGTCAGCACGCCGCTGCGCAGGCGCGCGCTGCCCGATTCGAGTTCTTGGCTCAGTGTATATTGGGTATAGCTGCCGGAAATGCCCAGCACCAAGGTGACGATCACGACAAAAAGCAGGGTCAGCCGGACTTGGATACTCGCCATCAATCAACACTCCCCGGGCCAGGCCTGCCGCCGGCCCGCGGCGCGGGCGCAGATACGTCGGCAATACAAGGGCCTGAATCAAATGTACGGTATGACATGCTTATTGGCAAGATTTACAGTATTTCCACTTTCGATAGGGGCTTTGATGCAGGTTGAGACATTGCGGCATGGCAATGGTAATATCCCGCAATCATCTAAGGAGTCGTCATGGCGGTCACGCATCAACATCTACCCCTGGAACAAGTTCGTCCCGGCATGATCTTGTCGGATGTCTTGCTCGATGCGCATGGACAAGTGCTGTTGCCGCAAGGCGCCGTATTGACGGAAAACATGCTGGCCCTGATGCCCCGCCACAACATCGACATGCTGCCGATCCAGGCGCCGCCCCCTACTCCGGAAGCCATCGCCGCGCAGCAGGCGGCCGACAGCGAACGGCTGGCCTACCTGTTCCGCAAGCATGATCCCGACGATCCCTTGGACGCGGCCACCACCTTGCTGCGCAGCTATGTCACGGCGTACCGCCTGGGCACGGGAGAGTCCGCATGAGCACGCAGCTGACGCTCGACGATATCGTCGCCCACCTCGATGACTTGCCATCCTTGCCCGCCGTCGTCATGGAGTTGCTCAACAGCATCGACCAGGAAGATGTCGATATTTCCGTGCTGGCCAAAAAAGTGTCGTACGACCAGGCATTGACGGCGAAAACCCTGCGCCTGGCCAACTCGTCCCACTATGGCTTGCAAGTGAAGGCCACCACCATCCAGCAGGCGATCACCTACCTGGGCTTCCAGACGACGCGCAGCCTGATCACGTCGGCCGCCATCACCGGTTGCTTTCCGGAAGGACGCTGCCCCGGTTTCGACGACAAGGCCTTCTGGCGTCATTCGGTGGCGACGGCCGCCTGCGCCAAGGTGCTGGCGCGACAGATCCGTTTCAACCAGGATTACGCGTTCACGGCCGGCTTGCTGCACAACATCGGCCGCCTGGTGCTGGTCAGCAGCTTTCCCGCGCACTACGCGCAAGCCATCGCGCACCAGGCCGCGCACGATTGCAGCCTGCTCGAAGCGGAGCAGGCCGTGCTCGGCGTGGACCACGTGCAGGCGGGCGTGGCCCTGGCCGAACACTGGAATTTTTCCGACACCATGCGCCTGGCGCTGGGCAACTACCTGCAGCCGGAAACGCCGGGGGCAGGCTTTCTCGCGTCGCTGATCCACGTGGCCAATGCGGTTGTTTGCGCGCTCGACCTGGCGCAGGCGGGCGACGACATGGTGCCGCGCGTCTCGCCGGTGGCCTGGGATGCGCTGGGCCTGGGCGAAGACGCGTATCTGCAGCTGTTCCGCGAAACGGAGCTGCGCTACGATGAAATCACCTCGGCACTGCTGAGCTAAGCAATGTCCTCACAACGCCGCAAACGCAAACGGCCCTCGCTGCGAAGCGAAAGCCGTTAGGGGTATGACGGTACGTCCATGCTGCCCGGTCCACGCCAGCCTGTTGCCGCCAGCAGCTACGCAAGCGGCACAGTCAGCGTACAACCGCCACATCAGTGCGCGTAATTCGATTCTTGCGCATCGCCGCGGTCTTCCGCTTTTGGACGGCCCTGGGCGTCGGACAGACGGTACTTGGTGCGGCGGTCGCCCATCAAGTCGCGCAGGTCGCGGATGCTCATGCCCGTTACTTCGTGCATGCGGATCAGCAGCGAGGCGCCGACCGGCAAGCGGTGGTGGCGGATCTTGCTGATGACCGGTGGCGCCACTTCAAGCAGACGCGACAGGGCTGCATCGTTCTTCAGCTGCATCTTGCTCAGCAGAATATCCAGCAGGTGGTTCGGGTTGTAACTCTCTTGCGATGCTAATGCATGATGTGCCATGATTTTTCCTCGTCTGGTGAATGTAGAAAATAATGCCGATACGAACTTAAGGCTGGCTTAGAGTGTTTAAATAAACGTCTTGCCCACTGATTCAGCCTTCCCCCGCCCTTCCTCCTTATCGCACTGCCCGCACAGGACTCGCACAGCCACGCCCAGCCAACGTACGCAACTTGCCGCGTGAGTAAACAGCACTGCAACCCACCAAAATGAATTGCATATAAGACAATATACTAGCCCAAACACGCGGCATCTGCGCCTCGCGCAAACTTCCTGATTGTTAAATATCAATCAAGCTGCTGGTTGGCTTGGCAACGATGCTATTTCAACACATTAGGATGCCAGCGGGCGCACACAAGGCTTTGCAGCAACTTGTTACAAATCAATGGTGACGTACGGCAATAAATGCTTTTGAGCATCACGACACATGGCGGCATATACAAGCGGCAACCTTGTCGGCAAGGTCAGCACGACATGGCCCGTGCCCGCGATTTACGCTAAACTATGGCCTGAACTTGCAGCGAGCCTGCCACCGGGCAGCCAGAGGCGCCCGGCCGGTCATCCACCGCCTCCCGCCCCGAGCGGCGCACGGCGCAAGCCGCCTGCCCAGCTTATTTTCCGCCACACTTATTTGCCGCCACATTTACCGATAAGCGCCCGACTCCATGCAGAAAAAAGTATTCATTAAAACCTTCGGCTGCCAGATGAACGAGTACGACTCGGACAAGATGGCCGACGTGCTGGGCGCCTCCGATGGCCTGGTGCGCACGGACACGCCGGAAGACGCCGATGTGATCCTGCTCAACACCTGCTCCGTGCGCGAAAAGGCGCAGGAAAAAGTGTTTTCCGACCTGGGCCGCCTGCGCGAGCTGAAACTGGCCAAGCCGCACCTGTTGATCGGCGTGGGCGGCTGCGTGGCGTCGCAGGAAGGCGACGCCATCGTCAAGCGCGCGCCGTATGTCGACATGGTCTTCGGACCGCAAACCCTGCATCGCCTGCCGCAGATGATCGAACTGCGCCGCGCCAGCGGCGATGCGCAAGTGGACATCAGCTTCCCGGAAATCGAAAAGTTCGACCACATGCCGCCGGCCAAGGTGGAAGGCGCTTCGGCGTTCGTCTCCATCATGGAAGGCTGCAGCAAATACTGCAGCTACTGCGTCGTGCCCTACACGCGCGGCGAGGAAGTGTCGCGCCGCTTCGAGGACGTGCTGACGGAAGTGGCGGGCCTGGCCGCCCAGGGCGTCAAGGAAATCACCCTGCTGGGCCAGAACGTGAACGCCTACCGGGGCGCGATGGAAGGCGGCGAGATCGCCGACTTCGCCCTGCTGCTCGAATACGTGGCCGATATCCCCGGCATAGCACGCATGCGCTTCGTCACCAGCCACCCGAAGGAATTCACGCAGCGCCTGATCGACGCCTACGCGAAGATCCCGCAACTGGTCGACCATTTATATCTGCCGGCGCAGCACGGCTCCGACAAGATCCTCGGCGCCATGAAGCGCGGCTACACGGGCCTCGAATACAAGTCCATCATCCGCCGCATCCGCGCCGTGCGACCGAACATGGCCATTTCATCCGACTTCATCGTGGGATTTCCTGGCGAGACCCAGGCCGACTTCGACGCCATGATGAAGCTGATCGCGGACGTGGGCTTTGACAACAGCTACAGCTTCATCTTCAGCAAGCGCCCCGGCACGCCGGCCGCCAGCCTGGAAGACGACACGCCGCACGAGGTGAAACTGGCCCGGCTGCAGCAGCTGCAGGCGGCCATCGACGCCAACACGCGCAAGTACAGCCTGGCCATGGTGGGCACGGTGCAAACCATCCTCGTCGAAGGCCGTTCGAAGAAGGACACCGATGACAGTGAGCTGCAAGGCCGCACCGAGAACAACCGCGTCGTCAATTTCGACGCCGGCCCGGACGGTTTGCACCTGGTCGGCCAACTGGTCGACGTGCGCATCACCGAAAGCCATTCCTACACCCTGCGCGGCGAATTGGTCGCCAGCGCACCCGCATTGAAAAGAGCCAGTTGAAAACCAAAGCCCCGATACAGCCGCATTACTTCATCCCCGAGCCGCTGGACAACACGCGCCTGGCGCACCTGTGCGGACCGCTCGATGAAAACCTGCGCCAGATTTCCGCCGCCCTCGACGTGACGATCTTCCGCCGCGGCGAGAAATTCATCGTCGGCGGCAGCAATGCCGAACGCGCCGTGGAAATCCTCGAGCAGTTCTACGCCATCGCCAACAAGGTCGTGCCGCTCGAAGAAGTGCAGCTGGCCCTGGTGGAGCAGCGCGCGGGCCTGTCCGCCGCTTCGGAACACCATGCCAACGCGCCCGCCAGCACCTTCGTCGAGCCGGACATCGCCAGCCCCGTGCTGAAAACGCGGCGCTCCGACCTGCGCGGGCGCACGCCGCACCAGATCGCCTACCTGCGCGACATCCTCGAACACGACATCAGCTTCGGCGTCGGTCCTGCCGGCACGGGCAAAACCTATCTGGCCGTCGCCTGCGCCGTCGACGCGCTCGAAAGAGACGCCGTCAAGCGCATCATTTTGACGCGCCCCGCCGTCGAAGCGGGCGAGCGCCTGGGCTTCTTGCCGGGCGACCTGGCGCAAAAGGTCGACCCGTATTTGCGTCCCCTGTACGACGCGCTGTACGATTTGCTTGGTTTTGACCGCACGCAGAAGCTGTTCGAGAAACAGGTGATCGAGATCGCCCCGCTGGCCTATATGCGCGGACGCACCTTGAACCACGCCTTCGTCATCCTCGATGAAGCGCAGAACACCACCGTTGAACAGATGAAGATGTTCTTGACGCGCATCGGCTTTGGCAGCAAGGCCGTGGTGACGGGCGACGTGACGCAAGTCGACCTGCACAAGAGCCAGACGAGCGGCTTGATCGACGCCGTGCACGTGTTGAAAGATGTGCGCGGCATCGGCTTCACGCAATTTAACAGCACCGACGTGGTGCGCCATCCCCTGGTGGCACGCATCGTCGACGCCTATGAAACGGCGCAGGCGGCCAATGCCGATGCCGCCCACTTGCCCTCCTTATTGAAACCAGCCGTCGCCAAAAATGTCCGAAAAAAATAAACTGTCCTTGTCCGTGCAATACCCGGACACCCGCCTGGAAACCCTGATCACGCGCCCGAAAGTACGACGCTGGGTCAAGGCGGCCCTGTTCGCGCCAGCCGAATTCACGATTCGCTTCGTCAACGCGGAAGAAGGCCGCACCCTGAACCGCGACTACCGCGAAAAGGACTATGCCACCAACGTGCTGACGTTCGCCTACAACGAAGGCGAAGAACTGAACGACGACGAGCCGACGCGCGCCGACATCATCCTGTGCACGGACGTGCTGGAAAAGGAAGCGGCGGAACAAAAGAAGAGCGTGGAAGAGCACACGGCCCATTTGATCGTCCACGGCGTGCTGCATGCGCAAGGCTACGACCACATGGATGACGAGGAAGCCACCGAGATGGAGGGGCTGGAAACGGAAATCCTCGCAAAACTCGGCATTACCGACCCGTACAAGGAGTAAGCGCATGGGAACCTGGGCCACCGACGCCTTCGGCAACGACTACGCCATGGACTGGGCGCAGGACTTGAACGAATATAAAACCCTGGAACTGGTCGAAGCGACGCTCGACAACGTCATCGACAGCCAGGAAGCGGAACTCGAGGCGCCGTTCGCCGCCGAAGCGCTGGCCGCGCTGGACGTGATCGCGCGCCTGCTGGGCAAGCCGGGAGAAAATGACCCGGCCACCGCGGAAGTAGACGAATGGGTGGCCGCCTGCAAGAAGAAAGTCACGCCGCCGCTGCTGGAAAAAGCGCGCCTGGCCTTCGAACGCATCACGGCCGAAGCGTCGGAACTGCGCCAGCTGTGGCAGGACAGCGAGCATTTCGCCGACTGGCAGGCCGACGTGGCGGCCTTGCGCGCGCGCGTGCTGGGCCCGGAAGCGGCGTAAAAGATCGCGCAACGGCGCACTTCAACGTATTAAATTTGCATCAAAAGCGGGGAAATCCGGTATGGCCCCACTTTTGGTGTATCCTATATCCCTTCGCAACAACGGCTCACGCCTCCTATGCCCGAGCACCCTAGTGGCGTCAGAACTGACGTCAAGCCCCACCGGTCACTGTTTGAACGCCTGACCGCACTCATTTCCCCCGAGCCAGAGAACCGTGCAGAATTGCTCGAAGTTCTACACGATGCGCATGAACGCAAGCTGATCGACGCCGACGCCCTGTCGATGATCGAAGGCGTGTTCCAGGTATCGGATCTCTGCGCGCGCGACATCATGATTCCCCGTTCGCAAATGGATGTCATCGACATCAGCAAGCCGATCGAGGAATGGATGCCGGAAGTCCTGTCCACCGCCCACTCGCGCTTCCCCGCGATCGAAGGCGAGCGCGACAAGGTCATCGGCATCCTGCTGGCGAAAGACTTGCTGCGTTATTACGCAGAAGAAACTTTCGACGTGCGCGACATGCTGCGCCCCGCCATCTTCATCCCCGAATCGAAACGCCTGAATGTGCTGCTGCGCGATTTCCGCGCCAACCACAATCACATGGCCATCGTCGTCGATGAATACAGCGGCGTCGCCGGCCTGATCACCATCGAAGACGTGCTGGAACAGATCGTCGGCGACATCGAGGACGAATACGACTTCGACGAAGCCGAGGACAATATCCTCTCGCTCAAGGAAGGCCAGTTCGGCCCCCGCTGGCGTGTCAAGGCATTGACCGAGATCGAACAGTTCAACGAAGAAGTGGGCAGCCACCTGGTGGACGATGACGTCGACACCATCGGCGGCCTCGTGTCGAAGTACCTGGGCCGCATGGCGCACAAGGGCGATATTTTCGACCTGGGCAATCTGCGCTTCGAGGTACTGCGCGCCGATGCGCGCCAGGTGCACGTGCTGCTCGTCGAGCGCCTGCCCAACGTGCCGGAACTGGAACTCTGACATGCGCGTGCTGTAAATGCGTTTCAGACGCGTCGATCCCAACGCCCCCGCCAAACCGCCCCGCAGCACGTGGGCGCGCATGCTGACTGCCGCCATCGCCGGCGCCGTCGCCGTGCTGGCGTTCGCCCCGTTCGGCTACTGGCCGCTGCAAATCCTCAGCCTGGGCGTGCTGTTCTACCAGGTGCTGCGCGCATCGAACGTCAAGGCCGGCGCGCTGATCGGCTGGGCCTACGGCTTCGGCTGGTGCGCGGCCGGCACGCACTGGCTGTATATTTCCATGCACCGCTATGGCGACATGGCAGCGCCGATCGCCGCCATCGCCGTGGCCTTGCTGGCCCTCTTGATGGCCATTTACGTGGCCATGGCCATGGGCGCGGCCGCCTGGCTGCGCCAGCGCTGGGTGCTGTCCCTGCCCGCCATGACCTTGCTGGTATTGCCTGCCACGTGGACCCTGTTCGAATGGACGCGCGGCTGGCTGTTTACGGGTTTCCCGTGGCTGGCCACCGGCTACGCCCACAATACCAGCCCGCTGGGCGGCTTTGCCCCCATCGTCGGCTCGTATGGCCTGGGCTGGCTGGCGGCGCTGTCGGCCGGCGCCCTGCTCTTGCTGACGCACCGCACGCGCTGGTTTGCACTGGGCGGCGTCATCGCACTGTACGCGGCCGGCATCGGCTTGCAGTACGTGAACTGGACCCACCCTGTCGGACGCCCGATCACCGTGCGCCTGCTGCAAGGGAACGTGCCGCAGCAGCAGAAATTCGACCCCGGCTTCGTGCTGGGCGCCCTGCAGATGTACCAGAGCGCCATCACCAGCGCGCCGGCCGACCTGATCGCCACGCCGGAAACGGCCGTCACCGTGCTGCCGCACCAGCTGCCGCCAGGTTATCTGGATAGCCTGGCGACTTATTCGCAGCAGACGGGCAGCACGATTTTGGTCGGCATGCCCGTGCTCGACGAACAGCAGCGCTTCTACAATGCGGCCGTGGGCATCACGCCCAACGGCACGCCGGGACCGTACTACCAGTACCGCAAGCACCATCTGGTGCCATTCGGCGAATTCGTGCCGCCCGGCCTGCACTGGTTTGTCGCCATGATGGCCATCCCGCTGGGCGACATGGGCCGCGGCGCGGAAGTACAAGCGCCTTTGCCCGTGCGCGACCAGCTGGTGCTGCCGAATATCTGCTATGAAGACTTGTTTGGCGAAGAAATCGCCGGCCAGCTGGCCAGCGCCCACCGCCATGGCAAGCAGTCGGCATCCGTGCTGCTCAATATCTCGAATCTGGCCTGGTTTGGCGACTCGATCGCCATCCCGCAGCATCTACAGATTTCGCAGATGCGCAGCCTGGAAACGGGCCGCCCCATGCTGCGCTCGACGAACACGGGCGCCACCGCCGTCATCGACGGCAAGGGCGTCGTGCAAAGCCTGCTGCCGCCGGAACAGCAAGCCACGCTGGCGGCCAAGGTGCAAGGCATGGGCGGCATGACGCCATACATTCTGTACGGCAATAAACTGGTGCTGGCCCTGGCCGCGCTGGCCCTGCTGACGGCCTTCCTGCTGTCGCGCGCCGCCCGCCGTGGCCGCGCCGCGCAGCAATAAGCGGCCGATATTGCCCGAAGAGTCACAGTGGGCCCGTAAAAACCGCTAAAATTAGCAAAAACCCGGCCCGGACGCGCTGCCAAGCATGCGTCCGGGCTTCAAGCAAACCTTAACAAAGCGCAGCCTCCCGCGCGGCGAACTCATACGATGCTCACATTTCAACAAATTATCCTGACCTTGCAAACCTATTGGGACAAGCAAGGTTGCGCCCTGCTCCAGCCTTACGACATGGAAGTCGGCGCCGGCACTTTCCACACCGGCACCTTCCTGCGCGCGATCGGCCCGGAACCTTGGCGCGCCGCGTATGTGCAGCCGTCGCGCCGCCCGAAAGATGGCCGCTATGGCGAAAACCCGAACCGCATGCAGCATTACTACCAGTACCAGGTGGTGTTGAAGCCGGCGCCGGAAAACATCCTCGACCTGTATCTGGGTTCGCTGGCCGCGCTGGGCCTGGACTTGAAGCAGAATGACGTGCGCTTCGTCGAAGACGACTGGGAAAGCCCGACCCTGGGCGCCTGGGGCCTGGGCTGGGAAGTCTGGCTGAACGGCATGGAAGTGACGCAATTCACCTACTTCCAGCAAGTGGGCGGCCTCGATTGCAAGCCCGTGCTGGGCGAGATCACCTACGGCATCGAACGCCTGGCCATGTATCTGCAAGGCGTGGAAAACGTGTATGACCTGGTGTGGACGGAGTGGGAAGAGAACGGCACTACGAAAAAACTGACCTACGGCGACGTCTTCCACCAGAACGAAGTGGAGCAATCGACCTACAACTTCGAGCACGCGAATACAGACCTGCTGTTCGAACAGTTCGGCAACTACGAAGCGGAAGCGAAGCGTTTGATCGAGCTGCAACTGACCTTGCCCGCCTACGAGAAGATCATGAAGGCCTCGCACAGCTTCAACATGTTAGATGCGCGTGGCGCCATCTCGGTGACGGAACGCGCCGCCTACATCGGCCGCGTGCGCACCCTGTCGCGCCTGGTGGCACAAGCGTATTACGACTCGCGCGAACGCCTCGGTTTCCCGATGCTGCCCGCCGCAGACCAAGCCGCCGCCTAATTCGAGCCTCTACACCGCCGTACCTGACAAGAACACCATGAACCAAACACTGCTCATCGAACTGCTGACCGAAGAACTGCCGCCGAAAGCGCTGGCCAAACTGGGCGCCGCCTTCACCGCCGGCATCGTCAACGGCCTGAAAGCGCGCGACTTCCTCGAAGCCGGCAGCGTCGCCACCAGCTACGCCTCGCCGCGCCGCCTGGCCGTCTCCATCACCAACGTGCGCGAAGTCTCGCCCGATAAATCGATCCGCGAAAAAGTCCTGCCCGTCTCCGTGGCGCTGGACGCGAACGGCAACGGCACGCCGCCGCTGGCCAAGAAACTGGCCGCGCTGGGCTTCCCCGACCTGACGGTGGCCGAGCTGGAACGCGCCGCCGACGGCAAGGCTGAAAGCTTCTTCTACACCTACACGGCGCCAGGCAGCCAGCTCGCCGCCGGCGCGCAAGCTGCGTTGACCGAATCGGCCGCCAAGCTGCCGATTCCAAAGCTGATGAGCTATCAGCGCCCGGACGGCACCACCGTGCAATTCGTGCGCCCTGCCCACAGCCTGATCGCTCTGCACGGCATCAATATCCTGCCCCTGACCCTGCTGGGCTTGACGGCCGGCCGCAGCACCCTGGGCCACCGCTTCCTGACCGACGGCGAACCGATCGCCATCGCGCACGCGGAAAACTACGCGCCATCGCTGATCCTCAACGCCAGCGTCATCGCCAGCAACGAAGAACGCAAGGAGCGCATCCGCGCCCAGCTGCTGGACAAGGCCGGCGCCGACCAGGTGCTGATGCCCGAAGCGCTGCTCGACGAAGTCACCGCCCTGGTCGAATGGCCGGTCGTGTATGAATGCCACTTCGAGGAAGAATTCCTGGCCGTGCCGCAGGAATGCCTGATCCTCACCATGCAGACGAACCAGAAGTATTTCGCGCTGACCGACAGCGAAGGCAAGCTGCGCTCGCGCTTCCTGATCGTCTCGAACATCGAGACGGACACGCCCGAGCACATCATCGGCGGCAACGAGCGCGTCGTGCGCCCGCGCCTGTCCGACGCCAAGTTCTTCTTCGAGCAGGACAAGAAGAAAACCCTGGCATCGCGCCTGCCACTGCTGGCCAACGTCGTCTACCACAACAAGCTGGGCACGCAAGCGGCACGCACGGAGCGCGTCAAGTCGCTGGCCGGCGCCATCGCCGCCAAGCTGCAGTACGACGTGGCACTGGCCGAACGGGGCGCCCTGCTGGCCAAGGCCGATCTGCTGACCGACATGGTGGGCGAATTCCCCGAACTGCAAGGCATCATGGGCACGTACTACGCGCGCCATGACGGCGAGCCGGAAGAAGTGGCCTTGGCCGCCTCCGAACACTACCAGCCGCGCTTTGCCGGCGACAGCCTGCCGTCCACCGCCACCGGCACCGCCGTGGCCCTGGCCGACAAGCTGGAAACCCTGGTCGGCATCTGGGCCATCGGCCTGGCGCCGACGGGCGACAAGGACCCGTTCGCGCTGCGCCGCCACGCGCTGGGCGTGCTGCGCATGCTGCTGGAAAAACGCTTGCCATTGTCGATCCAGGGCTTGCTGGCGGATGCGGCAGCGCAGTTCGCAGCGGTGCCCGGCTTCAAGGACCCGGTCGCGGACGTCACCACCTTCATGCTGGACCGCCTGCGCGGCATCCTGCGCGAGCGCGGCTTCTCGCCGAATGAAATCGAAGCCGTCGTGGCACAGAATCCGGACCGCCTGGACGACATCGTGCAGCGCCTGGAAGCCGTGCAGGCGTTTGCCGCCCTGCCGGAAAGCGCCTCGCTGGCAGCTGCCAACAAGCGCATCACGAACATCCTGAAAAAGAACGAGGAAGCCCTGAGCCAGGTCGCCGCCGGCGGCGTCAACGTGGCGCTGCTGCAGGACGAAGCGGAGAAAAAACTGGCCGCCGCCGTCTCGCGCGTGCAGCCGGAAGTCGACGCGGCCTTTGCCAAGGGCGACTTCACCAGCACCCTGCAAACCCTGGCGCAGCTGCGCGACGATGTCGATGGCTTCTTCAATGACGTGATGGTGATGGCCGAGGATGTCGCCCTGCGCAACAACCGCCTGGCCTTGCTGTCGTCCCTGCACGGCATGATGAACCGCGTGGCCGACATCTCCAAGCTGGCGGCATAATGGGTACTCCGGCGCTGAAACTGATTATTCTCGACCGCGACGGCGTCATTAATCATGACTCGCCGGACTTCATCAAGTCGCCGGCCGAATGGCTGCCGATCCCCGGCTCGCTCGAAGCGATCGCCCGCCTGAACCAGGCTGGCTATCGCGTGGTGATCGCCTCGAACCAGTCGGGCATCGCGCGCGAATACTTCGACATGACGGTGCTGAACGCGATCCACCAGAAGATGCACACCCTGGCGCAGCAGGTCGGTGCCGATATCGACGCCATCTTCTTTTGCCCGCACGCGGGCGCGGACAATTGCGACTGCCGCAAGCCGAAACCGGGCATGTTCCATGAAATCTCGCAGCGCTACAACACCAGCCTGAAAGGCGTGCCCACGGTCGGCGATTCGCTGCGCGACCTGCAGGCCGGTTTCATCAGCGGCTGCGTGCCCTACCTGGTATTGACGGGCAAGGGCGAAAAAACCAACGAGACGGGTGGCCTGCCCCCCGGCACCCAGGTCTTCCCCGACCTGGCCGCCGTCGTCAGCCACCTGCTCAAGGCGCCAGCGGCACCGGCGCCCACCGTAGCATTCAGTATCTAATTTTCGGAGAACCGCATTGCGTAATATTTCCCTGTTCCTGCGATCACTGCTGTTCATGATCATCATGATCGTGGCCACCATCGTCTGGGCCTGCGTGTGCTTTTTTGCCGCGCCATTGAGCTACAACAAGCGCTATTGGGTCACCTCGCGCTGGAACGTGTTTATCCTGTGGTGCGCCAAGGTCATTTGCGGCATCCGCTATGAAGTCAAGGGCGCCGAGAACTTCCCCGACGCGCCGGCCATCGTGCTGTCGAAACACCAGTCGGCATGGGAAACCATCTTCTTGCTTCCCAGCCTGCCACGCCCGCTCGTGTATGTGTTCAAGAAGGAGATTTTGTACATCCCCTTTTTCGGCTGGGCCATGGCGCTGCTGCGCATGATTCCCATCGACCGCAAACAGGGCAAGCATGCATTCAAGAGCGTCGTTGCGCATGGCAAGCGCCGGCTGGCCGATGGCCAATGGATTATCATGTTCCCTGAAGGGACCCGCATTCCCGTGGGCCAGGCGGGCAAGTACAAGAGCGGCGGCACGCGTTTGGCCATTGCCACGGGCGCCGCGGTGGTGCCGATTGCGCACAATTCAGGCGAGTGCTGGCCCAAGCAGTCATTCCTCAAACGCCCGGGACTGATCACCGTCTCGATAGGCAAACCGATTTCGCCGGAAGGGCAAACCCCGGACAGCATGATGCAACAGGTGGAAAATTGGATAGAATCAGAAATGCGCGTCATTTCGCCTCACGCCTACAACGCTGGCTAGACGGCATCAGCGCGGTCATCCAGGAGCCGACACTGCGCCAGCAGATGAAGACCATCAAGGTCGGCGACCAGCAACTGGATTTGTTCGCGCATGACGTCTCGACCAGCACGCCCCCGGCGGTGCGCCCCACGGCACCGCCAGCGCCGCCCGTGGCGCCACCGGTAGTGGCGCCCGCGCCGCCCATCGCTCGTCCCACCCCACCTCCCCTGCCTTCCCCACCACGCACCGCCGATGGCCCGCCATTGCGCCAGCTGCAGCTGGGCAGCCACCTCGTTGAATTCGCCCTGCGCCGCTCCACGCGCCGTTCCATCGGCTTCATGATCGACGATAACGGCTTGCGCGTGACGGCCCCCAAGCGCGTCACCCTGGCCGAAATCGACAACGCCATCCGCGCCAAGCAAAGCTGGATCGTCTCGAAGCTGCTGGAACGGGGCGAGCGCAAGGTGCAGCGCCAGCAGCGCCCGCCCGTGGCCTGGGTCGATGGCGCCGTGCTGCCCTACCTCGGTGGCGAGATCACCTTGCGGCTGCACCAGGCGCCGCGCCACCGCGCCAGCTTCCAGCGCGAGACGAATGAATTGCACGTATGGGTCACGCCCACGGGCAGCGAGCAGCAACTGAAGGAAAAAGTGAAAGGCTGGTTCCAGCACGAAGCGCGCCAGCTGTTCGAGGCGCGCCTGGACGTATATGCGGACAAGCTGGGCGTGCGCTACGATTCGCTGTCGCTATCGTCGGCCGGCACGCGCTGGGGCAGTTGCACCATCGAGCGCAAGATCCGCCTGAACTGGCGTTTGATCCACTTCGCTTTGCCGCTGATCGACTACGTGGTGGCGCACGAGCTGTCGCACCTGCTGGAAATGAACCACAGCCCCCGCTTCTGGGCCACCGTGGAATCGATTTATCCCGATTATGATGGCGCCAAGCAGGCGCTCAGAAAACGCTCGCAGGAGTTGCCTGTGCTGTTTACGTAGGCGCCTGTCGGATTACGCTCTACGAGCTAATCCGACCTACAGCCACGTAGGTCGGATTAGCGCAGCGCGCGTAATCCGACGCCATTGTTGGCCGCGCGCCCATCACGGCAGCAAAGGCTTGATGGCCGCGATGGTCCGTGGCGTGGCCCCCCGGTGCTGGTTGGCAAACGCCAGCGCTTTTTCTCCCATCAACGATAAACGCGACGGATCCTGCAGCAAGGCCGACGCCTGCGCCATCAGTGCATCGGCGTCCGCCACCAGCGCGGCGCCGCCGGCGGCAATCGCCTGCTCGGTGACCAGCGCGAAATTAAAGGTGTGGGGACCGATCAGCACGGGCTTGCCCAGCGCCGCCGGCTCGATCAGGTTTTGCCCGCCCAGCGGCAGCAGGCTGCCACCGACGAAGGCGCAATCGCAGGCCGCGTAATACGCAAACATCTCGCCCATCGAGTCGCCCAGCAGCACCTGCGTGCCCGCCGCAACGTCGTCGCCTTGCTGCAAAGCCGATCTGCGCTGCATGGCCAGGCCCTGCGCCGCGATCAATTTTTCCACCTCGTCGAAGCGCTGCGGATGGCGCGGCACGATCAGCAGCAAGGCATTCGCGGGCAGGCCCGAGCGGATATACGCATCGAGGATCAGCTGCTCTTCCCCTTCGCGCGTGCTGGCGCACAGCAGCACCGGGCGCTGGCCGATGGCGCTGCGCAGCGCCGCCCCCGTCGCCAGGGCAGCCTCGGGCACGACGACGTCGAACTTGATGCTGCCCGTGACGACCACGTCCCGCACGCCCAGCTGGCGCACGCGATCGGCGTCGTCCTGCGTCTGCGCCGCCACCAGGGTGATGCCGCGCGCCGCGTCGGCAATGAGTTTGCCCAGTCGCTGCGCCTTGCCCAGCGAGCGCTGCGACAGGCGTGCATTGGCCAGCACCACGGGCACTTTGTAGCGATTGCATTGGTGGATCAGATTCGGCCACACTTCCGTCTCCATCAGGATGCAGATGCGCGGCGCGAAATGGCGGATGAAACGGGCCGGCATGGCGCCCGTGTCGTAGGGCAGATAGCTTTGCACGAGGCGCGCGCCGTGTTTGGCGAACAGGGATTTACCCGTGGCGCGCCCCGTCGGCGTCATGTGCGTGAGGACGATGCGGCACGCGGGCCAGGCGGCCAGCAGCGCATCGATCAGGGGCTCTGCCGCGCGCGTCTCGCCGACGGAGACGGCGTGCAGCCAGATGGTGTTTGTAGCCGACGCCGGCTGGCGCCCGTAAAAGCCCAGGCGCTCGCCCCAGTGCTGGCGGTAGCCGGGTTCCTGGCGTCCGCGCAGCCACAGCCGCGCCAGCACCAGGGGCAAGGCCAGCCACCAGGCGAGGGTATAAAGAAGTCGCATGTTTATTGAATGTTAAAGTCAGGCGGGAGGATAGTCTGCCAGCAGGCGTCGTGCCGCGGCCAGCACTTCCGGCACGCCGGGCGGCGCGCCCTTGTCGCCCAGGTTGATGATTTTCGGCGACCAGTTGCCTTCCGTTTTCCACAGCGGCGAATCGGCATAGATTTCCACCGTCGGGCGCACGAAGGCGGCCGCAATGTGCGTCAAGCCCGTGTCGACGCCGACCACCAGCGCCGCATGGCGCGCCAGCAGGGTGGCGTCGCCCATCGACAGTTTCGGCAGCAGGCGCGCGTTCGGCAGGCCGGCCGCCAGCACTTCCGCTTCCGCCTTTTCCTTGGGCGAACCCCAGGGCAGCAAAATCGGCATCGGTGCCAGTGCCTGGCCCAGGGCGATCCAGTTTTCCGGTGCCCATTTCTTGGCGTCGCGCGCCGTGCCGTGGAAATACACGCAGTAGGGCGCTTCGCCCATCCAGTCCGGGCGCGGCTCGCTACGCGACACTTCCGGCAAGCCGAAATCGGCCGGCGTGTCGACCGTGTAGCCGAGCGCCGCGGCGGCCACCAGGCGGCCCCGCGCTACCGCATGTGTGCGCGGGTCGAGCGGAATGCTTTTCGTGTGAAAAATGCGCGAGATGCCTTCGTAGCCCGAGCCTTCGCTGCCATTGGCCAGACCGACCTTCTGTCCGCCCGGCGCCAGGCGCGCGGCGCCCATGATGATGCCCGTCTTGAGCAAGCCCTGGGTATCGAACACATAATCGTAGTGCGTCTGGCGCAGGCTGCGGAAGAAGGCGGCGATTTCCGCGCGCGTCTCTTTCTTGCCCAGGCTCTTGCGCCAGCGCCGCAGCGCGAACGGGAAGATGGTGTTTACACGCGGGTTCAGGCGCACCAGGCTGGTGTAGCCCTCTTCGACCACCCAATCGATGGTCGCGTTCGGGAAATGGCGGGCGATATCCGCCACCATCGGCAGGTTATGCAGCACATCGCCCAGCGAAGACACCCGCACCAGCAGGATTTTCAAGGGCGTCTGTGCGCCAGGTTGACCGGCCATGCTGTCAGAACGGCAGGATGGCATCAGGCTTGGCGGCCAGGATCACGCTCTTGAACTGGCCCTGGATGCGCGCCAGCGCTGCCGGCGTTTCCGCCTCGAAGCGCATGACAATCACCGGCGTGGTGTTCGACGAACGGGCCAGGCCGAAGCCGTCCGCGTATTCCACGCGCAGGCCGTCGATGGTGATGATCTGTTCATTGCCGGGGAAGACGGCGTCGCGGCGCAGCATGTCCATCAGCGCGACGTTCTCGCCTTCCTTCAGTTCCAAGTGCAGTTCCGGCGTGCTGTCGGACTGCGGCAGGGAGTTCAGCAGGCTTGAGGGATCCGCTTCGCGCGTGAGGATTTCCAGCAGGCGCGCGGCCGAATACAGGCCGTCGTCGAAACCGTACCAGCGGTCCTTGAAGAAGATATGGCCGCTCATTTCGCCGCCCAGCGGTGCACCCGTTTCGCGCAGCTTGGCTTTCACCAGCGAGTGGCCCGTCTTGTACATCAGCGGCACGCCGCCATGCTTGCTGATCCACGGCGCCAGGTGGCGCGTGCATTTGACGTCATACAAAATCTGCGCGCCAGGGTGGCGGGTCAGCACGTCGGCGGCGAACAGCATCATCTGGCGGTCAGGGTAGATGATCTGGCCATCCTTGGTGACCACGCCCAGGCGGTCGCCGTCGCCGTCGAAGGCGATGCCGATTTCCGCATCCGTCTCGGCCAGGCAGCGGATCAGGTCTTGCAGGTTTTCCGGATGCGCCGGATCGGGATGGTGGTTCGGGAAATTGCCATCGACTTCGCAGAACAGTTCGATAACTTCGCAGCCCATGCCGCGGAACAGGTCGCCCGCGAATGCGCCGGCCACGCCATTGCCGCAGTCGACGGCGATCTTGATCGGGCGCGCCAGCTTGACGTCGCCCAGGATGCGCTCGATGTAGGCGGCGCGGATATCGTGCGTGGCATAGGTGCCCGGATTGGCAACGTCCCTGGCGCTGGCGCTGCCGTCGTGCGCGACGATGCTGTGGTACAGCGCCTGGATCGCTTCGCCGTGGATCGCTTCGCCGGCCAGCACCATCTTGAAGCCGTTGTAGTCGGGTGGATTGTGGCTGCCCGTGACCATGATGCCGGAGCGCGTATCGAGCACATTCGTGCCGAAGTAGACCATCGGCGTGGCCACCACGCCCAGGTCGATCACGTCGACGCCTGCCGCTTGCAAGCCCTGCGCCAGCGCCGCCGTCAATTCCGGTCCCGACAAACGGCCATCGCGGCCGATCACAACCCGCTGCTCGCCCTTGGCCAGGGCGGCCTGGCCAAATGCCTGGCCGATCTTGTGCGCCACGCTGGCATCGAGGGTTTTAGCGATGATGCCGCGAATATCGTAGGCCTTGAAGATCGTTCTGGACAATGGAAGCATGGTGTGGGCGGTATAAGTAAGGAGCGAACAAGGAATAAATAGGGTGCCTGGCAAGGTGCAGCGTGCGGCTGGCAGCTTGCTACTGCGCCAAGAGTATACCGAATTATACGCGCAGCAGATCGATCGACTTGCCCGATTCCACCCACTGCCTGACCCACAGCGGCTGGCGGCCGCGGCCTGTCCATTGTTCAGCGGTATTGTCAGGATGGCGGTAACGTACCGCGACTTTGCCCGTGCGCGGGTGCAAACCATCGAGTATCAGCTGTTTCAGCGGAATGCCCGCCTGCTGCGCGATGGCCATGATCTGTTCGCGCGCCTTGTTCAAGTCTTCGCGCTCGCGGCTGTTCAATTCCTGTTTGACATTATCTTCCAGTTTGCGCAATTCCAGCATCGTCATCGTAGACAGATCCATTCGTACATCCTTTATATTAATTTAAATAATAAAATCACGTGGAATATACTACATTGCATAAACATTTGCGCACCATTGCATAATCCGTCGTCAATTGAATCACGGCTCCCGGCTTATTTAGCGGCCCAACATTAAGATTAAATGAAGAATATAACGGAAGCGCGCATGGAGGTGAATAAACATGAATGAAATGGCATTCCGGCATGCCGGCAAGGCTGGCGTGGCGCGGCGATTCATTCCGGCAGCCGTGCCGGCGGATTATGAGCAGTATATGACCGCAGGGAATGCGGCCAATTCAAATCCCCATCCAACATAATCGGCACCGGCTTTTTTCTTCCCGCCCGCCATGCGCGCAATCAGGCATCTGCCGGCAATGTCCCAACATCAAAGGGCAGGCATGCTTATAATGCAGGCGCGTAGTCCACTTCACCCCGGCACATATGAAAACTTACTTTATCGGCGATCTGCAAGGCTGCCATGACCAAACCGTCGCACTGATCGAACGGATCCAGGCGGCGGCGGATGGCCCATACCGCCTGCTGTTCGCCGGCGACTTGATCAATCGTGGCCCGGCCTCGCTGGCCACCTTGCGCCACATTCATGCGCTGGCACGGCAGGGCCTGGCCGACAGCGTCCTGGGCAACCATGACTTGCACTTGCTGGCCGTGGCCAACGGCATCCGGCCCGAGCATGCGTCCGACACCCTCGCCGAAATCCTCGCTGCCCCCGACCGTGAGGAGCTGATCGACTGGCTGCGCCAGCGGCCACTGGCACTGGAACACGACGGCCATGTGCTCGTGCATGCGGGTTTGCTGCCGCAATGGAGCGCGGCCCAGGCCCTGTCCCTGAGCGGGGAGGTGTCCAGCATGCTGCGCAGCGATGATTGGGTGGCCTTCCTGCGCACCATGTACGGCAACGAGCCGGCCGCCTGGCGCGACGACCTGCAGGGCGCCGACCGGCTGCGCTGCATCGTCAACGCCATGACGCGGCTGCGCTTTTGCACGCCGGACGGCGTGATGGACTTCAAGATGAAGGAAAGCGGCAGCCCGCCGCCCGGCTCCGGTCAGCTGCCCTGGTTCGACGTGCCGGGACGGCGCAGCGCCGGCGACACCATCGTCTTCGGCCACTGGTCGGCGCTGGGACTGCAATTGCGGCCGCACTTGATCGGCCTCGATAGCGGCTGCGTGTGGGGCGGAAAACTGTCGGCCGTGTGCCTGCAAGACCGCTCGCTGCTGCAGGTCGACTGCCCCACGTTCCAGCAGCACAGCGGCAAGCGCTGAGTGGCAACCTTGGCGCGCATATGCTTAGTCGAAATCGGTCGTTGGCCATGCCGCGCCTGGCCCGTATGATGGAGCTTTTGCCTTTGCCATCCCATGCGTCCTGATACCGACAGACTGGCGCGCTGGCTGCTCGGCAGCCTGGAACTCGATACCGCCGTCCTGCATGTGGGCCAGTACTGCGGCCGCTGGCGCGCCTCCACGGCGGGCCGGGAACTGGGCAGCTTTCACCTGGTGCTCGATGGCCACTGCTATCTGCACCTCGATGGCGCGGCGCCGATCGCGCTCGGCCCGCGCGACGGCGTCTTCCTGCTGCGCGACTTGCCGCACTTTCTCAGCCCCCACAGCGACCCGCTGCAGGCGGTCCGCGCGCAAGCGATGCTGCCGCTGCAAACGCCCACGGAGCAGCCGGCGACGGCGCTGGCCTGCGGCTTCTTTCAATTTCGCGGCGCCCTCTCCGCGCTGATCGTCGACTCGTTTCCGCCGTATCTGCTGATACGCGGCGACGCGCCCGCCTTCAGCGCGGCCGCCGCGTTGTTCGACCTGATCCTGGCGGAGGCCGGCGGCGATCCGGAGCAGCCGTCGCCGCTGATCGCGCGCCTGGTCGAACTGCTGTTCTTTTACCTGATCCGCCATGTGGCGCAGGGCGAGCAGGTAGCGGCCGGCCTGCTGTCGCTGCTGCACCAGCCCGCATTCTCGCCGCTGCTCGAACGCATGCTCGACGCGCCCGCCGACGACTGGTCGATCGAGAACATGGCCAAGGCGGCGTGCATGTCGCGCGCCAGCTTCTGCAAGCATTTCGCCAGCGCCAGCGGCCACTCGCCCGCCCAGTTCCTGCTCCTGCTGCGCATGAAGATCGCCGCGCGCCGGCTGCACGACGGCGTTTCCGTCGAACGCGCGGCCGAACTGGTGGGCTACCGCTCGCACGCCGCCTTTACGCGCGCCTTCAAACGGGTCACGGGTGAGCAGCCGGGCGCCTACCGGCGCGACCAGAGATTGCGGCAGCTGGCAAACTGAGATCAAGGGTTGCGAAATCAAAGACGAACGAGCACAAAAGGACGACGCTGACGTCTGTTGCGTGCACGGCATGGCCGATATAATGGCCGGGTGACTTACTAACTTAGCAAGGTACCCCATGTCCCGTCTGACGCTGCACACTCTCGATACCGCCCTGGCCGATAGCCGCCCCTTCGTGGAAAAGGCCATCGCCAACAATGGCTTCCTGCCCAACCTGATCGGCGTTCTGGCCAATGCCCCGCTGGCACTGGAAACCTATCTGACCGTCTCCGGCATCAATGCGCGCGCCAGCCTGACGTTAATGGAACGCGAAGTGGTGCAGATCACGGCCGCGCGCATCCACGGCTGCGATTTCTGCATCGCAGGCCATAGCGCCATCTCGCTGAAAAAAGCGGGCCAGACACCGGACACGGTACGCGCCCTGCAGCGCGGCCAGCCGACGAACGACGCCAAGCTGGACGCCGTCGCCGCCTTCGCCACGGCAGTCATCGCCACGCGCGGCGCCGTCAGCGACGTGGAATATCAAGCCTTCCTGGCCGCCGGCTACAACGAGCAGCAGGCGCTGGAAGTCGTGCTGGGCATCAGCCTGGCCACCCTGTGCAATTTCTCCAACAGCCTGGCCGGCACGCCCGTCAATCCGCAATTGACGCCCTACCTGCCTGGCGCCGTCTGACATGGCGAACCTCACTCACTGGCTGCACATGCATGCCGACCAGCTCGACCAATCACCGGAGCTGGCTGAAACCGTATTACCGGCCCTCGCTGGCGACAAGCTGCTGGCCATCGGCGTGCCACAGGAACACGGCGGCGCGGGCGGCGGCGTGCGCGACGCCATCGACGCCATCGCCAAAGTGGCCGAGCAATCGGTGACGGCCGCCTTTGTCCTCTGGGGCCAGCGCTGCTTTATCGAATTCCTGCTGCAAAGCGAGAACCGCGTGCTGGCCGAGCGCCGCCTGCCCGCCCTGCTGGCCGGCATGCAGGCAGGCGCCAGCGGTTTGTCGAACGCCATGAAATTCTTGTCCGGCATCGAGCAGCTGCAAATCACGGGCGCGCGCCACGGCGACGGCTTGCTCGTCGACGGCGGCCTGGCCTGGGTGACGAACTTGCGCAAGGCGGGCTTTGTCGCGGCGGCAGCCGTGGCGCCGGACGATGGCGCACCGCCCGTCATCATCGCCTTCGACAGCGGCACGGCGGGTGTCAAGCGCAGCGACGACCTGGACCTGATCGCCCTGCGCGGCAGCAATACGGCCTCCGTCAAGCTGGCGCAGGTGCACATCCCCGCCGCAGACATCATCAGCGACAATGCGCCAGCCTGGCTGCCGCAGGTGCGCCCGGCTTTTCTGGGCATGCAGTGCGGCCTGTCGATCGGCCTGGCGCGCGCCAGCCTGGCCAAAGCGGCGCAGATTTCCGCCGGCTCGCGCAACCAGCTCACGCCACGCATCGAAGCGCTGCAAGCGACTCTGGAGGCAGCTGTCGCCACCTTGCTAGCCGGCGTGCACGATGGCCGCTTCAAGACGCAGGCGCCGGCCATGTTCCGCCTGCGCATACAGCTGGCCGACGTGCTGCAGCAGGCGCTGATGCTGGAACTGCAAGCGATGGGCGGGCGCGCTTACCTGAACGCCGAGCAGCAGGGCTTTGCCCGCCGCTGGCGCGAATCGTCGTTCATCCCCATCGTCACCCCCAGCCTGACGCAGTTGCAGGCAGCCTTGCAGCTGTTCGACAGCCAGCAGGCGGCCAAGGCGGCGGGAGCGCAGGCATGAGCGTTGCCGATTGGGCCTTGCAGGCGCAGGATCTGAGCTTCTCGTATGCTGGCGCCGCGCCCGTGTTCCAGCACGTCTCGCTGGGCGTGCGCAAGCGCGAAATCGTCTGCCTGCTGGGCGGCAGCGGCTGCGGCAAATCGAGCCTGCTGCGCGTGCTGGCCGGCTTGCAGCCGCCATCCACGGGCGAGATCCAGTTTCTCGACGCTCCCATGCGCGAACCGGACCCGCGCAGCGCCCTTGTCTTCCAGCAGGCCAGCCTCTTGCCCTGGCTGAACGTCACGGGCAACGCCGGCTTCGGCCTGGACTTCAAGCACCAGCCCAAGCTCACGCGCGAGGCGCACCAGGCGCGCGTGGCGCAAGCCATCGAAGCGGTGGGCTTGAAGGGCCGCGAAAAACTGTATCCGTCCGCGCTGTCGGGTGGTATGGCGCAGCGCGTGGCCCTGGCCCGTGCGCTGGCGCGCGAACCGGAACTGCTGTTCGCCGACGAACCGTTTTCCGCGCTCGACGCCATCACGCGCGCCGAGATGCAATCGTTGCTGGTCGACGTCGTACACCGCTGGCACACGGCCGTGCTGCTCGTCACGCACGATATCGACGAAGCGATCCTCGTGGCCGACCGCATCTTGCTGATGGGCGGCAAGCCGGGCAACATCGTGCGCGAATGGCCCGTCGCCATCAGCCAGCCACGCATCGGCCACAGCGCCGACGTCATCGCCCTCAAGATGGACATCCTCGACGCCCTGCAGGCGCTGCAAAAGCAGGATCAAGCGCCCGCCTTTGCTCCCAATTAATCGACCGGAACATTCCCATGACATTCGAAGACCACAACAAACCCCTGCACATCTGCGCCTCGTCCGATTGCGACTGCGGCCTGACGCGGCGCGACTTCCTGCGCATGTCGGCCCTGGCCACGGCCAGCGTCGCCTCGCCGCTGCTGTTCGCCGGCGACGCCATGGCCCAGCAGGGCCCGAAAGGCGACGACCAGCCCGTGAAAATCGGCTACCTGCCCATCACCGACGCCACCCCGCTGCTCGTCGCCCACGCCCGCAAGCTGTTCGAAGCGGAAGGCTTGCAAGCGGAAACGCCGCGGCTGTTCCGCAGCTGGGCGCAGATCATCGAAGCCTTCGTCGCCGGCCAGGTCAACGTGATTCACCTGCTGTCGCCGGCCACCCTGTGGGTGCGCTACGGTGCCAAGTTCCCCGCCAAGGTCGTCGCCTGGAACCACGTCAACGGGTCCGCGCTGACGGTGGCCAACGAGATCAACAAGGTCTCCGACCTGGGCGGACGCACGGTCGCCATCCCGTTCTGGTACTCGATCCACAACATCCTGCTGCAGCAAATCCTGTCCTCGAATGGATTGACGCCGGTCACGCGCGCGCGCAACGCGGCCATCAAGCCGAATGAAGTCAACCTGATCGTGCTGGCGCCGGCCGAAATGGTCTCGGCCCTGGCCAGCAAGTCGATCGCCGGCTACATCGTGGCAGAGCCGTTCAATGCGGCGGCGGAAAACGCCGGCATCGGCAAGATCCTGCGCTTCTCTGGCGACGTGTGGAAGAACCACGCGTGCTGCGTCACCTTCCTGTCCGAGCGCGACATCAACACGCGTCCGGAATGGGCGCAAAAGGTCACCAATGCCATCGTCAAGGCGCAGCTGTGGACGCGCACGAACCAGGTCGACACGGCCAAGCTGCTGTCGAACGTGGGCGAGCACCGCTACACGCCGCATCCGCTGCAGGTGCTGACCAAGGTGCTGGCCACCACTGATTACGCCGGCTACGAAAAGCAGGGCCTGATCGTGCACAAGAACTGGCAGCAGCGCCGCATCGACTTCCAGCCGTATCCGTTCGCCTCGTACACGGAAGAACTGGTGCGCGCCATCGGCCGCACCAAGGTCGAAGGCGATACGCGCTTCCTGGCCAACCTCGATCCGAAGTTCGCCGCGCGCGACCTGGTCGATGACCGCTTCGTGCGCAAGGCCATCACGGCGGTCGGCGGCCCTGCCGCCTTCGGCTTGCCGGCCAACCTGCTGCGCAGCGAAACCGTGGCGGTCTGACAATGGCGAGCAAGCTGTTCACGAAGTTCGGCCTGCCCCTCGTGGGGCTGGCCTGTGCCTTGCTGCTGTGGTCGATGGGCGTGACGGCGCTGGAGAAATCCACGCCCATCGCCACCGCTTTTGCGCCCTTGCCCACGGCGCTGGCGTTCCAGGAGATGGTGGGCGGAGCGGATATCTGGCTGCACGTGGTCCTGAGCCTGCAACGGGTGGCCGTGGGCCTGGGACTGGCCATCGTCATCGGCGTGCCGCTCGGTGTGCTGGTGGCCATGTCGAAGAGCTTTTCCGGCGCGGCCATGCCGCTGTTCCAGCTGCTGCGCATGATTTCGCCGCTGTCGTGGATGCCAATCGCCGTGATGGTGCTCGGCGTCGGTGACGCGCCCGTATACTTCCTGCTGGCGTTTGCGGCCGTCTGGCCGATTTTGCTCAATACGGCGGCCGGCGTGGCGCGGCTCGATCCGAACTGGCTGCTGCTGGCGCGCAGCCTGTCGGCCACGCGCAGCGAAATCGTCTTCAAGGTGATTTTGCCGGGCATCACGGCCGACATTTTGACGGGCGTGCGCCTGGCCATCGGCATCATCTGGATCGTGCTGGTGCCGGCGGAAATGCTGGGCGTATCGGCGGGCCTCGGCTACTTCATCCTCGATACGCGCGACCGCCTCGCGTATTCGGAGCTGATGGCCGCCATCGTGCTGATCGGGATTTTAGGCTTTATCCTCGACTACCTGGCCCGCGCCGCGCACGCGCGCTGGCTGCATGTGAAGAATTAAGCGGCCTTCTCCAGCGGCAGCGTAGCGGCCACGGCCGCCTGCGTTGCCGCCGCCAGTTCGCGGCGGTGCGCGTCCAGCGTCGCCACTGGCGCCAGGCAGGTCAGGCGCGCCGTGATGGGCGGGCCGCTCAAGATCGCCACCATGCTTTGCGCAAAGCTCATGTCGCCGATGAAATCGACGGCGTGATGCAAGGCCCCCTTCTCATCCACATACACGAGCGCAAACGGCTGCACCGGCACTTGCGCGTCGATGGCCGCCTCGAACAGGTTGGCGTGGAACGGCAGGATCTGACCTTGCGCGGCGGTCGTCCCTTCGGGGAAGAACGCAATGCGCTCGCCCGCCGTCAATTTATCCACCAGACCCTGGAAGATCAAGCGCAGATCGCGCTTGCTGCCGCGCGAAATGAAGATGGTGCCCGCACGTCCCGCCAGCCAGCCCAGGATCGGCCAGGCGCGGATTTCCGCCTTGGCGACGAAACGGCACGGGTGGACGGCATTGATGACGAAGATGTCGAGCCACGAAACGTGGTTCGCCACCACCATCGCATGGTCGAGGGCCGGCACGCTGTCGGCCGGCTGCGCCACGTGCACGCCGCAAATGTCGAGCAGCTGCGTCGACCAGCGGCGGATGCGCCGGTTGCGTCCCTCCAGGTCCAGCCAGGGAAAGAGCACGGCGCTCTTGGCCATGCCGCAGCTCAGGTGAATGGCGATGCGCGCGAGGCGGTAGGTAAGCAGAAGTTTCAAATGACACCAGATAAAGAAGCAAACCCACAGCAAATTCTGGGGTCAGACCCGGCGGGGGAATCCGCCCCAATGGGGCGAATTCCGCTCCTGAAAGGACTGACCCCGGCAGTATGCTGGAGTTTCACTCCAGTACAAAAAATTAACGCTGAAACGCCACCTGTCCGGCAACGATGGTCGCCTTGACGATGCCGCTCAGCTCATAGCCGAGGAAAGGCGTGTGCTTGCCCTGGCTGGCCAGCGACGCCGACGACACGGTCCAGCGCGCGGCGGGATCGAAGACGCAGATGTCGGCCGCTTCGCCCACGGCCAGGCTGCCGGCCGGGATGCCGGCGACACGGGCCGCGTCGGCCGTGACCTTGGCCACGGCGCGCGCCAGCGGACGTGCGCCCGCTTGCGGCTGATTCAAGGCGTAGTCGTCGGCCCATTTCAGGGCCAGCGACAGCAGCAGTTCCAGGCCCGTGGCACCGGGCGACGCTTCGCCGAACGGCAGCAGTTTTTCATCGTCGTCGACGGGCGTATGGTCCGAGCACATGGCGTCGACCGTGCCGTCAAGCAGGCCGGCGCGGATCGCATCGCGGTCGCGCTGGCTGCGGAACGGCGGCGTGACCCTGGCGTTCGGGTCGAAGAAGCCGATGTCGGCATCCGTCAGGTGCACATGGTGCACGCCCACGTCGCAGGTGACGGGCAAGCCTTCGGCTTTCGCAGCGCGGATCAGTTCCAGGCCCGCCGCCGACGAGATGCGGCACAGGTGCACGCGCGCGCGGCTGGCGCGCATCAATTCAAAAATCGTGTGCAGGGCGATGGTTTCGGACATCACGGGCACGCCGGACAAGCCCAGACGCGAGGCCAGCGGGCCGCTGTGGGCGATGCCGCCACGGCCGATGTGCGGGTCTTGCGGGCGCAGCCAGACCGTGTAGCCGAAGGTGTTCGCGTACTGCATGGCGCGCAGCAGCACGGTCGTGTCTTCGATCGGCTCCTCCGCCTGCGCGAAGCCGATGCAGCCCGCTTCCGTCAGTTCCGCCATTTCCGTCAGCGACTTGCCCTTCAAGCCCATGGTCAGTGCGCCCAGCGGATGCACGTGGGCCTTGTTCTGCGTCTTGGCGCGGTATTTCAGCATCTCCACCAGGCCCGGCTCGTCCAGCACGGGATCGGTGTCGGGCGGGCAGACCAGGCTCGTGACGCCGCCTTGCAGCGCCGCCTGCAGTTCCGATTCCAGGGTCGCCTTGTATTCGTAGCCCGGCTCGCGCAGGCGCGCGGACAGGTCGACCAGGCCGGGGGAAACCACCAGGCCGGCCGCGTCGAACGTCGTGTCGGCCTTGAAGCCGGCCGGGGCGCTGCCCACGGCCAGCACCTTGCCATCGGCGATAAACAGGTCTTGCAAGCCATCGATGCCGTTGGCAGGGTCGATCAGGTGGCCGTTCTTGATATGTAGTGTCGTCATGCTCGCTTACTCGTCCTTGGGCTATCAGCCCTGATTACCAGCCAAAATACTCATCACCGCCATGCGCACGGCGATACCGAACGTCACCTGCGGCAAGATCACCGCCTGCGGACCGTCGGCCACGGCCGAATCGATTTCCACGCCGCGGTTCATCGGGCCCGGATGCATGACGATGGCGTCCGGTTTCGCCAGCGCCAGGCGCTCGGGCGTCAAGCCGTAGCTCTTGAAATATTCCTGCGCCGACGGCAGCAGCGCGCCGCTCATGCGTTCATTTTGCAGGCGCAGCATGATGATCACATCGACGCCTTTCAAGCCTTCATCCATGTTGGTGAAGGTGCGTACGCCCATCTGTTCCAGGCCGCCCGGCAGCAAGGTGTGCGGGCCGATGGCGCGCACTTCCGGCACGCCCAGAGTGGTCAGCGCGTGGATGTCGGAACGGGCCACGCGGCTGTGCAAAATGTCGCCCACGATGGCCACCGTCAGGTTGGTGAAATCCTTCTTGTAGTGGCGGATCGTGTACATGTCGAGCAAGCCCTGGGTCGGGTGCGCATGGCGTCCGTCGCCCGCGTTGACGACGTGGACGTGCGGCTGCTTGGTGTCGATCAGGTGCTTGGCGATCAGGTAGGGCGCGCCCGACTGCGCGTGGCGCACGACGAACATGTCGGCATGCATGGCCGACAGGTTGTCGATGGTGTCGAGCAGCGACTCGCCCTTGCTGGCCGACGAGGCCTGGATGTTCAGGTTGATGACGTCGGCCGACAGGCGCTTCGAGGCGATCTCGAAGGTGGTGCGGGTGCGCGTGGAGTTTTCAAAGAACAGGTTGAAAACGCTTTTGCCGCGCATCAGCGGCACCTTTTTCACGTCGCGGTCGGAAATGCCGACGAACGAGGAAGCCGTGTCGAGAATGTGGTTGACGATAGACTTCGGCAAGCCTTCAATCGTCAGCAGATGTTGCAGTTCGCCGTGTTTATTCAGTTGCGGATTAAGCATGGTGGGTATCTATGGTGAGCGTGAATTTTCCATCGTCGGCTTGCTTCAGGACCAGGGCCTGGCCCGGCGGCACGGCAGTGAAGGCGGCCACGAAATCGGCGGCCACCGGCAACTGGCGTTCGCCGCGGTCGACCAGGGCGGCCAGCATGATCTTGGCCGGGCGGCCATAGTCGAACAATTCATTGATGGCCGCGCGCGTCGTGCGGCCCGTGTACAGCACGTCGTCGACCAGCAGGATGGTGGCGCCGGCCACGTCAAAGCTGATCTGCGTCGGCTTGACGTCCGCATGCAGGCCCTTCTGGGCGAAGTCGTCGCGGTAGAACGAGACGTCGAGCACGCCCAGGCGGTCGAGCAGATTCAGGTCGCGCGCCAGGCGTTCGGCCAGCCAGGCGCCGCCCGAATGGATGCCGACGATGGCCACGTTGGGGATGCCCGCCAGGCCGCTTTGCACTTGCTGCAGCAAGACCCCGTACAGGGCCTCGGCGTCGAGTTGGGATGGATTCGTAGGATGCGGCATAGAGTTCTTAATCATTCAGGGAGGGAGTCTAGGGTCAGATTAATAATTCGCGTCGAAATACTGTTGCAGGATGATGGCGGCGGCGCGGTCGTCGATGACTTCGCCGCGCTTGGCGGCGATGACGGCCGAGGAATAGCGCTCGTCGACCAGCTCCACGGGCAGGTTGAAGCGGCCATGCATCTGGTTGGCGAAACGGCGGCAGCGCGCGCTCATCTCGTGTTCCGTGCCATCGGGATGGCTGGGCAAGCCCACCACGATGCGGCTCGCGCCCCACTCCTTGATCAGGCTATCGATGGCGGCAAACTTCGGCTCGTTCGCCGTGGCCGTGATCACGCTGAGCGGTTTGGCCTGGCAAATCATGGTATTGCCGATGGCCACGCCGATGCGTTTCAAGCCGAAATCGAAGGCGAGGATGGTGTCGATGGCGTCACCGCTCATGCGTGTCCGGCTTCCGATGCCAGCATGAGAGGATCGATACCGAGCAGCTTGATGGCCGCCACGTAGCGCTGCTCGATGGGGAAATCGAACAGGATGTCGGCAGAGGCGCCCACCGTCAGCCAGCCGTTGCGGCCGATCTCGTCTTCCAGCTGGCCCGGGCTCCAGCCCGAGTAGCCGATCGAGACGAGCATGCGCTCGGGACCATCGCCCTTGGCGACGGCTTCGAGCACGTCGATCGAGGTGGTAAACGCCACCTCATCGGTCACCGTCAGCGACGAGGAATAGCGCGCGCCCGGCGTATGCAGCACGAAGCCGCGGTCGTCCTGCACGGGGCCGCCGAACATGATCGGTTCATTGATGATGGGTGTGTCGCTGCCGGCCGCCAGTTTCAGATCGATGCGGTCGAACAGCACTTCCATGGTCATGTCGGTGGGCTTGTTGATGACGACGCCGAGCACGCCGTTTTCATTGTGTTCACACACGTACACGACCGTGCCGCCGAAGATCGGATCTTGCATGGCCGGCATCGCAATGAGGAAATGGTTGGCCAGATTCAAGGTGGAGGAACCGGTCGCGGCCGGTTCTCCCACACCCTGCATCAGACGATGTCCTGGTAGAGTCTGGTCGATTTTACTCTTTTTCATACGCGATGCTCTCTCTGTGGGCTTGCTGGCAAGTCTCGCTTACCCCGCTATCGTACGCCTGGCGCAAGCTGCCGCGAATCTTGGGCGGCGCGCACCGTGGTGCCAGGCGTTATTCTTGTTATCTTATAAATTAATAATCAATTCGCTTTGCCTGCCGGCGCATTTCAATGCCAATTGTAAAATTGATTGCAAAATCGCTGTCGCACATAAAGTACCGCGAACATACCCGGTAGTTTACACTGAATTGCCGCCGCAGCGACGCCAAAGGCGCGACGCGAGCGGCCATAAAGCCCTGTTGGCGGCAAAAAATCGCCTATCTTTGACCCTGAACACGCGAAATAATGACAATCAAGACTTCCCTGGTGTGGTTCCGGCGCGATCTGCGCGCGTTTGACCATGCTGCACTGCATCACGCCCTGCGCCAGAGTCAGGCCGTGCATTGCGTCTTCGTCTACGACACCGCCATCCTGGCTGCGCTGCCGCGCCGCGACCGGCGGGTCGATTTCATCCATGCCAGCGTGGCCGAGCTGGCCGCCGAGCTGCGCCAGCTCGGCGGCGACCTGATCGTGCTGCATGCGGACGCGGCCGAAGCCATCCCGCGCCTGGCCGCCGAATTGAACGCCGACGCCGTCTTTGCCAACCACGACTACGAGCCGCAAGCGATCGGCCGCGACGCCACCGTGGCCGCAGCGCTCACGCATGACGCACGCCTGTGGTTCAGCTTCAAGGACCAGGTGATCTTTGAAAAGGACGAGGTGCTGACCTTGTCGGCCAAGCCGTACACCGTCTACACGCCGTACAAGAATGCCTGGCTGAAGAAAATGCGCGCGGAACCCGCCTGCCTGGCGCCGTTCGATATCGAGCCGCATGCGGCCAGCCTGGCGCCGCCGCGCGCCGGCACGCCCGCGCCCCTGCCCACCCTGGGCGAACTGGGTTTCGAGGCCAGCAACCTGGCCGAACTGGCCATCCCCACCGGCATGTCGGGCGCCAGCCAACTGTTCGAGGATTTCCTGCCGCGCGTGGACCGCTATGACGTGGCGCGCGATTTCCCCGCCCTGAAGGGACCGTCGTATTTATCCATGCATCTGCGCTTCGGCACCGTCTCGCTGCGCTACCTGGTACGGACCATCGTCGACCTGATGGACCGGGGCGGTGGCGGCGATGGCGCGCCCGTGTGGCTGGCAGAACTGATCTGGCGCGATTTCTACGCCATGATTTTGTACCAGAATCCGCACGTGGAAGGCGGTGCCTTCAAACCGGCCTACGATGCCATCGCCTGGGAAACCGGGCCTGACGCCGATGCCGCGTTTGCCGCCTGGTGCGAAGGGCGCACCGGCTATCCGCTGGTGGACGCGGCCATGGCGCAGCTGAACCAGACGGGCTATATGCACAACCGCCTGCGCATGGTCACGGCCTGCTTTTTGATCAAGGACCTGGGTATCGACTGGCGCCGCGGCGAAGCGTATTTCGCGCTGCACCTGAACGACTTCGACCTGGCTTCGAACAACGGCGGCTGGCAATGGGCTTCGTCGTCGGGCTGCGACGCGCAGCCCTACTTCCGCATCTTCAATCCCATTACGCAGTCGGAAAAATTCGATGCCAGCGGGCGCTTCATCCGCCGCTACCTGCCGCAGTTGAAGGCGCTGGGCGACAAGGAAATCCACGCGCCCTGGCTGGTGCCGCGCATGCTGCTCGATCAAAAAAACATCGTGCTGGGACGCGATTATCCGGAACCGCTGGTGCAGCACGACGAGGCGCGCAAGGAGACCCTGGAGCGTTATGCCGTGGTGAAGGTGGTGGCGTAATCGGGCCCGTGGTGACGTCGGGTTACGCGCTTTGCGCTAACCCGACCTACCCGACATACACCGTCGGTCAACAGACGTAGGTCGGATTAGCGGGGCAAAGCCGCGCGTAATCCGACAACATTGTTGGCATTGGCGCCGGTTACGCCACGCCGTTGCCCAATAACCGCCCCACCTCCGCCAGCAATTCCGCCTCCTGGAACGGCTTGCCGAAATACGCATTCACGCCCAGCTCGAACGCGTGCGCGCGGTGCTTGTCGGCGCTGCGCGAGGTGATCATGATGACGGGGATGGCGCGCGTCTTGTCGTCGCTGCGCACATTGCGCGTCAAATCAAAACCATCCATGCGCGGCATTTCCACGTCGACCAGCAGCAGGGCCGGCATGGCGGCCGGTTCCAGCGCATGCAGCTGTTCCAGCGCATCGAGGCCATCCTTGGCCAGCAGCACCTGGTAGCCTTCGCGCTCGAACAGGCGCTGCATCACGCGGCGCACCGTCAGCGAATCGTCGACCACCATCACGCGCACGGCTGGCGTGGCCAGCGCGCTGGAAGCGGCATGCTGCTCGCTGCTGGCCAGCGCATACTGCGACAACAGTTCCGGATGATGTTCCAAGTGCTGCGCCAGCGCCACAGGGTTCAGGATCAGCACGATATCGCCCGTGCCCAGCACCGTGGCGCCGGCGATGCCCGGCATGCGCGCCAGTTGCGGGCCCACGTGCTTGACCACGACTTCGCGGTTGCCCACCACGTCATCGACCTGCAGCGCCAGCCTGTCATTGCCATTTCGCAGCAGGAGCACGGGCGCATAACGCTGCGTGGCCTGCGCCGCCGGCGTCTCGCCCAGCATGGCCGACAGGTGGTGCAGCGCCAGCGACTGTCCGTGCGACTCGATGCGCCCGGCCGCCCGCACCTGCTCCAGCTGTTCGCCTTTCAGGTGCAGCACCTGCTCCACCAGCACCGATGGCAAGGCATACGTCCTGCCGTTCGCCGCCAGCAGCACCACTTGCGTGACGGCCAGGGTCAGCGGCAGGTGGATGGTGAAGCGCATGCCCAGCCCTGCCTGCGTCAGCGTTTCCACGCGCCCGCCCAGGGCCAGCGCTTCGGAGCGCACGATGTCCATGCCAAAACCGCGCCCGGCCAGTTCCGTCAGGCTGTCGGCCGTGGAAAACCCAGGCGTGAAAATCAGTTCGGCCGCCTGCGCGTCGGTCAATGGCGCATCCGTCGCCACCAGGCCGGCGCCGTGCGCCTTGGCGCGGATGCGTTCCAGGTCCAGCCCCGCGCCATCGTCGGAAAAGGCGATCGCCACTTCATTGCCCTGCTGGCTGACCTGCACCAGCAGCTCGCCCGTCTCGCTCTTGCCTGCGGCCAGGCGCGCGTCGCGCGGCTCGACGCCGTGCACGATGGCGTTGCGCAGCAAATGCTCGAAGGGCGCGGCCATGCGTTCGAGCACGCTGCGGTCGATTTCCACGCCGCCGCCACGGATGTCGAGGTTGACGCGCTTGTCGACTTCCTTGGCGCTTTGCCGCGCCACGCGGAACAGGCGTTCGGCGATGCTGGCAAACGGCACCATCCGTATCTGCATCAGGTCGCGCTGCAGCTCGCGCGTCAGGCGAGCCTGCAGCACCAGGTCGTCCGTCACCGCATCGACGCTGTGGCTGAGATTTTCATGGAACGAAGCCACGTCGTTGACGCTTTCGGCCATCATGCGCGTGAGTTCCTGCAAGCGCGTAAAGCGGTCGAATTCGAGCGGGTCGAATTCGCGCTCGCTGCCGACGGCCATGCGAGAGGCGATCTGCGATTCGGCCTGCATTTCCACTTCGCGCAGCTGACGCCGCAAACGCGCCAGGTTATCGGAAAAATCGGACAGCGAAGCGCCGAGCACGCCCACTTCATTTTCCATTTTGGAGCGCGTGATCGACACTTCGCCGGCCTGGTTGACCAGGCGGTCGAGGATATCGGCACGCACGCGCACCAGCGCCGCCTTCGGTTCGGCGGGCGGCGTGTCTTCCATGCCCGGCAAAGGCAGCAACGGTTGCTGCAGCTGCTCGAACAGGTGCAGCGCATGGTCGTAATGGGCCAGCAATTCCTCGAAGGCCTGCGGCGTGGCGGTGCCCGCGTGCAGCATGTTTTCGATATGCGTCTCGATTTCATGCGCATGCTGGCCCAGGCGCATGGCGCCGGCCATGCGCGCGCTGCCCTTGACCGTATGCAGGGTACGCAGCAGCATCTGCGCCTGGCCGCTGTCGTGCGGCTGCTGCTGCCAGCTGCGCAGCGCCTCGCCGATCTGCGGCAGCAAGTCGGCGCCCTCCTCCAGGAAGACGGACAATAAATCGAGATCGAGTTCATCGCTGATACCGGCGCTGGCCGCCAGCAGCGCGGCCGCATCGGCCGGCATGATGGCGGGCGCCGGCGCTTCCGGCGCCGCATGCTCCAATAGCGGCGCATGTTCGAAACCAGCGTCGAACAGGTCGTCGCTGGCGCCAGTGTCCTGCGCTGGCGACGGTGCCGGCACGTCGGCGGCCTCCGGCTGCAGCGCATCGGCGACGATGCTTGCATACGTCGCTTCGAACAGCGTCTCGAGCTGGGGCACCGGGACTTCAGCGATCAGTTCGGCAGGCCGCGCCGGCGCGCCGACGATGCTGGCGTAAGCTTCCGCGAACAGGGCATCGAGGCGTTCTTCCTTGCTCTCGCCGGGCGGCGCCGTCAAGGCGCGCCACAAGGTGTTGAGCGCTTCGATCATGTCTGGCTGCGTTGGCGCCAGGTCGCCCAGCGCGAATGCCTGCAGCATTTGCCCGATGCGCTGCGTGGCCTGTTCCAGCACGTCGTGCTGTTCGGCGCGCAAGCCGGCCAGCGGCGGCACTACCGTTTCGATGACTGTTTCCAGCGCGTGCGCCAAGTCGCGCAGTGACTGGAAACCGACCGTGCCGGACGTCCCCGCCAGGGTATGCACGGCTTGCAGCGCCTCGGCGCTGACGGCGCGCTGTTCATGGCGCCATTCGCCGAAGTCGCGCGTGAGCACGCGCAGCAGTTCATCCGTCTCGGCCAGGTAGATGTTGTACAAGGGAAGACTGATGCGCAGTTCGCCCACGTGCTTGAGGTGATCGTCCGGCGCTTCGTGGAGCGTGGGCGCCGTGGCCAGGGGCAGTCCGATCACATTGCCATTGCTGGCCACGGGCGCGGCCGATGCCGGGCGAGGCTTGCGCAGTTCGAACGGGCCGCCTTCGCGCACGCGCTCGGCCGCCAGCAGCAGCATGCCAGCCTCGCGCTCGCGCCCCGCGCCGCCTTCCAGTTCGGCCACCCATTCGCTGAGCTGGTACCAGCCGTAATTGAGCAAGGTAAACAAGTCGTCACTGACGGGGCGCGCCTCGGCCAGCCAGGTATTCATGACGCGTTCGATGGCGCCAGCCGCTTCGGCAAACTGCGCCAGGCCGATCATGCGGCTGCTGCCTTTCAGGGTGTGGAATGAGCGGCGCAACATGGCCAGGTGGTCGCCGCTGGCGGCCTGCTCGCGCGGCAGGGCCAGGGTGGTGTCGATGAAGGCCAGCACTTCGCGCGCTTCGGCGATGAAGATGTCGAGCATCTCCGCGTCGACATCGGTCACCGCCGGCACGGCATCCATGCCGGCAGGCGCTGCGGGCGCCAGTGCCTGGTCGAGCAAGGGCACGGGGCCGGCGGCGGCGACTTTTTCAAATGGCAGCGCGCGGAAGGTGCCGGCGGCCGCATCGAAATGGAAACGCCCGCTGGCCGCCTGCGCGTTGCGGCCCAGCATATCGGCAAAAAAGCCCAGCGCGCTGACATTTTGCGCGATCTCGTCGAGCGCCTCGGCGCGCGCCTCCGCATTGGCATCCGCCTTGGCGTCGGCACCGGCCAGCTGCCGCACGGCCGCATCGACCTGCAGCACGGCGGCGCGCGCATCTTCCTGTTCCAGCCCGGCCAACTGCTGCTGCAACTGCTCCAGCACGGGCGCGACGCCATCGAGGGCTCCCGTCCCCGCACCCGCTGCATCCGCGTAATACGCGTTGAGCACCTTTTCCACCTGGCGCAAGCCCGTCTTCATTTCCTCGGCGAGCGCGGCCACCGTCTGGCCCTGTTCGATCTGGCGCGACAGCTCGCCCGCCGTGACAGGCGGCGGCGCTTCGCCAGCCAGCAGCGCCTGCAGGCGCGCGGCGATGGTTTCCGCGTTGCCCGCGAAATCGTCGGGCAGGCGGCGCAGCTGCTCCAGGCCCGTGTCGGCAAACAGCAGCGCCATGCCGATTTCATTTTCCAGGGCCGCGCTGCGCCCGCTGGCCACGGCTTGCCGCGCCACGGCCGCGCATTCGCGCAGCAGGCGAGCCAGAGCCGGCTGCTTCAAGGTCTCTACATGCGCCGCCACCTGTTGCAGCGACGCGTCGAAATCCGTGGCCAGGGCTGGATCGAGGTCGGCTTGCGCCAGGCGGCTCCAGCTGGCGCGCGCCTGCGCCAGGGCCGCGCGGGCGCCTTGCAAGGTGTCCTGGTCGACCTGGCCGTAGCGCCGCGTTTCCACGTCGACGGGCAGCATGCCTTCCAGGGCGAAAGCGGCGCGCAACTGGCGGGCTTCTGGCGTCGGCTCGCGTGCGGCGGCGATGAAGAACAGGGCGTCGCGCAGCATCGCTTCGGGCAGGCTGGCCGTCCCCTGTGCCAGGCGGCGCAACTGCAGGTTGATCAGGCCGAACAGCTGCTTGACGTTGAGCGTGCCCATGCCTTCGCCGCTGGCCGCCAGTCCCGCAAACGCCTGCATGGCGAACCAGAAGGTGCGCGCGGGAGCGTCCTGCTGCGCGTCGGCCACCAGGGTCAAGGTGGCGTGCAAGTCGCCCGCATGCTGGCGCCGCGCCGCGTCATCCTGCGCCTTCAGGAAGGGCAGCAAAGACTTTTCAAAGCGCCCGCGCCAGGCCGGGTAATCGGGCACCGGGGGTGCTTCCGCCAGCGCGATGGCGTGCCCTTCCAGCGTCGACGCCGGAGGGAAAAACAGGTCGGCCGGGTGGATGCGCTCGGCGCCCAGCATGGTTTGCAGGTCGCGGTAATAGGGGAACAAGCGCGCCGGCTGCGGCGGCGTGCCGGCCACCAGGTCTTCCAGGTATTCGCTCAAGGCTTGATACAGTTCGGCGACGACTTGCGCATGGTCCAGCGTGTATTCGAGGCTGCCGTCGCGAAAGCGCGCCAGTGCCTGTTCCGCAGCGTCCGTCAGCAGGCTGGCGCCGGCCACGTCCACCATCACCAGCGCGCCATGCGCCTGGTGCAAGTGCGATCGCGCATGCTGCAGCGCCGTGGCACGTTCCTCGCGCTCGCGGCCACCCGCTTCGAACAGGGCCGTTTTCGAGCGGCCCAGCGCTTCGCGGATTTCCACCATCACCCACGACAAAGGCTCGCTGTCGAACGGCTTGGACTGCTGTGGACTATCTGGTGTGCTCATGCATGCCTCGGTAAAGAATTCGCCCTGGACTGGCGCGGCGTTCAGGCGGCGACGCGGAAACGCGACACCGAATTTTTCAGTTCCTGCGCCAGCATCGACAACTTGTGGATCGACTGCGCCGTTTGCTGCGTGCCGTCCTGGGTCTGCTCCGTCACGCTCAGGATATGCTGGATATTCAAGGCCACGCCGCTGGCCGAACCGGCCTGCGTGCCGGTGGCGAACGAGATGCCCTGGATCAGTTCGGCCAGGTGTTTCGACACCTGGCTGATGTCGTTCAAGGCTGCGCCGGCAGCGTCGGACAGGCGCGCGCCCTCGACCACGCCCTGCGTGGAGGTTTCCATCGCCCGCGTCGCATCCTGGGTGTCGGCCTGGATGGTGCGCACCAGCGCGCCGATCTGCTTGGCGGCGGCGGCCGAGCGTTCGGCCAGGCGCTGCACTTCCTCGGCGACGACGGAAAAGCCCCGTCCCGCCTCGCCGGCCGATGCGGCCTGGATGGCGGCGTTCAGCGCCAGCACGTTGGTCTGCTCGGTGATGTCGGAAATGAGCTCGGTGATTTCGCCGATTTCCTGCGACGATTCGCCCAGGCGCTTGATGCGTTTGGAGGTATCCTGGATCTGCTCGCGGATTTCATGCATGCCCTTGATGGCGTTTTCCACCGCCGTCGAACCCTGCTGCGCGGCCGCCACCGACTGGCGCGCCACGTCGGCCGAGACGCTGGCCGACTTCGACACGTCGGTAATCGCATTGGCCATCTTGACGACGGTGGCGCTGACGCCCTGGATTTCGCGCGACTGCTGCTGCGACGCGATCAGCAGCTTGCTCGAGATGCTTTGCGCCTGCGTCGAAGCGCGGTTGACCTGCTCGGCCGTTGCCGTCACCCGCCCCACCAGGCCGCGCAATTCCTCGACCGTGTAGTTGACGGAATCGGCGATGGCGCCCGTGATATCTTCCGACACGGTGGCCTGCACCGTCAGGTCGCCGTCGGCGACCTTCTGCAATTCATTCATCAGGCGCAGGATGGCCGCCTGGTTCTGCTCATTCCTGGCCTTCGCCACTTCCTCTTTTTCCTGCGACTGCAGGCGCCGGATTTCCGCTTCCTGGCGCCGCCGCTCGGCGTCGCGCGTGCGGTTGATGGAGTCCTGCAGCAGCACCCTGCCGATGCCGGCCGCCGCGATCAGGGTCAGCAACACGCCGCCAACCATCATCCAGAAGGCGATGCCCAGGGTTTCCTGGTTCGCGTGGTACATCTGCTGCAGCAGGGTCAGACGCTGGCGCAGGTCTTCGTTCTCGTTGAAGATCAGCTGTTCGGCGCTTTTCGCCGAACTGAATTTGTCAAGCCGGTCGAGTATCGACGACACCAGCTTCTGGTACGTGTCGAAACTGGCTTTCAGCGCCACCATCCGGTCGCGCAGTTCGGCGTCGCGCGTGGGCGCCAGCTGCAGCGACACGCTACCGTTGAGCAAGCCTTCGACGGCGTTGCGGAAATACGTCGTGTCGCGCCCCAGCGAAAACGCCGTTTCCGAGCTGATGCTGCCCGACGAGAGGAACTCGCTGGCGCTGCGGCTCATGCGCTGGCTCAGCATCATCAGGCGGCCGATGACGGCCAGGTCGCGCGCATTGCCGCCGCGCTGCACCTTCAGGGCCGCGATTTCCTCGGTCTGCGCCAGCAGCGCCGGCGACAGCGCGTTCAATTGCTGCAAGGTCTTGTCGAATTCGCCCAGCTCCGGCTTCAGGCGCAAGATGGTGCTGGCCGCGCGGTCGCTGCTGGCCCATTTTTTACGCGCGTCGGCCACCGCCGCCAGCAGGGCGGCACGCGACTCGCCGATATCGCGGCCGTGATACGTTCCGCCGCGCAGCATCAGGCGGAAATCCTGGTTCAGTTCATTGCGGCTTTCCTCGAGCTGGCGGAACGCTTCCGGATTGCCCTGCACGGCGTTCGGCGCGGCCTTGCCGATGCGCTGCGAATGCATCAGCGCATCGCTGGCCAGCTGCGTCTGCGCCGAGGCGATATTGCCGCTGCGTGTATTGAGACCGACGAACAGCAGGCTGGCGGCCAGGCTCAGGGCCATCACCGTCGACAGGATGCTCAATTGTTTTTGCAGCGGGAAATGGCCGATCAGCGGCAGCCGCAAGTCGCTGACCGGCGCGCTGGCCAGCGACTTGCGCCGTCCCAGCGCGTCGCGCAGGCGCAGCGGCAGGTCGGCCGCCGATGCCGGCTCGCCGGGCGCGTGCTCCGCTTCGGGCATGCCAGCGGCCAGGATGGGAGAATTGGCGCCCATCAGCCAATATCCTTGTGGACGGCAAGGCCGCCAAAGCCGGCATCGAGGAAGCGTTCCGATTGCGCCAGCTGCGCCAGGTCCAGGCGCAGCCACTGCTGCCCCTCGCTGTCGCGCAGCGCCTGCGCGGACCACGATGGGAGCACACCGTGCGCCGCATCCTGAACGGGCACCGATTGCATCGCGCGCAGCTGGCGCAAGCCCAGTACGCGCTCGACCAGCAGTGCGCAATTGAGGCCCAGACGCGGAGAAAACGTGATGATGCGGCAGTGATTGCCGGGCGTGCAAGCCGGTTCGCCCATGTAGCGGGCCAGGTCGACGACCCCCGTCAGGCGCCCGCGCATGGCCGCCAGGCCCAGGTACCAGTCCTGCGCCAGCGGCACGCCCTGGATCTGCACACCGGCGGCAATGACGATTTCACCGAGCTGCGTCAGGTCGAGCAGGCACGGCCGGCCACCGAGCATCACGCCCAGTTCCTTGCGCGCCGCCAGCGCGCCGCTGCGCGCGGCCTGTATCCGCTCGATCAATTGCAGCTGATACTGGCGCAAGCGCCCCTGCTGCGCGCCCGTCTCGAAAGATGGCATGGCGGCAGCGGCGGGCGGAAAGGCCGATGTAGGCACGCCGTGACCTGGCATCGTGTGCATGCTCAGGAAAGCGCGGCGATCTTGGCCAGCAGCTCGGCTTCCACCACCGGCTTGACCAGGTAATCGCGCGCGCCCTGGCGCAAGCCCCAGATGCGATCCGTTTCCTGGCTCTTGCTCGAGCAGATAATCACCGGCACGTCCTGCAGTTCCGGATCGCGGGCAATGGCGCGCGTGATCTGGAAGCCATTCGCACCGGGCATCACCACGTCCATCAGGATCAGGTCGGGCCTGGCCTGCTTCAGCTGCGCCAGCGCGTCGGCGCCGTCCTGCGCCGTGAGGACGGCATAACCGGCACGCACCAGCATCTCGCTCAGGTAGTAGCGTTCTGTCGGCGAGTCATCGACGATCAGAATTGTGTGTATGGCCATCTGCTTCCTTGCTGCGTTGTAATCAATAAATCACTACTCAAAATGCCCGGCCAGGTGCAGCCGCACGGCCTCCAGCAGCGCCTCGCGCGCCAGGGGCTTGACCAGGCAGGCGCTGGCGCCTGCCATGGCGCCGCGCGCGCGGTCGAACAAACCTTCCTTCGACGACATCATCAGCACCGGCGTGGCGTGATACGCGGCGCTGGCCTTGATCAGCGCGCAGGTGCGGTAGCCGTCCAGGCGCGGCATCACGATGTCGCACACGATCAGCGCCGGCTGGCAGTCGGCGATCTTGGCCAGGGCCTCGAAGCCGTTTTCCGCCACCACCACGCGATAGCCGGCCTCGCCGAGTATCTTCGCGGCCGCGCTGCGTATCGTCGCGCTGTCGTCGATGACGAGTATCGTGACGCTCACGCACACGGCATCGGATGGCGTCTCGGGCAAAAAGGGACGCGTCATGTGATTATTCGACAATTTTTCATACCATAGCACAGGCAGCCGCGATACCTGTGTGCGGCAGCGGCATCCCGTGGGCCTGATTGATTACAGCGCGACCATCTCGAAATCGTCCTTGCGCGCGCCGCATTCAGGGCAGGTCCAGTTCATCGGAACATCGGCCCAACGCGTGCCGGGAGCGATGTCTTCGTCAGGCAAGCCGGCCGCTTCATCATAAACCCAGCCGCAAATAAGACACATCCACGTTTGGAATTGCTGCGTTGTTTCGTTGCTACTCACGTTCTGCCACCCTTCAATCAAGTAAAATGCTGAATTAGGTATCTTAATCTACCCGCCGTGCAAAACCAAACTTCTCCCCTCATATTAAGCTTCGGCGTGTCCGATCCGGTCGGCGCGATCGGTATCCAGGCCGACCTGGCCACCTTTTCAGCCTTCGGCTGCCACGGCCTGTCCGTCACCACGGGCCTGTTGATCAGCGATACGGCCCGCGTAGAAGACGTGCAGGCGGTCGACCCGGACTGGGTTTCAGACCAGGCGCGCGTGCTGCTGGAAGACATGTCCGTGGCCGCCATCAAGATCGGCGCGCTGGGCAGCGTGGAAAACGTCACGGCCATCGCCGAAATCGTCTCCGACTATCCGGACGTGCCACTGATCCTCGACCCCTTCATTTCGGCGCTGCCGGAACAGGGCATGGACGACGAAGACATCCTGACGGCCGTACGCCAGCTCCTGATTCCGCAAACGACCCTGCTGGTGCTCTCGCCGGTGGAACTGGAACGCCTGGCCGAGACCTGGCGCGACGCCGATCCGGACGACACCCTGCAAAACGACGTCGACTACCTGGTGGCCCTGGGCTGCGAATACGTGCTCGTCACCGGCATGCCGGCCGACGTCAGCAAGTCCGGCACGGCCGAAGGCAAGTTGCGCGCCAATACCCTGTTCGGCGAAGACGGCGTGGTGCGCCACGACGAATGGCAACACCTGCCCGGCATCTTCAACGGCGCCGGCAGCACCTTGTCGGCGGCGGCCACCGCCCTGCTGGCCCTGGCGGAAAACGAAGACGATGTGCCGCAGGTGGTCGTGGCGGCGCAGGAATTCACGGCCGGTGCGCTGGCCCACGCGCAGCGCCACGGCATGGGCAAGCTGGTGCCGAACCGGCTGTTCCGGCAGCAGCGCCAGCGCGGCGCACAATAAGACCAGACGACACAGACAACGATCCACTTTCAAGGCACGATTATCATGACGACGACTTCACAGAACGACATCCTGTTTGCCCGCGCACAAAAAACCACGCCAGGCGGCGTCAATTCGCCTGTGCGCGCCTTCCGCTCCGTGGGCGGCACGCCGCGCTTCATCACGCGCGCCGAAGGCCCGTACTTCTGGGACGCGGACGGCAAGCGCTATATCGACTACATCGGCTCCTGGGGTCCGGCCATCGTCGGCCACGCCCATCCGGAAGTGGTGAAAGCGGTGCAGGATGCGGCCGCGCTGGGCCTGTCGTTCGGCGCGCCGACGGAAGGCGAAGTGCTGATGGCCGAGGAAATCACGCGTTTGGTGCCATCGATCGAGCAGGTGCGCCTGGTGTCGTCGGGCACGGAAGCGACCATGAGCGCCCTGCGCCTGGCGCGCGGCGCCACGGGACGCGACAAGATCGTCAAGTTCGAAGGCTGCTACCACGGCCACGCCGATTCGCTGCTGGTGAAAGCGGGCAGCGGCCTGCTCACCTTCGGCAACCCGACGTCGGCCGGCGTGCCGGAAGACTTCGTCAAGCACACCCTGGTGCTCGACTATAACAACGTCGAGCAGCTGAAAGACGCCTTCGACAGCTTCGGCGCGGACATCGCCTGCGTCATCGTCGAACCGGTGGCCGGCAATATGAACCTGGTGAAAGCGACGCCGGAATTCCTGCAGGCGATGCGCGAACTGTGCACGCAGCACGGCGCCCTGCTCATTTTCGATGAAGTCATGTGCGGCTTGCGCGTGGCCCTGGGCGGCGCGCAGGCGCTATACGGCATCAAGCCGGACCTGACGGCGCTGGGCAAGGTGATCGGCGGCGGCATGCCGGTGGCGGCCTTCGGCGGCAGTGCGGCGCTGATGCACAACATGGCGCCGCTGGGCGCCGTCTACCAGGCCGGTACCTTGTCGGGCAACCCGGTCGCCGTGGCGGCCGGCATGGCCACCTTGAAACTGATCCAGCAGCCGGGCTTCTACGAGCAGCTGGGCGCCACGGCCAAGCGCCTGGCCGAAGGCCTGACCGCCGCCGCCAAAGAAGCGGGCGTGGTCTTCTGCGCCGACTACATCGGCGGCATGTTCGGCATTTATTTCAGCGAAACGCCACCGACCAGCTATGCGGAAATGATGGCCGGCGACCGCAGCAAGTTCAACGCCTTCTTCCACGCCATGCTCGACGAAGGCGTGTACTTCGCGCCCGCCGCCTTCGAGGCGGGTTTCGTCTCGGCGCAGCACGATGACGCCGTCATCGACGCCACCATCGCCGCCGCGTGCAAGGTGTTTGCTAAGTTAGCCTAAACGCAGTCAGACAGTCGCGGTGTCCATCACCGCGGCCACCAGCGCCGGCAACTTGGCCATGTCGTTGAACACGACATGCGCGCCGGCCGCCTTCAGGCGCGCTTCCTGGCCGGGCGCGATATGCCCGCCGCCGATGAATCCCAATACCGTCATGCCCGCCGCCACGGCGGCCGTCACGCCCGTGACGCTGTCTTCCAGCACCAGGCACTGGCTTGGCGGCACGCCAAAGGCGGCCGCCGCCGCCAGGTAGACGCCCGGGTGCGGCTTGGCGTGGCCGACCAGGTCCGGCGTGAACACGCGTTTGTCGAACAGCGGCGCCATGCCAGTGCGCTCGAGCGCCGACAACACGCGCGCGCTGACGCTGTTCGAAGCGACGGCCTTGGGCAGGGGAATGGCGGCCAGCGCCTGCGCCACGCCGGGCACGGCGCGCAATTGCGCGTCGCAAGCCGCATCGACGGCATTGCCGATGGCCATGATCTCGTCGGCCGGCAATTGCGGCAAGCCCAGTTCCTTGTAGATATCCTGCATCAGCGGCACCAGGCGCTGGCCCAGGCGCGGCTCGATCAAGCCTTGCAGGGTGACGCCGTCGGGCAGGTTCGGCAGGCGCGGCCCCAGCAACTCCAGCAGTGCTTGCAGGGCCACGGCTTCACTGTCGATCAGCACGCCATCGCAGTCGCTGATCAGATGGGTAAAGCGCGGTGGGGTGGTGGCGGTATCAGGCATGGACTCTCCAGAAATCAATAGTGACGGGAAATGCGGCGGCCAGCCGGCCAAGGCCGGCATCGTAACGATCATAGGTGGAACAGGCGGACGCTACCACGCAGAAAATGTCTGAATGACGATACTTTTTTCTGCACAGCAGGCGGCAGGCATCAATCGGCAAATACACAATACCAATTCAATACCACGCAATACCAGTGATTATCGCCGATTTTTGAAATTGCTGCGCTCGTCCTGAAACCGGGGCGCGGAGCACCCCGGCGATGCTGCGATACGGCTTATTTCAGCCAGCCGCGGTGGCGGAAGTACAGGAACGGTGCGATGGCGCTGGTGATCATCAAGCCCCAGGCCCATGGATAGCCGAACGACCATTCCAGTTCCGGCATCAGTTTGAAGTTCATGCCGTACACGCTGGCGATCAGGGTTGGCGGCAGGAAGGCCACGCTGGCCACCGAGAAGATCTTGATGATCTTGTTCTGGTTGATGTTGATGAAACCGACGGTGGCATCCATCAGGAAGTTGATCTTGTCGAACAGGAAAGACGTATGGCCATCGAGCGATTCGATGTCGCGCAAAATCTGCCGCGCTTCCTCGAACTGCTCGGAATTCAATAAGCGGCCGCGCATCAGAAAACTCACGGCGCGGCGCGTATCCATCATGTTGCGGCGGATACGGCCATTCAAATCTTCCTCATGGGCAATCGCATTCAGCGCTTCGGCCGCGTGCGCATCGGTAAATTCCTTTTGCAGCACGCGCGTGCTGACTTCTTCCAGGTTCTGGTAGATGCCTTCGAGCACGTCGGCCGAATACTCGGCATCGGTGGCGTACAGGTCGAGCAGCACGTCCATGTAGTCGGCAATCGAGCCTGGCCGCGAACGGGCGCGCATGCGCACCAGGCGGAACACGGGCAAGTCGTCCGTATGCATGGAAAACAAAATCTTGCGGGCCAGGATGAAAGCCACGGTGATGACGCGCGAGGGGCCGTCGTCCTCTTCGCGCAAGAAGTCCGTGCGCAGGTGCAAGTCGCCGTTTTCCGCTTCGTAATAGCGAGCCGACGCTTCGATATCCTTGACTTCGTCTTCGCCCGGCAGGGTGACGTTGTAGATGGCCTTGACCCAGGCCCGTTCGTCATCGGTAGGGTCGGTCAGGTCGACCCACACCGGTTCGGCATTTTCGAGATCTGCGCGGCTGTCGATCGGCACCTGGTTGAGCCGGCCATTCTGTAATACAAAGACATTGATCATGCGCGCTCTCAGCCGGATGTGGGGTTATCGTGATGTGCTGGCGCTGGCGCCAAAAATGAAAACAGCGCAAGTGTACCCGCAAAGGCCTTTTCACGACCACCCCCGGCACCGCTTTTTCACGGAAAAAGTGTGGCGTTGCACCAAGCGGGGCCGATTAAGATGCTGCGCCGCAATAGTGCCAATCAGGCAGCTTTAACTTTATGAAAAGAAAGCCCGCTGCCCTCAAGGCAATTCCGCCGCCCCCATGCGGCGCAGGATCACGCCCGTGCGCCGGTTCAGGTAGCCCGTATCGCGGTGACGGTCGTAAAAGCGGGGATTCGGCAGCATCACGGCCAGTTTCGCCGCCTGTCCCGCGCTCAGGCCCGCCGCGCTGACCCGGTAATAGTGGCGCGCGGCCGCTTCGGCGCCAAAGGTGCCGGTGCCAAACTCCACCACGTTCAGATAAATCTCGAAAATGCGCTCCTTTTCCATCAGGTTTTCCAGCATATACGTGATGATCAGTTCCTGGCCCTTGCGCACATAGCTGCGCGAACCGGACAGGAACAGATTCTTCGCCAGTTGCTGCGTGATGGTGGAGCCGCCCGCCACGACCTTCTGCTTCTTGCTATTCTTTTCATATGCCTTTTGCAAGGCTTCCCAATCCACGCCTTCGTGCTCGGAGAAATTCGCGTCTTCCGAAGCGATGATGGCCCGTTTCAGGTTGTTCGAGATGCGGTTGTACGGCACCCACGTGTGCTTGATGGTGGCGTTCGGGTTCTTCTCCTGCAAGACCGACAGCTGTTCGCGCATGAAGGCCGTGCTGGACGGGTTATGGTCGACCCACCACCAGATTTGCAGGAAGAAATACAGTTGCACGACGATAAAGGCCAGCACGGGGACGATGAACAGCCACTTGATCCAGCCGTAGCGGCTGCCGCTTTTGCGGGCGCCCTTCTTGCCGGCGCTCACAGGGCACTGCGCAGTTGCGCCAGCAAGTCCTGCGTCTGCGGCCGCACGCCGCGCCACACGTAAAACGCTTCAGCCGCCTGCTCCACGAGCATGCCCAGGCCGTCGCGCACCTGCGCGCCATGCTGTACGGCAAAGTCCATGAAGACGGTGGGCTGGGCGCCATACATCATGTCCAGCGCCAGGGTATGGCTACCGAAGATACCGGGCGGCACAGGCGGCAAGTCGCCCGCCAGGCTGGCCGAGGTGGCGTTGATGACGATATCGAAGACGCCATCGGGCTGCGCGAAACCGCCGGCGCGCAGCTGGCCGGGGTGCGCCAGCGCGTCGGCAAACTGCGCCACCAGCGCCTCGGCCGTGGCCACGGTGCGGTTGGCAATGAAGATTTCCTGCGGTCCCTGTTCCAGCAAGGGCAGCACGACGCCGCGCGCGGCACCGCCCGCGCCCAGCAGCAGGACGCGCTTGCCGGCGACCTTCACGCCCGCGTTGCGCACGATGTCCGCCACCAGGCCCGCGCCATCGGTATTGTCGCCAAGAATGGTGTCGCCATCGAAACGCAGGGTATTGACGGCGCCGGCCGCTTGCGCGCGCGGCGTCAGCTCGGTGGCCAGCGCGCACGCGTCCAGCTTGAAGGGCACCGTCACGTTCGCGCCCTTGCCGCCCTCGGCGGCAAACGTGCGGACCGCCAGCGCAAAGCCGTCGAGCGGCGCCAGCCGGCGGTCATAGACGATGGGCTCGCCCGTCTGCAGGGCAAACGCGGCGTGGATCAGGGGGGACTTGCTGTGGGCGATGGGATTGCCGAAGACACAATATTGATCAGGATTCATTGCTTGCTTGTTCAATTGCTGCCGCCAGTCAGGTTAGCTTCCATTTTTTCTTCGCGCGTAAATTTGAAGCGGGTAATCACCACCCACAGGTCATCCTTGTCACTCGATAACATATTTGGTGGGAAACGGCCAAACGGCGCCGCGCGGCGCACGATGGCCAGGGCCGCCGCATCGAGGGCCGGATTGCCCGAGCTTTTTTCCACGCGGGCGCCACCTTCCTTCTGGTAAATCGTGCCGTCCTGGAAGATGGGAATGTAGACGACCAGTTCGCCATACATCTTGCGGCCATTCTTTTGCGGGAAATTCAGGGTGCCGATTTCCTCGATACGCTTTTGCAAGGTCTTGTAATACATGGCATAGCCGACCTCTTGCGTGCTGGGCGTAATGAAGGTCTTGCGCGGACGCTTGTTCTGGTCTTCCACGGTCTGGCTGATCTCGGCCGCCATGCGGGCGATGGCCTTGCTGCTTTCCATCAAGTCCGAGCCGGTGGCCAGGGGATTGGGCTTGTCCTTTTCCGTGACGGGCGCGGCGCTGTAAGGCGTCGGCCTGGCCGCCTGCGTCAGCAGTTCCTGCTGTTTTTGTTCCAGTTCGGCGATGCGCCGGGCGCTGGCCTTGACGCTGTCGCCCTCTTCCACCTTGCGCATGTCGGGCAAGGGCGACTTGGCGCGGCCCTTGTCGGCTTGTCCGCCACCGTCGAGGTTGGCTTGCGCCAGGGCGTCGGCCTTCAGCGGCTTGTTCGCATGCTTGGCGTTGACCAGGATCACTTCCAGGCCGGGATCGGTGGCCACGGCCCGCTGCGGCGCCGGGGCGACAAAATGCATCGCCAGCAAGGCGCCGTGCGCCAGCAGCGATACCGCCACGGCTATCATCAGGAAACGATTCTCTCGGAAAGACTTCACGCGCAACCCAGTTCGCAACAAGCACACCATACAAGATGGCTGAATTCTACGTCAAAGGCGGTGCCGGCAACAGTTTTCAGCACCGCCTTTGCAGCCTGATTGGCGCCTTATTTGAGCTCGGGCTCGCTGACCACGTCTTCGCTGGCCAGTTCCGCCACTTCCGCATCGGCGTCGCTGACCTGGTTCGCCGCTTCCGGCGATGGCTCGGCCGCCACGTCGCCCTCGTCCGCAGCATCGTCGCCCGCCTCTTCTTCGTAGTCGAGCTCGGCATCGGCCGCCGCATCGGGCACGGCGGCAATTTCCAGCAGGCGCGCTTCGATGCTCAGGTCGACTTCATCCCAGCGCAGCAAGTCCAGTTTCACCTGGGCACCGCGCGCCACCGATGGCATGCCCGGCAGCTTGATGACCAGCGGAATGTCGACCAGGCGCAGGATCTCGTCTTTCAGGACGACGGCATCGACCTGGCGCGCGTTTTCCTGATGCAGCCAGCGCAAGCACCAGTAGCGTTCCATGTTCGACTGGAAATCGCCATACGCGGCATACGCGGCGTCAAACGCCGAAACGATGGCGAACAGATTCGCATCGCGCGGCTTGAACGGGGCCACCAGCGGCGCCGTCACGCCATGCTCGGCGCAGGCGATGATTTGCCACTGGTTCACCAGATCGGTATAGCGGCGCAGGGGCGACGTGCTCCACGCATATTGATCGACGCCCAGGCCCTGGTGCGGCGCCGCATGGGTAACCATGCGCACCTGCATCTTTGCCGCCCAGCTATTGCCGCTGCCGCCGCCCTGGCTGCGGTAGATGCCGGGCACGCCATGGTCGTGCAGCATCTTGCCCCAGGTACTGTTGGCAAAAATCATCAGTTCGGCAACGATCTTGTCGAGCGGCGCGCCACGCTTGCGGCGCGCCACGGTGACGATGTCGTTTTCCACATAGAAGTTGAAATCGACACGGTTGTTCTGTTCCGGCTTCAGGCCAAACGCTTCGCGTTTCTTCATGCGGCCCTGTTCCAGCTGCTGCGCCCATTGCCACAGCACGGCAAAATCGGCCTTGTGCGGGTACTCGCCTTCGCCGCTGGCCAGGGTTTCCTCGTTGACCAGATCATCGAGCTGGTTATGGCGCAAGTTGCTGGCAATCGGCACCAGTTCGGCGCGCGTCTGCGTGCTGACCACGGCCCAGTCCGCTTTCGGGTCCAGGGTCGCGTACAGCGACAGGGCCGGGCACGTCGTGCCTTCCGCCAGCGTAAACGCGTTGACGATTTCGTCCGGCAGCATGGTGATCTTGTCGCCCGGCATGTAGACGGTCGACATGCGCTGGCGCGCCATCTTGTCGATCACGTCTTCCGGACGGATGCCCAGACCCGGTGCGGCGATGTGTATACCCACTTTCACGGTGCCATCGGGCAGCGGCTGCACGGAGAAGGCATCGTCGATCTCGGTCGTGGTCACGTCGTCGATCGAGAAGGCGGCCACGTCGGCCAGCGGCAGCTTGGCCGTCACGGACGGCACGGGCACGCTCGGGAAACCGGCGCCTTTCGGGAAATTTTCGAACAGGAATTTCGACAGGTGCAAGTCTTTTGGCGAAGCAATACCACCGACAGCCAGCATCAGCCGCGGCGGCGTCGTGTGCAATTCCGTGCACGCCGCTTCCAGCGCCTTGTATTCAATCGTGTTCTTGTCCGGCTTGAACAGCAGTTGCAGCACCATGGGCTGCATCGAGGCGGGCAAGCGGTTCTGCTTCAGCTCTTCCACATAGCCTGCCTGCACCAGCGCCTGCTGTTTTTTCTTTTCGATACCGGCCAGGGCCGCCTTCAAGGACGCTTCCGGCGCCGCCTTGTAGCGGCCACGGCCCTTCTTGTAGAAATACACTGGCGCCGAATGCAGGGCCAGGATCAGGCCGGCCGCTTCCGGCGGCAACGGTGCGTGGCCGAAATACTCGGCGCCCAGCTCGGCAAAGCCGAACTCGTCTTCGCCCGCCACTTCCCACAGGAAATCGAGGTCGATCTCGGCGGCAACCGCCTTGGCTTGCTCGAGCAGCTCGGCCGGGGCCGGCTTTTCATACTGCAGCAGCACGTCCTTGACCTTGACCTTGGTGCGCTTGCCACTGGCCATTTCGACCTGGTACGCTTCACCCGCTTGCGACAGGACCGTGCCGACCTTGAAATCGCCGGATTCTTCAAAAAATAGATTCATTGTTATGCTTTGTTTATTAATGTGTCGGTTGCAACGGTGCGAGTGACGGACGTCAACTCCAGCACCGCCGGCAAAAATACTTCCGTTACCAGCAGCAATCCCTGGTGACGCTGATACAGGCAGCGGCGGGCAAAAAACTGCGCCTGCCCGTCGGCGCGCCGCCCTTCCCGCGCCAGCGCCGCCTGCGCCCGCTGCACCAGCGGGTGCCCGGCGCGCAAGCGGGCAAATTCCAGTTCGCCGCGGCGTACCATGCGGTCGCCAAACAGGGTCGTGCCCAGCGAACGCTCGCCCAGCGCGGAAAACAAGGGCCAGTCCGTGGCCGTCGCCTGCATGGGCACGACGGTATGGCCAAACACGGCCGGTCTGTCATCACAACGCAACAGCACTTCACGTTCCCACACGCGGCCCGCGCGGTGCAAACCAATGATGGCGGCCTCGTCGCTCAGGCAACGTGCCGTTTCCTGATGCAAACATTGCACGCGAAATGCCTGGCTATGCGCTTTCAGCTTGGCCGTCAGCGAACCGCCGCCCGTGAGCCAGTGGCGCAAGGCCGGCGGCGCATTGACGGCATTTACGTGCGCATGCCATTGCGCCTGCCGCAGCGAACCCGGCCTCACTGGGCAGCGTCCGCATCGATGCCGCAAAAGGCCAGCACGGGCGCCACATAATCGGCAAATTCGCTGATGCCATGGTCGCTGCCGTCGATGACCAACTGCCGCGCCCCCTGATAATGCGCCACCATGTCGCGGTAGTCGAGCACTTCATCGCCGATGGCGGCAATCAGGAAATAGCGTTGCGGCTCAGTAATTTTCTCTACGGCAAACGTGCGCAGCTCGTCGATGTACTCGCGCTTGAACTCGAATGGTTTGTCCGAATGGAATTCCGTCGTCACGCCCACATGCTGTTCCAAGTCGATCAGGGGCACGATGGCAGGATTGAGCAATACGGCGCGGCAACCGAGCTGCTCGGCCAGCCAGGTGGCGTAATAGCCGCCCAGCGAGGAGCCGATTATCGTCAGCTCGGCCGCCGCCACGTCCTTGACCAGCGACAGGGCCAGCTCAATCGCCAGTTTCGGCGAAGCCGGCAATTGCGGGCACAGCCACTGTGCTTCGCGGCCCAGCGCCTGCATCTGCGCGGCCAGCAGGCGCGACTTCATCGACAGGGGCGACGAGCGGAATCCATGCAGGTACAGAATCATCGGCCCAGGGCCTCCAGCAATTTCTGGTGCACGCCGCCAAAGCCGCCATTGCTCATGACCACGATCTGGTCGCCGGGACGCGCGCTTGCCGCCACGGCCGCCACCAGGGTATCGATGTCTTCGTAGGCGCTGGCAATCTTGCCCAGCGGCGCCAGCGCGTCGCCCAGGCTCCAACCCAGCGCTTGCTGGCTGCCGAAACCGAAGACGAGGTCCGCATCCTTGAGGCTGCCTGGCAGCGCATCTTTCATGGCGCCCAGCTTCATCGTATTCGAGCGCGGTTCCAGCACGGCCAGAATGCGGGTGCCGCTGCCTACCTTCTGGCGCAGGCCGCCCACGGTGGTGGCAATGGCCGTCGGGTGGTGCGCGAAATCGTCGTACACGGTGATGTCGTTGACGACGCCGCGCACTTCCATCCGGCGCTTGACGCTCTCGAACGTGGCCAGCGAGGCGCACGCCTGGGCTATCGGTACACCCACGTGGCGCGCGGCGGCGATGGCCGCCAGCGCATTGCTGCGGTTGTGCTTGCCCGTGAGCGCCCACGCCACATGGCCTTCCTGCTTGCCATTGAAGAACACGTCGAAGCTGCCATCGGCCTGCTCTTGCAGTTGCCAGTTGGCATCTTGACCAAAACTTTCCTTTTCGCTCCAGCAACCGCGCGCCAGCACGCGCTGCAGCGATGCTTCATCGCCGTTGAACACGAGGCGGCCAATGCCGGGCACGGTGCGCACCAGGTGGTGGAATTGCGTCTCGATCGCGTGCAGATCGGGGAAGATGTCGGCGTGATCATATTCCAGGTTATTCATGATGGCCGTCTTCGCGTGGTAATGCACGAACTTGCTGCGCTTGTCGAAGAAGGCCGTGTCGTATTCGTCCGCTTCGATGACGAAGAAGTCGGAATCGGCGCTCTTGCCGTCGATCTTGCCGCTGAGGCGGGCGGAAATGCCAAAGTTCATCGGCACGCCGCCGATCAGGAAGCCTGGCGCGTAGCCCGCATCTTCGAGTATCCAGGCCAGCATGGCCGACGTGGTCGTCTTGCCATGCGTGCCGGCCACGGCCAGTACCCACTTGTTGCGCAAGATGTGTTCGCCGATCCATTGCGGGCCGGACACATACGGCAGGCTGCGGTTGAGGATCTCTTCCACCAGCGGGTTGCCGCGCGAGACCACATTGCCAATCACATACAAATCCGGGTTCAGCTTGGTCTGTTCCGGATCGAAACCCTGGATCAGTTCGATTCCCTGCGATTCCAGCTGGGTGCTCATCGGCGGATACACGTTGGCATCGCAACCGGTAACTTTATGGCCGGCTTCCTTGGCCAGGACAGCCAGGCCGCCCATGAAGGTACCGCAAATGCCGAGAATATGAATATGCATGTGATCAGTGCGAAAGGCGCACGCTTAAGTAAGTAAGACGGTGGGATAAAAAACAGCAAGTGCAGGATTTTACCTGACGCCATGACTTTTTCCGCTTCGGAGTATCATCTCGCTCATGACGAACGATGCATTTGACGATAGCGCGCAGTTGCGCCTGGAAATCGCCGCCGCTGCCGCGCGCCTCGTGGCGCAGGACGGCGCCGACTATGGCAGCGCCAAGCGCAAGGCGGCGCGGCAAGTCCTGGGCGACGCGCCGAACCGGCCCAATATCCTGCCCGACAACGACATGATCGAGGAGCAGGTGCGGCAATACAATGCCCTGTTCCTGGCCGATAGCCAGCCGGCGCGGCTGTTCCAGCTGCGCACGATCGCGCTGCAGGTGATGGAAGCGTTGCAACAATTTCATCCCCTGCTCAGCGGCCCCGTGCTCAATGGCACGGCCGGCCCGCACGACGAGATCTATTTGCAGCTGTTTGCCGAGAGCGCCAAGGAAATCCACATCTTCCTGCTGAATAAAAATGTCGTGCTCGACATGTCGGAAAGCCCGCATTTCAAGGGGGCGCGTTATGATGCGGTCGAGACCGCCAGTTTCTTGTGGAAAAACGAAGGCGTGCACGCGGCCATGTATGAGCTCGACGATATGCGCGGCGCGCTGAAAGCCAAAGCGGATGGCAAGGTGCTGCGCACCGACATCGCCGGGCTGCGCAGCCTGCTGGCCGCCAGCCTCGCCGATGGTATGCCGGCTGCCGACTAACATTGATATAGATAAAGTTATGACAAAAAAGAATTGGATCGCGTGCGCCATCGTGGCGCTGATGTTTGGCGGCATGGGCGCTTACGTCGGTTTGAGCAAGGAAAAAGCCAAAGCAGCAGGGCCGCTGACGAGCACCATCGCGCCTGGCGCGACGGGTCCCGTCAACGAGCTGTATGCGCTGTCCCTGCCGGACGCGGCCGGCGCCACGCAAGCGTTGTCGCAATGGAAAGGCAAGAATGTGCTGGTCAATTTCTGGGCGCCATGGTGCCCGCCATGCGTGGAAGAAATGCCGGAGTTATCCGAAGTGCAAGGCCACTATGCGGCGAAAAACCTGCAGGTGATCGGCATCGGCATCGATTCGGCCAGCAATATTGCCACCTTTGCCAGCAAGTTCAAGATCGCCTATCCCGTGTATGTCTCCGGCATGAGCGGTACCGACCTGTCGCGCCATTTTGGCAATGCGACGGGCGGTTTGCCCTTTACGGTGCTGATCGGCGCCGATGGCGAAGTCAAAAAGACCTATCTTGGCCGCTTGAAATTTGATCAATTGCGCGCCGATCTGGATAAATTGTAAATTCGGAGCGTGCTTTTTTCTCTTGCCAATGCGTATCTTTGGCGGCAAAATGCGGAACTTTCGCTAAAACGGTCTTCCATACATGGCAAAAAACCTCCTTCTGCTCAACGGTCCCAACCTGAATTTGCTGGGAACGCGCGAGCCTGAGGTCTACGGCGCCAGCACCTTGGCCGATATCGAACAGGCAGCAATGGCGCAAGCCATGGCGGCCGGCGCCGACCTGGTCTGCTTTCAAAGCAACCACGAAGGCGCGCTGATCGACCGCATCCATGCCGCGCGAGCGGAAGGGATCGACGCCATCGTCATCAATCCGGGCGGCCTGACCCATACCAGCGTTGCCTTGCGCGATGCGCTGGCCGGGGTCGCCATCCCGTTCGTGGAAGTCCATATCTCGAATATTTATCAACGCGAGACGTTTCGACATCACTCATTTCTCAGCGCGATCGCGCAGGGGACGATCTGCGGGCTGGGTATCGATGGATATCGGTTTGCCATCGACTTTGCGCTTAAAAAACGTTAATCTACGCGATCTGCACGCATTTAGCGCGGCGATAGGTTCTTGGACATCACCGCATCACTCAAAAAACAAACTACATTCCTAGGGGTTTTACATGGATCTACGAAAACTCAAGACCTTGATCGACCTGGTCGCCGAATCGGATATCGCAGAGCTGGAAGTTACCGAAGGCGAAAGCAAGGTTCGCATCGTCAAATCGTCGGCCATGCCGCAAAACCAGATGGTCATGATGCAGCCGCAAGGCATGCAAGCCCAATACCAGCCAGCCGCGCCAGCCGCCGCTCCCGCTGCGGCAGCCGCCGTCGTGGTCGCCGCCGAGCCAACGGGCTATGTGGTCAAGTCGCCGATGGTCGGTACCTTCTACCGCTCGTCCGCTCCTGGCAGCGCCGCCTATGTTGAAGTGGGCTCGACCGTCAAGGAAGGTGATACCCTGTGCATCATCGAAGCGATGAAGCTCCTGAATGAAATCGACTCCGACAAAGCCGGTGTCGTGACCCAGATCCTGGTCGAAAACGGCCAACCGGTCGAATTCGGTCAACCCTTGTTTGTGATCGGCTAAAACCCAGTCCACACGGCCGGCAACGGCCGTTTGCAGTTTTAGCCCCTCACACTTGTTGTTTCGCCGGCTCGCCGGCTCTCACAGACATACGCGAACCTACCATGTTTGAAAAAATCCTGATTGCCAACCGTGGTGAAATTGCCCTCCGTATTCAGCGCGCCTGCCGCGAAATGGGCATTAAAACGGTTGTAGTCCACTCCGAAGCCGACAAGGACGCGAAATACGTCAAGCTGGCCGACGAATCCGTTTGTATCGGCCCGGCACAGTCGTCCCTGAGCTACCTGAACATGCCCGCCATCATCAGCGCCGCTGAAGTGACGGATGCGCAAGCGATTCACCCTGGCTATGGCTTCCTGTCGGAAAATGCCGACTTCGCCGAACGCGTCGAGAAATCGGGCTTCGTCTTCATCGGCCCCCGCTCGGAATCGATCCGTTTGATGGGCGATAAAGTATCGGCCAAGCAAACCATGATCAAGGCTGGCGTACCGTGCGTACCGGGTTCGGAAGGCGCGTTGCCCGACGATCCGAAAGCGATCGTGCAAATTGCCCGCAAAATCGGCTACCCGGTCATCATCAAGGCCGCCGGTGGCGGTGGCGGACGCGGCATGCGCGTCGTGCACACGGAAGCTGCCCTGATCAACGCCGTGGCGATGACCAAGACGGAAGCCGGCACAGCTTTCGGCAACCCTGAAGTGTATATGGAGAAGTACCTGGAAAATCCGCGCCACGTGGAAATCCAGATCCTCGCCGACGAACACAAGAACGCCGTCTGGCTGGGCGAGCGCGACTGCTCCATGCAGCGCCGCCACCAGAAAGTGATCGAAGAAGCACCAGCGCCGGGCATCCCGCGCAAGCTGATCGAGAAAATTGGCGACCGTTGCGCCGAAGCCTGCCGCAAGATCGGCTACCGCGGCGCCGGCACGTTTGAGTTCCTGTACGAAAACGGCGAGTTCTATTTCATTGAAATGAATACCCGCGTGCAGGTGGAACATCCGGTCACCGAGATGATCACCGGCATCGACATCGTGCAAGAGCAGATCCGCATCGCCGCCGGCGAAAAACTGCGTTTCCGCCAGCGCGACGTCTTGCTGTCGGGCCACGCCATCGAGTGCCGCATCAACGCCGAAGATCCATTCAAGTTCACGCCATCGCCAGGCAAGATCGTGTCGTGGCATGCACCGGGTGGCCCTGGCATCCGCGTCGATTCGCACGCCTACGCCGGCTACTACGTGCCGCCGCACTACGACTCGATGATCGGCAAAGTGATCGCTTACGGCGCCACGCGCGAGCAAGCGATCCGCCGCATGCAGATCGCCCTGTCCGAAATGGTGGTCGAAGGCATCAACACGAACATCGCCCTGCACCGCGAACTGATGATCGACGCGCGCTTCATCGAAGGCGGCACCAACATTCACTATCTGGAACAGAAGCTGGCCGACATGCCGGATCTGGGCAAGAACCTGAATGGCGGCAGCCCCAGCATCGCCAAGAAGTCCGAAATCAAGGCGGGCGCATGAGCTGGACGGAAATCGTCATCGAAATCGCCCGTGACAACGCCGAGGCCATGTCCGACGCGTTGATGGAAGCGGGCGCCCTGTCGGTGTCGGTGGAAGACGCCGATGAAGGCACGGAAGCCGAGCAGCCCCTGTTTGGCGAACCCGGCATGGAACCGAAGGAAGCGGCGTGGGAACGCAGCCGCGTGGTGGCGCTGACCGACGTCGACGCCGACCAGGCCGCCATCGTGGCCGCCGCAGCCCAGGCTGTCGGCATGACGGAAGTGCCCGCCTTTACCATGCGCCCCGTGGAAGAGCAGGACTGGGTGCGCCTGACGCAGTCGCAATTCGCACCGATTCACATCGGCAAGAATATCTGGGTCGTGCCCAGCTGGCACGAGGCACCGGACCCTGACGGCCTGATCCTGGAACTGGACCCTGGCCTGGCCTTCGGCACGGGCAGCCATCCGACCACGCGTTTGTGCATGGAGTGGCTGGAAGCCAATCCTGCTCCAGGCAAGACCGTGCTCGACTACGGTTGCGGCTCCGGCATCCTGGCCATGGTGGCCAAGAAACTGGGCGCGCAAACGGTAGCCGGCGTCGACATCGACCCGCAGGCGATCGAATCGGCGCGCGACAATGCCGAACGCAACCAGTGCGACATCGAATATTTCTTGCCAGACACGTTTGCCACGTCGGCACACGCCACAGCCAAGTTTGACATCGTCGTCGCCAACATCCTGTCGAGCCCATTGAAGCTGATGGCGCCGATGCTGTCGGGCCGTGTCGCCGATGGCGGCGCGCTGATCCTGTCCGGCGTGCTGGCACGCCAGGCCGAAGAAGTGGCCGCTGCCTACGCACCGTTCATCCAACTGGGCGTGTGGGCCGAGCAAGACGGCTGGGTGGCGCTGCATGGCCGCCTGGGTACAACGCAAGCGCCTGCGCCCCGCGCGGAAGGTGCATAAGCACAGCAATGGCCCTCGCCACCAAATGCCCCCATTGCAACACGATATTTCGGGTCGCTGCTGACCAATTGAAGTTACGTGGGGGCATCGTGCGCTGTGGCACGTGCAGAGAAGTGTTTGACGGCAATGCCGCGCTGGTCGATCCAGCTGCGGCATCGCCGTTTTTAACATCGGCCCCCGGCACTGCCGCCCCGCTGCCAGACAGTTACCCTGCCGACAACAGCCTGCCGTCCGCCACGGACGACGAACCCATTTATTCCCTCGATTTCGACACCTCGTTTGACCCGTTCGGCATCTTGCCGGAAACGGCGCAGCTCAAGGAAGATGAAGACGATGGCGAGCACATCGAGCTGGACCTCGACGTGGCACTGCCCGAAGAGGTACCGGCCGCCGCACCGCTCGACACACCGCTCGATATACCTGAAGCTGAAGAAACACCGGCGGAACTGCCCGAACAGCCCCTGCCCCAGCCGATGGCGCCTTTCAAGCGCCGCCAGGTCGATGACGCGCCCGCCTTTGTCACGTATCTGCGCGACAGCCGCCGCGAGCCGAACCTGGAAGCAGCGGCAGCCCCAGTCATCCCAGCCGAAAAAGTCAGCCTGGACAAGCCCGCGCCCGCGCGCCGGGAACCGACGCTGACTGACCACTCTTTCGAAGCGCTGCCCGCCGCACCCGTCGCGCCGGAACCAGCCGAAGAGCAGGAAGAACCTGTCCTGCCGCCAGCCGACGACGAGCCGGCCTTTGTAACCTTGGGACGGCGCCGCGAACAGAGCGGCAAGGCCTTGCGCATGGCCATGGCCGCCGGCTCGGCAGTACTGCTTTTGCTGCTATTCCTGCAAGTAATGACCACCTTCCGCAACCCGCTGGCGGCGCAATTTCCGCAGTGGAAGCCGACCCTGGTGGCGCTGTGCAAGCTCAGCGGCTGCCAGGTCGACTTGCCCGCGCAGATCGAGGCGCTGGCCATCGAGCAAGGCGAGTTGCAGACCTTGAAGGACCACACCTTTTCCTATGTCTCGCTGCTGCGCAACCAAAGCCGCAGCGTGCAAGCCTGGCCCAGCATCGAACTGATTCTCAACGACGCCAACGACAAGCCCGTCTTGCGCCGCGTGATCGCGCCGCGCGACTACCTGCCAGCCAATATCGACGTGAGCAAGGGCTTTGCGCCGCGCTCGGAACAAACCATCAAACTGTATTTTGCATTAGACCAGCTCACGGCGTCTGGCTACCATATCGCCATCTTTTACCCTTAACAGACACTATCATGACCAAAACATCGCTGATCTGCGGCTCGCTTGCCACCGACACCATCATGCAATTCCCCGGCCGCTTCGGCGAATCGCTGCTGGCCGACCAGTTGCACAAGGTGAACGTGTCCTTCCTCGTGCCCACCATGCGCACGGAGTTCGGCGGCTGCTCGGGCAACATCGCCTACAGCCTGAAAATGCTGGGCGGCGACCCGCGCATCGTCGGCGTCATGGGGCAAGACAGCGCCGCCTACCTGGAGCGCCTGCAAAAGCTGGGCATTTCCACCGCCAACATCCTGATCAAGGCCGACAGCTACAACGCGCAGTGCTTCGTCACGGCCGACGCGGACAATAACCAGATCAACGCCTTCCACCCGGGCGCCATGTCGTTTGCGCATGAAAACCCGATCGCCAATGCGGGCCCGGCCAAGGTCGCCATCATTTCGCCGGACGGCGACCAGGGCATGCTCAGGCACGCCGCCGACTTGGCCGAGCTGGGCATCCCCTTCATGTTCGACCCGGGACAGCAGTTGCCACGTTTCAATGGCGAACAGTTGATCGACTTCATCAACAAAGCCACGTATGTGTCGGCCAACGATTATGAAATGGAAATGTTGATGGAACGCACGGGCTTGACCCTGCCGGACATCGCCAGCCGCCTGGAAGCGCTGATCGTCACGCGCGGTGAAAAAGGGTCGGAAATCTATACGGACGGCAAGCGCATCGACATTCCTGTCGTGACCGCCAAGGAAGTGCTGGACCCGACCGGCTGCGGCGATGCCTACCGTGCAGGCTTGCTGTTCGGCATCACCAACGACCTGGGCTGGGAAACCAGCGGCCGTCTGGCCAGCCTGCTGGGCGCCATCAAGATCGCCACCCAGGGCGCGCAAAACCACGTGTTTACGCCAGAGAGCATCGCCGACCAGTTCGAAGCGGCGTTCGGTTACCGCTATTAATATGCAGGTCGGATGTGCGCGGCGCGGCCGCGCGTCATCCGGCAACATCATTGGCATGGCAAGTGCTGATGTCGGGTTACGCTACGCTAACCCGACCTACGCCACCATCATCGCACCACAATAATCATCCCCACCAGCACTTGCGCGATCTGCAACAGGATCAGCGCGACCAGCAACGACAGATCCAGGCTGCCGATCAACGGCACGACCTTGCGGATCGGACGCAGCAGCGGCTCGTTCAGGGCCCGCACGAACGGTGCCAGCGGCGCATGCGGATTGACCCAGCTGAAGATGGCTTCGATAATCAGCAAGGCCATGAAACCGTAGAGTATCCATTGCAGGAAGCGTTGCAGCGACTTGAGCAGCACCACTTCGACGGGATAGCCGGAAATAAACAGCACCGAGCTGGCCAGCAGCACGATCAGGAAGGCGCCGATCAGGCTGGCCCAGTCATACCCGCCCACACCCGGCACCACGCGGCGCAGGGGGCGCACCAGCCAGTCGGACAATTGAAACGTGAATTGCGCCACCGACGAGGGCGGCCGCACGCGCACCGCCTGCATCCAGAAGCGCAGCAGCAACACGCCGCCCAGCAAGGTAGCGATGGTATCAACGATCAATGTAAGGATAACGATCAGCACGACTAATTCTCCAAAAAAAAACCGCTGTGTGATTGAGTCACACAGCGGCGTGTTGCCTCATCCAGGCACCCGTATCGTGGAAATTACGATGGGCGGGTGCTGGTTGGGAATGGCCAGGCTGCAGCCGGTGCCAACACGGTTTTTGCTACAGGTGCGATAGGTGCCGATGGCTTGGCGACAGGAGCTGCCTTCTTCGGTGCGGCCTTTTTAGGCGCGGCCTTCTTGGCGGCTGGCTTGGCGGCCACGGCGGCTGGTGCCGCTGGAGCTGCTGCCGGCGCTGCTGCTGGTGCGGCTGCCACGACTGGCGCTGCGGCTGGCTTGGCGGCAGGTTTCGCTGCTGCTTTCGCTGCCGGCTTTGCTGCGACCTTGGCGGCTGGCTTCGCTGCAGCTTTTGCTGCTGGCTTGGCTGCCGGTTTTGCTGCGACCTTGGCAGCAGGTTTCGCTGCTGGCTTGGCTGCCGCTTTGGCTGCTGGCTTCGCTGCTACCTTGGCTGCTGGCTTCGCTGCTGCCTTTGCCGCTGGCTTCGCTGCTGCTTTTGCTGCCGGCTTCGCTGCTACCTTGGCCGCTGGCTTGGCTGCCGCCTTAGTTGCTGGCTTGGCTGCTACCTTGGCTGCCGGCTTGGCTGCCGCTTTGGCCGCTGGCTTCGCTGCAGCTTTTGCTGCTGGCTTGGCTGCTGCTTTTGCGGCTGGCTTCGCTGCTGCCTTGGCGACGACTTTTTTCGCTGCTGGCTTGGCTGCCGCTTTGGCGGCCGGTTTCGCTGCTGCCTTGGCTGCAGGTTTCGCTGCGGCTTTTTTCACTGCTGGCTTGGCTGCAGCTTTTGCTGCTGGCTTCGCTGCTGCTTTGGCGGCCGGCTTGGCTGCCGGTTTTGCTGCGGCTTTTTTCGCTGCTGGCTTGACTGCTGCCTTGGCGGCCGGTTTGGCTGCTGCCTTGGCGGCTGGTTTCGCTGCGGCTTTTTTCACTGCTGGCTTGGCTGCTGCTTTGGCGGCTGGTTTTGCTGCGGCTTTTGCCGCTGGCTTGGCGGCCGGTTTGGCTGCGGCTTTTTTCGCGACAGGCTTGGCTGCTGCCTTGGCGGCCGGTTTCGCTGCGGCTTTCGCTGCTGGCTTGGCTGCCGGCTTGGCGGCCGGTTTTGCTGCTGCCTTGGCCGCTGGTTTCGCTGCGGCTTTCGCTACTGGCTTGGCAGCCACTTTTGCTGCAGGCTTGGCTGCGGCTTTGGCGGCTGGTTTTGCTGCTGGTTTCGCTGCGGCTTTGGCAGCTGGTTTAGCGGCAACCGTCTTCGCTGCGGCTACCGGCTTCTTCGCGGCAGGAGCAGCCTTGGCGGCTGGTTTCTTTACTTCTGATTTCTTAGCGGCTGTTGCCATTTGTCTCTCCTTCATCTGAGATGAGAAATTTAAGCTACAAGATTTAAACCCGTCCGACCCACCACAGGGATAGGCCAGGCGAATTATTCATCGGCGCAAACGGTCGTTTGCGCTAATGAATTCGGCACCAGCTGAACTGCTGCAACTCCTCACGTTTGCAGCACTTCAGCCATCGTCGGTGCCACCCTGCTTTATCTCGCAGCTGGTGGCAAAGTCTGAATTCGGTCATTCGTTTTCGATGCCGTGCGTTTTTTCGCTCCTCGCATCGCGCTCGCCACAACACCGATGCGTCAAATAAAAAACCGCCATGCCTGAAAAAATTCGGGCACGGCGGCAGACGAAAACGGTGTGGTTTTGTGCATATCCGTGTAAATCTGTATCCCTGTTTTGCGAGGTTTTTTCGCTACCGCGCTGGTTAAAAAACCCCGCATTCTAACGCTCGCATTTGCAATCTCATAAAGTACACGAAAACCTTGTCAATGCGCAACCGGCACGACACGTTTTCGTCCGCTTTTTTGCACGATACGCGTGCTATCGCACAATCGCGCGGCAAATGCCGCCGCCAGCGTGTGCGGAAACGATATTTACACCCCGCCCCGCGCGCATTGGCGCCATCAAAAAAATGCGGTGCGGCGTGCGCGATGCGGCGAAAAAATGGCCGCACTTTTCTGCGCCACCACGCCACTGCACTTCATGAAAAAGCAGCGCGAAAAAAACGCGGCAGGCGATGCCGCAGCCGGTCTCCAGGATGATGGCGGCAGGCTGGAAAAAGCAGGCGAGGCTAGCGCGTGTCGCCGGAAGACGCAGGCCGGGAAAGCGCCAGCGCCGTATCGATGAAGGCGCGCAGTTTGGGCTGGCTTTGGGTACGGGCGGGAAAATACAGGAACAATCCGCTCGTCGGCGGCACGTAGTTTTCCAGCACCCGCAGCAAGCTGCCGCTGGCCAGGTCAGCTTCGATTTCCACATCGGGCATATACGCCAGGCCCAGACCCGAGCGCGCGAAATCGGCGATCAGCGTGGTGTCATTGACGACCAGGGGCGCGCCGGCTTGCACCAGAAATTCCTCGCCATCGCGCATGAAGCGCCAGCGGTGCAAGGCGCCGGAAGTATGGAAGCGATAGGCCAGCGTATCGTGGCGCATCAGGTCTTCCGGAATCAGCGGCCGCCCTTTCCGCTCGAAGTAGCCGGGCGCGCCAACCACGGACCAGCGCAAGTCCCCCGTCAGGCGTACGGCCACCATCTCCTGCTCCACCGACTGTCCCAGGCGGATGCCGGCGTCGTAACCGTGCGCCAGCAGATCAACGGCGCCATCGTCGAGCGACAGGTCGATGGTCACGTCAGGATAGCTGCCGCGAAAACGCGGTATCAATGCGCGCATCACCAGCGCGCCCAGCGCGCGCGGCACCGTCAGCCGCAAATGGCCGGCGGGCCGGTCGCGAAACATGGTCAGCGCGGCGAAGGCGTCATCGATTTGCCGGGTGGCGCCGGCCAGGCTGGCGTACAGGCCCGCGCCGGCTTCGGTGAAGGCGACATTGCGCGTATTGCGCTTGAAGAGCAGCACGCCATGCTGGCGCTCCATCACCTTGACCGCCTTGCTGACGGCCGTCACCGTCACGCCAAGCTGCAGTGCCGCGGCGCTGAAACTTTTGCGCTCGGCGACCGCGAGAAAGGTACGGATGCCATCGAGAGAGTTAGTTTTCATGCGCGATCACGCCGCCAATAATGAACCTGAAGTGCAAAGCCTATCACCCCTACGCTACTATTTCTCTGCAATTGAACGCCATATGATGGTCGCTCCCTACTCTCCATTGAAAGGAAGCACCATGTCTCTCCTCATGCCGGCCATCGTCGGCGACTACTTTAGCGCCGACAAGCATCACGATAGCAAGGCCGTGGCGCAATGCTTCACCGCCGATGGCGTCGTTCACGACGAAGGCCGGACCCACGCGAGCCATGCCGCCATCCAGGCCTGGAAAGAAGCTGGCAGCCAGCAGTACGGCGCCACCGTCAGCCCCATCGCGGCCGACACCCAGGGCGCGCGCTGCGTGGTCACCGGCAGCGTCAGCGGCAGTTTCCCCGGCAGCCCGCTGGCGCTGCGCTTTGTCTTCACGCTCGCCAGCAACCGCATCCAGGCCCTGGAAATCGGCGCATGAATACCGATTTCAAGGGCAAGCGCGTGCTGATCACGGGCCGCACCATCCCGACCGTGTGAGCCCGTTCAATAAGCTCGCCAGATAGCAAAAGGCCCCGCATTTGCGAGGCCTTTGTTACATACATGACTTGTGACGCTATCGGCTGGCTTATTCCCAGTTCAGCGCGCCGCCGGTCTGGTATTCCGTCACGCGCGTCTCGAAGAAGTTGCGTTCCTTCTTCATGTCGATCATTTCGCTCATCCACGGGAATGGATTTTCTTCCTGGGCGAACAGCGGCTCGATGCCGATCTGCTGCGCGCGGCGGTTGGCGATGAAGCGCAAATAGCCCTTGAACATCGGCGCGTTCAGACCCAGCACGCCGCGCGGCATGGTGTCTTCCGCGTATGCGTATTCCAGTTCCACGGCCTGCATGAACAACACTTTAATCTCTTCGCGGAATTCGGCCGTCCACAGCTGCGGGTTTTCCATCTTGATCGTGTTGATCAAGTCGATGCCGAAGTTGCAGTGCATCGATTCGTCGCGCAGGATGTACTGGTACTGCTCGGCCGCGCCCATCATCTTGTTCTGGCGGCCCAACGCCAGGATCTGCGTGAAGCCGACGTAGAAGAACAAGCCTTCCATCAGGCAGGCAAACACGATCAGGGATTTGAGCAGCTTCTGGTCGTTTTCCACCGTGCCGGTGACGAACGCCGGGTCGGTCAGGGTGTTGATGAACGGGATCAGGAATTCATCCTTGTCGCGGATCGACTTGACTTCGTTGTACGCGTTGAAGATCTCGCCTTCGTCCAGGCCCAGCGATTCGACGATGTACTGGTAGGCGTGCGTGTGGATCGCTTCCTCGAACGCCTGGCGCAGCAGGTACTGGCGGCACTCGGGCGCCGTGATGTGGCGGTAGGTGCCCAGCACGATATTGTTGGCGGCCAGCGAGTCGGCCGTCACGAAGAAGCCCAGGTTGCGCTTGACCAGGCGGCGCTCGTCGTCCGTCAGGCCGTTCGGGTTTTTCCACAGCTCGATATCGCGCTGCATGTTCACTTCCTGCGGCATCCAGTGGTTGGCGCAGCCGGCCAGGTATTTGTCCCATGCCCATTTGTACTTGAACGGCACCAGCTGGTTGACGTCCGTCTTGCCGTTGATGATGCGCTTGTCGTCGGCATTCACGCGGCGCGCCACTTGCTCGGCGTTCGCTTCGGACGGCTCGGCACCTGCCGGCAGGTTCAATTCGGTATTACCCAGTGGCGCTTGCTGCGCCGGACGCGGCACAGCTGCCGACGTGGTTTCATCATCCCAGGACAACGACATATTCTTCTTCCTTTCCATGCCGGCGAGCCGGCGATCCGCAACAGGCCCGTTGAATCGGACAATGCGGATATTGACAACATTGAATCAGCCCAGACGCTCTGGGCTGACAACTTTAAATTTTTTAAAAACCGTCGCGAGCAAGCCCGATATCGGGTCGAGTAGCGCAGCCGTACTTTAGTACGGTGAGCAACACAGAACCCGAGAGGGGGCTGCGCAGCAGGTTTTTACTGGCAGGCTTCGCACTCTTCGAAACCGTCATCACCTGGGCGCAGGTAGCAGGCTTCGCCATCGGCGTCGTCCGCTGCCGCCGCCACCACTGGTGCCACGGCCACCGCTGCTGCCGCCACGACCGCTGCCTGGGCGCTTTGCGCGCTGGCCGACATGCCGCCGTCGACAGCCACGGCGTTCAGGGCACCCGTCTTGGAGGTCGATTTCTCCATGTGGGTAGCGGCGATGGTACGCAGGTAGTAGGTGGTTTTCAGGCCACGCAGCCATGCCAGCTTGTAGGTTTCGTCCAGCTTCTTGCCCGATGCGCCAGCCATGTAGATGTTCAGCGACTGGGCCTGGTCGATCCACTTCTGGCGACGCGAAGCCGCTTCCACCAGCCAGCTTGGCGACACTTCAAAGGCCGTGGCATAGATATCGCGCAGGTCTTGCGGGATGCGGTCGATCTTCACCAGCGAGCCGTCGAAGTACTTCAGGTCCGAGATCATGACTTCATCCCACAGGTCGCGCGCCTTCAGGTCGCGCACCAGGTAGCCGTTGATCTCGGTGAATTCGCCCGACAGGTTCGATTTCACGTACAGGTTCTGGAACGTCGGCTCGATACAGGCCGACACGCCGATGATGTTCGAAATCGTCGCCGTCGGGGCGATCGCCACGCAGTTCGAATTGCGCATGCCGAACTTGGCGATGCGTTCGCGCACCGGAGTCCAGTCCATGGCCGACGAGGAATCGACTTCCAGGTAGCCGCCGCGCTCTTCGGCCAGCAGTTTGACCGAATCCTGCGGCAGGATGCCGCGGTCCCACAACGAGCCGGCGTACGACTCATAGCGGCCGCGCTCTTCGGCCAGTTCCGTCGACGCCAGGTAGGCGTAGTAGCAGACGGCTTCCATCGAGGTGTCGGCAAACGATACGGCAGCGTCCGAGGCGAACGGCACGCGCATCATGTGCAGGCAGTCCTGGAAGCCCATCACGCCCATGCCGACCGGACGGTGGCGCATGTTCGAATTGCGCGCCTTGTCGACGGCGTAGTAGTTGATGTCGATGACGTTGTCGAGCATGCGCATGGCGGTGCGGATGGTCTTGGCCAGCTTGACGTGATCGAGCTTGCCTTCCTTCATGTGCGCCGGCATGTTGACGGAACCGAGGTTGCAGACGGCGATTTCGTCAGGACCCGTGTTCAGCGTGATTTCCGTGCACAGGTTCGAGCTGTGGACGACGCCGACGTGCGACTGCGGGCTGCGGATGTTGCAAGGATCCTTGAACGTGATCCATGGGTGGCCCGTTTCAAACAGCATCGACAGCATCTTGCGCCACAGGTCCAGCGCGGCGATCTTTTTGAAGACGCGGATTTCGCCGGCGGCGGCCTTGGCTTCGTAGCCCAGGTAAGCCTGTTCAAAGGCCTTGCCGACCTTGTCGTGCAGGTCTGGCGTGTCCGATGGCGAGAACAGGGTCCAGTCGCCTTTTTCCATGACGCGCTTCATGAACATGTCGGGAATCCAGTTCGCCGTGTTCATGTCGTGGGTGCGGCGGCGGTCGTCGCCCGTGTTCTTGCGCAGGTCGAGGAATTCCTCGATGTCCATGTGCCAGGTTTCCAGGTAGGCGCAGACGGCGCCCTTGCGTTTGCCGCCCTGGTTGACTGCCACGGCCGTGTCGTTGACCACTTTCAGGAACGGTACCACGCCTTGCGACTTGCCGTTGGTGCCCTTGATGTGGGCGCCCAGGGCGCGCACTGGCGTCCAGTCGTTGCCCAGGCCGCCGGCAAACTTGGCCAGCAGCGCATTGTCCTTGATGGCGTCGTAGATGCCTTCCAGGTCATCGGAGACGGTGCTCAGGTAGCACGACGACAGCTGCGAGCGCAGGGTGCCCGAATTGAACAGGGTCGGCGTCGAGCTCATGAAGTCGAACGAGGACAGCAGGCTGTAGAACTCGATGGCGCGCGCTTCGCGGTCCGCTTCGTTCAGCGCAAGGCCCATGGCCACGCGCATGTAGAACGCTTGCGGCATTTCGATGCGCACGTCCTGGATGTGCAGGAAGTAGCGGTCATACAGGGTTTGCAGGCCGATGTAGCCGAACTGCAAGTCGCGGTCGGCGACGATGGCTTTCGCCAGGCGCTCCAGGTCGAAACTGGCGAGTACCGGGTTCAGCAGCTCGGCGGCGATACCCTTGGCAATGTATTGCGGGAAATACGTCAGGTATTCGGCGGCAGCGGCCGCTTGCGGCACTTCCTTGCCGAACACTTCCTTGCGCACCGTGTGTAGCAGGATGCGGGCCGTGACCTGGCTGTAGGCCGGATCTTTTTCCATCAGCGCGCGCGCCGCCAGGATGGCCGACTTGTGCAGCTCTTCGACAGGCACGCCGTCGTACAGGTTTTTCACGGTTTCAGCCAGGATGGCGTCGGCATCGACGTGCTTTTCCAGGCCGGCGCAGGCGGCATTGATCAGGTCGCGCACTTCCTGCATGTCCAGCAGGCGGCGCACGCCGTTGTCGGTGACGTTCAGCTGGGGCGCGGTCACTTGCGCGGACGCGCCTTGCGCTTCCTTCTGCAGGCGGCGCTCTTCCATGTGCTTGGCGCGGTACAGCACGTAGGCACGCGCCACGTCGTGCTCGCCCGAACGCATCAGCGACAGTTCCACCTGGTCTTGCACGTCTTCGATATGGAAGGTGCCGCCGCCCGGATGGCGGCGCACCAGCGCGGCGACGACGCCGTCGGTCAGCTGTTCCACCAGTTCGCGGATGCGTGCCGAGGCTGCGCCCTGGCCGCCGTTAACGGCCAAAAACGCCTTGGTCATGGCGATGGCGATCTTCGAAGGCTCAAATGCCACCACCGCACCGTTGCGGCGGATGATGCGATAGTCGCCCAATGCCGCGCCCGTGCTCGCCACGCTGTTGGCCGCGCCTGGCGCTGGCGATACTGGCGTTGGATGGATGGAAATATCTTGTGGTGATTGCATTGAAGCTCCCGTTGTCAGCTAAAGTCAGCCTGCAGTTTTGCTGCCGCGTGTGTTGTTGAATAGAACGCCCGATGGTCAGGGTTTCTTCAGGTATTTGTTGCTAAATAGTAAATTCTTAATGCATAAAACAGAGTCAGAAGCCATATCGCCACACCGTACTGCCCGGCTGGCGCGAAACACGATCAAGGGTGATAAACCGCCAGTTCCAGTGCTTTATCAGCAATCCGGGTAGCTTTGACAATAATTCTGAAAACGTCTGTGATGGCACTAGATATAGTCTTTACATCCAACTTCTGCACTAATTGTAGTACCCATCGGAGGGTGATGCAATAGTTTTCCGGCATCCGCCGGCGTAATTTTTTGTATTTTCATATACGATTTCGGTTGACTTTTCAGGGTGTGGATGGAAAGCCCAATCCCCGCGAAGTAAGCGCTAACGCAGGCTGCCCGTGCAAGGTTTCCAGCCAGCATTTTTGATAAAAATGCCAGTCAAAAAACGGCCCCGGATCCGTCTTCCTCCCCGGCGCGATATGCTCGTGGCCGCGCACTTGCGACAGTCCGTAGCGCGCCACCAGCGCCGCCGTCAGCGCCGCCAGCACATGGTATTGCCACCGCTGGAAGGGCACATCGTCCGCGCCTTCCATTTCGATACCGATGGAATAGCCATTGCACTGCGGGCGTCCTTCGAACATGGACGCGCCCGCATGCCAGGCACGTTGATCAGTAGAAACATATTGCAGCAGCGCACCATCGCGCCGCACAAAAAAGTGCGCCGACACCTGCAAGCCACGCAGGTCGGCGAAAGAAGGATGGGCATTATAATCTACCCGGCCCGTAAACAAGTCCGACACATGCGGCCCGCCAAATTGGCCGCCCGGCAAGCTGATGTTATGGATCACCAGCAAGTCGACTTGTGCACCGTCCGGGCGCGCATCGTGGTGCGGCGAGTCATAGCGCAGCGCGCCGTCGCACCAGCCGTCTTCATCTATCGTCCATACGCTCATCAAGTAAAGCTTCCTGTATCGTCAATTTCTGCATGCGGTAACGCAACTGGCGCACGCTCAAGCCCAGCTGGCCCGCCGCCCGTGCGCGGTGGTAGCGCGCCTGCACCAGCGCCAGCATGATCATGTCGCGCTCGGCCTGGCGCAAATACACGTCGAGCGGCAGGACGGGGGCCACGCCATGCGCCGCCATGCCGGGCAGGCACAGTTGCCGTTCCGGCAAGGCCGGCAATGCCGGCGCCGCCCGCAAAGGCATAGTACCCGCCGTGGATGGCAAGGCCAGCCCGTCGAGCGCGATCACGCCGCCGTCGGCAAACGCCAGCGCCCGCTCCAGCACGTTTTCCAGTTCGCGCACATTGCCGGGAAACGCATACGCACCCAGGGCCGCCAGCACCGGCGGCGCCAGGCTCACGGTCCGGCGTGGCGACAGGCGCGCGAGGATCACCTCACATAATACCTGCAGATCGCCGCGCCGCTCGCGCAGCGGCGGCAACGCCAGCTCGATCACGTTGAGCCGGTAAAACAGGTCCTGGCGGAACGTGCCGGCGGCCACGCCGCGCGCCAGGCCATGCTGGCTCGCGCACAGGATGCGCACGTCGACGGCTTCGTCATTACTGCCGCCCAGCTTGCGCACGCGGCGCTCCTGCAGCACGCGCAACAGCTTTACCTGCATGGCCAGCGGCAGGTCGTCGACTTCATCGAGCAACAGGCTGCCGCCATGGGCCGCCTGGAACAAACCCTGGCGTTCGTGCCGCGCGCCCGTATAAGCGCCCGGGCGGCAGCCGAAGAATTCCGCTTCCATCAGCGCTTCGGGAATGGCGCCGCAGTTGACGGCGATAAACGGGAAGCTGGCGCGCGCGCCCTGGGCATGGATGGCGCGCGCCGCCAGTTCCTTGCCCGTGCCCGATTCGCCGCGGATGGCCACCGGCGCGCCACAGCGGGCGATGCGGCCGATCTGCGCGCGCAGCGCCTGCATGGGCAGCGAGTTGCCGCTCAGTTGCGGCGCCGGCGGCATGCCGGTGGCGGTCACGGTATCCGGACCAGGATTGGGACGGGACATGGAAGCGCGCCTTTCCGCAATGGCGGCGGCGAACCGCCTCATGCAGATGCTACGCCGGACGGAGGCCGGAGGACGTTACGATACGGATGAGCAACGCGAGCGCACCTGCGGGCCTGCCCTTACAACGTGGCGTGCGCGTGGCTGCAGTAATCGTGGCCCTTGGCCTGCACATTTTCGGAGGCCGGGTAGTACACGCCGCAGTGGGCGCAGCACAGCATCAGCTCGGCATCAGGCAATTCCTGCGGCCGGCCGGGCGGCGCAAACGGGTTCGGCTGCTGTTGTTGCTGCGCGCGGGCGCGCTGCTGCATGCCACGGATCTTGCTGCGGATCGCAAACAGCACCAGGAACACCAGCGCCAGCCAGAATAAAACACGTGTCATGCGAATCCTCGGTGTAAAACCACTTCCAGTACAAAACGGCTGCCGACATAGGCCAGCAGCAAGGTGGCGAAACCGGCCAGGGTAAAGCTCAGGGCCGTCTTGCCGCGCCAGCCGCGAAAGCGCCGGCCTGCCAGCAGCGAGGCAAACAGCAGCCACGACAGCATGGTAAACACGGATTTGTGATCCCAGTTGAGCGCCTTGCCAAACAGTTGTTCGGAAAACACGATGCCCGACAGTACGGTCAGGCTGAGCAAAATAAAACCCAGGCCGATCATGCGGAACAGCAGCTTTTCCATCGTCAGCAGGGCTGGCAGCTGGTCCAGCGCCGTGCCGATGAAGCCGCGGCTTTCGCTGCGCGTATGCAGACGCGATTCCTGCAGCGCCATCAGCACGGCGTGAAAGGCGGCAATCGTCAGGGTGCTGTAGGCGAGCACGGCCACGGCAATATGCCAGCCGAAGACGGCCGACTTGCCTTCCATGCTGACCTGGCTGCCGGGAAAGGCCCAGGCCAGGCCAATGGCGAGGACGGCGCTGGGCATGACCATGCGGCGCAGTCCGTCCAGGCTGAAATTGCGGTTCTCTATCCAGTAGGCGCCCACCGAGACCCACAGCGCGGCCGACAGCATGGCGGAAAAACCGAAGCGCAAGGTGCCCGGCGCCATCAGGTCGAACCACAGGGTGGCGGCGTGCGCCAGCCAGGCAACGCCGGTCAGGCCGGCGATGAGCCGGGCACGGGACGAGGGAAGCACCGCGCACGCCGCATACAACAGGGCTGCGATGAAAAAGAAATAGATCTGCATAGTTTAAGTTTACACCATAGCCGGCAAGCGCGATTCAAGCGACAGTATGGGCTGCAGGCAATTCGCCGCCAGCCGACACCGCAAGCCTGCCATGATATCGCGCCTCGGGCGCGGCGGGGTGGCGCACCCTCAAGATTTTGGCAATCTTTCCTGCGGCGCACTGCCGCCGCGTCACGGCCACGTTGCCATCTGGATGAGCCAGCCCTATAATTATGTCCATAGAGCAACAATCTTTCACTTTTCGCCACTCGCCCACCACCGCCATGTTTTCTTTCAAAAAAATTTCCTGGACCTGTCTCCTGCTGGCCGCCTGCACCGTATTAAGCGGTTGCATGAAAGATGCGCCTTCCCAATCCACATACGAGGAGTATTTCCGCACGTCCATCCAAAGCTATGACCTGTACAAGGAGTACTTCGACATTGCAAAGCTGGAAAAGCTGAACGGCTGGAAAGAGAACGAACAGTACGAAATCAAGGGCTCGGCCGTGCTGCGCGCCAAGGTGGGCTACCTGGAATTGCTGGCCGACGTGGCCGACAAGCTCGAAACGCAGGCAAAGACGGACGGCTCCGTGGGCATGACCATGGGCCTGGGCCTGATGGCGCGCGGCATGGGCGGAGAGAACAAGGTCTTCCGCGAATTCTGGGTGCAGCAGCAGGAAAAGAAGGCGATTCCCGCGCCGCTGCTGGCGCGCCAGGCGGCAATGACGGCCGAGCGTTTCGACAACCTGATGCAATGGTCGGACCAGCTCGTGCAAGACAATTACGGCGCCATCATCAGCCGCCAGCTGAAGAAAGGCGATGAGCTGACCCGTATCTACACGCTGAGCTTCCGCCAGACGGAGAAGGGCTGGATGGGTTTTAACGCCCGCTAAGGCCACCCTTCCATAAAAAAACCTCCGCGCCATCGCTGGTGCGGAGGTTTTTTTCATGGCTGCCTGATTTACTTCACGTTCAGGCTCTTTTTCGCCTGCTCCAGCAAGTCCGTCTTGACCCAGTCCTTGGCCACGGGCGGTTTCGTCATGCGGCCCACGCCCGTTTTCACCATCACGTCCGTGGTGATCTGGATATGCTCGGGCGAGATATCGTACGAATACGGCGAATTGCTGATCGCGTCGTCGAAGTCATCCTTCGTGATCTGGCCGCGGAACACGACTTCGCGCACATATTTTTCCGCCGTCGCCTTGTTGTCGATAAAGGTCTTGGTCGCTTCGACGAAGCAACGCATGAATTTTTCCGCCACGGGACGGCGTTCCTTGTAGAACTTTTCCGTCATCACCATGGTCCGCACGGGCTCGCCGATCGGCGTGTCGTACGGTTTGATGACCTCGGTGCCGAAACCCTTGTTGATCGCCTGCGACGATTGCGGCTCGGACTGCATCATGGCGTCGATATTCTTGCCCATCAGCGCCTGGTTCAAGTCGGCGTAGGCGAGAAATACCAGCTGCACATCCTTGCCCTTGGTTTCCGAGTACGTCAGGCCCGCTTGCGACAGCTCGGCCAGCAGCAGCACTTCCTGGATGCCGCCGCGCGTCACGCCCACACGCTTGCCCTTGAGTTCCTTGACGCTGGTGATCTTTTGCCCCGCCCCGCCCACCAGGCGCGCGCCGCCCTTGGCAAAACCGGCCACCACATAGATCGGGGCACCACCGGCGCGGCCGGAAATGGCCGCTTCGGACGCCGTCGCGCCCACGTCCAGCTCGCCCGCGATAATCGCCTGCATCACGTCGAGACCCTTGGCGAAGATATGCTCTTCGACCTTGATGCCGCACTTGGGCGCGATTTCCTTGATGTACGACACGGCGCCGTAATGGGCGAATTTCAAATTACCCAGGCGCACGACTTCCTGCGCCTGCACGGCGCCCATGCCGAAGACCAGCATGAGGGCGGCGGCGATACCGGTCTTCAGGGTTGATTTTTTCTGCATCGGGTTCTCCTGTGGTGGTTGGTGTGTGCCCGCAAGGGCAAAACTACGCGAAACACTGCTTTTATTATCAGGAGATAGTACCGCGTGTTAGAGCCAGGGCAACATTTTTTTGCCGGCAGCCACGCTGCCGGCGTTGTTATTACTGTCCCGCCAGTGCCACCACCGGATCGAGTCCCGACGCCTTGCGCGCCGGCATGAAGCCAAACACCAGTCCCGTCACCACGGCGCAGGCGAATGCGCCGGCGATGGCGCTCAGGGAAAAGATCACCGGCACGTCCCACACCAGCAGCAAGCCGGCCACCGTCACGCCGACCACGATGCCGGCCACGCCGCCCACCACCGACACCAGCACGGCTTCGGTGAGGAACTGGCGCAGGATATCGCGCCGGCGCGCGCCCGTCGCCATGCGGATGCCGATTTCTCGCGTGCGCTCGCGCACCGTCATCAGCATCACGTTCATGACGCCGATGCCGCCCACCACCAGCGAGACGGCCGCAATCAGGCTGAGCATCATGGTCATGTTGTCCTGCGTCTTGGCTTCGGCGGCGATCGAGGCGGCCGCGTTGCTGATGCCGTAGTCGCGGATGCGGTGGCGCTCGAACATGGTGGCGTCGACCGCCGCCTCCACCTCCGTCACGCGCTTGACGTCGTCCACCGCCATCACCGTGTAGGTGGGCTCGCGCTGGCCGAAGACGCGGATGCCGGCCGTGGAAAACGGCAGCAGCAGCACGTCGTCTTCATCCTTCTCGCCCGTCAGCGCGCCCTTCGCGCTCATCACGCCGATCACCTGGAACGGCACGTTGCCGATCAGGATGCTCTGCCCCACGGGGTTGGGTACGTCGGGCATCAGCTTTTCCGCCAGGTGCGCGCCCAGCACGGCCACGGTGGCCATCTCGCGCTCGTCTTCCTCGGTAAAGAAGCCGCCCTTGGCCACGGGCCAGGTCTGGATCTGCGGCAGGGCCGGCCCAGTGCCGCGCACATAGGTCTGCACGTCGAGGTTGCCGTGGCGTATCACCTTGTTGCCCGTGACGTTAGGCAGCACGTGGGAAATGCCCGGCACGTCCTTGAGCGCATCGAGGTCGGCCAGGGTGATGCTGCGCCCGGGAATGCGCGAGCTTTCGCCGCGCGACGCCATGTACAGCAGATTCGAGCCGAACGCGCCCAATTGCGCCATCACTTGCTGGCGCGTGCCCAGGCCGATGGCCAGCATGACGATCACGGAAGCGACGCCGATGACGATGCCGAGCAGGGTCAAGCCCGTGCGGAAGCGGTTGATCCACAGCACGCGCCATGCCGCGCGGGCCGCATCGAGCAATTCCGTGCCCAGCGACGCGCCCGTGTCATGGGCGGCGCGCGACATGTCCAGCGGCGGCAAGGCCGCCGACGTGGCGGGAATGGCGATGGCGCCCGAATCTTCGACGATTTCGCCATCGCTGATCTCGATCACCCGGCGCGCCTGGGCCGCCACCTTGCGGTCATGCGTAATGAGGATGATGGTGTGGCCCGCGTCGGCCAGTTCGCCCAGCAGGGCCATGACTTCGGCGCCGCTGCTGCTATCTAACGCTCCCGTCGGTTCATCGGCGAGGATGATGCGTCCGCCATTCATCAGCGCGCGCGCGATCGACACGCGCTGCTGCTGCCCGCCCGACAATTGATTCGGCCGATGATCAAGGCGTTCACCGAGACCCAGGCGCTTGAGCAGCGCTGCGGAACGCGCATGGCGGGCCGCCGCCGGCATGCCCGCGTACAGGGCCGGCACTTCCACGTTTTCGCGCGCCGATTCCGTGGCGATCAGGTGATACCCCTGGAAGACGAAACCGAACGCTTCGCGCCGCAGCCACGCCAGTTCATCGGGGTTCAGGCTGGCCACGTCATGGCCGGCGAAGCGGTACGTGCCGTCGCTGGGGCGGTCCAGGCACCCCAGCAAATGCATCAGGGTCGACTTGCCGGAACCGGACGCGCCGACGATGGCAACGAATTCGCCGGCGCCAATCGACAAGGTCAGGCCGCGCAGCACTTCCACGGCCGGCGCGCCATCGTGGCCGCCGTAGCGCTTGCGAATACCCTCCAGTTCAATCAGTGGCGCCGGCTGGCCAGATTCTCCGGGTTGCCCCAGCGACGCGGCCTCGCTCATCGCGCTCACAGCTGGAACCTGCTGCTGCCGCTGTTCGATGGCTGCTCGCCCGTGACCAGCAATTCGCCTTCGCGCAAGCCTTGCAGCACTTCCGCGCTAAGGCGGTTGCGCACGCCGACGGTGACGGCGCGCGTATCGACCTTGCCGTCCGCATCCATCACGCGGGCCGTGAACTGCCCCGGCTTGGCGCCTTCTTCCGTCGACGGTTTCAGGGCCGGCAAGGGCACGGCCAGCACATTGTTCGCCGCCGCCGTGACGAACACCACTTGCGCCGTCATCTGCGGCATCAGTTCGCCGTCCGCGTTATCAACGTCGAACAGCACTGTATACAAGATCACCTTGCTGGTCGACGGCGCCAGGGCCGTGCCTGCGGCGGAACCGCCGGGTACCGGCGGCGCGGGCAGCACTTGCCGCACCTTGCCGCTCCAGCGCCGCTGGTCGCCGCCCAGGGTGGTGAAATACACGGGCATGTCCGGGCGCACGCGGCGCACGTCCGCTTCCGACACTTCCGTCCACACCGTCATGGCCGACAGGTCGGCGATGCGCAGGATGTTCGGCGTCTGGTACGTGGCGTTCAGGGTTTGCCCTTCCTTCGCGTCCAGGCCCACCACCTTGCCGGCCATCGGCGCGTAAATGCGCGTGTAGCCGAGGCGCGCCTCGTCCGCCTTCAGGCTGGCCTGGGTCTGGTCGATCTGCGCCTTCAGGTGGTCGATCTTGGCGCCGGCCGAGGCCAGCGTGGCTTCGGCCGTTTCCAGGTCGGCCAAAGGCGTCGAGTCAAACTTGGCCATCTGTTTCTGGCGCACGTGCTGCTGGCCCGCCAGGCGGTGCTGCGCCTGCTGGTCGGCCAGCTGCGCGCGCAGTCCCGCCAGTGCGGCGCGGCCTGCGTCGACCGTGGCTTGCTGCACGCTGGGGTCGATCTCGGCCAGCAACTGGCCTTTATCCACGTCGCTGCCCGGCTGCACGTGCAGCCGCGTGATCTGGCCCGACACCTGCGCGCCCACATCGACGTAGGTTTGCGGCTGCAGGGTGCCGATGGCCGTGACGCTGGCCTCGATATTGCCGCGCTTGACGGGCGCCGTGTCGAACACGGTGCTCGGGCCGCGCGTGGCCCACAGGGCGCCGGCGCCGAACAGCGCCAGCAAGACCACGCCGCCCAGGATACGGGCGCGGCGGGAAGGCAGGCGGGCCGCCATCAGGCAGCCGCTTTCAATATAGTCACAACATCAATCGGTGTCGCCAAACGTGAAAAGTGCATCGGTCTATCCTTGAAAATGGCGGTGAATATCACCGCAGGAACGTCACAAGACCTGCCAGCGCGGCGACGGCTGCCAGCAGGGAACTACGAAACAGCAAGCGGGGGGCATACGGCAGCAACAGGGCCACCAGCAGCGCGCCGGCCGATATGAAACCAAGCCAGGCGACGACGCCGACGGTCGCGCTCCAGCCGGCCACGCAGGGCCAGATGGCCAGCGCCAGCAACACCGCGCCCGCCAGCTGCAGCGCGCGCCGCACGTTCGGCGCCGCATCCCTGCCCCAGACCTGGCCATGGTGGCGGTCCATCGCCAAGGAGAGGCTGGCCATGCCCGCATACGACAGGCCCAGCGCGCACAGGATGGTAGGGGTCATGACTGTCCTTCCGTATTAATTTGCAGGCTGGCCGAGGGCGCGGCGCTTTCCCTGGCGGCGGCCTTGCTGGCCGGTTTTTCCTTGCGCTTGTGGACTTTCCACGCACCCCAGGCGGCCAGCAGGCCGAAGGCCATGCTGCCCAGTTCCACGCCGGCGCTTTCCCAGTCGCCGCGCGCGATCTGCGCCGCCAGATTGTCGCCCGTGCTCAGTACATTGAGCACCGGTAGCAGCAGGCACAGGGCCGCCAGCAAGCCCAGTTGCTCGATCCACGCGCGCTTTTCCGCGCGCAGGCAGGCGTGCACCAGCATCACAAACCACACGCCGAAGAAGGCGCGCAATTCCCAGCCGGCGCGGTGTTCGACGCCGACGGGAATCAGGCGGTTGGCCCACAGGAAGCCCACGCAGGCGATGGACAGGCCGGCAATCGCCGCCACGTTCAGGCAGGCGACGGTGCGGTACACGCGCTGCGTATAGGCGCCGAACTCGCCGCCGGACTTCTGGCGGCGCTTGACCATGAACAGGATGGCGCCCGTGCCCATCATGGCCGTGCCGGCCAGGCCGCAGAAGAAGTACAGCCAGCGCATCGGCGTGCCGCCGAAGCCCACCATGTGCAGGTTCGACATGACGGCGCGCGTCAGGCCCGCGCCGCCCGTATCCGACTCGCCGGGACGGCGCATGGCGACCTGCTCACCGGTGGTCAGCGCATAGCAAGCCCTGCCCGTGTTGGCGCTGATGCGTTCCATCGTGTCCGTCTCTTCATTCCAGCCGTACATGCACACGCGCATGGAGGCGTCGTTCGGGTTGTCCAATACCACGGCGCGGATTTCCTGGCCGATGGCCTGCTCGGCGCGCAGCGCGTACGGTTCCAGCGCGGGAATGGCCAGCGGCTGGCCTGTCTTCGCGGGCTTGCCCACATCGTTCCAGTCGGCCAGGAAGGCCTTCTTGGCGTTGTCCATGCCGTATTGCGCGACCACGGGGGCCGGCACATAATCATCGCTGAAGAACGCCAGCCCCGTGTAGGCGATCATGAACTGGAACGGCAAGGTCAGCACGGCCACCGCGTTGTGCGCGTCGAGCCACGAACGCTGGCCCTTGGCCGGGCGGAAGGTGAAGAAATCCTTGAAGATGCGCTTGTGCGTGATGACGCCGCTCACCAGCGCCACCAGCATGATCATGGTGGTGATGGCGACGATCCACACGCCGATGCGTCCCGCGTGCAGCTCGTAGTGAAAATCGACGAAATGGTGGCCGCCGATGGTGTCGCGCTCCGTTGCCTCGCGCGCATGTTCGATGACGGCGCCCGTCAGCGGATCGAGGTCCGCCGAGCCATAGCCGCCGGCGGGCTGGAACCAGTAGGCGGACAGGCCGTGGCCGGGACGCTGCACGGGCCAGATTTCCCACATGTCCGCCTTCGGGTGTTCCTTCGCCATGAAGTCGAGCGCCAGTTCCAGGCGGTGCCCACGGTCCGTGACCTTCGGCAGCGGCGGATCGTTCGCATGCGCCGCCTCTTCCAGTGCATGTTCGGGCGTCATCCAGTGGGTGATCGGTTCGTCGAAGACGGCCAGGGTGCCGGTGAGGAAAATGGCGAACAGCAGCCAGGAAATCCACAGGCCGCTCCATGTATGCAGCCAGGCCATGGCCTGGCGCAAGCCGCCCTGCTGCGGCGTCTTGGCCACTTTGTCTACCTTGACGGCGTTCATGCGGCACCTCGCGACAGCAGCAAGCCAAGGCCGCCGCAGGCGATGGCTGGCAGCAGCATGCCGAGCCAGGCGCGGCGCAGGTCCTGCACGGCAAAGACCCAGATGACGGCGCAGGTATAGACGACGAAGGCGCTCAGGGTAGCCGTCAGCACGGCTTCGGCGCGCGACAGCGGCAGCACGGCCGCCAGCAGCACGGCCACGCCGGACGTCAGTGCATAGCCGCCAAAGATGGCGGCGAGCACGCGCGAGAACAACATCATGTGGGCCGATTTCATCATCGCGGCGCTCCCTGTGGCATACGCTGGCTCACACCGTCGCGGGCCAGATTCAACTGCACTTCCATAAGCCATGCATCCTTCATCAAGATAGATCATTCAAAAGCGGTTATTTACAGTTTGTAGTTCAAGGTCAGCATCAGGTTGCGCGGCGCGCCCACCATGTTGCCGAAGACATCGGAATAGATGCTCTGGTAATAGTGCTTGTCGAGCGCATTGTTCACGTTCAGGCGCAGCTCGGCGCGGCTGTCGATCTGCCACGCCGCGTTCAAGCCCACAATCGCGTAGCGGCCCTGGCGCAGATGGTAAGTGCCGTCATTCGATTCGGTCGCGCCCTGGCCGTACACGGAAGCGCCGACGCGCCAGCCCTGCGCCGCACCGGACAGGCGGTAGCTGGTGGCCAGCTTGAGCTGCTGGCGCGGATAGCGGCTGTTGAAAACCTTGCCGATATTGGCCGGATCGCTGTCGCGCTTGAATTGCGCCTTCACATAGGTAAAACCGGCCGACAGCTGCCAGTCGGGCGTCAGCGCGCCCGCCACGTCCAGCTCCACGCCTTCGCTGCGCACTTCGCCCGACGCGCGCTGGCAATAGCCCCACGTGCTGCCCGGGCAGGGGTTCGGGCCGGCCAGGTCGTCCACGCCGCGGTTTTGCTGGCGGATCTGGAACACGGCCGCGCTGGCATTGAGGGCGCCGCCAAAGTATTCGCCCTTCACGCCCGCTTCATAGTTGGTGCCGCTGATCGGCTTCAATGGCTGCGCATTGGCGTCGGTGGCCGCCTGCGGCTGGAAGATTTCGGTCCAGCTGGCGTACACGGAATGCTGCTTGTCGAGGTCATACACGACGCCGGCATACGGCGTGAATTCGCGCGCCACCGAGTAGCCGGCATCGTCCTTGTACCAGCTCACGCGCCCGCCCAGCACCAGCGACAGCGGGTCGGCCAGGCGCATGCGCGTGCCCGCATACACGCCGCTTTGCTCGGTGATGCTGGCCGTGCGCCACTGCGCGTAGTTGATGACGGGACGCGCCACGCTGCCCGCATCCCAGTGGAACGGGTCGAGCACCGGCGCCGCCGCGCCCCAGCTGTACGGGGCCCAGCCGCCATAGCTGTTTTTCGACGAACGGCGGTGGCTGGCGCCGACGGTCAGCTCGTGCTCGCGGCCGAACAGGCTGTAGCTGCCGCTCGCATACGCGTCATAGCTGGTGTTGGCCAGCTCGGCGCGGTAGCTTTGCGAATTGAAGCGCAGGGTGTCGCCGCGGCGGTTGATGCCGGAAAACGTCGTGTCGATCTCGGGCGTCTTGCGCGTGGCTGCCAGCTTGGCTTTCCAGCCATTGGCAAAGCGGTGCTCCAGTTCGGCGAAGATGGTTTTATCCGTCTGGCGCCAGTCATCGAAGTCGCTGCCCAGGTAAGTGGAACGGGGCAAATTCAAAAAGCGGCCGTCTGCGGCCGTCACCACGCCCGTCGAGACGCCGTCGTTGTCCGTCTTGCGGTAATGCGCGCCCACCGTCAAGGTGGTGTCGGGGCGCAGGTCCGCTTCGATGATGCCGTACAGCTGGTGGTTGCGGCCATGCAGCACGTCGACAAAATCCTTCTTGTCCTGCACCGTCACGACGATGCGCCCGCGCAGGGTCTTCGCTTCGTTGAGCGCGTTGGCCGCATCGGCTTCCAGGCGGTAGTTGCTCCAGCTGCCCACGCTGGCCGAGAATGACGCTTGCGGCGCGGCCGTCGGACGCTTGCGCACCATGTTGATGGCCGCGCTGGGCGTGCCGCTGCCCGTCATCAAGCCCGTGGCGCCGCGCACCACCTCGATGCGGTCATAGATGGCCAGGTCGTCATTGTCGCCATTGAAGGTGCCGTTCGCGCCCAGGCTGGTGGGCAAGCCATCGAACAGGATGTTGTCGATTGGAAAGCCGCGTGCGCTGAAACTGCCCGAATCGCCCGTGAAGTTGCCCTTTTGCATGACCAGCCCCGTGATCGACTGCACGGCGTCGTCCAGGGTCGTGATGCCCAGGTCGTCGATCTGCTGGCGCGTCAGCACGCTGACCGACTGCGGCGTCTCGCGCAGAGACAGGTTCAGCTTGGTTGCCGTATTGCTCACGCCCGTCGTGTAGGAGCCGCTGCCTTCCGTTGTCGCATCGCGCCCCGCCGTGACGGACACGCCGAGCATGGTCTGTTCGGCGGCGGGGGTGGCTGGCGCCTGCTGCGCGATGGCCGGCAGGCTGGCGGCCAGGCACAGGGCCGCAGCCGCTTGCGCCAGCGGACGCAATGCGCAGTGATGAGATGGCAAACTGACAAAATTCAAAGCGTGAGACATGCAAGTTCCTGATAGTAGTGGCGTCATCAGACGGTGAAAAACAGGCGCCCTACTCTGTAGGTGCCGCGAAAACGAAAAACGGGCAGCCGGATGGCTAAATATTTTTTAATGACATGGCCGGTTCGACCGTCACCCAGTAGCGCGTGCGGCTGCGCACCTGCACGGGCAGGGAATTGGGCAGCATGTTCAAAATGCGCTGCGTGTCGGCCAGCGGGAACACGCCCGACAGGCGCAGCTGGGCCACTTGCGGCGCGCAGTCGATCACGCCGGGGCGGTAGCGGGCCAGGTCGGCCAGGAAATCGCCCAAGGTCACGTCGTCGACGATCAGCTGCCCGCGCGACCAGGCGTCCGCATACGCACCGAGGGCGTGCGGCGAGTCCAGCGCGTGGCGGGAAAATGCCACGCCGTGCCCGGCCGCCAGCAGCAAGGGTGCCCCGCCGTCGCGGGGACGGATTTCAACGGCGCTGTCAAACACGTCCACGGTGCTGTAGTCATCCTGCTGGCGCACGGCAAAGCGCGTGCCCAGCGCGCGCACCAGGCCTTCGCGCGTGGCCACTTCCAGCGGTGCACCGCTGCCGGCGCCATGGCCACTGGTGACGAGGATTTCGCCAGCCAGCAGCTCGATCAGGCGGCGGCTGGCATCGAAACGCACGTTCACGGCCGATCCCGTATTCAGGCTGAGCACACTGCCATCGTCCAGCGCCACCTCGCGCCGCTCACCCGTGGCCGTGCGGTAGTCGGCGCGCAGGATGCGCACGCCATCCCAGGCATCCGTCTGCGCGGCCAGCATGCCGCCGCCGGCCGCCACGCCCAGCCACGCCAGCAACTGGCGCCGCTTGCCGTTGACGGCTTTCTGCTGCGTGCCGGCCAGCGCCTGCGCAGCCGCACCGCGGTGCAAGCCGTTGAAGCGCTGCGACACGGCTTCGATATGCCGCCAGGCCCGCTCATGTTCCGGATCGGCCTCGCGCCAGCGCTGCCATGCGGCCTGTTGCGCCGCGTCCATCTCGCCCGACATCAGCATGGTCAGCCACTCGGCCGCCTGCTGCTGCACGTCCTCGCGGATGGCCGCCGGGGCCGCAGCATTGCCCACCTTGCTCATGCCGGCAGCGAGAAAAACACCTGGCGGTTGGCGCGCGTCAGGTATTGCTTGACCGAGCTGACCGACACGTTCAGGCGCGCGGCGATCTCGGCATAGCTGAGCCCTTCCAGTTGCGCCAGCAGGAACGCCGTGCGCACGGGCGCGGGCAAGCCAGCCAGGGCCTGGTCGATTTCCTGCAAGGCTTCCAGCGCCAGCAGCCGCTCTTCCGGCGCGGGCGCCACTTCGGGCGGCAGGCAAGCCAGCGCTTCCAGATAGGCGTCTTCCAGCACTTGCCGGCGGTGGCGGTGCGCCACCAGGCGGCGCGCGATAGTGGCCAGGAAAGGCCGCGCTTCACGGATCTGCGGCGCGGCATCGGCCGTCAGCACGCTGACGAAGGTGTCTTGCGCCAGGTCCGCCGCCTCGCCCGCATTGCCCAGCTTATGCCGCAGCCAGCCCTGCAGCCAGCCGTGATGGCTGCTGTAGAGCGCGTGCAGGTCTTGTTGCTGTGCAAAATCGGCGGCCGACATGGCATCCCTTTCCGCCCGGACGTGCGGCGCCCGAGAATGTAAATAAGAATTATTCTCATTCTAACCGCGTTCCTGCCATTCATGCAATCGCGGCATTGCCAGAAATACCAAGTAATTCAAACGCCGGCCAACCGCCAGGCGGTGCAGCGCGGGACCGCCAGCCACCCGCGATGGGGTAAAATGGCGGCCATCGTCCGGCTTGCGCCGCCCACTCCCAAGCTTTTCATTGCAGGTTCATCATGCTAGATAATCTCACCCAACGGCTTGCCAAAGTCGTCAAGACCATGCGCGGCGAGGCGCGCCTGACCGAAGCGAACACCGCCGACATGCTGCGCGAAGTGCGCCTGGCGCTGCTCGAAGCCGACGTCGCCCTGCCCGCCGTGCGCGAATTCATCGCCAAAGTCAAAGAAAAAGCCATGGGCGAGGATGTCATTTCCTCGCTCACGCCAGGCCAGGCCCTGGTGGGCGTGGTGCAGCGCGAGCTGGCCGCCCTGATGGGCGCCGACCTGGGACCGGAAGCGTCGCAGATCAGCTTTGCGCAGCAGCCGCCCGCCATCATCCTGATGGCCGGTCTGCAGGGTGTGGGTAAAACCACCACCGTCGGCAAGCTGGCGAAATACCTGAAGGAAGAAAAGAAGAAGAAAGTGCTGACCGTCTCGGCCGACGTGTACCGTCCCGCCGCGATCGCCCAGCTGCAATCGGTCACCGCCCAGGTGGGCGCCGACTTCTTCCCGTCCACCAGCACGGACAAGCCGGTCGATATCGCGCTGGCCGCGCTGGACTGGGCGAAAAAGCATTACCACGACGTGCTGATCATCGATACGGCGGGCCGTCTCGGTATCGACGAAGAGATGATGCGCGAAATCGCCGCCGTCCACGGCGCCGTGAAACCGATCGAAACCCTGTTTGTCGTCGACGCCATGCTGGGCCAGGACGCCATCAACACGGCGAAAGCCTTCAATGATGCCCTGCCGCTGACCGGTATCGTGCTGACCAAGCTCGATGGCGATGCGCGCGGCGGTGCGGCCCTGTCCGTGCGCCACATCACGGGCAAACCGATCAAGTTTGCCGGTGTCTCGGAAAAACTCGACGGCCTGGAAGCGTTCGACCCGACCCGCATGGCCAACCGCATCCTGGGCATGGGCGACATCCTCGCCCTGGTGGAAGAAGCGCGCAAGGGCGTCGACAGCAAGGCGGCGGCCGACCTGGCGCAGAAGATCAAGGTCGGCGGCAAGTTCGACATGAACGACTTCAAGGCGCAACTGGGCCAGATGAAGAAAATGGGCGGCATGGCCAACCTGATGGACAAGCTGCCGGCCCAGTTCCAGCAGGCGGCAGGCGGCAAGAACATGGATCAAGCCGACAAACAGGTGCGCCGCATGTGCGGCATCATCGACTCGATGACGCCGCAGGAACGCGCCAAGCCTGAACTGATCAAGGCCACGCGCAAGCGCCGCATCGCCGCCGGCGCCGGCGTGCAAGTGCAGGAAGTAAACCGCATGCTGACGCAATTCGAGCAAATGCAGACGATGATGAAGAAATTGTCGGGCGGCGGCATGATGAAGATGATGCGCAGTATGAAAGGCATGATGCCTGGCATGAGGTAAGGCTTCAAAATCCGCTGCGCGGTGGTCTTTGCGGCCGGCGATGCTCACCGTACTTTAGTACGGTTGCGCTTCTCGGCCACAATTACCATCCGCTCGCTATGATTTTGAAGGCCTTTTTTACGCCGCGTGAGACGTAGTTCAAGTCAAAAAACATCGTTCTAAATAATGCCGGATTGCATTTTCATGTGTCCGGCATCACTGTTCCCTCCCTCAGCAGCCCCCCTCCCCGCATAGCCAGCAACCATGCCATTTACGGGCAAAAACGCCAATCCACGCCCCCAAGCGGTGCGCCCGGGCGACAGCATTGCCATTTCCCTGCTTTTTCCTCGTGAAAACGTGAAAAACACTTGCATACTAGGTAAATCCACACCAATATTAGCCGTGCGATTAATTGCGCAATTTCCCATGTGTTTGTTAAGGAGGCTCGAAGATGGCAACAGCCAAAAAAACCCCAGTAGCAGCGCCAGCCAAAGCAGCAGCAGCCAAGCCTGCAGCCGCCAAGAAAGCAGCACCCGCAGCCAAAGCGGCAGCTAAACCTGCAGCGGCGAAGAAAGCGGCAGCACCGGCAACACCACGCAAGCCAAACGCAGCATTCATGAAAGCAATGACGCCATCGAAAGATCTGGCCGCCGTTGTTGGCGCAGCACCACTGCCGCGCACGGAAGTGACCAAAAAGGTATGGGATTACATCAAAAAACTCGATCTGCAAGATCCGGCCAACCGCCGCATGATCAATGCGGACGACAAGCTGAAAGCAGTTTTCGGCGGCAAAGCCCAAGTCTCCATGTTTGAAATGACCAAACTGATCTCCGATCATTTGAAATAATCAGATACGCACAGGGCGTCTACGCCGTGTGAGTGCCCTGCCGCTTTACTGCGAGCGGGGCATTTTTTTGGGCATTTTGGGGTCAGACCCTCAACACCGTTAACACAGAGCTCTGCGCCAACGCTGCCGGGGGTCTGACCCCAGCCTTCATTTGAATTCCCACTGCCGCCAAGCCGCCCGCACGGCATTCGGATACTCGGCCCTGCCCCGGCTGCCGTTGTACCGCCCCAGCGCCAGGTACAAATCGCCCTTTTCCATGTCCAGGTACATGCGCAGGATCGCGCAGCCGTAGCGCAGATTCGTCTGCATGTGAAACAGCTTGCTGCGGTCATGGTCGCCGATGACGCCCGTCCAGAATGGCATCACTTGCATGTAGCCGCGCGCGCCGGCCAGCGAGACGGCGTATTTGCGGTAGGCCGACTCCACCTGGATCAGGCCCAGCACGAGGGCCGGCTCCAGGCCTGCGCGGCGCGATTCGTACCATACGGTTTCCAGGAATTCCGTGCGCAGCTGGGCGTCCGGCAGCTTGCGCTGCAGGCGCGACGACATCTGCGCCAGCCATTGCTGGTAGCGCTGCAAGTCGGCGGGCGTGGCAAATTTGGGTTGCGGCGGGCGTTCGTCGCGGATCGCGTGCGACAGGGCCAGACGGACGGAGTCGGCCAGCGCCTCCTCCTTCTGGTTGCCAGCCTGCGCCAAGGGAGCGCAGGCCAGACAGGCGGCCAGCGCGAGCGCGCCAGCCGTCTTGCTTACTGATAGACGCTTCACTGCGCCATTTGGCCCTGGATGAAGGCGACGATCTCGTCCGGCGCCACGCCGGTCGCTTCCGCGTCGCGGCGGCCCTGGTATTCCAGCTTGCCTTCTTTCAGGCCGCGCTCGCCGATGACGATGCGGTGCGGCACGCCGATCAGCTCCCAGTCGGCGAACATGGCGCCTGGACGCAAGCCGCGGTCGTCGACGATGACGTCCACGCCAGCGCCTTGCAGGGCCGCGTACAGCTTCTCCGTCTCTTCCTTGACCAGTTCGCTGCGATCCATGCCCATCGGGCACAGCACGACCTCGAATGGCGCGATCGACGCGGGCCAGATGATGCCCTTGTCGTCGAAGTTCTGTTCGATGGCGGCGCCCAGGATGCGCGTCACGCCGATGCCGTAGCAGCCCATCTGCAGCGGCGCAGGTTTGCCGTTTTCATCGAGGAAGGTGGCTTTCATGCTTTCCGAGTACGCCGTACCCAACTGGAACACGTGGCCCACTTCGATACCGCGCTCGATCGCCAGTGCGCCCTGGCCGTCCGGCGAAGCGTCGCCGGCGACGACGTTGCGCAAGTCGGCCACGATGGCAGGCTCGGCCACGTCGCGGCCCCAGTTGGCGCCCGTGTAGTGGAAACCGGCGTCATTCGCGCCGCACACGAAGTCGCTCATGTGGGCAACCGTGCGGTCCGCCACCACGGTGACGGGCGCTTTGGTGCCGATCGGGCCCAGGTAGCCGGGAATCGTGCCGTAGACTTCCAAGATTTCCGCTTCCGTCGAGAAACGGTGACCGGCCAGGCCGGCAACCTTGCCCACCTTGATCTCGTTCAATTCATGGTCGCCGCGCAGCAGCAGCATGAAATGCTGTTTCGTGACTTTCTCGTCCTTGCCCGCCGTTTCCACCGTCAGGGCGATGGTTTTCACGGTGCGCGACAGCTCGATACCCAGCAGGGTAGCCACGGTTTCGCACTTGACGGTGTCCGGCGTGGCCGTTTTCGTCAGTGCCTGGGCGGCAGCCGGGCGCTCGCCCGCTGGCGGCAGCGCTTCGGCCGCTTCCATGTTGGCCGCGTAGTCGGACGTCGGGCAGTACACGAGCGCGTCTTCACCCGTGTGGGCGATGACGTGGAATTCGTGCGAACCGGAACCGCCGATGGCGCCGTTGTCGGCGGCCACGGCGCGGAATTTCAGGCCGAAACGCGTGAAGATGCGCGTGTAGGCGTCAAACATGACCTTGTACGACGCTTGCATGCCTGCCAGGTCGCGGTCGAACGAGTAGGCGTCCTTCATCGTGAATTCGCGGCCGCGCATCAGGCCGAAGCGTGGGCGGCGCTCGTCGCGGAACTTGGTCTGGATATGATAAAAGTTCAACGGCAACTGGCGGTAGGACTTGATTTCCGTACGCACGACGTCGGTGATGACTTCTTCCGATGTCGGCTGGATCGCGTATTCGCGGCCGTGGCGGTCTTTCACGCGCATCAGTTCGTCGCCCATCTTGGTCCAGCGGCCCGTCTCTTGCCACAGTTCGGCCGGCTGCACGAGCGGCATCAGCAGTTCGATACCGGCGGCTTTGTTCATCTCGTCACGGATGATGGCTTCCACCTTGCGGATCACGCGCAAGCCCATCGGCATGTAGGTATATATGCCGGAACCGAGGCGTTTGATCATGCCTGCACGCATCATCAATTGGTGGCTGACGATTTCCGCGTCAGAAGGTGCATCTTTAAGTGTGGAAATAAAAAAACGGGAGGCGCGCATAACGGTGAATTCTTTTTAAAAAGAGAGGGTTATAATCAACCTAATTTTAAAGGATTAGCTGGCTGATGCGTCCATACTTTACACAAATGCGCTCAATTGGTGCGATTCCGGCGCTTTTCGCACCCCGAAAAGGTCACCGGCTTGCGAAGTTGTGGGTAATTATGTAAAAAAGGACGCACTGTCGCAGAAAGTTTGAGGTGCATTATGCTCGACCGTGAAGGGTTTCGGCCCAACGTCGGCATCATCCTGCTAAACGCCCAGAACGAGGTGTGGTGGGGCAAGCGGGTGCGCGAGCACTCATGGCAGTTTCCGCAAGGCGGTATCAAATATGGCGAAACACCGGAACAAGCCATGTTTCGCGAACTTGAAGAGGAAATCGGACTCAGACAGGAACACGTCAAAATTGTCGGCCGCACCCGCGACTGGCTGCGCTATGAAGTGCCAGACCACTTCATCAAGCGCGAGATTCGCGGCCATTACCGTGGCCAGAAGCAGATTTGGTTTCTGCTGAGAATGTGCGCGCGCGATAACGACGTCAATCTGCGCCTGACCGACCATCCCGAGTTCGACGCCTGGCGCTGGCATGAATACTGGGTCCCGCTCGATGTCGTCATTGAATTTAAACGCGATGTGTACCAGCGCGCCTTGCAGGAGCTGTCCCGCTTCCTGACCTGGCCCGTGCATGGCAACGCACAGCAAGCGCACCGCCACACGTCGCGCTACCTGCGCCAGCCCCATGCGCCACGGGCACAGGACGGTACGGCTGTGGCCAAGCCTTGCGACGGCATTGCCGCCGAAGGATGTACGCCGGAGCTGATTCTGCCGGGCAAGGAGTAGTCTGCCGCAATGAACGCACTCTCCCACGCAAAAGGGGCAGCCTGAACAGGCTGCCCCTTTTTTCATGCCGGCAGGAAACTCCCCTGCCGGTCAGGCTGGCTTAGTTTGCTGCAGTAACTGGCGCAGCGGCGGGAACATCCAGCGTGATGGCTTTGAGGCCCAGGATATTGCTGCTGTAGTGGCGGATCTTGTTGGCCAGGGCCGGGTCGTTATTCAGCTTTTGACCGTACGACGGCACCATTTCCACCATCTTCGCTTGCCATTCCGGTGTTGCCAGGCGGCTCTTGAATGCCGTTTGCAGCACCTTGATCATGATCGGCGGCGCGGTCGAAGCGCCTGGCGATGCACCCAGCAGGGCGACGATGCTGCCATCGGCGGCGCCGACGACTTCCGTGCCGAACTGCAGCAAGCCGCCTTTGACAGGGTCATCCTTGACGATCTGCACGCGCTGTCCCGCGTTTTGCAGGGTCCAGTCTTCCATCTTGGCGTTCGGCAGGTATTCGCGCAGGGTCTTCAAACGGTCTTCCGGCGTGTTCATGACCTGTTCCACCAGGTATTTCGTCAGCGGAATATTGTCGTAGCCGGCTTGCAGCATCGGTTTCACGTTGCCCGTGCCGATCGAGGCAGGCAAGTCGATCCACGAACCGTTTTTCAGGAACTTGGTCGAGAAGGTGGCAAACGGGCCAAACAGCAGGGCTTTCTTGCCATCGATGATGCGCGTGTCCAGATGCGGCACGGACATCGGCGGCGAACCGACGGATGCCTTGCCGTAGACCTTGGCCGCATGCGCCGCCACCAGTTCAGGATTGGTCGTCACCAGCCATTGGCCGCCGACCGGCACGCCGCCGTAGCCCTTGGCTTCAGGAATGCCCGATTTTTCCAGCAGCGGCAGCGAACCGCCGCCGGCGCCGATGAAGACGAACTTGGCGCGCATGGTCTTTTCCTTGCCGGCGGCCAGGTCTTTCACCGTCACGTTCCACACGCCATCGGCGCCGCGCTGGATGTCTTCCACCTGGTGGCGCAGGTGCAGGACCATGCCGTGGCTGTCCGTCAGGTATTTCACGAGACCGCGCGTGAGGTTGCCGAAATTGACGTCGGTACCGATTTCCATGCGCGTCGCGGCCACTTTCTGGCCCTTGTCACGGCCTTGCATGACGAGCGGCGCCCACTGCTCGATCTGCGCCTGGTCTTCCGAGAACAGCATGCCCTTGAACAGGTTTTCCTTTTGCAGCGCGGCATAGCGCTTCTTCAAAAAGGAAATATTGTCGTCACCCCACACAAAGGCCATGTGCGGCACATTGTTGATGAAGGTTTGCGGCGCGCCCAGGTGCTTGTTGGCGACCTGATAGGCCCAGAACTGCTTGGAAATTTCGAATTGCTCGTTGATGGCAACGGCTTTCTTGGTCTCGATGCTGCCATCGGCCGCTTCCGGCGTGTAGTTCAGTTCGGCAAACGCCGAGTGGCCCGTGCCCGCGTTGTTCATCGCGTCCGAACTTTCGGCGGCCACGGAATCGAGGCGCTCGACCATTTCCATCGTCAGCGACGGATCGAGTTCCTTGAGCATGCTGCCCAGGGTGGCGCTCATGGTGCCGGCGCCGATCAGCAGCACGTCGACCGGTTTTTCGGACGAGGCCGGAGGGGTCTTGTTACATGCCGCCAGGATCAGGCACGACATCAAAAGTAATAGCGATTTACGCATACGTAACTCCGTTTATGAATACTGAAGGATGATTCTTGCGCGCCACCGTGACGGCACCATCGCTGTATGGAATGCAAACAGCCAGCCAGCCGGAACGCCAGGGCGGCCGGACAGCTCGATGTCGATGGTGATAGGCATGCTGCCGCGCTCCGGGATAAACCAGGAGCAAGATCTGGTGGCAAAGGTGCGGGCAATGGAAGCACGGAGTGACAACAAAATCGTCATCGTGTCCAGAGCAAATATCAAGAGCGGCGATTTTATCACCGTTATTTGGCGCCGCCGGGCCGTGGCGGTAGTGGATAATACTTACTGCAGGGTATTAAATTTCGGTGACTATCGGGTCATGAAAGCGGGCGCCAGACGGCAAAAAGGGCATCCTCGATGCCCTTCGTTGACGTACGCGGTACAATGCCGGCTGCCCTTTAGCCATAGCCATTCAGCCATGTTCAACCCCTCTTCCGACGACGTGCGCCGCTTCTTTTGCGACACCTTGCGCAAGCACCGCGCCCATGAAATCCTCACGCCGATGGAAGCCATCGCGCTCGACTGGATACTCGAACACCCCGAGTATGAAAACGAGCTGTCCGACGTCGAAGCGGCGCTGGAGCGCGACTATTCCGTCGAAGGGGGCCAGGCCAACCCCTTCCTGCACCTGTCCATGCATCTGTCGATCACGGAGCAGGTCCAGGTGGACCAGCCGCGCGGCATCCGCCCGGCCGTCCAGCAGCTGACCCAGCGCCTCGATTCGGCCCATGCCGCCCAGCACGAAGTGATGGAATGCCTGGGCCAGATGATCTGGGCTTCGCAGCGCTCGGGCTTGCCGCCGGATACAGAGGCATATATCGACTGCGTGCGACGCCGCTGATCAGGTAGTATCATGTTGCCAAGAAACTCAGCCACTGAAGGATATCTTGGCCCATCACACCATTCTCGTACTCGGCGGTTACGGTTTTTTCGGCACGCGCATTTGCCAGGCGCTAGCCGGCAATCATAATATCCATCTACTGGTGGCCGGGCGCGACGCCGCCAGGGCCAAGGCACTGGCGGCGCAATTGGACTTGCCACCGCGGCAAGCACTGGCGCTCGATGCCGATGCACCTGATCTGGCGCGGCGCCTGACCGAACTGGGCGTCGATACGCTGATCCATACCGCCGGCCCGTTCCAGGGCCAGGATTACCGCGTCGCCCGTGCGGCGATCGAGGCCGGCGCCAACTATATCGACCTGGCCGACGGCCGCGATTTTGTCGCCGGCATCGTCAGCCTCGACGACTTCGCGCGCCAGCGCGGCGTGTTCGTCACCAGCGGCGCCAGCTCGCTGCCAGCGCTGTCCTCGGCCGTGGTGGACCGCTACCTGCCGCGCTTTCGCCAGCTCACATCGATCCGCCACGGCATCGCCTCCGGCGCCCGCGCGCCGGGTATCGCCACCATGGCAGGCATCTTCTCGTACTGTGGCAAACCGTTCCAGCGCCTGGTTGCCGGCAGCCAGCAGACCACGCACGGCTGGCTCGACCTGAAACGCCACCGCTTTGCCGCGCCCGTGGGAGGGCGCTTGCTGGGCAGCTGCGACGTGCCCGACCTGGCGCTGTTCCCGCAACGCTATCCGGGCCTCGAGACCGTCACTTTTCACGCCGGTTTTGCCGGTGCGCCCGGCCATCTGTTCGTCTGGGCCGCCGCGCAACTGGTGCGCCTGGGCCTGTTGCGCAGCCTGCTGCCACTGGTCAGGCCATTGCACGCCATCAGCCAATGGGTGGAACCGGTGGTCAGCGACAAAGGCGCGATGTTCGTGACGCTGGAAGGCACGGGACTCGATGGCCTGCCGCTGACGCTGACCTGGCAATTGCTGGCGGCGCAAAACCACGGCCCGCATATCCCGTGCGGCGCGTCGATCGCGCTGGCGAACCGGTTGGCCAGCGCCAGCACCGGTGGCGTGCCGCTACCGCGCGGCGCAATGCCCTGCGTCGGCCTGCTCACGGTGGAAAATTACCTGGCCGCGCTGCAAGGCCATGACGTGACCGAGGTACCGGCATGAGCTGGTACCTGTTCGTCAAATGGCTGCATATCCTCAGCGCCACCATCCTGTTTGGCACCGGCATCGGCATCGCTTTCTTCAAGTGGATCAACGACCGGGGTGGCGAGGTGCGTACGATCCGCCTGTCGGCCGAAAAGACCGTGCTGGCCGACTGGCTGTTCACCACGCCGGCCGTCATTGTCCAGCCGCTGTCCGGACTGGCCCTGGCGCACCTGGCCGGCTATCCGATTCTGTCCGGCTGGGTCCTCGCCTCGATGCTGCTGTATGCGGTGGCCGGCGCCTGCTGGCTACCCGTGGTATGGCTGCAGATCCGCATGCGCAGCCTGGCCCGCCTGGCTGACGACACGGGCACACCGCTGCCGCGCCTGTACTGGTTGTATGCGCGCTGCTGGTTCTGGCTTGGCGCGCCCGCATTTGCCGCGCTCATGCTGGTCTACTGGCTGATGGTTGCCAAGCCCGCGCCATGACGCCAGCCAAACTGCAAGGGCTATACTGGGCCATGCGCCTCGGCATGGCCTTTATCTGGCTATGGACGGCGTTTGTGTCCTGGTATCTGTATCCGCATGCCGAATCGCTCGCATGGCTGCGCCGCAGCGGCATCACGCTGCATACGGAACACGTGTTTGCCGCCTCCTGCCTGGCCGACCTGGCCATGGGCATCGCCTCGCTGTTCCATGCCAGGCCGTTGCTATGGTGGACGCAGTGCGCGCTGGTGGCCGGCTATACACTGGTGATCGCCGTCTTCCTGCCGGAATTCCTGATACACCCTTTCGGGCCGCTGACGAAAAATATCCCGCTGGTTGCCGGCCTCGTCTTCCTGGCCCTGTATGAAAAAAGCCGTGGCTAGCACGGCTTCGGGAGAGCGATCAACAACACTCGGCGGTGCAGCAACCGATCAGGCTGGCCGTACCGCCTGTGGCAGCGCGGGTACCTTCGCCTTGCCCATCAACCCCAGCACCACCTGCAGCGCCATGGCGATGGCGCCGCCGATGAAGACCACGTCGCCAAAGGTGCGTATCCAGCGCAGGTTCTGCAGCAGCGGCTGCTGCATGAATGCTTCGCTGCGCGCATACCACAGGCCTTCCGTCACGCTGGCGTGGAACTGGATGATGCCAATCGGCAGCAAGCTGGTAAAGATCATCAGGACCAGGCCCACGTTCAAGCCCCAGAACGCCGTCTTCATCAAGGCAGGGCTGAAGCGGTAGTCGGGACGCAGATAGCGCAGCACCAGCAAGGTAAAGCCCAGCGCCAGGAAACCGTACACGCCGAACAGCGCAGCATGCGCATGCACGGGGGTCGTGTTCAGGCCCTGGATGTAGTACAGGGCGACGGGCGGATTGATCATGAAGCCCAGCACGCCAGCGCCCAGCATGTTCCAGAAGGCGACGGCGACAAAGCACATCAGAGGCCAGCGCAGGTTTTCCATCCATGGCGCGCGTTCCTTCAGACGCCAGTTTTCCCACGCTTCGTGTCCCAGCACGATCAGCGGCACCACTTCCAGCGCGCTGAAGCTCGCGCCGATGGCCATCACGGGCGTGGTGGTGCCGGCGAAGTACAGGTGGTGGAAAGTACCGGGTATCCCGCCCAGCATGAACAGCGAGGCAGAGGCCAGGCTGGCCGCCGTGGCCATGCGCACCGACACCAGGCCCAGGGTCGAGAAGATGAAGGCCAGCGCCGTCGTGGCGAAGACTTCAAAGAAGCCTTCCACCCACAGATGCACCACCCACCAGCGCCAGTACTCCATCACGGACAGGTGCGTGCGCTCGCCGTAGAACAGGCCGGCGCCGTAGAACAGGCCGATGGCGCCCACGGATGCGGTCAAGAGCGCCAGCAAATTCTTGTCGCCGCCCGGCTTGCGCAGGGCCGGCACGACACCGCGCAGCATCAGCACGAGCCACAGCAGGATGCCGATGTATTTACCGATCTGCCACAAGCGTCCCAGGTCCACATATTCATAACCCTGGTGACCGAGCCAGAAATTCCACTCGGGCGGCATCACTTGCGCAATGGCCAGGTAGTTGCCGATGAAGGAGCCGACCACCACGGCGACGAGGGCCCAGAACAGCACGTCGACACCGAGGCGCTGCCACTTGGGGTCCTTGCCGCCATTGATCAGGGGCGCGAGGAACAGGCCGGCCGCCAGGAAGCCCGTGGCGATCCAGAACAGCGCGGCCTGGATATGCCAGGTGCGCGTGAGCGCATACGGGAACCAGCGCGACACGTCGATGCCGTAGAACTGCTGCCCTTCCACCGTGTAGTGCGCCGTGAAGCCGCCGATGAAGACCTGGAAGATGAACAGCGCCACGACCAGGAACAGATATTTTCCCAGTCCCCGCTGCGAAGGCGTCAGCGCGAACGTGGTGAGCGGGTCGCGCGGACCGGCCGCCGGCAGCGCTTCGTCATGGTCGCGCAAGAAGGCCCAGCCCCAGACGAGGAAGCCCACGCCGGCCAGCAGCACCACCACGCTGGCAACCGACCAGACGAGGTTTTCGCCGCTGGGCTGGTTGCCGATCAGCGGTTCATGCGGCCAGTTGTTCGTATAGGTCACTTTCTGGCCAGGACGCTCGGTCGCGGCGGCCCATGCCGTCCAGAAGAAGAACTGCGTCATCTGCGCGCGCCGCTCGGCGCTGGGCAGGGTGTTTTCCTTCATGGCGAAATGCTCGCGGCTTTTTTGCAGCGCCGGCGCGTCGGAGAACAGCTGGTCGTAATAGTGGGCCGTGTTGGCGATCGCTTGCACGCGGCGCGGCGACAGGCGCAGCACTTGCGCATCATCGGTGCGGTTGCCGCGGTATTCGAGCTTGAGCGCTTCGCGCAGCGCCGCCTGCGCGGGGCCGTCGAGCGCCGCGTACGCCTTGCCATGCTGCTCTTGCGCGGCCAGTTCCAGCCAGGCCGTCAGTTCGCGGTGCAGCCAGTCGGCCGTCCAGTCGGGCGCCTGGTAGGCGCCGTGGCCCCAGATGGAGCCGAGCTGCATGCCGCCGGCCGATTGCCAGGCCGTCTGGCCATCGAGGATGCCCTCGCGGTCGAACAGTTGCCGGCCATCCTGCGCCAGCACTTGCGCGGGGATGGGCGGCGCCTGCCGGTACACTTCGGCGCCGTAGTAGCCGAGCAGCGAAAACGTCACGATCAGCACACCGATCAGGGTGAACCAGAGTTTTTTGTAGGGACCCATGGGTCTTTCCTTTGTCAGTGCACCACGGCCGGCGCAAAGCGCTCGAACAGGATATTGTTTTCAGTATGGATGTGCGCCATTAGGTCTTCGCGGAAGGTGCGCAAGCCTGTGTACAGCGCGCGCCAGGTGGTGCAGGCGCCGGCCGGCGCGGTGATGTCGTTCGTCATTTCCTCCATCGCGCGCAAGGCCACGCCATGGTCGTCATGCTCCATGCGCATCACGTTGATGGGCGCGCCGGCCCGGGGGCCCTGGCCACGCACTATCATGGGGAACAGCACGTCTTCTTCCTTGCGCATATGGCTTTCCAGTTCCTGCGCCATGGCCGACAGGTGTTCCGCCAGCCCGTGCGGACAGTCGGCGCGGTCGCCATGCACCTGCTCGACCTTGCGCGCCAGGCGTATCAGCTCGGGCAGCTGCTCGCGGTGCACGGCGTGGTAGCGCGACAGGATGTGTTCCACCAGCTCGGTGGCCGAAGCTTCCTGCCAGTCACGCTCGCCGCTGGCGTCAGTCCGTCCTGCCAGCACTTGCAGTTCCTTGACGATGGGCGCCGTGTCCACGCCGGCCGCTTCGGCCGCCGCGCGCAGGGTCTTGTTGCCGCCGCAGCAGAAATCCAGGCGGTGGGCATCGAACAGGCGCGTGGCGCCAGGGATGCGGCGGGCCAGCTGGCCCAGGGATTGGTCGATCATTTCCATAATGGTTCCTTGAGGATGAATGGGGTTTATTGATGGGCGCCAGCGTGATAGACGCCGGGCACGGGTTCGCCAGTCACTTCCAGCACGCCCACGGCGCCCTTGCCTGCGCGCGACAGCGCATGGTCGACCAGCAGATAGCTGCCAGGATGCTGTACCTTGAGTTCGACGATGGTCGCGCCGCCCGGTGCCACCAGGGTGGTTTGCACGTCGTGTTTCGGGCTGCTGATCGAGCCTTCGCTGTACACCTTGTCGAAGATCTCGCCGATGATGTGGAACGATGAAATCTTGTTCGGGCCGCCGACGCCGAAATAGATGCGCACCGTCTCGCCGACTTTCGCCTGCAGTTTGTGCGTTTTGCTCAGGGCGCCCACTTCGCCGTTGAAGACGTAGTAGTCGGGCAGCTCATTGGCCATTTTTTCCAGGTTCGCTTCCTGGTGCACGGGTGCGCCGTGCGGACGGCCCGTGTACATCTCGCCCTGCATCACGTAATACTCGCGGTCGACTTTTGACAGGCCGCCTTCCGGTTCGACCAGGATCATGCCGTACATGCCGGCCGCGATATGCTGCGGCACCAGCGGCGTGGCGCAGTGGTACACGAACAGGCCGGGATTGAGCGCCTTGAAGGTGACGGTTTTTTCCTGGCCAGGCGCCACCTGCGTGTGCTGTCCGCCGCCATGGCCACCCGTCACGGCATGCAAGTCGATCGAGTGGATCATCTTGCTGTCCTTGGCGTTGAACAGGGTCAGTTCCACCGTGTCACCCACCTTCGCGCGCAGCATGGGGCCGGGCACCTGGCGGTTGAAGGTCCAGTAGGTAAAACTGGTGCCGTCATCGAGCTTGCCCGGCAATTCCACCGTCTCCATCCTGTATTTCAGGGTTTGCGGCGCACGCGCGCCGATGGCGGTCGGTACGGAGGCGGGGTTGGCCGCCACGTTGACGGCCGAGGGATCGGGGCCGCGCATCGGCGATGGCGCGGGCGTGTACAGGGCCAGCGCCGCGGCCTGGCTCGATTCGCTGGCAGCGCTGCCGGTGCCAGCAGCCTTCGGCGCTCCGGCTTCGGCCAGCGAGGTACCGCTCACTTCCAGCTTGCCTTCCATGCCGATCTGGCGATGGCCGGGGATCGAGCAGTAATAGGTGAACGTGCCGGCGCGCGTGACCTTGAAGCGTACGGTGGTGCTGCCGCTGTTGGCGCTGAACTTGGCCGAGGCCACATTCAGTTCCGGGATCAGCAGATCGTGCTCGGCGCCTTCGCCGCTTTTCAGCACCAGTTCCACCGTGTCGCCCACCTTGGCCGCCAGCACGGGGTTGACCTGGCCCTTGGCGTCGATGAACACCATCTTGCCGTCGACGATATTGGTTTGCAGTTCATAGCGCTTGACCGCGGCGACGGCCGGTTTGGCGGCGGTGGCGGCGGCGCTGGCAGGGAGGCTCACCTGGGCTTGCACGGACAGGGGCATGGCCAGTACGCAGACGGCGGCGGCGATGGCGCGGAGGGAGGGAGTCGTTTTCATCAAGCTTTCCTTGGTCTTGTATGCCGGTTCGGCACCCTTACCTAGGCAATCCGTGTGCCAGGAAAAACTTGTTTTAAATCAACGATTTGAAAAATGCAGGGTCGATATGACCCTGTTCAAGCATGGTCCGTTGTACCCTGCATGGTACTTATGACCACCACCGCCATCCACCTGCTGTTACTCACCGACCTGGTCGCCGACCTGCCCGTGGCCGTGCGCCTGCAGCGCCTCGTCGGCAGCCTGCGCGCCCACTTCGGCTGCGAGGCCGTGGCCTTGCTCAAGCTCGATGGCGAGCATTTGCGCCCCGTGGCGATGGCCGGCCTGGCCAACGACGCGCTGGGACGCCGCTTCGCCGTCGCCGACCATCCGCGCCTGGCCGCCATCCTGCAGCGGCGCGGCGTGCTGTGCTTCCATCACGACAGCTCGCTGCCCGATCCCTACGATGGCCTGATCGCCGAGCGGGCCGGCGAGCCGCTGCCCGTGCACGACTGCATGGGCATGGCGCTGGACCTGGAAGGCGAACGCTGGGGCGTGATCACGCTCGACGCGCTGCAGGTGGGCACCTTCGATACGCAGGCGCAGCGCGACCTGGGCGAACTGGCCTGCGCCATTGAGGCGGCCGTGCGCGTCACGCGGCTGGAAACGGAAATCCGCGCCCTGCGCCTGTCGGGCGGCGCCATGCTGGCCGATGCCCAAGCGCCGCGCGAGGAACACGATTTCGTGGGCCAGAGCAGCGCCATCACGCACTTGCTGCACGAATTGCAGGTGGTGGCCGATTCCGAACTGCCCGTGCTGCTGCTGGGAGAGACGGGCGTGGGCAAGGAATTGTGCGCGCACCGCCTGCACCGGCTGTCGCGCCGCGCGGGCAAGCCTTTGATCCACGTCAATTGCGCGGCCTTGCCGGAATCCTTAGCAGAAAGCGAATTATTCGGCCATGTGCGCGGTGCGTTTTCCGGCGCCGTCAGCGACAGGCCCGGGCGTTTCGAGGCGGCCGAAGGGGGTACCCTGTTTCTCGATGAAGTGGGCGAATTGCCATTGTCGATACAGGCCAAGCTGCTGCGCACCTTGCAAAATGGCGAAATCCAGCGCCTGGGCGCGGACCGGCCGCGCCGGGTCAACGTACGCGTGATCGCCGCCACCAACCGCAGCTTGCGCGAACATGTGCGCGACGGCTCGTTCCGCGCCGACCTGTATCACCGTTTATCCGTGTATCCCGTGCCGATTCCGCCGCTGCGCGAGCGGGGCAATGACGTGCTGCTGCTGGCCGGGGGTTTCCTGGAACTGAACCGCGCGCGCCTGGGCTTGCGCAGCCTGCGCCTGTCCGCCGCGGCGGAAAACGCCTTGTGCCATTACCGTTGGCCGGGCAATGTGCGCGAATTGGAACATGTGATCAGCCGGGCCGCGCTGAAAGCCGTGATACGCGGCGCGGACCGCAAGGACATCGTGACCCTGGAAACGGATATGCTCGATCTCGATGCGCTGGAAGCGCCGGCCGGCACGGACGCGCCGCCGCTGGCGCCAGCCGCGTGCGGCACGCCGGCGGCGCCGCTGCTATCGATGCATCAGATCGTGGAAGCGAGCCAGCGCCAGGCCATCCGGCAAGCGCTGGTCCTGCATCAGGATAACTGGGCCGCTGCGGCGCGCCAGTTGGGGCTCGACGCCAGTAACTTGCACAAGCTGGCGCGCCGCGTCGGCTTGAAAGCCTGAGCCGGCGTTACCGCTCAGCGATGAGTGACCAGGCTGCTCGGCAAGCTGTGCAGGTAAGCGGCCAGGTCCTTGATGTCCTGGTTGCTCAGCGGTTTTACCTGGCCCGTCATGATGGCGTTGTTGCGGCCGTTGGCCTTGTCGCCCCGTTTATACGCGGTCAACGCATGTTCCAGGTAATCCTTGTGCTGGCCCGCCAGTTTTGGGTACGACGGGTCGATGGGCGAACTGTAATCCTTGCCGTGGCAGGTGGCGCAGCTGTATTTTTCGGCCAGGGCCTTGCCTGTATTGATATTGCCGGCGGCGCTGGCGGAAAACGAGACGGTGGCGCAAACGAGGGCGGCGAGTAGTTTTTTCATCAGGCTGGTCCTCAGTTCGTCTTGGCTTGTTGCGCATAATACGCGGCGACATCGGCGATATCCTGGTCCGACAGGCTGCTGGCGATGCCCTTCATGCTGGGGTGCTTGCGGTCGCCCTTCTTGTAGGCTTGCAGCGCATTCTCGATATATTTTGCCGGCTGGCCGCCGATCATCGGCACCTGGAATACTTCAGGGAAGGTTGCCTTGTAACCGGGAATGCCGTGGCAGCCGATACACATTTCCACCTTGGCAGGGGCTGCCTTGGCGTTTCCTACAATGTCAGCCGCTGTGACGGCATTTGCTATGCCGGCAAGCACGAGAAGTGCAAATATTTTTTTCATAGTGGCAATGTGAACAAAGGTAATCGGAGAAACGCCAGAGCTGGTTTTTTTTGATTTTATGTGTTGACAATTAAGGTTGCCAATTAATCTGCTGCTTGCCGATTCTAGCCAAGATATTCTTGCAAGTCCACCTATAAAACCCGCATTGTAGGCACGCAGGCACAGGCCGTCCGCGTGACGCTAGGCCACAGTTCTGTTTATACTCACCATTTCCCCACTTTGGCAGACCGCTCATGCAAGCACAGCACACCCAGCAAGGCCAACGCTTCGAAGGTTCCGACAGCTATGTCGCCACCGCCGACCTGAAACTGGCCGTGAATGCGGCGCTGACCCTGCAACGCCCGCTGCTGATCAAGGGAGAACCGGGCACGGGCAAGACCATGCTGGCCGAGGAAGTGGCCGCCGCGCTGAACATGCCGCTGATGCAATGGCATATCAAATCGACCACCAAGGCGCAGCAGGGCCTGTACGAATACGACGCCGTCTCGCGCCTGCGCGATTCGCAGCTCGGCGACGAGCGCGTGCGCGACATCCAGAACTACATCGTCAAGGGCGTGCTGTGGCAGGCCTTCACGGCGCCCGAACCGGTGGTGCTCTTGATCGATGAAATCGACAAGGCCGACATCGAATTCCCGAACGACCTGCTGCGCGAACTGGACCGCATGGAATTCTATGTGTATGAAACGCGCGAAATGGTCACGGCGCGCCACCGTCCGCTCGTCATCATCACATCGAACAACGAGAAGGAATTGCCGGACGCCTTTTTGCGCCGCTGCTTCTTCCACTACATCAAATTCCCGGACAAGGACACGATGGAGCAGATCGTCGCCGTCCACTACCCGCACCTGAAACAGGAATTGCTGGCGCAGGCGCTGCAAACCTTCTATGAAGTGCGCGACGTGCCGGGCCTGAAGAAAAAACCGTCGACGTCGGAATTCCTCGACTGGCTGAAACTCCTGCTGGCCGAGGACATTCCGGCCGAAGCCTTGCGCAGCAAGGACAACAAGGCCGTCGTGCCGCCGCTGCACGGGGCGCTGCTGAAGAACGAGCAGGACGTGCACCTGTTCGAGCGCCTGATGTTCATGTCGCGCACCAACCGCTAAGGAGCGCCGGTGAACGACATCAGCCCCGACAAGGTCTTCGTCCCCCTGGAACTGCACGGCATCCGCCTCGAAGCGCTGGCGCCGCACCATGCGGCCGGCCTGCGCGCGGCGGCCATGGATGGCGAACTGTGGAATCTGCGCGTCACCTCCGTGCCCGAGCCGGACCAGGTGGACCAGTACATTTTCAAGGGCATCGAGATGCGCCCCACGCGCTTCGCCTTTGCCGTCGTCGACGCGGCCAGCGGCGAGGTGCTCGGCACCACCAGCTACCACGACGTGGTGCCGGCCATCGGGCGCCTGGAAATCGGCTACACCTGGTATGCGAAGCGCTGCCAGCGCAGCCACGTCAACACCACCTGCAAATTGCTGCTGCTGGCGCACGCCTTCGACACGCTCGGCTGCGCGCTGGTGGGCCTGCGCACCGATAATTTCAACCACGCCTCGCAGGCGGCCATCGAACGCCTGGGCGCGAAAAAGGATGGCGTGCTGCGCCACCATGCGCTGCGCCGCGACGGCACCGTGCGCGACACCGTCATGTACAGCATCACGCGCGGCGAGTGGCCCGAGATTGCCGCCCATCTGCGCTACAAGCTGGCGCAGCGCCCCATCGCCGCACTGCCGCGCGCGGGAGAGCGGTCGCCATGCTGATCGATTTCTTCTTCACGCTCAAGGACGCGAAGATTCCCGTCTCGATCAAGGAATTTCTGACCTTGCTCGAGGCGCTGCAAAAGAACGTCATCGACGCTTCGATGGATGATTTTTACTATCTGTCGCGCCTGACCCTGGTCAAGGATGAAGCCCATTTCGACAAGTTCGACCGCGCGTTTGCCCAGTATTTCAAGGGCGTCAACGCGGCCTTCGACACGAACGCGGCGATTCCGCTCGACTGGCTGCTCAAGCGCATGCAGCGCGAGCTGTCCGAGGAGCAGAAGGCGCAGCTGGAGAAATTCGGCTACGACAAACTGATGGACCGCCTGAACGAGCTGCTGAAGGAGCAGAAGGAGCGCCACGAAGGCGGCAGCAAGTGGATAGGCACGGGTGGCACGTCGCCGTTCGGCAATGGCGGCACGAATCCGGAAGGCATCCGCATCGGCGGCAAGGGCGGCAACCGCACGGCCGTGAAAGTGTGGGAAGCGCGCAGCTACAAGGATTACGACGGCGAGCGCGAACTGGGCACGCGCAACATCAAGGTGGCGCTACGCCGCCTGCGCAAGTTCGCGCGCGAAGGCGCGGAAGACGAACTGGCGCTGGACGCCACCATTGCCGCCACGGCGAACAACGCGGGCTACCTCGACATCAGGATGCGGCCCGAGCGCAAGAACCGCATCAAGGTGCTGATGCTGTTGGATGTGGGCGGCAGCATGGACGACCATATCGAGCGCACCGAGGAACTGTTCTCGGCGGCGAAGACGGAATTCAAGAACATGGAGTTCTTTTACTTCCATAACTGCGTCTACGACTATTTGTGGAAGAACAACCGGCGCCGCAACGCCGAGCGTTTTCCCACCTGGGACGTGCTGCGCAAATACCCGCCCGACACCAAACTGATCTTCGTCGGCGACGCCACCATGAGTCCCTATGAAATCCTGCAGCCGGGCGGCAGCGTCGAGTACAACAACGAGGAAGCGGGGTCGACGTGGCTGGCGCGCTTTACCCAGGCGTTCCCGAAATTCATCTGGCTCAATCCAGAGTCCGAGGGCTTGTGGCAGTACCGCCAGTCGATCGGCGTGATGCGGCAGTTGATGAACAACCGCATGTTCCCCCTGTCGATCGACGGGCTGGAGCGGGGCATGCGCCTGCTCAGTAAATAAAAGCGCCTAACAAAAAGTCCATGGCGGCAGGGGGCCGCCATGCCGTACACTGCGACACGGCACTACCGTGCGGAGCATCTCCGCCGCGGGCGGGTACCATACGCTGGTACCAGTCCTGCCCTACCCTGCTGCATCCTGTGCGCGGCCGCCATGGCCGCGACACTGTTCGATTGCGCACATCGTGCGCGCCTTCTGCTCCGGTAGAATCGGCGCATCGCTCTGCGCAAACAATGCACCATCGCTGCACCACGACATTGCCGCGCCAGCCCCCGTGCTGCCGGCCGGTGCCAGCGCCATTTTCAAAGGAATGAGCATGCAAAGTCTGATCTCGATCGCCGCCGACCTGTCCTGGCCGTTCGCCATTACCCTGGCCTGGGTAGTGGGCGAATTCGGCCACCGCTGGACGGGCCTGCCGCGCATCAGTTTTTACGGCGTGATCGGTTTCGTCCTCGCGCAGACGCAGGTGGGCATCCTGCCGCAGACGGACGCCGGCCCCATGCTGGTGCTGGCCGACGTGGCCTTCGGCCTGATCCTGTTCGAGGTGGGCTACCGCATCAACCTGCGCTGGCTGAAGAACAACCCGTGGATCGCCGTCACGGGCCTGGTCGAATCCCTGCTGACCTTTGCCGTCGTCTACTTCATCGGCATCGAATTCGGCAGCACTTCGATGACGGCGCTGCTGCTCGCGTCGCTGGCCATGTCCACTTCGCCGGCCACCATCATGCGCGTCATCAACGAGGAACGCAGCTCGGGCCAGGTCACGGAACGCATCGTCCACCTCACGGCCTTGAATTGCGTGCTGGCCGTCTTCACGTTCAACATCATCGTCGGCTTCTGGATGTTCCAGAGCTCCACCGATTTGATCGAGGCGAGCAGCAGCAGCGCCGCCGTGCTGGCCGCCTCGGTGGCCGCCGGTACCGTCTTCGGTATCGTCGTGCCGGCCATGCTGCGCCGCCTGGGCAATATGGCGCAAGACGCCACCGTGGCGTTCGCGCTGTCGGTGATGCTGCTCGTCGCCCTGACCTACACCACCAGCCTGTCGCCGCTGCTGGCCACCCTCACTTTCGGCCTGGTGGCGCGCCACCGCAGGGTCGCCTTCAGCCAGGCGCAGCGCAATTTCGGCGCCATGGGCGAGCTGCTGACGGTGCTGCTGTTCGTGTATGCCGCCTCGACCCTGGAATGGGCCAGCGTGACGGCCGGAGCGGGCCTGGCCCTGGCCGTCGTCGGCGGACGCTTGCTGACGAAGGTCGCCGGCGTGGCCGCGTTTTCGCACGTGAGCGGCATTTCCTGGCGCAAGGGCGTGCTGACGGGCGTGGCGCTGACGCCCGTTTCCGTCTTCATCATCCTGCTGCTCGAACACGCGCGCCAGCACGGCGTGAACTTCGGCGACGAATTGAACGCCCTGGCCGCCATCACCTTGGGCCTGGAACTGGTCGGCCCCGTGCTGGTGCAGCGCGTGCTGATGCTGGCCAAAGAAACCCATGAAATCAAGGAGCGCTAAATGCCACTGGAACCCTTTGGCCAATCGGCCGCGCTGACCTTCGGCGTCGAACTCGAACTGCAACTGGTGAACCTGTCGGACTATGACTTGACGGCCGCCAGCCCCGACCTGCTGCATCTGCTGAACAAGAAACCGTTTCCCGGCAACGTCACGCCGGAAATCACCGAGAGCATGATCGAGATTAACTCGAGCGTGCACACGCATCACGGCCCCCTGCTGGCGCAGTTGCAGGAAATCCGCGACACCTTGATCACGGCCGGCGACAAGCTCAATATCGGCATCGCGGGCGGCGGCACGCACCCGTTCCAGCAATGGTCGTCGCAAAAGATCTTTTCCAAGCCCCGCTTCCAGGAGATTTCGGAGCTGTACGGCTACCTGGCCAAGCAGTTCACCATCTTCGGCCAGCACGTGCACATCGGCTGCGCCTCGGGCGATGACGCCATGTTCCTGCTGCATTCGCTGAACCGCTACATCCCCCACTTCATCGCCCTGTCGGCTTCCTCGCCCTACGTGCAGGGGCGCGACACCCTGTTCGACTCGGCCCGTCTGAACTCCGTGTTCGCGTTTCCCATGAGCGGGCGCGCGCCGTTCACCCTGAGCTGGGACCAGTTCTCCAACGAGTATTTCGCCAAGATGGAGAACACGGGCATCATCAAGAGCATGAAGGACTTTTACTGGGATATCCGTCCCAAGCCGGAATTCGGCACCATCGAACTGCGCGTGTGCGACACGCCGCTGACGGTGGAGCGTGCCGCCGCACTGGCCGCCTACCTGCAGGCCCTGTGCCGCTACCTGCTCGAACGCAAGGAAGTGCCGCCGGTCGAAGACGATTACCTCGTATATAACTACAACCGCTTCCAGGCTTGCCGCTTCGGCCTCGATGGCGCCATCACGCATCCGAAAACCTACGAGACGATGTCGCTGCGCGAAGACATCATGACGACGCTGCGCAAGATGGAACCGCATGCCGAGGCGCTGGGCAGCACGCCGGCCCTGAAACACCTGTCGGACGTGGCCAAGCAATGGAGCGACGCGCAATACCTGCGCAAGCAGCACAGTTTGCAGGGCAGCGCCGAGGGCATGGTCGATTCGGCGATCCGGTGTTTCCGGGGCGAGCCGATGAACTACTAAGGACTAGCCCGTCCAACCCAACACCTGAACTTCCGGGGTCGGACCCTGCAGGGTCCGACCCCAGATCTTGCTTCTGGGGTTTAAACAACGCCAGCAACGCGCTAAAAAACCACACCCCACATTTACACCTTATCCCCCGCTTGCTACAATAGTTGAGAATGATTCCTATTAACTAAATTGATCTGGCTGGCCCGGTCACGCTTGCAAGGGGAATGCGATGCCGCTGGCAAAGCCGTTACAACGCCAGGACATCACGACACTGTATGCCGACCACCACGGCTGGCTGCAGGGCTGGCTGCGCAAGAAGCTGGGCAGCACGGCGTGCGCGGCCGATGTGGCGCAGGACACCTTCATGCGCCTGCTCGACCGCGAAGACGCCGTCGCCGCGCGCGAACCGCGCGCCTTTCTCGCCACCGTCGCCCAGCGCGTGCTGTTCAACCATTACCGCCGCCAGAAACTGGAACAGGCTTATCTCGACGTGCTGGCGCAGCTGCCGCCCCTGCATGCGCCGTCGCCCGAGGATCGGGCGCTACTGCTGGCCACCGTGTTTGAACTCGACCGCATGCTCGACGGCTTGCCGCCTCCCGTGAAACGGGCTTTTTTACTCCGCCAGCTCGACGAACTGCCGCAGGAAGACATCGCGCGCCAGCTCGGCATCTCGCTGGCCACCGTGAAACGCCATCTGCAGCGCGCCGGCAGCGCCACGCAAGCGTGGCAGCAGCTGCAAACGCAGCACGAACACCTGCCGTCCGCCGTGCACGCGACCCTGCTGCGCGCCTGCGTGCAAGCGAACGCGCCGCGCCGCCACGCCGTCAAGACCCTGGCACTGCTGCTGGCCTGCGGTGCCTCGCTGTATGCGTTCGAACGCCGCAGCCCATGGCGCGGCTGGATGGCCGACTACCGCACGGCCGTCAACCAGCGCCGCGTGGTGACCCTCGATGATGGCACGCAGCTCGCGCTCAATACCAATAGCGCCGTGAATATCGCTTACGACGGCGCATGGCGCCGCATCGAACTGCTGGCCGGTGAAATCTTTATCGCCACCGGCAAGGATGCGGCGCAGCGCCCCTTCTTCGTCGACACGCCGCATGGCAGCCTGCAGGCGCTGGGCACGCGTTTCACCGTGCGCCTGCACGAGCAATACGCCAGCGCCGGCGTGCTCGAAGGGGCCGTCGCCGTGCTGGCCGATGATGGCGCGCAGCGCCTGGTGCTGCGTCCCGGCGAAGGCGCCCATTTCGACGGCACGGGCGTGCACCGCCAGGCCCTGGCGCCGTATGGCGGCGCGTGGCTCAATGGCATGCTGGTGGCGCGCGACATGCGCCTGGCCGATTTCCTCGCCGAGCTGTCGCGCTACAGCGACCATCCATTGAGCTGCGCGCCCGCCATCGCCGGCCTGCGCGTCTCCGGCTCCTACCCGCTGGCCGATGTCGATGCCATCCTCGACGCCGTCGGCGCCAGCCTGCAGCTGCGGCGCCATACCGTCACGCGCTTCTGGGGCCATCAAGTCGTCAGGATAGAACTGGCGGCCCGCTGAAAAATATTTTCTGCAAAGTGAGCTGTTTCGCCGTGCTTGCGTGACCTGGAAGATAGGCAGTCTCCATCTTGCGCATCCACGAAAGGTTTTATTCCATGCACCACGCTTCGCGTTCCCTCCTTACCCGCACCGTCCTCGCCTGCGCCCTGTCGCAGATCGGCATGGCCCTGGCCCTGCCGGCATCGGCCCAGGCGCAAACCCGGCAAGTGCGCACCTACAGCATTCCCGCCGGTACGCTCGGCGACGTGCTGACGCGCTTCGGCAGCGACAGCGCCATTTTATTGTCGTTCTCCAGCGAGGCCACGCAGGGCTTGCGCAGCGCCGGCCTGCAAGGCAGCTATGGCGTGCACGATGGTTTCCGCGTGCTGCTGGCCGGCAGCGGCCTGCAAGCCGTGCCGCAGGCGAATGGCGGCTACCTGCTGCAGAAAATCCCCGCCAGCGCCGGCGCCCCTTCGGCGGACAGCCGCGGCGTGGCCGTCATGGGCGGCGTCACCGTGGTGGCGGCAGCCGAACGCAGCGCCGTCACCAGCGGCACGGGCAGCTATACGGGAGGCCCCGCCAGCGGCGCTACGGGCCTGGCCCTGACGCAGCGCGAAACGCCGCAATCGCTGACCATCGTCACGCGCCAGCAGATGGATGACCAGAACAGCAATGCCGTCTCCGATGTCATGAAGAACGTCAATGGCGTCAACGTGCAAAACTATGACAGCGACCGCTGGAGCTTCTGGGCACGCGGCTTTGCCGTCACCAATTTCCAGTATGACGGCGTGTCGGCCATCTATGACGGCGTCTACGACTGGGGCACGACGAACAGCGACATGGCCATCTACGACCGCATCGAAGTGCTCAAGGGTGCAACGGGCTTGATGAGCGGCTCGGGCGACCCGTCGGCCACCGTCAACATGGTGCGCAAGCGCCCTACTGCAGCCTTCGAAGGCTCGGCCACCCTGGGCGCGGGATCGTGGGATAACTACCGCGGCGAAGCCGATGTTTCCGGCCCGCTCAATGCCAGCCGCACGGTGCGCGGCCGCCTGGTGGGCGCCTACCAGGACAAGCATTCCCACCTGGACCGCTACACGCAGCAGAAATCCGTCGCCTACGGCATCATCGAGGCGGACCTGACGCCCGTCACCCTGCTGACGGCCGGCTTCACGCACCAGGACTACAAGCCGCGCGGCTCGACCTGGACCGGTTTCCCCGTGCTGCTGGCCGACGGCTCGCGCACGGATTTCCCCACCTCGTGGAACCCGGCCACGGACTGGAGCCGCCGCGACATGCAGAACACCACGCTGTTCTCGTCGCTCGAACATACGTTCGCCAACGAGTGGAAACTGAAATTGAGCGCCAACCAGCTGCGCAGCAAGCATGACAGCGTGCTCGGTTCGGCCAGCGGCGGCAATCCCGATCCCGTCACGGGCGAAGGCGCCTACTTCTTCATGGGAAAATACAAGGGTGACCGCCGCCAGACCACCGTCAACGTGGACGCCAGCGGACCATTTACGGCCTTCGGCCGCCGCCACGAAGCGATGATCGGCTATTCCCACTCCAGCGCGAAGCAGGACGGTCCCGTCTACGAATCCGTCTACCCGCCGGTGGAAGGCAGCTACTTCGACTGGCGCGGCCAGTACGCGGAACCGGCGTTCACGCGCCTGGGCAACGACAACGACAAGACACGCCAGAGCGGCCTGTATGGCGCGCTGCGCCTGCGTCCCCTGGAGGCGCTGTCCGTCATCGTCGGCGCGCGCGTCAGCAACTACAAGCAGGACCAGGACCGTATCTTCTTCGACAGCGGCACAGCGCGCATCACCTCGCGTATCGACGAAAGCAATGTCATCACGCCGTATGCGGGCGTCGTGTATGACCTGGACAAAACCTATTCCCTCTTCGGCAGCTACACGAGCATCTTCGCGCCGCAAAGCAACCGCGACATGAACCGCAACTTCCTCGCCCCCGTGCGCGGCAAGGGTTTCGAGGCGGGCGTGAAAGCCGAATTCCTGGAAGGTAAAGTCAACGCCAGCGCCTCGCTGTACCAGATCCGCCAGAGCAACGTGGCCAACTATGTGGGCGAGGTCAATGGCGAGGAAGCGTATGAAGGCATCGACGGCGTCACCAGCCGCGGCCTCGAAATGGAAGTGACCGGCGAAGTGCTGAACGATGTGAAACTGAGCGCCGGCTATACCTATACGCGTATCCGCGACAAGGATGGACAGGAAGTGTTTTCCACCATGCTGCAAACGACGCAGCCGCCGCACCTGCTGCGCGTGCAGGGGACATGGCGCCTGCCGGCCAGCCTGAATAAAATCATCGTGGGAGGTGGCGTCAACTGGCAAAGCGGCTTCTACGGCCATATCTGGAACCCGGCCGCCAATGACTATGCGCGCATTGAACAAGGCGGCTTTGCCCTGGTCAACCTGTTGGCCCGCTACGAAATCAGCAAGAACACAACGGCCAGCCTGAACGTGAACAACCTGACGGGTAAAAAGTACTTCACGGGCCTGGGCCTGTTCCAGACGGGCTTTTACGGCGAACCGCGCAATGTCATGCTGACCTTGCGCACGAAGTTTTAATCAGTTGCCGTACAGCGCCAGCGCCCAGGCTGGCGGACGCAATTCCAGCGCCAGGGACAGGTAAGCGGGATCGAAGCGCGCCGCCAGCAAATACACATTGGCGGCCCCCTTCGGTTCCCAATTCCCCGTAAAGCCCTTTTCGCCGGCCGCCACGCGCTTGCGGTCGAAGGGCACGGCGCTTTTCGCGAATTCCTCGTGCGTCTTTTTGCCCTGCGCATACGGTGACAGCCAGGCCAGCGCCTCGGCAAGGCGCTTCGCTTCCGGCGCGCCATACCAGTCGTCGCCATGCGCCTGCGCCATCAGAGCCGTCGTCAGCAGCGGCTCCAGGCTGTAGGTGGTGTAGTGCAGGGCGTCGCGCTGCTCGAAGTCGAAGGGCACGCCGCCAGCGCCGATATTGCGCGGCACGTGCGCCAGGAAGCGCTCCTTCGCGCGCGCGATCAGCAGGGCGTCGCCCGTGACATACGCGGCGGCCGTGCCGATCTTGATGCGGTGGCTGTGCCAGTTATTGCGCGCCGTGGACGGGCCGCCCACCTTGATGGGATCACTCAGATACCCGTTCGCCAGGGTGCGGCAAAACGCCTGCACCTGCTCGCGCTCGACGCCGTTCAAGCGTTCCTGTACCAGGTCAAAGCCCATCAGCAGGCTGGCCAGCTCCGTCTCGTCCACGGGACTGAATGAGGGCTGATAACTGCCGCTCCAGGCCAGCAGCAGCTGGCGCGCCGCCTCGAAATGCGCCATCTCGCCAGACAGCCGCCAGGCCAGGGCCTGCAAGCGCGCCTGGCGCCAGTCTTCCTGCGCCTGCTGGCTGGTCTCGCGCCCGCCCTCGCCCTTCAGCAAGCCGCCCGTGCGCACTTCGGCCATCAGATGCACGGGCCGCGCCGCATCCTTGCGCGCCGCCTTGAGCACCTGTTCGGCGATGGCCGGCGCCACCTTCGCCTTGAGCATGCGAGCCCGCGCGGCGGAGGTCAAGGCAAACGCCAGCGGGCCGTCGTGCGGACGCGGCGCCGCGCGCAAGCCCGCCAGGGGCAGCGCCAGCAGGCCGGCCAGTACCATGCGCCGGCGCATCAGGTGCGCACTCAAAACCGCGTCTCCCGCGCCGCGCGCAAGAAATTATCGAGGATGGGCGTGCAATCGAGCAGCTCGACGCCGCCCGCCGAATGGAATTCCGGGTGCCACTGCAAGCCCATGACGAAGCGCGCCCGCTGGTAGCGGATGGCTTCGACGATGTTGTCCCCTTGCGAATACGCTTCCACGGTGACGTCGCGCCCCAGGTCCTTGACCGACTGGTGGTGGATGGAATTGACGAGCGCCTCGCCCGCCTTCGGGAACATGCCCGCCAGCGACGAGCCTTTCGGGAAGACGATGGTGTGGCGGTGACGGTCATACAGGTCGTTGACGTGCGAGGCGGCGCCTTCCACGTCCGAAGCGATGTCCTGGTACAGGGTGCCGCCAAAGCCCACGTTGATCAGTTGGCAGCCGCGGCAAATGCCCAGCACGGGTTTGCCCGCGTCGACGAATTCGTGCAGCAGTTCCAGTTCGTACAGGTCGCGCGCGCGGTCGCCGTTCCATTCGGGCCGCGTGGCCGCCTCGGAATACGTCTGCGGCGAAACATCGGCGCCGCCCTGCAGCACCAGGCCGTCGAGGTGGCGCGCATAGTGGCGCAAGGTGATGTTACTCGGGTGTAGCTGACCGTTGGTATTGACCGTCGGGATCATGAACACCAGCACGTCGCGCGACATGACCCACTGCGCGATCGACTCTTCCAGGTATTGCAGGTTCTTGCTGCGCAGGCCAGTGGCGCCCGGCTCGGGGTGGAAAATGCGTGCCGAGATGCCGATGCGCAGGGTGCGCCGCATGAAATCGCGGCTGGCCTTGTCGCGCATGGAGCGGTAGCGCGACGAGATCACCCGCCAGGCCAGCGCCAGTGGCGTATCGTTATCCTTCAGGTAGCGGGGGGCGGCGTCGCGCGCGCGGTGCTCGTCATCGGGTGCCCGGCGGCCGACCCGGTCGGGCCGCGCCGGTGCTGGCTCTGGCGGCGCTGGGTCGGTGGACGGGGGCTGCTGGGGATCTTTTTCGTCTGACATGGCGGGGCTGACTGAAAGCGGAGAACGGTTTCAATATAAACCCCTGCCTTCAAAAGCACGATTCAATTTTGTAACAAAAGCATACCTGCGGGGCGTCCACGCAACACGCCGGCGGCAAACGCATACGCCCCGTTTACGCTGGCGGCCCCGCTTTTTAGAGAATCTTTACGCCCCCGCTGCTAATCTTGAACGTACCTCAACCACCGCTGCAAAGCCACCATGGAACCCCATTCACGCCTGTCCGCACGCCAAGCCCTGCCCCACCGCCACCCGCGCCTGCCCACTTTCCTCATGCATATCACGGTCGACAAAGCCTGCCTGGCCGAGCTGCGCCAGCTGGTCGTCAGGACGTGCGGCGGCATGCTGTCATTCATGCGCGTCGAGGCGGTCGACCACGCCGAGCGCATGAAAGTCTGGTTGTGCGTGACGGAACCGGCCCTGCGCCTGACGATGGACGCCGTCATGCGCCTGCTGCCGGCGGCCGAATTTGGCCGCATCAGCCAGGGGAAATCGCTATGAACCAGTATTCGTGCGAGCAGGCGATGTCCTCGATGCGCATCACCACGCACTTCCAGGGCATCTGGGTGCCGATGGTCACGCCCTTCCGCGATGGCGACGGCGACATCGACTTCGACGCGGCCCAGCAGCTCGCGTGCGAACTGGCCGCCAGCGGCATCGATGGCCTCGTGGTGTGCGGCACCACGGGCGAAGCGGCCATGCTGAGCGCCGCCGAACAGACCATGCTGTTAGACAGCGTGCTCGAAGCCGTCGGTCCACGCTTCCCCGTCGTGATGGGAATAGGCGGCAGCGATACGCGCAATGTCGTCGCCACGGTGCAGCGCTACAACGACCATCCGCTGGCCGGTCTGCTGGTCTCCGCCCCCGCCTATGTGCGCCCGTCGCAGGACGGCATCGTGCGCCACTTCCAGGCCATCGCCGGCGCCACCGACCAGTCCATCGTGCTGTACAACGTGCCGGCCCGCACGGGCGTCAATATCGAACCGCAGACGGCCGCCCTGCTGGCGCGCGACTCGCACTTCGTCGCCATCAAGGAAGCGGGCGGCAAGCTGCAGCAGCTGGGCGAACTGCTGCTCGACACGCGCCTGGACGTGCTGTGCGGCGACGATGCGCTGCTGCTGGCCAGCCTGTCCATGGGCGGCCACGGCGCCATGTCGGCCGCCGCCCAGGTGCGCCCCGACCTGTATGCGCAGCTGTACCACCTCGTCAGGCAGGGCCGCCACGGCGCCGCCGGCGCCCTGTTCAAGACCATGCTGCCCGTCATCCGCCTGCTGTTTGCCGAACCGAATCCCGCTCCCGTCAAAGCAGCGCTGGCCATGCAGGGCAAGGTGCGCAACGCCTTGCGCCTGCCGATGACGCCCATGTCGGCCGCCGGCCAGGCCGCCCTGGCCGCGGCCCTCGAGCCCCTGCTGGAACTGCCCGTATGGACGGCCAGCGACAGGGACGAGCCGCGCGAAGGCTGTCTGCTGCAGCTGGTTTCCCCTGCCAACATCATGCCAGCCGTGCGCCAAGATGATCATCGCCATCACGGATGAACGCGGAGGGATGGAGAAATCCATCCTGGCCGGGCGGCTGGCCGCTTCGCGCGCGCTGGCCGGACGCAAGGTATTGCTGCTCGATGCCGATCCGCGCCAGGGCGCCATGGCGCAGGCCAGGAACATGCACGACGGCGCCATGCACGGCAGCCTGACGCGGCCGCGCCTGATGGCGCGCGCCATCAGCGCCAAGGGTTTGCAGCCGGAGCTGGAACACCTGGTGCACTGCTACCACGACATCGTCATCGACAGCGAAGGCCGCGACTCCATGGGCAGCCGTTCGGCCCTGATCGCCGCGCGCGTGCTGGTGGTGCCGCTCGACGGCGTCATCGACGCCGCCGCGCAATCGGGCCTGGCGCGCCGCATCGCACATGCGCGCAGCGTCAATCCGGGCCTGCGCGTGCTGCTGGCAACGGACACGCAAGCGGCGCCCGCCCATGCCCTGGCCGCGCAGATTCCCGCCGCCCGCGTGGTCGGCCTGGGACAGCTGTACTGCGCCGTTTTCAGCCTGCCCGCCTAGCCGGGCCGGGCACGCAAAAAAAGGCGGCGCATGCGCCGCTTCTCTTCTTTGTCAATTAAAACGTCTTGCTGACCGTCAGCTGCAGCGCCGTCTTGCCCATGAATTTGCCATTCACGGGCGAGGCATAGGCCGATTTGCCCGCGTTCGTGCCGATCACGGCCAGCGCGCCCGAAACAATGCCAAAGTCGCGCGTGACGCCCACTTTCCAGTCCGTATAGCTCGATGCATCATTGTTCCTGACCTTCTGGTGGCCCGCGTGCAGGTTGCCGGTCCAGCCGTTCGTCAGGTCGATATTCGCGCCGATGTCCAGGTAGCCGCTGTTCTTGCTGTTGACGATGCCGAACAGGTTCGAGACGGCGTGCGAATACTTGATATAGGCGGGGCCATACGACAGCTGGCCGTAGACTTCCTGCGTGTCCGCGTCGGCCAAGCCGGCGACGTGCTTCAAGCCGTTGTCCGCATACACATAGGCGAGCACGCCGACGTCATAGCCAACATCGCTGCTCAACTGGCCGCGCTTGCCCGCATACAGGTCCACTTCCACGTCGCCGCTGCCGCCCGCGTCCTTGGTCCACTTGATGGTGGAGGCCCAGGCGCCCGCATACAGGCCCGTCGGATTGTTGACATAGTCGACACCGCCCTGCAGCGCGGGCTTCAAGCGCGTCTGCGAGATGCCGCGGTAGCGGTAGTCGGATACGCCGGCCACGTTGAAGCTCACTTCATTATCGGGCTTGGCCTCGTCCGCGTGGGCCAGGCTGCCCGTCAAGGCGGTGAAGGAGGTGGAAAGGGCAAGTGCAACTAGCATTTTGTTCATGGTTGTTCTTCTTCATTGGTGGTATGGGCCTTTGCCAACATGGCGCAGCTGGCCCGCCGCTGCAAAAAATCGCTGCAAAAATTTTAAGTAAAGCGTCCCCCTGGCGCGCGCGGCGCCTGTTTTCAAACAGGGGATATAAAGTTGGCTAGAGCGGCAGCAGCAACCGGTAGCCGACGGCCGTTTCCGTCAGCAGGTACTGCGGCTGGGCCGGATCGGCTTCCAGCTTCTGGCGCAGATGGCCCATGTAGATGCGCAGGTAATGGCCGTTTTCGCTGTTCGACGGCCCCCACACTTCACGCAGCAGCTGCGGATTGGTGACCACCCTGCCCGCGTTTTTCACGAGCACGGACAGCAAACGGAATTCCGTCGGCGTCATGTGCACCAGCTGCTTGTTGCGCGTGACCAGGCGGTCCTTCAGGTCGACGCGCACGTCGCCGAACTGCACCACGCCATCGTCGCTGGCGGCGGGCTGGCGCTGGCGGCGCAAGGTGGCGCGCACGCGGGCCAGCAATTCGCCCACGCCGAACGGCTTGGTCAGATAATCGTCGGCGCCCGCGTCGAGCGCGCGGATCTTGTCCTGCTCGTCGACCCGCGCCGACAGCACGATGATGGGCACGGCCGACCATTTGCGGATGTCGGCGATGAAATCGATGCCATCACCATCGGGCAGTCCCAGGTCCAGCACGATCAGGTCGGGCCGGCGCGTGCCCGCATCGATCAAGCCCCGCTGCATGGTGGCCGATTCGAAAATCTGCCAGCCCTCGTCTTCCAGCGCGGCGCGCACGAAGCGGCGGATTTGCGGTTCATCCTCGACCAGCAAGGCGGTGGCGGAAGGTTCGTTCATATTGATTTTCCTGTTTTATGGTCGTTGGCGTCATCGAGCTCGAGCTCCGGCGGCGCCGGGGGCGTACCCAGCGGCAGGCTGAAGACGATGGCGGCGCCCTGTCCCGGCGCGTGCGGCTGCGCGTGGATGGTGCCTCCGTGGGCTTCGACGATGGCGCGGCAAATGGCCAGCCCCAGGCCGACACCCGGCTTGTTCGATTCGCGTTCGCCGCGCGTGAATTTTTCAAAGATGGCTTCTTCGCGGCCGGGCGGCAAGCCCGGGCCATCGTCCAGCACCGTCACCTGCAGGAACTGGCCGTGCACCCCGGCCGCGACCGTGATGGTGCTGCCGGGCGGCGTGTACTTGGCCGCGTTTTCCAGCAGGTTGCACAGCACGCGTTCGACCAGCACGGCGTCGTAGCGCACCAGCGGCAAATCCGGCGCCAGCTGCGTCTGCACAGCATGCTGCTGCAATTGCGGCCCGCTGGCGCGCAGCGCGCTGCCCACCACTTCTTCCAGCGCCTGCCATTGCAGGTTCAGCCGCACCTGGCCGCTCTCGATGCGCGCCATGTCCAGCAAGTTCGCCACCAGGGCGCTCATGCGCACGGTTTCGGACTGCAGCGAGCGCGCCATGTCCAGCTGCGCGGGCGACAGCGCAGGCCGGGACAAAGCCAGCGATTCGGCCAGGCCCACCAGCGACGTCAACGGCGTGCGCAAATCGTGCGACAGAGCCGCCAGCAGCGAATTGCGCAGCCGCTCGGACTCCATCTGCAGCAGCGCGCCCTGGGCCACGTCGATGTAGTGCACACGCTCGAGGGCGATGGCCGCCAGAGCGGCAAAGGTATCGAGGTGCTGGCGCTGTTCCGGCACCAGCAGCCAGCGTCCGCGCTGCGCACCCTCGAGCGGCAGCAGCGCCAGCACGCCGCGCGTGCGCATGGGTGCGATCAGCGGCAGGTAGAAAATGGGCGACGCCGGCAAGGTGTCGGTACCCGTTCCTGCCGCCTGCGCATGGTCGAAGGCCCACTGGGCGATGCCGATATCGAGCGCCTCGCCGCCGTTAGGGACTTGCAAGCTGCCTTCGTCATCGGGCAACAGCAAGGTTGCGCGTGCGCGGAAAGCCCGCTCGATGGCGCTTTTCGTGATGTCGAAAATCTGCTCCGTCTGCAGCACGCCGGACAGCTCGCGCGAAAATTCGTACAGGGCGCGGGCGCGCGCCTCGCGGTGCGAAGCCACGCGGGCCTGGAAGCGCAGGCCGGCCGTCAGGTGGCCCGTGATCAGGCCCACGGCCAGCATCACGCCAAACGTGATCACATACTGGAAATCGCCCACGGCAAACGAGAAACGGGGCGGCACGAAGATGAAATCGAAGCTGGCCACGCCCACCAGGCTGGCCAGCGCCGCAGGCCCGCGCCCCAGGCGCACAGCCACCAGCACCACCGTCAGCAGGGACAGCATGGCGATATTGGCCAGGTCCAGGTACGGTTGCAATGGAACCGAGGCGAGGGCCGTGGCCAGGCTGACGCCGGCGGCCACGATGTAGCGCCAATGGCGCGAGGACCGGCGTGGCGCTTCCGCATCGTCGCCGCTTGCGCGCCGGGGCGCCGCATCGGCTGGCGGCAAGCCCACCTCGATCAAATCGATATCGGGCGCCAGGCTGGCCATGCGCGCGGCCGGCGGCACATGCCACAGGCGCGCCAGCGCATTGGTGCGGCCTCGGCCCACGATGACTTTCGAGATATTCGCGCTGCGCGCATACTCGACCACGGCGCCGGCGATGTCGGCCGACGGCACAATGGCCGTGCGCGCGCCCAGGTCCTGCGCCAGTTTCAGGGTTTTCAAAATACGCTCGCGCTGGCCCGCCGGCAGGCGCTGCAAACGCGGCGTTTCCACGTACAGCGCATGCCATTCCGCATTCAGCTGGCTGGCCAGGCGCGCCGTGCTGCGGATTACGTGCTCGCCTCCCGCGTGCGGCCCCACGCAGGCCAGCAGCGCGGCGCCCGTCTTCCATACGGGGTTGATCGATTTCTCGACGCGGTAAGCCTGCACATCGTCCTGTACCCGGTCCGCCGTGCGGCGCAAGGCCAGTTCGCGCAGGGCGATCAGATTGCCCTTGCGGAAAAAATGCTGCGACGCCCGCTCGGCCTGCAGCGGCTGATACACCTTGCCCTGCTTCAGGCGGCGCAGCAGTTCATCGGCGGGGATATCGACGAGCACCACTTCATCGGCACGGTCGAATACCGTGTCGGGCAGGGTTTCGGCCACGCGCACGCCCGTGATCCCCCCCACCACGTCGTTCAGGCTTTCCAGGTGCTGCACGTTGACGGTCGACAGCACGTCGATGCCGGCGGCCAGCAATTCCTCGACATCCTGCCAGCGCTTCGGATGGCGCGAGCCGGCCACGTTCGAGTGGGCCAGTTCATCCATCAGTATCAAAGGCGGCGCGCGGCGCAGCGCTTCGTCGAGGTCGAACTCATACAGGGTCTTGCCCCGGTACTCGATGGCCTTCAGGGGCAGCACGGGCAAGCCGTCAAGCTGGGCGGCCGTATCCTGGCGCCCATGCGTCTCCACCACGCCCACCAGCAAGTCCTGGCCATCGGCCAGCAATTTGCGCGCGGCCGCCAGCATCGCATAGGTCTTGCCGACGCCGGCCGAAGCGCCAAAATAAATGCGCAGCCGGCCGCGCGCGGCTTTCTTTTCCTGCGCCTGCACTTGCGCCAGCAGGGCATCAGGGTCGGGGCGTTGGCTGTCGTTGGGGAGCATGTTGTATTTTAATCTTCCTGCGTAATGCTATCTTGTTATTTTGCCGTGGCGCCAAGCGGCGACGTAAGCACGTAGGTCGGATTAGCGCTTGCGCGTAATCCGACGACATTGTTGGCCTGGCTGGTGGTGGTGTCGGCTTACGCTGCGCCAAGCCGACCTACGCCGACCTACGCCGACCTACGCGCCGTCGCCAGCTTACTTTGCCATCGCATCGAGCGCCAGGTTCAGTTCCAGCACATTCACGCGCGGTTCGCCGAAAAAGCCGATATATGCGGTTTTCTGCACCTTGGCGATGGCGTTTTCCACCTGCGCCAGCGGCATGGCGCGCACGCGGGCCACGCGTGGCGCCTGATAGAGCGCGCCGGCCAGGCTGATTTCCGGATCCAGGCCGCTGCCCGACGCCGTTACCAGGTCGACGGGGATGGCGCGCGTGTTGCCGGGATCCGCTTCCTTCAGGGCGGCGATGCGCGCCTTGACGGCGTCCACCAGGGCCGGATTGGTCGGCCCCTGGTTCGAGCCACCCGAACCGGCGCCGTTATTCGCCATCGGCGCGGTGGCCGATGGACGGCCCCAGAAGTACTTGGGCGACGTGAAGGACTGGCCGATCAGGGTCGAGCCGACGGGTTTTCCGCCACGCTCGACGATGCTGCCATTGACTTCATCGTTGAAGGCCAGCTGGCCGATGCCGGCCGTGGCAAATGGATAGACGACGCCGCAGATCACGGTCAGCGCGGCAAACAGGACCAGGGCGGGACGTACGATAGTGCTCATGATGGTTCCTTTAGACTAAATTGAGTGCGGACAGCAGCATGTCGATCAGCTTGATCCCGATGAAGGGCAGGACGATGCCGCCCAGGCCGTAGATCAGCAGATTGCGGCGCAACAGGCTGGCCGCGCCGATGGCCCGGTATTGCACGCCTTTCAGGGCCAGCGGAATCAGCACGACGATGATCAACGCATTGAAGATCACGGCCGACATGATGGCCGACGCGGGGCTGGCCAGGTGCATGATGTCCAGCGCCTTCAGTTGCGGATAAGTGCCCACGAAGGCGGCCGGGATGATGGCGAAGTACTTGGCGATGTCGTTCGAAATCGAGAACGTCGTCAGCGAGCCGCGCGTCATCAGCATCTGCTTGCCGATTTCAACGATTTCCAGCAGCTTGGTCGGGTTCGAATCGAGGTCGACCATATTGCCCGCCTCTTTCGCCGCCTGCGTGCCCGAATTCATGGCCACGGCCACGTCGGCCTGCGCCAGCGCGGGCGCATCGTTGGTGCCGTCGCCCGTCATCGCCACCAGGCGGCCTTCGGCCTGGTAGCTGCGGATCAGTTTCAGCTTGTCTTCCGGCGTCGCTTCGGCAAGGAAGTCGTCCACGCCCGCTTCGGCGGCAATGGCGGCGGCCGTCAGCTTGTTGTCGCCCGTGATCATGACGGTCTTGATACCCATGCGGCGCAATTCCGCGAAGCGTTCCTTGATGCCGCCCTTGACGATATCTTTCAGCTCGACAGCGCCCATGACCTTGCCATCGTCGACCACCACCAGCGGCGTGCTGCCGCGGCGCGCGATGTCGTCGACGGCACGCGCCACTTCATCGGGATACGGCTGGCCCAGCGCTTCCACATACTTTTTCATGGAATCGGCCGCGCCCTTGCGCAACTGGCGCACCTGCTGTTCGCCCGCGATATCGACGCCGCTCATGCGCGTTTGCGCCGTGAACGGGACAAACGTGGCGTGCAGGCTGGCCATCTCGCGTTCGCGGATATTGAACTTCTGCTTGGCCAGCACGACGATGCTGCGCCCTTCCGGCGTTTCATCGGCCAGCGAGGCCAGTTGCGCCGCGTCGGCCAGCTGCTGCTCCGTCACGCCCGGTGCCGGCACAAAGCTCGACGCCTGGCGGTTGCCCAGGGTGATGGTGCCCGTTTTATCGAGCAGCAGCACGTCCACGTCGCCGGCCGCTTCCACGGCGCGGCCCGACGTGGCGATCACATTGGCCTGCATCATGCGGCTCATACCGGCCACGCCGATGGCGGACAACAAACCGCCGATGGTGGTCGGGATCAGGCACACGAGCAGCGCGATCAGCACCGTGATCGTCACGGGCGTGCCAGTGCCGGCCGCCGCCACGGAAAACAGCGAATACGGCAGCAGGGTCACGGTGACGATCAGGAAGACGATCGACAGGGCCACGAGCAGAATCGTCAGGGCGATCTCGTTCGGCGTCTTCTGGCGCTTGGCACCTTCGACCATGGCGATCATGCGGTCGATGAAGGCTTCGCCGGGATTGACGGAAACGCGCACCAGCAGCCAGTCCGACAGCACGCGGGTGCCGCCCGTCACGGCGGAAAAGTCGCCGCCCGATTCGCGGATGACGGGCGCCGATTCGCCCGTGATGGCGCTTTCATCGACGGAAGCCACGCCGGCCGTCACTTCGCCGTCGGCGGGAATCACGTCGCCCGCCTCGACCAGCACTGTCATGCCCTTTCGCAGGTCGGTGGCCGGCGTGGGCAGCCAGGAAGTGCCGTATTTCGGCGTCTGCATTTTCTTTGCCATCACCGTCTGCTTGAGGGCGCGCAACGAGGCCGCCTGCGCCTTGCTGCGGCCTTCGGCCAGTGCTTCGGCGAAGTTCGCGAACAGCACGGTAAACCACAGCCACACGGCGACGGCGACGATGAAGCCGAATGGCGCTTCGCCCTGGCCGCCGCTGATCCCGGCCTGGGTCGCCAGCAGGCTCGTGATGATGCTGCCCGCGTAGACGACGAACATCACGGGGCTGCGCCACTGCGTGCGCGGGTCGAGTTTTTTGAACGCATCGACGACGGCGGGGCCAATCAGTGCGGAATCGAACAAAGTCAGGCTTGTGCGTGACATGGTAGCCTCTTATTTGATGAAAAGTTGCAGGTGTTCGACGATCGGGCCCAGGGCCAGCGCGGGAACGTAATTCAATACACCGACGAGCACGACGACGCCGATCAGCAGGCCGATGAACATGGGGCCGTGCGTGGGCATGGTGCCGGCATTGGCCGACAGGCGCTGCTTGGCCGCCAGCGAACCGGCCACCGCCAGCACGGGCACGATCACGCCGAAGCGGCCAAACCACATGGCGATCGCCAGCATCACGTTGTAGAACGGCGTGTTGGCGGACAGGCCGGCAAACGCGCTGCCGTTGTTGTTGGCGGCCGATGTGAACGCGTACAGGATTTCGGAAAAACCATGCGCGCCCGGGTTGGCCACGCCGATCTTGCCCGGTTCGACCATCACGGCGATCGCCGTACCCGTCAGCACCAGGGCTGGCGTGATCAGGATGGCCAGCGAGACCATCTTCATTTCATAGGCCTGGATTTTCTTGCCCAGGTATTCAGGCGTGCGGCCTATCATCAGGCCGGCGATGAAGACGGCCAGGATGGCGAACATCAGCATGCCGTACAGGCCCGTGCCCACGCCGCCGAAAATCACTTCGCCGAACTGCATCAGCAGCAGCGGCACCATGCCGCCCAGGGGCATGTAGGAGTCGTGCATGGAATTGACGGCGCCGCACGATGCGGCCGTCGTCACCGCCGCGAACAGGGTCGAGGAGCTGATGCCGAAGCGCGTTTCCTTGCCTTCCATGTTGCCGCCCGATTGCAGGCTGCTGGCCTGCTGGTCCACGCCCAGCGCTTGCAAGGATGGATTGGCTTGCTGCTCGGCGCTCATCACGCCGGCCGTCATGACGACAAAGATCACGGTCATGGCGGCCAGCACTGCCCAGCCCTGGCGCAGGTCCCCCACCATGCGGCCGAAGGTGAAGCACAGGCCGGCGGGAATGATGAAGATGGCCAGCATCTGCAGGAAGTTCGACAGCACGGTCGGGTTTTCATACGGGTGCGAGGAATTGGCGTTGAAGAAGCCGCCGCCATTCGTGCCCAGCAGCTTGATCGATTCCTGCGACGCGACGGGACCCATGGCGATCGTCTGCGTCGTCGCCACTTGCGCTTCCATCACAGGCTTGCCGGCCGCATCCAGCACGGGCTGGCCGTCGGCCGTCATTTTCGGCGTTTCATACGCCACGTGGTCGAGCAGGGTCACTTCCTTGTAGGCGGAAAAATTCTGGATCATGCCTTCGCCCATGAAGACGACGGACAGGGCCAGCGACAACGGCAGCAGGATGTACAGGGTCGAGCGCACGAGGTCGACCCAGAAATTGCCGATCGATTTGCCCGAGCGCGAGGCGAAGCCGCGCACCAGCGCGAAGATCACGGCGATGCCGGTGGCCGCCGAAAAGAAGTTCTGGCATGCCATGCCCAGCATCTGGGTCAGGTAGCTCATGGTCTGTTCGCCGCCATAGCCCTGCCAGTTGGTATTGGCGACGAAGCTGACGGTGGTATTGAACGAGGAATCGGGGCTGACGGCGCCCAGGCCCTGTGGATTCAACGGTAAAAAGCCCTGCAGGCGCTGCAGGCCGTAGACGAAGACGGCGCCCACGGTATTGAAGACGATCAGGGCGATGGCATAGCTTTTCCAGCCCATGGCCTTGTCGGCGGGCAGGCCGGACCAGCGGTACAGCAGGTTTTCCAGCTTTTGCAGCCAGCCCAGGCCGCGCACGGGCGCATCGCCGGCCACCTTGGCCATGTACAGGCCCAGCGGATAGCCGGCGGCCAGCAGCACGGCCAGGAAAGCCACCAATAACAGTATCGATTGCGTCGTCATCACAGTTCCTCCGCCTTCAGCAGCGCCACCAGCAGGTAGACGAGCAAACCAGCCGAGACGACGGCGCCCAGCACATAAAACGCGTTCATTTGACGCTCCCTAATTTGTCGCAGGCGACGGCGAAGCCGGCCGCCAGGACGAAAAACACGGCAATCAAGCCGAGATACACGAGATCCATTCCCACCCTCATTCAGGTTTGTTTTGATAGTGAGCAGATTAGCCAAAAGGGTCTAAAAAATTCGTAAAGACTGGGGAGGCGCATGTAAACAAGATGTAAAAACGGGGGCTTTACCACATAAAATCCATCACAATTGGCGCAAAACCACGCGCGCGGCGCACTGTTGTTGCCTTGGAGTAGCGCTATTGCCCGCCGATCAAGATAGAATGCGCGAGCGTCCGCACAAGGACGCCTGGCCTGCCGCACTGCCCTCCCCCAGTGACGCTGGACGGGATATACTGTATATTCATACAGTTATCGCCGCCGCTGTCATTGCGCCCGCAGTGCCCTGGCCTGGCGTTCCAACCACTGTCTTTACTTAGCTTGAACACGTATGGCCACTAAAAAACCAGCATCCGACTACAGCGAATCATCCATCCGTGTCCTGAAAGGACTGGAACCCGTCAAGCAGCGCCCGGGGATGTACACCCGCACTGAAAATCCGCTGCACATCATTCAGGAAGTGATCGACAATGCCTCCGACGAGGCGCTGGGCGGTCATTGCACGCACATCGCCGTCACGCAAAACACGGATGGCAGCATCACCGTGGAAGACAATGGCCGCGGCATTCCCGTCGGCCTGCACCCGGAAGAAGGCGTGCCGACCGTGGAAATCGTGTTTACAAGGCTGCACGCGGGCGGCAAGTTCGACAAGGGTTCGGGCGGCGCCTACGCGTTCTCGGGCGGTCTGCACGGCGTCGGCGTGTCCGTCACCAATGCGCTGTCGACGCGCCTGGAAATCACCGTCTGGCGCAAGGAAAGCGACGGCAACGGCTTGCACCACATGGTGTTTGCGAATGGCGATGTGATCGAGCCATTGAATTCCCGCCCCGCCCCGCGCGACGGCAAGAAGTCGGGCACGCGCGTCACGGCCTGGCCCGATGCAAAATATTTTGATTCGCCGAACATCTCGCAAACGGAGCTGCAACGCCTGCTGCGCTCGAAAGCCGTGCTGCTGCCGGGCGTCACCGTCACCCTCACCAACGCGAAGACGGGCGACACGCAAACGTGGCAGTACGCGGAAGGCTTGCGCGGCTACCTGACCGAAACGCTGGCGCAGGTATCGAATGGCGAAACCCTGATTCCCCTGTTCGAGGGCGCGCAGTACGCGGGTCCGGACTCGGAAGGCTTTGCCGAAGGCGAAGGCGCGGCGTGGGTGGTGGCCTGGACGGAAGAAGGCGCCATCGTGCGTGAATCGTACGTCAACCTGATCCCCACCTCGAATGGCGGCACGCACGAATCGGGCTTGCGCGACGGCCTGTTCGGCGCCGTGAAAAACTTCGTCGAAATGCACTCGCTGCTGCCGAAAGGCGTGAAGCTGCTGCCGGAAGACGTGTTCGCGCGCGCTTCGTTCGTGCTGTCGGCCAAGGTGCTGGACCCGCAATTCCAGGGCCAGATCAAGGAACGCCTGAACTCGCGCGACGCCGTGCGCCTCGTCTCGACCTTCACCAAGCCGCCGCTGGAACTGTGGCTGAACCAGCACGTCGACTACGGCAAGAAGCTGGCCGAACTCGTGATCAAGCAGGCGCAGTCGCGCCAGCGCTCGCTGCAAAAAGTGGAAAAGAAAAAATCGTCGGGCGTCGCCGTCCTGCCCGGCAAGCTGACCGACTGCGAATCGTCCGACATCGCGCGCAATGAACTGTTCCTCGTCGAGGGCGATTCGGCGGGCGGTTCGGCCAAGATGGGCCGCGACAAGGAATTCCAGGCGATTCTGCCCCTGCGCGGCAAGGTCTTGAACTCGTGGGAGACCGACCGCGACCGCCTGTTCGCCAATAACGAGATCCACGATATCGCCGTGGCCATCGGCGTCGATCCGCACAGCGTGGGCGATACACCCGACCTGTCCGGCCTGCGCTACGGCAAGATCTGCATCCTGTCCGATGCGGACGTGGATGGCTCGCACATCCAGGTACTGCTGCTGACCTTATTCTTCAAGCACTTCCCGGTCCTGATCAACAAGGGCCACATCTGCATCGCCCGCCCGCCTTTGTACCGGGTCGACGCGCCCGCGCGCGGCAAAAAGCCGATCCAGAAAATCTACGCACTCGACGACGGCGAACTGGTGGCCATCGAGGACAAGCTGCGCAAGGAAGGCGTGAAACAGGGCGCCTGGTCGATCTCGCGCTTCAAGGGCCTGGGCGAGATGAACGCCGAGCAGCTGTGGGAAACGACGATGAACCCGGACACGCGCCGTTTGCTGCCCGTCACGCTCGGTGAAGTCGATCACATGGCTTCGGCCTTGCGCTTCAATATGTTGATGGGCAAGGGCGAAGCGGCAGGACGCCGCGCCTGGATCGAAGAACACGGCAATGAGGCGGAGGCGGATATCTGATGATCATCGGCATCGACCTGGGCACCACCAACAGCCTGGTCGCCATCTGGCGCGACGGCAAGGCTTCCATCATCCCGAATGCGCTCGGTGAACACCTGACGCCATCGTGCGTGAGCATCGATGACGACGGCACCGTGCTCGTGGGCCGCGCCGCGCGTGAGCGCCTGCAGACGCACCCGCAGCTGACGGCGGCCGTCTTCAAGCGCTACATGGGCAGCGAAAAGAAGATCATCCTCGGCACGCAGCAATTCCGTCCGGAAGAACTGTCGTCGATGGTGCTGCGCGCGCTGAAGGAAGATGCCGAAGCCTTCCTCGGCCACAAGGTCGAGGAAGCCATCATCACCGTGCCCGCGTATTTCAGCGATGCGCAGCGCAAGGCCACGCGCATCGCCGGCCAGCTGGCGGGCTTGCGCGTGGAGCGCCTGCTCAACGAGCCGACGGCCGCCGCGCTGGCCTATGGCATCCGCGACAAGGAACAGGAAAGCAAATTCCTCGTTTTCGACCTGGGCGGCGGCACGTTCGACGTGTCGATTCTCGAGCTGTTCGAAGGCGTGATGGAGGTGCGCGCATCAGCCGGTGACAATTTCCTCGGCGGCGAAGACTTCGTTACCGTGCTGGTCGACGCCTTCCTCGAAGGCAGCGGCCTGCGCGACGCCGTCGGCAGCCGCCTGCTCGACCCGCGCCAGCAGCAGTTGCTGCGCGATGAGGCCGAGCGCGTCAAGCGCCTGCTGTCGGAGCAGCCGTCCGTGCGCATGGCTACGCGCTACCAGGACAAGGAATACAGCTGGGAGATCGGCGAAGACAAGCTGGCGCAATTGTGCGAGCCCCTGCTGGCTCGCCTGCGCCTGCCAGTGGAACGGGCACTGCGCGACGCCACCATCCGCGCCGCGGAATTGAATGAAGTGGTGCTGGCCGGCGGCGCCACGCGCATGCCGCTGGTGCGCAAACTCGTCTCGCGCATGTTCGGCCGCTTCCCCGCCATCCACCTGGACCCGGACGAAGCAGTGGCGCTGGGCGCCGCCGTGCAGGCGGGCCTGAAAATGCGCGACGCGGCCCTCGACGAAGTGGTCATGACGGACGTGGCGCCATACTCGCTGGGCATTTCCATTTCGCGCCAGGTCGGCGCGAACCAGTATGAAGGCGGCCATTACCTGCCCATCATCGAGCGCAATTCCGTGGTGCCCGTCTCGCGCACGGAAAACATCACCACCATCTACGACAACCAGAAGGAAATCAACGTGGCGATCTTCCAGGGCGAATCGCGCCTGGTGGCCGACAACGTCTTCCTCGGCAAGATCAGCTTCCCGATACCCGCGAAAAAAGCCGGCGAGATCGGCATCGACGTGCGCTTCACCTATGACATCAGCGGCGTGCTGGAAGCGGAAGTGACGGTGCTGGCCACGCAGGAACGCCACAAGATGATCATCAGCGACAACGCGGGCGTGATGACGCAGGAACAGATCGAGCAGCGCTTTGCGGAACTGGCCGACCTGAAGATCCACCCGCGCGAGCAGCTGGAAAACCGCACCCTGGTCACACGCGCCGACCGCCTGTACGAACAGTCGCTGGGCGACGTGCGCCAGTACCTGGCCGCGCACACGGCCAATTTCCAGGCCGCGCTGGAAACGCAGGACCCGAACACCATCCGCAAGGCGCGCCAGGCGCTCGACGAGGTGCTGCGCCAGGTCGAGAGCGAGAGCTTCCTGTAAATGGACGGCGGCATGGACAACGGACAGCGCAGCCTGTGGGCAATCCTGGGCACGGAGCCGACGGGCGACGAGCGCGCGCTCAAGCGCGCGTATGCAAAGCGCCTGAAGGTGACGCGCCCCGAAGACGATCCGGCCGCCTTCCAGGAACTGCGCGACGCGTATGAATACGCGCTGCGCCATGCGCACCTGTTTGCCGAGGAGTTCCCGGAAGCGCAAGCGGCCGAGGCCGAAACGGTAGAGGCGCAAGCGCCAGAAGCGCCGCCCTTGGAAGCGGCCGAGCTGTGGGGCGTGATCGACGAACCCGCGCAGGAAGCGCAGGAGCCGCCTGCGGAACTGTGGGGCGTCATTGCCCTGGAGCCCGCACCGCCGCCGGAACTATGGGGCGTGGTCGCCATTGATCCCGTCCAGGAAGGCGCCAGCCTGTGGCAGGCATTCCTGGAGCAGTCGCGGCATGCGGATGCCAGCGAGGTACTGGCCGGCATCCTGCAGGACGACGCCATGCTCAACCTCGACGTGCGCGAAGAATTCGAGCTGTGCGCGCTGCGCTACTGCGCCAGCGCCGGCTATGACCTGGCGCTGCGCCAGGCCCTGTTCGAGCAGCTGGGCTGGGACCGCGATTTTTCCTACCTGGCGCGCAGCCATGGGGATCTGGTGCGCAGCGCCGTGCAGCGCTACCGGGCCGACCGCTCGTTCGCCCATTTCAGCGACAACCGCGACAGCTACCCGGGCCTCGATTGCATCATGTCGCTGCAGCCGCCTTCGGCCTACGCGCGCCAGCTGTTCGACCAAAAATTCACGCTGCAGCTGCGCGAACTGCTGCACACGATACGCTGGCAGCACGGCGAGATGCTCGCTTACAAACTCGATACGGACCTGTTCGAACGGTGGGAACACGCCGTCCATGCGAAGCGCTACTTCAAGCAGACGGCACTGGCCTCGGGCGGCCTCGGTTTCGTGCTGCACTTCATGCTCGCGGGCGTGCTCGATGCGGCCGGCTTCAAGCTCGGCGACACGGCGGCCTATGCCAGCCTGCTGGGCTTCCAGGCGCTGGCCTTTTCCCTGCTGGCCATGCATGCCTTGCGCTGGCCGCAGCCCCTTTTCACGCGCCTGGAAGCGCTGCAAGAAACGCTGCAGGAACGCCTGCCCATGCTGTGGCAGCGGCCCGGCTTGCGGCAACTGGGCTGGATCGCGCCCTACCTCGTGCTGGCCTTGCTGCTGTTCCTGCCCGAACGCAGCGACACCATGCGCCTCGTCACCGCGGCCGGCTTGTGCGCGTCCGCCCTGCTCGCGTATGCGATGAACCGCCAGCTGCTGCATGGCATGCTGCTGCTCCTGTGTCTGGGCCTGTCGCTGTTCGCGGCCATGTTCATGAGCGGCAAAGGCCCGTCGGCGCTGGCCATCGGCGATGCCATGCCGATGCTGTTTTGCCTGGCGGCGCTGGCCCTGCGCAGCGCCACCGGCCTGTATGGCGATTGCGGCTTCCCCGAGGCGCTCTTGCCCCGCCTGCGCGTCGCATGGCTGATCGGCTGCGCGGGCTTGCTGTTGCAACTGTATTTGCAATTGCTGCCGGCCGCCCTCGTCGGCGCTGCGCTGTATGCCTGGTCGTGCGCCGGCTTGCTGTTTTCCCCCACCGATTTCAAATGGAAGACGATCTGGCCGGTGGTGCTGGTACCGTCCCTCGCCAGCGTCGTGCTGGCCGGCCATGCCCCGGCCATCCGCGCCATGCCGATGATGGATCACAGCGTCGAACTGGCCCTGGCCGTGCTGTATCTGACCTTGCGCTATATGTATCTGACGTACGGCAAGTCCTTTTCCAAATCCGGGCTGTCATAATCAGCCCCACGAATTCAACCGCAACCACTCAACACCGAAACAAGCGCCATGTCCACACAAACGAATTTATTTGACGATGCCCAGCCTGAGCCGATCGAGCCGGATGAACCGGTATTCGACGGCGAAGCGCTGACCCTGTCCACCTTTGCCGAGCGCGCCTATCTCGATTACGCCATCTCCGTCGTCAAGGGCCGCGCCCTGCCCGACGTGTGCGACGGCCAAAAGCCCGTGCAGCGCCGCATCCTGTATGCGATGAACGAGCTGGGCCTGAACTCCACGGCGAAGCCGCGCAAATCGGCGGCCGTGGTCGGCGACGTGCTCGGCAAATTGCATCCGCACGGCGACCAGTCCGTGTACGACGCGCTGGTGCGCATGGCGCAGGATTTTTCCTTGCGCTACCCGCTGATCGATGGCCAGGGCAACTTCGGCTCGCGCGACGGCGACGGTGCGGCGGCCATGCGTTACACGGAAGCGCGTCTGACGCCGATCGCCAAGCTGCTGATGGATGAAATCGGCATGGGCACGGTGGACTTCCAGCCCAATTACGACGGTTCGACGGAAGAACCGAAGCTGCTGCCGGCGCGCCTGCCGATGGTGCTGCTGAACGGCGCCTCCGGCATCGCCGTGGGCCTGGCGACGGAAATCCCGTCGCACAATCTGGCCGAAGTGGCGAAAGCGGCCGTCGCCATGATCCGCGATCCGAAGATGACGCACGCCGAGCTGATGGCCATCATTCCCGGTCCCGACTTCCCCGGCGGCGGCCAGATCATCACGCCGCCATCGCAGATCCAGGACATGTACGCGAGCGGCCGTGGCAGCATGAAGGTGCGCGCACGCTGGAAGATCGAAGAGCTGGCGCGCGGCCAGTGGCAAGCCGTCGTGACGGAACTGCCGCCGGGCACCTCGTCGCAAAAAGTGCTGGAAGAAATCGAGGAGCTGACGAATCCGAAGATCAAACTGGGCAAGAAGGCGCTGTCGCCGGACCAGGTAGCCCTAAAAGCGCTGATCCTCAATTCGCTCGACACCATCCGCGACGAATCGGGCCGCGCCGCGCCCGTGCGCCTCGTGTTCGAGCCGAAGTCGAAGAACCAGGACCAGACGGAATTCATGCTGATGCTGCTGGCGCACACCTCGCTGGAATCGTCGACCTCGATCAACCTGGTGATGATAGGCGGCGACGGCCGTCCGCGCCAAAAGGGCCTGGGCGACATCCTGCGCGAGTGGATCGACTTCCGCTTCGAGACCGTCACGCGCCGCACCGGCTACAAACTGGGCAAGGTCAAGGACCGCATCCATATACTGGAAGGGCGCGAAGCGATCCTGCTCAATATCGACAAGGTGATTCAGATCATCCGCAATTCGGATGAACCGAAAGCGGCCCTGATCGAAGCGTTCAATCTGTCCGAGCGCCAGGCCGACGACATCCTGGAAATCCGTCTGCGCCAGCTGGCGCGCCTGGAAACGATCAAGATCCAGCAGGAGCTGGCCGAGCTGCGCAAGGAAGAAAAATCGCTGCAAGACCTGCTCGACAATCCGGGTTCGATGAAGCGCGCCGTCATCCGCGAAATCGAAGCGGATGCCAAGCAGTTCGGCGACGCACGCCGCACGCTGATCGAGGAAGCGCAGAAAGCCGTGGCGGAACAGAAGGTGGTCGATGAACCGGTCACCGTCATCATTTCGGAAAAAGGCTGGGTGCGCGCGCGTACCGGCATCGGCCACGATGCGGCGCAATTCACGTTCAAAGCGGGCGACAGCCTGCATGGCGCCTTTGAGTGCCGCACAGTCGACACCCTGCTGGGCTTTGGCAACAACGGTAAGATTTACTCGGTTCCCGTCTCGGCGCTGCCCAACGCGCGCGGCGACGGCGTGCCGATCACAACCTTGTGCGACCTGAGCGGCGGTACCCCGGGCAATGCCGTGCGCATCTTGCACTACTTTGCGGGCAATGGCGCCACCAATTTGCTGCTGGCGTCGAGCGCCGGCTACGGCTTCATCGCCAAGGCGGGCGACATGGTCAGCCGTCTGAAAGGCGGCAAGGCCTTCATCACCCTCGATGACGGCGACGTGCCGCTCGAACCGAAGGTCATCGCCGAGGCGGCCAGCGCCCTGGCCTGCCTGACGGAAGGCGCGCGCTTGCTGGTGTTCGGCCTCGATGAAATGAAGACCCTGTCCAAGGGCGGCACGGGCGTCAAGCTGATCGACCTCGATGCCAAGGACAAGCTGCTGGCCGTGCAGCCGATCACGCAGCGCGGCGTGGTCGTCTCCGGCATCGGCCGGGCGTCGAAACCGCAGGATGCGTCGCTGGGCGCCACGGCCCTGGCCGACCACTTCGGCAAGCGCGCCAAGAAAGGCAAGGCGCTGGCGGCCAAGCTGAAACCGGTGTCGATGGCGGCCATCGGCTGATCACCATCGCGCCACACGAAAAGACAGGTTCGCCTGTCTTTTTTTTCGCCCATCGCAGCGTATCGAAGCAGGAGAAATAGTTTTACAGATACGCCCCGTGCTCCCGTTATCCCTGCAGGCATGCCACCGGCATGCCGCCCACGGACAGGAGAACAGCGATGACAAACAACGTTTCAGGCAGGCCGCCATGCAGCGTTTGACCCCGGCCGAGCGGCTGGTGGCGGCCATGGCGGCTGAAGGTCTGCCCTACAAAAGCATCGCCAGGGAACTGGGCAAGTCGCCGGCCACCGTGCGCAACCAGCTGCACGCGATTTATCAGAAGCTGGACGTGGGCAACCGCACAGCGCTTGCGCACAAGCTGCGCGGCCAGGCTTAACGCCGCGCCAGGCGCAGCACGTCGGGCGTCGCTTCGACGATATCGATCACGTCCTGCGCCCCGGCGCCGTCACCGAGCGCATAGCGGCCCATGCCCAGGGGCACGAGCCGGGTCACGGGGCCGGCGCGGGGCCGGTCGTCGGGGCCGGGCGCCATCGGCGTCAAGGTCGCCGCCCCTTGCGCCATGGCGCCGGCGGGCGTGCCGAACTCCAGCACCTTGCGCCCCTTGCGGCTGGGAGGAAAGACAAACGTGGCCGTGGGCCGGTACACCTCGATGCCGTCCGCATCCTCCTCGAACGAGTGCGTCCAGCTGCCGCTGGGCAGTGCCGTTGTCATGCCATGCATGGCGATCCCTCCCTCAGAAGCACGATACCACGCCGCCCAGGTTTTCATAGCCCGTCACGGAGGGCGACCAGGCCGTGCCGTTCCAAGCCTTGTGGAACAGCGCGCCATTCGTGCCCGTGACAAACACGTCGAGGCGGTCCGGCGCCCAGGCCGTGGCGCGCGGACGCGAAGTACACACGCCACCCAGGTTGTCAAAGCCCGTCAGGGAAGGCGACCAGGCCGTGCCGTTCCAGGCCTTGTGATACAGGGCGCTGTCCGTGCCGATGACGAACAGGTCGAGCCGGTCCGGCGCCCAAGACACGGCTTCCACCTCGCCCACACAGATACCGCCCAGGCGCTCGAAACCATCGTTGGAAGGCCCCCATTGCGCGCCATCCCACCACTTGTGGTACAGCGCGCCATCGGTGCCCGTGACAAAGACGTCGAGGCGGTCCGGTCCCCACGCCACGGCTTTCGGCGACGAGGTGCAGATGCCGCCCAGGCGCTCGTAGCCCGTCAGGGACGGCCCCCAGGCCGTGCCATCCCACCACTTGTGGTACAGGGCCCGGTCCATGCCGACGACGAAGACATCGAGGCGGTTCGGCCCCCACGCCACGGCTTCCGGCTGGCCCAGGCAGATGCCGCCCATGGCTTCGTAACCGGTCAGCGACGGCCCCCAGGCCGATCCGTTCCACCATTTGTGATACAGGCCGCGGTCCGTGCCGACGACAAACACGTCGAGGCGGTTCGGGCCCCAGGCCACGGCGCGCGGGTCGCCCACGCACAGGCCACCCATCGCTTCATAGCCGGTCAGAGACGGTCCCCAGGCCGTGCCGTTCCACCACTTATGGAACAAGCCGCTGTCGGTGCCCGTGACGAACACGTCGAGCCGGTTCGGCCCCCACGACACCACTTGAGGCGCACTGGTGCAGATGCCGCCCTGGGCTTCATAGCCGCTGACGGACGGCGCCCAGGCCGTGCCATTCCAGGCCTTGTGATACAGGGCGCGGTCCATGCCAACGACGAAGACATCGAGGCGGCTTGCCCCCCAGGCCACGACGGGAGAGGAGCTTTGGCGCGGCGTGGCGCCTGCGCCAGTACCGCCCGTGCCGATGCTGGCGCGCGGGCCATCGAGGCAAGCCTGCATACGCGCCACCTGGCCCGCCGTGAACATGAACATGGCGGGATCGTCGACGTAATCCATGTAGTTCATGAACATGTCGCCATTCGGTCCGTTATTGCACGACACCTGGGGAAATGAAGGCTGGCCCGTGTTCGGCCCGCCCTGGTTCGGCGTGTCGGCCACGTTGTCCGTGCCCGAGCATCCGGTGCCGTCGTCGCCCCAGATATGGTTCAGGTTCAGCCAGTGGCCGATTTCATGCGTTGCCGTGCGCCCCAGGTGGAACGGCGGCGCCGCCGTGCCCGTCGTGCCAAAGGCCGATTGCAGGATCACCACGCCATCGGTGGCGGCCGGGCCGCCGGGAAACTGCGCGTAACCGAGCAAGCCGCCACCGAGCTGGCACACCCATATATTGAGGTAACTGTCGGCCGGCCAGGCATCCATGCCACCCGTCGCCTGCGACTTGACCGCATCGTCCGCGCCAAACGAGGCCACCGTCGTCTGGCGCCGCTCGATGCCGCTGGTGGCTGCGCCATGCGGATCGGTCGTGGCCAGCGCGAACTCCACGCGCGCATCGGCCGTCAACGGCAGGAATGGCGCCGGCGTGCTGTTGACATCGGGATTCACACGCCGGAAGTCGCGATTGAGCACATCGATCTGGCTGGCGATCTGCGCATCCGAGATATTCTGCTCGGCCGTATTCCACACCACGTGCACCACCACCGGAATGTGCGTCACGCCGGAACGCCCGGCAATGCTGGCGTCGCCCTCGTACAGTCCCGCCAGGTTTTCAATATCGGCGCGCACGTTCGCGTACGCCGGATCTTCGGTGAGCAGGCGGCGATGCACGTCCATCGTGGCGCAGGTGCGCTTCTGCGGAGTGCCGTCCCCCTGCCCGCCGCCCTGTCCTCCATCACCGCCCATGCCGCCACTACCGCCACCATCGCCTCCCATGCCGCCGCCAACGCCCACCTGCATGCAACTGGCGCCCGCCATGCCCTGCGATGGCGGCTGCATGCCGCCGCCCGGCATGGCGCCGGCATACACGGCTGCCGCGCCCTGGGTGAGCGCCGCCTGGTCCGCATACGACACGCCCAGGCGCGGCCCCGGCATGGCATCCGCCGCCCGAGCATCGGCCTGCATGTCACCTTCGACCGGCATGGCTGGCATGCTTTCGGCCGAACTGGTGGCCGGCGTTTTTTTCGTTTTAGCGGTGCTCATGATGTCTCCTTCGTCTATGTGCCAATTCACTATGGCACGGCGAAAAGAGGAGCACTTGCGCGAGATCAAGGCTGGCAAGCGGCGCCAGGGAAAAGTGGCGGACGAAAAAAAAGACAGCCGAAGCTGTCTTGTGGGCTTGCGGGCCGAAGCCCGCAAACGGTGTATTACTTGGCGGCGGCGGCCTTGACTTCAGCGTCGGCCTTGGCCTTGGCTTCTTCCGTTTTGGTGGCGGCGATGGCTTTATCCTGGTTCGCTTCCACTTTTTCCTTGGCCACTTTGGCGTCCGCTTTCACGGCGGTTTTACCCGCTTTCGCATCGGCCTTGGCGGCAGCCTTGTCAGCCTTGGCCTGCGCCTTCATCTTGTCTTCCGGATCGGCATCGACCACTTTGTCGTGGGCCTTGGCCTTGGTTTTATTTGCCTTGTGCTGGGCATCGGCTTTCTTTTCGTCGGCCTTCATTTCCGCCTTGGCGACGTTGGCGTCAGCCTTGGCATCGACTTTGGCTTCCTTGTTGGCAGCCTTGTTGATGTCATGCTGCGCAGACGCCTGGGCGCTGGCAACGGCTGGGGTAGTTGGCGCCGTTTGCGCGATGGCAGCGGTGGCAAACAGGGTAGCGATCAGGGTGGCGAGTAATTTGTTCATGATGAGACCTTTCAATATGGTTTAATTTTATTCTTACTAAAGGCGGGCAAAATGCTCAAAATTTGCCAGGCATCGCGCTGTTTCTTGATGTAGCGCAATGGCATGACTTCATAGTAAAGATATCTGGCAAACCACACAGTGCGTTAGCGCACTCAACGGAAAATATGTGCAAATCAGCAAATTTTCCATTGGGTGCGATGCAGGTCTCATAGCCTCATGCGCCCACGGCCAGCGCCGCGTGGCGGGCAGCCACCCATTCCTCGTTGGCCGGCTCCACGCCCACGACAATGCGGCTGGCATCGGTGGAGATACGGCTGGCATTGCGCGCATTGGCCTCCCCGTCGAGCACGGGGCCGATAAACCCCAGCTCGTCGCAGATGCGCTGGCGCAGCTCAGCGCTGTGTTCGCCGATACCGGCCGTAAACACCAGAATGTCCAACCCACCGAGCACGGCCGTCAGGGCGCCGATCTCGCGCACGATGCGGCGGATATATAAAGCCAGCGCGGCGCGGATGCGCTCGCCCGTGGCATCCTGCCGGTCCTGCTGCGCCAGCAAGACCGGCGGGTCGGCCGACACGCCCGACACGCCCAGCAAGCCCGACTCGTGGTACAGCACGTGCGCCACTTTTTCCAGCGACAGCTTTTCGATTTCCATCAGGTAGATCACGGCGCCCGGATCGAGCGAACCGCAGCGCGTGCCCATCATCAGGCCATCGAGCGCCGAAAAGCCCATGGTGGTGGCCACGCTGTGCAAATTCTCCATCGCGCACAGGCTGGCGCCGCTGCCCAGGTGGGCCACGATGACCTTGCCGCGCGCGGCAGCGCCAAAACGCTGCTCCAGCACCAGCGACTGGTATTCGTACGACAGGCCGTGGAAACCGTAGCGGCGCAAGCCCCGCTCCCACGCATCGTAAGGCAGGGCCAGCATCTGCTCGACCTGCGGCACCGTGTGGTGGAAGGCCGTGTCGAAGCACGCCACCTGGGCGATGTCGGGCCGCGATTCGAGCAGCACTTCGATGGCTTCCAGCGCGAACGGCTGGTGCAGGGGCGCGAGCGGCACATAACTTTTCAGGTCGGCCAGCACGGCAAAATCGATGCGCACGGGGGCGAAATACTTGCTGCCGCCATGCACCACGCGGTGCGCCACGGCGCGCAAGGGGCGCCCGTCCAGCTGCGCCACCACTTGTGCGCGGATGTATTCGAGCGCCGCATGATGCGGCTGCTGCGGATCGAGCTGCAGGGCGACGGCAGGCAGGCCGCCGGCGCGGTAGGTGGCGTTTTCGCGGCCGATGCCTTCGACCTTGCCGCTCCATTGCGCCTGCTGCGGCAGCACGCCGCCCGCCTGCTCAAACAGGGCGAACTTGATGCTCGACGAACCGCAATTGAGCACGAGGATCAGGGCGCCATCGGCATGTGTGATTGGTGCGTTCATGGCGGCGTGCTCCGGTAATGGTTGGCCAGCATCACGGCGATGGCGCACGAGGCGATGCGGCTGGCGCGCGAGTCGGCGCGGCTGGTGAGGATGACGGGAATTTTCGCGCCCAGCACGATGCCGGCGCTGTCCGCGTCGCCCATGTATTCGAGCTGCTTGGCCAGCATGTTGCCGCTTTCCAGGTCGGGCACCAGCAGGATATCGGCGCGGCCCGCCACTTCCGAGACGATGCCCTTGACGGTGGCGGCGGCGATCGACACGGCATTGTCAAAAGCCAGCGGGCCATCGAGGATGGCGCCCGTGATCTGGCCACGGTCGGCCATCTTGCACAGGGCGGCCGCGTCCAGGGTGGCGGGCATGTCCGCATTCACCGTTTCCACGGCAGCCAGGATGGCCACGCGCGGACAGGCCACGCCGATCACGTGGGCCAGGTCAATGGCGTTGCGCACGATGTCGGCCTTCATGGCCAGGTTGGGCGCGATATTGATGGCCGCATCCGTGATGATGAAGGGACGCGGATACGCGGGCGTCTGCATCAGGAAGCAGTGGCTGATGCGGCGCTTGGTGCGCAGCCCGGCGCTGGCCGACAGCACGGCCGACATCAGTTCATCCGTGTGCAGGCTGCCCTTCATCAAGGCTTCCACTTCGCCCTTGCCCGCCAGTTCGGCGCCGCGCGCGGCGGCCGCATGGCTATGCTCGACGTCCTCGATGGCGATGCCGTCCAGGCTCAGGCCCGCTTCGGCCGCCACCGCTTCCAGGCGCGCGCGCGGCGCCACCAGCACGGGGGTGATCAGGCCGGCCGCATGCGCGTCGAGCGCGCCGGACAGGCTCAGTTCATCGCAAGGATGGATCACGGCCACCCTGATCGGTCCCAGAGTGCGCGCGTGCTCGAGCAGGCGCCGCGTACCGTCGCCGTTATGCAGGCGTACTTCGGGCAAGGTGGCGCGCGCCCGCTCGATCTGCTCGGCGGGCGCGATCACCTGCGCCTCGCCTTCTAGCACCACGGCGCCATGCTGGTTGACGCAGCGGCAAGCGAGGGTCACGTGGCGGCTGCGCGGTTCCAGCGCCGTGACGGTGACGCTGATGGCCAGCGTATCGCCCACGCGCACCGGTTGCAAAAAGCGCAGGGTCTGGCCCGTGTAGACGGTGCCGGCGCCGGGCAGGCGTGTGCCCAGCACGGCGGAAATGAGGGACGCGCCCCACATGCCGTGCGCGATCACGCCCTGGTAGCGGGTGGCGGCGGCAAATTCCGTATCGAGGTGCTGCGGGTTGTCATCGCCCGACATCACCGCGAACAGGGCGATATCGTCCATGCTCAGGGTGCGCGTGATACTGGCCGTGTCGCCGATGGCGATCTGGTCGAAGGTGCGGTTGCGTACGATATTCAGCTCATCGTCTTGGGAAGTAGTCATCGTGGTCTTCTATACAGGGGTAATGTGTTTGGCCGGTTTGGCTTTGGGGCCGGGAGCGGATGTGCGCGCGTCCGGCGGCAGCGCCTTCGTTTGCGCCTTGACCGCCCGGTCGAAGACGTCCAGCATCTGCTGCAGGCTCGCTTCCTCGTCCGGCGTCGGCGCCTCAGGCACTTGCAGCACCTGCTGCAGCCACCCGGCCAGTGCACCGATGTCGTCCGGGTCGGCGCGCGACAGCAAGGCCGGCAAGGCGGCGATGGCCGCATCGAAATCATGCAGCATCAGGCGTGCCTGCTGGCGCACGATACCGCGGAACTCCTCCATGCCGACGTCCTGCCGGTATTGCGGCTTGATCAGTTTGAGGGCCAGGTTGACCCTGCGCTCGTCGGCGATCATGCGGAAGCGGTAAATATAGAACAGCGCGCGCACGGCCGCTTCCACCAGGCCGCCCCGCTGCATGTCCTCGTCCATCTTGCGCGTTTCGCAGCGCACGTATTCGCAATGCTCGGGCGAGATGCCGGGATGGGGGCGCGGCGGCGTCGTATCGCCGATGGCTTGTCCCGTCAGCGCCTGCACCAGCGGCGAGCCGTACACCAGATCGAAAGTGGTTTCCTGCACCGTGTCGCGCCAGTCGCGCCAGCCGTTCAAGCCGGCCGTGATGGCGCCGGAGATCGCTTCCTGCATGGCCAGCAGCGGGTTGTCTGGCGCCACCGGCTGGCGTTGGGCGCGCACTTTTTCCGCCTCCTTGGCCACCAGCCTGGCCAGAGGATTATGGTCGGTCCAGCGCTCGTACGACACGCGCAGCGGGTGTGCCAGCTGCAGGAAGCGCGCCGTCTGCGGCGTGACCATGGCGCGCACCCACGGCTGCGCAAACGTGCGGTACAGGGCCAGGTTCACTTCGGACACGCGCGCGGCGGCGGCAAACTTGCGGTCGTTTTCCACGCTCGGCTGCACGATGGCGCGCACGTCGTCGATGCCGCGGTGCTCGACCTGCAGCACGTAGTCGCCGCTGGCCAGGTCCGCGTTCGGCGTATCGGGCGTCTTGTCGACGATCCGCGCTTCGTAGATACCGGCCGGCAGCAGGTTGATCAAGTCGATATTACTGGCGAATTTCTGGTGTTCCTTGTGCCCCACCTTGGCCGATACAAAGATGCCCAGGTGGCCAATGCTGTCATGCACGGCGTAGACGATGGTCTGGTCGTGCATCAGTACGTCCTTGTCGTCGCGGTACAGGTCCGTGATCCAGCCCAGCGCCTGCGGCGGCGGCGTGATGTTGTCGCCATTCGAGCAGAACACGACGATGGGCGAACGGATATTGCGCAAGTCCAGGCGCACGCCGTCGGAGGTGATCAATTCGGCCGTGGCCAGGCGGTTGCCGATGAACAGATTGTCGACGATGTACTGCATCTCGACGTCGTTGAGGAAGACGTGGCCGCCCCAGTATTTTTCAAATTCCAGGTAACGGGGCGCTTCCGTATCAATGTTCGCGTACAAGTTGTACTGCTTGCTCCACAGCGTGTTGGCCGGGTTGAGCTTCTCGAAATTTTGCACCAGGCTGGCGCCGTCGAAGCGGCCGTTGCCCAGGTCGCCCGCCAGCGCCGTGGCCCAGCTGCCGCCCATCAGGCCGCCCGCGTAGCGCATCGGATTGCGGCCATGCCAGCCGGCCCAGTACGAGACGGGCGCGCCTGCCACGATGATGGGACCGAACAATTCCGGGCGCATGGCCGCCGTCATGAGGATTTGCCAGCCCGCCTGGCAATTGCCGATGACGACGGGTTTCCCCTCGCTGTGCGGATGCAGGGCGATGACTTTTTCCAGGAAGGCCGCCTCGGCGTGCATCACGTCTTCCACCGTCTGTCCCGGCACGGGATCGGGCAGGAAGCCGATGAAGTAGCATGGATGGCCTGCGCGCAGGGCCACGCCGATCTCGCTCTCGGCCTTGAAGCCGCCGATGCCGGGACCATGGCCGGCGCGCGGATCGACGACGACGAAGGGCCGCTTCGATGGATCAGGTTCGGGCGCATCGGGCGTCAGGATGCGCGCCAGGCCGTAGTTGACGGGACGCGCCAGTTCCAGGCCCGACATCACCAGTTCGGCGGGGAAGTCGAGCACGTTCGGCACTTCCTCGGCCATGTGTTCCTGGTACTGGTTGCCGCGCCGGCGCATCACGTCCGCGTACAGCACGATGCGCTGCCACGAATCGCGCGCATAGTCGCCCAGCACGCCCAGCGACGGCAAGCCGCCGGTGGAGAAAAATGGTGCAGCTTCGGTTTTCATGGCTATCCTTTTCATGCAAAAAACGCCGGACCATTCCGGCGCGGGAGCTACGCCATCTGGCTGATGGTCTTGCGAAAACGGGCAAGGGCAAACGTGAACAGGGCCGTGCCGATGGCCAGCAGGGCCAGGAACGGTTTCCACACCACGTCGATGCCGGCGCCCCGGTACAGGATCGCCTGGCTCAATTCGACGAAATGCGTGGTCGGGGCGATCAGCATGATGTTCTGCACCAGTTCAGGCATGCTTTCGCGCGGCGTGCTGCCGCCCGAAAGCATCTGCAGCGGCAGCAGCACGAGGATCAAGAGCATGCCGAACTGCGGCATGCTGCGCGCCACGGTGGCGAGGAAAATACCCATCGACGTGGTGGCGAACAGGTGCAGCGCGGCGCCGCACAGGAACAGCGCGATCGAGCCTTCGATCGGCACGTGCAGCATGCCGCGCACCACCAGGTTCAGCGACAGGGCAGCGGCCAGCAGCACCACGAGGCCCATGGACCATACCTTGCCCAGCATGATTTCGGCCGGCGTCACGGGCATCACCAGCAAATGCTCGATGGTGCCGTGTTCGCGCTCGCGTATCAGGGCCGCGCCAGTCAAAATGATCGACAGCATCGTCACCTGGTTGATAAGCTCCATCAGCGAGCCAAACCAGGCCTGGCTCAGCGACGGGTTGAAGCGCGCGCGCATCACCAGCTCCACGGGCGAGACGGTTGCGCCCCGGTAGCGCTTGGCGAATTCCGATATCTCGCCGGCGGCGATCTGCTGGATGTAGCCGCTGCCGCTGAAAGCCTGGCTCATGCGCGTGGCGTCCACGTTCAGCTGCAGTTCCGCCTGGCGTCCGCCCAGCACGTCGGCCTGCAGCTTGGGCGGGATCGTCAGCACGAAGGTGTACTGTCCCGCGTCGAGGCCCGCGTCGACCTGGCTCTGGTTGATCATGGCCGGCGGCGTGAACTGGGGCGGGAAGAAGGCCGAGGCGATGCGCCCGGACAGCGGCGAGCCATCCTCGTCGACGATGGCGATCGACGCCATGTGCAGCGTTTCCGGCTTGGCCGTGGCGGCCACGTAGATCGCCAAAGTGAACGTGTAGAGGATCAGGATCAGCATCATCGGATCGCGGATCAGGCTCCAGATTTCCTTCACGCCCAGGCGGTAGATGTTTTCAAGGTGGCGCATATCAGCTCTCCTGCTTCTTCAGCAGCGCCACGGTCACGCCGAGGATCACGGGGATGGCGATGATCAATGGCCAGAACGAGGCGTGCAGGTCGCCCAGTCCCAGCGCCTTGTTGAACACGCCCCGGCTGATATTGAGCATGTGCGTGGCCGGGTACATCAGGCCGATGGCCTTGCCCACGCCTTCCATCGACGAGACGGGATTGAGCAGGCCGGAAAACTGGATGGCCGGGATCATGGTGCCGATCATGGTCACGAACAGCGCCGCGATCTGGCTGCGCGTAAAGGTCGAGGCGAACAGGCCGATGCCGGTGGCGCAGATATTGAAGATGAACGTGGCGCCGATCAGGGTCGCCAGGCTGCCCTTGACCGGCACGCCAAAAGCGGTCACCGCCAGCAGCGCCATGAGAAGGAAGTTGAACATGGCCAGCACGACGTAGGGCACCTGCTTGCCGAGCAAGAATTCCAGGCGCGTGACGGGCGTCACGTACAGGTTGATGATGGAACCCAGTTCCTTTTCGCGCACGACGGACAGCGCCGCCAGCATGGCCGGCAGCATCAGCAGCAGCAAGGGAATCACGGCCGGCACCATGGCGGGCAGGCTTTTCACGTCGGGGTTGTAGCGGTAGCGCGTCTGGATGGCGACGGGGTTGCTCATCGTGATGCCATAGCGGTGCAAGGCCTGGTCGGCCAGCCACAGCTGATGCATGCCCTGCACGTAGCCTTGCACGGTTTCCGCGCGCATCGGCATGGCGCCGTCGATCCACGCGCCCACCTGAGCCGGCGCGCCGCGCTGCACGTCGCGCGCGAAGCCGGGCGGGATCTCGATGGCCAGCGACAGTTCTCCGCTGCGCATGCGCTTGTCGATATCGGCATAGTCGCGCAGCGGCGCTCGCTCAATAAAATAGCGCGAGCCGGCCAGGTTGTTCGTGTAATTCTGGCTCAACGTCGTCTGGTCGTGGTCGAGCACCGCGTAACTCAAGTCTTCCACATCGAGGCTGATGCCGAAGCCGATGACGAACAGCAGCAGCACGGAGCCGCCCAGCGCCAGGGTCAGGCGCACGGGATCGCGGCGCAATTCCAAAGTCTCGCGCCACATGTAGCTGAGCATGCGGCCCAGGCTGAAACGGCTGCGCCGGTGTTCCTGTTGCGGTGCGACCGCTTCCGCCTTCTGCACGGGCGCCTCGCTTTCCTGCACCGCCGGCGCCGTGCCGCCGCCCGCCTCTTCCAGGTAGGCGATGAAAGCCGCTTCCAGCGAGGGCGCGCCCTTCTTGCGCACCAGTTCGGCCGGCGCATCGCTGACCAGCACTTTACCCGCATGCATCAGCGAGATACGGTCGCAGCGCTCGGCCTCGTTCATGAAGTGGGTGGAGATGAAAATGGTGACGTGGTCGCGCCGCGCCAGCTCGATCATCAGGCGCCAGAAATTGTCGCGCGCGATGGGGTCGACGCCGGACGTCGGCTCGTCGAGGATCAGCATTTCCGGCTTGTGCACCATGGCCACGGCCAAGGACAGCCGCTGGCGTATGCCCAGCGGCAGGCTGTCGGGCAAGTCGTCCATCACCGCACCCAAGTCGAAGCGCTGCGCCATTTCGTCGATGCGCGCAGGTATCTCGCCCTCTGGCACGTGGAACAGGCGCGCGTGCAGCACGAGGTTCTGGCGTACCGTCAGTTCGCTGTACAGCGAGAACGCCTGCGACATGTAGCCGACCCGGCGGCGCGTATCGATGTCGCTGGAATCGACCTGCTTGCCGAACAGCCAGGCCTTGCCCTCGGTCGCCGGCAGCAAGCCCGTGAGCATCTTCATGGTGGTCGACTTGCCGCAGCCGTTCGAGCCCAGGAAGCCGAAGATTTCGCCGCGGCCGATGCGGAAATTCACGTGGTCGACGGCCGTAAAATCGCCGAAGCGCATGGTCAGGTCCTGCGCCTCGATGGCGACGTCCTGCGCGCTGGCGGCATCGAGCGGCGTGATGAGGACGGGCTGGTGGCCCGCGCGCTTCGCTTCCGGCAGCAGCTTGATGAAAGCCGCTTCCAGGTTGCCGCTGTCCGTGCGCGCCAGCAGTTCGGCCGGCGTGCCCGTATCGAGCACCTTGCCGTCATCCATGGCCACCAGCCAATCGAAGCGCTGCGCCTCGTCCATGTAGGCCGTGGCCACCATCACGCTCATTTGCGGGCGCTGCACGCGGATGCCGGCGATCAGGTCCCAGAACTGGGCGCGCGCCAGCGGATCGACGCCGGTGGTCGGCTCGTCGAGAATCAGCAGGTCAGGATCGTGGATCAGCGCGCAGCACAGGCCAAGCTTCTGCTTCATGCCACCCGACAGCTTGCCCGCCGGGCGCGCGAGGAACGGTTGCAAGCCCGTGCTGCGGGTCAGCTGGTCGATGCGGCGGCGGCGCTCGGCCGCGTCGTGGCCGAACAGGCGCGCGAAAAACTGCAGGTTTTCCTCGACCGACAGGGTCGGATACAGATTCTTGCCCAGGCCTTGCGGCATGTAGGCGATGCGGGGGCAAACGTCGTCGCGGTGGCGCGCATCGCGCATGTCGCCACCGAGCGCCATCACTGTGCCCTGCTGCACGGCGCGCGCGCCCGCCACCAGCGACAGCAAGCTCGATTTGCCCACGCCATCGGGACCGATCAAGCCCACCATGCGGCCGGCCGGCACATCGAGGTCGATGCCGTCCAGCGCCACCGTCTTGCCGTAATGCTGGCTGACGCCGCGGATGCTGACGACAGGGGAAGTGGAAGCCACAGTCACTGCGGAACCTTCGCCGTCAATTCAGCGGGCCAGGCCTGCTTGGTATCGAGACGCACCCAGGCCACGCCGGGCAAGCCCACTTTGACGAGGGCCAGATGCTTTTGCAGCAGCTCCCGGCTGATCTGCGCTTTCACGCGGAACATCAGCTTCTGGCGTTCGCTGGCCGTTTCCACGGTCTTCGGCGTGAACTGCGCGCTGGCGGCGACAAACGAGATCGTCGCGGGAATCACGTACTGGGGCGCCGCGTCGAGGATGATGCGCACTTCACCGCCCAGCGCCACCTTGCCGGCCGCCGTCTCGGGCAGGAAGAAGGTCATGTAGACGTCCGACAGGTCGACCAGGTTGAGCACCTTGCCGCCACCGGCCAGCACTTCGCCCTGCTGCGCCACCAGGTATTGCACGCGGCCGTCGCGCGGCGCCGCCAGCTGGCCATCGGCCAGGTCGGCATCGATGCGCGCCGTCGTCGCCTCGGCCGCCACGACGGCGGAACGCGAGCCGACCACCTGCGCCTTGGCCGCGTCGATAGCCGCCTGCGCCGCCGTCACCTGCGCCCTGGCCGCATTCAGGGCGGCGGCCACGCTGCGCACGCGGGCACGGTCGTCATCGAGTTCCTGCACCGAGGACGCGCCTTCTTTCGACAGGGTCTCGGAGCGGGCCAGGCGGCGCTTGGCCGCATCGAGTTCGCTTTCGCGCTGCGCCACCATGGCCAGCGCGGCCGCCTTGTCGCTCTCACGCACGGCCACCTGCGCCTGCGCGCCGACCACCGCATCGGATGCCTGCTGCTGGCGCGCGCGCGCTTCGTCGCGCTGGGCCATCAGCGAATCGACCTGCATGGTGGCCAGCGGCTGGCCCGCCTTGACGAAGTCGCCCTCGCGCACGAGGATCTCCTTGACCCTGCCGGCCAGCTTGGTGGCGACGTCGATTTCCGTCGCTTCGATGCGGCCATTGCCGCTGACAAAACCTTCGCCAGGACCCGTAGGACGCATTTTTTGCCAGGCCACATAGCCCAGCACGAGAACGGCCACGACGAGTGCCGCGGGGATAAGTTTTTTCTTCAGTTGAGCATTCATGGTATCGGGGCGATCAAATTAGTGGGTGGAAGCGGCGGCGGAGGCGACGGGCGCGCCGCCGCCCAGGGCCGCATACAGGCTGACCTGGCTCGAGAGCAGAGCGCGGCGCGTCTGCACCAGCTGCTGCTCCACCGTCAGCAGGTCGCGCTGCGCGTCGAGCACTTCCAGGTAGGGCGCGGCGCCATTGTCGTAGCGCAGCTTGGCCAGGCGTGCCCGTTCGCTCTGCGCGGCCAACGTCGTCTTGCCGATGTCGACCTGCAGCGCCAGCCAGCGCCGGTTCGACAGCGCGTCGGCCACTTCGCGGAACGCGCCCTGCACGCTCTTTTCGTAATTGGCCACGGCCACGTCGCGGCGCACCTCGGCCAGGTCCATATTGGCGCGCAAACGGCCCGCGTCAAAGATCGGCAGCACCAGGCGCGGCGCGAGATTCCAGGCGCCGCTGCCCGAGTCGAACAAACCGTTCAATTCCGCGCTGGCCGTGCCGTAGGCGGCCGTCAGTGAAATCGTCGGGAAGAAGGCGGCGCGCGCGGCGCCGATATTGGCTTGCGCGGCGCGCAACTGGTGTTCGGCCGCGATCAGGTCGGGGCGCTGCGTGAGCAAGGCCGAGGACAGGCCCGCATGCAGCGGCTGCAGCACGCTGGCGTCGTCGAAGCGGCGCACCTCACCAGCCACCGGCGTCAGATCGACGGGGCCGCCCACCAGCTGGGCCAGCGCGTGCGCCTGCACGGCGCGCGCCTGTTCCAGCTGGGCCGACAGCGAGAGGGCCTGGCTGAGCAGGGTTTCCACCTGCGTCAGGTCCAGCTTGGAAATCGAGCCTACCTCAAAGCGGCGGGTGAAGATGCGCAGCGATTCGGCGCGGCTGTCGACGGTGGCGCGCGCCAGTTCCACCCTTTCGTCGAGTTCACGCAAGCCCAGGTAGCCATTGGCCACCTGCGCCACGAGGGCCACGCCGACGGCGCGGCGCGCCTCGTCGCTGGCCAGCAGGGTTTGCAGCGCGCTGTCTTTCAGGCTACGTACCCGGCCCCAGAAATCGAGTTCCCACGCGCTCACGTTCAAGCCCGCCTGGTACTGCGCGCTCGTCATGGCGCGGCCCGTCGGACTCAGGTCATCTGGCACGCGTGCGCGGCTGCCGGAGGCGCCCAGCGCGATAGTGGGAAATTGCTCCGCGCGCTGGATGCCATACGCGGCGCGCGCCTCTTCCACGCGCAACGCGGCGATGCGGATGTCGCGGTTGCTGGCCAGCGCCTGCGCAATCAGCGCCTGCAGGCGCGGGTCGGAAAAATAACTTTGCCAGGCGACGTCGGGCGCGTGCGCGCCGGCCGGATCGGTTTCCGGATACTGCGCCGCCACGGGCAGCGGCGGTGGCGCATACGGCGGCGCCATCGAGGCGCAGCCGGCCAGGGCCAGCGTGGCTGCCAGGGCGGCCAGCATGGCGCGGTGTGGCAAGGTAAAAACAGCCATGGTCATCATCTTCCAGTCAATTCAGAATGTTGTAGCCGCCATCGACGTACAGGGTGCCGCCCGTGATGGCGCGCGCGCCGTCGCCGGCGAGGAAGGCGCACAGCGCGCCCACGTCCTCGATGGTGGCCAGGCGGCGCATGGGCGAACGTTCGATGGCGTCGGCCATCAGGCGGTCGAAATGGGCGATGCCGGAAGCGGCCCGCGTTTCCAGTGGCCCCGGCGAAATGGCGTTCACGCGGATGCCTTGCGGCCCCAGTTCGGCGGCCAGGTAACGCACGGACGCTTCCAGCGCCGCCTTCACGGGCCCCATCAGGCCATAATCGGCGATGACTTCCTCGGCGCCCAGGTAACTCATGGTCATCAAGCTGCCGCCATCCGGCATCAACGGTTCGGCCAGTTTCGCCATACGCATGAAGGAGTGGCAGGAGACATCCATCGCCTGCGCAAAGCCGTCGGCGGAACTGTCCGTCACGCGGCCATGCAAATCGTGTTTCGGCGCATAGGCGATGGAATGAACAAGGAAATCGAGCCGCCCCCACTGCCGTTCGATCTGCGCGAACAGCGCCTCCAATTGCCCCGGCACGGCCACGTCGAGCGGCGCCATGATCGACGCCTGCACTTGCTGCGCCAGCGGTTCCACGTGCGTTCTCGCCTTGTCATTGAGCCAGGTCACGGCCAGTTCGGCGCCGGCCGCGCGCAGGGCGCTGGCGCAGCCCCAGGCGATGCTTTGCGCGTTGGCGATGCCCACCACCAGCCCCCGCTTGCCCTGCAAAGGCAAGGATGGGCGCAAGCCGGCCGTCATGCCGGGACTGGACGCAGGGCGGGCCACGGCGTAGCCGCATGCACGCAGCGCACGGCGCCCGCATGCATGGCGGCGGCGCACATGGCCAGGGTAACGCCGCCAGCACGCGCATACGGCAAGGCAATCGGAGTGTGGGGATGGAGGGTACTGCACGCGTCAGGCGCGGGGGGCTGCATCTTCATGAATCTGGCTTCCGTCACTGAAATTCGAGGCCGGCACCAGTGCATTCTCGGGGAACTGGTACAGGGCGAAAATTACTCTACAGCATTTAGATACGTGATTCGCGATGAGTCCGGTCCGCATGCTTATCGTTTTGAGCTAGGTCAACTATAAGTGCGATTGCGGCAATGCAACATTGATATACATCAAATTCTACATCAATATTATTTAAATGAACTAATTGACAAGCAAGCGAATCGCGGTGCCTTTTTGATAACTCCGTGGGGCTGGCGCACAGAAAAGCAGCCGTGCAAAAAGAAAGGGAGATTGCCTGGAAAACAAGCGGTGGGGCGACTTGGCGCGCGGCGCCAGGCGGGGAATGGGAAAAATCGGGGCCATGCTATTGCGATGCAACATGGCCCCCATGCACTACTGGAATGACAGGAGCGGTTATTTGCCCGGCGCCGATGCCGGACGCGAATACAGGTCGATGATGGTGCTGATGCCATCCTGGCATACGGAGCAGAACGTCTCGCTGCGGTCGAACATGATGCACTGCATCTCGGGCCGGTAGTAGCCGGACGACTCGTAGTGCGCGCCTTCGAAGGCGCCCACCGCATGGCGCTGCGGCGCTTTCGAGAACAGCTGCTGCGTGTACGCCAGGTCGGCCTTGAACAAGGTGCTCATTTCACTTTCCGGGCGGTTGGCCGCGCGCAGGGCAGCGCGCTGCTTCTGGTATTCGCGCGCATGGCTGTCGTACGCCTCCTTCGGCCATGGCGTGGGTAGCGGCGTGCCCGCCTTCACATGGTTTTTCCATTTCAGCTTGGCCGGATCGCGCAGCGCCGTGGCGTTCGGTTCCCACGGTTCCTGCCGCTCGCCATTCGACTGGTAGGCCACGGGCGAAGTGTAGTACTCGTCGGCCAGGCCGGCGAAATGGTGGCCGAATTCGTGCACAAACAGGTAGTTGGCCCAGTCGCTGTTGGCCGCCGCCGTGCTGAACTGGCCGAAGATGCCGCCACCGCCGTAGGTATCGTTATTGACGAGGATTTCGATGAATTCATATGGCGCGTACTGCGCCAGGTCGCGCAGCGCGCGGTTGTCCGCCGTCAGCACATAGCGCTCGCTGCCGAAGATGTCGTAGCGCGTGCCCAAGGGCGAGGCGTGATGCACGCCCGTCGAGGGACGCGACACGCCCGACTCCTGCGTCGGCGCGGCCATGGCCCACACATTGAAGTCATTGGCCCGCTCGCGGAACGGCGACACCGTGAAAAGATGCTCGGCCAGCTTGCGTGCCGTCGCTTCAAACTTGCCCATTTCGGCCGCCGTATAGCCATCGCCCATGATCAAGAGGTCGACCTTGCCGGACGATGGACCGCTGATGCGGATCGGGATCGGCTTGGCGGGCGCCGGCGGCTGCTTGCGGATCACGTCCTGCGCGGCAGGATCGACATCCGTGCTCCACGCAACGGAAAACAGGCCGCGCTCGTCGCGCTTGAGGATGCGCACGCGCACGGGCTGCTCGGGCTGCGGGAAGCGCACGGATTCCTGGAACGCGCGCGTGGTGGTTTTCGCTTCATCCGTGCTGGCCCATTCGCCGAAGATGGTGGAAAAACCGCGCGAATACAGCACCTTTCCCGACTTGATGTCGACCACTTCCAGCATATTGTTGCCGCGGTTGCTGTCATCGATGGGGCGCGCCAGGTTGCCCGCCCATGGCAGGGGCTCGACCAGCACGCGCTCGACCGCATAATGCTCGCCCAGCGCATTGCCGCTGTGCTGGTAATCGAGGCGCATGGTGGCCGGCTGGGCGGCACTGGCCGCTTGCGCGGCAGGGGCGATGCCGGCGGCCAGCGCCAGCGCGCAGAGGAAGGATCGAATCGGGGTCTGCTGCATGTCATTCCTAAAACGGTAGAAAAACAGGTGAAGGGATCGGTTTTCCAAACAATCGGCGGGCCTGCCGGCAGGCGCGGGGAAAACCGCTGCGGCACATTGTAGCGACAGGAAGCGGACGTGCAAAGCGGCCAGCTTGACCCGGCAAGGCAATCGGTTTATATTAGACTGACCAGTCGATTAATTAAAGGTAAGTCCATGCGCACCATCGATCCCGATAAACACGCGGCACGCCGCGACGCCATTCTCGCCGCCGCGCGCCACTGCTTCGCGCACAAGGGCTTTCACCAGACCAGCACCGCCGCCATCTGTGCGCAGGCGGGCATGAGCCCCGGCAACCTGTTTCATTACTTCCCCACCAAGCAAGCGATCATCGCCGCCATCGTCGACCAGGAAGGCAGTGAGACGGCCGCCTATTTCGCGGGCGTGCAAGGCAGTGCCGATGCCTACGGCGCCCTGCTCGACTTCATGGACGTGGTGCTGGCGCTGGCGGCCGACGCGGACTTTGCGGGACTGGCGCTGGACATCGCCGCCGAGGCGATGCGCGATACGGACATCGCAGCCAGGGTGGCGCGCAACGACGCCGGCCTGCGCGGCGGCGTGCAAACCTTGCTCGAAGAGGCGGCCGCGCAGGGCCAGGTCGACGCCGCGCTGGACCCCGCGCAAACGGCCGGCTGGATCGCCGCACTGATCGATGGCATCTTCAACCGCGTCGCCGTCGATCCCGATTACGCGCCGCTGGCGCAGCGGGCAAGCCTGCACCTGTTATTGGCGCGCTTCCTGCGCCCTGCCCTGGCATGAGCGCCGCCATGAGCCGCTCACCGAGTACGCCGCCCACACGCATCGCCGACGTCGACGCCCTGCGCGGCTGCGCCCTGTTCGGCATTTTGGTCGTCAATATCGGCGCCTTCGCCACGCCCTGGTTCGGCCTGGGCCTGACCGATCCCGCCTTTCACGGCGGCGTGGACCGCGCCACGCATTTTCTCATCGCCCTGCTGTTCGAAACCAAGTTCTACCTGCTGTTTTCCTTTTTGTTCGGCTACAGCTTCACCCTGCAGTTGCAGGCGGCCGCGCGCGCTGGCGCACCGTTCGTGCCGCGCATGCTGCGCCGGCAAGCGGGCCTGTGGCTAATCGGCGCTCTGCACGCCGTGTTCCTGTTTCATGGCGACATACTGACCACCTACGCCGTGCTGGGCATCGTGCTGCTGGCGCTGCACCGCTGCGGCGAACGCCAGGCTTTGTCCCTGGCGTTGACGCTCGTCGCCGTCTGCGTGGCGTTCTGGGCAGGCATGGCCTGGCTGCAAAGCCTGCAGCCGGCGGGCAACGACGCGCAGCTGGCCGTGGACATGGCGCAAAAGGCGGCAAGCGCGCTGGCCGCCTACCGCGCCACGCCAGCCGCCGTCATCCATCAGCACCTGCGCGAACTCAGTGACATCTGGCTCGTCCTGCTGCTGGTGCAGGCCCCGTGCGCGCTGGCCATGTTCCTGTGCGGCCTGGCCGCCGGCAAGCGCGAGATGCTGCTGCATGCGAGCGACTATCTGCCGCTGCGCCGCCGCCTGCTGCGGGCCGGCACGCTGGCGGGATTGCCCGGCGCCGCCTTCTATGCGTGGACCTCCGTGTATGGCGACAGCCAGGCATGGCAGGTGGCGGGACTGGCCGTGGGACTGGCCACCGCTCCGCTGCTGGCGGGCGCCTACCTGGCATTGGCCCTATCTCTGTTCGAGCGTCTGCGCGACGGCACGCTGTTTGCGCTGCTGGCCGATACAGGCCGCATGGCCCTGTCGAACTACCTGCTGCAGTCGGCCATCTGCGCCGTGCTGTTCCTCGCGTATGGCGCGCGGCTGATGGGCAGCGTCTCGCCGCTGGGCGCCCTGGCGCTGGCCGCCATCATCTTTGGCGCGCAGCTGCCATTGAGCCGCTGGTGGCTGCGCGGCCACGCTTATGGCCCTGTCGAGTGGCTGCTGCGGGCCCTGACGGTCGCCGCGTGGCCGCGCTGGCGGCGCTAGCGCGCCACTTACTTGTAGCGGTACAGGGGCTGGCGCAGCTGGATCGGGCGGATATCGAGGCGCAGCTTCAGCACCGAGTACGCTTCCGCCTCGGTCGAGCTGTAGCCGACGCTGTTGACGGTTTTACTGAAGCGGAACTCGAAGCCCAGGTCCGGGTACGGGTCGCGCGGATTGCCGAAGGCGATGCCGATGGCTTCCTGCTGGGCGTTGTCGATCAAATTGCCCATCAGGTCGAGTACGGCGTTGTTGCCGAGGATATCGTTGGTAAACACAGGTTCGCGCATGTCGGGCTGGTTCGGATCGAGCTTGTTGTCGGCCTTGTCCGGCGACGGCGTAAACACGCGCGTGACAAGATTGAATTTGTCGCCACGGTCCAGATAGCTGATGGCCGCGTTGCTGATATTGAAATTTTTTACGCCACGGTCGCTGATGGCGCCCGACAGGTCGATCAGCAGGGCGCCGCTGTAGCCGATGACTTCCACGTCGCGCATGGCGTCGACCACCATGGCGCTGTTTTCATCGATGCCCAGTCCCAGGTGATAGCCTTTTTTCAGCATCACGGGAATCATGCGGGCAAAACGCCCACGCACCAGCAGATGCTGGTCCACAAAAACGTCGCTGCCGATGAAGCCCAGGCCCGGCGCGATCTCGCGGCCATCCGTCACGCCCATCTTGAGCATGTCGAGCACGGGTTTGGCGTCGTAGAACATGGTCGTGCTCATGATGGCCGCGCCGGCGCTGGAACCGGCGATCACGCCGCCGTTGCGATAGACCGACCAGATGGCTTCCAGCGCGGCCGTGCGGCTGCCGTCCGGGCGCAGCAGGGCTTGCGTGATGCGTCCCTGATCGCCGCCGGCAAAATAGATGCCGGTGGCCGACTTGATCTGCGTGACGATGGCAGGGTCTTCGGCCGCCTTGCGGTAATCGCGATTGGCCAGCTTGACGGCCAGCGGCACGAAAAAGGCCTCGGCGCCATATTGATTGAGTTTCTTGATGATGTTTTCACCGGATTTTTCCGGGTTCATCGCGGCCGACGCCAGCACGGCGATGCGCGCGCCCGGCCCGCCCGACAGCTTGACGATACGTTGCCAGACTTCGGCATTGTCGGCGCGCAGGCCGCCGCCGATGATGACGAGAGTGCCCTGCGGCGCGCTGCCGATGGCACTGCCGGCCGGCGCCGCCACGGCATGGACGCTGCACAATGCCAGCACGAACAGCAGCGCGGCGCGGAAGGTGTGGTACAGGCTTGAAGATGATTTCATGGTGCCTTTCGAATACAAGAAAAGTGGCGCGCACTTGTCGATACCGGCGCGCGCCCTTGCTGCCAAACTGCTGCTTGCAACCCGACTCCAGCGAACGACGATACTACCTGCCGCATATGACAGCGTTGTTGCGGCATCCCCGACTTTTTTTACTTGAAGCTGTAATTGGCGCTCGCATAGAAGCGCCGGCCGCGCGGGTCCGTGTAGCTGGGATCATAGCCGGACAGGAAAAAATAGGCCTGGTTCGAGTATGGCGGACTGGTATTGAACAGATTCTGTATGCCCGCGCGCAGCTTGAACTGCTGGCTCACCGCATAGGCCGCCGACATGTCCCACAAGGTGTACGCCTTCACCCGGTTCGGCTTGACCACGCTGCCGTCATCGATGTTGATGGCCGAGTTCTGATCCCGGTAGCCGCTCGAATACGTGTTCGACAGGCTGGCCGAATACGGGCCGCTATCCCAATCGAGTGTGATCGTGTGGCGCCAGCGCTGCACCACGCCGTCCGTGACGAAGCGATTGAGATTGCTGATGAAATCGTCGCCAGGACTGGTCTGGATTTTTGAGCCCAGCACATACGTGCCGCTCAGGTGGCCGCCAAAGCGTCCCCACGCCGTTTGCACGCCATGCAGGTCGGCCGTGATATCGATGCCAGCAGCTTTTTGCGCGCCGCGGTTTTCCTTGCGCAGCTCGATATAGTCGATTTCATTGTCCTCGTTGCGGTGCACGAGGTCGCCGTACTTGGCCAGGTTCCCGAGGATGATGTCGTCGCCGATTTCGCTGATCAGGTTCGTGCGCCTGATGTTCCAGTAATCGGCACTGAAGGTCCAGTGCTGGCTCGTTTCGAGCACCAGGCCCACCGAGAACTGGCGGCTGCGTTCCGGTTTCAGCTTGTCGTTGCTGTAGCGGCGCGTATCCCAGTCTTGCGCACAATCGGCATAATTGTTGTCGACGGTGGCGCACAGCACGGGATCGGGTAGGGTCGCCGTACTGCTGTAGACGGTGGGACGGTGCAAGTCCGACATCGACGGCGCGCGGAAACCCTTGCCGGCCGAAGCGCGCAGCAGCACCTGCTTGCTGGGCATGTAGGTCAGGCCGACCTTGGGACTGAGGGCGCCGCCCACCTGCTCGTAATGGTCGTAGCGGCCTGACAACTGCGCCTGCCATTGCCTGGTCAACGGCAGCAGCAATTCGCCATAGACGGCTTGTACATTGCGGCTGTCGCTGGTGCCCCTGCCGCCTTCCGGCGCCGCATCGTTGCTGATGTTGTCGCTCATGAGCAGCGCCGATGGGCGAAACTCGGTGCGTTCGCGCCGCACTTCGCCGCCCACGGCCAGCGCCATGTCGCCGCCGCCCATGGGCATCAAGGCGCGCGACACCTTGAAATCGAGCGAGTCCATGACGCCGCGCGCATGGCGCACCTCGTCGTCGACCTGGATGCTGTCGAGCAGCGCCCGGCCTTTCGCGCTGGAGGGCCCGAAGGGATTGATGTCGCCGGCCGCGATCCCTGCCTGCAGCTTGTCGTACAAGACGTAGCCGTGGGTATCGCGGTCTTTCACCACATTGACGCTGTGATTGAAGCCCACGTCGTAATCCCAGCCGGCGAGCGTGCCGGTGGCGCCCACCACGTAGCGCTGGCTCTCGCTGGTCAGCTGGCTGGTGCGCATGCCCGCCTCGTTCAGCCGCATGCGCAGTTCCAGTTCGCGCTCCACCTGCTTGCCATCGTCATCGAGCAGCGTGTCGAAACCCGCATTGGCCAGCTGCGGCACCTTGCTGTAATCGAGGTAGCCGATCACGCGCGCCGACGACCCCACGTAATGGCTGCGCGAGCGACTCAGCGCCACTTCCGCATACAGCTGGTGATCGCTATTCAATTTCAGCACGCCGCGCGTGAGCAGGTTCTGCTTGTCCGTCTTCGGATACAGCTCCGTGTCGCCCATATAGTTATAGGTACAGGCATCGACGCCACCCGTGCCCGCCGGCAGGTACAGATTGGCCGGCGGCGCGCAGTTCGGAATGCCAAAATTGATCTGGCGGTTGGTGATCGGCTGGCCATTGAGCAGGAAGCCGTTGTCCTGCAGGTGCTCGCGCTGGGCGCTGGACAGGCGGATATTCGCCGGGCTGGTAAAGTTCGACAGCAAATGCCCGAGGCGCTGCGGAATCTGCAGGTTCGGGATGAACTTGCGCTGCGAGGAGCGCAGGCCGTCCGTTTTTTGCAGGTCGACCACGGCGAAGATATTGTAGCCATCCGCAGCCAGGTCGCCCGTGCCGGCCGTGATGCTGGCCGTGCGCTTGCCCGCGCCCCCTTCATCGGTGCGGCTGCCGTAGACGTTCAGCTCCACGCCCTGGTAATCCTTGCGCGTAATGAAATTGATGACGCCGCCGATGGCGTCCGTGCCGTACAGGGCCGATGCGCCATCGAGCAGCACTTCCACGCGCTGCAGGGCGGCGGCCGGGATGTTGTTCAGGTCCACGCCCGCATCGTCGCCGGGCGAGGCAAAGTTGGCCATGCGCCGGCCATTGAGCAGCACCAGGGTCGACGAAGTGCCCACGCCGCGCAGGTTGGCGCTGTTGAAGCCGCGCTGGTCGCCGCCCACGTTGATGCTGGCGCCGTCCGTCAAGCCGCCCACGTTGGCCGACACGCGCGCCATCAGCTCGGCCGCCGTCGTCACGCCTGCCTTTTCGATTGCGGCGCGCGTGATGATCTGCACGGGCAGCGCCGTTTCCGATTCCAGCCGCTTGATGGCCGACCCCGTGATCTCCACGCGCTGCATTTTTTTCGGCGCAGGTTCTGTCTCCTGCTCCTGCTCCTGCGCCTGCGCACCATTGCCCAGCATGCCCAGCGCCGCCGTCACGCTCAGGGCGCCCAGCGCCACGCGCACGCCTTGCGCCAGCACCGACTCGCGTGGCAAGGCGCCGTCCTGTCTTTTCATCTGCATTGTCACTCTCCCCCTGATGTTGATGTCTGATTTTTATAATGATTTTGCGACTGCCTTGCGCTGCTTCGCCGCTGTTTTTCGTGGGCCCTGCACGCCATGTTCGCCGCCATACAGATAGGCGGCGATGACGTCGCTCAAGCGGGCCGCTTTTTCTACGTTCTTTTTGTTCGATACCATCAGCGCCACGGCCAGCGCCTCGATCATGGCCAGCGCCGTGCTGGCGCTGCTGGGCAGGACAGGATGCGTGCTTTGCGCGTACAGCGCGTGGTCGGCCAGTTCGGCCAGCGGCGAGGCGGGCGAGTCGGTGAGCGCCACGATGCAGGCGCCGCGGTCGCGCGCGAAGCTGGCCAGGCCGATGCAGTCGAGCGTATAGCGGGGAAACGCGATCACCACCAGCACGTCGTGCGCCGTCAGGTTGACCAGGTGGCCGGCCGCTACTTCCGAGCCGCCGATGCCCACCACTTCCACCACATGCGGGCAAAACGGCTGCAGGTGCTGCACCAGCATGCCCGCCAGGTTGGCCGACAGGCCAAAACCCATCACATACACCACCCTGGCGCGCGTCAGTCGGCGCACCACGGCCTGCATGGCGGGCGGCGACAGGGCATCAGACGTGGCGGCGATATTCGCGGCCGCATATTCGAGGCTTTGCGTGATGGGCGAGGTGGCGCGCGCGCGCCGTTCTATCGTGCGGCGCAGTTTGTCGACCGGCTGCAACAGCGATTGCAGGGTTTCTGCCATGGCGCCGCGCATGGCAGAATAATTCTTCTGGCCGATATCGCGCGCGAAGCGGCTGATGGTGGCCGTCGACACCTGGCAGCTGTCGGCCAGTTCCTCGATGCCCAGCGCCGTCACGCGCATCTGGTTGCGCAGCAGGTAATCGGCGATCTGCCGCTGCGAAGCCGAGCCGCCAGCCAGCACGTGCAGCAGCGCCTGCCCCAGCGGCGATTGCGCGAACGCGGCGTCGGGCGACGCCAGCGTGGTAGCAAATGGCATGGGGGCGTTGCTTCTGGCAGGACTAGCGGATGCTCTCATATCACTGGCGGCCTGTATTCTTGGGCACTGCGGATCACTGGCGGAAGGCGAAATCGGGTCGCTGGAACTTACTGTACTCATATCAAAAAGAAAACTCAACAAATATTTGTAAAAGGATTTTCATTGATTTACTTCGTGAAAATATTGCTACATAATCGACCGGAATCCATCAACCATGCACCTTTCCGGGGCGCCCACCATGCAAGTACAACAGCATCCCATCTCCACCGCGCACGCCAGCATGTCCTGCCAATTGAGCAGCTTCCACTTCGGCGCCGCGGCCGCCACCAGCCGCAGCGGCAAGAAGGTGTATATCCAGGCGGCCCTGCACGCGGACGAGGTGCCGGGCATGCTGGTGTCGCAGTTTTTGCGCCGCGAACTGCTGGCGCTGGAAGCGGCGGGCAAGGTCCACGGCGAAATCATCCTGGTGCCGGCTGCCAACCCGATCGGCCTGGCGCAAGCCATCCATGGCGCACCGTTCGGCCGCTTCGACCTGACCACCGGCATCAATTTCAACCGCGCCTACCGCCACGTGGCCGATGAACTGAAAATCACGCTGGCTGGTCAGCTGGGACAGGATGCGCAAGCCAACGTGGCGCTGATACGCGAGCATGCGCGCGCCGCCATCGCCGCCTGGCGGCCGGGCACGGATGCGGAAACCTTGAAGAAAACCCTGCTGGGCATGGCCATCGACGCCGACATTGTGCTCGACCTGCACTGCGATAACGAGGCCGCACTGCACATCTATACGGGCACGCCGCTGGCGGCGCAGATCGCGCCCCTGTCCGCGCTCCTGGGCGCGCGCGCCGTGCTGCTGGAACTGGCGGCCGGCGAAGAGCCGTTCGACGAAGCCTGCAGCCGCTTGTGGTGGGATCTCGACGCGCACTTCGGCGGCCGCTATCCGATTCCCGCCGCCTGCCTGTCGACCACCGTCGAACTGCGCGGCGAAGTGGAAGTGAGCTACGTCCTGGCCGAACGCGACGCCGCCGCCCTGCTGCGTTTTCTCGCCATCGAGGGCGTGCTGGAGATCGACGGCGCCGGCGACAACCTGCCCGCGCCGCAATGCGAGCCGACGCCGCTGGCCGGCGTGGAGCCGATCCTCGCGCCGCATCACGGTGTGCTGGTCTACCTGCGCGAAATGGGCGAGGTGCTGGCCGCCGGCGATGCGGTGGCCGACCTGATCGACCCCGTCAGCGGCGAGACGACGACCTTGCGCTGCACGGTCGCCGGTGTCTTTTTTGCGCGCAGCGCCCACCGCCACGTCCTGCGCGGCATGAACGTCGGCAAGGTCGCCGGAGCCGTCGCCTACCGCGGCGGCAGCCTGCTGAGCCAATAAGTGACACCCATGAGAAAATTCAAGCTCCCCAATACCTTCGTCCTGCTGTGCGGCATCCTGGCCATGATCGCTGTGGCCACGTGGCTGGTGCCGGGCGGGAAATTCGACACCCAGCTGGTGAACGGCAAGCAGTTGATCATCCCCGGCACGTTTCACTATGTCGACAACAAGCCGCAAGGCCTGGCCGCGCTGATGATGGCGCCCATCAAGGGCTTCGTCGACGCCAGCCTGATCATCGGCTTCGTGCTGATCGTCGGCGGCGCCTTCGCCGTGCTGCAAAAAACGGAAGCCTTCGATTCGCTGATCAAGGCCATCGCCAAGGCGCACACCAGTTCGCGCTTCGTGCGCGCCGCCATCATCCCCGTCTTTTTCACCATGTTCTCGCTGGGAGGCGCCACCTTCGGCATGAACGAGGAAGCGATCCCCTTCATCCTGATCTTCGTGCCGCTGGCCCTGGCCCTGGGCTATGACACCATCACGGGCGTGTCGATTCCCTTCATCGGCTCGCAGGTGGGCTTTTCCGCCGCCTTTTTGAACCCGTTCAACGTCGGCATCGCGCAAGGTATCGCGGGCGTGCCGATCTTTTCCGGCATCGGCTATCGCCTGATAGTGTGGGCCATCGCCACAGCGGTCAGCATCGTGTTCTTGATGTGGTACGCGGCGCGCATCAAGCGCCATCCGGAGAAAAGCCCGACCTACCTGCTCGATATCGAGAAGCGCAGCGAGCACTCGATGGACCTGGACAGCTTTGCCGGCATGACGCGCACGCACCGCGCCGTGCTGTGGATCTTCATGGCGACCTTGCTGACGATGGTCGTCGGCGTCGTCAAGTACGACTGGTTCATCGATGAAATCGCCGCCCTGTTCCTGGTGATGGCCATCGTCGTCGGCCTGGTTGGCCGGCTCGACATGGATAGCCTGGTGGCGTCGTTCGTGCAGGGTGCGCGCGACATGGTCAGCGTGGCGCTGGTCATCGCGCTGGCGCGCGGCACCATGATCCTGGCGCGCGATGCGCAGATTATCGACACCATGCTGCATGCATTGACGCCGCTGGTGGCCTCGTCGAGCCCCGTCTTCGCCGCGCAAAAGATGTTCTTCATGCAGTCGGTGATCAACTTCTTCATCCATTCCGGCAGCGGCCAGGCGGCGCTGACCATGCCCATCATGGCGCCGCTGGCCGATCTGGTGGGCGTGACGCGCCAGACGGCCATTCTGGCCTTCCAGTTCGGCGAATTCACCACGCCGATGATCCCCACCTCCGGCATCACCGTCGGCGTGCTGGCGCTGGCGCGCGTGCCGTGGATCACGTGGGCCAAGTGGATGATCCCGCTGCAGCTGATCTACCTGGTGCTGGCGCTGCTGCTATTGATTCCGCCCTGCCTGATGCACTGGCAGTAAAACGGAACACGCCATTGGCCAATGCCGATGGCGAGTTGAAAAATGCTGTGAATGGCCCACCGTCTCCACCGGATTGCGATGATCAGCGTCGATGCCAGACGCCCTGCCCTACTGCGCGCATACACTGCCAACTCAGTTCTGGCTCCACTGCGGTAGGTACTCTTGCACAACATCCTCGACTGAACTCGCCTGCAGTGCATCGCGACGACGCTTGAGCGGATCGCGCTCGGGCAATGCACTCATCCATTGTTTGAAACGGACAAAGGCCATCGGCTCGAGCGTATTCATCCTGGCCATAGCACCGTTGGTGGCGACGATGACCGCAGAGAATTGCGCTGAATCGAGCAACTCCTGGGCACGCGGTGCTTGCGCCACCCAGAAATCGTCGTCCTCATCGCTTAAGCGAATGGGATGCGGATCATCACCGACCTGCACGCGGCGGATAATATCCACTTCGAATCCATCTTTATTGACGGCGGTATATTTCTGCGCGTCCCGGATCCGGAACGTCGGGTCCACTTTCTGAAGCACGCCCAACATGGAAACGTCAACTTTGCTCAAGGCGGTAGCGAATGCGACGCGTTTTCGTACATCCCACAGCAGATCAATATCGCGTGTTGCTACCGCATCGTCTTCAAAGGTCATGCCGGCAGCCGATTCATAGGCATACAGCGCGTGCGTACCAACCACGCGAAAGTGCTCACCGAGCCTGGTAGCCGCCAGGCGGTTCAAAATATCCACAATAATCGGCGCGACGCGTCCAACGCGAAGTGCACGGTTCATGCGTTTATGCTTGAGCAATGAAGCCTTCAGACCATCTCGCCGCTCGGCAGCCATTTCCTTTCTCTGACGGAAACTGGCGTACATTGCTTCCGTTTCCGGCGAGCGCCGCCCCAGACTCTTCTCACTGCCGGAGGCGCTGGTACGTACCAGATAGGCATCGTCAGGCGCTGAGGCAGGCCCCTTATGCCAATACATACCCCCTCGCACTTTGGCGGCCTCGGCAAGAGCATCTTCATAGGCCTCAAAAGTGGCGACCGCATCAATATATTGTCGCGTGGCGTCGGCAGGCCGTTCTCGCATGACTAGGCTCCTCGGTACATTTATCTATTTTTTGATTTTATGCCGAAAAAATATAATAATCAATTACTTACAAAGCAATACGCGGGTGTTGATATTTTATAGAACCTGAAAGGACACTAGCACCAGAACACAAGCGATGGTTGATCGCACGCTGCACGGATGCCAACGGGATGCCCATGCCACCGAGCCGCGCTGATGGTACTAGGGGACAATGTTCGCTGTATTGACGTTGCTGTCACGTGGGCAGGCAAGAAGCGGGGTGACTGCCGATGATGCTGTATTGCTGAAGCTGATGGTGCTACTGGTATGGCTTACTGATACTGCAGACAATGCATGGCCGCGCTTACAGGGCGGCTTTTTCTTCCGCGTTCAAACGCTTGGCGCTGACGTACACGGTGTGCATGGTGGCTTGATCGGCGCTGGCGACAAGGGCGGCGGAAGCGGCTGGCGCGGCGCGGAACTTCGGCACGGCGGCGGTGGCCAGGCTCGTGGCAGCGGCGACGGCGATGATGGCAACGAAGATGGCTTCCATGTTTTTAGCGATGTTCATGATGGTGTCCTTTGAGTGGCTGGTTGTGTGCTGCGATGATTGAACTGTAGGCCGATCCCCCCTGAACTGCCATCGGATTGCGACCAAACGCACGATTTGCGGGACAGAATACAAACAGCCCGGATGGAACGCGCAACAGGCCATCGCCGTGGCATTTGACGCTTGCCGGCCCCATTCCTGGCCATTTCAGCGCCTTGCAAGCCCCTAAAAGCCCTACCGCCGGCCAACCTTGTTTATAATCGCCGTACACTAAAGGACTTCTTTCATGACTGATCAATTCTCCAAAAAGGGCGAAGCCTGGTCGGCCCGGTTTTCCGAACCGGTCTCGGACCTCGTCAAGCGCTACACAGCTTCTGTATTTTTTGACAAGCGCCTGGCGCTGTTCGACATCGAAGGTTCGCTGGCCCATGCGGAAATGCTGCATGCGCAAGCCATCATCAGCCCTGCCGACTACGCGGAAATCCAGCGCGGCATGGCGCAAATCTCGCAGGAAATCGCCGCCGGCCAGTTCGAATGGCTGCTGGACCTGGAAGATGTCCACCTGAATATTGAAAAACGCCTGACCGAACTGGTAGGCGATGCGGGCAAGCGCCTGCACACGGGCCGTTCGCGCAACGACCAGGTGGCCACCGACATCCGCCTGTATGTGCGCTCCGCCATCGACGACATCACCGCCCTGCTGGCGACGTTCCGCAGCGCGCTGACGGACCTGGCCGAGCAGCATGCCGACACCATCATGCCGGGCTTTACCCACATGCAGGTGGCCCAGCCGATCACCTTCGGCCACCACATGCTGGCGTATGTCGAAATGTTCGGCCGCGACGCCGAACGCATGGCCGACTGCCGCAAGCGCGTCAACCGCCTGCCGCTGGGCGCCGCCGCCCTGGCCGGCACCACCTTCCCGATCGACCGCCTGCGCGTGGCAAAAACGCTGGGCTTTGACGACGTGTGCCACAACTCGCTCGACGCCGTCTCGGACCGCGATTTCGCCATCGAATTTTGCGCCGCCTCCGCCGTGCTGATGATGCACGTGTCGCGCATGGCCGAAGAACTGGTGATCTGGATGAGCCCACGCATCGGCTTCATCGACATCGCCGACCGCTTCTGCACCGGCTCGTCGATCATGCCGCAAAAGAAAAACCCGGACGTGCCGGAACTGGCGCGTGGCAAAACGGGCCGCGTCTACGGTCACCTGACTGGCCTCTTGACCCTGATGAAAGGCCAGCCGCTGGCCTACAACAAGGACAACCAGGAAGACAAGGAACCGCTGTTCGACACCGTCGACACCGTCATCGACACCCTGCGCATCTTCGCCGACATGGCTGGCGGCATCACGGTGAAACCGGAAGCGATGCGCGCGGCCGCCCTGCAAGGCTACGCCACGGCGACCGACCTGGCCGACTACCTGGTCAAGAAGGGCTTGCCGTTCCGCGACGCCCATGAAGCGGTGGCCCTGGCCGTGCGCGCCTGCGTCGACGCGGGCTGCGACCTGGCCGACCTGTCGCTCGAGCAGCTGCGCGCGTTTTCCCCGTTGACGGACGAAGACGTGTTTGCCGTGCTGACCCTGGAAGGTTCTGTCGCCGCGCGCGACCACGTGGGCGGCACCGCGCCACGCCAGGTACGCGCCGCGATCGCCCGCGTGCGTACGCAGCTGGAAAAATAAACGGCGCCTGCGCCTTCGGACGCCCCGCTGCATCGCTGCAGCGGGGCGTTTTTCATTGGCTATGTCACCGTCAGGTGTGGAAACGCTCCCAGCGTTGCCTTCAATAATGTTTCTGGCGAACGGATGCGCCCGGCATCTAGTATCCAGCGCCAGCCCAGGTAGTTCGGCAGGTAGCGCGTCGCGACGCCGTGAAAGGGACCCAGCCATTGCCGCAGTCGGCTGTGATAGGCGTTGACGTTCTGCACATGGGCGGCACCCTGCACACGGATGCCGGCGCGCAAGTTGACGGCCTGGTGGCTGATGCCCGCTTCCCTGGCGAAGGCCCGATAGGCCGCATGACCATCGGTGACCAGCAGCACATCCTTGTCGATGACGGGCAACAAACAGTGATGCAGATGCGCCTTGGTCAGCGCTCCTTTGCCCGTGACGAAATCGAGGGTCTGTCCCGTGCGGTCGCGCGCCACCAGGATACAGACCTGTTCGTTCGATATGCCGCGCTTGTGGGCATGGCCGCCCCGGCAGCGGGCCGGACGCGTCATCTGCCGCGCTCCCTTTTCCGATTCCAGCAGATATAACTCGTCGGCCTCGGCGATGCCGTGCAAGCCATGCGGCCGGTCTGTCTTTGCCAACGATAAAAACCGGTGGCGCCAGCGAAACGTGGTGTTGCGGTGCACGCCCAGTTGAGTGGCTGCCTTGCGCACGGAATCCGATGCCAGCAGGCAATCGGCGTAGTCGAGCCACAGCGATTTATGACGCAAGCGCGCCAGCGGCGTGCCGGTTAGCGCATTGAAGGTGCGCCCGCACGGCACGCAACGGTATCGCTGCAGTCCGTGTGCATGGCCATGCCGGTGAGCATGGTTGCTATTGCAGGCAGGACAGTGCAATCGCTGCCGGGCCACGCTTTCGACCAATGCCACGATGACGTCTTGCGATGCAACCCCGCGCAGCAGGGTGATGCCCGCCAGGCGCTGGCGGCGGCTCAATTCGGCGAACTGGGCGATGAACGTTTTCCATTGGGCTGGCTGCATGGAAGGCTCCCGTTTGTCTGGTATACATAGTCAGACAGCAGGGACACAGGAAGATTCCTGGAGTTCCCCTACTTAGCGGAGACAGAGCCTTTTTCATTGCGCGACGATTTTTGAAAGCACGGAAAAAGCCGCCCCCGTCTGCGACGCCTCCAGCAGCAAGGTCAGTTCCGTATACGTGCAGATGATGTTGATCAGGTTGATCCGCTCCCACGCCAGGCGCTTGAGGATGGCGTGATACACGCCCGGCGTGTAGCAGGTTTCTGGCGCCAGGTGCAAGGTCACGGCCGTCACGCGCTCCAGGCGCGCCAGTTCCTGCTCTTCGCCGAACACCTCTTCCACCAGCGCATGCAGCGAACGGCTGCAGATCACCATCACCTCGTTGACGCCGCGCGTGACCGTGATGAACGTGCCGCGCTGGGGCGCCGCAAGCGCCAGCAACTGGCGCTGGCAGTCATAGGTCTGGTCGGAATAACGGTAGGTAAAAATCATCAATTCGCTGCGTGTGGAGAGCTCTCCCGCGCGGTGCGCCAGCACGATCTCGCCGCTTTTCTGCTGCGGCATCCGTTCGGCCAGCCGGCGCAGCGCCATCACTACGGCGGCCTGCCCCACCGGTTTCCACAAGTCGGTCTGCAATTGCGGCTGCAGCTGGCGCGCCAGTTCCGACAGGTTCAGCAAGCCACGGCCCAATCCCTCGCTGAGAAAGGCCGATTCCATCACGATCTGTTCCACTTTGGTCGCTATCGAAAGCATAGTTCTTCGGGCCGGTGATTCCGGTGCACGCACCAGGAGCCGGCAACCCTTCCTGAAAAAAGGATGCACTGCGCCAGCGGCCACGCCGGGCGGCGCGGTCGGACTCGCGGAAAAGATCCCCCTCGCGGGGGAAGAGCCGGCTGGCGGCGGCTAGGAAGGCGGATGCAGCATGAATGCCGCTCCAGAGGGGAAATGGCTGAAACCAACAGCAGAAAACAGAACTGACGTCATGTGAAACTCCCGATTTTTTTCCCGATGCGCTGTATCTGGACGCGGTCATTGCCGCGTGCGCTTTTTTTGTCTTCGCGTGGTCCGCAGGGAACAACGCGAAGAGCTAGTGTAGATCGCAACATTTAGAAAAGGCAACAGTGTTTTTCCAACAGAACGCTCCATTAGGGGAAGTAGTCCATAACAAAAGTTGCAGCTTGTGGTAGATCAAACTTTCCAACGATGCGATGCCGATAAATGTTCAATTCTTAACAAAAAATCGCGGAGTGACCCATTTCTTGAATTTTTTGACATGGCGATCTCGACAAGTTTAGTGTCCCCCTACCCGGCGTCATGCCACAACAAAACGGCAGGCTATCCGCCCGCCGCCAGGCACGCCGGGGTGGCCATCAGGCATCGCGGCCAGCTCATTCACCATTTCCTTAACCGATACCCTGGAGCAGAAATGAATTTACGTTTGACAATAGTTGCCGCATCCATCGCCGCCCTGCCGCTGATGGCCACCACGGCAGACGCCGCCACGCCGCTGCCACAGACCCTGATGGCCGCCCCGGTCGCCCTGGCTTCTCCACAAGAGACCGCCAGCCTGGTCAACAAGCTGGCCGCGCAGGCGCGCAGCCGTGGCCTGAATACCGAACATGGCTTTGCCGTCGGCGCCCAGCATCCTGGTGTCAGCGGCACGCGCGTGAGCCGCGTACAGCACACCTACAAGGGCTTGCCCGTCTTCGGTTCCGAAACGGTCGTGGTCAGCAACAGCGCCGGCGACATCGTCAGCGAATCCGTGTCGGACCGCGCGTCCGGCCTCGGTAGCGGCGGCGTCAATTCCGTCACCCGCAGCGCCACCACCGATATCGACACCACGCCCGCCATCAGCGCGGCAGCCGCCATCGCCGCCGCCGTGAATAACATCGGCGTGCGGGCCGTCGACCACGTGCCGCCGCATGCGCAGCTGCTGATCTATCCCGTCATGAAAACCGTGCGCGTGGCCGGCGCCGAGAACAAATCGGAAGCCGCGCTGAACGCCCTCGACGTGCAGGACGTGGTCGACCACTACGAGCTGGCCTACCTGGTGCAGACGCGCATGATCAGCGGTAACAAGCCGGTCTACTACGACACCGTCGTCAGCGCCAAGGATGGTCGCATCCTGCGTCAATGGAAAGCCCTGAAAACCGTGGCCGGCATCGGCAACAGCCAGTACAACGGCCAAGTGCCGCTCAACACCACGCTCACGGGCAGCACCTACACCATGAAGGACCCGAGCCGCGGCACGGGCGGCAGCTTCGGCGGCATGGCCATCACGAATGCCAACCACGGCACCAGTTCGGGCAGCGTGTACAGCAGCACCAGCAATACCTGGGGCGACGGACAGCAATACATCAACGGCGGCAGCACCACCAACGCCAACGGCCAGACGGCGGCCGTGAACGCGATGTGGGGCTTGATGAATACCTACGACACGCACAAGAATGTGCTGGGCTGGTCCAGCCTGGACGGCAACAACACGGCCACCCACATCGCCGCCCACGTCAACACGGCCTACGACAACGCCTACTACGACAGCAGCTGCAAGTGCATGTACATCGGCGACGGCGGCAGCTCGTTCAACAACCTCGGTTCCATCGACGTGATCGGCCACGAAATGGGCCACGGCATCACGGACGCCACCTCGGGCCTGATCTACTCGCAGGAGTCGGGCGGCTTGAACGAATCGAGCTCGGACATCGCCGGCGAAATGGTGGAAGCGTATGCGCGCGCCGGCGGCACGGGCACCACGATTCCCAACACGGGCAACGATTGGATGACGGGCAAGGAAATCGCCAAGAATGGCCAGCCGCTGCGCTGGCTGTACAAGCCAAGCAAGGATGGCAGCAGCCCGAATGCGTGGAGCAGCACCATCAAGAACCTCGACGTCCACTACAGCAGCGGCCCGAACAACCGCATGTTCTACTTCCTGTCGCAAGGTTCGAACTCCACGTCCAGCAGCGACTACTACAGCTCCTACCTGAACAAAAGCCCGCTGGCCATGACCGGTATCGGCAGCGACAAGGCTTACCGCATCTGGTTCAAGGCAGCCACCACCAAGTTCACCTCGTCGACCAACTACGCCGACGCGCGCAACAAGGTGCTGCAGGCAGCCGAGGAACTGTATGGCGTGGGCAGCACCGAGGCGACCGCCGTCAAGCGCGCATATGCGGCCATCAACGTGGGCGCCGACGTCGATGAATCGACGACGGGCGGCGCGGTGACGATCACCAGCCAGCCGGCCAGCATCACCGTCGCACCGGGCGCCACCGCCTCGTTCGCCGTGGGCGCGGGCGGCGGCACGGCACCGTACACCTACAAGTGGTTCCGCAACGGCGCCGTGATCAGTGGCGCCACGTCGCCGGCCTACAGCTTCACGGCCGTAGCGGCCGACAGCGGCGCCGTCTTCAAGGCCACGGTGACGGATTCCTCGTCGCCCGCCGTGACGGCCACGTCGAACAACGCCACCCTGACGGTCGGCACGAGCAGCGCCACCGAGCGCGTGACGAACGGCGGCTTCGAGTCCGGCGCCACGGGCTGGAGCGGCACTACGGGCGCCATCGGCACCTTCACGGGCCAAACCGCGTACGAAGGCACGAAGTACGCCTGGCTGGGCGGCAATGGCACCACGGCCAGCGAATCGCTGACGCAAAGCGTGGCCATTCCGGCCGCCGCCACGTCCGCCAGCTTGAGCTTCGCGCTGCATATCGACACGGCAGAAACGGGCAGCACCGTGTACGACAAGCTGGTCGTCACCGTGAAGAACAGCGCCGGTACGGTGCTGGGCACCCTGGCCTCGTATTCGAACGTGAACAAGGCCGCCGGCTACCAGATCCGCACCTTCGACCTGATCGCCTACAAGGGCCAGACCGTGCAGATCTCGTTTGCCGCGACCGAGGATGCATCGCTGCAAACCTCGTTCGTGATCGACAAGGTCAGCCTGGTTACCCAGTAAGCGGCTGAATTGCGGGCAAGCCATCGATACAAGGCTTGCCCGCACGGCACGATTGATTTCCTGGCAATTCCAGTCTACCCTGAGGCAGTGATTGCCTCTTGCCTGCTGCCGGTACCCGCGACGAATTGAACTTTTTTTGGATTGTTCCTGACCGATGCCTACTTCGACCTTGTCCGCACGCGCTGTCCCCTTTTCACATCACCCCATTTTCACGCCCCAGGCCATCACCATGCTCGCCTGAGCCGACGATGCAGTTCCACCTCCAGGTGCAGGGCCCGGCGGGCAGCCAGGCGCTGGCCATCGACGCCGCCAGCGAGGCCGAGGCGATCCGCGCGGCCGTGCGCGGCGGCTGGCGCGTGCTGGCCGTCGACGCTGGCGCCACGTCAGACACGGGCGCCGCGGCGCTGCGTCCCGGCAAGCAGGGCCTGCCCCTGCTGCAATTCAGCCAGGAGCTGCTGGCCCTGCTCGAAGCGGGCCTGAACCTGGGCGAGGCCATGGCCACCCTGCACAACAAGGAAACGCGCGCGGGCGCCAAGGCCCCCCTGGCCGCCATCGTGCTCACCCTACAGCAGGGCCTAAGCTTTTCCGACACCCTGGCCGGTTTTCCCGACATCTTCCCCGACATTTACATCGCCACCGTGCACGCGGCCGAACGCTCGGGCAACCTGCCCGAGGCGCTGGCGCGCTTCGTCGCCTACCAGCTGCAGTTCGACGCCATCCGCAAAAAACTCATTTCCGCCGCCATCTATCCGTGCATGCTGCTCGTCGTCGGCGGCCTCGTGACCCTGTTCCTGCTCGGCTACGTAGTGCCCAAGTTCAGCGTCGTCTACGAAAGCTCGGGCCGCGAGATCCCGTGGATGTCGCAAATGCTGCTCGGCTTTGGCCAGACCCTGGCCGCGCATCCGCTGCTGTGCGCCGGCGCGCTGGCTGCCGTGGTCGGCGCCGTGGTCTTCGGCATCGCCAACCGCGCCATGCGCATGGCGCTGGTGCTGCGCCTCTTGCGCCTGCCCGTGCTGGCAGCAAAGGCGGCGGAATTCCGCCTGGCCCGCTTCTACCGTGCCCTCAGCCTGCTGCTGCACGCCGGCATCCCGCTGCACAAGGCGCTGGCCATGGTCGGCCCCATGCTGCTGCCGGCGCAGCAGGAGCAGCTGGCGCAGGCGCGCCGCGCGGTGCAGGAAGGCATGCCGTTTTCCACCGCCTTGGAACAGGCCGGCATGGCCACGCCGGTGGCGCAATCGCTGCTGAAAGTGGGAGAGAACACGGGCCGACTGGGCGACATGCTGGAACGCTCGGCCAAGTTCCACGACGAGGAATTCGCCCGCTGGGTGGACTGGGCGTCGCGCCTGCTCGAACCGCTCTTGATGACCATCATCGGCGTCGTCATCGGCGGCGTGGTGGTGCTGATGTACATGCCGATCTTTGAACTGGCCGGGAGCTTATCGTGAGGAGCATGCCATGAACGCACGCGACGAAGAACGGGCCGTGCTCGATGCCGCCATGCTGCGGCGCGCCCACGCCAGCGCGCTGGAACAGGGCCGCCCGCAGATGGCCGTGCTGCAGGAAACGGCGGCCCTGCCGCCCGAAGTCTTTTTGCGCCAGCTGGCCGCCCTGTTCCGCTACCCGGCCTGGACGATGGCCGAGCTGCAGGCCGCCTTGCCCGCCTTTGGCCTGCTGCCCTACACGGATTGCGCCCAGCGCGACTGCGTGCTGCTGCAGCCTGGCGTTCCCGGCGCGCCGCCCGTGCTCGTCATCGGCAACCCGTTTGCCGAAGACTTGCTGCAGTGGGCCGACTTCGCCCTGTCCACGTCCTTTACGGTGGCGCTGGCGCACCCGGACGACCTGGCCGCCTATTTGCTGCAGCAGGAAAGCGTGCAGCAGGCGATGCAGGAAATGCAGCATGGGGACGATGTGCCTGGCCTGGACCAGAGCATCGAAGACATCTCGCTGATCCGCATCAGCGAGGACAGCAGCCCGGTGGTCAAACTGGTGAACTCCACCATCTACGACGCCCTGAAATTCCAGGCCAGCGACATCCACCTCGAATGCGACGTGGCCAGCCTGGTCATCAAATACCGCGTCGACGGCGTGCTGGTGCAGGCGGGCCAGGTGCAGGGGCTGGCGATGGCCGAGCAGATCATCTCGCGCATCAAGGTCATGGCCGATCTCGACATCGCCGAGCGGCGCGTCCCGCAGGATGGTCGCTTCAAGGTGCGCGTGAAAGGGGCGGAGATCGATTTTCGCGTTTCCATCATGCCCAATATCTTTGGCGAAGACGCCGTATTGCGCCTGCTGGACCGGCGCGCGCTGACGGAAGCGGCGCAGGCGCTGCGCCTGGAAAGCCTGGGCCTGAACGAGGACGCCATCGAGCAGATCCGCCGCCTGGCCGCCAAGCCGCACGGCATGCTGCTGGTGACGGGACCCACGGGTTCCGGCAAGACCACCACCCTGTACGCGGCCATCACGGAAATCAACACAGGACGCGACAAGATCGTCACCATCGAAGACCCGGTCGAATATCGCTTGCCGCGCGTGCTGCAGATCCCCGTCAACGAAAAGAAGGGACTGACGTTCGCGCGCGGCCTGCGCTCCATCCTGCGCCACGACCCCGACAAGATCATGATCGGTGAAATCCGCGACGATGAAACGGCGCAGATCGCCGTGCAGGCCGCGCTCACGGGCCACCTGGTGTTTACCACCGTGCATGCGAACAACGTCTTTGATGTGGTCGGCCGCTTCCTGCACATGGGCGTCGACGCCTACAGCTTTGCGGCCGCCCTGAACGGCATCGTGGCGCAGCGCCTGCTGCGCCTCAATTGCGCCCATTGCGCCGTCGACGCCAGCGCCGAAGTGCTGGCCGATGCGCAGCAGCTGCGCGACAGCGGCCTGGCCCTGCATCAGGTGCAGGACTGGCAATTCATGGCCGGCAAGGGCTGCGGCCACTGCCGCGGCACCGGCTACAAGGGGCGCAAGGCCGTCGCCGAAGTCTTGATGCTCAGCGACGCAATGCGCGAAATGATCTGCACGCGCGCCCCCCTGAGCCAGATGAAGGAAGAAGCGGCACGCAACGGCTTTCGCCTGGCGCGCGAAGCGGGCCTGGATCTGGTGCGGCGCGGGGAAACCACTTTAGCGGAGCTCAATCGTGTCACTTATTGAACACCTTGCCCGCGCCACCGTGTGCCTGCACCTGGCGCCGCACGGGCTGCACAGCGTGCTGCGCCGCGCCGGCCGTCCCGTGGCGGACAGCGCCTTCCACCTGTCCATTGCGAATCCCGACGCCAGCTGGGAAGTGGCGCTGGCCGCCCTGCGTGGCTGGCTCGAACAGCATAGTGAAAAAAAACTGCCGCTGGCCGTCAGCCTGGCCAGCCGCTGGTGCGCCATGCAAGTGGTGCCGTGGAGCGGCGCCCTGCTCGACCGGGCCAGCGCGCAGCGCTTCCTGCATAGCCAGTTCGCCGCCGTCTACGGCGATGGCGCGCGCGCCTGGCGCCTGGCCGCCGACGACGCGCCCTATGGCAAGCCGCGCCTGGCCTGCGGCATCGATGCGGCTCTGCTGCAAGGCGTGCAGGATGCGGCGGCCGCGCATGGCAGGCGCTGCCTGTCCATCGAACCGATCGCCGGACCGGCCTGGCGCAGCATCGCCGGTGCCAAGCCCGACGCCTTCGCCCTGGTGGAAGCGGGACGGCTGCTGCTGGCAACGGCGAGCGGTGGGCGCATCACGGCCCTGCACAGCCAGTCCTGCGCCACGGACTGGGGCGATGAACTGGACCGGGCCTGGCGGCGCTGGAACTTGCGTGCGCCACAGCTCGACGCCATCGACCAGGTGGCGTTGATCGACTTGAGCGGCGTGCCGCAAGCGAACGTGCCGGAACGCTTCGTGCCCGTCGCCGTGGCCAGCGGCGCCCACCTGATGCGGGAGGCCGCATGGGCCTGAGCCGCCTGGAGTTCCTGCCGCCTGGAGCGGCGCAAACCTTCAAGGGCTGGCGCCTGGCCCTGTGCCTGGCGGGCGGCTTGATGCTGCTGCCGGCCGCCGTGTACTGGCTGGTGCAGACGCAGGAAACGCGGCGCCTGGAAGCGCAACTGGCGCAGCTGCAGCCCGCGCGTCCCGTGCGCGCGCCCCTCTCGGCGAGCCAGCAGCGCGAACGCGACCTCGAACTGAAACAGGTGGCTGCCGCCGTGCGCCAGCTTAACCTGCCCGTCACGCGCCTGGTCAAGACGGTGCAGGCGCCGCGCGACGTGCGTGTAGCCCTGCTGGGGCTGGACCTGAACGCGCAGCAGGGACAGGATGGCGCCAGCGTCCTGAAGATCGCCGCCGAAGCGGAAACGCCGCAGGACATGCTCAATTACCTGGCCTTCCTGAACCAGCAGCCGATGTTCAGTTCCGTGTATCTGCTCAAGCACGAGATGAATGTGAACGCCCCCGAACACCCTTACCGTTTTCAGCTGGAGGCGCAATGGCGGCAATAAAACCCGTGTTAAAAGCTGGCACGCCCGTGGCCCGCGCGCGCCTGCAGCTGCACGTGCCGCCGCGCCTGGTTTGGGAGGCGCAGCGGCTGTGGCGCATGCTGGGCTGGCCCAGTGCCATCGGCGCAGCCTGCCTGGCGCTGGCCGCTTTCGCCGTGCAGCAGGGCGATGCCTTGGGCACGCGCCAGCAGCAACTGGCGGCGCAACTGGCCACTGCCGCCAGACAGGCGGCGCTGCCGCCGGCACCCGTCACGCTCGATGCGGATGCCGACAGCCTGGCCGCCTTTCACGCCTACCTGCCCGCGCATGACAGCATTCCCGACCAGTTGAAGGCCTTGCTGGAAGTGGCGCAAAAGAGCGGCGTCACCCTGGCCAAGGCCGACTACAAGCCGCAGGAAGACGGCAACACGGCCTTTTTGCGCTACCAGATCACCCTGCCCGTCAAGGCTGAATACGCACAGCTGCAAACCTTTATCGTCGACGCCCTGCAGGCGCTGCCCACCCTGACACTCGACTCCGTGCTCTTCAAGCGCGAGCAGATCGAGGCGGGCGAGATCGACGCGCGCATCCAGTTCATCCTGCTGGTGAAGAAGGCGGAGGTGCGCCGATGAAAAAAGCCGTACTGGGAGGCACCGCCGTGGCGACCTTGCTGGCCGCCCTGTTCGCGCCCGAGGACGAAGGCAGCATCGTGGGACCGGCCACGGCCACCACGCGCCAGGTGGAGCGGGTGGCGCCGCTCCCCCTCGTCGTCGCCACTGCCGCTGCGCAAACCAATCGCGCACTGGCCATCGAACCGCGCCGGGGCCTCGACGACGAGGAAGCGGCCACCCTGTTCGCCAAGCAAAGCTGGCAGCCGGAGACGCCGAAAAAAATCATGCTCGACCAGCAGGCGGCCCAGGCCGCGCTGCCCGCCGCCCGCGTCGATGCGAACGCGCCGCCACCGCTGCCATTTCAATTCCTGGGCCGCTTTGTCGACGAAGGCAAGGCGGCCTACTTCCTGCAAGCGGGCGAACGCAACGTGGTGGCGCGCCCCGGCGACACGCTCGAAGAGCGTTACCGCTTCGACGGCGTGGTGCAAGGCGCCCTGCAATTTACCTATCTGCCGCTCAACCTGAAACAGACACTCGCCGTAGGGGACCTCAATTGAAACGACGCGCCGCACGTATGTCTCGTAATCTCATCACCCTGCTCCCAGTGCTGTCCCTGCTGGCCGCCTGCGCCGGCAACCAGGCCTATAACGATGGCCAGGCCATGCTGGGCGCGGGGCGCACGGAACAGGGACTGGCCCTGCTGGAACAGGCGGCGCAGGCCGAACCGACCAACGCCAAGTACCGCATCGCCGTCACCAACGGCAGGATGCGCGCGCTGAACAATCTGAATGGCCGCGCCGAGGCGCTGCGCCAGCAGGGCAAGCTGCCCGAAGCGCAAGCGCTGTACCAGCAGGCCTTGGCGCTGGACGCCAGCAACGACGTGGCGCAGCGGGGCTTGGCCGGCGTGGCGCAGGATGAACGGCACCGCAAGCTGGTGCAGGAAGCGCAGGCCAGCTACCAGCGCGGTGGCGAAGCGAATGTCGCGCAGGCGCAGGAAGCCTTGCGCCAGGTGCTGCAGGAACGCCCCGCGCAGCGCGAGGCGCTGGCCCTGAAAAGCCGCATCGGCGAAGCGTCGTCGAAAAGCCTGCCGGCCGGCGGCAAGCTGGCGGCCGCCTACAGGAAACCCGTCACCCTCGAATTTCGCGACGCGCCGCTGCGCTCCGTGTTCGATTTCATCAGCAAAGTGTCGGGCCTGAACTTCGTCTTCGACAAGGAAGTCGACCCCGCCCTGCGCGCCACGATCTCCGTGCGCGACACCAGCATCGAAGAGGCGATCGCCATGCTGCTGGGCGCCAACCAGCTGGAACAAAGCGTCACCAGCGACAAATCGATCACGATCTATCCGAACACGCCGCAAAAGGTGAAGGATTACCAGCAGCTCGTCGTGCGCACTTTTTTCCTCGCCAATGCCGACGTCAAGACGGTGGCGTTTTCCATCAAGACCCTGCTCAAGGCCAAGGACGTCGTCACCGATGAACGCCTGGGCATCATCATGCTGCGCGATACGCCGGAAATGGTGCGCATGGCCGAGCGCATTATCAATGTGCAGGACCTGGCCGATCCGGAAGTGATGCTGGAAGTCGAGGTGCTGGAAGTCAAACGCACGCGCCTGATGGAGCTGGGCGTGCGCTGGCCGGACCAGGCCAGCCTGACCTTGGCCGGCGTTGCAGGCAGCACGGGAGGCCTGGGCGGCCTGAAAGTGGCGGACCTGCACCGCATCAATGGCAACAATATCAACCTGGGCATCGGCGGCGTCACCCTGAATGCCAACAAGACGGACAGCGACAGCAATATCCTCGCCAACCCGCGCATCCGCGTGCGCAACAAGGAAAAAGCCAAGATCCTCATCGGCGACCGCGTGCCCGTCATTACCGTCACGACGAATAACGGCGTCAGCTCCGACAGCGTCAACTACATCGACGTGGGCCTGAAACTCGACGTGGAACCGAACGTCTACCTGGACGACGAGGTGGCCATCAAGATCAACCTGGAAGTGTCAAACGTCGTCAAGGAAGTCATCAGCAAGACGGGCACGCAGGCTTACCAGATCGGCACGCGCAGCGCGTCGACCGTGCTGCGCCTGAAGGATGGCGAGACCCAGGTGCTGGCGGGCCTGATCAGCGATGAAGACCGGGGTACGGCCAACAAGGTGCCGGGCGTGGGCGAACTGCCCGTGCTGAACCGTTTGTTCGGCAGCCAGAAGGACGACGCCATGCGCAGCGAGATCGTACTGTCGATCACGCCGCGCCTGCTGCGCAGCATCCGCCGCCCGGACCTGATGACGGCCGAATTCAACTCGGGCACCGAAGCATCCGTGGGTGGCCGCGCCAGCGTGGGTGGCTCTCCCGAGGCGATCGCCGCGCCCGAGCAGGCCGCGCCACGCACCGGCTCGCCCATGACGGGCGGCGACGAGGCGCCCGCCGCCGGCGAAAAATCAGGCAAGGGTGGCCAGTGAAGCCAAGGGGATTTACCTTCATCGAGCTGATGATCACCCTGGCCATCATGGCGACCCTGGCCACGGTGGCAGTGCCGATGGCGCAGGTGGCCTTGCAACGGTCCAAGGAGCAGCAATTGCGCAGTGCCCTGATCGAGATGCGCGAAGCGATCGATGCCTACAAGCGTGCTTCGGACAATGGCCGCATCAAGCTGTCGCTGGGCGCCTCCGGCTATCCGAAAAAACTCGAGGAACTGGTCGAGGGCGTGCCCGACCAGCGCAGCCCGTCCAAGCAAAACATCTATTTCCTTCGCCGCCTGCCGCGCGACCCGTTCCAGCCCAGGGAAGAAGGCAGCGCCGCCGACAGCTGGAGCAAGCGCGCCTATGCCTCGCCGCCCGACAATCCCAGCGAAGGCGAGGACGTGTTCGATGTCGCCTCGCGCTCGACCAAGGTGGGCCTGAACGGCGTGCCGCTCAATCAATGGTGAACCCGATGCCTGCCTCTTCTCTACGCCGCGGCTTCACCCTGGTCGAACTGCTGGTGGTGCTGGCGATCATCTCGCTGCTGCTGACGATCGCCATCCCCCGCTATTTCGGTTCCGTGGAAAAATCGAAGGAAGTCGCGCTGAAGGAAAACCTGCAAGTACTCAGGAGCGGCCTCGATAAATACTATGCCGACAAGGGCGAGTATCCGGCCGCGCTGGCCGACCTGGTGACCCACCATTATTTCCGCAGCGTGCCGCTCGACCCCGTCACGGAGTCCGCCGCCACCTGGCAGCTGATCCCTTCGCCCAATGGCGAGATCGGCGGCGTGGCCGACGTGCGCAGCGGCGCCAAGGGCAAGACGCGCGAGGGCATCCCCTTTGAGCAGCTCTAGTTTTCAACGCCGCGCACAGGGCTTCGCGTATATCTGGACCCTGATGCTGGTGGCTTTCATGGGCGTGGGCCTGGTACTGGCCAGCGAATTGCATGCCACGGCCGCGCGGCGCGACAAGGAGCGCGAGCTACTGTTCATCGGCCATGAATTCCGCAATGCGCTGGGCCGCTACTACGACAGCACGCCGGGCGACGGGCGGCCCCGCTATCCATTGACCCTGCAGGAACTGCTGCGCGACCCGCGCTTTGCCAACGCCCGGCGGCATCTGCGCCGCCTGTATGCGGATCCCGTCACGGGCAAGGCGGAATGGGGGCTGCTGCGCCAGGAGGGACGCATCGTCGGCATCCATTCGCTGTCGCCGCAGTTGCCCATCAAGCAGGACAATTTTCTCGATGAAGACGCAAGCCTGCGCCGCAAGCAGCGCTACGCGGACTGGCACTTCACGTATCCGCACGACCTGGTGCTGGCCCCGCCCGATGCGGCCGGCGGCGCGCCCGGGCTCAAGCCGAAAGGCGCGAACTGATATCATGCCCGCATTCCATATTCAGCATCGAGCAAAGGAGCAGGCATGAGCATAGGTGGCACTTCCATCGAACAGGCATTGGCATCGCTGTCGGACATGACGGGCGGCATGGTCGCCATCGGCAAGGACGAACATGCGCAACGCATCGCCAAGGCGCAAGCGTTCATGCGCCAGCAGGGCATCGCCGCGATCTACCTGAACGCGGGCGCCAACCTCACCTATTTCACGGGCACCAAATGGTATGCCAGCGAACGCATGGTGGGCGCCATCCTGCCGGCGAGCGGCGACATCGAATACATCGCTCCCGCGTTCGAGGAAAGCACCTTGCAAGGCTTCATGCTCATCGAAGGCCGTGTCAATTGCTGGGAAGAGCATGAAAGCCCTTACCAGCTGTTCGCCGACGTGCTGGCGCGCATGGGGATAGCGCAGGATACGGCCGCGCCGCCGCGCGTAGGCATCTGCGAAAGCGCCGCCTTCTTCATCTACGATGGCGTCAAGCCGCTGGCCCCCGGCTATGCGCTGGAAAACGCGCGCACCGTCACGGCGTACTGCCGCAGCCGCAAGTCCCCGGCGGAAATCGCCCTGATGCAGCGCGTGATGGACATGACCCTGGCCGTGCACGTGGCCACGGCCAGCATGCTGTACGAAGGCATCACGACGGTGGAAGTGGAAGAATTTATCCAGCGCGCGCACCGCAAGGTAGGCGCGCCCCGCTCGTATTTCTGCATCGTGCTGTTCGGCGAGGCGACCGCGTATCCGCATGGCGTCAACTATGTGCAAACCCTGAAAGCGGGCGACACGGTGCTGATCGACACGGGTTGCCAGGTGATGAACTACATCTCCGACATCACGCGCACCTATGTGTTTGGCGCCATCAGCGAACGCCAGCGCAGCGTGTGGAACAGCGAAAAGGCCGCGCAGGCCGCCGCATTCGCCGCCGCCCAACTGGGCGTGCCCTGCGGTGACGTCGACCGCGCCGCGCGCGTGTCGCTGGAAGCGGACGGCTTCGGTCCCGGCTACAAGCTGCCAGGCCTGCCGCACCGCACGGGCCACGGCATTGGCCTCGATATCCACGAGTGGCCCTACCTGGTGGGCAATGACACGACGCCGCTCGACGTGGGCATGTGCTTCTCGAACGAACCGATGATCTGCATCCCCGGCGAATTCGGCATCCGCCACGAAGACCATTTTTACATGACGACAGACGGTCCCCGCTGGTTCACGCAGCCCGCGCACAGCATCGATGATCCGTTCGGGCTGCGGGCCTAGCTTGACGCCCTTGTGTTGGATTACGCTGCGCTAATCCAACCTACGTCTTCGCCAACGCCAACGGCCGTGGCACGGGCATGCTGGACAAACCGCCCTGCGCCAGCTTGAACACGGCCAGCGCCGTGCCCAGTTGCACGGCTTGCTCCTGCAGCGATTCGGCCGCCGCCGACGCTTCTTCCACCAGCGCGGAGTTTTGCTGCGTCATCTGGTCCATGCTGCCGATGGCCACGCCGATGTCGCCGATGCCGGCACTTTGCGCCTGGCTCGCGGCGCTGATGTCAGCCATGATGTCGGCCACTTTTTTCACGGAATCGACGATCTGGCCCATGGTCAGCCCCGCCTCGTCGACCAGCTTCGAACCGACGTTCACCTTGGCCACCGAATCGCCGATCAGTTGCTTGATCTCGCGCGCCGCGGACGCGCTGCGCTGCGCCAGGCTGCGCACTTCGGACGCCACCACGGCAAAGCCGCGTCCCTGCTCTCCGGCGCGCGCCGCTTCCACGGCCGCGTTCAAGGCCAGGATGTTCGTCTGGAAGGCGATGCCGTCGATGACGCCGATGATGTCGACGATGCGTTTCGAGGAATCGTTGATCTCGCCCATGGTGGTGACCACCTGGCTGACCACTTGCCCGCCCTTCACGGCCACCGACGATGCCGACACCACCAGTTCGTGCGCCTGGCCCGCGTTGGCGGCGTTGTCGCGCACGGTGGAAGTCAGACTGTCCATGCTGCGCGCTGTCTGATCCAGGCTGCCCGCCTGCGATTCCGTGCGCGCCGCCAGGTCCGCATTGCCCTGAGCGATTTCCGCGCTGGCCACCTGGATGGTTTCAGCCGACGCCTTGATACCGGACACCATGCCGGCCAGCCGGCCGCGCATCTCCTTCAGCGCCGCCAGCAGGCTGTCCTGGTCGCCCGCCTCGGTCACAATCTGCATCGAGAGGTCGCCATCGGCCACGGCGCGCGCGATCTGGCGCGCATATTCGGGCTCGCCGCCCAGCTGCTGCCAGATGGCGCGCACGACGAAATGCGAGACGGCCACCAGGCAGACGATGACGGCCAGCGCCACGGCGATGCTGGTATTGAGCGCATTGCGCACATTGGCCGCGCTGCGTTCGATGCCCTGCTTGAACTGCAATTGCGCCTGTTCGTTGGTCTTGGCCAGGTCCGTGTTGAGGACCGCCAGCGCGCCCTGCATGCGCGCCACGGTCGCTTGCGGGTCGCCCTCTTCCATTTCCAGCATGATGCGCGCCGCGCTCAGTGCCGGCGCATAGTAGGCATCGAATTCCTTGGCCAGGCGCTGGCCCTGCTCGCGCTGGCCGGGAATCGCCGCAAAGGCGGCCAGTTTTTCACGCAGCTTGACGGCCTGGCCGCCGACTTGCCCGATGCGCTCCTTGTCGCCTTCGCTGACGGCGTCGCGCAGGGCGTCACCCACGGCGGCCACGTCCAGGGTCAGCGACTTCGCCATGTCGAGCACGGGATAGTCGGCGCTTTCCGTGGCGTGGATGGAATTGAGCGTGGCCGTGGACAGATAGGCGCTGACGGCCAGCCCCATCCCGAAAATCACGGCCGAGACGACAGGCAGCGCCCATATCTTGCGTTTGATGCTCATTGCTGTCTCCTGATGGTATGTGTACCGGGCCGCCGCATGGCGCGCGGCCCGGGCCGGCTTTATGGCGCCGTCAGCACCACTTTGACGCTGGCGTCGACGGCACTTTTTTCGATATAGCCGATGGCTTTCGGATCGGCGGCCACGGCCTTCTTCACGTCGGCGCTATTGGCCACTTCTTTCGGCAAGGTGGCCTTGCCCGTGAAGACCAGCTTGGACCACAGGGCCTTCGCCTGCGACGGTTCCTTGTCCGTCACCTTCTTGTAGAATTCGGCGCGCACGGGAGCGCTTTCCGGCTGGTCGATCGGCGTCATGGCCGTCGATTTTCCGAGGAAAAATTGCGCCACCTGTTCGTTCGTCATCGCGCCGGCGGCACTCTTAGCATTGACCACCACGACCACTTCGGCCATGGCGGGAACAGCGGTCGACAGCGCCAGCAAGGCAGCCGCAAAAATATGGGGTTTCATGCGGCGCTCCTTAGAAAACGAAATCGATGGCGGCGGCAGCCACCGTGACGGGGCCATGGAAGCCTGGCTTGGCTTGCACGAACAGGCCCGGGCCATTCTTCGGCTTGATGCGGTCGATCTGCACTTTCAGCGCGGCCGAACGGTGGAAATCCCAGCGCACGCCGATGCTGTCCGTCGATTGCTCGAGCTGGTTGCGCATGGTGGCCAGGGTGTCGACACCGGCCGACAGCGCGCGCAGGGTCGGCGTGCAGGCGGCCGGATAGCCGGCCGGGCAGGATGCGGGCACCGTGTTGTTCACGCGGCCATCGGCCTTCAGGCTGGCGTGGCTGTAGTAGGGCAAAAAGGCGCCGATGCGGTAGCCGCCCATCACGTACCACGAGGTGCTGTCGCTGACATAGCTGTCCGTCTTGCGCTTCGCATATTCCGACTGCACCAGCACGTTGTTCCAGTCCAGGCCCAGGCCCACGGACGTGAACGACGCCTTCTTGTCCTTCACTTCCAGCGCATCGGCCAGAGCGCCCAGCTGGGCGATCCTGTAGCCGCTGCCGGCCGCGCGCAAGCTGCCCATCAGGGTATTCAAGCTGGGCGAATCGTTGATCGTCAGCTTGGTCTCGGCACGGCCGAAGCGCACGGTGACGGGGCCATGTTCGGCCACGACGTTGAGGGCCACGATGGACTTGCCTTCCACCTGCACGGTCGAAGCGGGGCCTGTGGCCAGGGTGGCCTTGGTGCGGCCCAGCGCCAGCTGCGTGGTGACGCTGGTGTCGCCCGCGCTGAACTGGTAGGTGCCGTCGATGCCGTCAATACTGTTGAGGGGAACCTGCGAATACATTTCGCCGGGTGGACGCAGCATGGTGTTGGCATAGCCGACGTTACGGTAATCGGAAATCATGAAGACGGGCAGACCCATGCGGCCGACGCGCACGCTGAAGCTGTCCGACACCTTGGCCTTGGCGAAGGCCCACGCCAGTTCGGCGCCGAAATCATCCTCGCCATCCTTGCGCGCCAGGCCCTGCACGGTGGCCGACAGCCACGGGTTGACGGCGACATTGGCTTGCAGTCCCAGGTTGGAATCGACGCCCGTGCGGGCTGTCTTGCTGGCGCCAGCCGCCTGGTTCGGGCGCGCGAACTGCGCGCTGTCGGTATCGGCCATGGTCAGGGCGGCACTGCCATAACCGCTGATCTTGACCGCGGGGCCGGTGGGCTCTTCGGCATAGGCATGGCTGATGGCCAGGGGCATGGCCAGCAGGAAAATCAGGACGTGTTTATTCATAGTAATTAAATACCCGTAGCGGTGAACGTGGAGTTGGGCTCGAGGTCGATGGCTCACCGGCCGTAAAAGGCCGGGTCCGTTTTTTTCGCGCCGCCATCGCCTTGGGCGTGATGGCGGCGTAACCAGTGAGTAAAACCATGCTACAGAGAAAAGGTTTTACGTTGGAAAGTTTTCTTGAGGCAATGAACGAATTCACCTCTTTTCACGGAAAAAGCACGCGTTCTAGAGGGGTTTATCTAAATAGCACGCCGTGCAAAACCACACTTACGCTATGTTTTTCATACACTTATGGATAATTCAAGACAAAAAGAACCGCGATAAAAAAAGCGCCACCCGCGCGAAGATCGCGGGCGGCGCCATTCACACCAGTGCTGCAGCAGAAGCTTATTCGCGCTTCGACACCAGGGTCAGGATGTCGTAGCTGGCCACCAGTTCCTCGTTCTGGTTCGTCACCTGCACGTCCCACGCGACCACGCCCTGGCCCACGCCAAACACGTCCTTGCGGTTGCGGTCGACCTTGCGCTTGCACGTCAGGCGGGCGCGGATGGTGTCACCAATCGCCACCGGCGCGACGAAGCGCAGGTTGTCCAGGCCATAGTTGGCCAGCACGGGACCGACACCGGGCGAGACGAACAGACCGGCGGCGGCCGACAGCACGAAATAGCCGTGGGCGATGCGCTTGCCGAACTGCGATTCCTTGGCCGCGATTTCGTCGAAGTGCATGTAGAAGAAGTCGCCCGAGATGCCGCCAAAAGCGACGATGTCCGCTTCGCTGACGGTGCGGCGGTGCGTGAGCAGCGAGTCGCCCGTCTTCAAGTCCTCGAAGTGCTTGCGGAACGGGTGGATCGGGCTTTCATTGACGTCCGCACCGCGCACGTATTCACCGGTGATGGCCGCCAGCATGGTCGGCGAGCCTTGCACGGCCGCCCGTTGCAGATAGTGGCGCACGGCGCGCACGCCGCCCAATTCTTCGCCGCCGCCCGCGCGGCCAGGACCGCCGTGCTTCAGTTGCGGCAAGGGAGAACCATGCCCCGTCGAATCGACGGAAGCGACGCGCTCGAGCACGTGCACGCGGCCATGCGTGGCCGCCACTTGCGGCACCACGCGCGCGGCGATCTTCGGATCGCGCGTCACCAGGGTGCTCACCAGGCTGCCCTTGCCGCGCGCGGCCAGGGCCAGCGCTTCGTCGATATCGTGGTAACCCATCATGGTGCTGACAGGGCCGAACGCTTCCACGTCGTGCACGGCGTCGTTGCCGAAGGCGTCGCGGCACATCAGCAAGGTCGGCGAGAAGAAGCTGCCATCCAAGGCGCCATCGCCCAAAGGATTGAAACCGTCGGCCGCGCCGAACACCACCTCGTTACCCTGCGACAGTGTGGCGACACGTTCAGCCACGTCGTTCTGCTGCTCTTTCGATGCCAGCGCGCCCATGCGCACACCTTCGATGGATGGATCGCCCACCACCACCTTGGCCAGCCGCTCGCGCAGGCGCGTGCCGACGGCGTCCATCAGGTGCTCGGGCACGATGATGCGGCGAATCGCCGTGCACTTCTGGCCCGACTTGCCCGTCATCTCGCGCACGACTTCCTTGACGAACAGGTCGAATTCCACATCGTCTGGCGTGACGTCCGGTGCCAGGATGGCGCAATTGAGCGAATCGGCTTCGCCGTTGAAGGGCACGGACTGAGCAATCAGGTTGGGATTCGTGCGCAACTTGGCGGCCGTCGCGGCCGAACCCGTGAATGTCACGAAATCCTGGCCGTTCAGGCGGTCCAGCAAGTCGCCCGTGGAGCCGATCACCAGCTGCAAACTGCCGGCCGGCAGCAAGCCCGATTCATGCATCATGCGCACGACGGCCTGCGTCAGATAGCTCGTCGCCGTGGCCGGCTTGGCGATGCAGGGCATGGCCGCCAGGAAGCTGGGCGCGAATTTTTCCAGCAAGCCCCAGATGGGGAAGTTGAAGGCGTTGATATGCACGGCCAGGCCGCCGCGCGGCACCAGGATGTGCGTGCCGGCGAAACCGCCTTTTTTACCAAGCGCGATGGCCGGGCCTTCATGCAGTACGTTCGACGACGGCAGCTCGTTGCTGCCCATGCTGGCGTAGGCGAACAGGGTGCCCGTGCCGCCTTCGATGTCGACCCAGCTGTCGGCGCGTGTGGCGCCCGACAAATGCGAGATCGCATACAACTCTTCCTTGCGCTCGACCAGGTACAGGGCGAGCGCCTTCAGGCGCGCGGCGCGCTGCTGGAAGTCCAGCGCCATCAGGCCCGGCACGCCCGTCTTGCGCGCATAGGTGACGGCTTCGTCGAAGTCGATCTTTTCCGCATGCGTGTGATAGATGACGCGGTTGTTCAAGGCGCTGTGCAGGGGCACGGCGGCGCTTTCGCCCAGCCAGCGGCCGGCGATCAGGCTTTGCAGGGTGGATATTTGAGCCATGTGGTTTCTCCGTAAAACGAGGGTGTGGTGACGTTGGTGGTAGTGTCGGATTACGCGGGGCGCTGCCCCGCTAATCCGACCTACGCCCATATTGCTTACTGCGCCGCTGCGTTCTTGTGCAGGTGCAGCGGCAAGGCGGATTCGAAATTCAGGCGCTGGCGGTTCGCCTCGACTTGCGTCAGGGCTTCCACTTCGCGCATCGTCTGCATGGAGCGCACGGCCAGTTCGTGGTACTGGCCCGTGCCCGAGCTTTTCCATTTGATTTCATCGTCGGTCAGTGCGCGGATGATCTTGGCGGGCGTGCCGACGACCATGCTGCGCGGCGCGACGATCATGCCCGCTTTCACAAAACTCATGGCGGCGACGATGGATTCCTCGCCGATGACGGCGTTGTCCATCACCACGGAGTTCATGCCGACGAGCGCATTGCGGCCGATGCGGCAGCCGTGCAGCACGGCGCCGTGGCCGATATGACCGTCGACTTCGACCACCGTGTCGCAGCCGGGAAAGCCGTGCATGACGCAGGTGTCCTGCAGGTTGGCACCTTCTTCCAGGATCAGGCGGCCGAAGTCGCCGCGGATCGAGGCCAGCGGGCCAATATAGCAGCGCGGCCCGATGATCACGTCGCCGATCAGCACCGCCGACGGGTGCACGTAGGCGCTGGGGTGGACGACGGGGGTGACGCCGTTGATTTCGTAGACTTTGACCATATTGCTCTCCAAAACATTATTGCCAGCCGTAGCGGCTGATGTCGGATTACGTGCAAGCGCTAATCCGACCTACGTCATCACATACCCAAGTAGGCGCTCTGCACCTGCTCGTTATGCAGCAATTCAGGACCAGGCCCGGACAAGGTGATGGCGCCCGTCTCGATCACATAGCCCACGTCGGCAATCGACAGGGCCGCATGGGCGTTCTGCTCGACGAGGAAGATGGTGATGCCCTGGTCGCGCAGTTCGGCCACGATGCGGAAGATTTCCGCGATCAGCAAAGGCGCCAGGCCCATGCTCGGTTCGTCGAGCAGCAGCAGTTGCGGACGGCCCATCAGCGCGCGCGCCATGGCCAGCATCTGCTGCTGTCCGCCCGATAAGGTCCCGGCCAGCAGCAAGCGCTTTTCCTTCAGGATCGGGAACAGGCCGTACATACGCTCCATGTCACCGGCCACGTCTTGCGGCGGACGTGTAAACGCACCGAGGCGCAGGTTGTCTTCCACCGTCATGGGGCCGAACACTTGGCGCCCTTCCGGCACCTGGCAGATGCCGGCGCGCACGCGCTTGTCGGCGCTCATGCGGCTGACGTCCTGGCCGGCGAAGGCGATACTGCCGGCGCTGATCGGCTGCACACCGGAGATCGCCCGCAGCAGGGTCGTCTTGCCGGCGCCATTCGCGCCCACCAGCGCCACCAGCTGGCCCTGGCGCACTTGCAGGTCGATGCCGTGCAGGGCCTGGATGCGGCCGTAATGGCTGGTCAAGCCGGCGATATCGAGCACCAGCGGTGCCTGGGGTTTTTCCATCTTCATCATGCCGCCACTCCCAGGTACGCCGCCACCACGTCGGGGTTCGCGCGCACTTCGGCGGCGGTCCCTTCGGCCAGCTTCTTGCCATAGTCGAGCACCAGGATATGGTCCGACAGATTCATCACCAGTTTCATGTCATGCTCGACCAGCACCACCGTCACGCCCGATTGCGCCACCTTGCGGATCAGGGCTTCGATCTCGCCCGTCTCCGTATGGTTCAAGCCGGCCGCCGGTTCATCGAGCAGCAGCACCTTCGGCTTGGCCGCCAGCGCGCGGGCGATTTCCAGGCGCTTCAATGCGCCATACGACATCTGCCCCGCCTCGTCATCGACATGCCGGCCCACGCCGACGAATTCCATCAGGCTGGCCGCCTCGTCGCGGCAGGCCGCATCGGCGCGGCGCACGGATGGCAAACGCAGCATGGAAGCGAACAGGTTCTGGTTCAGGCGCAGGTGCGCGCCCACCATCACGTTGTCGATGGCCGTCATGTTCATGCACACTTGCAGGTTCTGGAAGGTGCGGCTCATGCCGCGCCGCGCCAGCGCATCGGGCGACATGGCGGCCACGTTCTCGCCATTGAGCAAAATCTCGCCCTTTGTTGGCGTGTAGACGCCGGTGATCAGGTTGAACAGAGTCGTCTTGCCTGCGCCGTTCGGCCCGATCACGGAGTGGATATTGCCTTCCTTGACCGTAAAACTGACGTCCTGCACCGCGTGCACGCCGCCGAAGCTCTTGCTCAGCTTGTTAATTGTCAGCATCTCAGACCTCCTGTGCAGATTTAGGCGGTGCTTTCGGCGTGGCTGCCCGCTTGCGCGAACGGCTGGCCAGGCTCGGCACCAGGCCTTTCGGCATGAAGATCATGGTGGCCATCAGGATCACGCCAAACACCACCGTTTCCCAGCCCTCGAAACTGGACAGCAGCTGCGGCAGAATCGTCAGCAGTGCCGCACCGATGATGGAACCGAAGATCGACGCCATGCCGCCCACCACCACCATCGTCACCAGCTCGATCGAGTGGAAGAAGCCGGCCAGGTTGGGCGTGATGAAACCGATGTAATGGGCGCTGATACTGCCCGCGATGCTGGCAATGACGGCCGACAGCACGAACACGCGCACCTTGAAGCGCGTCGTATCGACGCCGACCACGCGGGCTGCCACTTCCGAACCATGGATCGCCTGCAGCGCGCGGCCGACGGGCGAGTCGATCAGGTTCAGGGCCAGCCAGGTGACCAGCAACAGCAGCACGGCGCACACCAGGTACCACGATTTTTCACCGGCGATCTCCAGGCCGGCGACACTGAAGGCGGAGACGCCGATGCCGTCCGGGCCGCCCGTCCACTGCGTCTCGTTGTTGATGACGATGGAAATGATGATGCCCAGGCCCAGGGTCGCCATGGCCAGCGTATGGCCCTTGAGCTTCAAGACGGGGCGCGCCAGCAGCAGTGCCAGCAGACCCGTGGCGACGGCACCGGCGGCCAGGGCGGCCAGCGGCGGCCAGCCATAGTGCGTGGTCAGCACGGCCGACGCATACGCGCCCAGGCCATAGAAACCCGCGTGACCGAGGCTGATCTGGCCCGTGTAGCCCATCAGCAGATTGAGGCCGATGACGACGATGGCGTTCAGCGCAATGCGGATCGCCACGTCATAGTAGAACGCGTTGGTGAGGAACAGCGGCAGGATGGCCAGGATCAGCGCCAGCACCAGCAGGCCGCCGTGGCGCGAGCGGGTAAATAAATTCTTCATACACGCTCCGAATTTTTAGCGCCGAACAAGCCTTGCGGCAGGAAGAACAGGATCAGCAGGATCAGCACGAAAGGCACCGCATCTTTGTAGGCCGACGAGATGTAGCCGGCCGTCATGGCTTCGGCGATGCCGAGGATCAGGCCACCGGCAATCGCGCCCGCGCCGCCACCGAGGCCACCGAGAACAGCTGCGACAAAGCCTTTCAGGCCCAGCATGATGCCCGCGTCGTAGGACGTGTAAGTGATCGGTGCGACGAGAATGCCGCCGGCAGCACCCAGCAGTGCCGACAGGCCGAACGAGAACAGCAGCACCTTGCGCGTGTTGATGCCCACCAGTTGCGCGGCCAGCTTGTTGTGCGAGGTGGCCAGCATGGCCTTGCCCATCAGGGTACGGCCGAAGAACCAGCCCAGCACCAGCACGATGACGACCGTCACGCCCAGCACCCACAGGCTTTGTGGCAGCAGGCTGGCGCCCAAAAATTCGATCGGCGCGTCGCCGGAAAACGCTGGCAGCGAGTGCGTATCCTTGCCCAGCCAGATTTGCACAAGGCCGCGCAGCACGAGCGAGGCGCCGATGGTGATGATCAGCAGCGTGATGACCTGCGCATTTTGCGCCGGCTCGATCACGGTTTTTTCCATCAGCAGGCCAATGATGCCGGTGGCGATGACGGCCAGGATGATGGCCAGCGGCAGCGGCACGCCGGCGGCCGACATCACGGCGGCCAGCATCCCGCCCAGCATGATGAATTCGCCCTGGGCGAAGTTGATCACGCCGCTGGTGTTATAGATGATGGTAAAGCCCAGCGCCGCCAGCGCATAGGCGGAACCGACCGTCATCCCGGAATACAGAAATTGTAGAAATTGTGCGACTTCCATGGTGTCTCCAATATGTTCGGCGATGCGCGGGCCGTCTTCGAGGGCGGCCTCGCGCAGGTACTTCTGGCTTACCTTGTTTCGAACATCACTTCGACAATTGCCATTCGCCGTTCTTCACTTCGACCATGCGGAACGCCGACAGGTCCAGGCCCATGTGGTCTTTGGCCGACATGTTGAAGACACCGGTGGTGCCCACAAAACCCTTGGTCGATTCCAGCGCCGCGCGCACTTTTTCGCGGTCCGTGCCGCCGGCGCGCTTGATGGCGTCGACCGACAGGTTCAGGGCGTCGAGCGCATAGCCGCCGAAGGTCGACGGATCGATCTTGTAGCGGTCTTTATACGTCTTGTCGTAGCCGACGACGACGGCCTTCTGGCCGTCGCTGTCCGGCAGCATGGCACCGATCAACAGGGCTGGCGTTGGCAGGCGCACGCCTTCGGCGGACTTGCCCGACAGTTTCAGGTATTCGTCCGACGCCACGCCATGCGACTGGTACAGCGGCAGCGCGGCCATGCCCAGCTGGCCATAGTTCTTGGTCACGACGGCCGGCCCCTGGCCCAGGCCGAAAACGAACACGGCTTGCACACCCTTGGTGTTCTTGATGCGGGTCAGCTGCGCCGTGATGTCCGTATCTTTCGGGCCGTAGGTTTCGTCAGCCACCAGGGTGATGCCGTATTTCGATGCGACGATTTGCGACTCCTTGCGACCCGAGGCGCCAAAGCCGCTCGTTTCCGACAGCAGGCCCACCTTGCTGATGCCGCGCTTCTTCATGTCCTCGAACACCTTCTCGGCCGCCATGCGATCCGTGTGCGGCGTCTTGAAGACCCATTTCTTGACCGGGTCGATGATCACCACGGCGCCCGCCAGCGAGATGAACGGCATGCTGGCGCGCTCCACCAGCGGCGCCATCGCCATCGTCGCACCCGTGGTCGTGCCGCCGATCAGCACATCGACCTTGTCGGACTCGATCAACCGCTTGGTAAAGCCGTTGGCCTTGGCAGCATCGCTGCCGTCGTCGTAATGCACGAGTTCCAGCTTGCGTCCCAGGACGCCGCCGGCTGCGTTGATCTTCTCGATGTACAGCTGCAGGGTTTTCAGTTCAGGGTCGCCCAGGAAGGCGGCCGGTCCCGTGACGGACAGCACGGAACCGATCTTGATGTTATCGGCCGCGTACGCGCCCGTGGCGGACATGGCCAGCACGCCGGCGATCAGGGTTTTCTTGAAGATATTGGCAATCATTATGGTCTCCACCAGGTTGGCACTACGGTCAATTTTGGTTGGCGCTTTTTTTACAAGCCAGCGCCTTTTTTGTTTTTACTTTGTTATACGCGTTCAATCACGACGGCAATCCCCTGCCCCACGCCGATGCACATGGTGCACAGCGCATAACGCCCACCTGTGCGTTCCAGCTGGTTCAGCGCCGCCATCACCAGACGAGCGCCCGATGCGCCCAACGGGTGGCCGATGGCGATCGCGCCGCCATTCGGATTCACGTGGGCCGCATCGTCAGCCAGACCCAGGTCGCGCGTGACGGCCAGGGCCTGCGCCGCAAACGCTTCATTGAGTTCGATGACGTCCATCTGCTCTATGGTCAATCCCGTCTGCGCCAGCACCTTGCGCGACGCGGGCGAAGGGCCAAAGCCCATGATGCGCGGCGCCAGGCCGGCCGTGGCCATGCCCAGCACTTTTGCACGCGGCGTCAGCTTGTATTTGTCGACGGCGGCGGCGGACGCCAGCAGGATGGCGCAAGCGCCGTCGTTCAAGCCCGAGGCATTGCCGGCCGTGACCGTGCCATCCGGCTTGACCACGCCCTTGAGCTTTGCCAGCATCTCCAGCGAGGTATCGGGACGCGGATGTTCGTCACTGGTGACCATCTTAGGATCGCCCTTTTTCTGCGGCACGGCGACGGGCACGATTTCGCGCTCGAACACGCCGGCAGCATGGGCGGCGGCCCAGCGCTGCTGGCTGCGCAAGGCCAGACCATCCTGGTCGGCGCGGCTGATGCCAAATTCCACGGCCACGTTTTCCGCCGTTTCCGGCATGGTGTCGATACCGTACTGCGCCTTCATCTTGCCGTTCACAAAACGCCAGCCCAGGGTCGTGTCTTCGATTTTCGCCGCGCGCGAAAACGCGCTGTCGGCCTTGCCCATCACGAACGGCGCGCGCGTCATGCTTTCCACGCCGCCGGCGATGATCAGCTCAGCTTCGCCCGCCTTGATCGAGCGCGCCGCCAGGCCCACGGCATCCAGGCTGGAGCCGCACAGGCGATTGATGGTATTGGCCGGCACGTCGACCGGCAAGCCGGCCAGCAGCGCGGCCATGCGGCCCACGTTGCGGTTGTCTTCGCCCGCCTGGTTGGCGCAGCCGTAGAACACGTCGTCGATGGCGGACCAGTCGACGGACGGGTTGCGGGCGATCAGCGCCGCGATCGGCAGCGCGCCCAGGTCGTCCGCGCGTACGCTGGACAGCGCGCCGCCGTAGCGGCCAAACGGGGTACGTACGGCGTCACAGATAAAGGCTTCGTTCATGTCTGCTTCCTTGTTCGGGCTATCAGGAGAAAATCTTCGGGCGCTGGTCGACCACGCGGCGGGCCTTGCCCGTCAAGGTGCGCTCGATGCCGGCGGCGGCCACCAGGCGCACGCGGGTGCTCACGCCCACGTGGGTCTTGATGCGGTGTTCCAGTTCGCGCGCCAGCGCGTCCGTTTCGCTGGCCGAGATAGTGGCGGTCAGGTCGATACGCAGCTCGGCGATCACTTCCAGTTTGTCGAGGTGGCCGTCGCGCGTTACCACCAGCTGGTATTGCGGCGCCAGGCGCGGCATCTTGAGGATCAGCTCTTCGATCTGCGTGGGGAAGACGTTCACGCCGCGGATGATCAGCATGTCGTCGGAACGGCCCGTGATCTTGCCGATGCGGCGCATCGAGCGCGACGTCGGCGGCAGCAAACGGGTCAGGTCGCGCGTGCGGTAGCGGATGATGGGCAGCGCCTCTTTCGACAGCGAGGTAAACACCAGCTCGCCCTCTTCGCCGTCCGGCAGCACTTCGCCCGTTTCCGGGTCGATGATCTCCGGGTAAAAATGGTCTTCCCAGATGACGGGACCGTCCTTGCTTTCGATGCACTCGGATGCCACGCCAGGACCCATCACTTCGGACAGGCCGTAGATATCGACGGCGTCGATGCCGGCGCGCGCTTCGATCTCCGAACGCATGGCGTCCGTCCACGGCTCGGCGCCGAAGATGCCCACCTTCAGCGACGATTCCGCCGGGTCCAGGCCCTGACGCGTGAATTCCTCGATGATGTTGAGCATGTACGATGGCGTGACCATGATGATCGAAGGCTTGAAATCCTGGATCAGCTGCACCTGCTTTTCCGTCTGCCCGCCCGACATCGGGATGACCGTGCAGCCCAAACGCTCGGCGCCATAGTGCGCACCCAGGCCGCCCGTGAACAGGCCGTAGCCGTACGAGATATGGACCATGTCACCGGCGCGCCCGCCGCCTGCACGGATCGAGCGCGCCACCACGTTGGCCCAGGTGTCGATGTCGTTCTGCGTGTAGCCGACCACCGTGGCCTTGCCCGTGGTGCCGCTCGACGCGTGGATACGCACCACTTGCTCACGCGGCACGGCGAACAGGCCGAACGGGTAATTGTCGCGCAAGACCTTCTTATCGGTGAACGGGAATTTGGCCAGGTCCGCCAGGGATTTGAGGTCGTCCGGATGCACGCCCGCTTCGTCAAAAGCGGCGCGGTAATGGGGCACGTTGTCATACGCGTGCTTGAGCGTCCATTTCATGCGTTCGAGCTGCAGCGCCTGCAGTTCATCCTTGCTGGCGCGCTCGATCGGCTCGAGGTCATTCGGGGAAGGCGTACGTTGGACCATCATTGTCTCCTGAATCGTTTCTATCACTGTGTAATTTGTACCGGCAGTTCAAACCTGCTCTTGTAATTTCAAACGCTAATAACTTCGCCGGCCACCCGGATCGACTTGCCGCGGAAGAGCGCAATGGCGCGGCCTTCCTGATTGCTGACCTTGACGTCATAGACGCCGCTCTTGCCCGCCAGCGCCTGCTCGACGGCATGCGCCGTCAGCACGTCGCCTTCGCGGCCCGGCGCCAGGTAGTCGATGGTGCAGCCGGCGCCCACGGTATTCATGTTGTAGCTGTTGCAGGCAAAGGCGAAAGCGCTGTCGGCCAGAGCGAAGATGAAACCGCCGTGGCAGGTCTGGTGGCCGTTGAGCATGTCGGCGCGCACCGTCATCGTCATGCGCGCATGACCGGGGCCTACATCGGCCAGGGCGATGCCCATGGCGGCGGTGGCGTTATCGCGCGACAGCATGGAGGCGGCGGCCGCTTCGGCCAGGGCTTGCGCGCTCATGTTGTGGTCCTTATTTGACATATCATTCGGCATGAAACGGTGCTCCATTGGCGAGTTTGCGGCGCAGCAGCGGCGAGACCCGGTAGCGGTCTTCGCCATAGCCCAGCGCCAGATGCTGCAATACGGTGACGATGTGCTGGACGCCGACGGCATCGGCCCAGGCCAGCGGTCCGCGCGGATAGTTGACGCCCTTCTGCATGGCGATATCGACGGCGGCCACCGTGCATACGCCCTGGTTGACGGCGTCGGCCGCTTCGTTGGCCAGCATGGCGACCGTGCGCATGACGGCCAGGCCAGGCACGTCGTCCAGGCGCGTGACGATGAAACCGGCCGCCTGGAACAGGCCGACGACGGCCGCGTAGGCGGCGTCGCTGCACTGGTCGGCACGGGCCACGGCGATGCGTTTGGCGCCGGCGTAATCGAGCGCCAGGTCGAACAGCACCGTATCCGGATGCTGGTTGTCGTGCGCACGCTGGGTGGCGCTGCGGCCATCGGTCAGATAAATCGCGGCGCCATGGCAATGCAGGGCCGGCGCTTCGTCGTGCGATTGCCCTTCCTGCGTCACGCGGCGGCTGACGGTGATGCCGGCCTGCTCCAGGCGCTGCACCAGGCTGTGGATGATGCCGCTGTGGCCACGGCCATCGCCGCCGATGGCGGCCGACAGGGCGACGAATTCCGGTGTCGGCTGCGCGCACTCCGCCTGCGCTACAGGCGCGCTGGCCCCTTCGCCATACGGGTAGAAACCGCGGCCCGATTTGCGGCCGAGGAAACCGGCGTTGACCATTTCCTGCTGCAGCACGGATGGCGTGAAGCGCGGGTCGTTGAAATAGGCGCCGAACACGGATTGGGTGACGGAGAAATTCACGTCGTGGCCAATCAGGTCCATCAATTCGAAGGGCCCCATGCGGAAACCGCCCGCTTCGCGCAGCACCGCGTCGATGGTGGCGGCGTCGCCGGCCTGCTCGCTGAGCAAGCGCCAGCCTTCGGCGTAGAACGGACGGGCCACGCGGTTGACGATAAAGCCGGGCGTCGATTTCGCATGCACGGGGTTCTTGCCCCAGGCAAGCGAGGTGTCGTAGACGGTGGCGGCCACCTGCTCGCTGGTGGCCAGGCCACTGATCACTTCGACCAGCGCCATCAGGGGCACGGGATTAAAGAAATGCATGCCGACCAGGCGTTCCGGGCGGCGCAGTTTGGCGGCAATCGCCGTGACGGAAATCGACGACGTGTTCGTCGCCAGGATGCAGTCGTCGCCGACCAGCGCTTCGAGTTCGGCGAACAGGCCGCGTTTGACGTCGAGGTTTTCCACGATGGCTTCCACCACCAGGGCGCAATCGCTCACATCGGCCAGGCTGCCGGCCGCCTGCAGGCGCGCCGTGGCGGCCGTGGCTTCGTCTGCCGTCATGCGCCCCTTCTCGGCCAGCTTCGCGTACATCTTGCCGATGTCGAGCAAGGCCTTGCTGACGGCTTCCGCGCGCGTATCGTACAGTTTGACGCGGTAGCCGGCGGCGGCCGCCACCTGCGCGATGCCGGCGCCCATGGCGCCGCTGCCGATGACGGCGACGATACTGTTGTTGTCCAGAGCTGCCATATCAATGTCCCTTGAATTGCGGTGCGCGCTTTTCCATGAAGGCGGCCACGCCTTCGCGGTAATCGTCGCTGTTACCGAGATCGCTCATCATGCGCGCTTCCAGCGCCAGCTGCTGCGGCAAGGTATTGGCGCCGCTGGCGGCCAGCGCCTGCTTGGTGTAGGCCAGGCCCTTGGTCGGCGCCGTGGAAAAGTGCACGGCCAGCTTGCGCGTTTCCTGCGCCAGTTCTGCATCCTCGACGCATTTCCAGATCAGGCCCCAGTCTTCCGCTTTTTCCGCCGTCAGTTTTTCACCGAGCATGGCCAGTCCCATGGCGCGCGCCGAACCGATCAAACGTGGCAGGAAGAAGGTGCCGCCCGTGTCCGGGATCAGGCCCAGCTTGCAGAACACTTCGACGAAACTGGCCGACTTGCCGGCGATGACGATGTCGCAGGCCAGCGCCAGGTTGGCGCCCGCGCCGGCAGCCACGCCGTTGACGGCGCAGATCACGGGCATGGGCAAAGCCTTCAAGGCCAGCACCAGCGGCGCATAGTTCTTTTCCACCGATTCGCCCAGGTCCACGCCCTTCGAACCCGGCTCCACGGCGCGGTCGGACAAATCCTGACCCGCGCAAAAGCCGCGGCCCGCGCCCATCAGCACGAACACGCGCACAGTGCTGTCCGCATTGACTTTCGCAATCGCGTCGCGCACTTCCTCGTGCATGGCTTGCGTAAAGCTATTCAGTTTGTCGGGACGGTTCAGGGTCAACGTGGCGATGCCCTGCTCGATGGTGAAGAGGATGTTTTGGTAGGTCATGGCGTGTCTCGCTATTTTATTTATTGGCCCGCAGCGGAAATCTGGGGTCAGACCCGGCGGGTCTGACCCCGGCATTTATTCAGCCTGGTCGAAATCGACAATCACCTTGTCGGTGACAGGAAAACTCTGGCAGCTGAGGACAAAACCGCGCGCCACTTCGTAGTCTTCCAGCGCGTAGTTGACGTCCATTTCGACCTTGCCGTCGAGGATCTTGCAGCGGCAGGTCGAGCATACGCCGCCCTTGCACGAGTAGCGCATGTCCAGCCCGGCGCGCAGGCCCGCGTCGAGGATGGATTCCTTGTCCTTGTCCATCGTGAAGGTGGTGTGGTTGCCGTCCATGATGACGGTCACTTCCGTTTCCTGCACGGCGTCGGCGGCCAACTGGGCGCGCGGCTTGTGGGCATTTTTCGGGATGCTGGCGGCGAACAGTTCGATCTTGATGTTCTGCTTGGGCATGCCGGCCGCCTGCAGGGCGGCGGAGACGCCCAGCATCATGTCTTCCGGGCCGCAGATAAACGCATTGTCGTAGTCTTCGACCTTGATCCAGTGCTGCAGGAATTGCTCGCATTTTTCCTGGGTGATGCGGCCGTTGAACAATTCGATGTCCTGCTGCTCGCGGCTCATCACGTAGACGAGGTTCAGGCGCTCCAGGTACACGTCTTTCAAGTCCGTCAATTCTTCCTTGAAGATGACGGACGACGAGGCGCGGTTACCGTAGAACAAAGTGAAGCGGCTCAGGGGTTCCGTCAGCAGGGTCGTCTTGATGATGGAGAGGATGGGCGTGATGCCGCTGCCTGCCGCAAAGGCCAGGTAGTGCTTGCGGTTGACACAGTCGAGCGGCACGTTGAAATGGCCCATGGGGGGCATCACCTCGATGGTGGCGCCAGCTTTCAGGGTGTCGTTCGCCCAGGTCGAGAAGGCGCCGCCGGGCGTGCGCTTGATGGCCACGCGCAGGGTGCCGTCCTGCACCGCCGAACAGATCGAGTACGAACGGCGCACGTCTTCCGCATTGATATTGGCGCGCAGGGTCAGGTGCTGGCCCTGCTGGAAACGGAACTGCTGCTGCAGCTCGGCAGGCACGTCGAACGTGACGGCGATGGTGTCGCGCGTTTCGTTGCGCACGTTGGCCACGCACAGCGGATAAAATTTACTCATGCTTCATCTCCAGTTTCTTCGGAACGTGTGCCTGATTTTTTTAGTGGCACTTGAAGTAGTCAAACGGTTCGCGGCAATCGATGCATTTGTACAGGGCCTTGCACGGCGTGGAGCCGAACTGGCTGGTCAGCTGCGTGTGCGTCGAGCCGCAGTTCGGGCAGATCACGTCCAGTTTCGGCATCGCCTGGCGCTTGACGCCGCCACGCAGGCCGCTGATATCGATCACCTGCTGCTGCGGCGGGGCGATGCCATAGCCTTTCAGCTTGGCCTTGCCCGCTTCGCTCATCCAATCCGTCGTCCAGGCGGGCGCCAGCTGGTTCACCAAGGTCACCTTGGCCACGCCATGGCTGCGCAAGGCCTCCGTGACGGCGTCGGCGATCACCTGCATCGCCGGACAGCCCGAATACGTGGGCGTGATCGTCACGATGCACGCATCGCTATCCGTGACTTCGACGGCGCGCACGATGCCCAGGTCCACCACCGAAATGACGGGGATTTCCGGGTCCGGCACGTCGCCGAGCCAGGCCCAGACTTGGGCGGCGTCCAGCGCCGTGGCGCCAGCGACCGTGTTCATTACCACTCCGCCCCGGGATAGGCGCGCTGCAGGAACTGCATCTCGGCCAGGATGAAACCCAGGTGTTCCGTGTGCGTGCCCTGCTTGCCGCCTTTTTGCATCCAGGCGTCGGGCGCCGGCATGGTCAAGGTGGCTTCGGCGAAGATCTCGGCCACGTGTTCGAGGAAAGCCCGGCGCAGTACGTCCGATGGCGGCGCGATGCCGGCGGCAACCATGGCCTGGTCGACGGCGTCGTACGTGAACATCTCGCCCGTGTACATCCACAGCTTGTCGGCGGCGGCCTGCGTTTTCGCGTGGCTGTCGGCCGTGCCATCGCCGAGGCGCACGATCAGGTCGCCGCTGCGGCGCAAGTGATACGTGACTTCCTTGATCGACTTTTGCGCCACTTCGACGATGCGCGCATCCGTCGATTTGGTCAGTTCCAGCAGCTGGAAGTAGTGCCAGCTGTCGAAGAAGAACTGGCGCATCATGGTGTCGGCGTAATTGCCGTTCGGCTGTTCGGCCAGCAGGCAGTTCTTGAAGTCGTGGGCGTCGCGCAAAAAGGCGATGTCGTCCTCGTCGCGGCCCGCGTTTTCCAGTTCGGCCGCATAGCTGAACCACAAGCGCGTCTGGCCCAGCAAGTCCAGCGCCACATTGGTCAGCGCCATGTCTTCTTCCAGCGCCGGCCCCTTGCCGCACAGCTGCGACAGCTGCTGGCTGAGGATCAGGGCGTTATCGCCCAGGCGCAAGAGGTAATTGACCTTGTCATCCATTGCAGGCGCTCCCATCACAGGTTCTTGACTTCTTCCGGCATCGGGAAGAAGGTGGGATGGCGGTACACCTTGCTGTTCGACGGTTCGAACAGGGCGCCCTTGTCGCCGGGGCTGCTGGCGACGATATCGGCCGCGCGCACCACCCAGATGCTCACGCCTTCATTGCGGCGCGTGTAGACGTCGCGCGCATGGTTGACCGCCATGGTGGCGTCGGACGCGTGCAGGCTGCCCACATGCTTGTGCGCCAGGCCGTGCTGGCTGCGGATGAAAACTTCCCACAATGGCCATTCTTTGCTCATGTTGCTATCCCCTATCTGTCTTATGTATTTACGCTGCCGCTTTGTTAGCAGCTTGCTTGTCTGCATACGCGACCAAGGCATCGCGGAACCATGCGCCGTCTTCATACGCTTTCACGCGCGTTTGCAGGCGTTCGCGGTTGCACGGGCCATTGCCCTTCAGGACGTTGTTGAACTCGGACCAGTCGATCTCGCCGAATTCATAGTGGCCCGTCTCCGCATTGAACTTCAGGTCGGGATCGGGCACGGTCAAGCCCAGGTATTCGATTTGCGGCACGGTCTGGTCGACCATGCGCTGGCGCAGTTCATCGTTCGAAAACAGCTTGATACGCCATTGCGCCGACTGGGCGCTGTTGACGGAGGCGGCGTCCGACGGGCCGAACATCATCAGGGATGGCCACCACCAGCGGTTCAGCGCATCCTGCGCCATGGCTTTCTGCTCGGGCGTGCCCTTGCACAGCGACATCATGATGTCGTAGCCCTGGCGCGCATGGAACGATTCTTCCTTGCACACGCGAATCATGGCGCGCGCATATGGACCGTATGAGCAGCGGCACAGGGGAATCTGGTTGATGATGGCGGAGCCGTCAACGAGCCAGCCGATGGCGCCCATGTCGGCCCACGACAGGGTCGGATAGTTGAAGATGCTCGAATACTTGGCTTTGCCCGAGTGCAAGGCGGCCAGCAAGTCGTCGCGCGACACGCCCAGGGTTTCCGCGGCGCTGTACAGATACAGGCCGTGGCCCGCTTCGTCCTGGATCTTCGCCAGCAGGATCGACTTGCGTTTCAGGGTCGGGGCGCGCGTGACCCAGTTACCTTCGGGCAACTGGCCGACGATTTCCGAGTGCGCGTGCTGCGAAATCTGGCGGATCAGGGTCTTGCGGTAGGCGTCCGGCATCCAGTCCTTGGCCTCGATCTTGATACCTTCGTCGATGCGCGCCTGGAAAGCGCGCTCTTCTTGACCCATGTCGTCGAGGGAACGGACGTTCTTGAGGCCGGTTTCAACCATTTGTGCGTACATGATGTGTCTCCCATGTCTTTGATTTTGCGCAGCAACGCGGTGCGATGAACAGATAATACGATACAAAAAACGATTTGCATACACTTGATATGAATCATTTTAAAATTTCGTATCTTGTGCAGCTTTTTTGTGCGTATGATATTGCTTATGAGAAAACACTATGGAGCGCCACCAGCGCTTCCGGCAAATTATTGCCGCGCTACCCGCGCAGCCAAGTAAACTGCTGCTTTTATTGATTCGACCGCAACACGGCCAGACCGGAACCACATGAAGAACACCCGCTGCACGGCATGGATAGCCGATTTCCTGGAAAGCGACCCACCGCGCTCGAAGTCCCTGGTGATGACCATCTTTGGCGACGCCATCGTGCCGCGCGGCGGCGCCATCTGGCTGGGCAGCCTGATCGAACTGCTGGCGCCTTTCGGCGTCAATGACCGGCTATTGCGCACCAGCGTGTTCCGCCTGGCGCAGGAAGGCTGGCTCAGCTCGCAGCGCGACGGCCGCCGCAGTGCCTATACGATACGCCCGGAGGCGCTGGCCCGCTTCGAACGCGCCTACCGCCGCATCTATGCGCCGCTGGTCGTGCATTGGGATGGCAGTTGGACCTTGGTGATCGGGCCGGCCGGCAGCATCGGCGCCGCCGAGCGGGGGGCGCTGCGCAAGGAATTATTGTGGGCCGGCTATGGCTTGATTTCTCCCGGCATCTTCGGCCACCCCGCCAGCAATGCGGAAGCGCTCGAAGATATCCTCGTGCGCAACGAGGTGCAGGGCAAGCTGTACGTCTGCCACACAACAGAATTGCCTGGCGTGAGCACGCGCCCCCTGCGCGACATGGTGGGCGACTGCTGGGACTTGTCGGAAGTGATGGCCGGCTACGAAAAATTCATCGCCAGCTTCCAGCCCCTGCTGACCCTGCTGCAGGAAGAACCCGTGTTCGATGCGGAGCAGGCGTTCGTCATCCGCTCGCTGCTGACGCACGCCTACCGCCGCGTGCAATTGCACGACCCGCAACTGCCCGTCGAACTGCTGCCCGAACCGTGGCCCGGCACGCAAGCGTATGCGCTGGCGCGCGACCTGTACCGCATCACGTATGCACCTGCCGAGGAGCATATCCTGGCGACATTGCGGCGCGAGGATGAGCATGCCCCCGACGTCGAGCCGTGGTTTTTTGAACGTTTTGGCGGTCTGAACACCTGACAAAACGTCCATGGCGGCGTTGCAGGGCCTGGGCGTACGTTCGTACTGCCTGCGGCCCTGCGCCTTGCCCTGAACATTTTCCAGGCGTTCAGGAATAAGTTACTGTCTGCTCACTGCTTCACCACTACTTGCTTGGCCCCTGCCAACAAATCCTGCCCCAGCTTTTCCAGCGCATTGACCTGCACCAGCATGGTATCGAGGATGGCGACGTTGAACGTGTATTCGGCCGGCGTCGTATAGCCGGGGAAACGTATGATGCGCAGCAATTCCTGCAAGGTCGTACCTTTGCCCAGATGCGCCAGGGCGTCGCTGAGGGCGCTGACTTTCTTTTCCAGTTCGCGTATGTGTTTGCCGTTGTCATCCATGATGATCTCCCCGTGTTGGAGCTTCCACGTTAGCAAAGCATGTCCGTCATCGTTTGCGCCAGCACAAAGGCCACCGCAAAACAGGTATCATCGCGCCATTGCACACGATGCAAAACCCATACGTTTTTATCAGGAACACTCATGACCATTAAAATCAGCCAGCAATTCGACGCCGGCGCGATCGAGGTGCTGCGCGCCGACGATGCCCACTCCATCGAGCTGAACATCCGCAAGGATTCCCACGCCGACATCACGCAGTGGTTTTACTTCCGCCTGCAAGGCGCGCAAGGCGAGGCGTGCACGATCCGCTTCATGAACGCAGGCAAGTCGGCCTACCCGGACGGCTGGAAAGATTACCAGGCCGTCGCCAGCTACGACCGCGAAACCTGGTTCCGCGTGCCGACCAGCTTTGACGGCACCGTGATGACGATCGAACATACGCCCGAAGAAGAAAGCGTGTACTACGCCTACTTCGAGCCGTACCCATGGGACCGCCACCTGGCCCTGATCGACAGCGCGCAAGCGTCGCCGCTGGTGCGCCTGATCGACCTGGGCAGCACCGTCGAAGGCCGCGACATGAATCTGCTGGTGGTCGGCGACGCCGATGCCGAGAAAAAAGTCTGGGTCATCGCGCGCCAGCATCCCGGTGAAACGATGGCCGAATGGTTTGTCGAAGGCATGCTCGAAGCCTTGCTGGACCAGGCCAATCCGTTTGCCCGCCAGTGCCTGCAGGACGCCGTCTTCTACGTGGTGCCGAACATGAACCCGGACGGTTCCGTGCATGGCAACCTGCGCACCAACGCGGCCGGCGCCAACCTGAACCGCGAATGGATGACGCCGACGATGGAGCGCAGCCCGGAAGTATTCCTGGTGAAACAGAAAATGCATGAAATCGGCTGCGACCTCTTCCTCGACGTGCATGGCGACGAAGGTTTGCCTTACGTCTTCGTGGCCGGCAGCGATGCGCTGGAAAATTTCACGCCAGCACAAAAGGCCGAGCAAGACCGCTTCATCGCCGACTTCAAGGTGGCCAGCCCCGACTTCCAGGATGAGCACGGCTACGAAGACGGCCCGTTCACGCCGGAAGTGCTGACCATGGGTTCGCCCCACATCACGCACGCCTTCGGCTGCCTGTCGCTGACCCTGGAATTGCCGTTCAAGGACAATGCCAACGATCCCGACCCGCAAACGGGCTGGAGCGGCGCCCGCAGCGCCGCCCTGGGTGCGGCCGTGCTGCAGCCTATCCTGTCCACCTTGCGCGCCTGAACGCCAGGGCCAGACCGGCCCGCTTGACCCCATGCCCCGTTCGCCGGGGCATTTTTTTTGCCCGCGCGGCAAGCGTTGCTGGCCCGGTGATTTTTTGCGCGAACATCTTGCCTGCCAGAAATTATCGTCCTACACTGAACAACAAAATCGGACCGTGCCCTTCTGCGCGGCCCCTCAAGAATACGCCGCTGGCCACCTCGCCGGCGCCCTGCAATGCGCATCCATGGCATTGCCCTTGACATCACGGCCCCATACCTGCCGAGCTAGCTCTCTGTAACGCACACTGACCGCATCAGCATCGTCACGGACGGACGCCGCCTGTCCGCAGGACGATGCCCAGCGCACGCTTTCCGCTTTCCGCCAAGGATGAATACCCTATGTCCAAGCTTAAAATCAGTACCCGCCTGGCCTTCAGTTTCGGCCTGATCATTGTCCTGCTTATCATGGTGGCATTTGTTTCCATCACCCGCATCCGCAATATCAATGCCTCGACGGAAAAAATCCTCAACGACCGCTATGTCAAGGTCATGCTGTCCAATGCGATACAGTCCGAGGTCAATATCCAGGCTCGCCTCCTGAGCATCGCCATCATCGGCGCCAACGATGCCGATGAAGTCAGCAGTTCCGTGGCCAAGGTACAGGCGTCGGTCAAAAAGAACGTGGAACTGCTGGCGCGCCTGAAAGTCCTGGTCAACACGCCCAAGGGGCAGGAGCTGTTCCAGGCCGTGGCGAACGGCCACGAAGGCTATGGCAAGACGCGCGATGCGAATATCAAGCTATTACAGGAAGGCAAATCGGAAACGGCGGGCATTTTCCTGCTGACGCAGCTGCGTTATCCGCAAGAAAAATTCCTGACGGCACTGGCGGCCATGGCCAGCTTCCAGGAATCGCTGATGGAAAGCGAAGGCAAGCAAGCCGGCGCCGATGGGCGCATGGCCATCATCCTGAGCCTGTCCCTGTCGATCGCCGCGACGGCCATTGCCATCACGCTGGCCATCCTGATCAGCCGTTCCATCAGCCGCCCCATAGCCGAAGCCGTCAAGGTGGCGCAACGGGTGGCTGCCGGCGACTTGTCGGTCACCATCGACGCGCGCGGCAACGATGAAACAGGCCTGCTGCTGCGGGCCTTGAAAGAGATGAATGACAATCTGCAAGGCATCGTGGCGCGCGTGCGCCATGGCACGGATGCCATCGCCCACGGCTCGCGTGAAATCGCCTCCGGCAATATGGACCTGTCGTCGCGCACGGAACAGCAAGCCAGCTCGCTGGAAGAAACGGCCTCGTCGATGGAGGAACTGACGTCCACCGTCAAGCAGAATGGCGAAAACGCGCGCCAGGCCAACCAGATGGCGCAATCGGCCTCCAGCGTGGCCAGCAAGGGCGGTCAGGTAGTGGCCGAAGTGATCACGACCATGGACTCCATCAATGCCTCGTCAAAGAAAATCGTCGACATCATCGGTGTCATCGACGGCATTGCTTTCCAGACCAATATCCTGGCCCTGAATGCGGCCGTGGAAGCGGCCAGGGCGGGCGAGCAGGGACGGGGCTTTGCCGTGGTCGCCACGGAAGTGCGCAACCTGGCCCACCGCTCCGCCTCCGCCGCCAAGGAAATCAAGATCCTCATCGACGACTCCGTGCACCAGGTCAACCTCGGCAGCAGCCTCGTGAACCAGGCGGGCAGCACCATGGAAGAGATCGTCAGCAGCGTGCGGCGCGTCACGGACATCATGGCCGAGATCACGTCCGCCAGCAACGAGCAGGAAACGGGCATTGAACAGATCAACCAGGCCATCACGGAAATGGATGCGGTGACACAGCAAAATGCGGCCCTCGTGGAAGAGGCCGCCGCCGCGTCCGAAGCCCTGCAGGATCAGGCGGGCATTCTGGCCGAAGCCGTCAGCGTGTTCAAGCTCGACGGCACGCAGGCGCTGCCGCCGGCGCAGGTGCAAGCCATCCGCGCTCCGGCACGCGCGCCAGCCAAGCCCGCCGCCGCGCCGCGCGTCACGGCAGCGCCCGCGAGGAAAGCAGGCAAGGCGGGCACCCTGGCCGTGGTCGCCGATGCCGAGTGGGAACAGTACTAAGGCAGGACCTGCCGCAAGGCATACATCAGCCTGCGCCTCAGCCGCCCGCCACCACCATGCTCTCGATGAGGATGGACCCCGTCTCTTTGGTGCCGCGGCGCAAGGTGTCGGCGCCTACGGCCACGATGTTGCGCAGCATGTCCTTCATGTTGCCGGCGATGGTGATTTCTTCCACCGGGTATTGAATGACGCCGTTTTCGACCCAGAAACCGGAGGCGCCGCGCGAATAGTCGCCCGTCACGTAATTGGTTCCTTGCCCCATCAGTTCCGTCACCAGCAAGCCCGTGCCCAGCTTTTTCAGCATGGCGACAAAATCGTCGCTGGCGACCGTCAGCTTGGAGGTCAGGTACAGATTGTGCGAACCGCCCGCGTTGCCCGTCGTCTGCATGCCCAACTTGCGGGCCGTGTAAGTCGACAGGAAATAGCCTTGCACCACGCCATCCTTGACGACGTCGCGGCTGACGGTTTTCACGCCCTCTTCGTCGAACGGCGCCGAACCGACGCCGCCGATCACGTGCGGGTCTTCGAAGATCTGCACATGCGACGGCAGCACTTGCGTGCCCAGCGAGTCGTTCAGGAACGTGGACTTGCGGTACAGGGCGCCGCCCGAGGTCGCTTGCACATAAGTACCGAGCAAACCGGCCGCCAGCGGCGCCTCGAACAGCACGGGGCAAGTACGCGTGCCGAGTTTACGCGCATTCAGGCGCGACAGGGCGCGCTCGGCGGCGTAGCGGCCGATGGCTTCCGGGCTCGACATTTTGGACGCGTCGCGCACGGATGAATACCAGTCGTCGCGCTGCATCTTGGCGCCCTTGCCGGCGATGGGCGCCACGGACAGGGTGTGGCGCGAAAACGGGTAGCCGCCGATGAAACCGCGCGAATTGGCGGACACAAAGTGCGATTGCTGCACGTGCACGCTGGCGCCCTCGCTGTTGGTGATGCGCGGGTCGACGGCGAACGCGGCCGCTTCGGCCCGCTGGGCCAGCACGACTGCTTCCTCGGTGGAAATGAGCCACGGATAGAACAGTTGCAAGTCGCGGGGGGACATTTCCAGCATGTCCGCGTCGGCCAGGCCCGCGCAATCGTCCTCGGCCGTGAAGCGGGCGATGTTGTAGGCCGCGTCCACCGTGGCGCGCAGGGCGGACGGCGAAAAGTCGGAAGTGCTGGCATTGCCGCGCTTCTTGCCGACAAAGACGGTGACGCCCATGCCCTTGTCCTTGTTTTGCTCGATCGTCTCGATCTTGCCTTTTCGTACAGAAACGGACAGGCCACCGCCTTCGCTGACTTCGACGGCAGCGTCGGTGCCGCCCGCTTCCCGCGCAAAAGACAACACATCACGGGCCAGTTGCTGCAATTGCTCTTGACTATGGGTAAATACGGAGTCGTTCATGCGCTGTTTTCTTCGGAAAGCCGCTAAAAAGGTTATCATAGCAGTCGTTTACAGTTTACAGGAGCGGTCCACAAGTCCTCTCCCGCCTTATATATCATGCCAAATCCAAACCGGGGAGCTTGCGGCTTCCAATCGACCGAATTCGAACAGGAATATGAACGTCCGTCGAAATCGGAACTCAAACGCCAGATGACCGTCCTGCAAAAGCTGGGCGAAGAACTCGTCAATGAAGCACGCGACCGCGTCAAGCGCGTCCCGATGCCGGAAGACGTGCGCGACGCCATTCTCGAATGCCAGCAAATCAAGGACCACGAAGGCCGCCGCCGCCAGCTGCAATACGTGGGCAAGAAGATGCGCACCCTGGATGAGGAAGAAGTTGCCGCCATCCAACGCACCATCGATAGCTGGAAAGGCTTGTCGAAAGCCGACACGGCCAATATGCACGCGATGGAACGCCGCCGCGACAAGCTCTTGACGGACGACAAGGCGTTGACCGTCTTGCTGTCGGAAAACCCGGAACTGGACGTGCAGCACCTGCGCACCCTGATCCGCAATGCCCGCAAGGAGCAGGCCGAGAACAAGCCGCCAAAAGCCTACCGCGAAATCTTCCAGATCTTGAAAGAGATCGCCAAGAAGAAAAACGGCGGCAAGAAAGATGCCGACGAAGATGACGTTGAAGGCGAAGACGACGAGTAAAAAACTGGGGTCTGACCCCAGCATTGACGAAAAACCGGGATCAGCCCGGTTTTTTTACGACATAGACAGGTGCCCCATGACCACGATAGAAGACGAATTGATTATCGGCCTCGTGTCGATCTCGGACCGCGCCAGCGGCGGCGTGTATGAAGACCTGGGCATCCCGGCCCTGGAAAGCTGGCTGTCCGCCGCCATCCGCACGCCTTTCCGCCTGGAAAAGCGTTTGATCCCGGACGAGCGCTCGCAGATTGAAAACACCCTGATCGACCTGGTCGACTTGAGCCACTGCCATCTGATCCTGACGACGGGCGGCACGGGGCCGGCGCGGCGCGATGTCACGCCGGACGCCACCTTGTCCGTCGGGACCAAGGAAATGCCCGGTTTCGGCGAACAGATGCGCCAGATCAGCCTGCAATTCGTGCCGACGGCGATCCTGTCGCGCCAGGTGGCCGTGATCCGCGAAACGCCCGAGCGCGCCGCCCTGATCATGAACTTGCCGGGCCAGCCGAAAGCCATCAAGGAAACCCTGGAAGGCTTGAAAGACGCTGACGGCAAACAACTGGTGAACGGCATCTTTGCCGCCGTGCCATATTGCATCGACCTCATCGGTGGTCCCTACATGGAAACCGATCCGGCCATCTGCAAGGCCTTCCGTCCCAAATCGGCGCTGCGTCCGGCGCAACCATTACCAGAGGAAAACACATGAGCAACTTGCTGGAAACCATAGAACTCGACAGCGCACCGAATCCTACCGTCTCCATCATCTGGATGCACGGCCTGGGGGCCGACGGCAACGACTTCGTTCCCCTGGTGAAAGAACTCGATTTGCGCGGCTGCCCCGCCATCCGCTTCATTTTCCCCAGCGCCGGCACCATGCCCGTCACCATCAACAACGGCTATGTGATGCGCGCCTGGTACGACATCCTCGTGAACGACCTCGTGCGCCGCGAAGATGAGGCCGGCTTGCGTGCCTCGCAGGCGCAGATCGAAGCGCTGATCGCGCGCGAAAAGGCGCGCGGCATTCCCGCCAGCCGCATCATCCTGGCCGGCTTCTCGCAAGGCTGCGCCATGACCTTGCAAACGGGCTTGCGCCACGCGGAACCGCTGGCCGGCCTGATGTGCCTGTCCGGCTATCTGCCGCTGGCCGACAAGACGGCAGCCGAGCGCACGCCGGCAAGCCTGCAGACGCCGGTCTTCATGGCGCACGGCACGGCCGACCCCGTGGTACCGGTAGCCCGCGCACAGCAGTCGCGCGACTTGCTCACCGGCATGGGTTACAAGGTGGAGTGGCACGAGTACATGATGCAGCACTCGCTGTGCCAGGAAGAAATCGACGCCATCGGCGCGTGGCTGAAAAAAGTGCTGGCCTAAAATAAAACAGGCGCGGTGTGCGCCGCGCCTGCTGTCTTGTGAAACGCCGGGAACGATCAGTTCGCCGGCGTTTTTTCATTCCAGATTTTCAGCATGTCGGGCGATGCTTCCGAGCGAATGCCGTTGTCCGTCAGTATCGATTCCGTCGCTGCCAGCATATCCTTGCGGGGCACGACGACCATTTCCGCATCGCGCTGCTGGAAGCGGAACGTCAGCAAGTCATCGGTCTGGTCGCGCAGCAAGGCCACCAGATGCGCCAGGCTGCGCACGCGCACGCCATTGACGGAATCAACGACCGAGAAGAAACGGGTGCTGTAGCCATTCATCAGCTTGTGCGGGAAGAAGGGCGCGGCGATCACCACCAGCTCATCGCGCTCGCTATCGGGCGCATCGCCGCGCCGCGTGGCCAGCGGATTGCCGGCAAACGCCATGCCGCCCAGGATCGCCGGGTTGCCATTTGGCGCGGCCATGAATTCCGTGGTGGCGCGCGAAAACACCATCGGGCCGAAGATGAAATAGGACGGGTAATTGCCCTGCAGCCCGGCGATCAGCATCGGATGCGCGGCCGAGACGGGTACCTTGATTTTCAGGGGCGCGCCCTGGCGCACCACCGTCAGCGGCAATTCGCCATCTTTCGCCAGCTGCTGCACCCGGTACTGAAAGCGCACACGGCTATTGGCATTCAGCTTGACCATGCCCTGGTTGTCGATGGGGAAATCGCCGATATGCGTGATGACATCCCACTCCTTGAGCGGATAGCCGGCATCCTTGCTGGCCGGCGTCATCACGACGGCGCCCTCGACGCCCTTCGCCAGCTTCAGATAGGTGCGCAGCGCGGGATTTTCCAGCGTTTGCGTCACGTCGCGCATGGCCGGCTTGCCCTTGGGCGCGCCACTTTCCTGATCGCGCAGGAACAGCTCGATTTCCTCGTTGGGGATGATGTAACCGATGTTTTGCGCATTGAGCATGCCGGCAAAGGCCAGGCCGATCATCTTGTCGCCGGCAATTACGGGGCCGCCGCTATTGCCCGGGTTGATGGCCGCATCGATCTGGATGCGCAGGCCGGAGACGGGGAAGTTGTAGCGCACGAATTCGATGCGCGAGACGATGCCCTTGGTGATCGACAGCGACGTGCCGCCCGTCGGATAACCGTACGCCAGCACGGCATCGCGCACGTCGGGCAACACATTGGCGCGCGGCACGGCTTTGTGGCTGGCGAAAAAACTGTCGTCGTCGATTTTCAGCAAGGCCAGGTCCATGCCGCGCGAGATGGCCAGCACGGTCGCCGGGATCTTGTCGCCGGCGCCATTGGCCTGGATCTGCACCTGGCTGGCATAGCCGACCACGTGCGCATTGGTGAGGATGCGGCGGCCTTCGATGACAACCCCGGAGCCCGTCACCTCTTGCGGCGCGGCCTTGCTCCACGGCTTGTACGGATCAGGCCCGCGCAGGGTGGAAAACACCTTGACGACGGAGTTTTCCAGGGCGGAAGCGCTGGCGCTGGCAGCCGTCTCGGCGGCAAGCGCACGCACCGTCATCAAGGGGCAAAAAGAAAGGGCCAGCGCCAGGAAGGCGCGGCCCATCAGGGTGAAGCACGGACGAGTTTTCATTGAGCTTGTTGGCAATGGAAGGGAAGTAAAATTATATATTGAATAATTGCAACTTCATTACACTTTGTCCATCTTTGCCGAAGAACTCCTCTAAACTCATCTCATCAGGCGGGCATGGGCGGCACGCCCAATGCCGGCACGGCCGTCTGTGCCCCATTCATCACCATGGCCAGGAAGGTGTAGTAGCCATTGATGCCCATCAAGTCGACGACGCCGTGCTCGCCAAACAGGGCCAGCGCCCGCGCATACGTGGCGTCGCTGATCCGCTTGTTCTGCTGCAACTCGATGCAAAAGTCGTGCACGGCTTGCTCATCGTCTTTCAGGGCAAGCGGTACGCGCCGTTCAGCAATGGCGTCCACGGCCGCTTGCGCGATGCCGTTCTGCACGGCCAGCGGCGCGTGGATGGCCCACTCGACTTGCTGGTCCCACTGGCGCGCCGTCACCAGGATCGCCAGTTCCGACAGGCGCGTGCCGATCGCGCTGCGGTAGCGCAGGTATTCACCCATGCGCTGCGCCGTTTCCATCAACTCGGGGCTGCGGATCAGCGGCACGAAGGGGCCGTACAGCGCCCCGCGCGGGCCGTCGATGATGGCTTGCGCGGCCACGCGCTGCTGCTGGTCCAGCTGGTCCAGCGGCAACGCGGGCAAACGGTCGATATCGCTACCGGCCATCAAGCGGTCCAGGCGACCACGTCCTGCTGCTGTTCGCCGAGGCCGGCGATACCCAGGCGCATGCTGTCGCCTTTTTTGAGGAAGCGCTGCGGCTTGCGGCCCTGGCCCACACCCGGCGGCGTGCCTGTGGCGATGACGTCGCCCGGTTCCAGGGTCATGAATTGCGACAAATAGCTGACGATCTGCGCCACCGTGAAGATCATGGTTTGCGTATTGCCGGTCTGCATGCGCTTGCCGTTGACTTCCAGGTACAGGTCCAGGTCCTGCTCGTCGATGACTTCATCGCGCGTCACCAGCCACGGGCCGACGGGGCCGAAGGTGTCGCAGCCCTTGCCCTTGTCCCACTGGCCGCCCCGTTCCAGCTGGAACGAGCGTTCGGAAATGTCGTTGACGACGCAATAGCCGGCCACGTATTTCAGGGCGTCCTCTTCGCTCACGTATTGCGCGCGCGTGCCGATGACCACGCCCAGTTCCACTTCCCAATCCGTCTTTTTCGAGCCTTTTGGCAACACGACATTGTCGTCCGGGCCATTCAGGCAAGTAATGGCCTTCATGAAGACGATGGGTTCCGCGGGGATAGCCATGCCGGACTCGGCTGCGTGATCCGCATAATTGAGGCCGATGCCGATGAACTTGCCGACTTTCGCCAGCGGCACGCCGAAGCGTGGATTGCCGCGCACCAAAGGCAAGGTCTTTTCGTCGAGCTTGGCCAGCTTGCGCAGGGCCTTGTCGGACAGTTGTGCGCCGTCAATATCGGCAATCACGCCGGACAGGTCGCGCAGTTTGCCTTCTTCATCGATCAGGCCCGGTTTTTCCTTGCCTGGACGTCCATAACGAACGAGTTTCATAGTCTTCCTTGGAGTTGATCATTGCCGCTGTGCAGGCTGCCATTTTACCGGATGGCCCGGCACGCCTGTAGCGGCCAATGAAAAACATCGCAAGTCCCGGCAGTTGCAAGGCCGCCAGCACACCAAACGCCGCCTGGTAGGCCTGCGGCGGATACTGCTGCTGGCTGTTCAAAGGCCAGCAGCCGAGGATCAGGCCAAAGCCCGCCTGCACCAGGAAGGCGCCCGTGAAAATGAGCAAATTGAGGCAGGTGGCCGCCCTGCCCGTCAGGCTGGCCGGCATGCTTTGCGCGACGATCGCATACTCAAGGCCCGTCACCGTGCCCAGCAAGGTAAACAGCACGGACAGCAAAGGCAGGCTGGGCACCACATTGCAGGCCATCGCCACTTGCACGCCGACAAACAGGACGATGCCGGCGCCCGCCACTTGCATCGGTTCAATCGCGCGCCGCCCCGCCCATTCCGTCAGCATGCCCATGCCGATGGCGCCGAAGATGACGGCCGCCATGCCCAAGTACAACAAATACGCGACGTTATCGTCAGACAAGCCGCCCACGTCGGCCAGCCAGCGGCCTATCCACAAGCCCTGCACGCCAAAGAACACCGTGTGCGGCAGCAGAATCAGCGCGATGGTGCGGCGAAAACCGGGATCGCGGTACACGCTCCAGACGCTGACCCTGCTCTTGGCCGCGGCAGGCGCGGGCATGGCCGGCGACAGCAGGCGGATCAGCAAGGCTATGGCCAGTGCCGCCAGCGCCAGGCCCAGGAAGACGCCGCGCCAGTCCGTGTAGTGCAGCGCCAGCTTGACGGGCATGGTGGCCGTGGCAGCACCGAGGCCACCCACAGCGATCAGATAGCCATGCACGGACGGCAGGCGCGATGGCGCGATGGCGCACGAGATCGCTTTCACGGCGGCCATGAAACAGCCGCCCAGCCCCGCTCCCATCAAGGCACGCGCCCACATCAGCTCGGCAAAGCTGTGACCCCGGCTGAACAGCCACACGCCCAGGGCCGCCAGCGCCAGCAGCCACAATTGCACCGCGCGTGGACCGTAGCGGTCGAGCGCCATGCCGATCGGCAATTGCACCAGCGCAAAAGCCAGAAAAAAGGCGCTGGTGAGCAAGCCCAGCTGGGCTGGTGTCAGGGCGATGGCGCCCAGCAACTCGGCCGTCAGCACGGCATTGACGCCGCGCAGCAGACACGACAGGTAATGCCCGAGCGCGAACGGCAGGAACACCAGGCAAAACACGGCCACGCCGGAGCGGGCAGGCGCAACGGCAGCTTGCATGCTCAGGCGGCCTGTGCCAGGCGGATGATTTTATGCGGCAGCTGCGGCACGGGCTCATCCATTTCAAAGAAAAACTTGTCGTGGCCAAATGCGGGCTTCAAATGATCCAGCCATGTCGCTTCCGCATCGAACTTGGCATAAAACGGCCGGCGCACCCAGTCCGGGTTGCGCGCCTGCAAAAATTGCAGGGCAAACAGTTTTTCGCCATTGATGGTGACGATGCCGTCAATGACGACCTTGCCGGGGAAGGCGCTCATGGACGGTCCGCGCACCGTGCGCGACAGGCCCGACACCATCTGGTAGGCGGCCTGGAAAATCTCGTGCGCCTTTGCCAAAGGCAACTCGAAATAGCCGCGCGGACCCGTGTCCCGTTCGACAAACATGTAATAGGGAATCGCCCCCAGGCGCGTGCCCGTCTGCCACAGCTCGGCCCAGCTTGCCGGGTCTTCATTGATGTGACGGATCAGCGGCCCCTGCATGCGCAAGGTGGCGCCCGTGGAGACGATGCGTTTTACGGCTTGCTGGGCAATGTTCTGGCGCAACTCGACGGCATGACTGTAATGGCCCATCACGGCCAGGTTCTTGCCCGCCTTGACGATGCGCTCGAACAGGCGCATCAGGTCATCCGCATCGCGGTCGGACACGAAGCGCTGCGGCCAATACGCCACCGCCTTGGTGCCGATGCGAATGTTCTGGATGTGTTCCAGGCCCGGCGCCAGCAGCGGCTCCAGGTAGGCGGCCAGTTGCCGCGTGTTCATGATCATCGGGTCGCCGCCCGTGATCAGCACGTCCGTCACTTCAGGATGCAGTTTCAGGTAGGCAACCAGCTCATGCGACTCGCGCGCATCGAACTTCATGTCGTCCATGCCGACGAACTGGGGCCAGCGGAAGCAGAAAGTGCAATACGCGTGGCAGGTCTGGCCCGCGCTGGGAAAGAACAGCACCGTTTGTGCATATTTATGTTGCAGGCCGCGCACGGGCGCGTCGTTGACCCGGGGCACGTTATGCGTCATCTGCCCGGCAGGATGAGGATTCATGCCCAGGCGCAAGCCATGCACATAGGCATCGATGGCCGCCTTGTCGCGCCGCACCAGCACCAGGTCGCGCAGGTGCGCGTACTGCTCGGGTGGCAGCATGTCGCGGTGGGGAAAGACGAGACGGTAGATGGGGTCGTCAGGGATGTTGTTCCAGTCGATCAGTTGATCAAGCACATATTCATTGGTGCGAAACGGCAAGACGTGCGACACCACTTGCACGGCTACACGCTGCTCTTCCGGCAGCCATTCCCACTGCCGCGCCTGCTGAATGGTTTGCCGCGTATACGGCTTGAACTTGGGTGAAAACGGCTCGGTAATGAGTGCGGACACGATCGGCTCCTTGCCTGTAAATAGCGATAACTTTTATGAAATTGACCGTATATCGGCCAATCCCAGCCTTTTTCTCCCGCATGCCAGATCACCCAGGCATGCTGCAAAAGTCATCATAATTCTTGCCATTCGGAACCAAATTGCTGCATATCAACAAGCCGTCGAGACGTTGCATGCTGCCTACAAGCAACACCTTAGTTTGTTCCAACGCAAGCTGAGACGAACTTCGGCGACGTAAATTACGTCTTGGCAACACTTCCCTCGATATCACAAGGAGCTTTCATGAAACGCTTATTCACGGGCAGCCTGCTGTGCCTGGCATTTGCCGGCGGCAGCGTCAGTGCCGCGGTCGAACCAACGGAAAAAGATGCGATCGCCATGGCCGAACGGGGCGCCGCCTTCATGAAGGCGCATGGCAAGGAAGAAATGATGAAGAAAATCACGGCGAAAGACCCGGACTTCGTGCAGGGCTCGCTATATGTGGACATGCGCGACATCAAGACGGGCATCGTGCTGGCCCACCCCATCAATCCTTCCATCGTGGGCAAGGATTTGACGGATGTGCCCGATGCGAACGGCAAGAAATATCGCCGTGAAATCATTGAACTGGCACAAAAGCAGGGCAAGGGCTGGGTCGATTACCAGTACAAGAATCCCGTCAGCGGCAAGATCGAGCCGAAGACCACCTACATTCTGCGCGTCAACGATGTGGTGCTGGAAGCGGGCATCTACAAAAAATAAGACGGGGGCGGCGCGCACGCACGCCGTGCGCCGCCTGCGGTTGGAACAGCCATCGCCAGGAGTCAAGCATGCTCAATCAATTACGCATCGGACCAAAATTATTGCTGGCGCCCACCCTGGTCTTGCTGCTGCTGATACTCAGCTCGAGCGGCGCCTGGTATGGCATGGTGCGGCAAAATGCCTCGCTGGAAAACATGGTGCGGGTACGCATCACGCATTTGAAGGCGGCCGCCGACGTACTAGGAGAGGCCAGGCAAGTACACGGCAATATGTACCAGTTGCTGTCGTGGACGAATGGCAGCTTCGCCAAGGCCCGCCTCGATACGCTGGAGCAACAGATCAAGGCGCGCCATGCAGCCATCGGCACCCAGCTGGCCACGCTGCGCACCACAGCCACGGGTGCCGAGCGCACCTTGGTCGATGCGGCCATCACGGCGCTGGCCGGCTATCGCAAGGCTGTGCTGGAAACCATGGAAATGGCGCAGATGGACCAGTCGATCGCCACCAATTCCATGCTCAAGGCGGAAACCCAATTCGTCCAGTTCAATACGCAGCTGGCGCAACTGTCGGCCCTGGAAACAAGCCTCAGCAGCGAAGCCCATGCGACGGCCAGCGCCGAGTTCCGCAGCCTGGGCTGGAGCCTGCTGCTGACGGTGCTGCTGTCGATCCTCGTTTCCATCGTCGTGACCATGCTGGTGCGGCGCGCCATGCTGGTGGAAATCCGCGGCATTGCCGACGCCGTGCAAGACCTGGCTGCGGGCAAGCTGACGGCCGGCGCGCCCAAGCAGGGCAATGACGAAATCGCCGGCACGTCGCGCGTGCTGGACCAGACTATCGCCCACCTGAACCAGACCTTGCGCACCATCATGGACGCCGTGCAATCGATCGACACGGCCTCGCGCGAAATTGCCACCGGCAACCTGGACTTATCGGCGCGCACGGAAATGCAAGCAAGTTCGCTGGAAGAAACGTCGAGCGCCATGGAAGCGCTGACGCAAGCCGTCAATGACAATGCCGACAACGCCCAGCTGGCCTGCGAGCTGGCGGAGCAAGCATCGACCCTGGCCGTGCAAGGAGGTGCGTCGATGCAGCAAGCGGTGACGACGATGGCGACAATACGCGCCAATTCGCGCCAGATCGTGGAAATTATCGGCGTGATCGACGGCATTTCCTTCCAGACAAATATCCTCGCGCTAAATGCGGCCGTGGAAGCGGCGCGCGCGGGCGAACAGGGCCGCGGCTTTGCCGTCGTGGCGTCCGAAGTGCGCACCCTGGCGCAGCGCTCGGCCCAGGCGGCCAAAGAAATCAAGACCCTGATCGCCACCTCGGTCACCACCATCGACGGCGGCAGCGTGGCCGTGCAGCAAGCGGGCGACAGCATGGGCGCCATCGTGGCCTCGGTGCAGCAAGTCAATGAAATCATCCAGCGCGTGAAAGAGGCCAGTGCGGAGCAGGCGTCCGGCATCACGGAAGTGAATCAGGCCGTCACGCAAATGGATGACGTCACCCAGCAAAATGCGGCCCTCGTGGAGCAGGCGGCAGCAGCGGCGGCCAGTTTGCAGGACCAGGCCGTCAAATTGTCGGCGGCCGTGGCCGTGTTCACCCTCGACCCGCTGGCGTCCGCGCAGCCCGCCTCGCCGGACGAGGAAGCGTTCCGGCATCCGGCCAGTGCGCAGCAGGAGCGGCGCGCACTGCATAGCCCGCTGCGCGGCATGCCCGGCTTGCACGGCGCAAACACGACGCCACAGCGCCGGCGCAGCTAGCTGGCCGGCGCGCGCATCGGTTTGCTCAAGTGAGGCGAACCGGCCAGCACGAAACGCCACGGCGTCTCCATCGCCTTGGAAATACCGATGCGCTGGCCAGCGTGTACCGTCACCTCTTCCTCGCGCGCCAGTAGCATGAATGGCGGCGCATCGAGCGCCAGCCGGTTATGCATATGCGTGACACCGAGCGCCTGGCACACCTTGCCCGGCCCCGAACACAGCAGCCGCGCATCCTCGACGCCGCGCCGTTCACGCATGGTATCGAGTCCCACGAGCGGCTCGATGGCGCGGATCAGCACGCCCGCGCCATGGCCCGCTTCGCGGCACACAAAGTTCAAGCACCAGTGGATGCCGTACGAGCGGTAGACATAGGCGTGCGCGGGCGGGCCGAACATGGCCGCATTGCGTGGCGTCATGCCGCCATACGTGTGCGAGGCTGGGTCCAGCCGGTCATACGCTTCCGTTTCCACGATGCGCCCGCCCACGCCGTCGACCAGCACGGTCACGCCGATCAGCTGGCGCGCCACGCTGCTGGAATCGTCCGCAAAATCGATACCCGCGAGGATTTTTTTCATCCGGCAATTGTACTGCCGCCCATCCCGCCGCACGCCTACCCCGCTTGAAAACAAATAAAACTTGATTTTTTTATCACGAATATCACGATGGGCCGCGTCGTAAAATGACGAAAAACGCGGCTGGGCCGGGCCAAAACGGGGATTTTTGCGAGAATATATTGCAGATATGAACTATTGCCATGCATAAACAGCGATAATCGTCGGGCACTGCGTCAGACGCTCATGCAGCGGGCAGCGGCAGCGCACGACAGAATAAGCACCGGGCACAAAAATGATGATGAAAGCGTAATGATGAGAGCGGCAGCGCAAAAGCAGGTAGTGCAGGAAGATCCGGTTGACGCCCTGATGCGTTCCATCCGTATCCCGCCGCGTCCCAGCCTGCTGGTCGACTTGCAGCGCGAACTGGCGGAACAAGACCCGTCGCCGCGCCGCATCGCGCGCATCATCGCCGATGACGTCGGCATGTCCGGCGCCCTGCTGAAATTGGCCAACTCGCCGTTCTATGGCGCCGCGCGCAAGGCAAAATCCGTCGAGCAAGGCATCAACTTTCTCGGCATTAACCAGTGCAGCGCCATGATGACGGGCTTGCTGGCACGCCAGGCACTGGAAGCGGAAGGCGTGGAACTGACCAACTTCTGGGATGTGTCGGCCAAGCGCGCGCGCGCCCTGGTATTTACTTCGCGCAAGCTGCGCATCGCCCCGCCCGACATCGCCCACACCTTCGGCCTGTTCTGCGATATCGGCGTGCCCCTGCTGATGAACCGCTTCCCCGACTACGTCAACACGTACGCGGCGGCGGCCAACGATGCGCACAATTGCTTTACGGCACTGGAAGATGCGCGCCACCAGACCAACCACGCGGCCATCGGCTGCCTGCTGGCGCGCAACTGGGGCCTATCCTCCGATGTCTCCTGGGCGATTTTGCACCACCACGACTACACAGTGCTGGCCGACCCGTCCACGGACGACGCCATCCGCTCGCTCGTCGCCCTGTCGCTGCTGGCCGAAAAGGGCATTCAGCGCTACCATGGCAACAGTACCTCGCTCGAGTGGGACAAGGGCGGCGAACTTGCCTGCCAGCATCTTGGCCTGTCGCAGGAAGAAGCAGCCGACCTGCTCGACGAACTGCACGAGATGTTCGATACCGACCATTGAGGTATCAGGCGGCCGCGTCCGCCTGTATGATCTGTCCCGGCGCCTGGCCTGAGCCATGGCGCCCGTTTCCGTTTGCCTGACCCGTATTTCTTAACCTGTTGATCGCCATGCCCAAAAATAAGCGCCCTGTCCCCCGTAAATCCGCCAACACGCCTGAAGACAAGGATGAATCCGTCACGCGCATGCTGTGCACGATGGCCCTGAACCTGGCGGAGCAGGAAGACAGCGAATCGCAGGGCACGGTGCTGGCCGAGCAAGCCGTCGAGTTCGGCCGCCTGATCCGCAAGGCCTTGAATCAAAAGAAGGATGAAATCCTGTACGACGCCATCGAGCGTTCGAAATACGAAGACGTGGGCGCCTACCAGTACTTGCGCAGCCACATCGAGGAAGCGGCATCCATTTCCGTGATCCGCCGCGACAACGCGCCGGCCATGGAAATCAACGCCTTCGTCGTGCCCCTGCTGGTGCAAAGCACGGGCGGCTTGAAGGAAGCGGACAGCTTCCAGGACCAGGACGCTTTCGAAGCGCTGGTGAAAAGTTTCCAACAGGCAGAACTGGAAAGCGCCAAGGCCAAGGTGGTCTTGATGAGCCATGCCTACGACCTCGACGAGATCGACCGCATCACCTACAGCCATTTGCACGAGATGGTGCGCGATGCCTATAGCTCGATGACGGACAAGAAGATCGTCGCCACGCCGGGCCTGGAAAGCAGCATCGTCGGCTGGAGCGAGACGGCCTTCGGCCCGCAGGACACGGCCGTCGAACTGCGCTTCCTGCTGGGCTTTACCTTGAAACGCGTGGACGACCCGTTCTATGCGGAACCGAAGGACGAAGCGGCGCTCGACGCCTGGTTCGATGCACGCATGGCCCGCTACCAGCAGTGGACAACGGAAGTGGGCGAGCTCGTCAAGCGTTGCCTGGCGCCAGCCGGCAGCGCCCTGGAAGTAAGCTTCCTCTACCAGGATCTGTTCCACGGCGGCAAGGAACAAGGCATGAGCGAGTACGCGATGCTGCAGATGATGTCCGGCATCAACCATGCACTGGCGGAAAACAAGGTGGACGCCGGCGACGTCTCGGTGGTCGTCGGCCCCGCCGATGAACATGGCGAAATGCTGTTGCGCGTCAATGTCAGCACGGCGAACGGCCAACTATTGCACAGCGCCGACAAGCCGCTGGACCTGGCCGCCGACTTGCAGGACGAAGTCGACGACATTTGCGACGCGCTGGCCACCATCGGCGTGACGCAATTGTCCGTGGCGCTGAAATTCGATGCCAAGGGACAGCCGCTGGAAGCGCAGCCGTACGCGCCGGCGTAAGCTTTACAAGGGCTGTAGTGTTTTCCACTGCAGCAACTTGGCGCCATATGCCAAGGTGTAGGCGGGGCTGCTCGACGGCAAGCTGACGATGCGGTAGCGCTGCGCGTGTTCGCCCAGCACCTTGATGCCCAGCTTTGCCGCCGTGCCGCCGTTGAAGGCGATCGTGTGCAACTTCGGCAGGCTGGCGGCCAGGGCCACGAGGTCGTTGTCGTCGCGCGCACGGATATTGCTGTCCAGGCTGCCCGTGCGCTGCGCCTGCGCCACCACATCCCACAGGCCCACGCCGTGCGCCAGCAAGGTCGCCAGCCGTTCCTCATAGGGCTGGCTCTTCAAATCCACGCCCAGCACCTCGCCCAGCAGCATCCAGAACCTGTTTTGCGGATGCGCATAGTACTGGCTGTGCGCCAGCGATTTTTCGCCGGGCAGGCTGCCCAGTATCAGCAAGCGCGTGCTGGCGTCGACGACGGGATCGAAGCAGCGCTTGCGCGCATCTGCGGCTTGCTCTGGCAGGATGACTGGGCTATTGACTGGGCTATTCAATGGGCGGTCCGGAAGGGAAAACGAAGGACCATTTTACCCGGCCACGCGACGGTGTAGAATTCCCGCACAACCTTCCTGCACACGAGACCGCCCATGCGCACCATCGACACCCTGCTGGCCCAGTATGGCGAAAGCCACCGCAACCACGTCAATGAATGGGTGCACATCGTGTGCGTGCCGCTGATCGTTTTCAGCTTGCTGGGGCTGCTGTGGAGCGTGCATCCCAGCGTGGCGCTGCTCGGCAGTATTCTGGCCTTATACTATTATTACAAGCTGTCGCGCCCGTTTGCGGTGGGCATGCTGGCGATGCTGGCCGCCATGCTGGGTCTGCTGTTGCTTATGCCGCCGCTGACCATCCTGCCCGTGTCGCTGGCGCTGTTCGTGCTGGCCTGGATAGGCCAGTTCATCGGCCACCAGATCGAAGGCAAGAAACCGTCGTTTTTGGACGACTTGCGCTTTTTACTGGTGGGGCCGCTGTTTGTGCTGGGATTTTTATACCGGCGCCTGCGGCTGGCGTATTGAGCGGCAAGTGCTCACCTGGTAACGCGATGCCGGTAACAGATTTTTACTATTCGCAACTAGTTATCTGAGGCAAGTGTCCTTATGATAAGTCATCATCTGCCGGTCGACGCAATCGGCAACCAACTTTTGTCCAAGGGAGTCCCACATGAAAGCACCAATTATTGCAGTGGCATTGCTCGCCACCCTGGCCGGCTGCGCCGTACAACCGAATTCGGCAAATGTCTACAATGCGCGCCAGGCGCAGAACGAACAATCGGTTCGCATGGGCACGGTTGAATCCGTGCGCCAGGTAACCATCGACAAGGGCGAAACGGGCACAGGCGTGCTGGCTGGCGCGGCGCTGGGCGGCGTGGCCGGCTCGACAGTCGGTGGCGGCAAGGGCGCCATCGCGGCCAGCATCCTCGGTGCCGTCGCTGGCGGCATGGCCGGCAAGAGCATCGAAGCGAATGCCTCGAACAAGGCCGGTCTGGAAATCACCGTACGCCTGGACAATGGCGACATGCGCGCCATCGTGCAAGACGCCGACGAGCTGTTCCGCCCGGGCGAGCGTGTGCGCCTGCTGTCGGACGGCCGCAAGACCCGCGTCACGCACTGATCCGCTTGCCGGCGCACGCGCTCAGCCGAATGCGCCGGCAGCGAGCAAGACTGAAGGGTGCAGCCAGATGGCAATCACCGCCGTCACGACGACATACACAAGCACGCTCCATACTTTGATCTGCAGTGAGGCTGGCATGGCGGTCCCCTTCAAAGATGCAATCCGGAAAATATTACTTGATAATAAAGTAAATATTTTCATAAATTCAACATTTTCCAGAAGCACTGCGCTGGCTCAATGCCTAGTACCTTCTGGCAACACATCGAGCAAACTCGACCGCACTCGCCATCCCTGCGCGATGCCCGTATACTTGCGCGATGTCCTCTCCTCTCCTGTTCATCATTGCCTGCCTGATCTGGGGCTCCACCTTCTGGGCCATCACCTTGCAGCTGGGCGATGTCACCCCCGCCGTTTCCGTGGTCTACCGCTTCGGCCTCGCGTCCGCCACCCTGTTTGCCTGGTGCGCCGTGCGCGGCGACCGCTTGCGCCTGCCCTGGCGCGCGCAAAAATGGATGTTGCTGCAGGGACTGGCCTCGTTTGCCCTCAGCTATGTGTGCACGTATAGTTCCGAACAGTATCTGGTGTCGGCCCTCGTCAGCGTGCTGTTTGCGCTGATGGTCTTCTGGACGCCGTTGCTCAACCGCATCGCCTTCGGCACACCGATCACCTTGAGCACCTGCTGCGCGGCATTCGTCGCCATCTGCGGCATCGTGCTGCTGTTTTACCAGTCCATCGGTGCGGCGCTGCAAGATATTCTGGGCGGCGGCAATGGCCATTTTCTGCTCGGTTTTATCCTGGCGCTGGTGGCTACCGTGTCGAGCACGGCAGGCAACGCCCTCGTCATGAAAGTGCGCGAACATTCGGGCAACGTGATGCTGACCATGGCCTGGACCATGCTGTGGGGCACCTTGATGGTGGCCGCCTGGGCCATCGCCACGGGCCAGTCCTGGCAGCTGCCCACGCGCCCCAGTTACTGGATGGGATTGGTGTACCTGGCCATCTTCGGTTCGGTGATCGCATTCAGCGCGTATTTCACGTTAATCGCCCGCATCGGCACGCAAAAGACCGTGTATATCGGCGTCGTCACGCCCGTCATTTCCGTGCTGCTGTCAGTGCAGTTCGAACACTACCGGCCTGCCGCCATCGAATGGGTGGGCATGGTGCTGTGCCTGTCCAGCGTGGCCTGGGCCTTGACGTCGGGCACGCGCAAGACGAGTACCATCGCTTCCCTTTCCACCACTCCATCAACAAAGGCAACATGAGCACCTCTTCCTCCCTCGCCATCCGTCCCGCGGCCGCATCCGACGTGGCCGCCATCTTCGGCATGATCCATGAGTTGGCCGTGTTTGAAAAACTCGAACACATGATGATCGCCAAGGAATCCATGTTGCACGACAGCCTGTTCGGCGCCCATCCCGCATGCGAAGCGCTGGTCGGCGAGGAAAATGGTGAAGTCGTAACGTTCGCCCTGTTCTTCCATAATTTTTCCACCTTCCTGTGCCGCAAGGGCCTATACCTGGAAGACCTGTACGTGAAGCAATCGGTGCGCGGCAAGGGTTATGGCAAGCAGATGCTGGTGGCGCTGGCGCAACTGGCCGTCGAACGCGATTGCGGCCGCTTCGAATGGTCGGTGCTGGACTGGAATGAAAACGCGATCAACTTCTACAAGGGCATGGGCGCGGACGTGATGCCGGACTGGCGCATCTGCCGGGTCGCTGGCGATGCCTTGACGCAATTGTCGGCGGGCACTCCAAAGCTTGCCTGATTGGAGGGGAACTGTAAGCGTAAGTTCCAAAAAAAATCCCCGCGGGCTAGCGGCACCGCGGGGCAGAACCCATTGTCAAGTGGGAGGGGGAGAATGCAATCAACGGTTATCAATATAAACGCTGCCGCTTGCGATGGCGCAGACCTTTACATTTGCTTACCGGGCCTTACATTTGACTTAAATCCGCTAACCAAGTGTCACCCAGTGTCGCTCGGATGCCACTGATTATTTCCGTGGTTCAATCAATGTGCCGTGCAAGCCAATATGTTGTTGCGCAACCCCACTGCCACCCTGCGATTTTTTATAGATTTGGTACACTGTCAGGCAGGCGATGCAGCCAGCAACCACGGCAAAAATGACCATGCGACGCTCCTTGAGTATGCTTGAAGGAATCAGGCCTGCGGCTGATGATGACCAGGCGAGCAGGGAAAATTCAGTGTGGCATCTTCGGCCTGGGAGACATTGCGGAAGATCAAACGCGCCAAAGTGACGGCACGCTGGGGTTTGATGCGACGCAAAATGGCGGCAATGCGCTCACACACAATGAACGAATCAATGAACGAATCGCATACGGGAGCCACATCATGAATGTTTCTGCCAAACCGCTCGTCATGAAAATCTACCGCGCCTACCTGCGCTCCCGCCTGGAGCGCTACACGCGCGACTTGCAAGCCATCGCCGAACAGCGCGAAAACGACTTCCAGGCCGAACGCATCCTGCACCAGGCCGTCGTCTCGGTGCGCTCGAAACTGCACTCGCTGTAACCGTGATGCCGTCAGCGCTGCCGGCCGGCAACGGCCCAGCGCTCCACCAGCTCGAACAAGCCCTGCGTCAGCAAGGCCAGTACGGCTGCGGGGATCGCGCCGGCCAGCAGCATGTCGTTGTCATTGAGCGCCAGGCCGATGGTGATGCGTTCGCCGTAGCCGCCCGCACCGATGAAGGCGGCGATGGTGGCCGTGCCCACGCTCATCACGGCCGCCGTTTTCACGCCCGCCAGCATCACGGGCAAGGCCAGCGGCAAGTCCACGTGCAGCAGGCGGTCGCGCCGGCTCAAGCCCAGCGCCAGCGCCGCCATGCGCAAGCCTTGCGGCACCTGCAAGATGCCCGTGCACGTGTTGCGCACGATGGGCAGCAGCGCGTACACGAATAGCGCCACCAGCGCCGGCACGGTGCCGATCATGCCCAGCACGGGGATCAATATCGCCAGCAGGGCCAGCGAGGGCACCGTCTGCAGCACGCCGACGAAGGCCAGCACCGTTTGCCGCAGCGGCGCCGAAAACGCCGCCAGCACGCCCAGTGGAATGCCGATCAGACATGCCAAAGCCACCGACAACAGCACCAGGGTCACATGCTGGCGCGTCAGGGTCCACAAGTCGTCGCCGATGATTTTATCGAGCAGCTTGCCGCGCGCGGCGGCCGGCTTGTTCGCCTGCGTGCCGGAAGCCAGCCACTGCCGCGCCACCTCGGAAAAACGCTTGCCATCGATTTCCACGGCCGCATTCATGGCGATCATGTCGCTCTCGCTGATGCGTCCCTGCAACCCTTGCAACGCCAGCCAGGCGGCGGGGAAACGCTGCGGCAGGTCGAGCCGGTACAACAGCATGGCGTCATAGCGGGGGAAATATTGCTGCGTGTCGGCCAGCACGCGCAGGCCGTACTGGCGGATCTTCGCATCCGTCGAGTAAATATCGATCACGTCCACCTGGCGCTGCGCCAGCGCTTCATAGGCGATGCCGTGATCGAGTCCGCGCGGGCGCTGCGGCAAGCCATAACGCGTGGCCAGGCCTGGCCAGCCATCGACCCGGCCGATGAATTCATGCGACAGGCCGAATTTCAGGGCCGGGTGCTGGGCCAGCTGCGCCAGGCTGGCGATCGATTTTTCATCATGGCGCACTGCCAGCGCATAGGTATTGTTAAAGCCCAGCGGCACGGCCACGCCCAGGCCCAGCGCCGCCAGCTCGCGCCGCATCTGTTCCAGGCCGATGGCCTTGTCGTGCTTGAGGATTTCGCTGCCGATGGTGCCCATGTATTCGGCATACACGTCGATGCTGCCCGCCTGCAGCGCGGCCAGCACGATGGCCGTGTTGCCCAGGCCCTGGCGGTGCTCCGCCTTGACGTGCGGCGCGGCGCTCTGCTGGAGGATTTCGCCGAGGATGTACGATTCCGTAAAGCGCTTCGAACCCACCTTCAGGGTGCCGCCATCCTGGGCATGTGCAGGGGCGGCGGCAAAAAACAGCAACAACAGCAGGTAAGACAAGGAGTAAACAACACGCACGCGGCGCTCCAGGGCGGATGATCAATCCGGCAAGCTTACCACCGGCGCGCGCCAGACACCGCCATGCACCACGCCCGCGCACGGGTTCAGGCCCAGCGCATACGCCAGGTCGGCCGGGCGCGCGATGCGCCACAGGGCGAAATCGGCGCGCTTGCCCACCACCAGGCTGCCCGTCCGATCCTGCAAACCCAGCGCGCGCGCCGCGTGGATCGTGCAGCCGGCCAGTGCTTCCTTCGGCGTCAAGCGCCACAAGGTGCACGCCATGTTCATCACCAGCAGCAGGGACGTCATCGGCGACGTGCCCGGGTTGCAATCGGTGGACACGGCCATCGGCACGCCGGCCGCGCGCAAGGCCGCGACAGGGGGCGGCTGCGTCTCACGCAAAAAATAATACGCGCCCGGCAGCAGCACGGCCACCGTGCCGTGTTGCGCCATGGCGGCGACGCCCTCTTCCGACAGGAATTCCAGGTGGTCGGCCGACAGGCCATCGTAACGGGCCACCAGCGCCGCGCCGCCCAGGTCCGACAACTGCTCCGCATGCAATTTGACGGGTAGCCCCAGCGCCCGCGCCGCGTCAAACATGCGCTGCGTTTGCGCCGGCGTAAAGCCGATGCGCTCGCAAAACGCGTCGACGGCGTCGACCAGTCCATCGCCCGCCAGCTGGGGCAGCATCCGCCCGCACAGCAGCTCGATATAAGAGTCGGCGCGGCCCGCATATTCGGGCGGCAGCGCGTGCGCGCCGAGGAAGGTGGTGCGCACAGTGACCGGCAGCTGTTCCCCTATCCTGCGCGCCACGCGCAGCATCTTCGCCTCGCTGTCCGCGTCGAGGCCGTAGCCGGACTTGATCTCCAGGGTCGTCACGCCCTCGGCCAGCAGCGCCAGCACGCGGGGCAGGCTTTGGCGCAGCAATTCGTCATCGCTGGCCGCGCGCGTGGCGCGCACGGTGGACATGATGCCGCCGCCGGCGCGGCTGATGTCTTCATAGCTGGCGCCATTCAGGCGCGCCTCGAATTCGTCGCTGCGGTTGCCCGCGTGGACGATGTGCGTATGGCAGTCGATCAGGCCTGGCGTCAGCCAGCAGCCCTGGCCGTCGTGCAGCACCGCGCCGCTGGCCGGCAGCTCGTCGCCGGGGCCGAACCACGCGATGCGGCCATCCTTGACGGCGATGGCCGCGTCGAGCAGCTCGCCATAGCCATGCTCCATCGTGGCCAGGTGGACGTTGTGGATGACCATATCCCAGTCTTGCATATGTGTTCCTTCCTAGATGAACAGGTCGACGCGGAGCACGGCCGTGCGCTGCAAGGCGTCGAGCCGCCAGTCCGGTGCATCGTCGGCGTCGAGCAGCAGCGCGTCGTGGCGGGCCAGCGCGAACTGCTGCTCGCCACCGCGTGCCAGCACGTGGCCTTCGCCGGCGACGAACAGCAGGGTCGCCGCGCTGCGCCGCGCCAGCTTGCCCGGCGCCGTGATTTTTTCCAGCTGGTGGCGGCAGCGGTCGCGCCGCGTCATCACATTGAAATCCGTCGTCGGCCCCTTGACCTGCGCAACCACGGCCGCTTCGCCGGGAAACCACAGCATCGGTTGCGCCGCGCTCAAGGTCACCTTGCGCGCGCCGTCCAGCGTCAGCTGCACGCTGTCGCCATCGACCAGCATCAGACTGCGGTCGATGCCGGGAAAGCTGGAAAATGGCCCGCTGGCCGTGATCGTCGCCAGGCTGATGCGCCAGTCGAAATCGTCGAAGCCGGCACCCGGGGGAGCAATCGCAATTTCCGTCGTGCTGCCGCCGCCGTTTTTCCACGGCGCGGCGCGCAGGTATTCCTGCGGGATGAAGGTTGCCATCAGAGTGCCCTCAGTTGCGCCAGGGTGCGCTTGTAGGCGGTGGCGATGGCGTCCTGCGCCACATGGCGCCCATCGCGCACCTGCCACTGGCCGCCGCACAGCACGTCGCGTACCAGGTTGTCGTTGCCGCAGAAAAGTACGCTGCCCAGCACATCGGCGATGGCCACGCCGTACAGGTTCACATGCGCGTCGTCGAGCACCAGCAAGTCGGCACGGCAGCCCGGCGCCAGCGCACCGAGCTTGCGCCCGGATGCCTGCGCGCCGCCCTGCAAGGCCGTTTGCCACAGATAGTCGCCCACATGGCGTTCATCCGGCGTGGCGGCCACATTGCGCTGCTGGCGCTGCAAGCGCTGGCCATATTCGAGCCAGCGCAATTCCTCCACCGGCGACTGCGACACGTGGCTGTCGCTGCCGACGCCGAAACGCCCGCCGGCGGCGATGAATTCGGCCAGCGGGAACAGGCCGTCGCCTAAGTTCGCTTCCGTCGTCGGGCACAGGCCTGCCACGGCGCCGCTGGCCGCCATCAGCGCCACTTCATCCGGCTGCACATGCGTGGCATGCACGAGGCACCAGCGCGCATCGACGTCGATCTGGTCGTACAGATACTGCACCGGGCGCAGGCCGGTGACATCGAGACTCTGGCGCACTTCGCCCTGCTGCTCGGCGATGTGGATGTGGATGGGGCGGTCCGCAGGCAGCGCTTGCGCCACTTCGCGGATCTGCGCCACGCCGGCCGCGCGCAGGGAATGGGGCGCAAAGCCCACCTCCACCTGCCCGCCGCGCTGCGGCGCCAGCGCTTCGACGATGCGCAGCACGTCATCCGCACCGGTGCGAAAGCGCGCCTGCTCAGGTTTGAGGGGCTGTGCGCCGAAACCCGCATGGCTGTACAGCACGGGCAGCATGGTCACGCCGATGCCGCTGAGGCGCGCCGCGGCCAGTACCCGTTCCGCCGTTTCCGCAGGGCGCGCATACAGCGCGCCGGCCGCATCGCGCTGCAGGTAGTGAAATTCGCACACGGCCGTGTAGCCATGGCGCAGGCATTCGGCAAACAGCTGTGCGGCGATGGTTTCCATCTGCGGCGGCGTGATGTGGTGCGCGAAACGGTACATCAGGTCGCGCCAAGTCCAGAAGCTGTCCAAGCCATCCCCGGCGACTTCCGTCATGCCGCCCAGCGCCCGCTGGAACGCATGCGAATGCAGGTTGACCATGCCGGGCAAGACATATTCGGCCACTTCCGCGCCAGGCGGCGCTGCGGTGTTGTCCGCCACCGCCGTCAGATCGCCGGCCGCATCCCATTCCAGCAGCACGTCGCGGCGCCAGCCTTGCGGCAGCAGCGCGTGGCGGGCAAACAAACAGCCGCTCAACGCGCCACCCATGCCACAGCCGCTTCCATCATCTGACGCAGCAGCGGCTGCACCTGTGCCGCCAGGTCGGGCCGGTAGCCAAACGGCGCCGTCTCGTCCATGTACAGGCACTGGCACATCTCCAGCTGGATCGCATGCACGCGGCTGTCCGGCTGGCCGTAATGGCGCGTGATGTGGCCGCCTTTGAAGCGGCCATTCAGCGCAACCGTAAATTGATCCTGCGCGCGCGCGATATCGACCACGGCCGACGTCAGGCCGCCATCGCAGCTGGCCCCATCGGCCGTGCCGAAGTTCAGGTCGGGCAGCTTGCCGTCAAAGAAGCGCGGCACATGCGAGGCGATGGAATGGGCATCCCACAGCACCACGGCGCCGTGCACGCGCAGCAGCCGGTCCAGTTCCGCGCGCAGCTGCGCGTGATACGGCGCCCAGTAGCGCTGCAGCCGGCGCTGCACATCGGCCGCATCGGGTTCCTTGCCGGCCAGGTACAGCGGCTCACGGTGGAAGGTATCGTTGGGCAGCAAGCCCGTCGTATCCTGGCCCGGATACAGATTCGTGTCTTCCTGCGGGCGGTTCAAGTCGATGGTGTAGCGCGACCAGCGCGCCGACAGCACGGACGCATCCATCTCCTGCAAAAAACCATACAGTTCGCGCAAATGCCAGTCCGTATCGGCCTTGACCAGGGCCTGGGGCGTCATGCGCGCGGCGATATCGTCGGGTATGTCGGTGCCCACGTGGGGCATCGACACGAGCAGCGGGATGCTGCCTTCGTTGAAGCGGAAATCCATGCTTGTCTCCTTGCGCCCGCTCAGGCGTACAGCGGGGCGAACAAATTCTTGCACTTGCTGCTCAACTCACCCTGCAGCACCATCTGCTTGGCCGCTTCGATATCGGGCGCGAAGAAGCGGTCGGCGTCGAAGAACGGCACTTTCTGGCGCAGCTGTTGATGCACGTGCTCGAGGTGCGGCGAGGTTTTCAGCGGACGGTGGAAATCGATGCCCTGCGCGGCGGCCAGCAGCTCGATGCCGACGATGACGGCCGTGTTGTGCGCCATGTCGTCCAGGCGGCGCCCGGCGAACGTGGCCATGCTCACGTGGTCTTCCTGGTTGGCGGAAGTGGGCAGGCTGTCGACGCTGGCCGGATGGGCAAGCGACTTGTTTTCCGACGCCAGCGCGGCCGCCGTCACATGGGCGATCATGAAGCCGGAATTGACGCCGGGGTCGCGCACGAGGAAAGGCGGCAGGCCGGACAAGGTGGCGTCGATCAGCAGCGCGATGCGGCGCTCAGCCAGCGCGCCGATTTCAGCAATCGCCAGCGCCAGGGTGTCGGCCGCAAAGGCCACCGGCTCGGCGTGGAAATTGCCGCCCGAGACGATCTCCGCCTGCCCGTTCGGGCCATCCTGGAAGATCAGCGGATTGTCCGTGACGGCATTGGCTTCGATCAGCAGGGTGCGGCCGACGTTACCGATCAGGTCCAGGCAGGCGCCCATGACTTGCGGCTGGCAGCGCAGGCTGTACGGGTCCTGCACGCGCTCGTCGCCTTCCAGGTGCGAGGCGCGAATCGCGCTGTGCGCCACCAGCTGGCGGTACATCTGCGCGGCCAGGATCTGCCCCGGCTGTCCGCGCACGGCATGCACACGCGCGTCGAATGGCGAGTCGCTCCCCTTGGCCGCATCGAGCGACAGCGCGCCCGTGACCATGGCCGCTTCCAGCAGGCGTTCGGCCATGAACAGACCATGCAGCGCCAGCGCGTTCGACACCTGCGTGCCGTTGATCAGCGCCAGGCCCTCTTTCGCCGCCAGCACGACGGGTGCGATGCCGGCCTGCGCCAGCGCTTCGGGCGCCGCCATCAATTCACCGTTGACGCGCACCTCGCCCACGCCCAGCATGGCCAGGGTCATGTGCGACAGCGGCGCCAGGTCGCCCGAGGCGCCGACGGAACCCTTGGCGGGAATGGCCGGCATGATGCCCGCGTTGTACAGCGCGATCAGGGTGTCGACGATCAGCGGGCGCACGCCGGAAAAGCCGCGCGCCAGGCTGCCGATCTTCATCAGCATGATCAGGCGCACGACGGCGTCCGACAGCAGTTCGCCCGTGCCGACCGAGTGCGACAGGATCAGGTTGCGCTGCAATTGCTCGAGCTTTTCATCGGGGATGCGCGTCTTGGCCAGCAGGCCGAAACCCGTGTTGATGCCGTAGGCCGCATCGCCCTTGGCGACGATGGCTTGCACGGCGGCGGCCGATGCTTCGATGACGGGATAGGCCTCGGCGGCAAGGATCAGTTTCGCGGGTGCGGCCCACACGGCGCGCAGGTCGCCCAGGGTCATCGCGCCCGGTTTCAGGGTCCAACTTTTGGAGTGCTGTGTCATGTTTGCTTTCACTTCGTATTAAGCATCGGCAGGTTCAGGTTGTTACGCTTGGCGCAGGCGGCCGCTGTTTCGTAGCCGGCATCGGCATGGCGCATCACGCCCGAGCCGCTGTCGTTGACCAGCACTCTAGCCAGGCGTTTCGCCGCCGCTTCACTGCCATCGGCCACGATGACCATGCCCGCATGCTGAGAATACCCCATTCCCACGCCGCCGCCATGGTGCAGCGAGACCCAGGTGGCGCCGCCGGCCGTGTTGAGCATGGCGTTGAGCAGCGGCCAGTCGGAAACGGCGTCCGTGCCATCCTTCATGCTTTCCGTCTCGCGGTTCGGGCTGGCGACGGAGCCCGTATCGAGGTGGTCGCGGCCGATGACGATGGGGGCCTTCAGTTCGCCCGTGCGCACCATCTCGTTGAAGGCCAGGCCGGCGATGTGGCGCTCGCCCAGTCCCAGCCAGCAGATGCGCGCCGGCAGGCCCTGGAAGGCGATGCGCTCGCGCGCCATGTCCAGCCAGTGGTGCACCTGCTTGTGGTGCGGGAACAGCTCCTTGATCTTCGCATCCGTTTTATAGATGTCTTCCGGGTCGCCCGACAGCGCCACCCAGCGGAACGGCCCGCGCCCTTCGCAAAATTGCGGGCGGATGTAGGCGGGCACGAAGCCGGGGAAGTCGAAGGCGTTCTGCACGCCCTGGTCGAACGCCACCTGGCGGATGTTGTTGCCATAGTCGACCGTGTGCACGCCCATGGCGTGGAAATCGAGCATCGCCTGCACGTGGGCGGCGCAGGAGTCGGCGGCGGCCACCGTCAGGCGCGCGTGGCGCTGCGGGTCTTGCTGCGCCGCCTTCCAGTCCGACACGCTCCAGCCGCGCGGCAGATAGCCGTTGACCAGGTCATGCGCGGACGTCTGATCCGTCACCAGGTCCGGCACCAGGCCGCCCGCTTTCGCGCGGCGCACCAGTTCCGGCAGCACTTCGGCCGCGTTGCCCAAGAGGCCAATGGAGATCGCTTCCTTGCGTTCGGTGTGGTACTTGACCAGCTCCAGGGCTTCGTCCAGGCTGGCCGCCTGCTTGTCCAGGTAGCGCGTGCGCAGACGGAAGTCGATGCTGCTTTGCTGGCATTCGATATTGAGCGAGACGGCGCCCGCCATGGTGGCGGCCAGCGGCTGCGCGCCGCCCATGCCGCCCAGGCCCGCCGTCAGAATCCAGCGCCCGCCCCAGTCGCCGCCGAAATGCTGGCGGCCCGCCTCTGCGAAGGTTTCATACGTGCCTTGCACGATGCCCTGCGTGCCGATATAGATCCAGCTGCCGGCCGTCATCTGGCCGTACATGAACAGGCCTTGCCGATCGAGTTCGTTGAAGTGTTCCCAGTTCGCCCATTTCGGCACCAGGTTGGAGTTCGCGATCAGCACGCGCGGCGCATCCGCGTGGGTCTGGAACACGCCCACCGGTTTGCCGGACTGGATCAGCAAGGTCTGGTCGTCTTCCAGTTCGCGCAGCGAGGCGAGGATCTGGTCGAAACAGGCCCAGTTGCGGGCGGCGCGGCCGATGCCGCCGTAGACGACCAGATGCTGCGGATTTTCCGCCACTTCCGGGTCCAGATTATTTTGCAACATGCGGTAGGCCGCCTCGGCCTGCCAACTCTTGCAAGCCATGACCGTGCCGCGCGGGGCGCGGATGGTACGGCTGGCATCAAAGCGTGGATCGGTGTCCATTGTGCTGTTCATGCTGTCTCCTCGTAGGGTGCGAGCGGACATGCGTGGTCCGCTCTGGTACTCCCAGCATAGGTTGTCTATACAACCAAGTCAACAGGTTTTCTTTGGGGTCAGACCCGGCGGGTCTGACCCCAGCCTTTATTTTTTCTCGAACACGCGCTTGCCCGCCACCCACGTCTGCAGCACCCGCGTCTTGCCAATCGCCGCTGGAGCCACGGTGAACAGGTCCTGGTCGACGACGATAAAGTCCGCCCATTTTCCCGCTTCCAGGGTGCCGATGACCTTTTCCTGGTGCGCCGCCCACGCCGCGTCGAGGGTGAAACAGCGCAGCGCTTCCGTCACCGTCATGGCTTGCTGCGGGTACCAGCCGCCAGCCGGGAATCCTTCGCTGTTTTGCCGCGTCACGGCCGCGTGGATGCCCTCGAACGGGTTTGGCGACTCGATGGGGAAGTCCGATCCGCAGGCGATGCGCGAACCTTGCTTGAGGAAGGTGCGCCATGCATACGCACCCTTGATGCGCTCGTGCCCCACGCGCTGCTCCGCCATGTTCTGGTCCGAGGTGGCGTGCGTCGGCTGCATCGACGGCACGATGCCCAGCGCCTTGAAACGGGGGATGTCGCTCAATTGCACCACCTGCGCGTGTTCCATGCGGTGACGCAGGCCCACGCTGCGGTATTGCGCGGTCAAGGCTGCATAGCCGTCGAGGATTTGATGGTTGCCCGCGTCGCCGATGGCGTGCACGTTCACCTGGTAGCCGGCGCGCATGGCTTTTTCCATCTTCGCGCGCATGGCGGCGTCCGGGTAGAACAGCAGGCCGCTGGTAGAGGGATCGTCGCTGTACGGTGCCAGCAAGGCAGCGCCGCGGCTGCCCAGGGCGCCGTCGGACAGCAGTTTCACGGCGCGCAAGGCGTACATATCGCGCGCATAGCTGGTCAAGGGACCGTTTTTCGACAGCGCGTCGAAATCGTCCGTCGTGTCGGCAATCATGCCGTACACGCGCACCGTCAGCTTGCCGTGGTCCGCATAATCGCGGAACAGCCGGTCCTGCATCTGGCCGATGCCCGCATCGTGCACGCTGGTCAGGCCTACCTGCGACAGCTGCGCCAGTGCGCCGTCGAGGGCGGCACGGTTTTCCACGTCGCCCGGCTTGGGCAGTACGGCATCCATCAAGTCCATGGCACTGTCGACCAGAACGCCGGTGGCATTGCCCTGTGCATCGCGTTCGATCTTGCCGCCCGCCGGATCCGGCGTATCGCGCGTGATGCCGGCCAGTGCCAGCGCACGGCTGTTGGCCCAGCCCGCGTGACCATCGACCCTGCGCAGCCACACGGGCCGCGCGCTTTCCGCCGCATCAAGTTCCGCCGCCGTGGGGAAGCGCCCCAGCTTCCAGATTTCCTGGTTCCAGCCATTGCCGACAACCCAGCTGCGTTCTGGATGCGCCTTGGCGAAGTCGCCCACGGCCTGCACGGCGGCCGCCAGCGACGCGGAACCGTACAGCATGACGCCACTGGCAATCGTCCCCAGGCCGAACACGTGGCCATGTGCGTCGATCAGGCCAGGCAGCACGGTTTTTCCCTGCACGTCGACGTGGGTCGCGCCCTTGGCCGCCTTGCGTTTCACCTGCGCGGCGCTGCCGACGGCGAGCAGCTTGCCCGCATCGTCAAAGGCCAGCGCCGTGAAGCGCACCACCTTGCCATGTGCATCGAGCGTGTAGCCGTTGGCGTTATCGATGACGGTATCGGCGTGGGCGTAAACGTGGGTCAGGGCGCCCAGGCAGGCGAGAACGAGCAAGGTACGGCGCGGGATCGGCATTTCCATCTCCAAGTCTTGAATGAAAAGACGAGTGTATAGAAATTGGCAAAATGGTCAATCAGGCAGCGTGAGGTTCCCGTACCATCAGCCAGTAATCGCAGCCCGTGACGGCTTCCCCATACCGCCCCGCCACCACGAAGCCCAGGCGGGCATAGAACGGCAGGCTGCGTTCGTTGTACGTCTCTAGGAAGCACGCGGCACCGGCCGCATCGACGGCCGCCAGGCCAGGCGCCAGCACGGATGCGCCCAGCCCTCGGCCCTGTGCGGCTGGATCGATGCCGGCGATCGACAGATACCACGCATCCTGCAGACCATGCGGCGCCAGCGCGTGTTCCATATTCTCGACGATGGCCGTGAAATGGGCGAAGCCGCGCTCCCCCAGCAGCGCGCGCAAAGCTGCTTCGCGCTGCGCATACGCAGCCTGGCGCAGGGCCGTCGGCGTGTCCGTCGTCCAGATCGCGGCACCATTGCCGACCTCATTGCACACATCGCCGGCCAGGTCTACACGGCCCGCTTGCTCCCCCTCGGCCAGCGCCAGCGCGAAGTACGCTTCCAGCATCGCCAGCCGCGCCGCTTCGTCCTCGCCGCACGCCACCGTGACGGTGCGGTAGAAAGGGTCGCCGATCAGGGCGGCGGCCAGGCTGCGGGCGGTGCGGGAGGTTTCGGCAGGAAATGGGCTGGACATGGTTCTCTTTCTTTTTTTGGAAACGCCCGGCATCTTAGCGCAAGCGCGCAGGCCTTGCGCCTGGCCAATATCACCACAGGCCTGCACTGGTATTTCATGTGGAGCAGCATGGCCGAGCACCATGTCACGCGACCTTACCTGGCCCCGTCCTCCGGCTTTTGCGCCGGCGCCCTGAACCATTCCTCCGGCGGCACCACCTGCGACTCTTTCGGGTCATCGATGTAGTGCGGCGAGGTGATCTGCACGTCGAATTCGTTGAAGACGTCGATGATGTTCTGGTGCAAGCGGTTCAGTACTTCGGCGCGCTGGCGGGGGACTTCGGCGCTGGCGTAGGCGACAAGGCGGTATTGCACATAATAGTCTTGCAGGGCCAGTTGCATCACGTACGGTTTTGGCGAAGTGGACAGTTCCGGCGTGCGCGAGGCCGCCAGTTCCAGCATGGCGTGCACTTGCCGCCACGGCGTGGCATAACCGATGGTGACGGTGGAGTCGAGCACGAAGCCGCCGCCGGGCTGGGCGCGCGAATAGTTCTTTGTCGTTTGCGACATCACCCACGCGTTCGGCAAGGCCACCTCTTCGCCCAGGCCCGTGCGCAAGCGCGTCTCGAACATGCCCACGTCGACCACCGTGCCCTCGCTGTCGCCCACGCGCACATATTCCCCCTTGCGCAGGGCGCGCGTGTACATCAGGATCAGGCCGCTGGCGCCCTGCCCCACGATGCTCGACGCGCCGATCGACACCATCAGGCCGACCAGCACGGACAGGCCCTGGAAGGCCGCCGTGTGCGAGCCGGGCAGATACGGATACGCCATGGCCAGCGCGAACAGCCAGATCACCACGCTGGCGATGCGGCGCGTCGGCAGGGCCGTGTCCTTGTCGAGCCAGCCGATTTGCAATTCTCCGCTTTCCACGCGCTTGAACAGCGAGGCGGCCGTGGCGGCGATCAGGCGCGCGATGGCAAAGATCACGCACACCAGCACCAGCCCCGGCAAGGCGCCGATGATGGCATGGAAGACGTCGGCCGCCACGTCGAACAGATAGCCGTTCAGGCTTTCGCCCCAGGAACGCGTGTAGGGCAAACGGCCCAGCACGAAGGCGGCCCACAGATACGTGGCCATCAGACGCAAGCCCCACAGCACGGCGCTCAGCAGTTGATACGCAAAGGCAATGTAGTGTTCGGCATCGAGCACGCGCACATTCTTCAGGCGCACGTCGCGCAGGCGCGAGGCCAGCAGGATGCCGCTGCGGCGCTTGGCCCAGCGATAGAAGCGCGTCAAGCCCATCCATACCAGCCAGAACACAAGCGTGGCGGCCGCGCACACGGCGGCGGCGATGGCCAGGTAGCGCCAGCTGCTCTGCTCGCGATAGTCAAACACAGCCTTGCTCAGTTCGCCGGCCGCCGCTTTCGCCACGCTTTCCGTCGTGTCGCCGGCCAGCAGGTTGACGTCGCCGGGCACGACGACGAACAGCTGCACGCCATCGAGCAGCACCTGCGTACCTTCGGAAATCGTGCGCGTGCTCGCCTGCAAGGGGCCGTTTTTTGCCAGCACGCTTTCCAGGCGTGCGCTGCGCCCCGATGGCCCGCTCATCGGGCGGATAGCCGGCCAGCGCGGCGCGGAAGACGAATACCTTGCGGTTGGCAAACATCAGCGGCGCCGTCCTGGCTGCGGCTTGCGACGGCGCCACGACGGTCCCGGCCTCCGCAACGAGCGCGGGCACGCCATCGTCCGCATAGGCTGAGGGCAGCAGGAAAATGGTCAACAGGCACAACAGGCGGAGCAGCGCGGACATGGCGGAAATGAAAGAGTGACAAGGAGTAGCCATCATGCCATGTAATCCTGGAAACTCAAGGATCACACGTACTGCTCAGCTCGCATCATGGAAAATGATGCCCAGGGTGTGGCGCAAGCCCGAACGCAGGCGCGACACGCCATGGCGCATGTTCACGCGGTAAGTGCCGCGCGTGCCGTTCACGGGGCGCAGCGCGACGGGAAAGAGGACGGCGTCGCCCTGCGCCAGCGGCACCACTTCGGCGCGCGACTGCATGCGCGGGCGCTGCTCCGTCAGCACGAACTCGCCGCCCGTGAAATCGTCTTGCGGGCGCGACAGCAGCACGGCCAGTTGCAGCGGAAACACGTGCTCGCCATACAAGTCCTGGTGCAGGCAGTTGTAATCGCCTTCACGGTAGCGCAGCAGCAGAGGCGTGGGCCGGGTTTGCCCGGCCGCATGGCAGCGCGCGAGGAAATCGGCGTGGCTGGATGGAAAGCGCGTCCCGATGCCCATGGCGGCGTGCCAGCGGTTGGCAATCGCCGCCAAGGGGGAATACAAGCTCGCGCGCAAGGCGGCCACCACGTCCGGCAATGGATGCGCCCAGTACTGGTACTCGCCCTGTCCAAAACCGTGGCGCTGCATCACGACCTTGCTGCGAAAGCGCGACGCGTCGTCGTACTGTGCCGCCAGCGCCGCGCACTGCGCGGGATCGAGCAAGCCCGGCACGACGGCGCAGCCATGCGCATTCAGCTCATCTTCGATCCGCTGCCAATCGAGCGCCTTCACCGCTCGCCCTCGCGCTCGAGCAGCGCCTGCTTGCGCTCCACGCCCCAGCGGTAGCCGGACAGCGCGCCATCGTTGCGCACCACCCGGTGGCAGGGAATGGCGACGGCCAGCGCATTGGCGGCGCAGGCACCGGCCACGGCGCGCGCGCCTTGCGGGGCGCCGATGCGGCGGGCCAGCTCGGCATAGCTGACCGTGCTGCCGGCGGGAATCTCGCGCAAAGCTTGCCACACGCGCTGCTGGAACACGGTACCGCGTACGTCGAGCGGCAAGTCCAATCCCAGGCCCGGCGCCTCGACCAGGCCGACGACTTGCGCCACCGTCTGTTCATAGTCGGCTTCCGCGCCGCGCAGCTCGGCTTGCGGAAAACGGTCCTGCAAGTCGCGCAGCAGCACTTCCGGATCGTCATCGATGAGGATGGCGCAAATGCCCTTGTCCGTGCTGGCCACGAGAATGGCGCCCAGCGAGCAGGCGCCAATCGCAAAACGGATCACGGCGCCGCTGCCGCCGGCGCGAAAGGCGCCCGGCGTCATGCCCAGCAAGCCGGGCGTGGCCGCATACAGGCGGCCGCTGGAATTGAAGCCGGCCGCATACAAGGTTTCCGTGACATTCGCTTCGCCCTGCAAGCCGGCCTTGAGGCGCTCGCCGCGCCGCGCCGCCGCGTACGCTTTCGGCGTGATGCCCGTGTGCGCCTTGAAGACGCGGTGGAAGTGAAAGCGGCTCATGCCGGCCGCCTGTGCCAGGCTGTCCAGGTCGGGCAGCTCGTCGCTGGCGTCGATCAGCCGGCAGATGTCGGCCACGATGGCCGCCTGGCGCTGGGCCAGCGGCGGCAAATTCGGCTTGCAGCGCAGGCAGGGGCGAAAGCCGGCCGCCTCCGCCTGTTCGCAACTGGCGTGGAAAGCGACGTTGCGGCGCAAGGCGGGGCGCGCGGCGCAGGAAGGCCGGCAATACACGCCCGTCGTGCGCACCGAGTAATAAAAGACGCCGTCGGCATCGGGCGCGCGCCGTTGCAGGGCATCCCAGCGTTCATCGTCAGTCAGGTAAGCGTGTTCCATGGCGAACTCCGTGCAAGTCAATATTAAGAGCCTATCCCAGTAGATGAATACATCCCCTGCTGGGATAGTCTCCAAGTCACCAGCATAGCCAGCACCCGCGCGCACCACACTCCGGCGCTTGCTTTTGAATTCAAAAAAGGCTGGCGGCAGGCATCGTGCTCGGTGCTAAAATCGGCCATCGCGCCTCCAGCCGGCGGCGTGCCCTGCCCGCGCCTCGGAGAAACCGCATTGGACGATCACAATACACAAGAAAATACGCCCATTTTCCAGCGCATCAAGGATTTTCTGCTGGCCGGTATCGCCGCCGGGCGCTGGAAGGAAGGCGACGTAATTCCATCCGAGCAAGCACTAGTAAAACAATTCGGCGTCTCGCGCATGACGGTCAACCGCGCCGTGCGCGAACTGACGAGCGAACAGGTGCTGACCCGGCGCCAGGGTTCCGGCACCTATGTGGCGCAGCAAAAATACCAGGCGACACTGTTGGAAATCAAGAGTATCGCCGATGAAGTGCGGGCGCGCGGACATATCCACCGCAGCAGCTTGCAATTGCTGGAACGCACCAAGGCGTCCGACTTGCTGGCCAAGCAATTCGGCCTGCCGCCCGAGCACCCGCTGTTCCACTCGCTGATCGTGCATTTTGAAAACGGCGTACCGATCCAGGTGGAAGACCGCTGGGTCAATCCCGAGTGCGCGCCCGACTACATGACGCAGGATTTTTCCAGCATCACGCCGAACGAATACCTGATGGCGGCCGCGCCCCTGCAAGGCGCCACCTACAGCATCGAAGCGCTGTCGGCGCCGCGCGACATCGCCGAAATGCTGGCCATCGACACGAAACAGCCATGCCTGGTGCTGCGCCGCCAGACGCGCTCAGGCGGCAAGATCGCCTCGATCGCCACCATGTGGCATCCCGGACACCGATATCAGTTTGCCGGCAGTTTTACCTGAGGTCATACAACGCCATTCCGTAGCACGATTTCGCGCCAACTTTCTCTCAGATTCTCACAAAACCGCAAAAAAAACAGCCATTCCGGGGCAAAAAAAATCCCGTTTTGGCTGTTTCAGAACTTAACTACTGCGAGCAAATATTCGATGCTATAGTTGCCGCCAGAAAGCGCCGCAGGCGTTTATTTGAGCGCGCATCATGCACTGTCAGCCCAGTTCCATCATGCCCCAGAAAGGGATGCATTTGTCGTATTGCAGCCACACGAGTTTCAGCGCACCACGCCCCCGGCGCCCTGCGCTGCACCGGCTCGCTCATACGATGCTGGCGGCAGGCATGGCGCTTTCGTTGCCGGTGCAGGCGGCGGCACAGGGCATGGCGCCAACAGTGCTGTGGCCATACGCTGCCGCCAGCGCCACCGCCCTGGCGGGAGTGGCTTGCTGGCAAGCATGGCGGCTGCGGCAACAGTTGCGCCGCCTGCTCCTGCCCGCGCACGCCCTGGCCGAACAGGATGCGGGGCAAGCCTTGCGCGGCGCGGCCCTGGCTGGCTGGACCTGGCGGCGCCAGTCCGGGCGGCTGCAGTTCGCGCCCCAGTACCAGGACGTGCTGGGCGACAAGAGCGCCAAGCTCGACCATGCACTGGACGAGTGGCTGGCCGAAGTGCACCGCGACGACCGCGCGCGCCTGAGCCTGGCATTTCGCCAGCATCTGGACGGCCAGGCGCCCGGCACCTTCAATTGCGAATTCCGTTTGCGCCACAGCGACGGCCACTGGCGCTGGCTGCTGGCGCGCGGCGCCGTGCTGACACGCGCTTCGGATGGCGCCGCCACGCAGGCCAGCGGCATCATCTGCGATATCAGCGAACGCAAGCAGGACGAGCAATCGCGCATGCGCTCGATGCTGGAAGCGGCGCCCGAAGCCATGCTGGTGGCCGACGTCGAGGGCAAGGTGCATTACGCCAACCAGATCGGGGCGCGCTGCTTCGGCTATCCGCTGGCCGAATTGACGGGCATGTCGCTGGAGCAATTGGTACCGGAAAGCACGGCCAGCCATTCCGTGGGCGACCCGCAAGCACGGCACAGCCTGCCGGGGCGGGTGATGATGGCGCGCCGCCGCGATGGCACGCATTTTCCTGCCAAGGTCAGCCTGTCGCCGCTGCGCATGGCCGGCCAGGTGTTTTCCATTGTCTCGCTGCGCGACATGACGCAGCGGCAACGCGCCGAGGAAGCGCTGCACGCCAGTTCGGAACGCTACCGCCTGATCGTGCAGACGGCCGCCGAAGGCATCTGGATGACGGGTGCGGACGGCAAGACCACCTTCGTCAATCCGAAGATGGCGCACATGCTCGGCTACACGGTACAGGAAATGCTGGGCCGTCCCCTGCTCGACTTCATGGACCGCGACAGCCAGCTGCTGATGCAGCGCCGCCTGGCCAGCCACGGTAGCTTCGCCAGCCAGCCGGACCAGGTCGATTTCCGCTTCTTCCGCAAGGATCAGTCCAGCCTGTGGGGCTTGCTGTCGAGCACCAGCATCCAGTCGGACAACGGCGAGCCGGGCGGCACCCTGGCGATGATCACCGACATCACGGAACGGCGCCAGGCGTCGATCGCGCTGTCGAACTCGAGCCAGCGCATGGCGTCCGTCTTCGGCGCCGTGACGAATGGCCTGGTGGTGCAGGACAGCCACGGCCACATTCTGGAAAGCAACGCCGCCGCCGAGCGCATGCTGGCGGCCAGTCCTGCCGGCAACAGCCTGTGGCAAGCCATCCATGAGGACGGTTCCCCCTTCGACCAGCGCAGCCATCCCGTGCACATCACCCTGTCGACGGGTGTCGCCATGCGCGACGTGCTGATGGGCGTGCAGCAGCCCGACGGCAGCCTGTCGTGGCTGTCCGTAAATACCGAGGCCATCCGCGATGAATACGGCAAGGTGGGCATGGTGGTGGCCAGCCTGACGGACATCACGTATCACAAGCGCAGCGAAAGCGCCTTGCGCGAACTCAATGAACATCTGGAAGAGCGCGTGGCGCAGCGTACCGAACAGCTCGACCAGGCCAAGCAGGTGGCCGAGGAAGCGAGCCTGGCAAAGGGACAATTCCTGGCCAACATGAGCCATGAAATCCGCACGCCGATGAATGGCGTGATCGGCATGGCGTATCTGGCCCTGAAAACGGATCTGGAACCGCGCCAGCGCGACTACCTGGAAAAAATCCGCTTTGCCGGAGAACACTTGCTGGGCATCATCGACGACATCCTCGACATCTCGAAAATCGAGGCGGGCAAGCTGGAGATCGAGCGCGTCAACTTCAGTTTCGACCATGTCGTGCAAACCCTGATGACGGTGGTGGCGCCGCGCGCCGCCGGCAAGAATCTGGAATTGCTGTTTGAAATCGACCCGCAATTACCAGCCGTGCTCGTGGGCGACCCGCTGCGCCTGGGGCAAGTGCTGATCAACTACGCCAATAACGCCATCAAGTTCAGCGAACAGGGCAGCATTACCGTGAAAGTGCGCAAGGTGGTGGCGGACGCCAAGCACTGCCTGGTGCGCTTTGAAGTGTGCGACCACGGCATCGGCCTGTCGCAGGATGAAATGAGCAAGCTTTTCCAGTCCTTCCAGCAGGCCGACACCTCCACCACGCGCGAATATGGCGGCACGGGCCTGGGCCTGGCCATCTGCAAGCAGCTGGCGCAGCTGATGGGCGGCGACGTCGGTGTCGACAGCCGTCCCGGCGCCGGCAGCACCTTCTGGTTCACGGCCAACCTGGGCATTTCCGACCAGGCGGCGCCGGCCATGCTCGACAGCATGGTGCAGACGGCGGCCGCCATGCGCGCCAGCGCCGACGCGGCCCTGGTGATGCGCACGCTCAAGCATGCGCGCATCCTGCTGGTGGAAGACAATACGTTCAACCAGCAAGTGGCGCTGGAATTGCTGGAAGAAGCGGGCGCTTCCGTCTGCCTGGCCAACAATGGCGAAGAAGCGCTCGACCTGCTGCGCCAGACCCAGTTCGACTGCGTGCTGATGGACGTGCAGATGCCGCTGATGGATGGCTTGCAAGCGACGCGCCACATCCGCGCCGACCCGCAGCTGGCGCATTTGCGCGTACTGGCCATGACGGCCACGGCCACCAGCGAAGACCGCGTGCGCTGCCTGGACGCGGGCATGGACGATTTCATTTCCAAGCCCATCCAGCCGGCCATGATGTACCAGACCATCGCCAGCTGGCTGCCGGCGCGCGAGACACCGCCGCCACCGGCGCGCAGCCGCGCCGCGCCCGCCTTCAAGACCACCCTGGCAGGCGACCCGCAGGTGATCGACCTGTCCATCCTGGCCAAGTTGCTGGGCTACAACCCGGAAAAGGTGCGCAAGTTCGCCTTCAAGTTCCTGCAGACGACGCAGGATGGCTTTGGCGACATCGATGCGGCCCTGGCGCGCGGCGACGTACACCAGGTGCGCGAACTGGGGCACCGCATCAAGTCGTCGGCGCGTACCGTGGGCGCCCTGGGATTGGCCGAGCTGTGCCACAACCTGGAAACGCTGGCGCCGGGCGAACCGGCCGACGAGGCGGAGCGGGCACGGCGCATCGTGGCGCGCCTGTGGCCCCTGCTGGAACAGATTACCGAACAAATCATGAATAACACCAGCTTTGCCAATGACGATTAGCTACCGCCAAATTACGCTATGGCAAGGTATCGGCATCGACAGCGATGCATATCAACAGAAAGACAGGACGATGAACACTGTACCAAACCAAGCAAACGGGGAACACAATGAAGCAGGCCTGGCGCCGTTGCGCGTGCTGCTGCTGGACGACGACGTTTTCATGCTCGACGTGCTCAGCGACATGCTCGAGCAGATGGGCCCGTTCGACATCCGCTGCGAATCGCACAGCGAACAGGCGCTGTCGACCTTGAAGCAGCACCAGCCCGACCTGCTGATCTGCGACCTGTCGATGCCCGACATCGACGGCATCGAATTCTTGCGCATGGCGGCTGAAAACGGCTTCCGCGGCGGCGTGGTCCTGCTGTCGGGCCTGCATTCGGCCGTGCGCCTGGCGGCCGAGCGCCTGGCCATGGCCAACGGCCTGCATATATTGGGCACCTTCCGCAAGCCGATGGAAAGCGCGGAATTGCAGCTGATGGTGAACTTGCAACTGCAACACACGGCGCGTCAAGCCAACGCGCAAGCCTGATCTCAAGGCCAGGCCGAAGGGGCGGGCACGGCGCCGCAGGCCAGCAGGCATGCGGCTTTGCCGCCCTGCACGCGCCTGCGGAAGCGATATGCTGGCGATATGCCTCAAGTTTTTCTGCAATAATCGCCACGCTTTGAAAAAATGGGTTATTATTTCAGCCATCCCCGCCTGCATACCTCTGGTCGCACCTTCCAAGAACATTGAATTCGTGCCCATTGTCCCCATCTTCTCATTGCATTCCAGGAAGCATGGATGGCGAACCAGCGTATGGTTAATTCTAGGCATTATTGATCCCACCCTCATTTGAGGAAAATATGAGCGAAAATATCAAACACATTAGCGATGCATCTTTTGAAGCAGACGTCCTGCAATCCGAGTTGCCAGTACTGGTCGACTTCTGGGCAGAATGGTGCGGTCCCTGCAAGGCCATCGCTCCGATCCTGGAAGAAGTGGCCAAGGAATACGCCGGCCGCATCCAGATCGCCAAGATGGACGTGGACGCCAACCAGGCAGTGCCTGCCAAGTTCGGCATCCGCGGCATCCCGACCCTGATCCTGTTCAAGGATGGTGTTGCAGCTGCTCAAAAAGTAGGCGCCATGGCCAAGGGCCAGTTGACCGCTTTCGTCGACAGCAACATTTAATGTATGATGGGCAGCGCTGCGCCCGCAGCGCCGCCTGACTGAACAACCGGGAAGCGGCTTTGCCCTCATTCGTGCACAGCCTTCCCCAATAATTAATCAACGCCACGCAGTCCCCTCCCCTACCTTTACATCCCGTCTCGGGACACTCAACACATATGCATTTATCCGAACTAAAGGCCCTACACGTATCCGCCCTGCTTGAGATGGCGATCGGTCTTGACATTGACAACGCAGCCCGCTTGCGCAAACAGGAGCTGATGTTCGCTATCCTGAAAAAACGCGCCAAGTCCGGCGAACAGATTTTTGGCGATGGCGCCCTGGAAGTGCTGCCTGACGGCTTCGGCTTCCTGCGCTCGCCCGACGCCAGCTACATGGCGTCCACCGACGACATTTACATCTCCCCTTCGCAAATCCGCCGCTTCAATCTGCACACCGGCGATTCGATCGAAGGCGAGGTACGGACCCCGAAAGATGGCGAACGCTATTTCGCATTGGTCAAAGTCGACAAGGTCAACGGCGAATCGCCGGAGATGTCGAAACACCGCATCCTGTTTGAAAACCTGACGCCGCTGCACCCGAACGAGCCGCTGCGCCTGGAACGTGAAATGAATGGCCAGGAAAACATCACCGGCCGCATCATCGATCTGATCGCCCCGATCGGCAAAGGCCAGCGCGGCTTGCTGGTGGCGTCGCCGAAATCCGGTAAATCCGTGATCCTGCAGCACATCGCGCATGCGATCACGGCCAATCACCCGGACATCACGCTGATCGTGCTGCTGATCGACGAACGTCCGGAAGAAGTGACCGAGATGCAACGCTCCGTGCGCGGCGAAGTCGTCGCCTCGACCTTCGACGAGCCGGCCACGCGCCACGTGCAAGTGGCCGAGATGGTGCTGGAAAAAGCCAAGCGCCTGGTCGAAATGAAAAAAGACGTGGTCATCCTGCTCGACTCGATCACCCGTCTGGCCCGCGCCTACAACACCGTCATCCCTGCCTCGGGCAAGGTCCTGACCGGTGGTGTCGACGCGAACGCGCTGCAACGTCCAAAACGCTTCTTCGGCGCCGCGCGCAATATCGAAGAAGGCGGCTCGCTGACCATCATCGCCACGGCGCTGATCGAAACGGGTTCGCGCATGGATGACGTGATCTTTGAAGAATTCAAGGGTACCGGCAACATGGAAGTGCATCTGGAGCGCCGCCTGGCCGAAAAACGCGTCTACCCTGCAATCAACCTGAACAAATCGGGTACCCGCCGCGAAGAACTGCTGATCAAGCCGAACGAACTGCAAAAAATCTGGATCCTGCGCAAGTTGCTGTACTCGATGGACGAGATCGAGGCGATGGAGTTTATTCTGGACAAGATGAAAGCGACGAAAAACAACGCCGAGTTCTTCGACATGATGCGCCGGGGGGGATAAACCTACTGCGCGGCCACATTTGCGATCTCCGTTGCTCACCGTACTTTTGTACGGTTGCGCTACTCGATCGCAACTGCGGCCTGCTCGCTACGGTTTCTCCCTCCCCGGTGGCAACATGCTGCCACCAAAGACGTAGGTCGGATTAGGTGGGGCCGCCGAGGCCCGCAGGGCCGTAATCCGACAACATTGTTGGCGAAGGCGGCGGTGTTGTCGGATTACGCCACGCCGACCACACGCGATCATGCAAAGCCGCTCATTGAGCGGCTTTTTTATTGCCGCCGGCCCGAAAGCGCTATATAATCGACGGTTGCATTATTTTAAACCCTGGCAAGTGATCGGCAATCGGGTCAAGAAGCAAGACGACCGACGAAGTGCTGTTTGGCTACCTACTTAGAGAGAATCCCATGAAAGTCGATACCCATCCAGAATACCGCGAAGTTGTTTTCCACGACCTGTCGTGCGATTTCAAATTCGTTACCCGCTCGACCATCCAAACCCGCGAAAAAATCACCCACGACGGTAAAGAATACCCACTGGTGAAGATCGAGGTTTCGGCTGAATCGCACCCATTCTTCACGGGCAAGCACAAAATCGTCGATACCGCTGGTCGCGTCGAGAAGTTCCGTCAGAAGTTCGGTTCGGTTGGTTCGAAAACCGCAGTCGCAGCAGGCTAATTTTTGCCGCATTGCGGCAAAAAAGGGCAGCTTCGGCTACCAGAGAAAAGGCAGCCACGGCTGCCTTTTTTGTCTTTGGCCGCTTTACTTTATACTCGCGCATACCCGACGCCATTCGTCGCGTCTTGCCACTATTCTGATACAACTATCGATGAAGCCAGTCCGCCTTCCCGCCGCTGCCACACTCGCGCTGCCACGATGGGCCTTGTTTGCACTTGGCCTGCTGTACATCCTGCCTGGCCTGATCGGCCGCGAACCGTGGAAGAACGATGACGCCGCCAGTTTCGGCATCATGTGGACCATGGCGCATGGCGGCCTGAACGACTGGCTGTGGCCCAACATCGCCGGCCTGTCGCTGCCCGATGAAGGCCCGCTGGCCTTCTGGCTGGGCGCCATCTTCATCAAGCTGTTCGGCTGGATCGACGGCGACGTCTTCGGCGCGCGCATGTCGACCATCGGCATCTTCGTCGTCAGCACCCTGTCCGTCTGGTACACGGCCTTCAACCTGGGCCGCCGCAACGACGCCCAGCCGCTGCGCCTGGCCTTCGGCGGCCAGCCCGAGCCGGACGACTTCGGCCGCACCCTGGCCGATGCCGCCGTCCTCATCTATCTGGGCTGCCTGGGTCTGCTGCAGCACAGCCACGACATCACGGCCGAAGCGCTGTACGTGTCCCTGATGGCCTATCTGCTGTACCGCGCCGTGCGCTACGTGGAAGGCCCGTCCGTGCGCAATGCGGCCCTGCTGGGCCTGGCGCTGGGCGGCCTGACCCTCGCGCGCGGCTGGATCACGCCGGCGGCGCTGAGCATCGCCTTGCTGCTGTGCACCGTCTTCCTGCGCCTGCCGCTGCTGCGCAGCGTGCGCCACCTGGCGCTGGCCATCGTGATCGTCGCCGCGCTGACCCTCGTCTGGCTGCTGCCGGGCGAATGGCTGCGTCCGTACGGCCATTCGCCGCTGCAGGCATGGATGGAATGGAATTGCCGCCAGTTCAGCGCCCCGAGCCTGAAAAGCCTCCAGTACTTCTTGCGTGTCGGCATTTGGTTCTTCTGGCCTGCCTGGCCGTTCGCCGCCTGGGCCGTGTATGCCTGGCGCCGCCAGCATCACGTGCTGCACATCGTCGTGCCGCTGACCTTTGTCGCCATGCTGGCCATCCTGGGCCTGTGCCATCCCGATCCGGACCCGAGCCAGCTGCTGCCGCTGCTGCCGCCGCTGGCCGTGATGGCCGCGTTCGGCCTGCTGACCATGAAACGGGGCGCCATCAACGCCATCGACTGGTTCTCCGTGATGGTGCTGACCATCTGTGCTCTCGCGCTGTGGCTGTTCTGGTTCGCCATCCTGACGGGCTGGCCGCCGAAACTGTCGCATAACGCATTGAAACTCATGCCAGGCTTCAAGCCCGAACTGGACTTGCTGGCCTTCTTTGTCGCCGCCTGCGCCAGCGCAGGCTGGGTGGCGCTGGTGCACTGGCGCATCTCGCGCCAGCCGGCCGTGCTGTGGCGCGCCGTGGTGCTGTCGTCCGGCGGCCTGATCCTGATCTGGGTGCTGATCATGACCTTGTTCCTGCCGCCGCTGAACTACAGCAAGAGCTACGCCAGCGTGGCGCACCAGATTTCCGTCCACCTGCCGCCAGGCAGCAAGTGCATCAACAGCAACGTCGGCGCCGCCCAGCGCGCCTCGTTCGCCTACTTCGGCCACCTGCCGTTTGCCAGCGTAGGGCAGCAGCAGTGCGATGTGTTCTTGTTGCAAGACAGCATCAAGGTTCCCGACAACAAGGAAAAGCTGCCCGAGCATCACGGCGCGGACTGGATCAAGCTATGGGAAGGGCGCCGCCCCACGGATGACGTGGAACGTTTCCGCCTGTACCAGCGCGTCAAGTAAGCAGTAAAAAAACCGGGCCAGCCCGGTTTTTTTATGTCCGCCAGACAATTGCTGCCCGTAGGAAAAGTGTTGCCTTAAAATATAGTTAATTACCTAAATTGAACTAGAATTGTTTTTTATATTATAATAGCGGACTGCGCGATGGCGGTGTCTTGCTTTCCCGCCCTAATCGTCCCCAATTTACTATGAGATTGTCCATGAAATTATTTGCTACCCGCACCTTGCCGCTCATCAGCGCCGCCCTGTTCGCTTTCTCCTTCAGCGCGTCGGCCCAGGCCACCGTGGTTGACCTTGGCGTCGCCAATGGCTACTCGGCCTTCATCTTCGGCAACATCGGCAGCAGTGGCGCCAGCGGCTTTACCAGCGTCGGTGGCAGCATTGCCGCTGGCGGCAATATCTACCTGGACAACTACAACGTTGGCACGAACAAAAAGCCAGGCAGCGCCGTCAATTCCGTCGTTGCTGGCGGCAACCTGAACACGGGCTGGGGCACGCTCGGCGGTTCGGCCGTGTACGGCGTCAGCAACCCCAACGCCACGCTGACGGCGCCACAATGGTTCCCAACCAACAACATCAGCAAAGGCAACGCGTCCACCCTGGACTTCGCGGGCGCCAAGCAACAATTGACGACCCTGTCGGGCGACGTGGCCAAGCTGCAGTCGAACGGCACCGTGATCTCGCAATACGGCAACATGACCCTGGTGGGCAACGTCAACGCCGATGTGAACATTTTCAACATCGATGCGTCGAACCTGCATAACCTGACCCTGGACCTGTCCTCGCTGAAAAGCACGGCCAGCATCATCATCAACGGCACGGCCAGCAACATCACCCTGAGCGGCGGCTTCGACAATTTCGCCAGCTTCGCCAACCGCACGCTGTTCAACTTCGCCAACGCCACCACCACCAACCTGCAGAACGTCGGCATCAACGGCAGCATCCTGGCGCCGAACAGCGCGTTCTCGGGTTCGGGCGACATGAACGGCACCCTGATCGCCAATTCCGTCAGCTCGATCAATTATGGCCACGTGGCGATGAACGGCGCCGGCTTCAACACGGTCAACGTGTCGGCCGTGCCGGAACCAGGCACCTACGCCATGCTGCTGGCCGGCCTGGGCTTGCTGGCCTTCATGCGCCGCCGTACGCCAGCGCGCGCACCGCAAGCCGCGATGGCCTGAGCTTTACGCTGAATCAATGCAAAACACCGGGCCGCGCGAGCGTCCCGGTGTTTTTTTATGGACTGGCGAAAACCCTATTCCGTGCTCAAGCCCAGATCCGTCGCCACCTGCTTGCGCAAGACATATTTCTGGATCTTGCCCGTCACCGTCATGGGGAATTCCTCGACGAAACGCACGTAGCGGGGAATCTTGTAATAGGCGATCTGCCCATCGCAGAAGGCGCGGATATCGTCGCTGGTGGCCTGCGTGCCGGGCCGCAAGATGATGCAGGCGCATAACTCTTCGCCATACTTGGCATCCGGTACGCCCACGCATTGTACATCGAGCACGCTCGGGTGGCGGTACAGGAATTCCTCGACTTCGCGCGGGTAGATGTTTTCGCCGCCGCGTATCACCATGTCCTTCGAGCGCCCGACGATGCTGCAAAAGCCGTTGTCATCGATCACGGCCAGGTCGCCCGTGTGCATCCAGCGCGCCGCGTCGATGGCTTCGCTGGTTTTTTCAGGGTCGCCCCAGTAGCCCTGCATCACTGAATAGCCGCGCGTGAGCAATTCGCCCTTTTCGCCGCGCGGCACGATCCGGCCTTCCGCATCGATGATTTTCACTTCCAGGTGCGGGTGGACACGGCCGATGGACGACACGCGCATTTCGCGCGGATCGTCGATCGACGTCTGGAAGCTAACGGGCGACGTTTCCGTCATGCCATAGGCAATCGTGATTTCCGCCATGTGCATCAATTCGATGACCCGCGTCATGACTTCCATCGGGCACGGCGAGCCGGCCATGATGCCGGTGCGCAAGTTCGACAGATCGTATTGCTTGAAGTCGGGATGGTCGAGGATGGCGATGAACATCGTCGGCACGCCATGCAAGCCCGTGCAGCGCTCCGCTTGCACGGTTTCCAGCACGGCTTTCGGATCGAAGCCTTCGCCGGGAAACACCATGGCCGCGCCATGCGTGACGCAGGCCAGGTTGCCCAGCACCATGCCGAAGCAGTGGTACAGGGGCACGGGTATGCACAAGCGGTCCTGTTCGGTGAGGCGCATGGCTTCGCCGATGAAAAAGCCGTTGTTCAGGATATTGTGGTGCGTCAAGGTGGCGCCTTTCGGCGCGCCCGTCGTACCGGACGTGAACTGAATGTTGACGGCGTCGTCAAACTGCAAGCCAGCGCTCACTTCTTCCAGGTGCGCGAGGTCGGCAACGGCAATGCCGTCCATCAGGGCGTCGAAGTTGTGCATGCCCGGCGTGGCGGCCGCGCCCAGGCGGATGACGTGGCGCAACTGCGGCAGGCGCGGCGACTGCAGGGCGCCGGCGCGCGAACGGGCGATGTCCGGCACCACGTCTTGCACGATGGCCAGATAGTCGCTGGACTTGAAGCTGGGCGACAGGATCAGCGCGCTGCATTCCACCTTGTCGAGCACGTATTCGAGTTCCGAGCGCCGGTAGGCGGGGTTGATGTTGACCATGATCAAGCCAGCTTTCGCCGTGGCAAACTGGGTCAATACCCATTCGGCGCAGTTCTGCGACCAGATGCCGACCCGGTCACCCGGTTGCAAGCCCAGTTTCAGCAAGCCGGCGGCCAGCCGATGCACGCGCTGCTGGAACTCAAGATAGGTCCAGCGCACGTTCTGGTGCGCCACGATCAAGGCGTCGTGCTGGCCATAGCGGGCGGCGATGCCGTCCAGGTAGGCACCTATCGTTTCGCCGATCAACGGCGTCTCGTGGGCGCCGTGTACATAACTGATTGCTTGCATGCTGTCTCCGGGGTGGGTGGCGCGGCGCGCTCTTGTTATCGTCTTCGATGCAGAAAATTATAGCCGCAACCGCCCCCGCCCTGCGTCAGCTTGCTGTAATGTGCAGGCCAGCACATCCGACACTCACGGCACCATGACAGGCAACACCGAGCACACGCCCGAACAGGGCTTCATCCTGACCCGCCACTGGCGCGACACGAGCGCCGGCACGGAAGTCGATTTCTGGCTGGCAACGGATGCCGGGCCCCGCCACGTGCGCCTGCCCGTGCAGACGGCCGTCGCCTTCCTTCCCATGGAGCAGCAGGAACAGGCGCAACAGCTGCTGCGCGGCGAGCGCCATGCGGAGCTGCGGCCCCTGTCGCTGTGCGATTTTCACCACCGCCCCGTGCTGGGGCTGTACTGCAAGCAATACCGGCATTTGCTGAAGCTGGAAAAGCAGCTGCGCGCGCACGGCGTCGACGTGTACGAAGCCGATATCCGTCCGCCCGAGCGCTACCTGATGGAGCGTTTCATCACGGCACCTGTCACGTTCAGCGGAGAAACGGAAGTGCAGCTGAAACCTGCGCCCGGCTACCGCCCCACATTAAAACTGGTGTCGCTCGATATCGAGACGACGGCCCATGGCGAACTGTATTCGCTGGCCCTGGAAGGCTGCGGCCAGCGCCAGGTCTACATGCTGGGGCCGCCAAACGGCGGCGATGACGCCCTGGACTTCGACCTCGAATACTGCGACAGCCGCGCACAGATCCTCGAACGCCTGAACACGTGGATGGAGCGCCACGACCCGGACGCCATCATCGGCTGGAACCTGGTGCAGTTCGACTTGCGCGTGCTGCGCCAGCACGCCGAGCGCTACCAGGTACCGTTGAAACTGGGACGCGGCGGCGCCGTCATGGAATGGCGCGAACATGGCGGCAAACAGGAACACTATTTTGCAGCCGCTGCGGGACGGTTGATCATCGACGGCATCGAAGCCTTGAAATCGGCGACATGGAATTTTTCCTCGTTCAGCCTGGAAAACGTGGCGCAGACGCTCTTGGGCGAAGGCAAGTCCATCGACAATCCCTACCAGCGCATGGCCGAGATCGACCGGCGTTTCCGCGAAGACAAACCGGCGCTGGCCCGCTACAACCTCAAGGATTGCGAACTGGTCACGCGCATATTCGCGAAGACCGAGCTGCTGACCTTCTTGCTGGAACGGGCCAGCGTGACGGGGCTGGCGGCCGACCGCAGCGGCGGCTCCGTGGCCGCCTTCGAACATCTGTACTTGCCGCTGATGCACCGGCAGGGTTACGTGGCGCCCAACCTGGGCGATGTCTCCGGCGAAAACAGCCCGGGCGGCTTCGTCATGGATTCGCAGTCGGGCCTGTACGATTCCGTGCTCGTGCTCGACTACAAAAGCCTGTACCCGTCCATCATCCGCACCTTCCTCATCGATCCCGTGGGCCTGGTGGTGGGTACCAGCGGCGATGAAGCCGATACCGTGCCCGGCTACCGGGGCGCGCAGTTTTCGCGCGTGAAACACTGCCTGCCGGCCATCGTGAAGCAGGTGTGGCAGGGGCGCGAGACGGCCAAGCGCGAACGCAACGCGCCGCTGTCGCAAGCGCTAAAAATCATCATGAACGCGTTTTACGGCGTGCTGGGATCGAGCGGCTGCCGCTTTTTCGATCCGCGCCTGGCGTCGTCGATCACCCTGCGCGGCCACGACATCATGCACCGCACGCGCGAGCTGATCACCGGGCACGGTTATCAGGTGATCTACGGCGACACGGATTCCACTTTCGTCTGGCTGAAAACGGCGCATACGGATGAAGAGGCGGGCAAGATCGGCCGCGCCCTGGTGGCGCATGTGAATGCCTGGTGGAATACCTATCTGCGCGATGAGTTCGGCCTCGAGAATGCGCTGGAACTCGAGTTCGAGACGCATTACCGGCGTTTCCTGATGCCCACCATCCGCGGCTCGGAAGAAGGCAGCAAGAAGCGCTATGCGGGCCTGGTCGGCAAACCCGATGGCAGCGAGGACATGGTCTACAAGGGCCTGGAAACCGTGCGCAGCGACTGGACGCCGCTGGCGCAGCAATTCCAGCAGGATTTGTACCGGCGCATCTTCCAGCGCACCGCCTACCAGGACTATGTGCGCGACTACGTGGCGCGTACCGTACGCGGCGAGTTCGACGCCTTGCTGGTCTACCGCAAGCGATTGCGCCGTCCGCTCGACGATTACCAGCGCAACGTGCCGCCCCACGTGCGCGCGGCGCGCACGGCCGACGCCTATAACCTGGCGCAGGGCCGGCCGCTGCAGTACCAGAACGGCGGCTGGATCAGCTATGTGATCACGGTGGCGGGGCCGGAACCGCTGGAAACGCAGCGCTCGCCCATCGACTACCACCATTACCTGACGCGCCAGCTGCAGCCGGTGGCCGACGCGATCCTGCCGTTCCTCGGCGACGATTTTTCACGCCTCGTGTCGGGCCAGCAGGATTTGTTTTAGATCAATTTTGCTGACCTGGGCGGCCAAGCTGAGGTAATATCGGCGCCTTCCGGGCTTATCTGACCCTGTCCGCGGGCGCTGTGCGCCGTGGCAGCGTAAAATACGCCATGGCGAAAGAATAAGAGCTGCATGCAGAAGAAGATGCCATTCCAGACGAGAATCGTTCGCAACAGAATTTTCCTCGCTGAAATGGCGCATAATTTACAACTATGTTGAACCAGCGGGCAGTCGCACCAGCCATCTGCCCTGCTAATTTTAGAATGAATTGACACCATGACCGAGATCACGTCCTTAAGAGACATCCCGCAAAAAAATATCTTCCGCAAGGGCGACACCTTTGTGCTGTTCGGCGAGCTGTTCGGCCGCGGCTATGTAAATGGCTTGCTGGACGAAGCACGCAAGGCGGGCATGAATATCGTCGGCATGACGGTCGGCCGCCGCGATGAAAACATGGCGCTGCGCCCGCTGAACGCGGAAGAGCTGGCCGAAGCGGAAGCCAACCTGGGCGGCCGCATCATCAATGTGCCGCTGATGGCCGGTTTCGACCTCGACGCGCCAGCCGGCGAACCGACGCCGACGGCACTGCTGGCCGACATGACCCTGAAGAGCTGGCAAGAAGACAAGCTGGACTGGGCGCAGATCGAACGCTGCCGCGAAGCCGGCATCGCCCGCTTCAGCGCTTCCGTGGCCAAAGCCATGGCCGAGCTGGACAGCCTGATTCCTGACGGCAGCAATGTGTATTTCGCCCACACCATGGCTGGCGGCATTCCGAAAGTCAAAGTCTTCCTGGCGATCGCCAACCGCATCTACAAAGGCCGCGGCGAGCGCTTCATGTCCTCGCGCGCCCTGCTCGACAGCGACCTGGGCAAGCTGATCCTGATGAACTTCGACGAAGTCACGGCCAACACCCTGCAGCACCTGATCGACGGCAGTGCCGCCATCCGCGCCCGCATCGAGCAAACGGGCGGCCAGGTGCGCTACAGCGCCTACGGCTACCACGGCACCGAGATCCTGATTGACGGCAAGTACCAGTGGCAAACCTACAGCAACTACACGCAAGGCCTGGCGAAGATGCGCCTGGAAAACGTGGCCAAGGCCGCGTGGGACAAAGGCATCAAGGCCACCGTCTTCAATTGCCCGGAAATCCGCACGAACTCGTCCGACATCTTCGTCGGCGTGGAACTGTCCCTGTTCCCGCTGCTCGACGCGCTGAAAAAAGAAGGCGGCAGCGCCTGGGCCGAAGAGCAATGGAAAATCTGCCAGGGCTTGCTGGAAGATGGCGTTTCGCTGCAAGACTTGCTCGACCGTATCGCCGCCTACAATGGCGACGCGACCAGCGTGCAATTCCGCAACTTCGCCGCCTGGCCGATGGACAACACGCCAGAGCTGGCCGACGTCATGATCGGTACCTCGGACGACATCACCAAGCTGCACAAGGACCGCAAGGAACTGATCACCGACCACCTGAGCTCGCTGGTACTGGAAGGCACGGGCCCGCTGATGTTCCACACCATGTCGGAACCGCCGGCACCGGTCGTCTGGCTCAACCACGACATCATCGCGCGCCAGCTGAACTCGGCTCACAACTGAGCTTGATCTAGCAGCACAGCACCGACGGCCCGGCTCATCCCCGGGCCGTCGGCGTTTTCGGCGCCCCGTTATGCCCGTACGATGGATACGCCACCGTCGGCCAGCAGCGCCGTGCCAGTGGTAAAGCTCGATGCATCGGAGGCCAGGTACAGCGCCGAGCGGGCGATCTCGTCCGGCGTGGCCAGGCGTTTCAATGCGTGCAGTCCCGCCACGAAGGCCTGCGTCTCTGGCGTACTGGCCACTTGCCGCCCCAACGGTGTATCGGTACCGCCTGGCAATAAGGCGTTCACGCGGATGCCCGCCGCGCCATATTCGGCCGCCAGGGCCTTCGTCAAGCCGATCACGCCCGCCTTGCTGGCCGCATACGCCGCCATGCCGGGCATGCCCAAGGTATGGCCGACGAAGGTCGAGGTGAAAATCAGCGAGCCGCCGCCGCGCGCCGCCATGGCGGGCAACTGATATTTTGCCGCCAGGAAGGCGCTCGTGAGATTGGTATCGACCGTCGCCCGCCAGTCTTCCAGGGCAACTTCCTGCGTGGGCCCCATGGGCCCCAGGGTGCCCGCATTATTAAAAGCGATATCGAGGCCGCCAAAGCGTTGCAGCGCCAGCGCCACGGCCCCTTGCGCGCACGCCGCGTCGCCCACATCGCCCACGCAAGCCACGGCTTGCGCGCCACCGTCCGCCAGTTGCGCCACGAGCGCATCGAGCTCCTTCCGCCGCCGCGCCACCAGCACCAGCCGCGCGCCATGGCGGGCAAACAGCCGCGCCGCCGCATGACCGATGCCCGAGCTGGCGCCCGTGATGATGGCGACCTTGTTTTCCAGTTGCTTCATGGGATATCCCTCCAGGTGAATGAAGGGACACGATAGGACGGCAGGCCAGGCGCGGCACTCCGCTTCTTGCGCTGGAATCGGCGCGTTCAAAGACTTTCAACGCTTGTGCAAAACACACGCCAAGCATAAAACTTGCCAGATTGTGACAAATCAGTGATAATGCGTCTCGCGTTGCCGGGATGGCGGAATAGGTAGACGCACGGGACTCAAAATCCCGCGCTGGAAACAGCGTGCCGGTTCGATTCCGGCTCCCGGCACCACAGAACAATTCAAAGTAGTACAGGTAAAGCCATTAAATCAAAAGGATTTAGTGGCTTTTTTTTGTCCAACCGATCCGTACTTTCTCGATAAAAAGCAATAAGTGTTACCGGGGCGGAAGCACGCGAAGCACGCCAGGCCTCAGGGCAACGCGGTAGATATTCTGGTTGAGCCGGACTGGAGCGATCAAGTTGCTGCCATCGAGCCCCACAGGCGGCTTTCAATCTGCACCCCAGGGATCGGAAGATAGCCAGCGCACGCATAAGAAACGACATATGCTTGCTAGAAATTGCCTCAGACTATCAAGTGCAGTAAGCTCCTCAGCAAGCAACACTAGCATGCATTTTTACGATACGCCTGCAAGTAGTCCACCATCCCCCATATCCTGGATTGAATTTTGAAGAAAATTACCGAATTAACAGGCTTGAGATGCCTGGCCGTCATGATGGTTGTGATTGGTCATGCCCAACAAACAATCCAAGGAGGATATAGTGGATGGTTATCGCCACTAAAACCATTTGCAAACGGGTATCAGGGGGTTTTAATATTTTTTGTTTTGAGCGGCTTCTTAATTACAAACATATTAAAATCAGAATATACGCTATCCGGGAAAATTGATTACGCACGGTTTTATTACCGTAGAGCGTTAAGAATCTGGCCGGCCTCTTATGCCGTCATCCTGGTCATCGTCATTTTTTCGGCGATTGGATTCATTAATGTCGCATGGCAGCAGTCAATATTTGCAGCCCTTCACTTATGGAACTATTCTGGCCCCTTGGGTTTAAAAGAAATACATGCATCGCATCCAGATGGCGTGTGGTACTTCGGCCACTTTTGGAGTCTTGCATTAGAAGAGCAGTTCTATTGGGTCTGGCCTCCCTTGCTGATCTTTTTGCTACGCCGTAAGAATGATCGAATTTTACCGGCTCTCATTATCACAATCCCCCTTGCGCGCATGGGAACCTATGTACTGTTCCCGGGCCTTCGTGACTACTTGGGCATGATGTTACACACCAGTGTAGATGCGATGCTGATTGGCTGTTATGTCGCCATGAAGAAAGATAAAATAAATAGCATCATGGACTCTTCAAAATATACTTCCACCATTTGCACCATCTCAATTTTCATCTTGCTGTTTGCCATCCCACCAATTGCAAATAATTATGGAGGCTACTGGAACGCGACTTATGGAAGAACAATTGAAGCAATACTTGCAAGCATACTCATGTTGTCAGTTATCAACATTAAAGATTTTTGGCTATCAAAAATCCTAAGAACTCGCATATTCATATTCATTGGAACAATTTCATTTAGCCTTTATCTTTGGCAACAAATTTTCCTTGGCATTAATTCGCCGTTTGCATTTAAATTTCCATTCAATATAATGCAAGCTATTGCTGCAGCAAGCCTGAGCTACTGGTTGATAGAAATTCCCTTCCTAAGAATAAAAAGTAAAATGAAATCAAAAATTAATATCTCAAATATAGACACATCCCTTCAGGGTGAATTGAAAACCAAAGAAAAAGCTACCTGACATGATGAGGTGAGCGGCCAAAACAAGGACCGCTCACCATGTTCAGCGCCCACGACAGGTGGCAGAATGAGCGCGGCCAGTGATCTGCCGCAAGCCGCGCTTTTTGAAATGCACCCATTGCCTGCACGTTCCCAGGTTCAGGTCGCTACCGTACAAGGTAGGCAACCAGAAGCACACTACGCCTCCCATGAATCTCAGCTTTTCGCCACAGCCCCAGCCATCTCGGTCCTCGCGATCCTCGCAGTTGATACAAAACAGCATATTTCATGCTGTCAAGAAAATCTTGCACTAGGTTAAAACTATGTGGCGGAAAAGTTAACTAATTTAAAGCCAATATTTCATTTTGCCTGTGTACGCGGCATACTAGCGCCACAGGCAATTGTCCACTTTACGGCTTGCGCCTGAGTATACAAGCTGCTGTCATGCCTGTTCGCGCAGGATGCGTTATCCAATGTTCAGTAATATTTTCACTCTTACCTTCCGGTGCTTATGAATTCCCTATCTGAACTTGCATCCGCCACCAGGCAAGATGACTTTGCTTATTTTCGTGAGCTGAACGCACGACTGGGTACCCTCAAGGCGGCCAATTATGACGTGGCGTCAAAATGCAATTTACGCTGTGAGGGCTGCCTGTTCTTTGAAGGCGAGGAAAACGAGGGACACGAAGATAGCCGTTCGCTTGCCGAGTGGGATGCCCTGTTTGCCGCCGATGCGGCGCGTGGCGTCACGCTGGCCTACATGGCGGGCGCGGAACCGAGCCTGGTGCCCGACAGGCTGCGCGCGGCCCAAAAATACATCCCACATGGCATTGTGTTTACCAATGGCACGATACGCTTGCCGGACGATATCTTTTATCGTATCCATATCTCCTCTTGGGGAGTCGATGAAATCGGTAGCTCATTGCGCGCCGGCGACGTGCTGACCAAGGCAATGAACAATTATCGCGACGACCCTCGTGCCGTCTGCGTATTTACCATTACATCCCTGAATATCAATCAGATCATGATCATGGCAGAGCTTGCCAATAATCATGGCTTACCGCTCACCTTCAGCTATTTCAGCCCGACCACCCGCTATCTGGACAAGCTGGAAAAAAAGGTGGATAACGACAAGGCATATTTCCGCATCAGTAGCGCCACACAAAGCCTGGCCTTGACGCAAGCCGATTTTGCCCATGCGCGCGCGGAAATTATGCGCGCCATGGTGGCCTATCCGGAAACGGTGCAATATTCCCTCCACTATGACGACTGGGTCACGGGCGACAAGCTATATGACATCGATCCCGTTACCAAGATCGCCAAAAACTGCGGTTTCCGCGTTACCAAGCAAGTACATGTCCATGTCGATCATCAGCCGGGCAAGGGCAAGTGCTGCAGTTCGAATATCGACTGCAGCAACTGTCGCGCTTATGCCATGGGACAGTCGACCTATCTGTCGCGCATCCGCGAAGCCGTCAGAAAACCGGACGAACTCGCCAAATGGCTGGAAGTAAGAGAAATCTGGGCCAAGCTGTTTTTAAACGCCAACAACTCGGCCAAGGCACGCCTGTAATACGATGAGTTTTACTTCGTACTGGTTTGCCCTTGCCTTCCTGCCCCTGTCCGCGTACGGCTATCGCCAATTGCTGTCAACAAGCCATTTCAAACTGCTGCTGCCGCTGCTGATTTCACTGGTTTTTTATTACCTCAATGATGCGCACAACCTGCTGCTGTTTTGCGCATCGATGGGCGCCAACTGGCTGCTCGCCGGCGTGATTGGCCGGCACCGCGAGAAAACCCGCTACCTGGCGCTGGCCATTGCGGGGAATTTATGTTTTCTCGCGTTTTATAAATATGCGACATTCTTCGCCGTGCCCGGCACGGCGATTCCCGCCCTCCCTCTGGGTATCTCGTATTTCACATTTACGCAAATCGCCTTCCTGATCGATACGGCGCGGGGGCAAGCCCGCAGCACCAACCCACTCGAATATGCGCTCTTCGTGGCCTGGTTTCCCCACCTTCCATCGGGCCCCCTGCTTTCCCACAAGGACATGCTGCCGCAATTCCTGGCCGCGCCAGTCATATCATCCACCTTGCGTCCGGCACCGCGCGACTACGCCGTCGGCCTCACCCTGTTCACCATGGGTCTGTTTAAAAAATCCTGCATCGCCCCCATTTTTCACTATGCCCAAGGAGACGTTTTCCTGCGCGCAGGACAAGGCGACCCCATCGGCCTGGTCGAGACCTGGATCGCCTGCCTGGGCTTCCTGTTTGAGACGTACTACGATTTTTGCGGCTATTCGGAAATGGCCATGGGCATCAGCCGCATGTTCGGCATTCACCTGCCCGTCAATTTCCACGCCCCCTTCAAGTCTTCCAGCCCGGTCGAATTCTGGACGCGCTGGCATGTGACGCTGGGCGCTTTCATGCGCGACTATCTGTATCGTCCCCTGACAAAAAAACGCCAGGTATGGCGGCATTACGCGGCCCTGTTCGTGGTGATGATGGCAGTCGCCATCTGGCATGGCGCCACCATTCCCCTCCTGGTCTTCGGCATCTATCAGGGCCTGCTGGTCACGGGCAATCACGCCTTGCGGCGCTGGAATCTCGTATCACGCAAAGGCGGCAAGCTGCAGCACTGGGCTGGCAGAGTTTTTACACTGGCCGCCATCACCTTTTCCGTCAGCCTGTGGGCCACGCCAGACTGGCATGAAGCCATCCACATTATCCGTGGCTTGTTGGGTGCCGGCCACGCTCCAGCCTGGCCAGCTGGCCTCTTTGGCATGACGGCCATCCTCGCAGCCATTGCTTTCAACTGGTCTGCCCCTTCCATGATCGACCTGGTGGCAAAGGAACTCCCCGCCTGGAGCATACAGCTGAAAAAATCGGCTACCAGCAAGCTGGCCTGGAAACCCAGCCTGGCATGGGCGACAGCGGTGGCCTTGGGCCTTGGTCTGGCGCTCATCAATTTATCCGCTGTCAAAGAGTTCAAATATGCAGGGTTTTAATCAAGAAATCCCCGTCGCGCGCTTTTTCACCTGCATTTTTTTCATTGCGGTCGCATTGCTGCTCATGACTGCCGGATTCGTATTTATCGTGGATCCATATGCCATCTGGCGGCAGGAAAGCCACAAGATCAATGCCATCAAACTGGAACCCCCATCTGCCAGCCAGCGAGGCTCGGCGGTATTGCGCAGCGCGCTGCACACACCTGACGTGCTGATTCTTGGCTCCTCGCGGGTGCGGCGCGGTTTCAACGAGCGTCTCGCCTCCCGCTTATACCGCAGCGACGTCCAAGTCGTTGGCGTCGATGCCTTGCCGCTATCAAATGCAAGGGATCTGTTTTTTGCCATCAGCCAACAGGGACGAATTAAAAGACTGTATCTGGAAGTCAGTTACCTGACATCCAATGCCTGCGAAGCGAAAAATGACGATGAAACAGGGAAAAATAAACTCGCCTTTCCATTCGATTATCTTTCGCCCAAGGATGCCGTCAAGCAAAGCTTAAAAACGCTGAAAACAAATCTGTTGCATATAAGCTCTTACGACAGCTACTTTGACGCGCAAGGACGTTTCCATGACCAGGTCGTTAACGGGACTACGCATGCTGGAGGAGCCGAAATAGATGAACCGCGCTACAACCGTATCATCCAGACGAGGATAGGCGCTTGCAAAGGTCGCGCAGCCAATGCCGCCGACATCAAGGACTTGACAGACATGTTTCAGCGGGCGAAAGCCGAAGAAACGGAAGTCATTTTGCTGATTTTACCTGTCACGGCAAGATGGCAAGCACGCATCCTGCAAGTGGGGCTGTCAGCACGTGCGGCACAATGGAAAACGGAGATCACTGGGCTCGCATCACAATTTCACGTGCAAGTACTCGATTATGAACAGCGTAACGACTTGAGCACCCTCGCTGAAAACAGCAACCATGCCATGCCCATGTTTTGGGATGAAATCCATTTCTCCAACCGCTTGGGAGACCATATATTGAACGACATGGCATACGCCAGCCCTGTAGGCAGGGTTCCCCACACGCGCTAGGGCATCGTGGTCATGCTCATGTTCCACGACTGGCCTTCGGCGGCCGCTCGCATGAACAGCAAGCCGGCCAGCTGGCCGCGCTAGCCTGGCTGCATCGCATGATTTACGCGTCAGCGTTCCTCGCGATAATAATCGCAACCCTCGAACGTGGTGCGCAGCGCCTGCTGCAGCTGGGCGTAGCGCTCTGGCGTCAAATTGAAACGCACGTCGATCTGGCCATCGTCATCCATCTGCATGGCGGCCTCGGCATCCATCTGCACGGACAATCGGTTCGGATGCAAAATCACGGCGTGCATGTGGCCATACCAGGCGAATTCCTGGCCGCAGTATTCGATGTAGGGCTCGTCCATGCCCATGGCCACGTCCTGCTCGTCATATTCTTCGGCGCGCTGCAGCATCAGGTAGACGGGTTCGCCTTTGCCGGCTGGCGCGGCCAGGGTGGTGATCAGGGCGTCGTCTTCATTAATGACGGACAACTCGGTGGCGGTAAATCCTGCGGACATGGCGTGCTTTCAACAAATGGATGGATGACGCCACCATAGCGCAAAAGCGTCCCGGACAACATAGCGCGCGGCGAATAAAGCGTGCCGCCTATAATGGCCATTCCATCCATATTGCACAGGAGACCGCCTTGACCGCAGCATCGTCCTACACCACCCGCCTGGCCATCCCCTCCAGCGCCACCTACCAGCACCTGCGCGTCGCCGCCGGCATGAGCGCGAAAAGCACGGCGGCGGCGGCCAAGGGCTTGCCGAACTCCCTGTTTGCCGTACAAATCCTGCATGGCGACGAGGTGGTGGGTATCGGCCGCGTCATCGGCGATGGCGGCTGCTTCTTCCAGGTCACCGATATCGCCGTGCTGCCGGCCCACCAGGGCAAGGGCCTGGGCAAGCGCATCATGGGCGAGATCATGCAATTCATCGAGACGGAGGTACCGGAAAGCGCGTACGTCAGCCTGATCGCCGATGGCCAGGCGCAAGACTTGTATGCGCAATTCGGTTTCAAGCACACGGCGCCCGCCTCCGTCGGCATGGCGTTGACACGCTAGTGCCGGTCTGGCTGGTTTGCAGCATGGCGCTGGCGCTGCTGTTGAGCGCTGCCGCCTGGGGCGCAGAGCGCCTGCTGCAGCGGCACGGCTGCACGACGCGCTGGCTGTGGCTGGCGGCCATCGCCGCGTCCGTCCTCTTGCCCCTGGCATGGCTGCCAGGCGTGCTGGCGGCCATGCCGGCGGAACAGGCGCAGCTGAAGCTGGGCTGGTTTGTCTTGTCGATGGGCATGCTGTTGATATTGCTGCTGCGCAGCGTCTGGCTGCTGTCGCACCAGCGCCGCTGGCAAAAGAGCACCTTGCTGGGCACGCCCGTCTTCCTGAGCGGCGGCATCGGTCCCTGCGTGGCGGGACTGCTGCGGCCCCGCATCGTGATGCCCGTCTGGCTGCGATTGATTCTGCCGCCGCAACAGGCGCTGCTGCTGGCGCACGAGCAATGCCGGCTGGCCGCGCGCGATCCGCTGCTGCTGGCCGTGGCGTACGCCTTGATCGTGCTCATGCCCTGGAACCTGCCCCTGTGGTGGCAACTGCACCGGCTGCGCTTTGCCATCGAGGTCGATTGCGACGCGCGCATGCTGGCGCACGGCCACGCGCTGCGCGACTATGCCATCGTCCTGCGCCAGCATGGCCAGTACTATTCGGGCCTGACGGGCGCCTCGCCCATCGTGCTGAACGACCCGCTGGCACTGCGGCGCCGGCGGCAAATCATGACCAGATTTACCCGGGACCAAGCGGCGAACTTGCTATAGTAGCGGCAACGCCGCGCGGCGCGCCCGCGATCCCGGCTTCCCCCTTCGAAATCAGAGAGATACCATGCTTTACCTGCTTGCCATCGTGATCGTCATCGCCCTGCTGTACTACGTCTTCAGCGGCCGCACGCCCGTCAAACCGCTGCACAAGCCGCTCGTTTCGGTGCGCCAGTACGTGCCGGCGATTCCTCCCGGCGCACCCGCGCACCACTGGAGCGATGAGGGACGCTTTGCGTCGGAAGTGGAAAACGAGTCGATGTACCAGCCCGCCATCGCCAAGCTGGCCGGCGAGCACGGTCCCGGCAATGCGGAAGAAAAATGCCTGGCCCTGCTCGTCTGTGACGATGCCAACCCGTTCCAGGACAAGGCCATCGCCGTCTTCATCGATGGCCTGCTGGTCGGCTACCTGTCGCACAACGACGCCCTGCGCCTGCGCCGCAACCTCGGTCGCATGGACCTGGTGGGCCAGCTGACCTCGTGCGACGCCGTCATCCGCGGCGGCGGCCTGTGGAATGGCAAGCGCCTGTCGTACGCCGTATGGCTCGATCTGCAGCCCTACAACTAAGCTATCGCGCGCGCCAACCTGACGGCGCGCGTGGCGATAAAGCTGGGCAGGTATTTTTCAATTTCAAAGCGCGGGTGGGGATGCATTTCCTCGTGGTAGCCTGCCAGCACGAACCCCGCCGCCAGCTGGCCGCCGATCTGGCTGTCCAGGCCGTGGCCGAAGATCAGCGCCTCGCCCCTGTCCATGCGCGCCGCCAGCGCATCGGCTGGCATATCCTCCACATCCGAATACGGCAGCACAAAACGGGGACGTATCAATCCCTGCTTTGCCCATTGCGGATCGCGGTCGCCGATGAACACGGCCGGATTGAAGAAACTGCTCAGCAGCACGCCGCCGTCCGCCAGCACGCGCGCGCATTCGCGCCACACGGGAGCAATGTCGGGCACGTACTGGTTCGACACGGGGTGCACGATGAGGTCGAAACTGGCGTCGGCAAAGCGGCGCAGGTCGCGCATGTCTCCCTGTACGGTGGCCAGGTGCAAGCCGTCGCGTTCACCCACCATGCGGTCTTTCGCCAGTTGCTGCTCAGATAAATCGAAGACGGTCACGTGTGCGCCGGCCGCGGCCAACACGGGCGCCTGCTGCCCGCCGGCACCGGCCAGGCACAGGATACGCTTGCCTTGCACATCGCCAAGCCAGCCGGCCGGCAAGGAGCCGGGCGTCAAATGGATTTGCCACTGCCCGGCGCGCGCCGCGGCGATGGTGGCGCTGTCGACAGGCTGCGACCATGGGCTGTTCTGTACAGCCTGGGCATCCCAGGCTTGCTGATTATGCCGCAAGAAGTTGTCACTTGAAGGCATCGTCATCCTTTCAGAAAAAACAGGACGCGAATGTAGCATGACACCAGGCAAGGCGTCGCACCTTGTAAAAAAACCACACAATTCTTGATGGCAACTTCCTCGCCGGCATCGCCATTCCACGGGCACGACAAGTCCGCGACCCACCTATCCCGCTCGGGAATAGCTTGCACGACAGGGAAAATAATTACAATTAAGATATTTGTTTCCTGAAATCTGGTAAGGTAATTCGCATCGATCACCCGCAGTGGCGGCAGGCGCCCACGCCAGCGCCAAACGCGTCACCTGTTTGCCTACGATGATACCTGCCAGCGTCCAGCATCTGTTCCACCTTCCCGCCGACCCGGCCCAGCTGCACCACGGCCAACATGCGCCTGGCCTCGTGCTGCTGTCGCTCGTGATCGCCATTTTCACGTCGTGGATGGCTTTCCAGATGACGGCGTACAGCCGCGCGCAGGCGAGCATCAGCCGCCGCTTGCACTTGCTGTGCCTGCTGGCCGGCAGCCTGGCGCTGGGCTGCGGCGTGTGGGCCATGCATTTCATCGGCATGCTGGCCTTCGAGCTGGGCACCAGCATTGCCTACGATCCGGGCCTGACCTTGCTGTCCATCGTGCCCAGCGTGGCGGCCTCGTTCGTGGCCCTGGCCACCATCAGCCGGCGCGCCGTCACGGCGCCGCTGCTGCTGCGCAGCGGCTTGCTGGTGGGCCTGGGCATCGGCGCCATGCATTACACGGGCATGCAGGCCATGCGTGTGGGCCTGTCGCTGCGCTACGATCCGCTGCTGTTCGCGCTGTCGCTCGTCGTTGCCGTGGCGCTGGCCACCCTGGCCCTGTGGATACGTTTCGGCTTGCGCGGCTGGAGCAGCCGCGTGCCCTCGTCGCAGCGCACGCTGATAAGCGCCTGCGTCATGGGTTGCGCGATTACCGGGATGCATTACATGGGCATGCAGGCGGCGCGCTTCGTGGGTACGATCCCCCCGGGCAATGATGCCGATGCCAACCGGCCCATGCTGGTGATCAGCGTGACCCTGCTGACCATTGCCCTGACGATCCTGGTCGCCTCGGCCGTAGGCATCTTGCGCTACCGCGAACTGTTTCGTCACCTGAACCAGAGCGAACACTGGACCCGTTCGCTGCTGACAAGCACGGTCGACGGCGTCATCACCATCGACCGGCACGGCAGCATCATCGACTTCAACGGCGCCGCCGAGCGCATCCTCGGCTGGCGGTCGGCGGAAATTGTCGGTCGCCATGTCAGTGTGCTGGTCAGCGACGTGCGCCAGTCGGAACAGCACGGCCTGCTGCATTACCTGCGCACGGGCGAGGCTGACGCTTTCCAGTCCAGCGAGGAAATCGTCTACCTGCGCAAGGATGGCGTGCCGGTCGCCGTGCAGCGTTCGGTGGCCAGTGCGCGTCTGGCCGACCAGGATTTATATGTGCTGTTCATTACGGACATCAGCGAACGGCGCGCCATGCTGGCCGCCCTGCGCGAAAGCGAGCAACAGCTGCGCTCGCTGATCGGCAATATTCCGGGCATCGCCTTTCGCTGCACCACGGCGGAAAACCAGCCCATGCTGTTCATCAGCGATGGCGTGGAAGCCGTCACCGGCTATCCGCCCGCCGACTTTCTCGGCGCCGCACCGCGCCGCAGCATCACGGGCCTGATCGCCAGCGAAGAGCGCGCCTACGTCGTCGACGTCTTCAACCGCAGCGTGGCCAGCGGCGAGCCCTACCTGCTGGAATACCGGCTGCTGCATGCCGACGGCACGGCGCGCTGGCTGTGGGAGCGTGGCACCGTCGTGCACGATGCGGCAGGCGCCGTACGCTGGGTCGACGGCGTCATCCTCGATATCAGCGAACGGCGGCAGATGGAGGAAGACTTGCGCAAGGCCAAGGAAAAAGCGGAGCTGGCGGCCGCCACGCGGGCCAGCTTTGTCGCCAACATGAGCCATGAAATCCGCACGCCGATGAACTCCATCCTCGGCTTCACCGATGTGCTGCTCGACTCGCCGCTGGCGCCGGAGCAGCGGCGCCACCTCAACACCGTGCGCCAGTCCGGCCGCTCGCTGTTGCGCCTGCTCAACGAAGTGCTCGATACGGCCAAGCTGGACAAGGGCGCCGTGGCGCTGGAAATGCGCGACTACAGCCTGCTGGCGCTGGTCGATGAACTGGCGTCGACGTATGGCATCCATGCGCGCAACAAGGGTTTGCGCATGGAGGTGCAGTACGATCCGCAACTGCCGGCCGTGCTGCATGGCGACGAATTGCGCATGCGGCAAGTGCTGGGCAACCTGCTCGACAACGCCATCAAGTTCACGCCCAGCGGCGCTGTCAGCCTGACGGCGCGCCGCGACGACGGCCAGCTGCACCTGCTGGTGCGGGACAGCGGCATCGGTATCGCAGCGGAACGGCGCGACGCCATTTTTGATCCCTTCGTGCAGGCGGACGCTTCGACCACGCGGCGCTTTGGCGGCACGGGCCTGGGCACCACCATCAGCAGGCAGTTGGTGACCCTGATGCAGGGGCGCATCTGGGCCGACGCCAGCGTGCCGCACGGCAGCGTATTCCACGTCATGCTGCCCTTGCTGCCGGCACGCCAGGCGGCGCTGCCCGCCAGCGAACGCCGCAGCGTGCGCCTGCCGCCCCTGCGCGTGCTGGCCGCCGACGACGTGCCGCAAAACCTGGAACTGCTGAGCCTGCTGCTGGGCAAGCGCGGCCACACGGTGATCACGGCAGGCGATGGCGTGGAAGCCTTGCAGCTGACGCAGCAGGACGACTTCGACATTCTGCTGCTGGACTTGCAAATGCCGCGCATGGATGGCCTGGCCGCCACGCAAGCCATCCGCGCCGCCGCCCTGCGCGATGGCCGCCCGCGCGTGCCCGTGATCGCCATGACGGCCAGCGTGCTCGATGCGCACCGCAAGGCGGCGCGGGCGGCCGGCATGGACGGTTTCGCCACCAAGCCCGTCGAGTGGCAGGCGCTGTCGCGGGAAATCGCCCGCGTGCTGGGCCTGGCGGCGGAGCCGGCCGATGACAGCCCCGCGCCCGCTGGAGGAAGAGTGCTGCACCATGCGGGCGCCCTGCAGCGCTGGGCCGGCAACGACAGCGCCTACCGCGCGGCGCTGGCCCGCTTTGGACACGAGCATCCGCGCGTGCCGCCTGCCCTGCAGGCCGCCATCGAAGCACGCGACCACGCGGCGCTCCTGCCGCAAAGTCACCGGCTGCGCGGCGCGGCGGCCAACCTCGGCCTGGAACAGCTGGCCGCCAGCCTGGCGGCACTGGAACAAGCGTGCGCCAGTCCCGCCCTCGCCACGGCGCCGCAGCTCGATGAGACGCTGGGCAAGCTGCTGACGCAATGGCCAGCGGCCCTGGCCGCCATCGCCCGGCTGGCACCGCCTGCATTGCCGGCGGCAACGACGACGAGCGCCATCGACGCGCCCGCCGCCCGGCAAGCGGCCAGCGCCCTGCTGCAGGCCTTGCAGCGCGGCGAACTCGATGACGCGGCGCAAGCCCAATTGCAGCACGCCATGGGCGCGCAAGCGGATGCGCTGGCGCCGCTGCTGCACGCCATCGACGACTTTGATTTTCCCCTGGCACAGTCGCTCCTGCACGGCCTGCTGCCCACCTTCGCCCCGGAGTCCCCATGAATGCACAAGCCAGGCCCGTGATTCTCGTCGTCGACGATGAAGCGGCCAATTTGCAATTGCTGCGCCAGATCTTGCAGAACGACTACGCGCTGCTGTTCGCCAAGGATGGCGCGCGGGCCCTGGAACTGGCGCAGCAGGAACGCCCGGCCCTGATCCTGCTCGACGTGATGATGCCGGGCATGAGCGGCCACGACACCTGCCGCCAGCTGAAAGCAGCGCCGCTGACGGCCGCCATCCCCGTCATTTTCGTCACGGCCCTGAACGACATGCGCGATGAACTGAGCGGTTTTGAAGCGGGCGCCGTCGATTACATCACCAAGCCGCTCAGCCCTGCCATCGTGCGGGCCCGTGTGCGCACGCATCTGTCGCTGGTGCGCATCGACGAATTGAAGGAAACGCGGCTGCAGATCGTCCAGCGCCTGGGCCTGGCGGCCGAGTACAAGGACAATGAAACGGGCTTGCACGTGATCCGCATGAGCCATTACGCGCGCCTGCTGGGCGTGGCCGCCGGCATGGACGAGGCCGCCGCGGACGACCTGCTGCACGCGGCGCCCATGCACGACGTGGGCAAGATCGGCATCCCCGACCGCATCCTGCAAAAGCCGGGCAAGCTCGACGCGGACGAATGGGCCATCATGCAGACGCACGCGCGCATCGGCGCCGACATCATCGGCGAACATGCCGCAGGCGGCATGCTGGCGCTGGCCCGCGAGATCGCCCTGTCGCACCATGAAAAATGGGATGGCAGCGGCTACCCGAACGGCTTGGCGGGCGAGGCGATCCCGCTGGCGGGACGCATCATCGCCGTGGCCGACGTCTTCGACGCACTGACCTCGGTGCGCCCGTACAAGCGCGCGTGGTCGGTGACGGACGCCGTGGGCTATTTACAAGCGCAACAAGGCAGCCATTTCGATGCGCGGCTGGTCGATCTGTTTGTCAAGGAACTGCCCGCCATCGACGCCATCCGGCTGCGCTGGGCAGAGAAAGAGGAAGCCACGCGGCCGCCTGAAAAGTGAACTCCCGCCACGGCCAGCGTTGTTGCGTCACACAAAACAGTGCCGGACAGATGACGCCGGCACCGATGCAGACCACTGGAAGGGCAAGGAGCTCGATGCCATTATGGCCGGCAGCGGGCCAAGCATTTTGATGCACATCAAATAACTTGCACTTTCCTGGCGATAGCCTTGCCGATGGCGCACTGACGTAAAAAGCCGCGCCACCCTTGCGGATGGCGCGGCTTTTAACTGACAGCGACAGCCTTAGACTTTGCGCTGGGCGACGGCGTCAACAACACACAGCGCCGTCATGTTGACGATGCGGCGCACGGTGGCCGATGGCGTCAGAATGTGCACGGGCTTGGCGCAGCCGAGCAGGATCGGGCCCACGGCGATGCCGTTGCCGGCGGCCGTTTTCACCAGGTTGTAGGCGATGTTGGCCGACTCGATGTTCGGCATGACGAGCAGGTTGGCGTCGTTCTTCAGTGCCGAATTGGGCATCAGTTTTTGACGCAGCTTGCTGTCGAGGGCCGTATCGCCGTGCATTTCGCCGTCGATTTCCAGGTCCGGCGCGCGTTCCTTGACGATGGCCAGGGCGGCGCGCATCTTTTGCGCCGAGGCGCTGTCGCTGGAACCGAAGTTCGAGTGCGACAGCAGGGCCGCGCGCGGCGACAGGCCGAAACGGGTCATCTCTTCGGCGGCCATGATGGTGATCTCGGCCAGCTGCTCGGCGTCCGGGTTTTCATTGACGTGCGTGTCGACCATCACCAGCTGGCGCTCCGGCATGATCAGCACGTTCATGGCGGCGTAGACATTGCTGCCGGCGCGCTTGCCCAGCACCTGGTCGATGTATTTCAGGTGCAGCTGGGTGGTGCCGAAGGTGCCGCAGATCATGCCGTCGGCGTCGCCCTTGTGGATCATCATCGAACCGATCAGGGTGTGGCGGCGGCGCATTTCCAGCTTCGCGTATTCCTCGGTGACGCCCTTGCGGCTCGTCATCGCGTAATACGTGTTCCAGTAATCGCGATAGCGCTCGTCGAAGTCCGGGTTGATGACGTCGAAGTCGACGCCTTGCTTGAGGCGCAGGCCGAACTTCTGGATGCGCGCTTCGAGCACCGGTGGACGGCCGACCAGGATAGGACGCGCCAGTTTTTCATCGACCACCACTTGCACGGCGCGCAGCACGCGCTCTTCTTCGCCTTCGGCGTAGACGATGCGTTTGAGTTCGGCCGGCGTGGATTTGGCCATCAGGAACAGCGGCTTCATGAAGGTGCCGCTGCGGTAGACGAATTGCTGCAGGCTGTCCGCGTACGCTTGCAAGTCCTTGATCGGACGCGTGGCGACGCCGGAATCCTCGGCCGCCTTGGCAACGGCCGGCGCGATCTTGATCAGCAGACGCGGATCGAACGGCATCGGGATCAGGTATTCAGGACCGAACGACAGGTTGCTGATGCCATACGTGGTGGCCACGATGTCGGACTGCTCCGCATGCGCCAGGTCGGCGATCGCGTGCACGACGGCGATTTCCATTTCGCGCGTGATCGTCGTCGCGCCGCAATCGAGGGCGCCGCGGAAGATGTACGGGAAGCACAGCACGTTGTTGACCTGGTTCGGGTAGTCCGAACGGCCCGTGGCGATGATGGCGTCGCTGCGCACGGCCTTGACTTCTTCCGGCAGGATTTCCGGATTCGGGTTGGCCAGCGCCAGGATCAACGGATTCGGCGCCATCTTGCGCACCATGTCTTGCTTCAGCACGCCGCCGGCGGAGACGCCGAGGAAAATGTCGGCGTCCGGGATGATCTCGGCCAGGGTGCGCAGCGGCGTGTCTTGCGCGAAGCGTTCCTTGTCCGGGTCCATCAGTTCCGTGCGGCCCTTGTAGACGACGCCGGCCAGGTCGGTGACGTAGATGTTTTTCAGCGGGAAGCCCAGGTCGACGATCAGGTCCAGGCAGGCCAGCGCCGCGGCGCCCGCGCCCGACACGACCAGTTTGCAGTCCTCGATTTTCTTGCCGACGGCTTTCAGGCCGTTCAGGATGGCCGCGCCGACGATGATGGCGGTGCCGTGCTGGTCGTCATGGAAGACGGGAATCTTCATGCGGTCGCGCAGCTGGCGCTCGATGTAGAAGCACTCGGGCGCCTTGATGTCTTCCAGGTTCACGCCGCCGAAGGTCGGTTCCAGCGAAGCGATGATGTCGACCAGTTTGTCCGGGTCCGATTCGTTGATTTCGATGTCGAAGACATCGATGCCGGCGAATTTCTTGAACAGCACGCCCTTGCCTTCCATCACCGGCTTGGCGGCCAGCGGACCGATATTGCCCAGTCCCAGCACGGCCGTGCCGTTGGTGATGACGGCCACCAGGTTGCCGCGCGCCGTATATTTATAGGCGTTGGCCGGATCGATGACGATTTCTTCGCACGGTGCCGCCACGCCTGGCGAGTAGGCCAGTGCCAGGTCGCGCTGATTGGTCAGTTGTTTGGTCGGCGTCACGCTGATTTTGCCGGGGCGCGGGCACTCGTGATACTCGAGTGCGGCCAAGCGCAATTGTTGACGCAATTCTTCTTTTTTATCAGATGACGAATCCATGCTGTGCTGCCTTCCTGTTTGGTCGATCGGGTGTTCCGGATTTTATCAGACCGATTCTTTCAATTAGCTAGGTATTTTCCGCTAGCCACAGTCTGATATCACGAAAACGCATAACCTAGCATTGTAAGGCCGTCCGGCGGCACAAACGTCCTCAACAGGAAAAACTATCAAATTTTATATTTCAATTAGTTTTTATGATCACTTACCGGGAGCGCGCCACAGCGGCAGCGCGGCGACGGCGCGCTCGATATCGTCCATCTCGTCGTCCCCGAGAGTGGTGTCGAATGGGGCGGACAGGATGCGGCGCATCAGCGCCAGGCGCGTCGTCGCCTGCTGCGCGTCGATGAAGCGCGTTGTCTCCGCGCAATACTGCGCGCGGCGCTGGGCATCGGCGCCGTCATCATCGCCGTCGGGATAATAATGGCGGCCGATGTTATTGAGCGACATTAACAAAAATTCGATCTCGCGCAGGATGCGCAGCGCATCCTCGCCGGACAGCACGATGCGGCGGTTGGCGGGCAGCAGGGATGGCGGCGTGGCGCGACTATTCAAAATAGTCCTCGATCAGGAAGGCATAGTCGCCATCGATCAGCATTTGCAGATAAGCGTCGAAGCTGTCGGCGATGACCTGGTAATTGTCGGGGTCATGCAGGAAGCGCACGACCTGCCCGACCTTGCCCGACACCGTGGGCGTGAAATCGATATACAGCCGAGAGGAGCCGCCATTGTTCATGCAATGCGAAAAACACAGGCGCTGGCCTTGCTGGATACCGGCGTCGATGCGGGCGTCGACGATGCCGGGATCTTCCTCCAGGTAATGGCCGTAGATATCGGCGATGCTGCGCTGGTTCGCCTGCCCGTCCTGCAGGATCTGCTCGACGGAACTCAGGTAATACGGATACTCGAACACGTCCGAGCCCAGCATGTACACCAGCACCATGCCGCCCGCGTACTCCTGATAATAGGTGCCGTTGTACTGGCCCAGCAAGCGCAGAAGGCTGTCCGGGCACAGTGGATACGCGTGGCGCAAGCTGGCCAGTTGTGCCGCGCTGGCGCCGCTGGCCAGTGCCAGCTCCGCCAGCGGCTCTGGTGGCAAGGCCTGGCGCAATCCTGCCAAATAGTGGTCGACGATGTGCATGGGCGAAATATATCAGCTGCCGGCACACGGCACGCGCACCTTAGCGTGCATTGGCCAGCCGCGCCCCGGGCGCGAAGCGCACGGCGATCAGCAGCAGCACCACGACGCCGGCCGCCATCACCATCCACGCCTGGGCCAGGCTGGACGAGTGCTGGCGTATCAGGCCGGCGATGAACGGCATGCTGCTGGCGATGATGTAGCCGCCGCCCTGCACGAAACCGAGCAGTGCGCCGGCGCCGGCCGGCTCAACCACGTGGTCCATGCTGACGATCAGCGACAAGGGGAACAAAGCGCCGATGCCGCAGCCCAGCAATATCACGGCGGGCAACGCCAGTTGCGCGGGCGCCACAATCAGGCAGGCCAGGCCGCCCAGCACGGCCAGCAGGACGGCCAGCAACAGGATGCGGCGGTCGGGGAAACGGTGGATGACGCTGGAAATCACCAGTCCCGCCAGCACCTCCACGAGGGTCAGGCCACCGAGCAGCAAGCCGCTGTCGGCCGCGCTCCAGCCCAGCTCCGTATAAAACGGCGGCAGCCAGGCCAGCACCAGGGTGTACGCGCCCGTGCCGATGCCAAAGAACACCATCAGCAGCCAGGCGCGGCCACTGCCCACGGGCAGGCTGGCGCCCGCGCCGCTGGATACCTCCACGCGCGAAGCGGCTGCCCGGCGCCACAGCAGCGCGGCGGCAACGGCCGGCAGCGCCCACAGGGCTAGCAGCACCTGCCAGCCCAGCGATTGCGCCAACGGTGAAGCGGACGCCGCGGCAATGGCGGCGCCGCCCATGATGCCCGTCGTATAAAAGCCCATCAACTGGCCTGCCCGCTCGGGGAAATGGCGCTTGATGAAGGCGGGCAGCAAGGCTTGCACCAGCGCGATGCCCAGGCCGCCCAGGGCCGCCGTGGCGATCAGGCCGCCGCTGCCATGCAAGGGCCAGCGCAGCGCGCAGGCGGCAGCGATGATGGCGATGCCCAGCGAGATGCCGCGCGCCACGCCCAGCCGGCGCTGCAGCTGCGCGCCCGCCAGCGCGCACAGGCCCATGGCGAACACGGGCACGGTGGTCAGCAAGCCCGCATCGGCATTGCTGAGGCCCGTGCCGGCCTGAATACTGTCGAGCAAGGGGCCGATGGCGGCCAGGATGGGCCGCAAGTTCAAGCCCAGCAGGATGATGGCGGCCACCAGCAGGGCCGAAGAAGCTGAAGCAGAAAGGGATGCGGCAGGTCGGGCGGAAGGCATGGGATAGTCCTTGCCTCGCTGGGAGGCACATGGTTTAATGCGTCATCAAATATGACTCGATGAAAAGTATCTTAACATAAAGATAGAAATCTATCTTGAGGTCAAGATAAATGGATGCCCATGACAACTACCCCGCAAGAACACACGCGCGCGCAATTTGCCGCCGCACAATGGCAGCGCGAGCTGCCGCAGATGGACACGCGCGCCATGCAGCTGGTGGGCCAGTTGGGCACGGTGGCGCAGCTGATGGCGCGCGACTGGCTCAATCCGCTGTTCGCGGAGCACGGCTTGCAGCCGGGCGAATTCGACGTGCTGGCGACCTTGCGCCGCTCGGGCGCGCCCTACAGCCTGACGCCGACGGCCCTGTACGAAGCGGCCATGCTGTCCTCGGGCGGCATGACCAACCGCATCGACCGGCTGGAAGCGGCCGGCTGGATCGAGCGACAGAAGCACCCGACGGACCGGCGCGGCGTGCTGGTGGCCCTGACACAAAGGGGATTGGAATTGATAGAAAAACTCGTGCTGCTGCACGTGGAGAACGAGCGCGCCATGCTGTCGGCGCTCGATGCGGACGAACAGCGCCAGCTCGACCAGTTGCTGGCCAAGCTGCTGCACGGCATGGCGCAGGAGAAGAAAGCTTAGGTGAGCAGACTCGCCAGTTCGCGCAGCGCCGCATTGCCGCGCCGGGCCAGGCGCCGCAGTTCGGCAGGGTCGCGGCTGTCGTAGATGGCCTGGACATGGCGCGCGCTGGCCGCGCGCAAGTCGATATCGCTGTCGCGGTCCGGCAGCTGGGCATCGGCCACATGGCCCTCGACCAGGGTCAGGTAGTAATGGCGGGGCTTGCCACGCAAGTTGGCGCAAAACTGCAGCACCAGGCCGCTCTCGAACAGCAGGGCGCCGCTGCGGCCATCTTGTTCCAGCAGCACGCGACACGCCGGCAAGGGCTGCCGCGCCGCGCGCAGAAAACCGGCCAAGTGCACCTGATAACCGAGTTCCAGGCCATTCGCGCCCAGCTGGCCGCGCTGCAGATACACCTTGAACGACGCCGGCACGGGCCGGCCGGCGCGGCGGAACAGGCGCGCATCTTCGTACAGGCACAGCTGGCCGCCGTCGCTGATGGCGTCGAAACCGCACGCCGCCAGCTCCTGCGCCTCGAAGGTGCGCAAGCCGACGGCTTGCGGGTCGCGCAGCCAGCCGTGGTCGAGCCAGGATTGCAGTAAGACGTGAATATCGGGGAGGGGCATGGCAAGCTGTTCGTCAGTGGCAAAGGCGCCTATTGTATGCCAGCCTATAATAGCCGGGCCACACCATCACTCAACGAACTGACCACGCCATGGCCCCACACGACGCGCTTTCCGAATTCGACCTGATCAAACAATATTTCGTGCGCCAGCGCCCCGGCCGCGCCACACTGGGCATCGGCGACGATTGCGCGCTGATCACGCCCGGCGCGGGCAAGCAGATCGCCATCTCGTCGGACATGCTGGTCGAGGACCGGCACTTCTTTGCCGGCGCCGACGCCCGCATGCTCGGCCACAAGAGCCTGGCTGTGAATTTGTCCGACCTGGCCGCCATGGGCGCGCGCCCCGTGGCATTTACCCTGGCCCTGGCCCTGCCGCAAGCGGAGCGCGCCTGGCTGGCCGGCTTTGCCGACGGCCTGTTTGCGCTGGCCGACGCCTTCGGCTGCGAATTGATCGGCGGCGACACCACCAAGGGCCCTTTGAATATCTGCATCACCGTGTTCGGCGAACTGGCGCCGGGCCAGGCCCTGCGCCGCAGCGCGGCCGTGGCGGGCGACGACATCTGGGTCAGCGGCACCCTGGGCGACGCGCGCCTGGCCTTGGCCGGCTACCGCAAGGAACAGGCATTGTCGCCAGCCGACCTGGCCATGGCAGGCGCGCGCATGCACACGCCGACGCCGCGCGTGGCGCTCGGCCGCGCGCTGGCCGAAGCGGGTCTCGCGCATGCGGCCATCGACATCTCGGACGGCCTGGTGGGAGATCTGGGCCACATCTTGAAAGCGTCGCAGGTGGGCGCCACCCTCGATGTCGACGCCCTGCCTGCCGGCCCCGTGCTGGCGCAGCAGGAAACAGGCTTGCGCCGCCGCTACACGGCCGCCGGCGGCGACGATTATGAATTGTGCTTCACGGCGCCCGCTGCCTCGCGCGACGCCATCGCCGCCCTGGCGGCCAGCTGCGCCACACCAGCCACGCGCGTGGGCAGCATCGAGGCCAAAGCGGGCTTGCGGCTGGTGGATGCGGCAGGGCAGCCGCTCGATCTGCAGCTGTCTTCCTTCGATCACTTCACCGATTGAGCTAGCGCACCGCCACCCGCGCCAGCCCCGGCTGGTTCACCATCCAGTAGTGCTGGAAGGCCAGGCGGATGTTGTCGCGCAACTGGGTGTCATCCCACGGTTTCGTATAGAAACGGTAGATGGCGCCCCGGTTGATCGAGTCGAGCACGGCTTCGAGGCCCGTGTAGCCGGACAGGATGATGCGGATGGTTTCCGGGTACAGCTCCTTCACCTTGCTGAGGAATTCCGTGCCGCTCATGCTCGGCATGCGCTGGTCGCAGACGATCACGTGCACCCTGTGCAGGGCCAGCATTTCAAACCCTTCGGCCGGCGTGCTGGCCGTCAGGATCTGGTAACCCTCGGGACGGAACAGGCGGTGCAGCGACGACAGCACGTTGACGTCGTCGTCGACGATGAGCAGCGTCTGCGCGGGCTGGGCGGCCGGGTCGTGGCCGGGCGGCAGACCGGCGCCGGCGACGATCATCTGCCCCAGTTCCAGCGCCGGCAGGGCGCGGCTGAAATAAAAGCCCTGGATCTCGTCGCAGCGGTTGCGCCGCAGGTATTCGAGCTGCGGACGCGATTCCACGCCCTCGGCCACGACACTCAGCTTCAGGCTGTGCGCCATGCTGACGATGGCCAGCGCGATGGCCGCGTCGTTCGGGTTGCTGGTGATGTTGCGCACGAAGGCGATGTCGATCTTCAGCTTGTCGATGGGGAAGCGCTGCAGATACGCGAGGCTCGAATAACCGGTGCCGAAATCGTCGATGGCCACCTTCACGCCGATTTTTTTCAATTTTCCCAGCACAACGATGGTGCGCTCGGCGTTCGACATCAGCGCCGTTTCCGTCAATTCCAGTTCCAGCAATTCCGGCGCCACGTTGTGATGCGCCAGCGCGCGCGTCACTTCGCCTTCCAGGTCGCCTTCGGCAAACTGGCGGCTCGACACATTCACGGCCACGTGCACGGGTCCCACTTCGCTGTCGCGCCATTCGGCGATCTGGCGGCAGGCGGCCTGGATCACCCAGGCGCCCACGCGCACGATCAACCCCGTGTCTTCCAGCACGGGTACGAATTCGGCGGGCGCCACCAGGCCGTAGCCGGGACGGCGCCAGCGCAGCAGCGCTTCCACGCCGCTGATGCGGCCCGTGCGCAAATCCACCTTGGGCTGGTAGTACAGGATGAACTGGTCATGTTCGAGCGCATGGCGCAGCGCCAGTTCCAGGTCCAGGCGCGCCAGCACCTGCACGTTCATGCCGGCCGTGAAGAAACGGTAGCCGTCGCGGCCCGCCTGCTTGGCGCCGCCCATGGCCGTATTCGCGTATTTGATCAGGGTTTCCGGGTCGGTGGCGTCGTCCGGATACATGGCGATGCCGATGCTGGCCGTCAGGGTGGCCGCATGGCCGCGCAAGTCGAATGGCGCCCTCAAGGCTTCGCGCACCTGGTTGGCCACGGCGACGGCTTCCTGCTGGTTGCGGCTCATCGTCAATATCAGCGCGAATTCGTCGTTGCCCAATCGCCCCACCGTGTCGCGCAGGCGCACGCATTCGACGAGGCGGTTGCTGAACTGGCGCAGCAGTTCGTCGCCCAGCGCCGCGCCCAGGGTGTCGTTGATGCTTTTAAAACGGTCGAGCGCGATGAACAGCACCACGATGCGCCAGCTTTTCTCTTGCGCCAGTTCCACGGCCTGGGCCAGGGTCTGGTAGAACAGGCTGCGGTTCGGCAGTCCCGTCAAGCCATCGTAATGGGCCAGGTGCTTGAGGCGCTCCTGCGCCTGGCGCCGCTCGCTGATGTCGCGCGCCACGGCGATCAGCAGCAGGCCGCCCGCGCCAGGGGTGCCAGAATAGCCGCCCGTCACGGGCGCTTGCGCATACCAGTGCCAGCCCAGTTCCACGGGGGTCAGGCTCAGGTCGCGCCGCACCAGTTCGCACTCCGTCACTTCCGTCGCCAGATGGGCAGGGCCACCCGGCAGCGCGGCCAGCGGCGGGGCCGGCGGCGATGGCAGCAAGGTGCCAGGCGCCAGCGCCAGCAGTTCGGTGCGCGCATAGCCAAGCAAACGGCAAGCGCCGTCGTTGACGTCGACCAGCGTCATGCCCAGCACGTCAACGAGGAAGATGGCGTCCGTGGTGGCATCCATGGCGCCGCGAAAGCGCTGCAGTTCGGCCGTGCGCTGGCCCACCGTGCGTTCGAGCAGGGTGTTGTAGTGGCGCGCGGCGCGGTGCAGCAGCCGCACTTCGAGCATGTTGCGGATGCGCGTGAGCACCTCGAGCGCATCGAAGGGCTTGCTGATGAAGTCGCGCGCGCCCGCTTCCAGCGCCGCCAGCTTGGCGTCCGGGTCGGCGGCGATCACCAGCACGGGCAGGTAGCCTTCCAGCTCCAGCGGACGCAGGGCATCCATCACCTCGTAGCCGCTCATGCCGGGCATCACCAGGTCGAGGATGATCAGGTCGAACTGGTGGCGCTGGTGCAGGCCGGCCACGGCGCGCGCGTCGAGGGTGCTGGTGATGGCCGTGTAGCCGCCGCTTTGCAGCAAATGCTCGAGCAGGCGCAGATTGACTTCCTGGTCGTCGACGAGGAGAATTTTCGCCGCGTAGATATCGGCCTGGCTGATCATGGCGCGCCTGTTCCCTTCTGCCGGCGCTGCTGCGCCACATAGGCCAGGGTGCTGTTGATCGCCTCGGTAAATTCATCGAGGTTGATCGGCTTGGTCAGATAGCGGTAGAACCCCAGCGCCATGCTGCGCTCGACGTCGCCCGGCATGGCGTTGGCCGTCAGGGCGATGACGGGGATGTGCGCCGTGCGCGGATCGGCGCGCAGCAGTTTCAGCGCGTCCGTGCCATTCACGTTCGGCAGATTGATGTCCATCAGGATCAGCTGCGGCAGGTGCGTGCGCGCCATTTCCACGCCCAGGCGGCCATCGGTGGCCGTCAGCAGATGCAATTGCGGGCAGTAGCGCACGATTTCCTCGACCAGGGTCAGGTTGGCGGGATTGTCTTCCACGTACAGCAAGGTCACGGGGGCACTGTGATCGAGCAGCGCCCCGGCCAGGTCCGGCCGCGGCAAGGCGGGTGCCGCAGGCATGGGCAAGGCGTCGACCACGCGCAGCTCGATCCAGAAGGTGCTGCCCTCGCCGGGTGCGCTGGTCACGCCGATGCTGCCATCCATCAGTTCCACCAGGCGCTTGGTGACCACCAGGCCGATGCCGCTGCCCTCCTCCGTGCCGCCCTCCTGCCCCAGCCGGTTGAACGGCTGGAACAGCAGCGCCACCTGCTCGCCGTCGAGGCCCACGCCCGTATCGCGCACGCTGATGCGCACCCGGCCGCCCGCCTGCGGCGCGCAATCGATGGCCACCTGCCCCTGCTCGCGGTTGTACTTGAGCGCATTCGACAACAGGTTCAACAGGATTTGCTTGAGGCGCGTGCGGTCGGCCAGCACGTTCAGGGGGCAGGCGTCGGGGAAGGTCATGCCGATGCCGCGCTGGCTGGCCAGCGGCGCGATCATGTCGCGGCATTCCTGCAAGATGGCGTCCAGACCCACCGGTTCCAGCGACAGGCTGACCGTGCCCGATTCCACCTTGGCCAGGTCGAGGATTTCATTGATCAGTGTCAGCAGGTGGCGCCCCGATTTCAGGATATGGCCGGCGAACTCCTTCTTTTGCTCCAGGGTCGACGGCAGGCGGTCGGAACTGAGGATTTGCGCGAAGCCCAGGATGGCGTTGAGCGGCGTGCGCAATTCATGGCTCATCGACGACAAAAACGCCGACTTGGCGTAGTTGGCGCTGCGCGCCTCTTCCATCGCCATGGCCAGTTCGCCATTCGTCATTTCCAGTTGCATCGTGCGCTCGTGCACGCGCACTTCCAGTTCCTGGTTCAGGCGCATGACTTCCTGCTGCGCCTCGGTGCGCTGCTCGCCTTCGCGCGCCAGCTCGCCGTTCGAGCGCTCCAGCGCCTGCGTGCGCAGCTCGATCTCGGCCAGCATCTTGTTGAAGGAATCGACCAGCTGCGCCACTTCGTCGACGCTGAGCTTGCGCGCGCGGCGCGAATAATCGCCCGTCTCGATCACTTCGCGCGCCACGTCGGCGATGTCGAGGATCGGTTGCGTGATGACGAAATCGAGGCGGCGCAGCAGCAGCAAGGCCACCAGCAGCGCCAGCACCGTCACGCCCAGCGCGATGGCCAGGTAATCGGCCGTGCGGCCGGCCAGCTCGTAATCGGCGCGCAGATACACGGTGCCCAGCAGTTCGCCATTGTCGACGATGGGTTTGAACAATTCGACGGATTTGCCCGCGATGCTGACGCCTTCCTGGCCCGCCTTCGCCGGCAGTTCGCCCACGTGCTGATGCGCGCGGTAGCTGGCAAACAGGCTGCCGTCGGCCTTGTACAGGGCGCCGGCCGTCACGCGCGGGCGGATGCGCATCAAATTGAGGTTTTCCAGCGCCAGGCGTTCATCGTCGAAGGCCAGCGCGGCCGAGCTCATGTGCCCGAGCAGCTCGGCCTGGGTACTGATGTCGGCCACCAGGTTGCGGTGGTAGGCACGCAAGTCGTAGACGACGATGGTGCCCAGCGAAATGACGAGCGCCACCAGGGTGGTCAGCAAGACCACCGACATCAGCTTGTGGCGGATGGAACGCAGTCTGATCATCTAGGCGCCCCCAGTCTGCACGCGGTAGGCGGCCAGCAGCATGCGCGCGCTGATGCGGATATGCGCCTGCGCCACGGGTTTCAAGGCCACGTCGAAGCGGACCTTGTCTTCGGCCATCACAAAATTGATCATGCTGCCCATCGCGTAGACCTCATCCGAATCGGACACCGTCAGCAACGCCAGGCCACGGCTGGCGGCCAGCATTTCCTGCAGCGCCGTTTTCTCCAGCGCGCCCAGGTACAGCACGTGCAGCCCGGCCAGCGCTTCGCCGCGGCGTACTTTCTTCACCTGCACGGCACGGCCGTTGACGCTATGCCCGGCCACGCTCTGTTCGAGCTGCTCGGCCAGCGCATCGGCGCCCGCCACGCCGATCACCAGCGGCGAGTCGGGCCGGGCAAAGCTGCCGTCGGGCCATTCGACATAGCCGGCGAACTTGTACAGATACCCGGCCTTGACCTGGCGTTCCAGCTCCCCCGGCACCTGCGATCGCGCATCGGCGCACAGCACGCCCAAAAGCAGCAATAGCCAGCCCCAGCGCAGGGAACGGCAAGCGGCACCGCTCGCGGGGCGGCGCAAGGGGCCAGGATGACGCCACCAGGTCCAGTTCAGAATTACCATGACAACCGAGTAAAGATAATGCATACGAAGGCGCGGCACCATGCCGCTTGCCTGTTCGAGCGATGCGCACCCGGGTGGCGCAGCGACAGAGCGCCTGCCGGCCCGAAGTGGTAGCAAATGTATAAAAGAGTGTACGCATTTTCGCTGGTACCGGGGAAAGTTTCTTTTGCCGTCGGCCATGCTACAGTCTTGCCACCATTTTCACCGCATGCAGGAGTCATCCATGAGCAACGAACTCGTCCCCCTCTCCACCGCAGTCGGCCTGGCCTTGCAGGCGAAAGGCCTGCTGCTGGCCACGGCCGAATCGTGCACGGGCGGCGGCGTGGCGCAGGCCGTCACCGATATCTCGGGCTCGAGCGCCTGGTTCGAACGGGGTTTTGTTACGTACTCCAACGGGGCCAAGAGCGGCATGCTGGGCGTGCCTGCCGAACTGATCGCCGCACACGGCGCCGTCAGCGAGGAAGTCGCCGCCGCCATGGCGCAAGGCACCCTGGTCCACAGCGAAGCCCAGGTGGCGGTCTCGACCACGGGCATCGCCGGCCCCACGGGCGGCGTGCCGGGCAAGCCCGTCGGCACCGTCTGCTTCGGCTGGGCCATGGACGGGCGCGTGCAGACGCAGCGGCTGGTATTTTCGGGCGACCGCCAGGCCGTGCGCGAGCAGGCCGTGGCGCACGCGCTGCGCGAACTGCTGCGCTTTATCCAGTAGCGTCGGCGATGCAGGCGCGGTCGCGGCCCGCCTGCTTGGCCGCATACAGCGCGCTGTCGGCGCGCATCAGCAATTCGTGGCGGCCGGCGCCGTGGCGCGGATATTCAGCGATGCCGGCCGAAAAGGTACAGCCCGTCAAGCTGTGCGGCGCCTGCTGGATCAGCAGCTGGCGGTAGCGCGCGGCGATATCGTCGATCTTGTGCGCCGCGATGAGGCTGTCGGCTTCGCGCAACAGCAGGCAGAATTCCTCGCCGCCATAGCGGCAGACCATATCGGTGCCGCGCAGCTGGCCTTCCACCAGGCGCGCGAACTGGATCAGCACTTCGTCGCCAAAGTTGTGCCCGTAGGTATCGTTGACGCGCTTGAAAAAATCCAGGTCGATGATGGCGATGGCCACGGGCGCATCCGCATCGGCCTCGTGCAGGATGGCATTGAGGCAGGTTTCAAAATGGCGGCGGTTGTACAGGCCCGTCAGGTGGTCGCGCATGGCCTGCTCCTTCAGGCTATCCTGCAGGGAATTGACGTGCAGGATCTGGTGCGCCAGTTCGCGGTTCAGGTGTTCGAGCTTGACGTTTTCCGATTCGCGCGCGGCCTGCAGCTCCAGCGCCTTGTCGCGCTCGGCTTTCAGGCTGTGCATTTCCTTTTCCAGATTGCGCATCAGGCTGCGCGACGCGCGCGCCGACTTGCTGCTGGCCTCGTACGCGGCCTGGTATTGCTGCAGGAAACCATACGCGGCCTGCCATTCGCCCAGCTGGGCATTGATGTCGGACAAGCCGCGCAGGATCTGCTGCTGGTGAAACGGATTGCGCGTCCAGCTCAGCAGGCTGTGCGCCTGCGTCAGCGACGCCAGCGCCTGCGCCGTCTGGCCCGCGTGCAAGTCGAGCTTGCCGCGCACCAGCCACGCATGCATCTGCTCTTCCAGGTCCTGGCCCCGGCGCGCGTACTCTTCGGCCCGCAACAGCAATTGCAGGGCACTGTCGGGCTGGCGCAGCAGGATCGCGGCGTGGGCGGCGATGCAGAAAAGAAAGGCGCGCACGGCCAGGTCTTCTTCCGGCCACTCGTAAAACGGTTCCACCAGCGCCAGCGCCTCGGCCGGCTTGCCAGTGGCCAATAAACACATGGCCAGGTTGGCCGACACGATGGTTTGCTGGTATTTGAGCTTTTGCGTGCCGATGATTTCGAGCGCCTCGACCAGCAGGGGAATCGCGTCTTCATCGTTGCCCAGGTCATGCTGCGACGACGCCAGGTTCGACAGGCTGTTGACCCGGTGCGCGGGGCTGCCGAAGCGCTCGGCGATGTCGAGCGCCAGCAGGAAATTGCGCGGGCCGTCCTGCGTATCGCCACGGTTCAGGGCATCGACGCCCAGGCGCGCATACAGCATGAATTTGTGCAGCGAGTCGGGTATCTGCGCGGCCTGGCTGCGCGCCTGCAGGAAATGCTGCTCGGCATCGGCAAAATCGCCGCGCCGGCTCGCATACGCGCCCTGCAGGGCGGCCACTTCCATGCCCCCCTCCAGATCGCCGCTGTGCTGGAAATACGCGCCCAGGCGCTCGCATGACGGTTCGGCCTCGCCCGCGTAATACGCGAGCCAGCAATGATTGAGTTCCGCATACGCGCCGCCGCGTGCATACTGTTGCCGTTGCGCCGCCGCCAGCGCCATCTGCGCCAGCCGGCGCGCCTGGCGGCGGTTGCCGACCAGGCAAGACAGGGCTTGCTGATTCAGACGGTCAATGTCGGCTTTATCGAGACTGGAGATCGGCACTGCGTCCTCGTTCACACTCTGGGGTGGATTTTTCACACAAAACTTGCTCTACATCAATGGTATCCTGATTAACATCATAACCAGATTCGCTGTTCCGCATGGCATATTTGCAAAGGATTGTGGTAAAAATGCCAGTCGCCGCTGTCACGGATCTTTGATTGTCACTGACGCAACAACTTGGAGTAGTCGCAATGCAAAACACGGTACATTTCATCCTGCAGGGCAAGGGTGGCATCGGCAAGACCCTCGTCTCGACCCTGCTGGCCCAGTGGATAGGCGGCAAGGACGACACGCCTTTGCGCTGCTATGACACCGATCAGGAAAACGCCACGTTCTCGCGCTACAAGGCGATGAACGTCAAGCACGTGCCTGTGATGACGGATGCGCGCAACATCGACCCGAAACGCTTCGACGCGCTGATGATCGACATTCTCGACACGGACGGCAACTGCGTGATCGACAATGGCGCGAACACGTTTTCGCCGCTGATGGGCTACCTGCTGGAAAACGACTGTTTTTCGCTGCTGGAAGAATCGGGCCGCAAGGTCTACATCCACACCATCGTCGGCGGCGGCGATACCTTGCATGACACGGCCACGGGTTTTGTCGCGACAGCCCAATCGACGAAGGTGCCGCTGGTGCTGTGGCAAAACGAACACTTCGGCCTGCTGCAATCGGCGTCCGGCAAGCAATTCGTCGAATCGCAGTCGTACAGCGACAACCGCGCGCGCGTGAAAGGCAGCATCACCTTGAGCCAGCGCAATCCCGACACCTTCGGCGCGGACGTCAAGAAAATGAACACGGCGCGCCTGACGATGCAGGAAGTGCTGCAGAACGACAAGTTCAACATCATGGAAAAGCAGCGCATCAAGGTCGTCTACCGCGACATCTTCGAACAGCTCGACAAGGTGCAGTGGTAGATGGACCAGCACAAACTGCGCAGCCACGTGTTCGACAAGACGGGCATCAAGGTCGACGTCGACGACCCGATATTCGCCCTCGTGGCGCTGAACGAAGCCGTGCTGGCGGAAACCGTCGAGCGCCAGCTGGCCCTGCTCGACGCCGCCACGCAGGCGCTGGCGGCCCAGGCGCGCGCGGCGGGCGGCTTGCCTGCGGCCGTGCCCCAGCCTGCGCCGCAAGAGCCCCTATCCGCCGCTTGGTTTTCTCCGCGCGAATGGCGCTTGCTGGGCGCGGCTGCCATCGTCTCCATCGCCAGCGCGCTGCTGGTGCTGGGCGGCGCGGCCCTGCTGTATAAACTGTAGCACCGACCGTAGCACCGTCGCGCTGCGCCAGCCACGAGCGAGCCGCAGCGTCTTCTCCACCCATCCCTGGAAGCATGCATGAAACCGATCAAACTGCTGGCCATTCCCGCCCTGCTGCTGTCGCTGTACGGCGCCCCGCTCACCCTCGCCCATGCCGCCGATGCGGCCGTCACGACAGGTGCAACGTCCGTGCCCCATATCGCCTACGAAAAATACACTTTGCCGAACGGCCTGGACGTCATTCTCGTGGAAGACCATAAATTGCCCGTCACGGCCGTCAACATCTGGTACCACGTGGGTCCGGCCAATGAAGCGCCGGGCCTGACGGGCTTTGCGCATTTGTTCGAGCACATGATGTTTGCCGCCACCAAGCACGTGCCGCGCGGCATGGCCGACCAGTTGCTCGAAGGCGCGGGCGCCACCGATTCCAACGGCAGCACGGATTTCGACCGCACCAATTATTTCGACACGGTGCCGTCGAACCAGCTGGAACTGGCCCTGTGGACGCATTCCGACCGCATGGGCTATCTGCTCGACGTGCTCGACCAGACGGCGCTGACGAACCAGCAGGACGTCGTGCGCAACGAGCGCCGCCAAAGCGTGGAGAATGCGCCGTACGGCATCGTGCAGGAAGCGCTGTACCACCAGCTGTTTCCCAAGACCCACCCGTATTACGCCAGCGTCATCGGTTCGCACGCGGACATCCAGAACGCGAAGCTGGCCGACATCAAGGATTTCTTCAGCAAATACTATGGGCCCAACAATGCCAGCCTCGTGATCGCGGGCGACATCGACAAGGCGAAGACCAAGGAACTGGTCAATAAATACTTCGGCAGCTTCAAGAGCGGCCCGGCCGTGCCGAAACCGAATGTCGTGACGCCGCCCATCACGCAGGAACGCCGCATCGTGGTACAGGACCGGGTCGAGTTGCCGCGCGTCTTCATGGCCTGGCTGACGCCGTCCGCCTACACCAGGGACGACGCGGAACTGTCGATGGCCGCGCACATCCTGGCCGGCGGCAAGTCCAGCCGTTTATATAAATCCCTCGTGTACGACAAGCAGATCGCGCAGGACGTGGGCGCCAGCCAGGGCTCGAACGCTCTCACGTCGATTTTCACCATCGACGCGACGGCGCGCCCGGGCCGCAAGCCCGAGGAAATCGAGCAAGCCCTGCAGGCGGAACTGGAACAGCTGCGCGCCAAGGGCCCGACCGAGAAAGAATTGGAGCGCGCGCGCAACAGCATCGAGACGAGCATGCTGAGCCAGGTGGAAAAAATGGGCGGCCACGGCGTGGCCAACTTGCTCAACGAATACAACCAGTACGTGGGCGACCCCGGCTATCTGGCCAAGGATATCGAACGCTACCGCCAGGTGACGGCGGCCGGCGTGCAGCGCGCCGTCGACCAGTACCTGAAGAACCAGTCGCGCGTGGTCGTCTATGGCGTGCCCGGCACGCCGGACCTGGGCGCGGAAGTGCCGACGCCGGCGCCGGGCAAGGTCAAGCCTGCGCCTGGCACGGCCATCAATGCGGACGAACCATGGCGCAATGCCGTGCCGAAGGCCGGTCCCGCACCGAAGATTGTTTTACCGCAAGGAAAATCGTTCACCCTGGCGAACGGCCTGACCGTGATCCACCACTACAACGGGGCCGTGCCGCTCGTGTCCAGCCAGCTTGTGGTGAAAAGCGGCTCGGGCGCCAATCCGCTGGCGCAGCCGGGCTTGTCGAGCTTTACGGCGCAATTGCTGCAGGAAGGCACGGCCACGCGCAGCGCGCCGCAAATCGCCGATGACGTGGCGCAGCTGGGCGCCCTGCTCAATACCGGCTCCGGCGTGGACGCGTCGTTCGCCCAGCTGACGTCGCTCAAAGCCACGTTCCCGCAAGCGCTCGACGTGCTGGCCGACGTGGTGCTGCACCCGCAATTCCCGCAAGAAGAAGTCGAGCGCCAGCGTGCCAGCCGCATCGGCGAACTGGCGCAGCAGCGCGAAAACGCGGGCGCGGTGGCGGCCCGCGTGGAAGCGGCGGCGCTGTATGGCCCGCAGCATCCGTATGGCTACATTCAGCTGGGCACGGAAGCGGCGCTGAAAGCGGCCAGCCGCGCCGACTTGCAAGGTTTCTGGCAGCAGCATTACCTGCCGAACAATGCGGCGCTGATCGTTTCGGGTGATATCGGCGAGGCGGAATTGAAGGCGCTGGCCGAAGCGAAGTTTGGCAGCTGGAAGGCAGGCACGGTGGCGCCATCCGTGGCCGCAGCGCCGCAGACGACGAAGGCAAAATTGATTTTGGTCGACAAGCCAGGCGCGCCGCAAACGGCCGTGCGTCTGTCGACCATCGCCGTGCCGCGCGCCACGCCTGATTACGCACCGCTGCAAGTGATGAACGCGGCGCTGGGCGGCTTGTTTACCAGCCGCCTGAACACCAACTTGCGCGAAGAAAAGGGCTACACCTATGGCGTGCGTTCGCAATTCCAGTACCGCAATCAGCCTGGACCGTTCTCGATTGCCGCCAGCGTGCGCACCGATGTGACGGGCCCGGCCGTATCGGAAACCGTCAGGGAAATCCGCGCCATGATCGCAAAACCCTTGCCTCGCCAAGAACTGGCGAATGCGCGCAACTCGCAAGTGCTGTCCTTGCCCGGCCAGTTCGACACGAATGCCAGCATCAGCGCCAGCATGGCCAACACGTATATCTACGGCCTGGGCCTCGACTACTACACGACCTTGCCGCAGCGCTTTGCCAGCGTGACGGACAAGCAGGTGCAGCAGGTGGCGAAGAAATACCTGCAGCCGGAAAAGCTGATCGTCATCGGCGTGGGCGACAAGGCGAAGATCGCTCCGCAATTGTCGAAGCTGAAGCTGGCGCCCGTCGAATTGCGCGACGCGGAAGGTAACGTCAAGTAATCAGGATTAGCGGCGCTTGAACAGCGCCGCTTGATCCACCAGCGCCGCGATCGCCACGCCCGCCGTGTAGGCGATCAGGTCGACCCAGCCGAAGGCGGAGCCCAGCACCAGGTGTCCCAGCGGATGCGCGCGCAACGCGACGATCCACGGCGCCTGGTATAGCTGGCCGAATTCCACGGCAAAGCAGATCAGCAAGGCCGTCAGCGCCAGCTGCCACGTGCGCATGCGCGTGGCGACAATGCCCAGCGCAAAGACGATCATCATGGCCCACAGGGCGTCGCCCGGATACTTGCCGAGCGCGGCAGGGACGAATTGGGGAAAGGCGCGCGAAGCCAGGCCCAGCGCGATGACAGCCACGGTTGCGCCCACCTGCAGCAGGCGGCGGCGTTCAGGTTTTACCAGGAACATATTTCCATTCAAAGGCACAATACGGGCCGAACCATTGCGGCCCGTCCGATATTGTACTGCGCGGCCGTGCCTGCCTGTAGCCTAATGCGCTTGGACAACCTCAGCCCAGCTCGACGTGCTGCGCCAGGAAATCGAGAAACACGCGCACGCGCAGCGGCACATGCCCGCCTTGCCCCACGAACACGGCATGCACTTCCTCGCTGTCGCCGGGATTGCACTCTTCCAGCACGGCCTGCAGCCGGCCGGCCGCGATATCGGCGCGCACCTGGAAAGCGGCCAGGCGTGCCAGTCCCAGTCCCGCCAGCGCCAGTTGCCGCAAGGCTTCGCCATCGCTGGCCTGTGCATTGCCCGTGACCGGCACGACGACGTCACCCTCGGGCAGGCGCAGCGGCCAGCCCGAGCGGGCGCGCGCGTAATTGGCGTCGAGCAGATTGTGCGAGACCAACTCGGTGGCTAGCTGCGGCGTGCCGCGCCGCGCCAGGTAGGCTGGCGATGCCACGATGACCATGCGCGTCTGGCCCAGCTTGCGCGCCAGCAGGCTGGAGCTTTTCAATGGCCCCGCCCGCACGGCCACGTCCGTGCGCTGCTCGAGGATATCGACGACGGCGTCCGTGAGCACGATGTCGAGCGTCACCTCGGGATAGCGTTCGAGAAACAACGGCGCCAGCGGCAACAAGAAATGCTGGCCGAAGGGCACGTTCGCATTGACCTTGATTCTGCCGCGCGGCACGTCCTGCACGCCAGCGCAGCGCTCGGCCTCGTCCAGCGCCGCCAGCACTTGCTGTCCCCGTTCGTACAGGCCGCAACCCTCGGCCGTCAGCTGCAGCTGGCGCGTGGAGCGGTTCAGCAGGCGCGCGCCCAGGCGCTCTTCGAGCCGCGAGACGAGCTTGCTGACGGCCGACGGCGTCATGCCGCAGGCGCGCGCGGCAGCGGAAAAGCCGCCGAGCTCGACCACGCGCACGAACACTTCCAGCTCGCCGGAGCGGTTCACTTCCAGTCTGGCCATTGTGAATTCAACTCATAAATGTTCTTCGATGAGATAGTCTAGTACATAAATGGCTTTGCTTTCATCATGCAGGCATTCCCCTTGATGAAGCGAGCCGCCATGCAACGATTGTCCCTCTTCCCCGCCATCCTGCTGAGCCTGGCGCTGAGCACTAGCCCCGTCCAGGCAGCCAATGGCGATACCTCCTGGCTGGCCAGCTGGACGGCCAGCCCCCAAGCCGTGTGGAGCAGCGATTTCCTGTTCCCCAGCAATGTGCCCGCCGTGCTGCACGGGCACACCGTGCGCCAGGTGGCACGCCTCAGCGTGGGCGGCCCGCGCGTGCGCATCGTGCTGTCGAATGCGTATGGCAAGGTGCCGCTACGCATCGGCGCGGCCACCGTGGCGCTGGCCTCTTCCGGTTCGGCCATCGAAGCGGGCAGCCTGCGCACGCTCACATTTTCCGGCCAGCCGGCAGCCAGCGTGGCGCCGGGCGCGCCGCTCGTCAGCGACCCCGTTGACCTGTCCGTGCCGGACCTGGCTCGCCTGACGGTGAGCATCCACCTGCCGCAAGCCAGTCCCGTCTCCACGTTTCACTGGGATGGGCGCGAGACGGCGTGGATCGCCCCGCAGGACCAGACGCGGACCGCGCGCATCGATGACGCGCCCGGCGTGCAGACCACCACGGCCCGCCTTGTACTGAGTGCCATCCAGGTGGAAGCGGCGCCGGGGGCGCAGGGAGCGCAAACTGTGGCCATCCTCGGCGATTCAATTACCGATGGCGCCACTGCCAGCCTGGGGATGGATGCGCGCTGGCCCGATTTCCTGGCCAAGCGTCTGGCGCCGCACGGCGTGGCCGTGATCAATGCGGGCATTTCCGGTGCGCGGCTGTTGTCCGATGGCATGGGAGACAATGCCCTGGCCCGTTTCGAGCGCGACGTGCTGGCGCAACCAGGCGTGCGCACGGTGATCGTCTTGTTGGGAATCAATGACATCAGCTGGCCCGGCACGGCGTTTGCGCCACGGTCAAAACGGCCGACGTTGGAGGAGTTAACAAACGGCTACACCCAACTGATCGCCCAGGCGCACAGCCGCGGTGTGCGCGTGATCGCGGCCACCCTGACGCCGTTCGCCGGCGCCCTGCCCGGCACGCCCTTGAGCAACTATTATCAGCCGGAAAAAGATGCGCTGCGCCAGCAATTGAATGCGTGGATACGCGCCAGCGGCAGCTTTGATGCGGTGCTCGACTTCGACGCATTGGCGCGCGACCCTGCGCACCCGCTGCGCCTGCTGCCCGTCTACGACTCGGGCGACCACCTGCACCCGGGCGACGCAGGCAACCGGGCGCTGGCGGAAGGGACAGATCTGTCCCTACTATTTACAAATCAGTCGCCCAAGCCCGCGTACAAAGCCGTGCTCAGGTAGCGCTCGCCGAACGACGGGATGATGGTGACGATGTGCTTGCCCGCGTTTTCCGGACGGCGCGCCACTTGCAGGGCAGCCCACAGGGCGGCACCCGACGAGATGCCGACCAGCAAGCCTTCATCGCTGGCGGCCAGGCGCGCCGTGGCGAAGGCGTCGTCGTTCTTGACGCAAATAATTTCATCATAGATGGCCGTGTTCAAAATCTGCGGCACGAAACCGGCGCCGATGCCCTGGATCGGGTGCGGTCCCTTGGTGCCCTTCGACAGCATCGGCGACGCTTCCGGTTCCACGGCGATCACTTGCAGGCCGGGCTTGCGTTCCTTCAGCACTTCGCCGATGCCGGTAATCGTGCCGCCCGTGCCCACGCCGGCAACGACGATGTCCACTTGCCCATCCGTGTCGCGCCAGATTTCCTCGGCCGTCGTGGCGCGGTGGATGGCGGGATTGGCGGGATTGTTGAATTGCTGCAGCATCAGGTAGCGCGGATCGGCCGCCACCAGTTCCTCGGCCTTGCGGATGGCGCCCAGCATGCCTTCGCTGCCGGGCGTAAGCACCAGCTCGGCGCCATAGGCGCGCAGCAGGATGCGGCGCTCGCGGCTCATGGTGTCGGGCATGACGAGGGTGCAGCGGTAGCCGCGCGCGGCGCATACCATGGCCAGCGCGATGCCCGTGTTGCCGCTGGTGGGCTCGACGATGACGGTATCGGAATGGATCTTGCCTGCGGCTTCCGCGGCGACGATCATGGCCAGGCCGATGCGGTCCTTGACGCTGTGCGCGGGATTGTAGAATTCGAGTTTGGCCAGGATGGTGGCCACACTGCCGGCGGCGATGCGGTTGATGCGCACCAAGGGGGTGTTGCCGATCAGTTCAGTGACGTCGTTGGCGATGTTCATGGGGGTGGTCTCCACAGCAATTTCAGGAGAACCCAGTCTACCGCGTTTCAGAGCGTAAATGGCGGCGGCGCGGGCATGCGCCGCCGCCAAACTGAACAATTACTTCACGTCCAGCAATTCCACGTCGAAGATCAGTGCCGAGTTCGGCGGAATGTCGCCATTGCCGGCGCCGCGCGGGCCGTAGGCCAGTTCGCCTGGAATGATCAGGGTGCGCTTGCCGCCCACTTTCATGCCGGCCACGCCCTGGTCCCAACCCTTGATGACCATGCCCTTGCCGAGCGGGAAGTCAAACGGGCCACGACCGACGGAGCTGTCGAACTTCTTGCCGCGCGAATCTTTCGCCAGCGGACGGTACAGCCAGCCCGTGTAGTGCACGGTGACGTTACTGCCGACGGACGCTTCCTTGCCCGTGCCGACCTTGTTGTCGATCAGGATCAATTTATCGGCGACAGGGCCGGGGCTCAGCGAGACGGCCGAGGCGGGAACAGGCGCTGGCGCCTGTGCCTGCGCCAGCGACGCGGCGACGGAGCAGATCAGGGCAAACAAAACGGAGCTACGCGTCATGATGTATTCTTTCAGTGAGTTTCGGTAAGATCCCTGCCAGTGCAAGTGGGCAGGGAACGCCAATAATAGCAAACCGCCGCAACGATAGGAAAAACTTGTCGCCCGATACACACTGCCCCCGCCTGTTTTACGCGCTGTGGCCCGATGCGGCCACGCGCGCGGCCCTGGCCGCCTGGCAGGCGCGTCTGGAAGGCAAACCCGTGCGTCCGGACAAGCTGCACCTGACCCTGGCCTTCCTGGGCCAGCGCCCGGCCAGCGACCTGCCGCCTCTGCTGGATATTCTGGCGCACACACCGGCGCATCCCATGCCCCTGCTGTTCGATCACGCCAGCCATTTTACGAAGCTGGCGCTGGCCTGGGCCGCCCTGGCGCAGCCGTCGCCCGCCCTGCTGGACTTGCGCTCGGCCTGCATGCGTAACTTGGCGGAACAGGGACTGGCGCCCCGCTTCGAGCACGACCGTTTTACGCCGCACGTGACCCTGGCGCGCCAGGCGCCGCCGCCGGCCATCGGGGACTTCGCGCCCATCGCCTGGCTGGCGGACGAGCTGGTGCTGGTGGAATCGCTCAAGAGCAGCGGCGACTACCGCATCCTGGCCAGCAGGAAATTAAGCTAGGCGGCGTCCGGTATCGACACAGCTACCTCGGCTAATTTGTCCTGGCGCAAGCTTTTCAGCGCATGCGCGGCCGCCACCATGCCGAAGCTGGCCGTCACCACCACGCTGGAACCGAAGCCCGCACAGTTCAGGCCAGTGACGCCGGCGGGCGCGCCGCCATCGATGGCGCACGCTTCAGCGCTCTCGGGGGTGCTCAACGGCTCCATGGAAAACACGGCGTCGACATTGAATTTGTTTTTCACGCCACGGGGGAAACCATATTCGGTACGCAAGAGTTTGCGTACTCGCTTGAGCAGCGGCTCCTGTTCCGTTTTCGACAGGTCGCGCACGGCGATCAGGGTCGGGTCCGTCTGCCCGCCCGCGCTGCCGATGGTCAGCATGGGAATGTTGCGCGCGCGGCAATATGCGATCACGGCCGCTTTCGCCTTGGCATTGTCGATGGCATCAACGAGGTAGTCGAAATCGCGCCCGCCCAGCAGTTGGTCCAGATTATCGGGGGTAATAAAATCCTCGATCTGCGTGACCTGGCAAAACGGGTTGATCAGTTCGATGCGTTCAGCCAGGGCCGTAATCTTGGCCTGGCCAATGGTGTCGCTCATGGCCTGGATCTGGTGGTTGATGTTCGATTCGGCAACATTATCGAGATCGATCAGGGTCAGGCGGCCGATGGCGCTGCGCGCCAGCGCTTCGACGATCCAGGAACCGACGCCGCCCACGCCGATCACACACACATGGGCGGCGCGGAAACGCTCCAGCGCGGGCGCGCCGTACAGGCGGGCGATGCCGCCGAAACGCCGCTCAAAATCGATCTCGGTCAAGTCCATGGAAATTAGTTCATTGGTGGAGGTATGCATGGCGCCATTTTAACGGACACTGCGCTGACGGATATTCTAAAATAGCCGAATTGACACAGCGACAAGCCGTACTGTCGCCACGCCCCCACACCGCCCACCACGAGAACTCGCCATGACCTCTCCCCTGTTCGACTCCGTTCCCGGCTTTGACCAGCCCATCGCCGTGCTCAAGCATTGCCACGACAAGATCCGCAAGCAGCTGACGACCCTGCAAAAACTGCTGGGCCATTTGGCGCAGCACGGCAACACGGCGGATGCGCAGCAGGCGGCCAAGGCGGTGTTGCAATATTTCAATAAAGCCGCCCATCTGCACCATGACGATGAAGAGCAGGACTTGATGCCCATGCTGCAAGCGACCGCCACGGGCGACGATGCCGCCCTGCTGACGACCCTGGTGCCGGAAATCCTGGCCGACCACCAGCGCATGGACCAGGCCTGGCTGACCCTGCGCCCGGAACTGGACGCGATCGCGGCCGGTACGGGCACGCAGCTGTCCGCCGATGGCGTGGCCGCCTACGTTGCCGCCTACCATGCCCATATGAGCAAGGAAGAGGGCCAGCTGGCGCCCATGGCCAAGCGCCTGTTCAGCGCGCAGCAGATGGAGCAGCTGGGCACGGCCATGCAGCGCCGCCGCGGCATCGCGCCCGATGTGCCAGAAGTGGCGGACGCGGCCGCCGTGCTGGCCGCCATGCGCACCGATTACGTCCAGTCCAGCCTGAGCGAGACGGACGTGCTGGCCGATCCCATCGCCCAGTTCCAGAAATGGTTTGCCGAGGCCATCAACGCGCAAGTGATGGAGCCGAACGCCATGGACTTGTCCACCGTCAGCCCTGATGGCAAGCCTAGCTCGCGCATCGTGCTGATCAAGCAATTCGACGAGCGGGGTTTTACCTGGTACACGAATTACCACAGCGACAAGGGCCAGCATCTCGAACACAACCCGCACGCCGCCCTGCTGTTCTTCTGGCGCGAGCTGGAGCGGCAAGTGCGCATCGAGGGCACGGTGGTAAAAACCACGGCGGCCGAGAGCGACGAGTATTTCAATGTGCGTCCCCTGCAAAGCCGGCTGTCGGCGATTGCCTCGCAGCAAAGCGCGCCCATCGACAGCCGTGCCGCGCTGGAAAGCAATTACGAAGCCGTGGCCGCCGCCGTTGGCGACGCGCAGCCGCCGCGCCCGGCCCACTGGGGCGGCTACCGCCTGCAGCCGGAGCGCATCGAATTCTGGCAGGGGCGCCGTTCGCGCTTCCACGACCGCATCGTGTTTACGCGCGGTGCTGACGGGCAATGGAGCATGCAACGCTTGCAACCATAAGCAGGATAGCCAAGGCGGCGCAAAGCAAGCTGGTCAATATCGGTGTAGGCTATGACGTTAGAAGTTACTAAATGACATTGTTTCTCAATTTGCGGCTCCAGCCGGGGCCGCTTCATTGGAGGCCATTTTGTTTGTACAAAACCAACTCAAGTCCTGGATCGCCAGCATCCGCAGCAAAACCGCCTTGCCGCTACGCATAGAATTGTGGAACGGCCAGCACGTCGACCTGTCCAGCGAAGCGCCCAGAGTCACCATCCGCCTGCCAACCGTCGCCTCGGCCCGCTATCTGCTGAACCCGTCGCTGGCGAATCTGGGTTCGGCCTATGTGGAAGGCAATATCGAAGTCAAGGGCACGGCCCAGGACATGATTTCCATCTGCAATGCCCTGGCACGCAATACCCTGAAGCCGGAAGGCAAGCTGGCCCGCATCGTGCGCAGCTTTACGCACGACAAGAGCAAGGATGCGGAAGCCATCCGCTATCACTACGATGTGTCGAATGCCTTCTATGAGCAGTTTCTCGACCCCGGCCTCGTGTATTCCTGCGCGTATTTCGAACAGGGCGATGAAACCCTGGCGCAGGCGCAAGTCAAGAAAATCGACCATATCCTGAAGAAAATCCAGCTGCAGCCGGGTCAGACCCTGCTCGACATCGGCTGCGGCTGGGGCGCGCTCGTCATACGTGCAGCGCAGCAATATGGCTCCCGCTGCGTGGGCGTGACCCTGTCGGAAAACCAGTACGCGCTGGCGCGCGAGCGCGTGGCGGCGGCCGGCTTGGCGCACCTGATCGATATCCGCCTGCAAGACTACCGCGACGTGACGGGCCAGTTCGACCGCATCACCAGCGTGGGCATGTTCGAGCATGTGGGCCTGAAACATTTGCCCAACTACTTTTCCATCATCAACAAGCTGCTGGCGCTGGACGGCATGGCGATGAACCACGGCATCACCTCGACCGATCCGGACAATGGCGAAACGCCGTACGGCGGCGGCGAATTCATCGAAAAATATGTGTTCCCGCACGGCGAATTGGCCCACATCGGCAATGTCCTGAAAACCATGCAGCAGGGGGGACTGGAAGTGCTGGACGTGGAAAACCTGCGGCGCCACTATGCGCGCACGTGCGCCCTGTGGACGGAAAATTTCGAAGCCCATGCCGAGCAGATCCGTCCGCTGGCGGGCGAACGGCGCTTCCGCATCTGGCACGTCTACCTGGCCGGCTGCGCCTATGCCTTCGAGCAAGATTTGATCAGCCTGTACCAGATCGTCTGCGTGAAGGCGGGGCGGCGTTCGTCCACCTTGCCCTGGTCGCGCAACTACATGTATGCGCAGGAGAATACGCAGGAAACAAGGCCGGCGCCCGTGCTCACGCCCTGACAGACGGACACGTGCGGGGCGCTTACTTCAGGCGCCCCGCATACATGGCGCGGAATTTCTCCACCTTGGGCGCGACGACGAGCGCGCAATAGCCCTGCAAGGGATGCTGCTCGACATAATTCTGGTGGTACTCCTCGGCCGGATAAAAGGTGGCTGCCGGCGCCAGCTGCGTGACGATGGGCGCATCCCACACGCCGGCCATCTCGGCGAGCACCTTGCGCGCCACCTTTTCCTGCTCCGCCGACTGGTAATGGATGACGGAGCGAAATTGCGTGCCGACATCGTTGCCTTGCCGATTCATGGTGGTGGGGTCGTGCAAAGTAAAAAAGATTTCCAGCAAGTCGTGATAACTGATGACGGCGGGATCGAATTCCAGGCGCACCACTTCCGCGTGGCCTGTCTCGCCCGTGCACACCTGTTCATATGTGGGGTTGGGTACGCTGCCGCCCGTATAGCCGGCCTCGACGCGCGTCACGCCGCGCACTTCCCCGTACACGGCATCGAGGCACCAGAAACAGCCACCGCCGAATACCGCCACTTCCGTCTGTTGATGCATGATGTCCTCCCGCAACGCCTCTGCGACGTATCATTTCATTACTGTAACGCAAAGCGCCATGGCCTGCAGTGCCGCTTGAAACGGTGCGTGGTGCACCGCACATAAGGGGCATGCCGGCCACGATTGCGCTGGCGCGGCCGATTTTTGGCATAATGTCAGCAAATAGACAGGTCACCCATGAACACACGCTCTCCCCGCGCGCCAGCGCAAGAATTCGATACGGCACATTTCCGCCAGGCACTGTCGCAGTTTGCCACCGGCGTGACGGTCATTACGACGCGCCTGGCCGACGGCAGTTTCCGCGGCTTGACGGCCAGTTCCTTCAATTCCGTCTCGCTGTCGCCGCCGCTGGTGCTGTGGAGCCTCGGTTCCGTGGCGAACAGCATGCCCATCTTCAGCGGCAACTCGCATTACGTCATCAACGTGCTCGGCGCCGAACAGGCGGAACTGGCCACGCGCTTTTCACGCCGCACCCCGAACCCGTTCGACGACGTCGAATACGAACTGTCGCGCACAGGCCAGCCCATCCTGAAAGGCGCGTCGGCCTGGTTCGAATGCCACAACCGCAGCCGCTATCCGGAAGGCGACCACGTCATTTTCGTGGGCGAAGTGGAACAATGCGCGTTTGCCGCGCAACCGCCCCTGATCTTCCACAATGGGAAGTTCAATACACCGCCAGCCTGAGCGGGACAAAAAAAATCCGCCGAGGCGGATTTTTTGTTTTACAGGGTAAAGTTATACCCGATGCTGACACTCACGGCGAGCGGGTCGAGCGTGATGCTCTGCGTCTGCCCCGTCGAGAATTTCGCCTTGGTTTTCAGGAAAGTCTTGACCACGGCCACGTCGGCAAACCAGCGCTCGTTGATCGCCAGGGTGCTGCCAACCACCAGGCTGCCTGCCAGCTTGTTGTCCAGGCGGTAGGTGACCGGTTTTCCACCCGGATCGAGCAAGGCCGTCATCTGGCCCGAGCCTTTTTCTTTCTGGAAATAGGCATATGTCAAACCCGCGCCCACGTAAGGACGGATCATCGCATTGGGCTGGAAGAAGCGGTACTGGATGAAGGCCGTCGGCGGCAAGGCTTCCGCCGTCCCCAGCTTGCCCGTACCCTTGATGGAACCATCGCCGACCAGCTCATGCTTGTACGGCACGCCCAAGATCATTTCAGCGGAAATATTGTCCGTGATCATGTAGGCAAAGGTCAGGATGGGCTTGGTGTCCGCCTTGACGTCGGCCTTGGTGTTCGGCAATGCCGGCGCGGAAATGTCGCCACTGTCGACGTGCGGCGTGATCTTGTTGACGCCGGCCTTGACCATCCAGGTGCCTGCGCTTTGCGCCGAAGCGCCCGTCGCCATGGCCATCGCGGCGGCCGCGGCCAGCACGCGTACAGCGGTATTCAAACGATTCTTCATCTTGTCTCCTGATTCATTGTGTGCGGAGTGTTCCGCTATCGAGTCTTGTCGCTGCCAGCGCCAGCCGCGCCCCGGGGACGCAGCTGGCGCGGCCATCCTTACAGCCAGCCCCGCACAACCATGTCCTTGGCCACATAACGGGCCAGCAACAGGTTGTTGAACGGCGTAGGATGCACATCATCGGCATACGAGTAGTGGCTGACGTCGCCCGCTTTCAGGTTCGTGCCATTGCAGACCAGCGAGCTGCCCAGAATATTGCCTGGCGCGCTCAAGTCGCACGCCGTCTCGCTGACGTTGGTCAAGCCATACGGGCCAGGGTTGGTGGCCTGGTCATGGCTGACGGCAAACACGTCGACCAGCAAGACTTTCGCATTGGCGCTCAGGCCGCCACTGAGTTCGCCGTTGAAAGCGCTGACCATGGCGTTGATGAGCGCCTTGGTATTGGCATCCTTGCTCAGGCCCGACGGCGTACCGGCCACGTCAGGCAGATTGTTGACGATGACATAGTTGGCGCCCTTGGCGATGATCTGGTCCTTGACCAGCGCCACCAGTTCGGTACCCGCTTGTTTCATGGCGGCAACCAGCGTCGGTCCCTGAGCCACAGCGTAATCGGCACCGGCCTTGGCGCCGGCAGCGTTGCCCGTCACCGTCGCATCGGCTTGCGCCTTGGCGGCCAGGGCGGGGGCCAGGGTTGGGGCATTCGTATTGCCGGCAATCACGGCGGCTTGCACGGCGGCGCCGACGATGGTCGTCGACGTGGCGCCCGGCGCGGCGCTGGCCGTCTTGATGGCGGCGCCGATGGCAGCTGCTGCCGTCGCAGGGTTGGTGGCGCCAGCGGCCAGAGCCATGGCCAGGTTGGTGGCGAAAGCCTGGGCGCCTGCGGCCGCGCCTGCAGCCTGGCCAGCAGCGGTCGCACCTGCTTGCAATGCGCCCAGCTGGAACAGCACGTCATTGCCGCCGGCCATCACGAAAACGGCTTCCGTGCCGCTGAACTTGCCGCCGGAAACGGCCAGGTGGTTCGCGATCTGCGTCACCACGGGGACGGTCAAGGCGCCCAGCGGGCTGCCCGTCAATTTGTTGTTCGGACCGACGGGGTTGGTGACGCGCGAACCGCCCATGGCGTAGCCGTAGCAGCCGGCATGCTTGACGCGCGGTACGGAAAGGCCTTGCGCCGCATTCCCCTCCAGACCCGTCTCGGCGGCGCATGGCGCGGCCAGGCCGAATTGCGCGGCCAGGTGCTCGGTCCAGTTCTTGCCCGTCAGTTCAGGATTGATCTTGGTATTGTCGCCATTGATGGTGAACTTGCCGCCACCTTTGGCCTGCACCGTACCCACGGCATACGAGCCGACATCGGACAGGCTGTCGCCGAACGACACCTGCGCCGTGTATTTGACTTTCAAGGCTTGATCACCGCCACTGGCGCCGCCGCAACCTGCCAGGACAGCCGCAGCCAGCACGGCCAGCGCGAATTTTGTTTGATGCATTTTGTCTCCTCGGTCTTTTTTCTGGTTTCTAAACGAACGGGCGTGCTATTCGCTACCCAACTAATATGCCATCGTTCCTCAGGCTTGTATAGAAAATATGTTTTAAAAATCAACGAAATAACAACATCGCCAGCGCCCTGTCACGAGCGGCCGATCTGCTGAATTATGGAGGATTTACTATGTTTCGTGGCAAGCATTGCTATTGCGCTGCATCAATAAAAAGCCCCTTGCGGGGCTTTTTTCAGACGGACAGGAATTGCTGCAAGATACCACTTGAGCCGAACGCGGCACGCCGCAAACGGTCATTGACGCCCAGCCACTCAGGGCCGGTCGGAGGCGCTTCGACGAGTATCAGTTCGGCGCCGACCTGGTCCATCGTGCGCAGCGAGGCATACAGCGCATGTGCGTAGTTTTCCGGCTTGGCGGCCAGGCGCACGCTGGCGCTGGCCGGCGGCAGATCCGAGTAATGGATCAGGGCCACGCGGCGCCCGTCGTTGAGCAGGCGGTTCAAGGTGGCGCTCACGTCATCGCTGTGCTGCATCGCAACAGGCGTATGTGGCGCGTAATGCGATTCCAGGGTACCCGAGGCGCGCGGCGCGGCTGCATCGGCAACAGCCGGTGCGCGGCCGATGACGGCGGCGATCTGCTCGCTGCTGATATGGCCGGGACGCAACAATACGGGACCATGTGTGGCCAGGCGCGACAGGTCGACGATGGTCGACTCGATGCCCACGTCGCTCTGCCCGCCATCGAGCACCGCGCCCAGCAAGCCGCTGTCGAGTTCCGCCGCGAATTCATCGCGCACGTGCTGCGCCGTGGTGGGGCTGACGTTGCCGAATTTGTTTGCCGACGGCGCGGCCAGGCCGCCCTTGCCGCCCTTGAAAGTGCGTAGCAATTCGATAGCCACCGGGTGCGACGGGCAGCGCAAACCCACCGTATCCTGGCCGCCGGACACGGCGTCGGGGATATGCGCGGCGCGCTTGACGATCAGGGTCAGCGGACCGGGCCAGAAAGCGGCCACCAGTTGCTGCGCTTCCTGCGGAATATCGTCGGACCAGTGCGCCAGGTCGGCGCCGGGCGCCACGTGCACGATCACCGGGTGGTCCGAGGGACGGCCCTTGGCTTCATAGATGCGCGCCACGGCGGCCGGGTTTTCCGCATCGGCGCCCAGGCCATACACGGTTTCCGTCGGGAAGGCGACGAGGCCGCCCTCTTCCAGCACGGCAGCGGCCGCCGCCAGGTCTTGTGCGGGCACGCTCACGGCGCGATTCCCAGGATCAGGCAAGCGTCGCTCAACCGCTGCTGCGCCTGCGGCAACGTGGCGGCGATGAAGGTCAAATGGCCCATCTTGCGGCCACGGCGCGGATCGTCCTTGCCATATAGATGCAGACAGGCGCCCGGCAACGCCAGCACCTGGTCCCACGCCGGTTCAGTGACCACATCGCTGTCGCCGGCAAACCAGGCGTCGCCGAGGATGTTGAGCATCACGGCCGGCGAATGCTGGCGCACGTCGCCCAGCGGCAAGCGCGCCATGGCCCGCACCTGCTGCGCGAACTGGCTCGTAACGCAGGCATCCATCGTGTAGTGGCCGCTGTTATGCGGGCGCGGCGCCATTTCATTGACCACCAGGCTGCCGTCTTCCAGCACGAAAAATTCGATGCACAGCACGCCGACGTAACCGAGTTCGGCCACCATGGCTTGCGCCGCGCGCTGCGCCTTGGTGGCGCAATCGTCGGACACGTTCGGGCCCGGCACGGTGGTGGTAAACAAGACGCCGTCGCGGTGCACATTCTCGGCGATCGGATAGACGACCGATTCGCCATCCACGCCGCGCGCCGTCAGCACGGACACTTCATACGCCAGCGGCAGCATCTTTTCCAACAGGCAAGTTACTTGTCCCATTTCCGCAAAGGCGGCGCGCACCTCGTCGCGCGTGCGCACGCGGAACTGGCCCTTGCCGTCATAGCCCATGCGCACGGTTTTCAAGATACCCGGCAACAAGTCGTCGCCGATGGCGTCGATATCGTCTTGCGTGGCGATCACCATGTGCGGCGCCGGCAGCACGCCCGACTTGGCCGCGCAGTCGACAAAGAAACGCTTTTCCGCGATGCGGTTCTGCGCCACCGATACGCCATGGGCGTTCGGCGCCACGAACACGCGTTCGGCCAGGCGCGACAGGCTGTCGGCCGGCACATTCTCGAATTCCGTGGTGACGGCCAGGCATTGCGCCGCCAGAGCGTCGAGACCGGCTGCATCGCTGTAGCCAGCATTGATGAGGCGCTGCGCCACCTGCCCCGCAGGGCAAGTGTCGGCCGGTTCCAGCACAGGTTCAAGAACTGCAACCTGATAGCCCATGCTCTGGGCGGCCTGGGCAAACATGCGGCCGAGCTGGCCGCCACCCATCACGCCCAGCCACGCCGGTGGATTGGCGGCGGGCAGCAATGGGGAAGTCGATTTACTATTCATTATTTTTCAAACACATTAATCAGGCAAGACCATGGCCTTGGCGGCGGCCGTTTGCGTGGCACGGAACGCTTCCAGGCGCTCGGCCAGGGCGTCGTCATTGGCGGCAAGCATCGCTACCGCCGTCAGCGCCGCATTCGCCGCGCCCGCTTCACCGATGGCGAACGTGGCCACCGGCACGCCCTTGGGCATTTGCAGGATGGACAGCATGGAATCTTCGCCGCGCAAGTATTTCGACGGCACGGGTACGCCCAGCACGGGCACGATGGTCATCGCCGCCACCATGCCAGGCAGGTGGGCCGCGCCGCCGGCGCCGGCGATGATGGCGCGCAAACCGCGCGCGCGTGCGCTTTTCGCGTACGCATACATCTCGTCGGGCATGCGATGCGCGGAAATGACTTGCGCTTCGTACGGCACGCCAAACTGTTTCAGCATGGCGACCGCGTTCTGCATCACGTCCCAGTCCGAAGACGAGCCCATGATGACGCCGACCAGTGGCTTGTTTTGCTCAATCATCTCAGGCCTTCAGCTTCTCGCCCGTCAGGCGTTCGATGGCTTCGAAGTACTTGGCCTGGGTTTTTTCGATGACGTCGGCCGGCAGCGCTGGCGCCGGTGCGGTCTTGCCCCAGGTCAGCGTTTCCAGGTAGTCGCGCACGAATTGCTTGTCGAACGACGGTGGCGAAATGCCAGGCTGATACGAATCGGCGGGCCAGAAGCGCGACGAGTCGGCCGTCAGCACTTCATCCATCAAATGCATGACGCCATTGTCGTCCAGGCCGAATTCGAACTTGGTGTCGGCGATGATGATGCCGCGCGTGGCAGCGTATTCGGCGGCCGTCTTGTAGAGTTGAATGGCGACGTCGCGCATCTTGGCGGCCAGTTCGGCGCCGATGCGCTCTTCCATTTCAGCAAAGCTGATGTTTTCGTCATGCTCGCCCAGCTCGGCCTTGGCCGCCGGCGTGAAGATCGGCTCCGGCAGTTTTTCCGCCTGTTGCAGGCCCGCTGGCAGCTTGATGCCGCAGATGCTGCCCGTGTCCTGGTAATCTTTCCAGCCCGAACCGATGATGTAGCCGCGCACGACCGCCTCGACCATGATCGGCTTCAAGCGCTTGGCCACGACGGCGCGGCCCTTGACTTGTTCCACTTCCTCGGGCGCGACCACAGATTCCGGCGCCACGCCGGTCAGGTGGTTCGGCACGATATGGCCCAGTTTCTCGAACCAGAAATCGCTCATCTGGTTGAGAACCTTGCCCTTGCCGGGGATAGGCTCGTTCATGACGACATCGAAGGCCGACAGGCGGTCCGTAGTGACGATCAGGATCTTGTCGTCGCCAACGGCGTAATTGTCGCGGACCTTGCCGTGGCCCAGCAATGGCAGGGAGTGGATGGAAGTCTGATAGAGGCTGTTCATAGCGGGGGAATAGTTGGATGAAACGAAACCGGCAGGCAAGGGGTGCCTGCCGGTCGAGAAAATCGGGCACGGAGGATTGCCTCCGGCCCGTTCCAGACAGAATTTTACTTCACAATTTGCGACAGCTCGCCGGCCTTGTAGCGCTCGGCCATTTTTTCCAGTGGCATGGCCTTGATTTTCGACGCCTGGCCTTCGCAGCCGAATGCCTGCATGCGGGCGCGTACGATTTGCTCTGCGGCAAGACGGGCTGGCTTCAGGTAGTCGCGCGGGTCGAATTTCGACGGGTTCTCGAACAGGTACTTGCGGATCGCAGCCGTCATCGCCAGGCGGATATCGGTGTCGATGTTGATCTTGCGCACGCCGTGACGGATGCCTTCCTGGATTTCCTCGACTGGCACGCCGTAGGTTTCCTTCATGTCGCCGCCGAATTCGCGGATGATGGCCAGCAATTCCTGCGGCACCGATGAGGAACCGTGCATCACCAGGTGGGTGTTCGGGATGCGCGCGTGGATTTCCTTGATGCGGTCGATGGCCAGGATGTCGCCCGTCGGCTTGCGCGTGAACTTGTAGGCGCCGTGCGAGGTGCCGATGGCGATCGCCAGGGCGTCGCACTGGGTGCGCTGCACGAAGTCGGCCGCTTGTGCCACGTCCGTCAGCAGTTGCTCGCGGGTCATGGTGCCGTCGGCGCCGTGGCCGTCTTCCTTGTCGCCCTTCATGGTTTCCAGCGAACCGAGCACGCCCAGTTCCGCTTCCACCGTCACGCCGATGGCGTGCGAGAATTTTACGACTTCACGCGATACTTCCACGTTGTATTCGTAGGAAGCAACCGACTTGCCGTCCGCTTCCAGCGAACCGTCCATCATCACGGAAGTAAAACCCGAGCGGATGGCGGCCATGCAGACGGCCGGCGACTGGCCGTGATCCTGGTGCATGACGACGGGGATGTGCGGATACGCTTCGACGGCGGCGTCGATCAGGTGGCGCAGGAACGCTTCACCGGCGTACTTGCGCGCGCCAGCGGACGCTTGCATGATCACCGGGCTGTTGAGCGCATCGGCGGCGGCCATGATGGCTTGCACTTGCTCCAGGTTGTTGACGTTGAAAGCAGGAATGCCATAACCGTTTTCGGCGGCATGGTCCAGCAGTTGACGCATGGATACGAGAGACATGGTAATACTCCAGATAACAATAGAAACCGTTGTGGCGCTTCGCGGTCGATGACCGCGGCGGCGCCTGAATTCTTTCAACAAAACCAGAACGTCCAGCAAACTGCTCAGGGCTAGGCGCGTTGCCGAAGGCAGTACGACTAGTACGACGAGGCAATGCAACAACGCCCTGGGCGGTTTGTGGGCGTTCTTACTCGAATTCGCCGACCGTGACGATTTTCAAGGCATTCGTGCCGCCCACCTGCCCCATCGGCTCGCCCCAGGTGACGACGATCATGTCGCCCTTGCGGACGATGCCCTGCGCCACCAGCAGCTCTTCCGCCTGCTTCAGCACTTGCGCGCTGGGGGCGTTCTGCATCAGATGATACGCCCGAACATTGCGATACAGCGCGGCTTTGCGCAAAGTCGTGACGCTGGGTGTCAGTGCATAGATCGGCGTGTCGATACTGTGGCGGCTCATCCACAAGGCGGTGGAACCGGATTCCGTCAGCGCCACGATGGCTTTGACGCGCAAATGGTGGGCCGTAAACAGCGCGCCGTACGCGATCGACTGGTCGATGCGGGTAAACGTGACGTTGAGGAAATCGGCATCGAGCTTGTTGTATTCGGACTGTTCCGCTTCCACGCAGATGGCGGCCATCATTTCCACCGTCTCGATCGGGTACTTGCCCGAGGCCGTTTCGGCCGACGTCATGACGGCGTCCGTGCCGTCGAGCACGGCATTGGCCACGTCGGACACTTCCGCGCGGGTCGGCACGGCGTTGACGATCATCGATTCCATCATCTGCGTGGCCGTGATCGCCAGCTTGTTCGATGCGCGCGCCATCTTGATCATGCGCTTTTGCAAGGCCGGCACGGCCGCATTGCCCACCTCGACCGCCAGGTCGCCACGCGCCACCATGATGCCGTCGGAAGCGTCGAGAATCTCTTGCAGCGCAGGAATGGCTTCGGCCCGCTCGATCTTGGCGATCATCATCGGCTTGTGGTGGTACGGTTCGCCGGCGATATTGGCCAGCTGGCGCGCCATTTCCATGTCGGTCGCGCATTTCGGGAAGGAAATAGCCAGATAGTCGGCCTGGAAACTCATGGCCGTCTTGATGTCTTCCATATCCTTGGCCGTCAGGGCCGGGGCCGACAAGCCGCCGCCCTGGCGGTTGATGCCCTTGTTGTTCGACAACTCGCCACCGATCTTGACGGTCGTGTGGATTTCGCTGCCGTGGATGCGCTCAACGATCAGCACGATGAGGCCGTCGTTCAGCAGCAGCACGTCACCCTTGTGCAAGTCGCGCGGCAAGGCCTTGTAGTCGAGGCCGACTCTTTCCTGGTTGCCCAGTTCACCGTTTTCGCCCCACTTGGCGTCGAGGATGAAGCGCTCGCCCGCTTCGAGCTGGATGCGCGTGTTTTCAAACTTGCCGACGCGAATCTTCGGCCCTTGCATGTCGGCCATGATGGCCACTTCGCGGCCGCACTCGGCGGCCGCCAGGCGCACCAGCGCCGCGCGGTCGATATGGTCTTGCGCCTTGCCGTGGGAAAAATTCAAGCGCACCACGTCGACACCCGCACGTATCATTTTGACCAGGATATCGAAGTCAGTGGAAGCGGGGCCGATTGTTGCTACGATTTTTGTACCGCGTGGCATAGGAGTCCTTGTGCGCGAGCGAAGGTGAGCAAGACCTGGCGGCTGAGCCGCCCGGCAAGGTAAAAGCGCAGCGGTCAGGCTGCGCTTGGTGGCACGACAGTCAGGCCGGATCAGCCTGCGCGTTGCATCAGGATCTCAACTGCTGGGAGTGTCTTGCCTTCCAGGAATTCCAGGAAAGCGCCGCCACCGGTCGAGATATAGCTGATTTTATCGGTAATATCGTATTTGGCAATCGCCGCCAGGGTGTCGCCACCGCCGGCAATCGAGAAAGCTTTCGAGTCGGCAATAGCCAGGGCCAGGGTCTTGGTGCCATTGCCGAACTGGTCGAACTCGAATACGCCGACGGGGCCGTTCCACACGATGGTACCGGCGGCGGCGATCTGCTGCGCCAGCAGGGCCGCCGTTTTCGGGCCGATATCGAGGATCATGTCGTCGTCCGCCACGTCGGCCACGTCCTTGACGGTGGCGGCTGCCGTTGGCGAGAATTCCTTGGCGCACACGACGTCGACGGGAATCGGCACTTGCGCGCCGCGCTTGGCCATGATCTCGATGATGGCTTTCGCCTCTTCAACGAGCTCCGCTTCCACCAGCGACTTGCCGACGTTCAAGCCGACGGCCTTCATGAAGGTGTTGGCGATGCCGCCGCCGACGATCAGGTTATCGACCTTGTCGGACAGGGCTTTCAAAATGGTCAGCTTGCTCGATACTTTCGAACCGGCAACGATGGCCAGCAATGGACGGGCTGGTGCGTGCAGCGCTTTGCCCAGCGCATCGAGTTCGGCGGCCAGCAGCGGGCCGGCGCAGGCGACGGGCGCGAACTTGGCGATGCCGTGCGTGGACGCTTCGGCGCGGTGGGCCGTGCCGAACGCGTCATTGACGTAGATATCGCACAATTTGGCCATTTTTTGCGCCAGCTCATCGCTGTTTTTCTTTTCGCCCTTGTTGACGCGCACGTTTTCCAGCAGGACGACCTGACCGGCAACCAGGTTTTCCAGGCCGGCGCCATCGATCCAGTTTTGTTTCAGTGCAACGTCCTGGCCCAGCAGCTCGGACAAACGTGCCGCCACGGGCGCCAGGCTGTCGGCTGGCTTGAACTCGCCTTCCGTCGGACGGCCCAGGTGCGACGTCACCATGACGGCGGCGCCAGCGTCAAGGGCGGCGCGAATGGCCGGCACCGAGGCGCGGATGCGCGTATCTTCGGTGATCTTGCCACTGTCATCTTGCGGGACGTTCAGGTCGGCGCGGATAAACACGCGCTTGCCTTGCAGTGCATTTTGGGCGATCAAATCTTGCAGACGGATGAAGTTGAGAACAGCTGACATGGCGATCCAGATGACGAGTGGAAGGAAGTGCGCTATTTTACCGCAAGGACCAGACCAAATCGCCGATTTGTCCTGCTTTACTGAAAAACATGCAACAGTCGCAAGCCCGTGAAAACCAGCATGCCGAAGACGATGGTTTGCAGCATATTGCGGCGAATCACGAAAAAGAGCGTGGCGGCAATACCCGACAAGAGTTTCAAATTGGATAAGTCGAAGTGCACTTGCTGCTCTTCCATCAGCAGGTCGGGCGCGATGATGGCCGCCAGCGCGCAGGCCGGCGCATAGCGCAGCATCTCGCCCACGCGGCGCGGGATGGTGATGTGATGGCCGATCAGCCAGAAGGTGCTGCGCGTGGCGGCCGTTGCCACCACCAGCACGGCGATGGCGATCCACACGTCTGCCCTGCCCCAGTCGATGCCGTCAATCATGGCGTTTTGCCCATTTTTCAGTCAATTCTTCCACGGCCATGGCGCTGACCATGCCCACCACGACGGCTACCAGCAAGCCCAGCTTATACGGCAGGCTGAAGGCCAGCACGGCCACCACGCCCGCCACCAGCACGCCGCATAGGGCGGCGCGGCTGAGGATCAGCGGCACAGTCACGCACAGGATCGCCAGGGTGCCGGCAAAACCGAGCCCCCATTCGGCCGGCACGACGGCGCCCAGCACGATGCCGATGAAGGAACCGATTTGCCAGGCCAGCCAGTTGGGGTAGATCAAGCCTTTCAGGAAAGGCAGCTTGGCCGGGTCCGGCGTTTCATGGGGGTAGCGTTGCAGGAACAGGCCCACGGTGATGTCGCCGGCCACATAGCCGAGCGCAAAGCGCTGGCGCCACGGCAGATGGGAGAAATGGGGGGCCAGCAGCACGGAAAAAATGACAAAACGCAAATTGACGACGAGGGCCGTGGCAAAGATCACCCACACGGGCGCCTGCGCGGCCAGCAGGGGCAAGGACGCGAGCTGGGCCGAGCCGGCAAAGACAAACAGGGTCATGGCCCCCGCCTGCGCGACAGTCAGGCCGCTTTTCACCATGGCCACGCCCACCACCATGCCCCAGGCGGCGATGCCCAGCAGGGTGGGCGCCCCCAAGTTCAGGCCGGCGCGCCAGGCATCTTTCAGCAGGGCGTCGTCCTTGGCGGCCGGGACGGCGTTCACGCGGCGCTCCGGCCGAGGTAGTGTGGTAACTGCACAACAATGGTGCGCGGAGAACGGCTCCGCAACGGTGATACCGGCAAGGCAAATCCAGTCAGGGTGGCGCTACGGCAGCCATATTGTCGCGAAAAACCGCGCCGCAGCCGAAGATGATCAAGCCGACATTTTAGCCATGATTTTTGCTGTCTGCCTGAATCCGTTAAAATCGTGCTTTTGGCAGCAGCCGACTTCCTTCCATACAGCCTCACGGAGCATGACAAGATGACAAAAACCACCCAGCCAGCGGTCGAACTCGACAGTAAAGACTTGCCAGCCCACTGCCCTAACCCGGCCATGCCGCTGTGGTCGTCGCATCCGCGCGTGTTCCTGGAATTTAACAAGGACGGCGTCGCCAAGTGCCCGTACTGCGGCACGGCCTACACGCTGAAGGAAGGCGCCAGCGCCGGCCATCATTAAACTGCCCAGCGGCGCGCCCCCAGCGCGCCGTTTTTATTTGCATCAAGTTATAGCGATCAGCCCGGAGTCGTCATGAAACGTCTGAAAGAACTCAATGGCAGCGCCGCCGAAGTCGAAGCGGCGTTCTACGATGCCTTGCACCGCGCCGACCTCGAAGCGCTGATGGCGCTATGGGCCGACGATGAAGAGATCGTCTGCATCCACCCGGGTGGCGCGCGCCTGATCGGCCATGCCGCCATCCGCGCCTCGTGGGAAACCATCCTGGCCGGCGGCGGCCTGCACATCGTGCCGGCGCAGCTGCATGAAACGCACAATCTGATGAGTTCGGTGCACACGGTGATCGAAGGCGTGACCCAGGAAGAAGGCGGCCCGGCGCATCTGCTGGCCACGAATGTGTATGTAAAAACGCCGCGCGGCTGGCGCATCGTGCTGCACCACGCTTCCATCGCCCCCGGTGGCGCACCGGCCGACGCCGCGGGGACGCAGATCCTGCACTGATGGCTTTGTCTCTTTCCTACACCGCCCCGCTGTGGCTGCCTGGCGGCCACGCGCAAACGATTTATCCGGCCGTATGCCTCGCCAAGCCGGCCGTGGCCTTCCGCCGCGAACGCTGGCAAGCGCCCGATGGCGATTTCGTCGACGTCGACCTGGTCGACGGCCAGCCTGGCCAGCCCTTCGTGGTGCTGTTCCACGGTCTGGAAGGCTCGTCGAACAGCCATTACGCGCGCTCACTGATGGCCGAGGTGGCCGCGCGCGGCTGGTCGGGCGCCGTGCCGCATTTTCGCGGCTGCTCGGGCGAGGCGAACCTGGCGCCCCGTTTTTACCATTCGGGCGATGCGCAGGAAGTGGATTGGATCGTGCAGCGCCTGCGCCCGCGCGCCACGGGAAAGTTGTATGCGGCCGGCGTCTCGCTGGGCGGCAACGCCCTGCTGTGCTGGCTGGGCCAATCGCAGCACCAGGCCGATTTCATCGATGCGGCAGCGGCCGTGTCCGCCCCGCTGGACCTGGCGCAAGGGGGCAAGGCCCTGTCTTCCGGCGCCAACCGGCTCTACACGCGCATGTTCCTGAACACCTTGAAGCCGAAATGCCTGGCCAAGCTCGAGCAGTTTCCCGGCCTGTTCGCGCGCGACGCCATGCTGGCCGCGCGCGATCTGCACGCCTTCGATAATGTCGTCACGGCACCGCTGCACGGCTACCGCGACGCCGACGATTACTGGCACCGCGCCAGCGCCAAACACGTCTTGCAAGATATCACCGTGCCGACCCTGGTGCTGAATGCGCAAAACGATCCTTTCCTGCCCGGGCGCTTCTTGCCGCGCAGCGCCGCGCCGAAGGTCACGCTCGAGTATCCGCGCCACGGCGGCCACGTCGGCTTTGCCGCTGGCAAGCTGCCGGGAAGCTTGTATTGGCTGCCGCAACGGCTGCTTTCCTTCTTTGAAAACGGCAACATGGCGCCGTTCGCACCGCAAAGCTGGCACGCTGGCGGTGCGCGCACTCACACGGAAAACGCTACACATGGATGAACTCGTCAAGCAAGCCCTGGTCAAATGGCCGAACGTACCCCACTGCTACGGCTGGCTGGGCCTGGACGCGCGCGGCCACTGGCGCATGCGCGACCAGCAGGCGCAACAGCAACAACTGCCCGGCGACAAGATCGCCCACGCGGCCCTGTTGAATTTCATCAACCGCAATTACGCCCAGGATGAACGCGGCTGCTGGTTTTTCCAGAATGGCCCGCAGCGCGTGTATGTGAACCTGGAAGCGACGCCGTACATCGCCCGCAGCGACCCGCAACACGGTTTTGTCTTGCAGACGGGCGCGCCACTATCGAGAATCGAGCAGGTTTACCTGTGCGACAACGGCGCGCTGATCTTGCGCCACGCCGATATCGTGGCGCAGGTCGACGACCGCGACATGGCGCAAGTGCTGGCGTCGCTGCGCGTTGATGGGCTGGCCTTGAGCGACGAGACCCTGCTAGCCTGGCTGGAGCATGCTCAAGGCAATTTGATGTTATTGCATGACAGCAAGGAGATCGCCGTGCAGCCGCTGGGCTATGACTCCGTGCCGCAGACCTTCGGCTTCCAGCGGGCGCCGCAAGCCGATAAAAACTAGCCCTTCTGGTCCTTGATCTGCTCGCGGCGCTTTTCCTGCAGTTCACGCTCGCGCGCATCGATCACGGCCTGGTCATAAAAGGTCGCGTCCGTCGATTTGCGGGCGATCGTCAGCTGGTCCAGCGCGGCCATGGTGGCGCCCTGCAGCACGTAGGATTCAGCCAGCGCCATGTGCTGCAAGGTCATCTTGCCCTGGTCCGCATAGGCTTTCGCCAGTAAATCGTACAGTTCCGGCTCTTCCTTGTAGAGCTGCACCTGCTCGCGCAAATACACGGTCGATTGCTCCAGCTTGCCCGCAGCCATCAGCGCTTCCGCATACTGATGGGCAATACCGCGCGAGAGGGGAAATTGCTGGCGCGCAGCGTCCGCCGCCTTCAGGGCTTGCTGCGCCACTTCCTTCTTTTGCGCCGGCATCAACAGCACTTCCAGCCCCATCGCCGTCAGCAAGGAATTGGGCGCCTGCGTGCCGCCCGAGGTAAATACATTCGGCCCGACCGGCTGGTGCAGGGCCGCATTGGCGGCATCGAGTTCCTTTTGCGCCTCCGCCGGCTTGCCCTGCTTGACAGCGACAAAGGACAAACCGTAATGGGCGGCCGTCACCTGGAAGCGGCTTTGCTGCTCCAGCTGCGTCTTGAAGACGGCCTTGGCGTTCAACAGGCCTTGCACGCTTTCATCCTGCAGCACGCGGGCGCGCGCACGGGCCAGATGGAAACTCAGGCTGTCCGCACGCTGCTTGTAGGGCTGCTCGCGGATGCGCGCCTGGATGTCGGCGATGCGCTCCGTCGTCAGCGGATGGGTCTGCAGATAGGCGGGCATCAAGTCGCTGTACGAGCGGCTGGCCGCCTGCATGCGGCCAAAGAAGGCCACCATGCCGGTGGTGTCAAAGCCGGCTTCGCCCATGATCTGGAAACCGATACGGTCCGCCTCGCGTTCGGCGTCACGGCCGAAATTGAGCTGGCGCTGGATGGCCAGGCCCTGGCCGGCGGCAAACACGCCCATGGCCACATCGCCGCCTGCACGCGAAGCGAGCGCCGCCAGCAGCATGGCCGCCAGCGGCATCAGGGCATCCTGGCGCTGCTGGCCCAGCATGCGCGCGATATGGCGCTGCGCCACATGGCCGATCTCGTGCGACAGCACGGACGCCAGTTCCGCCTCCGTTTGCGCTGCCAGCACCAGGGCCGAGTGCACGCCGATGAAGCCGCCGGGCAAGGCAAACGCGTTCAACTGGGGATCGCGTACGGCAAAGAAGAAATAGTCGTAATTCGTTTCGCCGCGCACGCTGGGGCGTGCCGCCACGAGCGCGTTGCCGAAGGTATTCAGGTATTCGAGCAGGGGCGCGTCGTCGAGATAGTCGCGGTCGCCGCGGATGCCGCGCATGATTTCCTCGCCGATCTTGCGCTCCATCGCCGGCGACAGGTCTTCGCGCGACGTGTCACCCAGGTTCGGCAGGTTCGGCGCCGACGGCACGGCCAGCGGCGTCCAGCCGCTTCCCGGCTTGGCCGCCACGCTGGCGGCCGGCACCGCTGGCGCGGACGTATAGGTTTGCGCCAGCGCACAGGGCGCCGCCAGCCACAAGGCAGCCAGCACGGACGCGCGCCGGGAGCCGCGCAGCCATGCCGCAGCGGCGTTTTCAACGATGATCGGAAGGGGAGTTTTTGAATTCACGGGTGCTATCATACCTTGTTAGCGGCGCCCATTCCCACGCGTCATGCCAGTGGCATGAGGTCGTGACAGGGCGTGCCGCGCTTCCCTTTTCTTACCTATTTTGACGCCATGACAACAGCAGACAAGCAAGCCCCCGCCGGGGAACTGACCCATTTCGACGCCACGGGCCAGGCCCATATGGTCGATGTGGGCAGCAAGGAAGACACGCGGCGCAGCGCCGTGGCCGCCGGCACCATCCGCATGCAGCCGGCCACCCTGGCATTGATCATTTCCGGCAACGCCAAGAAAGGTGACGTGCTGGGCATCGCCCGCATCGCCGCCATCATGGGCGCCAAGCGCACGAGCGACCTGATCCCCCTGTGCCACCCGCTGGCCCTCACGCGCGTCACCGTCGATTTTGAAGTGGATGAAGCGGCCAACAGCGTGCACTGCCGCGCCCAGGTCGATACGACGGGCAAGACGGGCGTGGAAATGGAAGCGCTCACGTCCGTGCAAATCGGCTTGTTGACGATCTACGATATGTGCAAGGCCGTCGACCGCGGCATGGTCATGACGAATGTGCGCGTGCTGGAAAAGCATGGCGGCAAGTCGGGCGATTGGCACGCCGAGGTGTAATTATTTTGCCTAGCGCGCAAGATGGCCCTGGACGCGGCGCAAGTCGCGCAGCAGCCAGACGGCACTGGCCAGGCACAGTACGATGATGGCCATGGACAGGGGCAAGTGGAATTGTTCCAGCCCTGCCAGTGCGAAGCCGGCGTGGATCAGGAACGTTCCCACGCCCAGCGCGGCGCAGACACCAGCGTACAGGGGCGCCCGCGCGGTGGCCAGCAGCACGTGCCGGTAACCGGCCAGCACCACGGTAATCGCCGCCAGGTTAAACACGAGAAAACCCTGCACGCCGCCCGGCAGATGAAACATCTCCCACTCTTTCCAATAGGCAGCGTCGATTTGATGCAAGATCAGGAACAACATGGTCCAGAAGTAGCTGCGCGGCATAAGATTTACATTCGTCAATATTGATCCCATTGTAAAGCCTGCACCACGCACCGGCATGTGCCCATGGCACTTTCGATGTAAAAATGAATTTCATTGATATAAATGCTTTTTCATCAAGAAATCATGCATACTGCGAGTCGTCCATATCCACATGAGCATCGCATGACAAGCAACAGACCCGCCGCGGAAACCAAGCTCCAGGACTTCGACTTCGAGGCCATGAATCTGCAGGTGGGGGGACGCATCCAGTTCATCACGCACCGCACCATCAAACCCATCCAGCATTTCTCGACCGTCATCGGCTATGTGAAAGACGAGTACCTGATCGTCAAGATTCCCATGGAAAACGGTGCGTCCATTGTCCTCAACGAGGGCGACAAACTGACTATCCGCGTGTTTTCCGGTGTCACCGTCTGTTCGTTTTCCTGCAGCGTGCTGCGCATCTTCGGCCGCCCGCTCAACTATGTCCACCTGAGCTTTCCCGATGCCATCCAGGGCACCAGTCTGCGCACGGCCATGCGCGTCAAGGTGGACATTCCGGCGCAGCTGAGCTACCGCGACGTGGCGGCCGTGCCCGTGTTCATCGTCAACCTCAGCGTCTCGGGCGCGCTGATCGAGGCGCCCAGCATGCTTACGCCCGATGACGAAGGCGTGGCGCTGAGCTTTACCCTGCTGGTGCAGCCGAACAAGCATCAGATGCGCGTCAACACGCGCGCCCGCATCCAGAACGTGAGCGTGGGCAAGCCGTCGAATGGCCACGCCACCGGGGTAGCTGAAATTCATACGTACGGCGTGCAATTCATCGACCTGGAACCGACCCACTACACCCTGCTGCAAAACCTCACGTATGAAGCGCTGATCGCGGACCGGCAAAAAATCGTCTGATACCCAACTGGCAAGCGCCACCTACAGCGTCGATGTCACGTCGGGAATGTTGCTTTTGGTAATCGCTTCCTTCGCTGCCGGATTCGTCACGGTGGTGCTATTGAACCAGGTCAGGCTGCTGGTGCCCGGCTTCATGGTCATCGTCACGGTTTGTCCACCGATACCGGTGCCCAGGTCGGCCGCCAGGGTCAGCTCGATATTGCCCTTGTCGACCTTTCCGCTGGCCACTTCGCGCGTGGCACTGAACACGGGGATGGCGCTGGGCACGGCCGGGGTCGGCGTGCTGCAGGCGGCCGCCTCGCCGCCATTTTCCTGCACGCACAGGGCCACGGCAGTCTTCAGCGGCGCAGCGGCCGCCAGCACATTGCTGACCTTGGCCCGCATCGTATAGTCGCCGTACTGGGGAATGGCCACGGCCGCCAGGATGCCGGCGATGGCCACCACGATCATCAGTTCTATCAGGGTAAAACCGCTTTGCGCGCGCATCGTATCCTCCCATTGTGCGTTGCTCGTGCCGTGCATGGTGCAAGCACCATGCCAGCGGCGCGCCCGGGCAGCGGCGGTACGCCTGGAAAGAAAAGCGACGCATTTGGGCGGGTTCGGACCAGCGCCGTCCGCCCAGGCCGGGAATTGGCCTGTCTTGCGGACAAAAAAAAGGAGCCGAAGCTCCTTTTTTGTACTGCATGAACCAGGCTGAAAATTACAGCATGGCTTTCAGCAGACGCGCCATTTCCGACGGGTTTTTGGTCACGGTGATGCCGCAAGCTTCCATGATTTCCAGCTTGGCTTGTGCCGTATCGGCACCGCCCGAGATCAGCGCGCCGGCGTGGCCCATGCGCTTGCCTGGAGGAGCGGTGACGCCAGCGATGAAGCCAACGACCGGTTTTTTCATGTTGTCTTTGATCCAATAAGCCGCGTTGGCTTCGTCCGGGCCACCGATTTCGCCGATCATGATGACCGCGTCGGTATCTGGATCGTCATTGAACATCTTCATGATGTCGATGTGCTTCAGACCGTTGATCGGGTCGCCGCCGATGCCGACTGCCGACGATTGGCCCAGACCCAGTGCGGTCAATTGACCCACTGCTTCATAGGTCAGGGTGCCCGAACGGGACACCACGCCGATACGGCCCTTCTTGTGGATGTGACCTGGCATGATGCCGATCTTGATTTCGTCTGGCGTGATCAGGCCTGGGCAGTTAGGGCCCAGCAGCAAGGTTTTGCTGTTGGCTTTAGCCATGCGGTCTTTCAGAGCCATCATGTCACGGACAGGAATGCCTTCGGTGATGCAAATGGCCAGATCCATTTCAGCTTCGACAGCTTCCCAGATCGCCGCTGCCGCGCCTGCTGGCGGTACGTAGATCACGGAAACGTTGGCGCCGGTTTCTTTTTTCGCTTCGGTCACGTTAGCGAAAATAGGAATGCCTTCGAAATCTTCGCCGGCTTTCTTCGGGTTCACGCCTGCCACGAAGGCAGCTTTGCCGTTCGCGTAGTCGCGGCAACCGCGGGTGTGGAACTGGCCGGTCTTGCCGGTAATCCCTTGGGTAACGACTTTGGTATCTTTATTGATCAGAATGGACATGTTGATTCCTTAATTAAGCTTGACCGGCAGCAGCGGCAACGACGCTCTTGGCTGCATCTTCCATGGTGTCGGCTGCGATGATAGGCAGACCGGAATCGGCCAGCATCTTCTTGCCCAGGTCTTCATTGGTGCCCTTCATGCGCACGACCAGCGGTACGTTCAGCGAGACGGCTTTCACTGCGGCGATCACGCCTTCAGCGATCACGTCGCAACGCATGATGCCGCCGAAAATGTTCACCAGGATGGCTTTCAGGCCTGGGTTTTTCAGCATGATCTTGAACGCTTCGGTGACTTTTTCTGCCGTGGCGCCGCCGCCGACGTCCAGGAAGTTGGCTGGCTCGCCGCCGAACAGCTTGATGGTGTCCATGGTGGCCATGGCCAGACCGGCGCCGTTCACCAGGCAACCGATGTTGCCGTCGAGCGAAATGTAGGCCAGGTCGAATTTCGACGCTTCGATTTCAGCTGGATCTTCTTCGTCCAGATCGCGCAGGGCGACGATTTCCGGATGACGGAACAGGGCGTTCGGGTCAAAGTTGAACTTGGCGTCCAGGGCGATGACTTTGCCGCTGCCGGTAACGATCAGCGGGTTGATCTCGGCCAGCGAGCAATCGGTTTCCCAGTACGCTTTGTACAGGCCTTGCAGGTTGACGCGGGCGTCGGCGATGGAACCGGCAGGCACGCCGATTTTGGCGGCGATGTCGTCTGCCTGGGCATCGGTCAGGCCGGTGCCTGGATCGATGGTGACGTGGTGGATCTTCTCAGGGTGGCTCTCGGCCACTTCTTCGATGTCCATGCCGCCTTCGGACGAAGCCATCAGGACGATTTTCTGGGTGACGCGGTCGGTGACCAGCGAAACGTACAGTTCTTGTTTGATGTCGGCGCCTTCTTCCACCAGCAGGCGGTTGACTTTCTGGCCTTCGGCGCTGGTCTGGTGCGTGATCAGCTGCATGCCCATGATCTGGTCAGCGTATTCCTTGACCTGTTCGATCGATTTTGCCACTTTCACTCCGCCGCCCTTGCCGCGACCACCTGCGTGGATCTGCGCCTTGACAACCCATACCGGGCCGCCCAGGGTTTCCGCAGCCTTGACGGCTTCTTCGACGGACATGCACGGAATACCGCGTGGTACCGTCACTCCGTGCTGCCGGAGGATTTCTTTGGCTTGATACTCATGGATTTTCATGCTGGCTTCCCTTCTGATACTGATTTGTAAAAATACGGTTAGTGGTGCAAAAAAAACAGGAAAAACAGAGCGCCGGGGTCACGCTTTGGCTACCCAGCGCGGGTAATACTGTGCCACCGCCCCGCCATCGGTGCGCAGGGCGTGGCATTTGTCGAGTTGAAACGGCTTTTCATGCGACAAGTCAGCATTCTCACCGTCACGGGTCGACCAGACATCGCCGGCAAATGCCTGAACCGTCGCAGTCGGCAAGACTTGCGCCAGTTCGGTCAAATGGGTACAGCCAGCGATTCCCGCCAGGCGCTGTTTCAAGTCGCGGCGGAAATTCTTCAATAAATTCAAACCGATCAGCGCCCTGTAAGCGGGGCCGATGGTATCGCAAAAACCGGGATAGGGCACGGCATCGGAGGCAGCTTCGGCCTCGACAATGGTCAGTTCGCGATCGACGGTAATGCGCAAGTGGAGGTCATGCAGAGGGGCGCCGGCGGGACGGAGCCCGGAGGCCAGGGTCGCGTCATAGCTTTTGATGTCGGTGATATGGGCGTCAATATCCCACAGGCCGTCGTCGCGCACATACGCTTGGACGTCGATAACGCGGGAGTGCCGTAGGGCGCGCCGGGATACGGGAGTTGACAGGGGCATAAGACCGATGCCGCTTGCGCGGCCATAATTAGTAAGCAGCCATGTGCCTAAAGCACTCTGTTCGCAGCTTCTACGAACAGCAACCGCACCTGCGGCGCCGCAAAAACCCTAAAAGTGTAGCACACAGGGCGCTAGTTGCGCCGCAACATAATTTTTTATTGGTCGTGCCGTCTGCCGCAAATCATTAACGAAAATCGCAAAATCAATGACAATTATTCACAATGCAAATAACTTGAAAGCAGGCCTGCGGCACCGGCGCACTGGCCGGCGCCGCGCCTCAGTCAGCTACACCCAGTGCGCGTAAAACGGGCAAGGTGCGCGCGGAAAAATATTCCGCGCGCGCCAGCAGTTCGGCCAGGTTTTCCTCTTCCGTCAACAAGGCCTGCCCGTCCTTCGTCAGCAGTTGCTCCAGGCGCAGCAGTACCGGCCACGTCGCGCGCACCCATTCTTGCGGCGTTGGACAACCTTGCTGTTTTGCCCACAGGAACAGTTGTTGTAAATGCGATACAACCACACCGCCGCCCGTCAGGGGACTGGCGAGGCTGTGCAAGTCGGTTCTTGCCAGCGCCTGCTCCAGCAAATGCGCATTCAGCCGCGCCGTCCGCGGCCGCGCCACGACGATGTCGACCTCGTCCTGGACGGCAAGCACGCTGCCCTTGCTGACCAGCACCAATATGATCTGCAGCAAGGCGGCCAGGCCGGCTTCGCTACCCGCCAGTTGCTGCTCCAGTTCGCCTATCGTGTACACGCGATGGTCGGCCATGGCGTCGAGCACGGGCGCATACACGCGCTCGTCCATATCGGCGTCGCCCAGCACCCCATGCACGCTCAACACCACTTCGTCGCGGGGCACGGCCAGCATCACGCGCACGGCCCGCACGGCGCTGACCTGGGCCAACGGCGTCAGCCTGCGCGCGCCCTTGACCCAGTAATCCTTGCGGAATTGCTCGTTGACGAGAAAGGCGCGCGTCGTCTCGCGGAAGACGGGATCGGGTATCTCGGCCAGGAATTGCTGGTGTTCGGCCGTCAGGTTCAGCATGTCGACCAGAGCGGTATAGTTGGCGGACGAGGCGAACTCCAGCTTGGCCTCGCCCAGCATGGCCGCAACGCTGGAAAAGGCCATCGGCTGCCAATCCGCATTGAAATATTCGTGTGCAATATAGTTGCGGTCCAGCGCTTTCAGCTTCTCGAAACGGTCCGCCAGCAGGGGATTGGCCTCCAGATAGCGAGGTTGCACGGCGATCATCCTGTCGACAAAATCGATGGCGCCGTCGACTCGTGCCAGCACGCCCACGCCGGGCGCGCTCATGACGCGGCTATGTTCGGCCAGCAAGTCGCGCATCGGCATCATGGCACTCCAGCCCGGCTGCGTGTTATAGCTGATATAGGCGACACCACCCACTTTCAGCTTGCGCTGCAGGAAATCGACGATCAAGGCGCGATTTTCTGCAGAGACCCAGCTCCAGATCCCGTGCAGGCAGATAAAGTCGAAATCGGGCAAGTCGTCACGGCAGCAAAACTGCGCGAACGATTCGTCCGTGAACTGTGCGCCGGCGCCGGCCACGCTGGCCAGCTCCTGCGCAAAGGCGGCCTGGGACGGATTGAAATCATTGCCATGCCAGCGCGTGGAAGACGCCGCCGCATGGATGTTGGCGCTGATGCCCTGGCCAAAGCCCAGCTCGCAAGCCGTGCCGCTATCCGGCAAGGCCAGCCCGGCAGCCAGCAGGGGCAGCCGCAGGCGCAGAGGATTCAATTCTTCGTAATAGCCATAGGTATAGGCAATTTCGGCCACATAGCCGGCATTCCAGTTGCTCATCTCGATCCTGTCACGGTCAGTGGTGCTGCGCGCATCGCACAGCGTTCGAGCGCCAGAATACCTTATCGCGCGGCGTCGCCATACTGGAAACAGACGGCGTTTGAAAGCGCAGTTCATGGGGCACGACGGAGGCCGGCCGGCGCGCCATGGCCAGCCTCATTCCTCGTCAGGATCCAGCCCCTTCAAGGCCGCTTGCACGGCGCGCTGGGAAAAGCCGCGCTGCATCAGGAAGCGCATCTGCTTGTTGCGCTGCTCGGCATCCTGCGCTACTTCACCAAACTTGCGGCGCCACACTTCGCAGGCGCGCGCAACTTCCCCTTCGGCCAGGCCCGCCTTGAGTTCCTGCAGCGCCTCGCCGCCGATGCCATGGCTTTGCAACTCCGCCATGATGCGGCTATTGCCGAAGCGGGCCGAGCGGCGGTGGATCAGCGACTCGGAAAAGCGCTCCTGCGACAGCCAATTGGCTTGCTCCAGGCTGTCGAGCAAGGCTTCCACGTCATCGCCCTCCTGCGCATGGCGCTGCAGCTTGCGCCGCAATTCCATGCGGCTGTGTTCACGCATCGACAAAAAGCGTAGCGCCCTGCCCTTCAGGCTTAGTTGTACTGCGGCCATACACCCACCTTGTCTTTCATTCCACAATCACATCACCCAAACACAATCGCCGCCCGGCGCAACAGCGCGGGACGGCGATCATGGTCCTACCTTGCGGCAAGCCATGCGTAGGTCGGATCAGGGCCCTTGGACCGTAATCCGACAACATTGTTGACGTCTGTGGTGTTGTCGGATTACGCGCGGCTTTGCCGCGCTAATCCGACCTACTCTGGCTTGGCTTCCGCAGCCTTGGCAGCCTTGTCGGCGGCTTTATCCGCTTTTTCCGGCTTTTCAGCAGCCAGCGGCGGCAGTTCGCGCACGCCCAGCGAAGCGCGGACCTTGTTTTCGATTTCGCGGGCCAGCGCCGGACGCTCCTGCAGGAAGGCGCGGGCGTTGTCCTTGCCCTGGCCGATACGTTCGCCGTTGTAGCTGTACCACGAACCGGATTTTTCCACGATCTTGGCATCCGAGCCCAGGTCCAGGATTTCGCCTTCGCGCGAAGTGCCTGCGCCGTACAGGATGTCGAAGTGCGCTTCCTTGAACGGTGGCGCGATCTTGTTCTTGACGACCTTGACCTTGGTTTCGTTGCCGATCACTTCATCGCCGGACTTGATCGAGCCGGTGCGACGGATATCCAGGCGCACGGAGGCGTAGAATTTCAGCGCATTGCCGCCCGTGGTTGTTTCCGGGCTACCGAACATCACGCCGATCTTCATGCGGATCTGGTTGATGAAGATGACCAGGGTATTGGTGCGGTTGATGGAACCGGTCAGCTTGCGCAGGGCTTGCGACATCAGGCGCGCTTGCAGGCCTGGCAGGGAATCGCCCATGTCGCCTTCGATCTCGGCGCGTGGCGTCAGTGCGGCCACGGAGTCGATGACGACGAGGTCGACGCTGCCCGAACGCACGAGGGCGTCGCAGATTTCCAGCGCCTGCTCACCCGTGTCCGGTTGCGAGATCAGCAATTCGTGCAGGTTCACGCCCAGCTTTTGCGCGTAGCCGACGTCGAGCGCGTGCTCGGCATCGATAAAGGCGCACGTGCCGCCCAGTTTTTGCATTTCGGCGATGGTTTGCAGGGTCAAGGTGGTTTTACCCGACGATTCCGGACCGTAGATTTCCACCACGCGGCCGCGCGGCAAGCCGCCCACGCCCAGCGCGATATCGAGGCCGAGCGAACCGGTCGACACGACTTGCACTTCTTCGATCGGTGCGCTGGCATCCATGCGCATGACCGAACCTTTGCCAAACTGCTTCTCGATCTGCGCCAGTGCGGCGGCGAGCGCCTTGGCTTTTTCCGATGCGGGTACTACAGCTTTTTTATCGTCCATATGTTCTTTCAGCCGTTCTACAGTTGCGGATTCACGTGACGCATCTACGTGAACCGTGCAGCCTGCGATAGCGCCAGTGGGTTAAATTCTTTACACAGACAGTACTGTATAAAAAAACAGTGATCAATGCAAGCGGAACGTGGATTTGTTTTGAAACAGATCAATACAACCGCGGATTTTCATAAAAATTCGCCACCTTGCGGAAAATGAAACACAATACAAGCTTCTACCGCCGCAAAGCATAGGAAGTGCACCATGCGTATTTTACTTGCCGAAGATGACAGCGTGCTGGCCGATGGCCTGACCCGCTCGCTGCGCCAGTCCGGTTATGCGATCGACTACGTCAAGACGGGTCAAGAGGCCGATACGGCCCTGTCCACCCAGGAATTCGACTTGCTGATCCTCGACCTGGGCCTGCCCAAAATGTCCGGCCTGGAAGTGCTGCGCCGCCTGCGCGCGCGCGCTTCGCTGCTGCCGGTGCTGATCCTGACGGCCGCCGATTCCATCGAACAACGCGTCAATGGCCTCGACCTCGGTGCCGATGATTATATGGCCAAGCCGTTCGCCTTGTCGGAACTGGAGGCAAGAGTGCGCGCCCTGACGCGCCGCGGCGCTGGCGGCGGCGCCACCATCATCAAGCACGGCCCCCTCAGCTACGACCAGGTGGGGCGCAGCGCCTACATCAACGACCAGATGCTCGACCTGTCGGCGCGCGAACTGGGCTTGCTGGAAATCCTGCTGGGCCGCACCGGCCGCCTCGTCTCGAAAGAGCAGCTGGTCGACCACCTGTGCGAATGGGGCGAGGAAGTGTCGAACAACGCCATCGAAGTGTATGTGCACCGCCTGCGCAAGAAGATCGAAGTGGGCGGCGTGCGCATCGCCACCGTGCGCGGCCTCGGCTATTGCCTGGAAAAATACTCGGAAGCGGCGCGCCTGAACGCTGAAGCGGGCGAGTCGGCAAGCGGACCCGCCAGCAAGTGAAGGCGCGCGAGGCGCCAGCGGACGAGCCGGATGATGACGACTGGTTCGAGCCGCCCACCACGGAGCAGGACGACACCATCGAGCATTCGCTGTTCGGCGAAATCCTCGACTGGATGCTGGCGCCCCTGCTGCTGCTGTGGCCGATGAGCATCGCCATCACCTATCTGGTGGCCAAGGGCATCGCCAATCAGCCGTTCGACCATGCGCTGGAAGACAGCGTGACCGTGCTCACGCAGCAAGTCAAGCAGGCCGATGGCGCCATGTTGCGCCGCGCGCCGGACAAGAACAGCAGCAATAATAATGGCCGCGACTTGCTGCGCGGCGACGATGTCGACACCCTGTATTACCTGGTGGTGGGTCCGCGCGGCGAATACCTGGCCGGCGACCGCGATTTGCCGCCGCCGCAGGATCCCGACAAATACCGCAGCGGCATGGTGCTGTTTCGCAACGACACCATCCACGGCACGCCCGTGCGCGTGGCGTTCAGCTATCTCGACATTCCTGCCGACAACGACGATGAGCCGCACCGCGCGCTGGTACAAGTTGCCGAAACCCTGGAGAAACGCGCCCAGCTGGCCAATGAAATCATCAAGGGCGTGATTTTGCCGCAGTTCATCATCCTGCCCGTGATCCTGGCTCTCGTCTGGTTTGCCCTGGCGCGCGGCCTGTCGCCGCTGGCGCAATTGCAGGAGCGCATACGCGCCCGGCCACCCGACGATTTATCGCCCATCGAATCGGGCCAGGTACCCGAGGAAATCACGCCGCTGGTCGGTTCGCTCAACGAGATGCTGGCGCGGCTATCGCTGTCGATCGACATGCAGAAACGCTTCATCGCCGATGCCGCGCATCAGATGAAAACGCCGCTGGCCGGCATGCGCATGCAGTCGGAACTGGCCCTGCGCCAGACCGACCACGACGAGATCCACCGCTCGCTGCTGCAACTGGCGAAAAGTTCGGAAGCGGCCACGCGCCTCGTCAACCAGCTGCTGGCCCTGGCGCGCGCGGAAAACCAGCCGCAGGCGGGCACGGCGTTCGAGCCGATCGAGCTGAGCGAACTGGCGCGCGGCGTGGTGCAGGACTGGGTGCAAGCTTCGTTTGCCCAGCATATCGACCTGGGCTTCGAGCAGCCCGCGTATTCGATCATGATTTCCGGCAATGCCATGATGCTGCGCGAGCTGCTGAGCAACCTGATCGACAACGCCCTGCGCTACACGCCGTCGGGCGGCAGCGTCACGGTGCGCGTGCGCAGCACCCTGGAACTGGCCATCCTGGAAGTGGAAGATACGGGTCCCGGCATTGCGCCGGCCGAGCGGGCCCACGTGTTCGAACGCTTTTACCGCATTCTCGGCAGCAATGTCGACGGTAGCGGCCTGGGCCTGGCCATCGTGCGCGAAATTGCGCAGCAGCATGGCGCCGAAGTCGATATTTTTAACAATCCGCGCGCGCAGTCGCCGAAGCTGCCGGGCACCCTGCTACGCCTGAGCATCGCCCTGCTGTTGCCGGACGCGCCAGAAGAGGATGACGTCACGTATGGATAAGCCGAGCCCACCCGTTGCCCCGGCGCGGCCATCGCACGCGCCCAGCCCCGAGCTGCAGGCGCGCCGCGACATCCACTGGCGCAAGACGCGGCGCCTGACGGCCATCCTGCTGCTGGTGTGGCTGCTGACGGGTTTTCTAACCGTATTCTATGCGCGCGAGCTGCTGCACCTGAACCTGTTCGGCTGGCCGCTGCCCTTCTATATGGCGGCCCAGGGCGCCTCGCTCGTGTACCTGGCCATCATCGCCTTCTATGCCTGGCGCATGCGACGCCTCGACCGCGACTTTCATGCCGAGGAGCAAGCATGAGCGGCCAGCGCAGTTTCTTTGCGCGGCTGAGCCGCTACTACCTGCTGTTTACGGCCGGTTTCGCCGCTTTCCTGCTGGCCTTGTCCGTGCTGGAACAGGAAGGCATGCCGCGCGCGTGGATCGGCTACCTGTTCATGCTCGTCACCATCACCCTGTACGCCACCATCGGCGTCATCAGCCGCACCTCGAACGTCACCGAATACTATGTGGCGGGGCGCCGGGTGCCGGCCATGTTCAACGGCATGGCCACGGCCGCCGACTGGATCTCGGCCGCCAGCTTCATCAGCCTGGCCGGCGGCCTGTACCTGAACGGCTTCGACGGCCTGGCCTTCATCATGGGCTGGACGGGCGGCTATTGCCTGGTGGCGCTATTGATCGCGCCCTACCTGCGCAAATTCAGCCAATACACGATTCCCGATTTCCTCGCCGCCCGCTACGGCAGCGGCACCGACAAGCGGGGCGCCAGCGTGCGCGTGGTGGCCGTGGCCGCCACCATCATCGTGTCGTTTACCTATGTGGTGGCGCAGATCTACGCCGTCGGCCTGATCGCCTCGCGCTTCACGGGCGTGGATTTTTCCGTCGGCATTTTCCTGGGCCTGGCCAGCATCCTCGTCTGCTCCTTTCTGGGCGGCATGCGCGCCATCACCTGGACGCAGGTGGCGCAGTACATCATCATCCTCGTCGCCTTTCTGATTCCCGCCATGTGGCTGTCGGTCAAGCATGCGGACAATCCCGTGCCGCAGATCGCCTACGGCAAAGTGCTGACGCAACTGAGCGCGCGCGAACACGTGCTGGAAACGGACCCGAAAGAAAACGAAGTGCGCGCCATCTTCCGCCAGCGCGCGCAAAGCTACCAGGCGCGCATCGACGGCTTGCCCGGTTCCTGGGAACAAGGCCGCCTGGCGGCCCAGCGCCAGCTCGATAGTTTGCGCCAGCGCAATACCTCGCTGTTCGACATCCGCAACGCGGAGCGCTACCTGATCGCCTATCCGAAAAGTCCGGACGAGGCACGCGTGCTGTGGCAGGCGGCGCAGGCGCAGAACCAGAAACGCGCCGAGCCGATCATTCCACACGCGCAGCCATTTCCCGCCGCAGACCGCGAGCAATCCGACATCAAGCGCAACAATTTCCTGGCCCTCGTGTTTTGCATGATGCTGGGTACGGCCGCCCTGCCGCACATCCTCATGCGATCGTACACCACACCCTCCGTGCACGAAACGCGCGTTTCCGTGTTCTGGACCCTGTTCTTCATCTTGTTGATCTATCTCACGATTCCCGCGCTGGCCGTGCTGGTCAAGTACGATATTTACTCGGCGCTCGTGGGCACGCAGTACGCGAACCTGCCCACCTGGGTGTCGTACTGGGCCAATGTGGACAAACTCAGTCCCCTGATCAGCATCGTCGACGTGAACCGCGACGGCATCGTGCAACTGGCGGAAATTTCCATCGACGCCGACGTGCTGGTGCTGGCCACGCCCGAGATCGCCGGCCTGCCCTACGTCATTTCCGGCCTGGTGGCGGCAGGCGGCCTGGCCGCCGCCCTGTCGACGGCCGATGGCTTGCTGCTGGCCATCTCGAACGCCCTGTCGCACGACGTCTATTACAAGGTGGTCGATCCCACGGCTTCGACGCAAAAGCGCGTGACGATTTCAAAATTGCTGCTGCTGGCCGTGGCCTTCATCGCCGCCTATGCGGCCTCGCAAAAGCCGGCCGACATTTTGTCGCTGGTGGGCGTAGCCTTTTCCCTGGCCGCCTCGACCCTGTTCCCGCCGCTGGTGCTGGGCGTCTTCTGGCAACGCGCCAACTTCCAGGGCGCACTGGCCGGCATGTTGACGGGCTTTGGCGTATGCCTGTATTACATGCTGCACACGAGCACCATGCTGGGCGGCAATGCCAGCGGTCAATGGTTCCACATCGCGCCCATCTCGGCCGGCATCTTCGGCGTGCCGGCCGGCCTGGCCGCCGCCATCCTCGTCAGCTGGCTGACGCCGGCGCCGGGACGCCGCAGCACAGGGCTGGTCGAACATATCAGGGCGCCGGAGTGAGCGTCCATAGGTCAATTTTTTATTCCAGGTTACAACACACCATGCCCCAGGCTTTCTTGCGTCTGCTACAGATCCTGGCCGCCTGCGCCAGCCTGTTCGCCCTTTCCGCACAGGCGCACACGGCCATCGCGCCGCCACCACTGTCGGCCTTCTTCGCCAACCCCGAATTCAGCGGCCCCCAGTTGTCGCCCGATGCGCGCCATCTGGCCGTGAAGGTAAGCGGCGCGAACAATCGCGAACGGCTGGCCATCGTCAACCTGCTCGATAACAGCATCAAGGTCGTGGCGCAATTCAGCGATGTCGACGTGGGCGACGTCGAATGGGTCAACAACGAACGCCTGATCCTGAACACGCGCGACCGCCAGACGGGGCCCGGCGACATGCGTTTCGGGCCGGGCCTGTTTGCCGTCAACCGCGACGGTGGCAACTTTCGCCAGCTGGCCGCCCGCAGCGCCATGCCCGATGCCTCCACCTCGATCTATAAACTGCTGCCCTGGCATACCTACCTGACGGGCCAGCGCGGTGCGCAGGATTCCCAGGCCGTGTATGTGCGCAGCACCGTGTACGCCTCGACGGGCGAAGTCGACTACGAAGGCTTGCGGCAGCTCGATACGCTCACGGGCCGCAGCACGGCCGTCAAGCCGCCAGGCAAGGTGCGCCGCTGGCTGCTCGACCAGCATGGCGAACCGCGCCTGGCCGTGACCCGGGAGCGCAATATCGAAAGCGTGCAGTACCTTGATCCGGCCAGCGGCGCCTGGCGCACGCTGGCGCAGTTCGACGCCTACCTCGGCGGCCCCGACGCCTTCACCCCGCTCTCCTTCGGCACGGACGGCACCCTGTACGTGAGCGCCCGCATGGGCAGCGATACGCTGTCCGTGCATGCCTACGACCTGGCCGGCAGCCGCATCGTGCCCACGCCCATCATCTCGCTCGACGGCTATGACTTCAGCGGCAATCTGATCGTCGGGCAAGGCAAGCTGCTGGGCGTGCGCCACCTGAGCGATGCGCGCGCCACGCGCTGGTTCGACCCGGTCATGACGGCCACCCAGGCACGTATCGACGCCCTGCTGCCAGCGACCATCAACCTGGTCTCGCTGGCGGCCCGCCCCGCCACACCCTTCATGCTGGTGACCTCGTATTCCGACCGGCAGCCGGGCAAATTCTCGCTGTTCAACAGCGACACGGGCAAGCTGAGCATCATCGGCGAAGCGCAGCCGCTCATCAAGCCGGCGCAGATGAGCGAGCAGCAGCTGGTGCGCTACAAGGCGCGCGATGGCCTGTCCATTCCCGCCTGGCTCACCGTGCCCGCCACGACTTCCGGCAAGCAGTTGCCGCTGATCGTGCTCGTGCATGGCGGCCCGTATGTGCGCGGCAGCTCCTGGCAATGGAATGCCGAAGTGCAATTTCTTGCCTCGCGTGGCTATGCCGTGCTGCAACCGGAATTTCGCGGCAGCACAGGCTTTGGCGCCAAGCATTTTCGCGCCGGCTGGAAACAATGGGGCTTGAAGATGCAGGACGATCTCGCCGATGGCGCGCGCTGGGCCATCGCCGAAGGAATCGCCGATCCGCGCCGCATCTGCATCGCCGGCGCCAGCTATGGCGGTTATGCCGCTTTGATGGGCCTGGTCAACGATCCCGACCTGTTCCGCTGCGCCATCGACTGGGTGGGCGTGACCGACATCAACCTGCTGTATAGCGGCCACTGGAGTTTCAAATCCGACCTCGGCGATGACTGGAAACAGTACGGCATGCCCGAGCTGATTGGCGACCGGACGGCCAACGCGGCCCAGTTCCAGTCCACCTCGCCCATCGCCCAGGCGGCGCGCATCACCCAGCCCCTGCTGCTGGCGTACGGCGCCGCCGATCAGCGGGTGCCGCTGTATCACGGCAAGCAGTTTTACGCGGCCGTCAAACAGCACAACCGCGATGTCGAATGGGTGGTCTACGACGAGGAAGGCCATGGATGGACATTGCCGAAGAACCGCATCGACTTCTGGGGCCGGGTGGAGAAATTCCTCGACAGGACTATCGGAAAAGACAGCGCCCCGGCAAAAAAGGAGTAGGCTGGAGGGCCGTTCCATTTACGAGGAAATCCTATGCCGTCTGGAAAAATTCTTGTCGCCCAGGGAGGCGGTCCCACCGCCGTCATCAACCAGTCGCTGGTGGGCGTGGTGCTCGAATCACGGCGCTTTCAGCATGTCACGCGCGTGTATGGCGCGCTGCACGGCGTGCGCGGCATCGTCAATGAAGAATTCGTCGATCTGACGCAGGAAACCAGCCACAACCTGGAACTGGTGGCCGCCACGCCGTCGTCGGCCCTCGGTTCCACGCGCGACAAGCCCGACATCGCCTACTGCCAGCAAATCTTCGAAGTGCTGCGCGCGCACGAAATCGAACATTTCTTTTATATCGGCGGCAATGACTCGTCCGACACGGTGCGCATCGTCAGCGAGGAAGCGCACAAGGCCGGCTATCCGCTGCGCTGCATCCACATCCCGAAAACCATCGACAACGACCTGGTGGGCAGCGACCATACACCGGGCTTTCCCTCGGCCGCGCGCTTCGTCGCGCAAGCGTTCGCCGGCGCCAACCTCGACAACGCAGCCTTGCCCGGCGTGTACGTGGGCGTGGTGATGGGCCGCCACGCGGGCTTCTTGACGGCCGCCTCGGCGCTGGGCAAGAAGTTCCCCGACGACGGCCCGCACCTGATCTACCTGCCCGAGCGCGTTTTCGTGCTGGAACAGTTTCTTGCCGACGTGAAGGCGACCTATGAAAAATATGGCCGCTGCGTGATCGCTGTCTCGGAAGGCATCCACGACGCCTCGGGCGAGCCGATCGCCAGCCTGCTCGCCCAAGAGGTGGAGCGCGATGCGCACGGCAATGTGCAATTGTCGGGCACGGGTGCGCTGGCCGACCTGCTGTGCGACGAAATCAAGGCCAAGCTCGGCATCAAACGCGTACGCGGCGACACCTTCGGCTATCTGCAACGCTCCTTCATCGGCTGCGTTTCCGACGTCGACCAGCGCGAAGCCCGCGAAGTGGGTGAAAAGGCGGTGCAGTTCGCCATGTGGGGCGACCGCGACGGTTCCGTGGCCATCAAGCGCACGGGCTTTTATTCCGTCGATTACGAGCTGCTGCCCCTCACCGAGGTGGCGGGCAAGACGCGCACCATGGAAGACGAATTCATCAGCGCCAGCGGCACGGACGTCACCGATGCTTTCAGGCTGTATCTGCGCCCGCTGCTGGGTTCGGGCATGCCCGACGCCTTCCGTCTTAGAGCCGCAAAAGTAGCGAAGGTCTTGAAACCCTAGCTGTTTTCCGCCAGCAACAGCGGCCGCAGTTTCACGGCCGCCTCCTTGAGCTGCGGCACGTGCTGCATCAATTGCTCCACGGATTTGCGCGCCACGGGCGCGTGGCAGGCGACGGCCGCCACGATGCGTCCGTCGGCCGCGCAGATGGGCACGGCCACGGCCACCATGCCGTGCACGAATTCCTCGTCGTCGATGCCGATGCCCATGCGGGCGATACGCACGATCTCGCGCTCGAGCAACACGGGGTCGGTAATGCTTTTCGGCGTGCGCGCTTCCAAGGTCAGCATGGACAGCAGCTCGCGCCGCTCCAGCAAACTCATATGCGCAAGGAATAATTTTCCGCTCGCCGTGCAATGCATGGGCGCGCGGCTACCCAGCACCAGGTGCAGGCGCAGCGGTTCCTGCGTTTCCACGCGGTCCACGTAGACGATCGCATTGCCTTCGGGAATGGCCAGGTTGCACGTCTCGCCCGTGATGGCCACCAGGCTGCCCAGGATGCTGCGGCTCACGCGGATCAGGGCATTGTTGCGCAGGGTCGCCAGCGCCAGGTTGGTCGAGGCGGCACCGGGCACATAGCCGCGCCCCACGGGCGTGCGCAGCACATAGCCATGCTGCTCCAAGGTATCGAGCAAGCGCATCATGCTGGCCTTGGGCACTTGCATGCGCGCGGCCAGCTGCGACAGGGTCAAGGGCTGGCTGGCGCTGGCCAGGTGCTCGATCAAACGCAGCACGCGCAATCCCCGCGCCTCGTCGCCATGGCTCGCCGTTGTGCCGGTCTCCACTTGGCCACCTTCTTCGGCCTCGCCCGGCCGTTTTTGAAACGCATCATGCATGTTCTGTTTCACCTCTCGCGTATGCGGCTGTTTCCGCTTGTCCCGGTGCCGCACGTCTTTTATAAATGGAACCAGAAGTTCCAAAAATAACCAATAAAGACCAGTGTATCGCAAAAAACGCCCGCTGAGGCGGTGCGATACCGCAACGCAGGAGACAAGAACAATGTTGCAAATACACTACGATTACATCGTTGTCGGCGCCGGTTCCGCCGGCTGCGTGCTGGCCAACCGCCTGTCGCACGACAGCAACAATCAGGTATTGCTGCTGGAAGCGGGCGGCAAGGACAACAATCCCTGGATACACGTGCCGGTCGGCTATTTCAAGACCATGCACGATCCCAAGCTCGACTGGTGCTACCGCACGGAAGCGGACGCCGGCATCGCGGGGCGCCAGCTGCAATGGCCGCGCGGCAAGGTGCTGGGCGGTTCCAGCTCGCTCAACGGCTTGCTGTACGTGCGGGGCCAGAAGGAAGACTACGACCGCTGGGCCGAACTCGGCAATGCAGGCTGGAGCTATGCCGAGGTGCTGCCCTATTTCAAGAAATCGGAGGACCAGGAACGCGGCGCCAGCGATTACCATGGCGTGGGCGGTCCGTTAAAGGTGTCGGACCTGCGGCTGCGCCGTCCCATCGCCGAGCATTTCATTGCCGGCGCCACGGAAAGCGGCATCCCCTTCAATGCCGATTACAACGGCGCCACGCAGGAAGGCGTCGGCTACTTCCAGCAGACGGCTAGCAAGGGACTGCGCTGGAGCACGGCGAAAGCCTTTCTTCGGCCGGCCCGCAAGCGCGCCAACCTGCGCGTGGAAGTGCGCGCGCAAATCACACGCGTGCTGTTCGAGGGCAAGCGCGCCGTCGGCATCGAATATCAGCAGGATGGCCAGCTGCGCCAGGCGCGCGCCAGCGGCGAAGTGATACTCTGCGCGGGCGCCATCGGTTCGCCGCAAATCCTGCAATGCTCGGGCGTGGGCCCGCGCGCCCTGCTCGATGAAGTGGGCGTGCCGCTCGTGCACGACTTGCCCGGCGTGGGACAGAACCTGCAAGACCATCTGCAAATCCGCCTCGTCTTCAAGACGCGGCTGAAAACCCTGAACGATGAAGTCAACAGCCTGTGGGGCAAGCTGTGGGTGGGCATGCAATATGTGTTTTCCCGCTCGGGACCGTTGACCCTGGCGGCCAGCCAGGTGACAGTGTTTACCAAGTCGTCGCCCGACGTGGAACGGCCCGACATCCAGTTCCACATGCAGCCGCTGAGCGCCGACAAGCCGGGCGAAGGCGCGCATCCGTTTTCCGCGTTCACGTCGTCCGTGTGCCAGCTGCGCCCGCACAGCCGCGGCCACGTGTCGATCAAGTCCGCCGATCCACTCGCTTATCCTGGCATCTACCCGAATTATCTGTCCGACCCGCGCGACCAGCAGACGGCGGTTGCCGCCCTGCGCGTGGCCCGAAAAATCGCTGCCGCCCCGTCGCTGGCGCCGCACATCATTTCCGAGTTCGTGCCCGGCCCGCAGTTCCAGAGCGATGAGGAACTGCTGGACGCGGCGCGGCGCTTCAGCCAGTCGATCTACCACCCGAGCGGCACCTGCAAGATGGGGCATGACGCCATGGCCGTCGTCGACGAGCGTCTGCGCGTGCACGGCATGCAGAACCTGCGCGTGGTCGACGCGTCGATCATGCCGGAAATCGTCTCGGGCAATACGAACGCGCCCACCATCATGATCGCCGAAAAAGCGGCCGACATGATTTTGGCGGACGCCGTGCGCCTGCCCAAGGCGGCCTGACTCTACCCCATTCCGTTCCCAAAGGAGGATGCCAGCGGCGGGCAGAGTGGCCCGCCCCTCAATGACTTGGCAATCAGCCAGGCATCAGAAAAAAACACATAATCGATATCGATAGGAGACTAGATATTATGGATAACAATACGAGCAATCCGAAAAAGGCCAAAGAGCTACGGAAAGTCGTGATGGCCAGCGTGATCGGCGCCACCATCGAATGGTATGACTTCTTTTTATACGGCGTCGTGGCCGGCATCGTGTTCAGCAAGCTGTATTTCCCGGGCGGCGATCCGCTCGTCTCGACCATGCTGGCCTACGGCACCTTTGCCGTAGGTTTTCTGTCGCGCCCCATCGGCGGCGTGATCTTCGGCCACTTCGGCGACAAGATCGGCCGCAAGAGCATGCTGGTGATGACCCTGATGATCATGGGGATCTCCACTTTCCTGATCGGCGTGCTGCCGACCTACGACCACATCGGCTACTGGGCCCCTGGCCTGCTGCTGTTCCTGCGCGTGCTGCAGGGTATCGGCCTCGGTGGCGAATGGGGCGGCGCCGTGCTGATGGCGTATGAATATGCGCCCCCAAAGGAGCGCGGCTTCTATGCCAGCCTGCCGCAGATCGGCCTGGCCATCGGCCTGTGCCTCGCTTCGGGCGTGGTGGCGATCCTGTCGTATACCTTGACGGATACGCAATTCCTGTCCTGGGGCTGGCGCGTCGCCTTCATCCTGTCGGCGGCCCTCGTCTTCATCGGCATGTGGATACGCCTGAACGTGATGGAAACGCCCGAATTCCAGGCCGTCAAGGAGAAGAACGCGGAGACGCAGATTCCATTCTTCGACCTGCTGAAACGCTATCCGGGCAATGTCTTGAAGGGTATGGGCGCGCGCTATATCGACGGCGTGTTCTTCAATATCTTTGGCGTGTTTTCCATCACCTACCTGACCAACACCATCAAGATCGACCGCACGGAAGCGCTGATGGGCGTGATGGCGTCGGCCGTCGTGATGTGCTTCTGCATTCCGTTCTTCGGCAGGCTGTCGGACCGCATCGGCCGCACCAAGGTGTTTTTCTGGGGCTCGTTGATCACGGGCGTGTCGTCGATTCCCGCCTTCTGGATCATGCTCAACCACGCCGACAATCCGCTGCTGCTGTGGTGTTCCGTGATCATCCCGCTGGGCGTGCTGTATTCGGCCGTGTACGGCCCGGAAGCGGCCCTGTTCTGCGACCTGTTCGACGCCAAGGTACGCTACACGGGCATCTCCTTCGTCTACCAGTTCTCGGGCATCTTCGCCAGCGGCCTGACGCCCATCATCGCCACCTACCTGCTCAAGACTGGCAATGGCGAGCCATGGCACATCGTCGGCTACATCCTGTTCGCCTCGCTCGTCTCGGCCGTCAGCGTGGCCATGATCGGAAAAGGAGGCTCGCAGCCGGATGGCCGCATGAAGACGGCGCACGCGCGTTAGACAACATCGTGGCGTAAAAAAGGCAGGCCCTATAAAGGCCTGCTTTTTCTATTGACGTTCCCGCATAATCCTGCAAACAGGAATTATTTACTTCAAAAAATTAACCATAACATAAATTAAAAAATTTCTTTTCAAAAAAAAAAGATAATCCTTATAAGAAAAACTTATTTGACGCACATCAATCAATAAAGCCAACACGGATCTACTATACCGTTCTAAATTAACAGTGTATTTTTAGAAAAATAAATAAACATCAAAAAACTCTTTACTAAAAAATTCAACAAAACTTCTTATTGATGCATTAAAGAATTTTAACAAGGAGGAATAATGAAAAATTATTTATTAAAAATTAGTGATACTGGCAACGAAGTCTTGGGCTTACAACTGGCTTTGGCAGAACGAGGCTTCAACCCCGGGGCGCAAGATGGTGTTTTCGGGCAAGCAACGGTTGCCGCCCTAACCTCTTTCCAGGAAAGCGAAGGCTTATTAGTTGACGGCATAGCGGGCCCACGCACCCTATCGCTGCTTGGCCTGTGCGACAACGACGACTTGCCTGACGTCAGGGCGCAAGTTTCGGTACAAGTGGTCAGTCAAATGTTTCCTGAGACTCGCATTGACAACATCAAGCGCTACCTACCCTCAGTGCTGGACGCATTGGGAAATCATGGCCTAGGGGACAAAGTCATGGTATTGACCGCGTTAGCAACAATCCGTGCAGAAACAGAGGCATTCTTGCCCATCGATGAATGCATTTCCAGGTACAACACCTCCCCCTCTTCCAACCGCCCCTACGATTTGTATGACTACAAAAAAAGTCTTGGGAATCAAGGGCCGCCAGACGGTGACCGCTTTCATGGCCGTGGCTTCATCCAATTAACAGGTAGAGACAATTATTCGCGCTATGGAACACGTTTGACGCCATCGCAAGATTTATTAAAATCTCCCGAGCGTGCAAATGCTCCTGAGTGCGCAGCCAATATTCTGGCTCTTTTTCTCCGCGATAAACAAATAAAAATCAAGCAGGCGCTATTGCAGCGTAACTTCATCTTGGCACGAAAACAAGTCAATAAGGGCAGCTATGGCTTGGAACGCTTCACTTCCGCATATTTAACCGGGGAAAAACTGATTAGCGACGGATTCAATAACTGATGAGCGCTAGTGCGCTATACCAAGAAAGGACAGGATCATGAACGCAAGCATAGAAAAACTGATTTTTCTCGCACGTAAAGAAAAAGGAGTGCGCGAAGGTCCGATCAATAACACCGGGCAGCGGATCGAAGAATTTCAGTCAGCAACCTGGATGACGCCTGGCGCATGGCCTTGGTGCGCGGCCTTTACTGCCTGGCTTATGCGCGAATGGCTACACGAAGAAAGCGTGCGTGATGCCTTGGAGATCGATTCCCTCAACGCCGCCGAAAAATGGCGCTGTCGTGACGCCAGTGCCTTTGGCTGGGAAAAGTGGGCGGCGCAAAAAAATATCCAGTTATTACCAGAAAGTGAAGTCGCCAAGGCGGGTGACTTCGTTGTCTATGATTTCTCGCATATTGGCTTGGTCATCAAGGATCAATCCTCTCAAGCCAATTCGATCATGACCATCGAAGGCAATACCAATGGCAAGGGTGAACGCGACAGCACGGGAGGCGATGGAGTGTGGGAAAAAGCGCGTGCGCCATCGCTGACGAAGTCGTACATCCGCCTGTTTGCCTGACACGACGGGCTAAAAAAAAGCAGGCTCTTGATGGAGGCCTGCTTTCTTGACTCACGCGACAGCGACTATCAGATCACGATGGTCTGGTGCTCGTCGCCGTTACGCGCGCGGATCGTGCCGATGCGCGACACGGTTTCGCCGGCCGCTTGCAGCTGGGCGATGGCGGCGTCCGCGTTCTCTTGCGAGACGATGACGGTCATGCCGATGCCGCAGTTGAAGACGCGGTGCATTTCGGCGTCAGCCACGCCGCCGTGCTGTTGCAGCCACGTGAACAGCGGCGGCATGGTCCATGCCTTCGAATCCAGCTCAGCGACCAGGCCAGGCTGCAGCACGCGCGGGATGTTTTCCACCAAACCGCCACCGGTGATGTGCACCATGCCCTTGACTTCCATGGCATCCATCAGCGCCAGCAGCGGCTTGACGTAGATGCGCGTCGGCTGCATCAACACGTCGGCCAGCTTGCGGCCGTGGAAGTCGCCTTCCAGGTCAGGTTTCGCCACTTCGATGATCTTGCGCACCAGCGAGTAACCGTTCGAGTGCACGCCCGACGAGGCCAGGCCCAGCACCACGTCGCCCGGGGCGATCTTGGTGCCGTCGATGATTTTCGATTTTTCCACGGCGCCGACGGCAAAACCTGCCAGGTCGTATTCGCCGGCCGGGTACATGCTCGGCATTTCCGCCGTTTCGCCGCCGATCAGCGCGCAACCGGCTTGTTCGCAACCCTGGGCGATGCCCTTGATGACGTCGGTGGCAATGGCCACGTCCAGCTTGCCGCAAGCGAAGTAGTCGAGGAAGAACAGCGGCTCGGCGCCTTGCACCAGGATGTCGTTGACGCTCATGGCGACCAGGTCGATGCCGACCGTGTCATGGCGGTTCAGTTCGAACGCCAGGCGCAATTTGGTGCCGACGCCGTCGGTACCCGAGACCAGCACCGGTTCCTTGTACTTCTTGCTGATTTCAAACATGGCGCCAAAACCGCCCAGGCCGCCCATCACGCCTTCGCGCAGGGTGCGCTTGGCAAACGGCTTGATTGCTTCGACTAAAGCGTCGCCTGCGTCGATATCGACGCCAGCGTCACGGTAGGAAAGGGAAACATTAGAAGTCTGGTTCATGGTGTGGTGGCAACGGAGGCGGTAAAATAGAAGGCGGATACCCGCCGGCACGCGCGCGCAAGCATGTTTTTCAACATCGTGCGGCAGGGCGCCAGCGGGTGAATTCGGTCGATCAAGTCGCTATTTTATCAAACTGCCCCGCTATTTCGTAATTAACTGCCTTTTTTTAACGCAACAGTACAAACTACATGCCATTCGCCATCACCGCCGAACAGAAGCAAACAGCATTTTGGATCGCGGTCTGGCTGGCATTTTTGCTGCTGCTCGTCAGCCTCGGCCCCATCCTGACGCCCTTCCTGGCCGCCGCCATCCTCGCCTACGTGCTCAATCCCGGCGTGGACCGCTTGCAGCGCCTCCATTACAAGCGCTTTTACGTGCCCCGTCCGCTGGCCGTGCTGGTCGTCGTAGTGTTGTTTTTCCTCGCCATCACGGCACTCGTGCTGATCGTCGTGCCCGTGTTGCAGAAGGAAATTCCGCTGCTGCAGGCGCAAATCCCGCAATTCCTCAGCAAGGCGAACGAGTTCCTGGCGCCGAAACTGCGCGACCTCGGCATCCGTGTGCGCCTGGACGGCACGGGCATCAAGCGCATGCTGAGCCAGCAAATGGCCACCAGCGGCGATGAAATCTGGAGCACGGTGCTCGCCTCGGCCCGCATCGGCGGCACTGCCGTGCTGGGCTGGCTGGCCACCGTGGTGCTGATTCCCGTGGTGCTGTTCTACCTGTTGCTGGACTGGCATCCGATGCTGGCGCGCATCGCCGGCGCCGTGCCGCGCCGCTGGGTCGGCCGCACGGTGGGCATGGCGCAGGAAGTCGACACCCTGCTGGCGCAATACCTGCGCGGCCAGTTGCTCGTCATGCTGGTGCTGGCCACGTATTACTCGGTGGCGCTGGCCATCGCCGGTTTTGAAGTGGCATTGCCTGTAGGCATCATCACGGGCTTGCTGGTGTTTATCCCCTACCTGGGCTTCGGACTGGGCCTGATGCTGGCGCTGATCGCCGCCCTGCTGCAATTTTCCGACTGGAGCGGCCTCATCGCCGTGGCCGTCATCTACGGCTGCGGCCAGGTCATCGAAGGCTTTTTCCTCACGCCGCGCCTGGTGGGCGAGCGCATCGGTTTAAATCCGCTGGCCGTGATCTTTGCCTTGCTGGCTTTCGGACAATTGTTCGGTTTCGTCGGCGTTTTGCTTGCTTTACCCGCTTCTGCCGTCCTGATGGTCGCTTTTAAGCATCTAAGACGCCACTACCTCTCCAGCAGCTTCTATAATACCTAGTAAAAGCGGATATCATATCAACCTAGCAATACCACGATGCACATGCAGTAATGAAAAACAGGACAAGGCGTACGCCATGAAACAACTGGTGCTCGATTTAGGCACAGACCAGGCGCACAGCCTCGATACCTTCGAGGTGGGACAGAATGCCGAAGTGGCGCAGCTGATGCGCCAGTTCGCCGCGCGCACTTCGCGCGAACATTTTGCCTACCTGTGGGGCGAACTGGCCGCCGGCAAGAGCCACCTGCTCAAGGCCCTGGCCAGCACCGAGCGCGCGCGCTACATTTCGCCATTCTCGATCGAGTCCGAATTCGTGTATTCGCCTGACGTCGACCTGTACCTGCTCGACGACTGCGAAAAGCTGTCGCCGCTGGCGCAGATCGACGCTTTTGCCCTGTTCAATGAAATCCGCGCCAACAAGGCGTTCATGGTCTGCAGCGGCGCCGTGCCGCCCGCCGTGCTGCCCGTGCGCGAAGACTTGCGCACGCGCATGGGCTGGGGCCTGATCTACCAGATCCACGGCTTGACCGACGATGAAAAAATCGCCGCCCTGACCCAGGCGGCCACCACCCGCGGCTTGACCTTGTCGCCCGGCGTGTTACCCTATCTGCTGTCCCATTTCCGGCGCGACATGCGTTCGCTGTCGACGATGCTGGACTCTCTCGACCTCTACTCCCTTGAAACCCAACGCCCGATCACCTTGCCATTGTTGCGCGAGTTGCTGCAGGCGGAAGCGAAAGAATGATGAATCTGGCCCTGTTTGACCTCGACCACACCCTGCTGCCCATCGACTCGGATCACGAGTGGGGCGAATTCCTGGTACGCATCGGTGCCGTGGACGCCGCCGAATTCACCCGCCGCAACGACGAATTTTTCGCGCAATACCAGGCCGGCACGCTCGATCCGGTGGAATACCTGGAATTCTCGCTCGGCACCCTGGCGCAATTCCCGCGCGAACGCCTGGAAGCGCTGCACCGCCAATTCATGGCGGAAGTGGTCATGCCGGTCATCCGCCCGGAAGTCGTGGCCCTGCTGAAACAGCACCAGGATGCGGGCGACCTGCTGGCCATCGTCACGGCGACCAACCATTTCATCACCAAACCCATCGCCGATGCGCTGGGCGTCGAGCACCTGCTAGCCGCCATGCCCGAATATGACGACGCAGGCAACGTCACGGGCAAGCTGGTCGGCACGCCGACCCTGGGCGCGGGCAAGCTGACCCACACCCACGCCTGGCTGGAAAAGATGGGCAAGGAACTGGGGCAGTTCGAGCGCAGCTATTTTTACAGCGATTCGCACAACGACATTCCCCTGCTGTCGGTCGTGACCCACCCTGTCGCGACCAACCCCAATACCGCTTTGAGCGCACACGCATCCCTCCACGGCTGGCCATCACTCCACTTATTCAATGATTAAAAAATTCATCCGCAAGATCCTCGGCGTTAAAAAAGAGGCAGCGCGCGACACCACGGCCCCCATCGTGCTCGGTCCTGCGCAACACGGAATCGACCCGAAACTGGTGTCGTCGAATGCCATCCGCGTCACCAGCAGCCTGCAGGAAGCAGGCTTCGAGGCCTTCGTCGTCGGCGGCGCCGTGCGCGACCTGCTGCTGGGCGTGAAACCGAAAGACTTCGACATCGCCACCAACGCCACGCCGGAACAGGTCAAGCGTTTGTTCCGCCGCGCCTTCATCATCGGCAAGCGCTTCCAGATCGTGCACGTGATGTTTGGCCAGGATTTGCTGGAAGTGACGACCTTCCGCGGCGCCGGCGCCGACTCCGCGCCCAAGGATGAACATGGCCGCGTCCTGCGCGACAACACCTTCGGCTTGCAGCACGAAGACGCGCTGCGCCGCGACTTCACCATCAACGCCATGTATTACAACCCGGCCACGCAGGAAGTGCTCGACTACCACGGCGGCGTGGAAGACATCCGCGCCAAGACCTTGCGCATGATCGGCAAACCGGAAGAACGCTATCGCGAAGATCCCGTGCGCATGCTGCGCGTCGTGCGCTTCGCCGCCAAGCTGAAATTCACCATCGAGCCGCATACGGCCGCGCCGATTCCCGTCATGGCGCCGCTGATCAACAACGTGCCCGCGCCGCGCGTGTTCGACGAAATGCTCAAACTCCTGATGAGCGGCCACGCGCTGGCTTGCCTGCAGCAGCTGCGCAAGGAAGGCTTGCATCACGGCCTGCTGCCGCTGCTCGACGTGGTGCTGGAACAGCCGCTGGGCGCGAAATTCGTCACCCTGGCGCTGGACGCCACGGACCAGCGCATCGCCGCCGGCAAGACCGTCTCGCCAGGCTTTTTGTTTGCCTCGCTGCTGTGGCACCAGGTGCTGGAAAAATGGACGGCCTACCGTGCCGCCGGCGAGTCGACGATCCCCGCGCTGCACCTGGCGGCCGACGACGTGCTCGACTCGCAAACGGAAAAACTGGCCTTGCAGCGCAAGATCGGTTCCGACATGCGCGACATCTGGTCGATGCAGCCGCGCTTCGAGCGCCGCGTCGGCAAGGCGCCGTACAAACTGCTCGAGCACCTGCGCTTCCGCGCCGGCTACGACTTCCTGCTGCTGCGCTGCGCCTCGGGCGAGATCGACATGGACATCGGCGAATGGTGGACAGCCTTTTATGAAGGCGACGAGGAAACGCGCGAAGCGCTGCTTGTCAGCGCCAATGCCGCACCGGGGGCCGTCAAGAAGAAGCGCCCGCCACGCCGCAGCACGCGCAGCAAGACCAGCACGGGCGGCGGTTCGACCACCGGCAGCACCAGCGGCGAATAATGACGGTCACCGCCTACATCGGCATCGGAGCCAACCTGGGCGACGCACGCGCCAACGTGCAGGATGCGATCGCGCGCCTGGCGCGCCTGCCCGGTGCATCGCTGGTCGACGCCTCCGCCAGCTACCGCACGGCGCCCATCGATTCGAGCGGTGACGACTACATCAACGCCGTGGCGCGCATTACAACCACCTTGCCGGCTGAAGAACTGCTGCTGGCGCTGCACGCCATCGAGGCGGCGCACGGGCGCGAGCGGCCATACCGCAACGCCCCGCGCACCCTGGACCTGGACTTGCTGCTGTACGGCGATGAACAGATCGCCAGCGCCACCCTGACGGTGCCGCATCCGCGCCTCACCGAGCGCGCCTTCGTGCTGGTGCCGCTGCTGGCCCTGACGCCCGCCATCGTCGTGCCCGGACGCGGGCCGGCGCAAGCCTTCCTGGCAAGCGTCGCCGACCAGGCCATCAGCCAGCTCTGAGCCACGGCGCCGGACATACACTACAATGCCGCCCCTGCAGCACGCCGCATAAAGTACTACACTAGCGGCGTCGCAATCGCATCACCCCCTTTCACTCTAGAGAATACCTATGTCCGCTTATTTGCAAGGAACAGATCTGGCAGCCAAAGACAAGGCCGCCACACCGGCGCCGGCGCCAGCCAAGCCTGTCGCCAACAAGGCCGTGACCATCCACACGCTGGCCACGCTGCGCGCCGCCGGCGAAAAGATCACCATGCTGACCTGCTATGACGCCAGCTTCGCGTCCCTGATGGACCGCTGCGGCGTGGAGATCCTGCTGATCGGCGATTCGCTCGGCATGGTCTGCAACGGCCACAATTCCACCCTGCCCGTCACCGTGGCCGAACTGGCCTACCACACGGCGTCCGTCGCGCGCGGCAGCAAGTCGGCCATGATCATGTCCGACCTGCCGTTCGGCGCGTACGGCACGCCTGAAACAGCCTATGCGAACGCCGTCATCCTGATGCAGGCTGGCGCGCACATGATCAAGATCGAAGGCGGCGCCTGGCTGGCCGAGACCGTGCGTTTCCTCACCGAGCGCGGCATCCCCATCTGCGCCCACATCGGCCTGACGCCGCAATCCGTGCACCAGCTGGGCGGCTATAAAGTACAGGGCAAGAGCACGGAAAGCGCGGCCGAACTGAAGAACGATGCGCTGGCGCTGCAAAATGCGGGCGCCGCCATCGTGCTGATGGAAGCGATGCCGACGCAGCTGGGCAAGGAAGTGACGGACATGCTGACGATACCGACGATCGGCATCGGCGCAGGTCCCGACTGCTCGGGCCAAGTCCTCGTCATGCACGACATGCTGGGCGTGTTCCCAGGCCGCAAGGCGCGCTTCGTGCGCAACTTCATGGAAGGCGCGGCCAGCATCGACGACGCCGTCACCGGCTATGTCAAAGCCGTCAAGGATGGCAGCTTCCCGGCGCTGGAACACTGCTTCTGATCCAAGTACCCCCCATAAATTATTGTGATTTCTGACCTCCATAACCGGCACTCTGCGGCGTTGCCCACCGCTCGCAGTGCTCGCACTGCGTCGCGGCGGACGCCTTGCATAGCATCCGGCTATGTTCGTCATAATTTCACAATAATTTCCTGAGGATTACTTAGCCTATTGAGGCGATATCGCCCCGGTACTTGCCGGGGCGATTTTTTTTTCGCGCAGCGTTTCTGTCCGTACAAACGCCACCTCCAGTCCAAAAAACTGTCCGATGCGATTCAGCGTCTGGATGGTCGGATTGCCCTTGCCGCTCTCGATTTCCTTGATGACCTTCGTGCTCACGCCCCGGTGCGTCGCAAACTCTGCCTGCGTCATGCGCGAGATAGCGCGCATTTCCTTGACGGCGTGCTGTAGCGTGATGGCTCCTGCTTCAATGGCTTCGTAAAGCACCGCCCTGCGCTGCCGCAGCTCCTCCTTGTCAACGGTCTTTTTGGTACGCGCCATGTCAGTGCTCTCCCAAGGCCTTGAGCTGTTCGATCTGCCCGGCTATATGTGGCCGAAGGAAAGCAATGATGTCATCATCCACGCCTGCCTCCTGCATATGCTGTTCCAGCGCAGTCAGTTGCTGGGCAAATCCGTATAGCGCGAGGCGAACCTGCTCGCGCTCGACGTCCGTCATGCCGATCGTAGCCAGTATCGTCGTCCAGTCATGCAGCTCGTTTTGGGTATCCGGGTGATACCAGCGCGCCGCGCGTGGTATGCCATCCGGGTCCAGATACATCGGTGCAAAATCGAACAGCGGCGTGAGGCGCACCTCGGCACCCACTTGCTGTACCGCCGTATTGCGTGCGTGATTATCGGTATTGCGCATGGCCAGGTTCAAGATATCGCGTTTGAGAAATTCAATGGTTTCCGCAGTCTTGTCGCTGACGACGGCGCGCAGCGCCTGCAATAATACAAACTGGCTGGGCGTGGCTTCAAAGCCAACGATACCTGCCAGCGAAGCGGCGCTTTCCTGATGCAGTCGCAGCACTTTTCCATCGCGGATGCGGCGGTCAAAACGGGGAATGAACAAGGTATCGTCCTGGTAGCGCAGTTGGCCTTCGGTGCGCAAGCCCATCGCGCGCGCCACAGTCATGTATGCGGCTTCATTTCTCAATACCTTGGCGTCGCTGGCGGTCTTTCCGCGCGGACGCTTGACGATGAAATGTGCAGCCGCATACTTGTCCGCCAGAGCGCCATCGGCATGCCAGAAACCAGCATGGTCGGTGGTCAGCAGATATTTCGGTGCCGCTCCTTGTACCCCCAGACTGCCGGCGGCCAGCATGCTATGCATCAGCATGCGCTCATTGAAGGCATCGCCGCGACCTATAATCTCCTCCAGTGAAAAGCCGGTCTGCGGCTTGCCCTTGTCGTGGCGATTCATATGGTGTGCGTAGTACTGCACGGCCTCGGCGATGCGCACGCGCCCGACTGGATTGAATGCACCGGCACACGCAAGCGGAAAATCGGCAGCCGGACCATCGGCCAGTTGAAGCTGCCCAAGCAGATATGCCCGGCCGCTTCCCTGGGGAATCAGGTCAAAGATAAAAGCTGGCCATTGCGCCAGCTTCTGCATTTCTGCCGTGACGGGAAAACGCAGCGAGACAGGTCCACTCTCAAGCTTGAAGAAGGCATAATCGAGGTCATACTCGAACAGGGTACCGGTGCGTGGATTGCCGCCTGCAGGATCAAGCAAAGTCAGCGATGCGCAATCGTGCCACGCATCATCATGAAAAATTTGAAAATGGCAGTGCATGACGGCTCCAATTGGATCTTATAGTAACTAATTGTGTTCAGTTTATCCTTAAATTAGCACTTATACGATCCAATTTCTAAAAAAATACATCGCCATGAAAACTTTAATGGATCCTAAAAGAACTATTTTAAGCCATTAATGCCATAAATTAGTCCTTTTAAGTTCTATTTTAAAAATTATCCCACCTGTATCCAGGTCGTCTTCAATTCCGTGTACTTGTCCAGCGCGTGCAATGACTTGTCACGCCCGTTGCCCGACTGTTTATAACCGCCAAATGGCACGGTGATGTCGTCGCCGTCGTACTGGTTGACGTGCACGGTGCCCGCACGCAGGGCGCGCGCAGTCTGGATGGCCTTGGTGATGTCGGACGTCCACACGGCCGCCTGCAAGCCGTACGGCGTGGCGTTGGCCTGTTTGATGGCTTCGGCGAGATCCGTAAAACTGAGCACGGAAAGGACGGGGCCGAAGATTTCTTCGCGCGCGATCGTCATGCCCGCATCCACGCCGAAGATGGTCGGCTGCACATAATAGCCGCCCGTCTCCGCGCGCACGGCGTCGCCGCCGCCCAGCAGCTGCGCCCCCTCCTGCTTGCCGGAAGCGATGTAGCCCATCACGGTCTTCATCTGCGTGGCGTCGACGATGGCGCCCATGACGGTGGCTTCGTCGAGCGGGTCACCGGGCTGGAAGCGGGGCAGCATGGCCTGCGCCTTGGCGATAAATTCTTCCCTGATCGATTCTTCCACGAACAGGCGCGAAGGCGCGTTGCAGCTTTCGCCCTGGTTGAAGAAAATGGAACCGACGGCGGCCGCCACGGCCTTGTCCAGGTCCGGGCAATCGGCGCACACGATGTTGGCGGACTTGCCGCCCAGTTCCGTCCACGCCCGTTTCAAATTCGACTGGCCCGCCATCTGCACGATCAGTTTCCCCGTGCGCGTGGAACCCGTAAAGCCGATGCAATCGACGTCCATGTGCAGCGCCAGCGCGGCGCCGGCCTCGTTGCCGTAACCTGGCAGCACGTGGAAGACGCCCGCCGGCACGCCCGCTTCCAGCGCGATGTCGGCCAGGCGCAGCGCCGTCAGCGGCGATTTTTCGGACGGTTTCAATATCACGCTGTTGCCGGCCGCGAGGGCGGGCGCGATCTTCCAGGCGGCCATGATCATCGGGTAGTTCCACGGCACGATGGCGGCGACGACGCCCACCGGTTCGCGCGTGATCAAAGCCAGGCTGTTGGCGGGGGTCGGTGCGATTTCATCGTAGACTTTATCGATCGCCTCGCCATACCAGCGCAGGCAGTTGGCCGTGGCGCCCACGTCCACGCTCTGGCTGTATTTGATCGGTTTGCCCATGTCCAGGGTTTCCAGCAGGGCCAGCTCGGGACCGTATTTCTGCACCAGGTCGGCGAACTTGATCAATACGCGCTTGCGCTGCGCCGGCGACTTACCTGCCCAGCGGCGGTCGTCAAAAGCGGCGCGCGCGGCCTGCACAGCCGCATCCACATCCGCACCATCGCAGCGGGCCACCTTCCCCAGCAAGCGCCCATCGATGGGCGACAGATTGTCGAAAGTCTGGCCGGATGTGGCCCAGGCACGCTCGCCGTTGATGAAGGCGCGGCCATCGATCGTGAGCGCTGCGGCCCGCGCATGCCAGCTGGTGTTTTCCGTCATGGTCGTCTCCTGCAAGGTGAAAACGCCAGCTTACTCCTAAGTAGGGCGTAATAAATTATTGTTATTTCTGACTTCCATACCCGGCGCTCTGCGGCGTTGCCCGCTGCTAGCAGTGCTCGCACTGCGTCGCAGCGGGCGCCTTGCAGAGCATCCGGTTCTGTTCGTCATAACTTCACAATAATTTCCCACGACCTACTTAGTCTTCCAAATACGCCGCGGACAGTTGCTTGCGGCGTCTGCGGTCGGCGCGCGCCAGCATCACGGCATACGCGATCACGGCGAGCGTCACGACGAGGATCGTCAGCGCAGCGATGGCGTTCACGCGCGGATCGAGCCCCAGGCGCGCGCGCGAGAAGATCACCAGCGGCATCGTCGTCGAACCGGGGCCGGACAAAAAGGCCGAGAGCACCACGTCGTCGAGCGACAAGGTAAACGTCAGCAGCCAGGCCGACGCCAATGCCTGCGTGATGTTCGGCAGGGTCACGAGGAAGAACACCTGGTGCGCGCGGCAGCCCAAGTCCATGGCCGCTTCGGCCAGCGATTTACTCATCTCCTGCAGGCGCGATTGCACCACCACAGCCGCATACGCCATGCCCAGCAGGGTGTGGCCGAGCCAGATGGTCAGCACGCCCCGTTCGGGAAAACCGAAGACCTTTTGCATGGACACGAGCATCAGCAGCAGGGACAGGCCGATGATCACTTCCGGCATCACCAAGGGCGCGCTGACCATGGACGAGAACAAGGTACGGCCACGGAAGCGCTGGTAGCTCGTCAAGGCAAAGGCGGCAAACGTGCCGAGGATGACGGATGATGTGGCCGACATGAAGGCGATCTTCAGTGACAAACCAAAGCCCGAAATGATTTCCGTATCGCTCATCAACTCGCTGTACCAGCGCAGCGAAAAGCCGCTCCACACCATGTCCTGGCGCGAGCTGTTGAAGGAAAAGACGATCAGCACGATGATGGGCAGGTAGAGGAACAGGTAGCCGAGCGAGAGCCAGCCGCGGCCGAACCAGCGCTGCAGGAAAGTACGTCCGTTCATGTGCGCTCCTCCGCGTCCTGCTCCGTCTTGTATTTGTTAAAAATCCCCATCGGCACGAGGATCAGCAAGACCACCAGCACCGTCACCGACGACGCCATGGCCCAGTCGTTATTGGTGAAATATTCATCCCACAGCACGCGGCCGATCATCAGGGTTTCCGGGCCGCCCAGCAGCTCGGGAATCACGTATTCGCCCACGGACGGAATGAATACCAGCATGGCGCCGGCGATGATGCCCGACTTCGACAGGGGCACGGTGATGCGCCAGAACGCCTGCAAGGGCGTGGCGCCCAGGTCGGCTGCAGCTTCCAGGTAGCGCATGTCCATTTTCACCAGGTTGGCGTACAGGGGCAAGATCATGAACGGCAGATAGGCATACACCATGCCGACGACCAGCGAGAACGAGGTGTTCATCATGTGCAGCGGTTCGCTCACCACGCCCAGCGCGATCAAGAGATCGTTGAGCAAGCCGTGGTTGGCCAGGATGCCCTTCCACGCATACACGCGCAGCAGGAACGAGGTCCAGAACGGCAGCATCACCAGCATCATCAGCACGGGGCGGATCGACGGCTTGGCGCGCGCCATGAAGTAGGCGAACGGATAGCCGATGAACAGACAGATGGCCGTGGTAATCGCCGCGTACTTGATGGAACTGAGGTAGGTGAGCAGATACAGTTCATCGGCGGCGATGAACAGGTAGTTGGCGATTTTCACCTTCAGCACGACGATGCCGTCAACGTACGACAGCAAGCCGCCGAACGGGCTGCCCGCCGTGTCCATGTCGGACAGGCTGATACGCAGCACGATCAGGAAGGGCACGAGGAAGGCGGCCGCCAAGAACAGCGACGGCACGGCGATGACGGCGTTGCGCCCGGTGGCCCAACGCAGGGTGACCAGGCTACGCAGCGATTGCAGGAGGGACGTCATGATGGCCTCAGCTGGTCAGCACGACGATGTCGGCGCCATCCCACCACACCCACACGCGCTGTTCACGCTCGAGGCGCGCGGCGTCGTGGCGGGCCGCGTTGGTGCGCGACACCTTCACCACCGTGCCGCTGTCGAGGCGCACGTGGTAACTGGTTTCATTGCCAAAATACGCCATGGCGACGATCACGCCCTGGGCGCAGTTGTAGCCGTGTTCATTTGGTGACGCACGCTCCTCCAAAGCGGGTGGCGCGGTCTGGATGCCGATTTTTTCGGGGCGCACGGCCACCGAGACATCCATGCCCAAGTTGCCCGTGATGCCGTGCGAAACATAGTGCTCGCCATCGGGCGTGGCGATCACCACGTGATCGGGTTCGTCCTGTGTGATGCGGCCGTCGAACAGGTTGACGCTGCCGATGAAATCGGCCACGAAACGGCAATTCGGCGTTTCATAGATTTCGCCGGGAGCGCCCACCTGCAGGATGCGCCCTTCGCTCATGACGGCGATGCGCGTGGCCATGCTCATGGCCTCGTCCTGGTCGTGCGTGACCATCACGCAGGTGACGCCCACTTGCTCGATGATGTTGACCAGCTCCATCTGCGTGCGCTCGCGCAGTTTCTTGTCGAGTGCACCCAGCGGCTCGTCGAGCAGCAGTAATTGCGGCCGCTTGGCCAGGCTGCGCGCCAGCGCCACGCGCTGCTGCTGCCCGCCCGACAGCTGATGCGGCTTGCGCTTCGCGTATTGGCCCAGCTGCACCAGCGCCAGCATCTGCTCGACGCGTGCCGCCACTTCCGCTTTCGGCAAACCGTCGCGGCGCAGGCCGAAGGCGATGTTGTCCCACACGGACAAATGCGGGAACAGCGCGTACGACTGGAACATCATGTTGATGGGGCGCTGGTGCGGCGGCACATCGACGATGCTGTTGCCCGCCAGGGCGATGCGCCCCGACGTCGGCGTCTCGAAACCGGCCAGCATGCGCAGCAGGGTCGACTTGCCGCAACCTGAACTGCCCAGCAGAGCGAAAATCTCGCCCTTGTTGATCGTCACGGAAATATCATTGACGGCGCGTACGCCATCGAATTCCTTGACCAGTTGATCAATCAGCAAGAAAGGCGCTGGGGCGTCGCTGGCCGACGCGGCTGGTGTTGCTATCGTCATGTGGATGCTTTGGGTAAGTGGCTGTCAAAATGAAAAACTGGCCGCTACAAAGAGCGGCCAGGATGGAAGTTTAGCGGAACTCACCCGTATGTGCTGCGAAAATTGTGATTTCTGTGGCACATTCAGCAGAAATCCGGGGTCAGACCCGGCGGGTCTGACCCCAGCATTCGGCTGCTGTCCAGCGAACGCTTAAACCCAGCCCTTCGCTTTCACATCCGCATACGTCTTGTCCAGGCACAGCCGTATCAAGCCCACCATTTCATCGATCTGCGCGCGCGTCATGACCAGTGGCGGGGCGACGATCATGCGTTCGCCCACGGCACGCATGATGACGCCGTTGTCGAACATGTGGCCGCGGCAGACCATGCCCACGCCCTGGCCCTCGTCGAACAGCTCGTTCTCGTGCACGGTGGCGCCCTTCTTGCGCACCAGGTTCAGGCCCGCGACCAGGCCGCAGCTGTCCGCATAGCCGACCAGCGGGTGTTCGCCCAGGCTGGCGAAGCACTGCTGCAGGTACGGTCCCGTATCCTCGGCCACCTTGGCCACCAGCCGCTCTTCCTCGATGATGCGGATGTTTTCCAGCGCCGCCGCGCAGGCGACGGGGTGGCCCGAATACGTAAAGCCGTGGGTGAATTCGCCACCCTGCTCGATCAGCACCTTGGCGACACGGTCTCCCACCAGCACGCCGCCCAGCGGCACATAGCCCGAGGTGACGCCCTTGGCGAACGTGATCAGGTCGGGCTTGATGCCGAACAGTTCGGAACCGAACCAGCGCCCCAGGCGGCCGAAGCCGCAGATGACTTCATCGGCGATCAGCAAGATGCCGTACTTGTCGCAGATGCGCTGGATTTCGGGCCAGTAGGTCGAGGGCGGAATGATGACGCCGCCCGCGCCCTGCACCGGTTCGCCGATGAAGGCGGCCACCTTGTCGGCGCCGATTTCCAGGATTTTGTCTTCCAGCCAGCCGGCCGCCTTCAGGCCGAACGCTTCCGGGCTCAAGCCGTGGCCCGACTCCAGGTAATTGGGCTGGCCGATATGCGTGATGCCCGGTATCGGCATGCCGCCCTGCGCATGCATGCCATCCATGCCGCCCAGCGACGCTCCCGCCACCGTGCTGCCGTGATACGCGTTGTGGCGGCTGATGATGGTGTGGCGTTCCTTGTGGCCGAGGATGTCCCAGTAGCGGCGCACCATGCGCAAATTCGTGTCGTTCCCTTCGGAACCGGAACTGGTGAAGAACACGTGCTGGAACTGCGGCGGCGATATCTGCGCCAGCTTGGCCGCCAGCTGCGCGGCCGGCACGTTCGTCGTGCCAAAGAAACTGTTATAGAACGGCAGCGTCTCCATCTGTTTGTACACGGCTTGCGAGATCGACGTGCGGCCATAGCCCACGTTCACGCACCACAGGCCCGACATGCCATCGACGATCTTCTTGCCCTGGCTATCCCACAGGTAGACGCCGTCGCCGCGCACCATCACACGCGCGCCTTTCGACGCCAGGTCCTGGAAATCGGTGAACGGATGCAGGTAGTGGGCCGAGTCCATCTGCTGGATGGCGGCCGTGTCGTACACCTGCGGCGCCGCGTTTTTCTGCGCCACGGAGGCAACCAGGGCGGCGCCTGGCGCCAGCGGATTATTGGATGTGCTCATTGAGATCCTTTCTTAAACGTGGAGCAGAAGATGTTCGCGCTCCCACGGGCTGATGACGGTCATGAACTCCTGGTGCTCGAGGTCCTTGATGGCCGCATACACGTCGATGAAGCGCTCGCCCAGCACCGTGCGCAGCTTGTCTTCCGCGCGCAGCAGTTGCAGAGCCTCGGGCAAGCCTTGCGGCAATTCGAACTTCATGTCGTAGGCGCTGCCCACCATCATCGGCGTCGCTTCCAGCTGCTCCGTCATGCCCAGGTAGCCGCAGGCCAAAGTGACGGCCAGGGCCAGGTAGGGATTCGCATCGGCGCCGATGATGCGGTTTTCCACGCGGCGGTCCTGCACGCCCGATTCGGGCACGCGGAAGCCCACCGTGCGGTTGTCCAGGCCCCACTGGATGTTGATCGGCGCGGCCGTGTGGCGCACGATGCGGCGGTAGGAATTCACATAGGGCGCGACGATAGCCATGGCCGACGGCATGTAGCGCTGCAAGCCCGCGATGTAATGCTTGAAAATGGGCGCGGCCGAGCCGTCCTCATTGCTGAAGATATTCAGGCCCGTCTTCGCGTCGACGACGCTCTGATGCACGTGCATGGCGGACCCCGGCTCGCCCGCCATGGGCTTGGCCATGAAGGTGGCATACATATCGTGTTTCAGGGCCGCTTCGCGCAGGGTGCGCTTGAAGAAGAAGACCTTGTCTGCCAGGCCCAGAGGATCGCCGTGCAGGAAGTTGATTTCCATCTGCCCCGCGCCGATTTCGTGGATCAGAGTGTCGACGTCAAGGTTCATCAGTTCGCAGTAATCGTAGATATCCTCGAACAGGGGATCGAACTCGTTGACGGCATCGATGCTGTACACCTGGCGGCTCGTCTCGGCCCGGCCGCTGCGCCCGATGGGCGGTTTCAATGGCAAGTCCGGGTCCGTGTTTTTCGCCGTCAGGTAGAACTCCAGCTCGGGCGCCACGACAGGTTTCCAGCCCTTGTCCGCATACAGTTTCAGCACGCGCCGCAGCACGGAGCGTGGGGCGAAATCGACCAGCGCGCCGTCGGCAAAATAGCAGTCGTGGATGACTTGCGCGGTGGGATCCGTGGCCCACGGCACCATGGTGATGGTGGTGGGATCGGCCTTCAAGATCATGTCGCGGTCGGTGCTGGAAATGGCGCGGTCATAGCCGCCATCGTCGACCGGGTAATTGCCCGTCACCGTCATGCCCAGTACCGCTTCCGGGATGCGCATGCCGCGCTCCTGGGTGAATTTCCCGCGCGGCAGGATCTTCCCCCGCGCCACGCCCGTCAAGTCGGGGACCAGGCATTCGATTTCCGTGACGCGCTTTTCATTGAGCCACAAATCCATGTCCGTATAAGTGAAATTTTCGCGTATTGCCATGTTTCCCTCTCGCTGGTCTTGATCAAACGCCGCGTGCTACGCGTGCGGCGCGCCGGTCATTCTTTCTTTCGGTGCTGCTGTTCCTGGTAATCGCGGCATGCCTGGCCGAAGGAGCCAAACAGGCGCATGGACTGCGGGTTGTCTTCCACTTGCCACTCGGGATGCCATTGCACGGCCAGGGCAAAGCCGGCGGCGCTGGCCACGCTATACGCCTCCACCAGGCCGTCGTCGGCCAGCGCTTCCACCAGCAAGCCATCGGCCAGCCGGGCGATGCCCTGGCCATGCAGGGAATTGACCATCATCTCGCTCTCGCCGCCCAAGAGGCGTGACAGCAGGCCGTCGGGCATCAGCTTGATGCGGTGCGCGGGCCCGTACTGGCGCTCCAAAGGATCGAGCACGTTCTCGCGGTGGTCCTGCATGCCCGGCACCGCATGCACGGCCTGGTGCAGGCTGCCCCCCAGGGCCACATTGACTTCCTGGAAGCCGCGGCAAATGGCGAGCAAGGGCAGCTGGCGCGCCAGCGCGGCGCGGATCAGGGGCAAGGTGGTGGCGTCGCGCGCGGAGTCTTGCGGCAGGTCGGGATGCAGGATGTCTTCGCCATACAGGCGCGCATCGACGTTCGAAGCGGAACCGGTCAGCATGACGCCGTCGGCGATGTGCAGTGCCGCTTCCAGGTCCGCGTCCGCGCCCAGGGCGGGCAGCAGCAGCGGCATGCAGCCGGCGCCGTGCAGCACGGCGTGCAGGTATTTGTCCTGCGCCATGTGCCAGGCGTGGCTGCCAAGCTGGCGCTGGCAGGCGGGAACGAGAACGATGGGACGGCGCATAGAGCTACCTCGCTGGCGTGACGATCCAATGACAACGCCATGACAGCGCTGCCGCTCGCTTCACTGTACAGCAGAGCCGCAGGCAGCGGCCACACCGATGGGCATGGCCAGCGATGGCACACATCGCCTACACTACGGCTTTGCAATATTGCTCTTGATAAAATCATCATATGCCCGTCCGGCGCCAAACACCAGCGCCGCAGGCAAAGTCCCTTACTTTCCCATGCATCCACACCGTTTTTCAGCCTTTTCAGGCACCTTTTTCACCCCGAGGGGGCGGCCATGAAGAGCATGCCATGGCGCGACTTCTTCGCCCTCGTGGTCAGCATCGGCGTGGTCGGCCTAGGCCTGGGCGCCACCATGCCGCTCACCGCATTGACCCTGCACCAGCGCGGCGTGGGCACGGACATCATCGGCATGATCACGGCCGTCAGCGCCCTCGGCATCCTGGCCGCATCGCCATTCGTTTCGCGCTGGGTGGGGCGTTTCGGCGCGCGCGCCACCATGCTGGGCGCCGTGTGGGTGGCGTCGCTGGCGACGATCGCCATGCAGTTTACCGACCATCTGCTGGCGTGGAGCGTGCTGCGCTTCCTGTTCGGCGGCGCCATGGGCGTGCTGTTTACCATCGGCGAAGCGTGGGTGAACCGGCTGGCGCCCGACAATTCGCGGGGCCGTGTGGTGGCCATGTACACCACCAGCTTTACGTTTTTCCAGCTGATCGGCCCCGCCCTCGTGGCGCTGTTCAACGACAAGATCAGCTGGAGCTTCGCCGCCTGCGGCCTGCTGTTTTTGCTGGCCGTGCCGGGATTGATGCTGATCTCGAACAGCGGCCCGGAAAGGGAGCCGGAAGAACATGGCGTGAAGTGGCCCCTGATCCTGCCACGCATGCCGATGATCGTGCTGGGCGCCGCCTTCTTCGCCCTGTTCGATACGCTGGCATTGAGCTTGCTGCCGCTGTACGCGATGGAGCACGGCATCGGCACGGACCTGGCCCTGCTGTCGGCCACCGTGGTGCTGGTGGGCGACACGGGCCTGCAATTCGCGCTGGGATGGATGGCCGACCGCTACGGCCGCGCCAAAGTCCACGCGGGCTGCGGCGTGGCCGTCTGCCTGCTGCTGCCGCTGCTGCCGTTTGCCGTCGGCACGCCGTGGCTGTGGTGGACCTTGCTGCTGTTGCTGGGCGCGGCGGCGGGCGGCATCTACATGCTGGCGCTGGTGGCCTGCGGCGAACGGTTTACGGGCCTGTCGCTGACCAGCGCCAGCGCCATCGTCAACGCCACCTGGGGCGTGACAAGTGGCGGCGGCCCCCTGCTGACGGGCGTCCTGATGCAATCGGTGGGCGTGAACGCCCTGCCGGCCGTGATGTGGGTATGCGCCGCCATTTTCGTCGGCAGCGCCGTGTGGGAACGCAGGAAGGGGATCGTTTAACCCGCTACTTTTTTTCCAGCCGCTGCCGCAGTTCCTCGGCCACCGGATAGTCGGGATAGGCCTGCCGGAACGCCGTCCACTCCTCGCGCGCCAGTGCGTCCTCGCCCGCCTTGAGCAGGGCATCGATCTTCACCAGCCACACGCCAGCGTCGAGTTTTGCGGGCGGCGGCAGCGGGGCGGAGCGAGCCGCGACGGGCGCGGGCATGGCCAGCGCGCGCTGCACGGGTGCCTGGCGCTGCAGGCTGGACTCGGCCTGCATGGCCGCTTGCTGCTCCATCGCCTCACTCATCGCCGTGGCAGGCGCTGGTGGCGGCGGCGGTGCTGGCGGCGCCGGTGGGGCCACTGCTACCGCCTGCGGCGTGGGAAATGAGGCTGGCGCCGGCGGCGCTGGCTTGGCTGCCATTTTGGCCATGGCGCGCGGCGCTGGCGCAGCTGCGGTCGATTCGGCAGCCTGCGGCACTGGCGCCGCTGCTGGCACCACCTCCTGCGTGACCGGTTCCCCCACCACAGGAAATTGCGCCGGCTTCGAGCCGAACCAGTCCACGCCGATCAGGTTCACGGTCAGCAGCACGGCTGCGGCCAATCCCAGCGGAACGCGCCAGCGCTGCAGGTAGTCCGGTGATTTCTTGGCGGGCAAGGTGCGCAGCACGCCATCGGCGCTGTCGTTCGCGGCCGCCGGTTTTTGCAAGGCTTTTTCCGCGTCCGTCAGAATGGCCGCATCGAGCGCGCTGGAAGGCGCGGGCTGCGGCAGGCTGGCCAGCAGCGCGTTCAACTCCTCGTCAATCGGTGCGTCGTTCGGTTTGTCGTTATCTTGATCGTGCGTATTCATGCCTGTCCTCCCGCGCCAGCGGCGCTGTCCAAGCCCGCGCGCAATTTCTGCATGGCGTAGCGCAGCCGGCTCTTGACGGTTTCCGCTTCCGCCCCCGTCACGACGGCGATCTCGAGAATGCTCATGCCGCTGAACTGCTGCAGCACCAGCGCTTCCTTCTGCTCGGCCGGCAACGCGGCGATGGCCGCATGCAGCAACGCATGCTGCTGTTTCTGCTCCAGCGATTGCGGCGGCGACGCGCCCTCGTCCGCCAGTTCGCCCGCAGCGTCGATTTCCTGTCCTTCCCGCTGGCGCAGCAGGTCGATCAGGCGGTTGCGCGCGATCTGGTACAGATAGGTGCGGAACGCCGCCTGCGGCTGGTAGCCGGAGCGCGCCGCATGCAGGCTGGCCCACGCATCCTGCACGATCTCGTCCACCCACGCGCGGCGCGGCGAACGCCAGGCCACGAAGCGGTACAGGCCCTGGCTGTGGCGCCGGTACAGTTCGCGAAACGACGGCAGGTCGCCGGCGCTGTAGCGCAGCATCAGGTCTTCATCCGTCGCGGTCATCAGGGTGTCGGGCATGCGGACCAGTGTAGCCGAACTACGCGGCAGCGGCAATTTCCCTGCGCCGTCAGCGAACAGGGGACGCAATGGGCGCATAGCTGATGCGGCGCACTTCACGGATCTGTCCATCCCTGAGCGCCCCTTCCACCAATTCATAGCCGAGCAAAGCGAAGACCCGGCCCTGCAGGAACAGGGGACGCGCATTGCCATACCAGTCCACGCAGGACGCGCGGCAGCCGTCATCCGGCGCCTGGCCCGGCCGCGCGGCCAGCGCGCCCAGTTCCGTCAATGTCAAACCGCTGTTGCGCAAGTAGAGCACGGAGGCGGATGACTTGTTAAGGCCAGGCCGCTCATCCGCGCCCAGGATGGGCAAGCCGATCACGCCCTCACCGGCCGCTTGCGGCTTGTAGAAAAAGCCGTGGCTGCGCGACTCGCCCTGCGCCGCGTCGGCGCGGATGTAGCGCGTGGCAATCGCCGCCTGCGCCCCCAGGCCGATGGTGCTGAAGTGCAGATCCCTGCCCTGAGCGCCGATCACCACGGCGTCATTGCCCAGCGCCTCGATGCGCTCGACGCCATGCGGCAGGGACAAGGCTTGCACGCTGCCCGCATCGGCCCAGCGCACGGCGTACAGGGGCTGGCGCGGCCAGGCCTGGTCCGCCTTGCGGCGTCCCGGATTGCCCGGATTACCGTACAACAGATAGGACCCCACATAGCGGTTCTGCAAGCCGTAGCCGCCGCCACCGGGCAGCGGCTTGTAGCTGCTGGCGGGCGCGCTGTCGCGGCCATCGGAAAACGACGCCAATGGCACGCGCAGCAGGGCCATGTCGCCCCGCCCTCTTGCGCCATCCCACATGGCGTCGCCCTGGCCTTCGGCGCGCAGCAGCACGTTCAGGTGGCCATCGCCACTTTCCAGGAACGAGAACTGGTCGACGGGCGCGCCGGCCACCTTCAGGGCGCTGGGCGCGCTGCCATCGAGGGGAATGCGGAACACGCCCGAGTCACTGCCGCGCCGCGTCGTCCACACGAAAACGGATTCGCCCGACACATAAAATACGCGGCCCTGCGGCCCCATCACGGCCGTCGCTTCGCAGCGCATGTCGCGTTGCGCCAGGTCGCACACGGTGACCGTGTGCAGGGTCAGGCCGAAGCCCGTTTCTGGTTCTTCATCGGTGCGGTAGATGCGCGTGGCCGGGGCGATGCGCTTGAAGTCGGACGGCACGGCGTCAGGGCGCCAGCGGCGCAGCGCGGGGAAGCCGCCGAACGGGTCACCCCGGCGCAAGTTCAGCGACAGGGGCGAATAGAACACCAGTTTGCCACCGACCAGGCGGCTCGCGTAATTGCGCGACGAGTAATAATCGTTGGAGCGCAAGTGATAGGTGGAGCGGTAGGCCAGCTTGCCGTTCGCATCGATATCGAACAGGCCGATCTCCGTGCCGCCACGGCTGTAGCTGTAGCCGATCACCACGACCGTATCGCCATCGATCAGCATCTCGTCATACCAGCTGCCGGACGGGTCGCTGCCCGGCGCGAACGCGTCGAGCGAGGACACGGGCTGCAGGGCATTGCCCCCCACCGCCACCGTAAACAACTTGCCCCGCCTGAGCATCACCAAGTGCTTGCCATGCAGTTTGACGATGCCGCCTTCGTCCACGCCCGCCGTCTGCACATTGGTGACGGATTCCGCCGCTTCTGCCGATGGCGCGGGGGCAGCCTTGGCCGCCATCGGCGCGGGAGGGGCGGGAGGAGCCGACATGGACTGCGCCGTGGCGCGCTGCAGTTTCTGCTGCTGCAGCAGCAGGGCCGCCTGGCGCGCCTGCAACTGCTGCAGGTAGCTGCTCAAGGCCTGCTCGCTGGCGAACGGCGCCAGGGTCTTGCGCGGCGCCGTGCCGGCGGCGTGGCTGCCTGCCGACAGCAGCAGGGACAGTGTCAATGTGATCTTGAGGGCGCTGGACATCGCTTCTTCTCCGGTTGGCTGGGGTGTCCAACATGAAACGCGGCAGCTCAGAAAAAGGGGTTAAAGGCGCGTGAAAATATTCACGCGGCTGTTACCTTACTCAAAACCCCGTATACGGTCGCCATTGAAATTCGGCAGCCGCCACTCGAAGTGCAGTGCCAGGAAGCGGAACAGGAAACCGGCGCCGATGGACGCCAGCTGCGCCACCGAGCTGTCGACCTTGAAGTACAGCAGGCCCACGTACAGGCTGCCCGTGAACAGCGCCACGGTGGCATACACTTCGCGCTGCAGCACGAGGGGAATCTGGTTGCACAGGATATCGCGCAGCAGGCCGCCGAAGACACCCGTGATCATCCCCGCCAGCACGACGATGGCCGGATGCATCTTGGCCGACATGGCGATGTCGCAGCCGATCACGCAAAACGCCACCAGGCCCAGTCCATCGACCAGCAGGAAGATGGCGCGCAGATGGTGCAGGTAGCGCGCGACAAAGGCCGTCACAATGGCCGCGCCGATGGTAAACAGCAGGTATTCTGGATGCGCGATCCAGCCCAGCGGATAGTGCCCCAGCAGCACGTCGCGCACGGTGCCGCCGCCGAGCGCCGTGACGGTGCCGATCATGCAGATGCCGAACAAGTCCATGCCGCGCCGCATGCCCATGATGGCGCCAGACATCGCTTCGGCGACGATCGCCACCAGGTAAATCGTATATAGCAGCATGCTCTTACTCTTCCGAAAATGATTTGAGAATTTGTTCGCGTTCGCGCGCTTCGCTCAGGGTGCGCGCTTCATTCGTGCCCGTGCTCGAGCCGCCATCGCCGGCATCACCGTGCGCCATGCGCGTATCCGCACCGCCGCTGCCGCAGCCGACGCTGCTGTGGATAAAGGCAAAGTTATCCTTCAGGCAGTCGCCGGCCAGGTATTCGGCATACACGTAATCGCCGTCGAGCAGGGCCAGGCCTGCTGGTTCGGCCAATACTTGTTCGCGGCGGCCCTGCACGGCCACCTGCATGTAGTCGCGCCAGACGGGCAGCGCCAAAGTCCCCCCCGTGGCGTTGCCCAGGCTTTTCGGCTGGTCGTAGCCGAGCCAGACGACGGAGACGAGGCCGGACGAGTAGCCGGCGAACCAGGCGTCGTAGGCGTTGTTCGACGTGCCCGTCTTGCCGGCCGCGTCGCCACGCCCCAGCGCCAGCGCACCGCGGCCCGTGCCGCTCTTGACGACGTCGCGCAGCATGCTATCCATGACGTAGGCATTGCGCGTGGAGATCACTTGCGTGCCCGGTGCCGGCGTATCCTTGGCGCGTGGCGCCGCATCGCTGAACAGCACTTCTCCGCTGCGGCTGCGCACTTCCTTGATCAGTTTCGGCGGCATCTGCATGCCGCCGTTGGCAAACACTGCATACGATTGCGCCAGCTGCAGCGGTGTGACGGCGCCCGCGCCCAGCGCCAGAGGCAGGGACACGGGATTACGCGCGCCCTCGAAGCCGAAGCGCGTGGCGTAGTGCTGCACGTAGCCGGGGCCGGCCGCCTGCATCAGGCTCACGGCCACCAGGTTTTTCGAACGCACGAGGCCGCGCCGCACGCTGATGAAGCCTTCATAGTTGTTGCCGTAATTGCGCGGGCGCCAAGGCCGTGCGCCCGTTTCCTGCGGCAGCAGCAAGCGTTGCGTGTCGTCGACGGCCGTGCCGGGGAAATATCCCTTTTCCAGCGCCGCCGAATACACGAAGGGCTTGAAGCTGGAACCGGGCTGGCGGTAGGCCTGCATGGCGTGGTTGTAGTGGTTGCGGTAAAAATCGAAGCCGCCCGCCATGGCGACGATCTCGCCGCTGTGCGCCTCGACGGAAATGAGCGCGCCTTCCATTTCGGGCAGTTGGCTCACCAGCCAGCCCTTTTTCGCCGCGTCGCGCACCACGCGGATCACGCTGCCCTCGGCGATGGCGCGCTTGCCGTCCCACTGCAGCTTGCCGCCCAGGCGCGCTTCCGAGGCCGTCAGCACGATCTCGTCGCCATTGCGCAGCTGCGCCGTCAACTGGCGCTTGCCGGCGGTATCGACCTTGCGCACAAGGGCGGCGCGCAATTCTCCGCTGTCCGGGTAGGCGGCCAGTTGGCGCGCCACGCTGTCTTCGGAGGCGGCCAGGCGCGCTTCCGGGCCACGGTAGCCACGGCGCGCCTGCGCATTCAATAGCCCATCGCGCAGCGACTTGTCGGCCGCCCGTTGCGGCGCCATGCGGATGGTGGTCGTCACGTCCAGGCCCATGCTGTAAGCGCCTTCGGGATAGCTTTGCAGGATCAGCTGGCGCGCTTCCTCGACCGCATATGCGGCCGCATGCACGGAGCTGTTGCGGTCCTTGTTCAGGGCCAGCTTTTCCGCCACGGCCGCGTCGTATTCGGCTGGCGTGATGTAACCGAGTTCGCGCATGCGCTGCAGGATGTAGTGCTGGCGCACGGTGGCGCGCTGGGGATTGGCGACGGGGTTGTAGGCCGACGGGGCTTTCGGCAAGCCGGCCAGCATGGCCGCTTCGGCGATGCTGACGTCCGCCAGCGGCTTGTCAAAGTAAATGTTCGAGGCGGCGGAAAAACCGTAGGAACGCTCGCCCAGATAAATCTGGTTCATATACAGTTCCAGCAGCTTGTCCTTGCCGTAGTGCTGCTCCAGTTTGTAGGCGAGCAGCATCTCCGTCAGCTTGCGCTGCACGGTCTTTTCGCGCGACAGGAAGAAGTCGCGCGCCACCTGCATGGTGATGGTGCTGGCGCCTTGCGCATGATGGCCCGTGACGACGTTGGCCAAGGTGGCGCGCGTCAAGCCATAGAAGTCGACGGCGCCATGCTCGTAGAAACGCGCATCCTCGATGGCCAGCAAGGCCTGGCGCATGCGCAGCGGGATTTCCTTGAGGGGCAAAAATTCGCGGCGTTCTTCGCCGTATTCGGCCAGCAGCTCGCCTTCGCTCGAGAAAATACGCAGCGGCAGCGCGGGCTTGTACTGGGCCAGGTGTTCGACGGCCGGCAAATCCTGCCACGCCTGGCGCAGCCACCAGCCGCCCGCCAGCGCGGCGGCCATGCCCAGGCCCAGGGTCAATCCCAGGCCGAATTTCAGATTGCGCGCCAGCTTGGACTGGGGCTTGCGGATGCTGCTGTCGTTCGCTTGTGCTTCCATGGTGGGATTCCTTGCTGTCAGGAGGCCGCACGCTGGCGCGCGGTACTCCATCAAAGAGGCATTGTGCACTGCAACACACTCATCCTTATGAAAAGTAAGTATTATTTAGTATTGATAAATTTTTCTTATGCAAGCGATGACCATGGATCTCAATCCCAAACATACGGAAGCATTCCGCGCCGTCGTCGAAACGGGCAGTTTCGAACAGGCGGCGCTGCGGCTGCACCTGACCTCCCCCGCCATTTCCCAGCGCGTGCGGGCACTGGAAAGCCAGTTGGGCAATGCACTGATCGTGCGCAGCCGCCCCGCGCGGGCCACACGCATGGGCCAGCGGCTGATGCAGTATCTGAAACGGGCCAAGTTGCTGGAAGCGGACTTGCAGGCGGAACTGGCGGTGCAGCAGGATGCCCCGCTGACCCTGGTGCTGGCGCTGAACGCCGATTCGATGGGCACCTGGTTTTTCCCCGCCCTGTCCGAGGTGCTGATACGCGAGCGCGTGCTGCTGGATCTGACCGTGGAAGACCAGGACCACACGTACACCTTACTGGAAACAGGCATGGCGATCGGCTGCATCAGCACGGAGCCGAAACCCATGCGCGGCTGCACGGCCGAGCCGCTGGGCGTGATGCGCTACTGGCTGGTGGCCACGCCCGCGTTCCGCCAGCAGTGGTTCGCGCACGGGCTGACGCGCAAGGCGGCGCGCACGGCGCCCGTCGTCGCCTACACGCGCAAGGACACCTTGCAATCGTCGTTCCTGCAAGAGGCGCTGGGGCTGCCCGAAGGGGCCTACCCCTGCCATTACGTGCCGGGCGCCACCTCGCACTTCAACGCCATCCGCTACGGCCTCGGCTACGGCATGGTGCCCGAACTGCTGCTGAAAGCGAACACGGATGGCGAACTGGTGGAAATGCTCACGCCCAAGACCCCGGCCGACGTGGCCCTGTACTGGCACACGTGGAAGGTGCAGTCGCCACGCATGGAGCAGTTGTCGCGGCAAATCATCGCGGCGGCGCGCAGCATGCTGAAATAACTATCGTTGCATGCCCCAGCGTTTCAAGGTGACGCGCTCCAGGCTGCGAAAACCGATGTTTTCCACCAGCAAGCCGATGACGATGACGGCCGCCAGACCGGCAAACACCTTGTCCGTGTACAGCTCGTTGCGGTTCTGGAAGATGTACCAGCCCAGGCCGCCCTGCCCCGACGTCGTGCCGAACACCAGCTCGGCCGCAATCAGGGTACGCCAGGCAAACGCCCAGCCTATCTTCAAGCCCGAGACGATGGAAGGCAGAGCACCCGGCACGAGGATGTGCAGCACCAGGCGCAAGCCGTTCAAGCCATAGTTGCGGCCCGCCATGCGCAAAGTCTCGGGCACGCCCTGGAAGCCTGCATACGTGTTCAGGGCCAGCGGCCACATTACGGAATGGACGATGACGAATATCAGGCTGGCGCGCCCCAGTCCGAACCACAGCAAGGCCAGCGGCAGCAGGGCAATCGCCGGCAAGGGATTCAACATGGCCGTCAGGGTTTCCAGCAGGTCGCGCCCGATACGGCTCGACACGGCAAGCAAGGTCAGCACGAAGGCGGCCAGCACGCCCACCGCATAGCCCTGCAGCAAGACGACGAGGGAGGCGGCTGTGCGCGTGAGCAATTCACCGCTGGCGATGCCGCCGATAAACGCCTGCGCCGTCTGCAAAAAACTGGGCAGCAATAAATCGTTCTGCGTCCAGCGCGCCGCGCCTTCCCACAGCAGGGCCAGGCTGAGCAAAATGAGCGCCTTGCGCCACAGCGCGTGCTGGCTCACACGCTGCCAGCGCGACAGCGGCCGTTCGACGGTGACGCCGGCTGGTGGCGGCGCCGCATAGATGAATTCCTGGCGGATCGGTGGTTCCAGCAGCGCGCTCATACGGCTTCCCGCTGCGCGGTAACTGATTGCGGAACGGGAGCTACTTCCTCATCGAACAGCAAGCCGTGGATGCGGCTGCTGGCAGCCTGGAATTCCACACTGCCCGCGCTGTGCAAGCCGAACTGGTGACTGTTCAATTCGGCACGCACCCGGCCCGGATGGGGCGACAGCAGCAGGATGCGGTTGCCCACGACCAGCGCTTCCTCGATCGAATGCGTAACGAACACGAGGGTAAAGCGCAGCTCTTCCCACAGGCGGCTCAGTTCTTCCTGCATCTTGCGCCGCGTCAGCGCATCGAGGGCGGCGAACGGCTCGTCCATCAGCAGTACTTCCGGCTGCATGGCCAGGGCGCGGGCGATGGCGACCCGCTGCTTCATACCGCCCGACAAGGTGTGCGGATGGGCGTCCTCGAAGCCGGCCAAGCCCACCTTGGCGATCCAGTGATGGGCGCGCTCGCGGGCCGCCTGCTTGTCCAGGCGCTTGCTGGCAAGCAAGGGGAACATGACGTTTTCCAGCACGGTTTTCCACGGCGGCAACTGGTCGAATTCCTGGAACACGACGACACGGTCCGGCCCCGGTTTATGAATGGGCTGGCCCTGCATGGCGATGCTGCCCGCGCGCGGCGCGATGAAGCCGGCCACGGCTTTCAGCAGTGACGACTTGCCGCAGCCCGATGGTCCCAGCAGCACGAAACGGTCTCCCCGAAACACGTCGAAGCTGACGTCGTGCGTGGCGCGCACGGTGCGCTGCTCGGTGCGGTATTCCAGGCTGACATGCTTGACGCTGAGCAAGGGCTGTAGCGCAACCGGAGGACGGACCAGATGAAAAGCGGGTGCGTTCATGTCAGCCTCCTTGTGTGATGGCAGGGTCGTCAAAGAAATAATCGCGCCAGCTGCCGGGCAAGTTGCGGATGGCGCTTACGCGGTGCAGGAATTGCGCCAAGCCATAGGTGTTTTGCGGCGCGATCTTGAATTGCACTTGCGGGTTGGCAAAGATTTTCAGCAGCAGATTGCGGTCCACCTTGCTTTTATTCACCTTGATGTAGATGTCGGCCGCACCTTGCGGATTGCTGCTCGCATACTGCGCCGCTTCCGCCAGCGCGGCAATGAAGGCGCGGTAGGTTTTCGGATTGTCCTTGCGGTACTTTTCCGTCGCATACAGCAGGGTCGACGAGCTCGGTCCGCCCTGCACGTCGTACGAGTTCAGGATGATGCGCGCGTTCGGGTTTTGCGCCAGCTCCTGTTCCTGGAATGGTGAATTGCCGAAGTGGCCGCTGAGCTCCGTGCCGCCGGCGATGATGGCTGCGGCCGCATCCGGGTGCGGCAGGGTTTGCGTGATCTTGTCGAGGCGGGCAAATTCCTTGTCGCCCCACTGTTTCGCCACGGCCATTTGCAAGATGCGCGCCTGCACGGAAACGGAGACGGCCGGCAAGGCGATGCGGTCCTTGTCCGTCAAGTCCGCCAGGCTTTTTACCTTGGGATTATTGCTGACCAGGTAATAGGGGAAATTGCCCAGGGACGCCACGCCGCGCACGTTCTGCCGGCCTTTCGTACGGTCCCAGATGGTCAACAGCGGCCCGAGGCCAGCCCCGGCGATATCGATATTGCCGGACAACAAAGCATCATTGATGGCCGGGCCGCCGGACAAGGTAATCCACTCGACTTTCACATCAACGCCCTGCTGCTTGCCATGCTTTTCAATCAGCTTTTGTTCCTGCGCGATATTGAGCAAAAGAAAAGTGATGCCGTGCTGGCCCGCGATGCGGATCTGCCCTTCGGCCCGGGCCATGGGCATGGCCATGCACAGCACGGCAATGGTGGCAAGCAGGCGGCGGGTAAAAGTAAAGATCGGCAACATGGACACTCCTTGGGTCAGGCTTACAGGGAAAAATCAGTACGGCGCATCGCCTTCGATCGTCGTGCGGTACAGCTTACGGCGCTGCTCGGGCGGGCAACCGGTGGCCAGATGCATCAGGGAACGGTTGTCCCAGAACACCAGGTCGTGCGGTTGCCAGCGGTGCACATACAGGTGCTCGGGACGTACGCTGTGGGCAAACAGTTCATCGAGCAGGGCGCGGCTTTCATCGTCGGGCAAGCCGACGATGCGCGTGGTGAAGTGCTCGCTGACAAACAGGGCGCGGCGTCCCGTTTCCGGATGCACGCGCACGACGGGATGGGTAACGGGTTTGACTTCATCGATCTGCGCCTGCGTCAGCGCGGGCCGCCATGGGTTGCGGCGGCGCAATTCCTCGTACTGGCTCAGGTAGCTGTGTTCGGCACGGGCGCCGCGCACGGCATGGCGCAGCGCGGCCGGCAAGCTTTCCCAGGCCAGGTGCATGTTCGCAAAGACGGTATCGCCGCCCTCGTCCGGCAACTCTTGCGCGTGCAGCATGGAGCCGAGGCTGGGCACTTCCTTGTACGACAAGTCCGAGTGCCAGAAATGGCCCGCGTCCCCGAGGCCGATGGGCTGGCCGTTTTCAACGATATTCGAGATGATCAGCACTTCCGGCTGCGATGGCAGCTGGAACTGGCGCAGCACATGGATTTGCAGCGGGCCGAAGCGGCGGCTGAAATCGACTTGCTGCTGCGGCGTGATGCGCTGGTCGCGAAACACCAGCACGTGATGATCGAGGTGGGCGTGGTGCAGGCGCTGGAAATCGCCCTGCGACAGCGGCTGCGCCAGGTCCAGACCCAGCACTTGCGCGCCCAGGGGCGCATCGAAAGTTTCGATCTGGAAAGGGCTAGTGGATTGCACGGATTTCAGGACGGCCGACATGGGAGTTCGCCAAGAGTCTGGGGAAGTCCACTGTATGCCGGCCTGCTGTCCTTGCAAACGAAGCATTTACTATATGGATATGCGCGGCGCGTTGCGCCACGCTGCAACAGGCACTGTCACGCAATGGCGCAGCAGCAGGGGCTTTGCCCGGGAATGGGGTGAGCATGCAATTTGCTTACCCACCAATTCTCAACCATAGACCAGGATAGCCATGCCCACCTACGCCCTGCTGCTCGCCTTGCTGTTCCCTGCTTTCGCCCACGCGCAGGATAGCGAAGGTGAAAGCGATCTCAGCTACAAAGCCTATGTGCACAGCGACAAACGCATCAAGTGTTTGTACGGCTATGCGGCCGACAAGACGGGCGACCATGCGGCCGCCGTCGCCATCTTTGAAGACTGCATCCGGCGCTGGAACGATGTGTATTCGATGATTTGGCTGGCCCAGCTGTATGAAACGGGCATCGGCGTGCCCAAGGACTTGCAACAGGCGACGGCGCTGATGCGGCGCGGTGCGTATACGAATGATGACGCCGCCTACGCGCGGCTGGCGCGCTACCACTATGGCGTGGCGCTGGCCGAAGGCCGGGGCACGCCGCAGGACATTCCCCAGGCCAGAATCTGGCTGCGCCAGGCGGCGCAGGAGGGTGTGCGGGAGGCGGCCGATTACCTGAGCCGCCTGGACAATGCGGCGCCGTAGGCACGGCGCCGGCATCAATTACGCGATGGCTTCGTAGCGGGCCAGGCGCGTCGCCATGCGCGGCGCCAGTTCGTGGCCGGCCGTGACGGTCACTTCCAGGTCGTTCAGCAAGCCGTCCTTCAAGCCATAGACCCAGCCGTGCACGCTGAGTTCCTGGCCACGTTCCCACGCATCTTGCACGACGGTGGTCTGGCACACGTTCAAGACTTGTTCGACCACGTTCAGTTCGCACAGACGGTCGCCGCGCTGGCGGCTCGTCAGCACGTCGCCCAGGTAGCGCTCGTGCTTCTGGCCCACGTCCTGCACGTGGCGCAGCCAGTTGTCGACCAGGCCGATGCGCGTGCCCGTCATGGCAGCATGCACGCCCTTGCAGCCGTAATGGCCGACGATGATGATATGTTTGACTTTCAGCACGTCCACGGCAAATTGCAGGACGGACAGGCAATTGAGGTCGGAATGCACGACCACATTGGCAATATTACGGTGTACAAACACGTCGCCTGGCGCCATGCCCAGCAGTTCATTCGCTGGCACGCGGCTGTCGGAGCAGCCGATCCACAGGTATTCAGGCGACGTTTGTGCTTCCAGATTCTTGAAGAAGTTCGGGTCCTTCGCCACCATCGAGTCGGCCCAGCGGCGGTTACGCTGCAGCAGTTCCGCCAGGGCCGGGCCATTTTTCTGTTCGGTCATATCGCTCCCATTGTGTACGTACGACTGAATTGGCGGCAGATCGCGCCCATAGGCCGGCGATGCGCGCACATTATTCAGCCGTGATGAAAAAAACGCCGGGATGTTGAAGCATCCCGGCGCATGGTATTACGTGTGCTTATTCAAAAAAATCCTTGACCTTGTCTTTCCAGGTCTTGCTTTGCGGACTGTGCTTGGCACCGCCCTCGGTCGTCGACTTTTCAAAGTCGCGCAGCAGGTCTTTCTGTTTTTCCGTCAGTTTCACGGGCGTTTCGATCGCCACGTGGCAGAACAGGTCGCCCGCGTAACCGGAGCGCACGCCCTTGATGCCCTTGCCTTTCAGGCGGAAGGTTTTGCCCGACTGGGTGCCTTCCGGAATCGTGAACGACACTTTGCCGTTCAGGGTAGGCACTTCGATTTCGCCGCCCAAAGCTGCCTTGGTGAACGAGATCGGCATTTCGCAATGCAGGTCGTCGCCTTCGCGCTGGAACACGGCGTGCGGCTTGATGTGGATTTCCACATACAGGTCGCCCGACGGACCGCCATTCGTGCCCGGTTCGCCGTTGCCGGACGAACGGATACGCATGCCGTTGTCGATACCGACTGGAATTTTCACTTCCAGGGTCTTGTTGCGCTTGATGCGACCGGCGCCGCCGCATGGCGTGCACGGGTCGGTGATGACCTTGCCGCTGCCATGGCATTTCGGGCAGGTTTGCTGGATGCTGAAGAAGCCTTGCTGCATGCGCACCTGGCCGTGGCCACCGCAGGTACCGCAGGTGGTTGGCGACGTGCCCGGCTTGGCGCCGCTACCGTGGCAAGTGTCGCACTTGTCCCAGCTCGGCACGCGGATGGTCGTGTCGAAGCCGTGAGCAGCTTGCTCCAGTGTAATTTCCAGGTTGTAGCGCAAGTCGGCGCCACGGTATACCTGTGGCCCCGCATTGCGGCTGCGTCCACCGCCACCGCCAAAGATGTCGCCGAAGATATCGCCGAAGCTGTCGGCAAAGCCGCCAGCACCGCCGCCGAAGCCGCCACCGCCGCCCATGTTCGGGTCCACGCCAGCGTGACCATAACGGTCATACGCATCGCGCTTTTCCGGATTGGTCAGCATCTCGTAGGCTTCTTTGACTTCCTTAAACTTTTCTTCCGATTCCTTGCTATCCGGATTGCGGTCCGGATGGTATTTCATCGCCAGTTTACGGTAAGACTTTTTGATCTCTTCTTCCGAAGCATTTTTTGCGACACCGAGTGTCTCGTAAAAATCACGCTTTGCCATGTTGTCGGCACCTTGCAGTCTATCTACTGATGTAAAAATTACACGAAAAAGCCGAGTCGAGTGCTGCACTGGGCAACGACTCGGCTCGGCCGGTCTTCGCGGCTAATCCCGCGATGTAGCGTTCAGCCCGGCTGCCCCCAGTTCATGGGAGCGCAAGACATTACTTGCTGTCTTTGACTTCTTTGAAGTCAGCGTCAACAACGTCGTCTTGCTTGGCGCCTGCGTCCGATGTGCCAGCAGCTTGCTGTGCACCTTCCGCGCCGCCGGCAGCTTGCTGCGCTTGCATGTCGGCATACATTTTTTCGCCCAGTTTCTGCGATGCGCTCGACAGTGCTTCCACCTTGGCGTCGATCTCAGCCTTGTCGCCCGCCTTGATGCTTGCTTCCAGGTCGGTGATGGCCGCTTCGATCTTCTCTTTCTCGCCCGCATCCAGCTTGTCGCCGTATTCGGTCAAGGATTTCCGGGTCGAGTGTACCAGAGCATCGGCCTGGTTGCGCGACTCGGCCAATTCTTTGACCTTTTTGTCTTCTTCCGCGTTCAGCTCGGCATCCTTGACCATCTTCTGGATTTCAGCCTCGGTCAAGCCGGAATTGGCCTTGATCGTGATCTTGTTTTCCTTGCCGGTGGCCTTGTCTTTCGCGCCGACATGCAAGATGCCGTTGGCGTCGATGTCGAAGGTCACTTCGATCTGTGGCGTACCGCGCGATGCTGGCGGGATGCCTTCCAGATTGAATTCGCCCAGACCCTTGTTGCCGGCAGCGATTTCGCGCTCACCCTGGAAGACCTTGATGGTCACCGCAGGCTGGTTGTCGTCGGCCGTCGAGAACACTTGGCTGAACTTGGTCGGAATCGTCGTGTTTTTGTGGATCATCTTGGTCATCACGCCGCCCAGGGTTTCGATACCCAGGGACAGAGGAGTAACGTCCAGCAACAGCAAGTCCTTGCGTTCGCCCGACAGGACCGAACCTTGAATCGCTGCGCCCACGGCGACGGCTTCGTCCGGGTTCACGTCCTTGCGTGGATCCTTGCCGAAGAATTCCTTCACTTTTTCCTGCACCTTCGGCATACGGGTCATACCGCCGACCAGGATGATGTCATCGATGTCCGACACTTTCACGCCTGCATCTTTGATAGCAATGCGGCATGGTTCCATCGTGGCCGTGATCAGCTCTTCCACCAGCGATTCCAGCTTGGCGCGGGTCATCTTCAGGTTCAAGTGGACCGGCGCGCCGTTCGCCATGGCGATGTACGGCTCGTTGATTTCGGTTTGCTGCGACGACGACAATTCGATCTTCGCGCGCTCGGCCGAAGCCTTGATGCGCTGCAGGGCGATCGGATCTTTTTTCAGGTCGATGCCGTTGATCTTCTTGAACTCGTCGATGATGTAATCGATGACGCGCTGGTCGAAGTCTTCGCCGCCCAGGAAGGTGTCACCGTTGGTCGACAGCACTTCAAATTGTTTCTCGCCATCAACATCCGCGATTTCGATGATCGACACGTCGAACGTACCGCCACCCAAGTCGTACACGGCGATTTTACGGTCGCCTTTTTCGGTCTTGTCCAGGCCGAACGCCAGCGCTGCCGCGGTTGGCTCGTTGATGATGCGCTTGACGTCCAGGCCAGCGATACGGCCGGCATCCTTGGTGGCTTGACGCTGCGAGTCGTTGAAGTACGCAGGCACGGTGATGACGGCTTCGGTGACTTCTTCACCGAGGTAGTCTTCTGCCGTTTTCTTCATCTTGCGCAGGACTTCAGCCGAAATTTGCGGCGGCGCCAGTTTTTTGTCGCGTACGCCGATCCATGCATCGCCGTTGTCGGCTTTCATGATCTGGTACGGCATCAGCGCGATGTCTTTTTGAACTTCTTTTTCGTCGAACTTGCGACCGATCAGACGCTTGACTGCGTACAGCGTGTTTTTCGGATTGGTCACGGCCTGGCGTTTCGCTGGCGCGCCGACGAGAATTTCGCCATCTTCTTGATAAGCAATAATCGACGGCGTCGTGCGTGCGCCTTCAGCGTTTTCGATTACCTTTGGTTGACCGTTTTCCATGATGGAAACGCAGGAATTCGTGGTTCCCAGATCGATACCGATAATTCTACCCATGATTTATTTCCTTTTATTTGCTAGATTTCAGATGGTTCTTATATGTGGCAAAGCGGCATGGTTTCAAGGCTTGCTTGATGCCGCCCTCTGATTATTTTGCTTGCGCGGTCGTTACAATGGCTGGACGCAGCAGGCGGTCCGCAATCATATAGCCCTTTTGCAAGACTGACACGATGGTATTGGCTTCCTGGTCCGCCGGCACCACGGCAACGGCCTGGTGTTTCATCGGATCGAGCTTTTCGCCCTGCACTGGCAATACTTCCACCAGGCGGTTGCGCTCGAACGCGGCGTTCAGTTGCTTCAAGGTCATCTCGACGCCTTCTTTCAGCGATTCGATGGTCGGTGCTTCCACCGTCAGCGCCGTTTCCAGGCTGTCTTTGACGGGCACCATGGCTTCGGCAAAGCTCTCGACTGCGAATTTGTGCGCTTTAGCAACATCTTCCTGCGCGCGGCGACGGATATTTTCGCCATCAGCCTTGGCGCGCATGAAGGCATCGTGCATCTCTGCAAGACGCGCTTCGGTACTCGCCAGCTGCTCTTCCAAAGTAGGCTCTGCGGGAGTCGATGGGGCAGTCGCCGCGGCGTCCGCTTGCGGATTAGGTACAGCTTGGTTTTCCTGATCTTGCATCTGAAAAGCTCCTACAATCAATGACTTAAATGAGTTAGTCTAACTATCTTTACAACACTAACGGGCAGATGGGGCTATATCCTATTGTTTCAAGGGGTATTCGTGGCAAAACCGGAATTACATCGGTCCATGTTACAGCGTATTACAAAATGCTATCCATTTCGGCCAGCGATCCGTGCGCGCATCCCTTGATTTTCCAGGCTTCCCACGGCAAAGCGGGCATTCTACCAGCCCCGCCGCCGCCATCGCCACTGGCTGTGTTGCTATTTGGAAAGCTGCTTGGCCGCGCCAGACATGACAAAGCCGCGCAAGCGCGGCTTTTTATTGTCAAAAATTTACAATCCTTAATTCGTCGCGCCCAAGGCCAGCGCTGCTGCACGCGCCTGCTCGCCCGCTTTCTTGTCCGCTTCGCGCTGCGCCGCCGTCTTCATCGTCGGCCAGCCAATCATGTGCTGTTCCGCAATTTCCGCCATGCCCGCAATCCAGGCCGGCGTTTCGTTCAGGCAAGCGATGTAGTGAAACTGCTGGCCGCCGGCTGTCTCGAAATCATGCTTCGCTTCCATGGCGATCTCTTCCAGGGTTTCCAGGCAATCGCTGGTAAAGCCCGGACACAGCAAGTCGACGCGCTTGACGCCCTGCTGGGCCAGCGCCACCAGGGTGGGCGCCGTGTACGGCTGCAGCCATTCGGCCTTGCCGAAACGGGACTGGAAGGTCACCACATATTGCTCTTTAGTTAATTTCAGCTTTTCCGCCAGCAAGCGCGCCGTTTTCAGGCATTGGCAGTGGTAGGGATCACCCAGCAGCAAGGTACGCTTGGGCACGCCATGAAAACTCATCACGAGTTTTTCCGGACGGCCATGCGCTTCCCAATGATTCAGCACCGAATCGCGCAAGGCGTCGATATACGTGTCGTGCTCGTGATATTGCTTAATGAAGCGCAATTCCGGCACATTGCGCACGGTGGCGTAATGGGCAAACACGGCGTCGTAGATGGAACCCGTCGTCGTGCCAGAATATTGCGGATAGGCCGGCAGGATGGCGATGCGCTCACAGCCTTCGTTTTTCAGCTTGGCCAGCACTTCCGGCAAGGAAGGCGAACCGTAGCGCATGGCCATCGCCACCGTCACGCCGTCATGGCCGCGCTCGGCCAGGGCGCCGGCCAGCAACTTGGCCTGCTTTTGCGTATGCACTTTCAGGGGCGAGCCCTCGCGCGTCCAGATCGATGCATATTTCTTGGCCGACTGGCCGGAGCGGAACGGCAAGATGATCAGGTTCAGGATGAACCACCAGACGATGCGGGGAATCTCTACCACGCGCGGATCGGACAAGAATTGCTTCAGGTAACGCCGCACGGCCGACGACGTCGGTGCATCGGGCGTGCCCAGGTTGACGAGCACCACGGCGCTGCGGTCGATGCTGCCATGCGTGTACGGCGGTTCTGTTTGAAATGACATGAAGGCTCTTCGAAGGCGTTGGATGGATTAGCCAGTTATTATAGTTGCATTGAGTTAATAGCGAAGTGCTGGGGTCAGACCCTCAATGCCGCTAACGTCAAGCTCAGCGCGGATACAGCCAAGGGCTGGGGTCAGACCCGGCGGGTCTGACCCCGGTCTGCCCCCAGCCATGAATCAAATCGCGAGCAGTTCACGCGCATGCTTGCGCGTGGTGGCCGTGATTTCCAGGCCACCCAGCATGCGCGCCACTTCTTCCACCCTGGCCTTGGCGTCGAGCATGTCGATGCGCGAAGCCGTCTTGCCATTGTCCAGCGTGCTTTTTGCCACCTGAAAATGCTGATTGGCCTGGCTGGCCACTTGCGGCAAGTGGGTCACGCACAGCACCTGACGCCCCTGCCCCAGGCGTTTCAGCAGGCGCCCCACCACTTCGGCGACGGCGCCGCCGATGCCGCTGTCGACCTCATCGAAGATCAGGGTCGGCGTGGTCGTGGCGTGCGAGGTGATGACGGAAATGGCCAGCGCAATGCGCGCCAGTTCGCCACCGGACGCCACCTTGGCCAGGGACCGGGGCGCCGTGCCCGCATGGCCGGCGACGAGGAATTCCACCTGCTCAAGTCCATGGGCGGCCGGTTCGCACGGGTGCAGGGCGATTTCAAAGCTGCCGCCCGTCATGCTCAGTTCCTGCATGGCGCGCGTGACGGCTTGCCCCAGTTCCAGGGCGGCCGCGTGGCGCGTGGCGGACAGGCGCTCGGCCACGGCGCGGTACTCGGCCTCGATCTTCGCTTCCTGGCGCAGCAATCCTTCGATGTCGGAAGCGTCGGCCAGGTGCTGCAGCTTTTCCGACAGCTTCGCGTGTTCCTCGGGCAACTCTTCCGGCGTGACGCGGAATTTGCGGGCCGTGCTGTGCATGGCTTCCATGCGCGCGTCGAGCTGGTGCAGGCGCTCCGGGTCCAGTTCCACCCGGTCCAGGTAATTGTTCAGCGCGTAAACGGATTCCTGCAACTGGATGCGCGACGACTCGATCAGGTCGACAATCGGCTGCAATTCCGCATCGACGGACACGAGCTTGCCCAGCTTCTGGTTCAGGGCCGACAGTTGCGACACGATCGGGTGGTCTTCCGACTCGGAAATGAGGGACAAGGCTTCCTGCGCCCCTTCCAGCAGGCTGGCCGCGTGCGACAGACGGCTATGCTCGTTCGTGATGTCCGTCCATTCACCGGGCTTGGCGGCCAGTTTTTCCAGCTCTCCCACTTGCCATTCCAGGCGTTCACGCTCGTACAGCACGTTGGCCGCATTCGTTTCGAATTCCTCGCGCTGGCGCACGAGGGCGCGCCAGCGCTTGTGCAGGGCGGCCACTTGCCGCGCATCCTGTTCCGCGCCCGCTTCGCGCGCCGTCGCCTGGCCGTCGAGCAAGGCGCGCTGCGCTTCGCTTTTCAGCAAGGACTGGTGCGCGTGCTGGCCGTGGATGTCGACCAGCATGTCGCCCAGTTCGCGCAGCTGCGCGGCCGTGGCGGGGATGCCGTTGATGTACGCTTTCGAGCGGCCCGCGTTGTCGATCACGCGGCGCAGCAGGGCGCCGCCATCGTCGTTGGCGAATTCATGCGCCACCAGCCAGGCTTGCGCCACCTCGCTGACGGAGAAATCGGCCGTGATGTCAGCCTTGGCCGCGCCTTCGCGCACCACGCTGGCGTCGCCGCGCCCGCCCAGCGCCAGGGTCAGCGCATCGATGAGGATGGACTTGCCGGCGCCCGTCTCGCCCGTCAGCACGCTGAAGCCGGCGGAAAATTCCAGTTCAATGGTATCGACAATGACAAAATCGCGAATGGACAGTGTATGGAGCATGGCTTCTGTGGTTGGGCGGCGCACCGCGGGTTGAGGTGGAGAAAAAGTTAGCTGAGCTTGCCCTCGCCCGACGGGTACTCATTCCAGTGCAATTTTTCACGCAGGGTGTTGTAGTAGCTCCACCCTTCCGGATGCAGGAAGGTAATCGTGTGCGGCGAACGGCGGATGAGGATGCGGTCTTGCTGCACCAGGCTGGCAAAGGTCTGCATGTCGAAATTGACGCTGATATCGCGCCCGCGCACGATTTCCACGACGATCTGGCTGGAGTCGGGCAAGACGATGGGGCGGTTCGACAGCGCATGCGGGGCGATCGGCACGAGCACGATGCCGCCCAGGGTCGGATGCAGCAATGGGCCGCCGGCCGACAGCGAGTACGCGGTCGAGCCCGTCGGCGTGGATATGATCAAGCCATCGGAACGCTGGTTGTACATGAAGTGGCCATCGACCTCGACGCGCAATTCGGCCATGCCGGCGCCGGCGCCGCGCGAGACGACGACATCGTTGACAGCCATGCCCACGTGAATCGACTCGCCGTCGCGCAGCACGCTGCCTTCGAGCAAGGTGCGGCGTTCGGCCTTGAAACGGCCGCCGAGAATTTGCGCCAGCACGGGCAGCATGCGCTCGAGCGGGATATCGGTCATGAAACCCAATCGTCCTTGATTGATGCCGATCAAGGGTACGTCGAATGGCGCCAGCTGGCGCGCAATGCCCAGCATGGTGCCGTCGCCGCCCATGACGATGGCGCAATCGGCAGCGGCGCCGATCTCGGCCGGCGACATGGCGCGCACGCCGGGAAACGCCAGGTTCAGGTGCGCGGCCGTCTCCGCCTCGAAGACCACCGTGTGGCCCAGCACTTGCAGGAAATCGACGATGCTTTTCACGGGTTCGGCAATGCCATCCGTATTCTGGCGCACGACCAGGGCGATGGTCTTGGCGCCCAGATTGAAGCGCTCGCCCGGGGCTGGCAAGGTCGCTGCTGGCTGTTCGGCGCGCTGTTCGGCGTGTGTATCGACGGGCATAAGAGTCTCGGTAGTGAATTCGGTGGCAAACCGCCCCAGGCTGTCGCGTCGCACGCCGGCATCGCATGATACTGTATATATGCACAGTATAGTGCGGCTGCCGTGTGCCCGCAAGGGGCGTTCTTGGTGTTGCACGCAGTGTAGCGCAGAAAAAGAATCGTCCATGCGTGCGCCAGCGCTCCCTGCATGGACAAATCCGCTTGCAGACGGCCTGCCGCGGCAGGACACTGATTTCACGTTACTTTTACTGTCAGGAGGCCATATGGTTACCCAGCATAGCGAACGCAAGATCAATACCGATGAAAAGGTCAAGAATGACGGCGTCGACCGTCTGCCCCACGAGCGCGATGAATCGCCCGATGCGCAAAACGTGCGTCCGCGCAAGATCATGCAACAGGCGGCCAGCGACCTGGAACAGGGCCTGGTCGACACGGACCGCCGCGCCCAGCCCGGCGTGGAAAAGGTCAAGCCCACCGAACCGAAACAGGCCCGTCCCGACCCGCAGCTGGAACCAAAGAAGGCGCGCTGACTCCAACTGTCACGCACTGCTAGCGTTATGGAGTACGTCATGCACCGTTACGTCTGTTCCTTGCTGCTGGCCGCCGTCTGCGGCCCCACTACCACCCATGCCCAGGCGCCCGCCATGCCCGTCGGCTTCGGCCCGCAACCCGTGCTGCCTGCGCCGGACAAGCAACTGATTCCCACCGTCAATGTGGCGCCCGTGCAGCGCTGGACGGCGGCACAGCGCCCCGTGGCCGCGCCCGGCCTGGCCATCCATGCCTATGCGCGCGACCTCGACCATCCGCGCTGGCTGTACGTGCTGCCGAATGGCGACGTGCTGGTGGCGGAAACGAATGCGCCGCCGAAGCCCGACGATAACAAGGGCATCAAGGGCGCCATCATGCAGATGCAGATGAAAAAGGCGGGCGCCGCCACGCCCAGCGCCAACCGCATCACCTTGCTGCGCGGCATCGACGCGAATGGCGTGGCGCAAACGCGCAGCGTGTTCCTGCAAGGATTGAATTCGCCATTTGGCATGGCGCTGGTCGGCAACGAGCTGTACATCGCCAATGCCGATGCGCTCATGCGTTTTCCCTACAAGGAAGGCCAGACGAGCATCACGGCGCCTGGCGTGAAGGTGGTGGATTTGCCGGGCGGCCCCATCAATCACCACTGGACCAAGAACGTCATCGCCAGTGCCGACGGCAAATTTCTCTATGTTACCGTCGGCTCGAACAGCAACGTGGGCGAGAATGGTCTTGCGGCCGAAGACGGCCGCGCCGCCATCTGGCAAGTCACGCGCGCGACGGGCAAGGCACGCGTGTATGCGACGGGTTTGCGCAACCCCGTCGGCATGGCCTGGCAGCCGCACAGCGGGGCACTGTGGACGGCCGTCAATGAACGCGACGAGCTGGGCAACGACCTGGTGCCCGACTACATGACGTCCATCAAGGACGGCGCCTTCTATGGCTGGCCCTACAGTTATTTCGGCCAGCACGTCGATGCGCGGGTCAAGCCGCCACGTCCCGAACTGGTGGCCACCGCCATCGCGCCCGACTACGCGCTGGGTGCGCACACGGCCTCGCTGGGGCTGGCGTTTTATGACGGCACCTTGCTGCCCGAACGCTACCGGGGCGGCGCCTTCATCGGCCAGCACGGCTCGTGGAACCGCAAGCCTTTCAGCGGCTATAAAGTCATCTTCGTGCCCTTCGCGAATGGCGTGCCCAGCGGGCCACCGCAGGACATCATTGCCGGTTTCCTCGACAGCAATGGCAAGGCGCAGGGGCGCCCCGTCGGCGTGGCCGTCGACAAGGCGGGCGCGCTGCTGGTGGCGGACGACGTGGGCAATGTGATCTGGCGCGTGACGCCGGCGCCGTGAGCGGCGAAGCCCGGCGCGCGCATGCGCCCCCTGTGTGGCGCAACGAACGGAAGGGCAAGGGTGGCACGCGCATGATGGGCGCTCGAACCACGCAAGGAGTACATCATGAAAAAAACAGGATCAGCCGTCTGGAGTGGCGGCCTTAAAGATGGCAAAGGGTTTATTTCCACCCAAAGCGGCGCGCTCGACAATGTAGCCTATGGCTTCAACACGCGCTTCGAAGACGGTCCCGGCAGCAATCCGGAAGAACTGATCGGCGCGGCCCATGCGGCCTGCTTCACCATGGCCCTGTCCGGCCAGCTGGGCGAGGCGGGCATGCGCGCCACCGCCCTGAAAACCACGGCCGATGTCAGCCTGGAAAAAATCGATGGCAGCTATGCCATCACGGCCGTGCACCTGACCCTGGTGGCGACCATTCCCGGCGCCACCGACGAAGCGTTCCAGGACGCGGCCCTGCGCGCCAAGCTCGGTTGCCCCGTATCGAAGTTGCTGGCCACGGAAATCACTTTGGACGCCCATCTGGAATAAACACCTTAGCTCTCGCTGCCCCTGTCCCCGCGGGCGGCAGGGGCGGTCTCGGCAAGAAAGCCGTAAAACGCATAAAATCCTGCCATTCCCCTACACCCTCAAGGATTTACGATGCGTATTTTGCACACCATGTTACGGGTCGGCGACCTGCAGCGCTCCATCGATTTTTATATCAAGGTCCTGGGCATGACGCTGCTGCGCACCAGCGACAATCCGGAATACCAGTACACCCTGGCCTTCGTCGGCTATGGATCGAATCCCGATCATGCGGAACTGGAACTGACGTATAACTATGGCACCACCAGCTACGAGCTGGGTACGGCGTATGGCCACATCGCCATTTCGGCCGACGACATCGTCGCCGCTTGCGCCGCGGCACGCGCGAATGGCGGCAACGTCACGCGCGAACCGGGTCCCGTCAAAGGCGGTAATACCGTCATCGCCTTCATCACCGATCCGGACGGCTACAAGATCGAATTGATCGAACGCAAGTTCGACGGCCAGGGCGGCGGGCTGTAAGTCCTCAGCCTGGCTCGGCGGCCTGTGCAATGGCCGCGCGTAGCCAGGCGATGCCCGCATCGCCGTCCGTGCGGCGGTGCCGTATCGTTTCAAACGCAAACGGCGCGATGGCAAACGGCGCAGCATACAGCGCCAGCCCCTGCGCCGCACTGTCCTGCAAGGCGCGCTGCGCCACCGTCAGGATCAAGTCCGTCCCCCTCACGACCTCCGGTGCGACCGTCCAGTACGGCACACGCACGGCGATGCGGCGTGTCTGTCCCAGCTTGGCCAGGGCCGCATCGACTTCGGCCGCCATGCCGCCTTCGCTGGATGCCACCAGCACATGCGGGCGCGCCAGATAGGTTTCCAGGCTCAGCATTTCACCGGACGCCAGGCTGGCAGGATCGAGCGCGCACACGAATGTTTCCTCGAACAGGGTTTCACGATGTAACTGCTCGGGCAGTTGCGGGAACACGCCCAGCGCCAGGTCGATCTCGCCATCCTGCACGCCAGCGATCACGGCCGATCGGCTGGCATAGCTGATGGCCAGGTCGATGCCGGGCGCATCCACGCGCAAGCGGCGCAACAAACGCGGCAAGATCAGCGCCGCGCCGTAATCCGACATGGCCAGGCGAAACACGCGCTGCGCCGTGGCCGCCTCGAAGACGGCGCCACCGAGCACGGAGCGCACGCTTTGCAAGGCTTCGGCCAGCGGCCGCGCCAGCTCCAAAGCACGCGCCGTCGGCTGGAAGCCGCCCTTGCCACGCAGCAGCAGCGGATCGCCGAGCAGATGGCGCAAGCGGGCCAGCGCATGGCTGACGGCAGGCTGACTCATGTGCAAGCGCTCGGCTGCGCGCGACAAATGGCGCTCGCTGAGCAGCGCTTCCAGGATCACCAGCAGGTTCAAATCGACGGCCCGCAGATTATTCATTTGCTGCATAGTTGGCTGACAAACTACGAATTGGATTTAATGATGACAGCATAATACGATGACTCCATCAACTCAACTGTGGAGTCACATATGCATGGATGGATTACCGTATTTGCCCCGCTGGCCATGCTGGCCGGCGCCGTCGTCCCGTTCCAGGCCGGCGCGAATGCCGCGCTGGGCCGCAACCTGGGCCACCCGCTGTGGGCCACGCTCGCCTCGCTGGCCGTCAGCGCCGTGCTCGCGTCGCTCGTGATGCTGGTCTGGCGGGTGCCCGCGCCCGATGTCAGTCTCGCCATGCGCGGACCGGGCTGGTCCTGGCTGGGCGGCGCGGCCGGCGTGTTTTACATTACGGCCGCGCTGATGCTGGCCCCGCGCATGGGTTCCGGTCCCTTCATGGCGGCCGTCATCGGCGGACAGATGCTGGCCGCGCTGGCCATCGACCGCTACGGTTTGCTGGGCTTTGCCGTCAAGCACATTTCTCCGCTGCATTGGGCCGGCGCGGGACTGGTGGTGGCCGGTGTCGTGCTGACCCAATTCGCCAACAGCCGCGCCATGTAACACCACTTCAAGACGAAAAAAAACCAGCGCCGTTGCCGGGGCTGGTTTTCATCTGAATCTGCAGAAAAAAGATTACTTGTCGAGCAAGGCGTTGACGGGCATCAAATCCGTTTCCTTCAACGTGCCGGCCGCCGCCTTCAGGCGCAAGCCGTTCATGATGGTGTCGTAGCGGGCTTTCGACAGGTCTTTTTGCGTCGAAAACAATTGTTTCTGCGCATTCAAGACGTCGATATTGATGCGTACGCCCACTTGATAACCGAGCTGGTTCGACTCCAGCGCCGACTTGCTCGACACTTCCGCCGCTTCCAGCGCCTTGACTTGCGCCAGGCCGCTGTTGACGCCGAGGAAAGCCTGGCGCGCGCCTTGCGATGCCGTGCGGCGTGCCGTTTCCAGATCGTTGCGGGCCTTGTTTTCCAACGCGATCGATTCGCGCACCTTGCTGGTGACGGCAAAGCCGCTGAAGATCGGGATGCTCCACTGCACGCCAATGGCGTTGTTGTTGGAACTGCCGCTGCCGCCGCCCGTCGTATAGGTATGGCCCGCGTTGGCGATCAGGTCCAGGGTCGGATAATGGCCGGCGCGGTTGCGGCCGATATCGCGCTTGGCCGATTCCACGTTGAACTGGGCCGTGACGACGCCAAAGTTCTGCTCTTCCGCCGAGCTCACCCACGGTTCGATGGCGGCCGGTTCCGGCGCGCTGATGACCACGCCCGTGCGCATCGGCGCCAGCGACGTTGGCGCTTCGCCGATGATGGTTTGCAAGGCGCTGCGCTTGTTGGCCAAGTCATTGATGGCGGCAAATTCCTGCGCCACCACCAGGTCGTACGCCGCCTGCGCTTCGTGCGTGTCGGTAATCGTTTGCGTGCCGACTTCGAAGTTGCGCTTGGCCGATGCCAGTTGCTCCGTCGTGGCCACTTTTTGCGCCTGCGTGGCGCCCAGGTTGTCCTGCGCGCTCAGCACATCGAAATACGCTTGCGCCACGCGCGTGATCAGATCTTGCTGTACCTGTGCAAATTGCGCTTCCGCAATCGCTTGCGCCAGCTTGCTTTGCTGATAAGTTTCCCAGCGATCCCAGCGGAACAGCGGCTGCGCCAGGGTCAGATTGTAGGTATTCGTGTGCACCTTGACCGTCGGCATGGAAATCGTGCTGGTGATCGGCTCGATGCTGTTGCGCGTATTGCTGCCTGAAGCCGACACTTGCGGCAGCAAGCCTGCCAGTCCTTGCGGAACCCGCTCCATCCCGGCCGACAGGGCCGCACGCGCACTCGCATACTGCGCGTCATTGGCCAGCGCCTGCTGGTACACCTGGATGAGATCGGCCGCCTGCGCTTGCAGCGAGCATGTCATCGAGACAAAGGCGCTGGTCATCAGCACGGCGATAAGGGGTTTCCGCATTGCATTTCTCCGTTGGAGTCGTCAAAAGTTGATGGAATCAAAAATCTGCTACCGCTTGCCTTGCGCCCGCCGGGTGAGCGGGGTACAGGCCTCCACAGGCATGCAGGAAAACATGCCTGGGTGCATCTACTGAAAAAATAACTTAGAACCTATCCCAGTAGGGAGCGTCTTCTGTTGGCAGTTCATCAGGAGCGCGGACAAGGCGTGAGGAGGACGCGTGGCGAGCCACGCAACGACGATCAACGCAGTCCCCGCTTCTGAGGGGCGCCAGCAGGAGATGTATTCATCTACTGGGATAGGCTCTTAGTATTTAGGCATCGCGCTGTCGACTTGCAGCGCCCAGGCGTGCACGCCGCCCGTCAAATTACTGATCTTGCCAAAACCATTGCGCTCCAGGAAGGCAGCCACTTGCATGCTGCGCATGCCGTGATGGCAGATGCAGACGATCTCGGCGTCTTCATCGAGGTCGTCGATGCGGGCAGGAATCGAGTTCATCTGCATCAGGGTGGCACCGTCGAGGTGGCACAGGTCAAACTCCCACTGTTCCCGCACGTCCAGCAACAACGGACGCGGGCGGGAAGGGTCAGCCAGCCAGGCGGCCAGCTGCGGTGCACTCAAATGCTCCATCGAATCGGTCGCCTCAGAACTGGAAATGCGACGGTGCAACAGCTTGCAGCGGCGTGACATTGGTTTCAAACAGCTTGCGCGTGTCGTAGGCCTTGTCCGAGCTGCGCGTGATCAGATGCGCGGACATGATCGGCGCTTCGCCGATGATGGCCAGGATGCGGCCGCCGACTTTCACTTGTTGCAACAACGCTTCCGGCAACACGGCCAAGGCGCCGGACACGACGATCACGTCGTACGGCGCGCCTTTGCTCCAGCCCTGGGCGCCGTCGCCCAGTTCCACGGTGACGTTGGTCACGCCGTTGGCGGCCAGGTTCTGCTCGGCCAGGGTTTTCAATTGGGGAACGATTTCCACACTCGTCACATGCCGCGCCTTGTGCGCCAGCAAAGCGGCCATGTAACCGCTGCCTGTGCCGATTTCCAGCACATTTTCATGCTTCTTGACGGCTACGTCTTGCAAAATGCGCGCTTCCAGCTTCGGCGTGAACATGCATTCGCCGCCGCCCAGTGGAATTTCGGTATCGACGAAGGCCAGGTTTTTATAGGCGGCCGGTACGAAATCTTCACGCTTGACCACGTTCAACAGCTCCAGCACGTCGATATCCAGTACGTCCCATGGACGGATTTGCTGTTCGATCATATTGAAGCGGGCTTGTTCGATATTCATCTTTGGACTCGGTAAGTGAAGTAATAATCCGCCATTTTATCGTTGAACTGGCTGAAAGCACATGTTAACCATAAAGGCGGGGAATGGAGGGAATTTGCGACGATCTGCAGATTTGGGGGGGCGAACCTTGGAAAAGGGGCAACTGAACGGTATCAGCGGACACGGCGCGTCAGCTTTTCCCGGGCGCCTCCACCTGCAGGCTGCGCAAGCTCATGTCGATAAACGCATCCATGTAGGCGATCGGATCGATATTCTTGACCTCGCACGGCAGGAAGGAATGCGTCCACATCATCAGCATGGTGACGGGTGCGCTGAGGATGGTGCTGACGAGCACGGGATCGACCTGGCGGAATTCACCGCGCTGCATGCCCCGTTCAACCAGGGTGGCAATCAGTGCATTCCCACGCGTGACCACCTCTTCGTTGTAAAACTGCGCCAATTCGGGGAAATTGTTTGCTTCGGCCAGCATCAGCTTGGTCAAACCGGCCAGCTTGGTGGCGCCGAACTCTTCCCACCATTGCATCATCATGCTGCGCAACAACTCGGCGCTGCTGCTGTCCGAGGCGGCCATGCTGTCTTCCGCCTCGCCGATCGACTGCACGATATTGTCGCGCACCACGGCCTTGAACAACTCTTGTTTATTCTCAAAGTACAGGTAAAGAGTGCCTTTCGACACGCCAGCCCGCTTGGCCACATCCTCCAGGCGCGTCGATGCGAAGCCCCGTTCGACAAACAGGTCGAGGGCGGCGGCGAGCAATTCCTGCGGGCGGGCATCCTTGCGCCGCTCCCAGCGGGGCTTGGTATCAATCGGGGCTTGCATGTATCTTTCCAAGTAACTTACTTTTGAGTCATTAATAGTAGTCCTGTCTACCGCCAAGGTCAAGCGCGAGGCACCGCCGGGCACGTCGAATACAGGCATTGTACGCTCCGTGCCGACGCCGGGCCTGCGGCGCGGGGTGAAGCAGAATGCGTTTCAGTCCCCATTTTGCGCAGTTCATCGCATTTCCACTCAGCAAGCGTGTCCGATTTGCTACCTTGCCATCGACAGCACGGCAGCCGCGGCGCGGCAGCCGGCTTTTTCTGTTCCCAAGCTAAAACAATCATAAAGGAAACACTATGCGTACCTTGCTGACCCTGTGCTGTGCCGTTGCCCTTGGCGGTTGCGCCATCATCATCAACCCCAACGATGGCGAAGTGCGCCATGTCGACACGGGTGGCAATGCCATCCAGGGCAACGAGCAAGTGAGCCGCGACGTGCGCCAGGTCAGCAACATCAGCACGCTCGACATCGACAGCATGAAACGCATCGATATCAAGATCGACGTGCGCGTCGGGCCAGCTGCATCGCTGGTGATCGAAGCGGACAGCAATCTGCAGCCGCGCATCCATAGCGAAGTGAGCGGCAATACCCTGCGCATCTGGAGCGATACGAACATTCGTAGTAGCAATGGCATCCACGTCATCTACACGACGCCGCAATTGAAGAAGATCACCATTTCCGGCTCGGGCCGCCTGGTGGCCAGCGGTTTCAATGGCGACGATTTCAGCCTGGAACAACGCGGTTCGATGAAGAGCGAACTGTCGGGCACCGTGGGACGCTTCGACGTGGCCAACAATGGTTCCGGCAGCATCAACGCGGCGGCCCTCGCCAGCGGCAACACGGATGCGGTGCAGAACGGTTCGGGCAACATCCAGCTGGGCAATGTGCGCGGCGAGCGCGTCAACGTGGCCGTCAACGGCTCGGGCAGCATCAGCGCCAGCGGCGCCGTGCAGCGCCTCGACGCCAACGTGAATGGTTCGGGCGATATCAACCTGGCCGCCCTGCGCAGCGACGTTGCCTATCCGGCGAGCAACGGTTCCGGCGACGTCGATGTCACCGTCCAGAATGAAGTCAACGCCCGCGCCAGCGGTTCCGGCCGTATCACCGTGCATGGCGATCCGGCCCGCCGCACGTTGTCGGGCAAGCGCGTCAGCATCGTGCGCTGAACGCGCCTTGGCGACGCATGGGAGCCGGCTTGCTATACTGTCGGCTCCTCACCCGTTCGCCTGAAATCCCATGTCATCCTCCGCCACCCTGGCATGCCGTCCTTCGTGCGGCGCCTGCTGCACCGCACCGTCCATCACCAGCCCGATTCCTGGCATGCCGGATGGAAAACCCGCGGGCGTGCGCTGCGTACAGCTGGCTGACGACAACCGTTGCAAGATCTTTGGCCGGCCGGAACGTCCCGCGTTTTGCGGCGGCTTGCAGCCATCCGAGGACATGTGCGGCAGCAGCCGCGAACACGCGATTAGCTGGCTGGCCGAGCTGGAACGGCTGACGGCGCCCTGAACGGCGCGGCGGCGGCTGGCAGATAACGGTTGACCACATCTGCACGTTTGCGTATATTCATGCACATTCCTGCACGTTTACAAGTTCACCATGTCCGCCACCCTGCTCCTCAAACAACGCCACGCGCTGATTCAGCAACAATTGCACGCCGATGGCAGGGTGCTGGCACTGGACCTGGCGCGCCAGCTCGATGTTTCCGAAGATACGATACGCCGCGACCTGCGCGAGATGGCGGCGGCCGGCCTGTGCCAGCGCGTGTATGGCGGCGCCCTGCCGCTGGCGCCCGACGGCGGCACCTTGACGCAGCGCAAGCAGGAAGCGCCCGAACGCAAGGCGCGCCTGGCGCAGGCCGCCGTGTCGCTCGTGCGCGCGGGCCAGGTATTGTTTTTTGATGCGGGTTCAACCAACCTGGCCATCGCCAGCGCCTTGCCAGAGTTGGCGCTCACTGTCATCACCAATGCGCCTGCGATCGCCATGGCATTGATGGAACGCCCGGAAATCGAGCTGATCATGGCTGGCGGCCGGGTCGACCGCCGCGCGGGCGCCAGCCTGGGTCCGCAAGCCTTGCGCACGGTCGAGCGCATGCATCCCGACCTGTGCTTCCTCGGTGCCTGCGGCGCCGATGCGGACGCGGGCGTGACGGCATTCAACTACGACGAGGCCGAGTTCAAGCGCAGCATCGCCGGTGCCAGCAAGGCGGTAGTCGTCGCCGTCACCAGCGACAAGCTGGGCACGGCCGCGCCATTCGGCGTGCTGGCCACGGGCTTGCTGCAGCACCTGGTACTGGAAGCCGATGCCGATGCGGCCCACGTGGCCGCCTTTGAACGGCTGGGCGTGCAGATCTTGCGCGCCCGCGCCTGATTTTATCCACCCGACTCTTGAAAAGCTCCCCCATGCATCTCACAGGAACCCTGCAACAACGCGCCACGCGCCTGGTTTTCTTTGCCGCCGGCCTCGGCATGGCCGCCTGGGCCCCGCTGGTCCCCTACGCCAAGTCGCGCCTGGGCCTCGATGAAGCCACCCTGGGCATTTTGCTGCTGTGCCTGGGCGCCGGTTCGCTGTGCGCGATGCCGTTTACGGGCATGCTCACGGCACGCTTTGGCTGCCGCAAGGTCATCATCTGCGCCGGCCTGCTGTTGACCGCCGTCTTGCCCGGCCTGGCGCTGGCCGCCACGCCGTTGCAGCTGGGCCTGGTGCTGCTGGTGTTCGGCGCGGCCATGGGCACGTTTGACGTGGCCATCAACATCCAGGCCGTGATCATCGAAAAGGCCAACGGCGGCGCCATGATGTCGGGCTTTCATGCGCTGTTCAGCGTGGGCGGCTTCGCCGGCGCGGCCTGCATGGCCCTGCTGCTGTGGCTGGGCCTGACGCCGGCCTGGTCCTGCGTCGTGGTGATGCTGCTGCTGTGCGGTGTGCTGGGCGCGGCGCAAGGCCATCTGCTGCCGACGGCGTCCGCAGCCGGCGAAAAGACGCCGCTGTTCGTCATGCCGCATGGCGCCGTCATTTTCATCGGCCTGCTGTGCTTTATTGTCTTCCTGGCTGAAGGCGCGATCCTCGACTGGAGCGCCCTGTTCCTCACCACCACGCGCGGCGTGGAAGAAGCCAAGGGCGGCCTCGGCTACGCTGCCTTCGCCATCGCCATGACCGTGGGCCGCTTCACGGGCGACAAGGTGGTCAGCCGCTTTGGCGGCAAGCGGGTGCTTACTTTTGGCGGCTTGTGCGCGGCGGCGGGCTTCTTCCTGGCCGTGCTGGCGCCGCATGCCAGCCTGGCCATGCTTGGGTTCGTGCTGATCGGCCTCGGTGCGGCAAACATCGTGCCCATCCTGTTTACGGCGGCGGGCCAGCAACATGCCATGCCGGCCAGCCTGGCGGTGGCAGCCATCACCACCATCGGCTATGCGGGCATCCTGGCCGGTCCGGCCGTGATCGGCTTCGTGGCGCACGCCACCAGCCTGAATATCGCCTTCGCCATGCTGGGCGCCGCCCTGCTGCTGGTGGCGGCCAGCGCGCGCCTGGTGGCGCCGGCAAAACAGGCTTCCTGAACCCTCCCCTTGCCTGGCTGGCAGCGGCAAAAAACCGCTGTCCGCCAGCGCCCAAATCGGCTAGCCGGGCCTGCGGCATGGTAAGCTTCGACCCCGCGCACAGTGCGGGCGCCGCACACTCACCCCATCCTGTCACTTATACCCGTACTTATACCCTTTTATACATCTATGGATCTCATTCTTGCGTTAAAAGCCATCATCATGGGGCTGGTCGAAGGTTTTACCGAATTCTTGCCGATTTCGTCCACCGGTCATCTGATCCTGGCCGGCAGCCTGCTCGACTTTACCAAGGATGTATCGAAAGAAGTCATGGATGTCTTCGAGATCGCCATCCAGGCCGGCGCCATCCTGGCCGTGTGCTGGGAATACCGCCAGCGCATCGGCAGCGTGCTGACCACCTTTGGCAGCGAAGCGAAGTCGCGCAAGTTCGTGCTGAACGTGGCCATCGCCTTCCTGCCGCTGGCCGTCATCGGTCTGGCGATTGGCAAGATGATCAAGCATGCGCTGTTCAAACCAGTACCGGTGGCCATGGCCTTCATCATCGGCGGCATCGTGATTTTGCTGGTGGAGCGCCGCGCGCGCACCAATCCCGTCACCGTGCGCGTCAACTCGGTCGATGAAATGACGCCATTCGACGCCTTGAAAGTGGGCTGCGCGCAGGCGTTCGCGCTGATTCCCGGCACCAGCCGCTCCGGCTCGACCATCATCGGCGGCATGCTGCTGGGCCTGTCGCGCAAGACGGCCACGGAATTCTCGTTCTTCCTGGCCATCCCGACCCTGCTGGCGGCCACCGTCTACTCGCTGTACAAGGCGCGCGATATCCTGTCGGCCACCGACGTGCCCCTGTTCGGCCTGGGCACCGTGTCCGCCTTCGTCTCCGCCTTCCTGTGCGTGCGCTGGCTGCTGCGCTATATCAGCTCGCACGACTTCACGTTTTTCGCCTGGTACCGCATTGTGTTCGGCTTGCTGGTGTTGGCCAGCGCCCACTACGGCTGGGTTGTTTGGGCAGAATAAGGCACTATGAATCAAGATCTTAACCAGCGCGCGCTGCACCTGCTGCAAACCGTTTTCGGCTACCCGGCTTTCCGAGGCCAGCAAGCCGACATCGTCGACCACGTCAGCCATGGCGGCGACGCGCTGGTACTGATGCCCACGGGCGGCGGCAAGTCGCTGTGCTATCAGATTCCCGCGCTGCTGCGCGATGGCGTCGGCGTCGTCGTCTCGCCTTTGATCGCGCTGATGCAGGACCAGGTGGACGCTTTGGCCGAAGTCGGCGTGCGCGCCGCCTTCCTCAATTCCACGCAAACCTACGAAGAAGCGAGCCGCATCGAGCGCCTGGTGCGCACAGGCGGCATCGATGTCGTCTACGTGGCGCCCGAGCGCCTGATGACGCAGCGTTGCCTGGACCTGTTCCAGGCGTCGAAGATATCCCTGTTCGCCATCGACGAGGCGCATTGCGTGGCCCAGTGGGGCCACGACTTCCGTCCCGAATACATCAAGCTGTCGGTGCTGCATGAGCAGTTTCCGGACGTGCCGCGCATCGCGCTCACGGCCACGGCCGACCCGCAGACGCGCGCCGAAATCGCCCTGCGTTTGCAGCTGGAAGACGCGCGCCAGTTCGTCTCCTCCTTCGACCGCCCGAACATCCGCTACCAGATCGTGGAAAAGGCGAATGGCCGCAAGCAGCTGCTCGACTTCATCAACACGGAACACGCGGGCGACTGCGGCATCGTCTACTGCCTGTCGCGCAAAAAAGTCGAAGAGACGGCGGAATTTCTGAACCAGAGCGGCATCCGCGCCCTGCCGTATCACGCCGGCATGGAGTACGCCAAGCGCAGCGCCAACCAGGCGCGCTTCCTGCGCGAAGAAAACATCGTCATGGTCGCCACCATCGCCTTCGGCATGGGCATCGACAAGCCCGATGTGCGCTTCGTGGCCCACCTGGACCTGCCGAAAAGCATCGAGGGCTATTACCAGGAAACGGGGCGCGCGGGCCGCGACGGCATGGCCGCCAACGCCTGGATGGCGTACGGCTTGCAGGACGTGGTGCTGCAGCGGCGCATGATCGACGAGTCCGAAGCGGACGACACCTTCAAGCGCGTGCTGGGCGTCAAACTCGACGCCATGCTGGGCCTGTGCGAAACGCTCAGCTGCCGGCGCATGCGATTGCTCGAATACTTCGGCGAACCGGCTTCGCCGTGCGGCAATTGCGACACCTGTTTGGTGCCGCCCGTATCGTTCGACGGCACGGTGCCCGTGCAAAAACTGCTGTCGGCCATCTACCGCGTCGACCAGCGTTTCGCCGGCGGCCACGTGATCGACGTGCTACGCGGCGTGGAATCGGAACGCATCAAGACCTGGCACCACGATTCCTTGTCGGTGTTTGGCATCGGCTCGGACCTGGGCGAAGCGGAATGGAAATCGATCCTGCGCCAGGCCATCGCGCTGGGTCTCGTCTCGGTCGACCATGAACAATACAGCTCGCTGAAACTGACGGACGCCTCGCGCCCCGTGCTCAAGGGCGGCCAGAAAGTACAGCTGCGCCAGTACCAGAAACCGGTGAAAACCAGCAAGCGCAGCACCAGCGTGGCGAAGGGCTATGTCGAGACGGATCTATCGGCAAGCGAGCAGGCGATCTTCGACAAGCTGCGCTGGTGGCGCGTGGAGACGGCGCGCACGCACAACGTGCCCGCCTATGTGATTTTCGTCGACGCCACCTTGCGCGAAATCGCCAAGGCCAAGCCCACTTCGCTGGAACAGATGCGCGGCGTGAGCGGCGTGGGCGAGAAAAAACTGGCCTCGTACGGCGACGAAATCGTCGCCATGATTCTGGAGATGATTTGATGGAAGCACTCTCGCCGGACCTGATCTATCAGGCCGTGAAAATCCTGGGCGCCCAGCCTGACGCCGAAGATGCGGTGGAAGCGCAAGTACGCGCCCTGGTGCAGGACGACCTCACCGTGCGCCGCCTGGCCGACGTGGTGCCGGAAGCTTTTGGACTGGTGCTGGCGTCGCACCTTCCCGGCGCCGAAAACATGACCCTGCCCAATACGTTCTGCGCGCAGGACGAGGACGGCGAATGGGTGGAGTTCCTCTTGCGCCGCGAGCCGATTTTTGTCGTCGCCGCCGATATCGCCCAGCATACCTTTCACAACGGCCCGCGCGCGCTGCTGCAAAATCTGGCCAACCGCAGCTCCTTGCTGGCGGCCATCAACAAGGGCTTGAACGCGGGCGGCTCGCTCGATGGCACGACCCTGGGTCCGCCGTCCTTCTTTGGCCTGCCCGCCGCGCTGTACCAGCCAGCGGCATCGCCCGAGACGCCTTGACCACTTTACTTTGCCTGTGCCCTTGATAACGGAACGGTCCCGCGATGGAAACCAAATGGCTGGAAGACTTCATCTCGCTCGCTGAAACGCATAATTTCAGCCGTTCCGCGGCCCTGCGCCATGTCACCCAGCCGGCATTCTCACGGCGCATCCAGTCGCTGGAAAACTGGCTCGGCATCGACCTGGTCGACCGCACCTCCTACCCGACGCGCTTGACGCCGGCCGGCGCCGTGTTCTACGAGCAGGCGCTGGAAATGCTGGGGCAGATCAACGGCGTGCGCGCCCTGTTGCGCGGCAAGCGGGCGGCCACGCAAACGAGCGTCGATTTCGCCGTGCCGCATACCCTGTCGCTGACCTTCATGCCGAAGTGGCTGACGGCGCTGGAAGAGGGTTTTGCGCCGATCAACAGCCGCCTGATGGCCCTGAACGTGCACGACGCCGTGCTGCAGCTGGTCGATGGCGGCTGCGACCTGCTGCTGTGCTACCACCATCCGCGCCAACCGGTGCAGCTGGACCCGGGCCGCTACGACATGCTGGTGATGGGCCGCGAAACCCTGCGCGCGTATGCGCGCTGCGGCCAGGACAAGGTGCCGGACTTCGTCCTGCCAGGCAGCGCCAAGGAGCCGCTGCCCTTCCTTTCCTACACCAGCAATGCCTACCTGGGACGCATGGTGGAATTGCTGCTGGCCGACGCCAAGGCGCCCCTGTTCCTGGAAACCTGCTATGAAACGGACATGGCCGAAGGCCTCAAAATGATGGCCCTGGAAGGCCGCGGCATCGCCTTCCTGCCCGAATCGGCCGTCATGCGCGACGTCAAATACAAGCATCTGGCACGCGCCGACGGCGGCGCGCCCGGCTGGGAAATCGAGCTGGAAATCCGTTTATATCGCGAGCGCCCATCGAGCCTGCGCCCTGGCAAGCAGATCGTCGAAAGCCTGTGGCAGTACCTGGTGCAGGCGCAAGATGGCAAAGCGCGCATAGGCAAGCGCCGCAAGCGCGCAGCCGAGGCTGCCCGATCCTGACTGGCAATCCTGGCAATATAACTATGCAATAAATGCATAACCGGATGCGCACAAAGCATTGGCCGGGGCATGAGGCTATCGCCTACGATGCGGTTCCGCTGCGCGCAGCTGCATCTCGGCTGTGCCTCTAACGTATTCGTATTGTCCAGGAGCTTATCAAGCATGACCAGCAAGCACGCACTTCCTTCCTACCTCAATCCTGAAGACCTTGGCCCATGGGGCGTCTACCTCGAGCAGATCGACCGCGTTACGCCATACCTGGGCAACCTGTCGCGCTGGGTGGAAACGCTGAAGCGTCCAAAGCGCATCCTGACGGTCGACGTGCCTATCGAGCGCGATGACGGCACCATTGCCCACTACGAAGGCTACCGCGTGCAGCACAATCTGTCGCGCGGCCCGGGCAAAGGCGGCGTGCGCTTCCACCAGGACGTGACCCTGTCGGAAGTGATGGCCCTGTCGGCCTGGATGACGGTCAAGAATGCAGCGGTCAACGTGCCATACGGCGGCGCCAAGGGCGGTATCCGTGTCGATCCGAAGACCCTGTCGCGCAACGAACTGCAACGCCTGACCCGCCGCTACACGAGCGAGATCAGCATGATCATCGGACCGAACAAGGATATCCCGGCGCCGGACGTCAACACGAATGAACAAGTCATGGCGTGGATGATGGACAGCTACGCCATGATCGGCGGCAATATGTCGACCGGCGTGGTGACGGGCAAGCCAATCTCGCTGGGCGGCAGCCTGGGCCGCCGCGATGCGACGGGCCGCGGCGTGTTCGTCGTCGGTTGCGATGCGGCCGCCAAGGTCGGCATGTCGCTCGAAGGCGCGAAAGTCATCGTGCAAGGTTTCGGCAACGTGGGCGGCGTCGCCGCACGCATGTTCGCTGAGGCCGGCTCGAAAGTGGTCGCGGTACAAGACCACAAAACGACCGTCGTGCACTCCGGCGGCTTGAACATCCCGCAATTGCTGGCACACGTGGCCGAAGTGGGCAGCGTCGAAGGCTTCCCGGGCGCCGAGGCATTCGTGCCACGCGAAGATTTCTGGGGCATCGATTGCGACATCCTGATCCCGGCCGCGCTGGAACAGCAGATCACGGCTGAACGCGCACAAGTCATCCGCGCCAAGATCATCCTGGAAGGCGCCAACGGCCCGACCCTGCCGGCAGCGGACGACATCCTGACCGACCGCGGCGTGCTGATCGTGCCGGACGTGCTGGCCAACGCCGGCGGCGTGACCGTCAGCTACTTCGAATGGGCGCAGAACTTCTCGAGCTTCTTCTGGACGGAAGAAGAAATCAACAGCCGCCTGACCCGCATCATGCGCGAAGCGTTCGACTCGGTATGGCAAGTGTCGCAAGAGAAGAAAGTGTCGATGCGCACCGCCACCTTCATCCTGGCGTGCACGCGCGTGCTGCAGGCTCGCGAAGTGCGCGGCCTCTACCCATAATATCCGGCTAGGAAGACTACAAAAAAAACCCCGCTGCACAGTGATGTGCAGCGGGGTTTTTTATGGGTGGCGCATGTCAACTTTGAATCCAGCCACCTTCAGGCATACTATTGACACCAATATAAACAGGAATACTCATGGGCCGTATTTTAATCTCAGGAAGAACTGGCCAGGTAGGCTATGAGCTCGAACGCAGCCTGCAAGGCTTGGGCGAGGTCATAGCATTGGACCGTAGTCAAATGGATTTGAGCAATCTGCAACAGGTGCGGGACGTCATTCGCCGTGTGAAGCCTACGCTGATCGTCAACCCTGCCGCCTATACCACAGTCGATCACGCGGAACGGGAACCTGAACTGGCACTGCGCATCAATGGCGAAGCTCCCGGCGTCATGGCAGAGGAAGCCAAAAAGCTTGGCGCCACACTGATACATTACAGTACCGACTACGTGTTCGATGGCAACAAGGACAGTGCCTATCTGGAAACTGATCCTACCTGTCCAGTGAATGTTTATGGCAGCAGCAAGCTGGCGGGCGAACAAGCCATTCAAGCCACGGGCGTAACCCACCTTATTCTACGCACCAGTTGGGTGTACAGCACGCATGGCAAAAACTTCCTGCTCACCATGCGCCGCCTGGCCCAGGAGCGTGACGCGCTGAACATCGTGTCAGATCAATTCGGCGCTCCGACATGGAGCCGTACCATCGCCGATACCACCGCGCACATCGTAGCGCAAAGCTTGGCCGCCGCCGACCAGCAAGCGTGGTGGGACGGGCACTCCGGGCTCTACCATTTGACGGCTCAAGGAAAAACCACGTGGTTTGGCTTTGCCGAAGCGATCATGGCCCATGCATCGGTCACAAAAAAGCCGCAGCTGACACCGATACTGGCATCCGAGTACCCGGTCCCGGCGCAGCGACCTGCCAATTCGGTACTGTCGTCGCAGAAACTGATGGAGACTTTCTGCGGATTACCAAACTGGCAAGATGCATTACTGCTATGCCAAAACTAAGTAAATCTCTCTTCTCTCAGGCAAGGTAGCCTTGCGGGTTCTGGTGCTGCCAGCGCCAGTGGTCGCGGCACATGTCGTCGATGTTTTTCTGTGCTTGCCAGCCCAGCAACTCCTTTGCCTTGTCGGCCGAAGCGTAGCAGCTGGCGATGTCGCCGGGGCGGCGCGGCACGATCTCGTAAGGGACTTTGCGGCCGCTGGCGACCTCGAAGGCGCGTAAGGTGTCAAGCACGCTGTAGCCGTGGCCCGTGCCCAGGTTGACGGTAAAGCCGCCCTCGGTGGAAAACAGGCGATTCAACGCGGCCACGTGGCCCAGCGCCAGGTCGACCACGTGGATGTAGTCGCGCACGCCCGTGCCGTCCGGCGTATCGTAGTCGTTGCCGAACACAGCCAGGCGCTCGCGGCGGCCGACGGCCACCTGGGCGATGAAGGGCATCAGATTGTTCGGAATACCGGCCGGATCTTCGCCGATCAAGCCGCTGGCATGCGCACCGACCGGATTGAAATAGCGCAGCACGCCGACTTGCCATTGAGCATCGGCATGCACGAGATCGGCCAGTATCTGCTCGACCATCAGCTTGGAGCGGCCGTACGGGTTCGTCACGGACAGACGCGACGATTCCAGGATCGGCAAGGCTTCCGGATCGCCATACACGGTGGCCGACGAACTGAACACAAAACGCTTCACGTTCGCCGCCGCCAGCACTTCCAGCAGCGCCACGGTGCCCGATACATTGTTATCCATATACATCAGTGGCTGCGCCACGGATTCGCCCACGGCTTTCAAGCCTGCGAAATGGATCACGGCATCGATGGTGTGCTCGCGCAGGACGGCGGCCATGGCCGTGCGGTCGCGCACGTCCGCCTCATAGAAGGGCACGCTTTTGCCGGCAATGCGCTCCACACGCGCCATCGCTTCGCGCGCGCTGTTGCACAGATTATCCATCGCGACTACCTCAAAGCCGGCAGCCAGCAATTCGACACAGGTATGCGAACCGATGAAACCGGATGCGCCGGTCACGAGTATTTTCTTGGACATAATATCAATCAATGCAAAAAAGATAAGACTACCGTAATTCGCCCACCTTGCCTAGCCAGCGCACGATAGCGCGTACATAAAAAAGCCTGCGGCGTCGCCGCGGCAGGCTTTTTCTCGTGCCAACGGCACAGGTGGGCAAACCGCCAGGTTATTTCTTGATGAACACCAGGTCCCACACGCCATGGCCCAGCTTCAAGCCGCGGTTTTCAAACTTGGTCAGTGGACGATATGCGGGTTGGGGCGCGTAGCCCTCTGCGCTATTGCGCAGTTGCGGCTCGGCGCCCAGCACTTCCAGCATTTGCACTGCGTAATCTTCCCAGTCGGTGGCGCAATGCAGATAGCCGCCCGGCGCCAGACGATCGGTCAATTGCTTGACGAACGGCGACTGGATCAGGCGGCGTTTGTTGTGGCGCGCCTTGTGCCATGGATCGGGGAAGAACACGTGGATACCGGCCAGCGAATTGGCAGGAATCATGTGCGTCAGCACTTCCACGGCATCGTGCTGCAGCAAGCGCAGATTCGTCAGCGACTCTTCGCCGATCAGCTTCAACAGGCTGCCAACACCGGGTGTATGCACTTCCACGCCGATGAAATCCTTCTCCGGCATGGCCTTGGCGATATGCGCCGTCGTCGCGCCCATGCCAAAGCCGATCTCCAGGATGACGGGCGCCTTGCGGCCGAAGACCTGCTCGAAGTCCATGGACTCCTTGGCGAAAGGCAGCAGGAACTGCGGCCCCAGGGTCTCGAGTGCGCGCGCCTGCGCGACAGACAGCCGTCCTGCGCGGGTCACGAAACTGCGGATGCGGTGTTCGGTCGGATCGTACATCATCGGCCGCGCCGGGCCGTTTGCTGGGGTATCAGAAGACATGGGAATGAGGAAAATAGTGGCCGCGCCGCACAAAACCAGGCGCCAGCGGAAAATGGAGCGGGTGAAGGGAATCGAACCCTCGTCGTAAGCTTGGGAAGCTTCTGCTCTACCATTGAGCTACACCCGCGAAGCCTGCATTTTACGCGCGATGGCAAGGACTTGGCAAACTTGTGCGGCGCTGTCGAATTCATCAGGAACTCTCGCGACATTGAATAAAAAGATAAGACGGCCGCATCGGCGAGGTAGCGTTTTTGTTAATAAAGAACAACATCACAGGCTGTCAGGCACGGTGAATGGTCTGGTATACGGCTAAAATAGAATAAATTATTGTCACCGTGAACGGTGTGGCGCAGACTAGCAAGAGAAATGTTGCTACAATCGCGTGACAGTTTAGCATTCCCGCTGTTCAACCTAAAAGGATATCCCATGAAGAAAATTCTGATCGCTTCGGCAATCCTGTGCTTCGCTTCCGCACAAGCCATGGCTCAATCGGCACCAGCTCCTGCACCAGCAGCAGCTGCACCAGCAGCTGGCGCTGCTGCCGGCACCACCGTTGCCGGCCTGAGCGTCAGCACCATGATCGCAATCGGCGCAGCAGTTGCCGTTGTGGCCGGTGCCGCCAGCTCGGATTCGACCACCGCGCACACCACCCCAACCCACCATTAATACCTGGCTGCCCAGGCAGCGACAGGTAGGTCCATTCTGCAGCTTGATCTCAAGCCGAAAGATGAAGGCCTGGTACCGCAATAGTTGACATACTCAAATATCTTAGCTATTGCAATAAAAGCCCTTTTCATTTGAAAACGGGCTTTTTTACTTTTTATCCAACATCAAAAAGATTGGCAGCAGTCTTTCTGCTGTGTACGAATAATGCCATATCGTATGATCACGCCTGCGATCCTCATCCATTTCTTAAGAGATCCGCTTTCATGCCATTGACATATCCCACGCCATCGCTACAGTTGCCATGAAGAACCAATCTTTCTTCAAGCGCATGGGATTTGCTCTGCAAGGAATAAGCGCCGCCTTCCGCCTGGAATCGAGCTTTCGCCTGCAATGCCTGGCTGCCTTGATGGTGTTCATCGTACTTTGCTGGTACAAACCAGCCCTGATGTGGTGGGCCTTGCTATTGCTCAATTGCGGCATGGTTCTGGCTGCGGAATTATTTAATACCGCGCTGGAGCATCTGATTGACCACCTCCATCCATCGCTACATCCGAGCATCAAGATTGCCAAGGACTGTGCGGCAGGAGCGGTGTTACTCCTTAGTATGACGGCTGTGTGCGTGTTTGTTGCTTTTTTGCTTGAAACGTTGTGTGCCAAGTAGAAATACCAGGGTAGCAAACTACAATACAGGACGCGCTAAAGTGCGCGCCTCTCAGACTCCAGCGCGTCGAGAGAAAATACAAAGATTCCTGTAATTTATTAAAATATTGCCCCCACTAACAATATTGACGTTTTGCCAGTACATACGCCGCAGCATATAAGCGCGGCAAGCCGGGCAAGTTTTAATACCCAAATGACCAATTATTCAGTTCTATCCAATACTAAATTTAAATTGAAGCATAAATGACTATTCCCCTCTTACCGGTAATTCTTTGTGGTGGTTCCGGCACACGTTTATGGCCGCTTTCGCGCGAAGCGTTCCCAAAGCAGTTTCTGCGCTTGTCGACTCAGGGCAGCATGCTGCAACAAACGCTGCAGCGGCTGGCGGGCATCGACACCGTGTCGCCAGCACTGCTGGTATGCAACGAATCGTCGCGTTTCATCATCGCGGAGCAAGTGCGTGAAATCGGCCTGGAAAATAGCCGCATGTTACTTGAACCCATGCGCCGCAATACGGCGCCGGCGATCGCCTCAGCCGCCTTGCATGCGATGGAGAACGGCGAAGATCCACTCTTGCTGGTGCTGCCATCGGATCACGTCATACTGGATACCCCGGCTTTCCATCGCGCGATCGCGCTGGCACGCACGGCTGCTGAAGCAGGTAATTTGCTGACTTTTGGCATCACGCCAACGGGACCAGAAACAGGATACGGCTATATCCGCGCCGAAGGCATGGCAACCGGGCAGATCCAGCGCGTACTTGAATTCGTCGAAAAGCCGGCCCTGGCGCTTGCAGAACAATATATTGCCAGCGGCGATTACTTCTGGAACAGCGGCATGTTCCTGTTCCGCGCCAGCCGTTACCTGGAAGAGCTTGAGCGTTTCCAACCTGCCGTACTGGCCGCTTGCCGCGCTGCCATTGCCGCCGCGAAGAGCGACCTTGACTTCATTCGCCTGGACAAGGATGCCTACGCTGCCAGTCCCGATATCGCCGTCGACTACGCCGTCATGGAACGCACCGGCCATGCCGCCACGATCGCCCTCGATGCGGGCTGGAATGATATCGGCTCATGGAAAGCCGTACTCGATGTGGCGGAAAAGGATGCCAGCCAGAATAGCACCCACGGCGATGTACTGATCCAGGATTGCAACGATTGCCTGGTGCACAGCGGTAGCCGCCTGGTCACCGCCATCGGTATGCGCAATACCGTGATCGTCGAAACAGCCGATGCCGTGCTGGTCATGGATGCGGATCAGGCACAACAAACGAAATCCATGGTCGCGCAACTGATCGCCAGGGAACGCCCCGAAGCCACCATGCACCGTGAAGTCTTCCGTCCGTGGGGTTCCTATGATTCCATCGGCAATGGCGACCGCTTCCAGGTCAAGCGGATTACGGTCAAGCCTGGCGCCAAGCTGTCATTGCAAATGCATCACCACCGCGCCGAGCACTGGATCGTGGTATCGGGCACTGCCCAGATCACCAATGGCGACAAGGAATATTTGCTGACCGAAAACCAGTCCACCTACATCCCCCTCGGCGTTGTCCATTCTCTGGCCAACCCGGGCAAGCTACCGTTGGAATTGATTGAGATTCAATCGGGTAGCTACCTTGGGGAAGACGATATTGTCCGCTTTGAAGACCGCTACGGCCGCGCTTGACCCACCAAATACGTCATCACCACGCAGTCGGCATCGCAAAAAAAATTCACACTGAAGTTTATAAGGTTTAGCAAGTCATTATGAAACCAATCGAAGGCATCTTTGTACAAGAAGTGAAATGGTATTGCAGCAATAGGGCAGAAAAATATTTTCTCACCTTTGCCGATGCACTTGCCATGTTCATTGCATTCTGGTTTGCTGGCAAATGGATCCTCGATGCCACCGACTTGAACAGCTTCGGGCTGGATAGCTCGCGCCTGCTCAGTTACAGCCTGCTATCTCTGGTCACCCTGGCTATCTTCAAGCTGAAGGGGCATCATGCCAAGCGCCGTCCGTACTCGAATGAAATCAAGGAACTGATGAAGATCGTCATGGTCATGGGCTTGATCGATGCTGCCCTGGTCTTCCTCGACAAGCGCGACTCCTCACGCGAGGCACTGCTGGCTACCTGGCTGCTGGTGCCATGCTGTGTCTTGCTGCTGCGTGGCATGATCAAATACCTGCTGATGAAAGCTGGCGGCTGGATACGCCCCATGGTCATCATCGGATGGGGTGACAACGCCTTGCAAACAGCGCGCGCTTTCGATGAGGAAGCGTTAATGGGCTACCGCCTGATTGCGTTCCTGATCCCCGAAGGTCAAGGCCGCCTCGAACATCGTTATGTCAACCGCAGCAAGCAAATTGTACCCTGCATTCAGCTGGGCGAAAAACCGGAACAAACGCTTAAACTGCTGGGCGACCCGCATACGGTTGTCGCCCTGGAGCAAGGCGGCATCGACGCTTATCAGGGCATGATCCAGCAGGTCAGCCGTTGCGTTGCCAATATGCAAGTAGTACCTGCCGTCCGTGGACTTCCCCTGTACGGCATGGAAGTGAACCATTTCTTTGCACATGAAGTGCTGCTGCTGACCATGCGCAATAACCTGGCGCGGCCAGGCTTGCAGCTGATTAAACGCTGCTTTGATCTGATAGCCTCGGTCGGCGTATTGATCATCGGCGCCCCCATCTTGCTGTGGATCGCAGCCAAGGTCATGGCATCAGGCCGTCCCATCTTCTATGGCCACAAACGCGTAGGCCAGAATGGCAAGCATTTTCTCTGCTACAAGTTCCGCACCATGGCCGTGAACGCCGACGTTTTGCTGAAGGAGTTGCTGGAGCGCGATCCTGAAGCCCGTGCCGAGTGGGACCGTGATTTCAAACTGAAGAACGACCCGCGCATCACCTCGATCGGCCACTTCCTGCGCCGCACCAGCCTCGATGAACTGCCGCAACTGTGGAACGTGCTGAAGGGCGAAATGAGCCTGGTCGGTCCGCGTCCCGTTGTCGATGCGGAACTGGAACGCTACGGCAACCAGATCGACTATTATCTTGAGGCGAAACCCGGGGTCACAGGCTTATGGCAAGTGAGCGGCAGGAACGACGTCAGCTATGATACGCGCGTCTATCTCGATGCCTGGTATGTCAAGAACTGGTCTTTATTCAATGACATTGTAATCCTGCTTAAAACGATTAAAGTCATTTTCAAAAAAGATGGCGCGTATTAGGGCAGGCAACAATATTGCTGATTGACATCAAATATAAAATGCACAATGTCATAGCGCAGTTATACCTCTTGGCAAGTCATTGACGACAAATGCGCACTGGGGAGCACCTGCGAATTCGTTCAAGTAAGTCAAGGAAAGCAATATGATTTTAGTGACTGGCGGCGCCGGCTTCATCGGTTCCAATTTTGTACGCGACTGGCTGGCGCTCAACGATGAGCCCGTGGTCAATTTTGACAAACTGACCTATGCTGGCAATCTCAGCAATCTGGCAAGCCTGGAGCAAGACCCGCGGCATATCTTCGTACGCGGCGACATTTGCGACACCGCCCACATCTCCCGTCTGCTGGCAGAACACCAGCCCCGCGCCATCGTGCATTTTGCCGCAGAGAGCCATGTCGACCGCTCGATCCATAGCCCCGGCGAATTCATTTCGACCAACGTCAACGGCACCTTCAGCCTGCTCGAAGCGGCGCGCGCTTACTGGTCCGGCCTGACAGGCGAAGCCAAGGATGGCTTCCGCTTCCTGCACGTCTCGACCGACGAGGTGTATGGCACCCTGGGGCCGAACGACCCGCCATTCACGGAAACAACGCCATATGCGCCCAACAGCCCCTACTCGGCATCGAAAGCGGCGTCCGATCATCTGGTGCGCGCCTATTTCCATACGTACGGCATGCCGGTGCTCACCACCAACTGCTCGAACAATTATGGCTCCTTCCATTTCCCGGAAAAGCTGATTCCGCTCATCATCAGCAATGCCCGTGCAGGCAAAGCCTTGCCTATCTATGGCGATGGCATGCAGGTGCGCGACTGGCTGTACGTGGGCGACCATTGCTCGGCGATCCGCCGCGTCCTGGAAGCGGGACGCCTGGGCGAGGTCTACAACGTCGGCGGCTGGAATGAAATGGCCAACCTGGAAGTCGTCCATACCTTGTGCGACATTCTCGATACACTAGATCCAAAAACGTCCGGCAGCTATCGCGAACAAATCAACTATGTGCAGGATCGCCCGGGCCACGACCGCCGCTATGCCATCGACGCGCGCAAGATCGAGCGCGAACTGGGCTGGAAGCCGGCCGAAACCTTCGCCACCGGCATCCGCAAGACCGTCCAGTGGTATCTGGACAACCAGGCCTGGGTACGCGATGTACAGTCGGGCGATTACCTGAAGTGGGTCGAGAAAAACTACGCGGCACGCGACACGGCCCAGGAGCAAAAATAATGGGAACCACCATCGAACGCAAGGGCATTATTCTCGCTGGCGGTTCCGGCACGCGCCTGTATCCCGTCACCATGGCCGTATCGAAGCAGTTGCTGCCCGTGTATGACAAGCCGATGATCTACTATCCGCTGACCACGCTGATGCTGGCCGGCATACGCGACATCCTGATCATTTCCACGCCACAAGATACACCGCGCTTCCAGGAGTTGCTGGGAGACGGCAGCAATTGGGGTATCAGTCTGACCTATGCTGTGCAGCCCAGTCCGGATGGCCTGGCACAAGCCTTCATCATTGGTAAGGAGTTTGTCGGCGATGCACCGTCTGCCCTGATTCTGGGCGACAACATTTATTACGGTAACGACTTTGAATCGCGGTTACGCGTAGCCTCCGCACGCACCAGCGGCTCGACCGTGTTCGCCTATCACGTAAACGATCCGGAACGCTATGGCGTGGTGGAGTTCGATGCACAACGTCGTGCCATCAGCATAGAGGAAAAGCCGCTCAAGCCAAAATCGAACTACGCCGTCACCGGCTTGTATTTCTACGACAGCCAGGTGTGTGACATTGCCGCCAATATCGCTCCCTCTCCGCGAGGCGAACTGGAGATCACTGATGTTAACCGTGCCTATCTGGCACTTGGCCAGTTGAACGTCGAATTGATGGGACGTGGCATGGCATGGCTCGATACAGGCACGCATGCATCTCTGCTGGAAGCTGGGCAATTCATTGCCACCATCGAAAATCGCCAAGGTTTGAAAATCGCCTGCCCTGAAGAAATCGCCTACCGTCGCGGCTATATCGACGCTGCCAAGCTCAAGGCATTAGCGCAACCCTTGAAAAAGAACACCTATGGTCAATACCTGCTGCGCCTGCTCGAAGAAAAAATATACTAAAGGCTGCACCGCTCATTTCACATCATGCAAATTCAAAAAACCGCCATACCGGATGTCCTGATTCTCGAACCCACCGTGTTCTGCGACGATCGGGGTTTTTTCTACGAAAGCTTCAACCAGAAGCGCTTTGCCGAACTGACCGGCGTCATCCGCAACTTCGTACAGGATAACCATTCCAAGTCGGCCAAGGGGGTGTTGCGCGGCCTGCACTATCAGATCCAGCAGCCGCAAGGCAAACTCGTACGCGTCACCGCCGGCGAAGTATTCGACGTTGCCGTCGACCTCCGCAAGAGCTCGCCGACATTCGGCCAGTGGGCAGGCGTGACCTTATCAGCGGCTAACAAACGCCAGATATGGATTCCTGAAGGCTTCGCCCACGGCTTCTTGGTCACCAGCGACAGCGCTGAATTCCTCTACAAAACGACCGATTACTGGGCACCGGAATTTGAACGTAGTCTCCTGTGGAATGACCCGGCAATCGGCATCAACTGGCCGCTGGATGGCGAACCGCTCTTGTCGGGTAAGGACAAACTTGGCGCATTGCTGGCCAATGCCGACGTCTTCGCCTAAACACTGCTAACCTCGCGTCCAAAATTTGGCCTGCTGAAGAATCAAAAGGCCAAGCCATACGCTATCGCAGGCCATTCCAGTGCAATCGCTGCTACCAAGCTCTGTCCATGCGAGGCTGCGTCGCCGAACGATGCCGGGTATTCGAAGTGTCGATGACATGATGCCCGGTCGTCGAGCCCACACTTCGACGTTGCACTGCAGCTCAGGACAAAAGCATACCAACACATTTCCGGCCAGCTTGGCCACGTCAGTGCAAGACAGCCTGCTTCAAGACCAGCTGGTTCACTGCCACTGAACTGTCACAAAAATGAGCCAAATACAGCGTTTTTTTTTGCACGACTATACGGCGTTTTTGAATGTGGGTATGCTAGGCAGAATTTATGACAAGCGTGTTACAATAAATACCCAAAAAAAACATTGCCAAATATTCACATCTTTTGGTGCTTTCTGAGATTCTTCCTCGCGCCAATAAAATTCCTTTTTTGCATTTCCAAATTCATGAGTTCACCTTATACACTACAAGAAGATCGATTTCTTTCTCTTCAATCTAAAAAATTCGTATATGTTCGCTGTTTTTTATGGATGTTGTTACCCAGCATTATCTGGAGTTTTGCATTCGGCAGGATATACATATGTATCGAGCCGCTGTTTTTTCCTTACATGGAAAAACGCCTCAAGCCTTGGCTATCTCTCTTGATAAAGACCGTCTGGTTCTTTGTCTTTTTAATTTCCATTTTGGCAAATTGGAATATCAGGCCGAACGCTTATAATTTCTATTTCTTTACAGTAATGGGAAATGCTCCTACGCCTGTATTAGTTACCTGCTTTTTATTTGTGGCAGTAATGTCATTCTTCGTTTTCTCCGACATATATAGAAGAAGTTCCCTAGGATTCAGAAAATTTGCATTAATTATTGGAGTTTTTTTACTTATTTTAAAATCCATCATGTCGATGTTTGATGTGGGTCCAACATCGCTACGGAAAGCGATCATTACACCATCGCCGTTTGCAATAAAAACATTGTTTCTTGATGATATCTCTAGTGACAAGAACTTTTTGGGAAAAACTGCCGAGCCAACATTTTTAAATCATATCAAGGGTGCAGAAAAGATGCCCCAAAAGATGGTTTTGATGGTTGTGGAGTCATGGGGAGAGAGCCAGGCTTCGTTGGTGTCAGTTAAGAAGCGGTTACAACGCGACGGTGTCAAAGTGCTTGACTCAGGTTTTACCGACTATCACGGTTCTACCATGCAGGGAGAGATCCGCGAGTTATGTTCCCAATATATAAAACTCGATTCTGGCACCAACTTTTCATCGGTTGCCGATAACTGCGTTCCTGCGTATATGAAAAACAAGGGGTATGAAGTTTTTGGAGTGCATGGTTATCAAAAAATGTTTTATGCGCGCGATACTGTTTGGAAGCACTTGGGTATCGATAATGCATACTTTCAACCGGAAATGCGGCAACTCAATACCTGCCCAGGACCATTTGCAGGCATTTGTGATGAGGATATGATTACTTTTGGTATTGAATTGATACGTCATGAAGATAAGGCATTTTTATACATGCTTTCATTGTCCAGCCATGAACCGGTCGCCTCGTCCATGCTCGAAACTCCAACCCAGTACTTCCGGGATATCGATGCTATCGGCGATTCACAAATTGTTGCGCGCAATGCCATTGGCAGCATGGTAGCCACCTTGAGCATGAGTACTGATATGGGGTGTACTGAAGCGTACATTGTAGGTGATCACCAACCGCCATCGGCGGTCAATAGTGAACAACTCCCGGCAAATCAGGTTCCATATATGCGGATGTCCTTTCATTGCAAAGAGTAGATGCCATTAATGATCATCAGGAAGCCTGATCGATCAGTTCCACGGCGTGCCGGGCAAAAAACACTATTATTTATAATAAGATTACAATTTTAAAAACAGTAGCGGCGTCTGTCGCGCTTGTAAAAATCAAGGCCAGACCGTGCGCATGCCTGGTCTGGCCTTTTTTACCCGGCGCGGTCCTGAGCAGGTCGCCGTATCGCGCCAGAGGACGGCGCCACATCACTGAGAGACGGAGTGCCTTTCAGGCTGGCGCACATGGTGGCCACGCTTACGGCCAGCCTGATCTTGGTGCCAGCTGGCAAGCCGATCCTGGCAACAGTCGCGCCAGCAGCGGTATACCCGCGTCAACCAAACAGCCTGACATGAAGACGCGCGGCGCTCAAGGGGAGATGGCGGCGAGCCAGCGCTGACGAATTCCACTGGATGAAGTTGACTCCGTCAGCTGATTCATGGATGAAACCGAGATCCTGTATTTCATATTCCGCAGAGAAGCAAATGCGATGGGTTCTCTCTTCGACAGTAACCTCAGTCCTCAAGTCAATAATTTCTCAGGAACTGTAAATTTTCTCTCATTGCAGTCTTCATGGGATTTTTTGACAAAGTCAACAAACTCGCTTTTAAAACGGTCATTACTAAATCGTACAGCATTTTTTCTGCAGTTTTCCGCCGATATCTGTGCAGAGCTATTTTCAAATGTGTTCACCGCTTCGATGACCGACTCGACTGTCTGCTGTGAAAATAACACTCCAGTAGGTGTCTCATGTGATAACGGCAAAACAGTTTCAAGCGCTCCGCCTTTACCAAATGCAATAACTGGCGTACCACAAGCCTGAGCCTCTACCGGAGTGATACCAAAATCTTCCTCTGCCGCAAATACAAAAGCCTTGGCATTCATCATGTATTTTTTTAATACATCAAATTCCTGATAACCCAGTAATTCGACATTTTCGCCAGCCTTCAACTTTATTTTTTCGAAGTCCGGACCGTCGCCAATGACAACAAGCCGCCTGTCCTTCATTAATGAAAAAGCGGCCACAATTAAATCAATTTTTTTGTAGGGAACCATTCTCGATGCGGTGAGATAAAATTCCTCTTTTTCGCCCTGAAACGTAAACGCATCTACATCAACCGGTGGATAAATTACAGTAGCTTGCCGGTGATATGACTTCATAATTCTTCTTGCTATGAAGTGAGAATTGGCCAAAAAATAATCAACACCATTGGATGTACGAGTGTCCCACAATCTGATTTTATGCAAAATCCAGCGCGCCAATATGGATTTCAATCCCTTTGTCAACCCTGATTCTTGCAGATACTGATGCTGAAAATCCCAAGCGTATCGGATTGGAGAATGAACATAGCTGATATGTAATTGATCTGGTCCTGTCAATACACCTTTTGCCACGGCATGCGAGCTGGAAATAATTAAATCGTAAGATGAAAGATCAAATTGCTCTATTGCAATTGGCATCAACGCAATATAATTCCTGTACGACTTCTTTGCCATTGGCAATTTCTGAATAAATGATGTTTTCACCTTTTTATTCATAATAAATTTTCTGCTATCGTCTGGCAAAAAATCAACCAAAGCAAACAGATCTGCATCGGGATAACACTCCAGAATTTTCTCGACGACTTTCTCTGAGCCCGCATAGTTTACAAACCACTCATGAACAATTGCAATCTTCATTATTTTCCACACCTACTTTTAACATTTTTTTCTTGTAAAACAACGCCGACCACAATTCCATGCAAAATCATTATTGGATAAAACAATAAGAAGTTTGAATAAAACATTGAAACTGATGACACAAGAAAATACATTGCATACGGTGCACTTTGGCTATGGGTACTTTCGTTCGCCAAGATTGTGCATGATTTTTTTAATACAGAAATATAAAATACAAAGAAACCAAAAAAACCAAAAAAACCCAGCCTGAATAATATATACAAAAACATATTATCGCTAAAGGTAATTCCTTGAGAGGATAACGGAACAGAAAAAGGAATTCCCTTCAACAGGTATTCATAATTTCCAAAAAATATATCAAGTGCCATGTGCCATTTTTCGAACCTGATGTCATATGAGAAAAGATCGCCGGACAATAGCAACAAGAAGAACAATGCCAAAAGAATGGCTATATTAAGGAAGTACAATTTCCCTGACAAATTGGCCGGCCTTGTCCTTACAAAGATGGCAAACAAGAAAATCAGGAACAGAGACAGCATGGCCGACCTGGACTCGGAAAAGTAGAATGCAAGAAAAACAATCAGGAATACAGCACAGTGCTTTATGTCATATTTTCTTGATGTAGAGAAAATACAAAAATAGAACACCAAAAAATATGCAAAACTATTCGGGTTCAAGAATACAGACGATGCCCTATAATAACCATTCGAGTTTATAAAATAAAGTTCGCGGCCAGCCGTTTTCAAATCGAGCAATGGTAAATTCAGAAAATACAATATCAACCCGATAATGGACAAAGTCCATGCTAGAAAAAATATTATTTTTAGAAATTTAGTTCCGCTCAAGGTATCTATATTCAAACCAATGAATATTGATATTATCCAAAAGGATATTCCAAGAAAAAACCCGCCATCTGGCTCATTGAGCAAGGAAAAAAATAAAAAATTGAAGGCAAGAGCAATTACGCACAAAAAATTCTTATCTATTTCAATTGGAAAATTTTTCCTTATACTCGACAAAGCAAAAACCACGAAAGTGAGTATCATGCAAAATACAAATATGTAGGATGCTGAAAATTCACTTCCTGCAATAGTGAATTTATCTAACAATGCCATAGGCATGGAAATGACACTTAATAAAAAAAAGAAAAATATGAAAAATATCAGGGACTTTCTTATTTTATACATTTGAGTATTCCTTCTGCATAGCCGATATCATGGGAGCAAGTGAAAAAATGCTCATATCGCATGGCTTGTAGGTAAGTTCCTCAAGAATAACCTTTGCCAAATCTGAAGAATTCTCGTTTTCAAAAAGAGAAATGTTATTTTTTATTTCATTAAAAACCGTTTTTATGCCATAGGTATTGCTAGCGATAACCGGCAAATGTGAGACCAGCGATTCGATTAATGTAATGGGTAACCCTTCCCACCTGCTTGGAAGTATGAAAACATCAGCCGCTTTCATCAGCTCATAGACGTCCGTCCGACGCCCTAAAAATCGCACATGTGTATCGATCTTTAGCGTAACGGCTAGTTCCTGCATCGAGGCCAGCTCGGCACCATCGCCAGCAAAGACAAACAGCTGGTTGGTTAATTTATCTTGCTGCTTCAGAAGCCCAATCGCCTTGATTAATACATCATATCCTTTGGGAAAATCAAAACGCGCGACGGTAAGAAAGATTTTCCGATCCAAAGGGATATCTAATAAAATTCTATAGCTATCTTGACTTCCCTGAACATCTTTTATTGCGTCGAATTGAATTCCGTTAAATACGGTCTTTGCCTTAACTCCATATTTTTCTTCAATAAAATATTCATCCTCATATGATACCGAAATGATTTTATCAACTTTTCGATATAAAAATTTCTCAAGATTTAATCGGATGAAATATTGAATTTTTGATACAATTCCTTTTTTGAATTCATACTGGTGCAAATGAATTCCATGTACTGTAAACATGGTTTTCTTGGCTTTACCTCTAAATGCCAGCAACGGCCTTAAATGGTGGAAGTGAATCACATCAGGAGCATAGGCAACAATGGATTCCGAGGTGTATCCGTTATTGAAGACAGTAACATTGTCCAGTAACAGGAATTTGTCCTTGGCATTCCCATCTTTAGCAAACACACCAAACTCTACATCCGGCATGCCGCGACATAGTTGATAAATATGTTCCAATCCCCCGCCGGTAGAAAATTTGTCAGTTACTAAAGCGATTTTCATAAATCAATCCGTATGCTTTTCTTATGGAATCCCAGGAATACTTCTTCTCAGCCAAGTCCCTGGCATTTTTGCGCATTGACGTATAAGCTACTTGATTCTGAAAAATTTCTTCCACGGCTTTTGCCATTTTAAATTCATCAACCTCGACCTGTACACAATCATGACCAGGGGTACATCCGATCCCTTCAAAGCTTACCTTCGTCCCAATGACAACCATCCCCATGGACATGGCTTCCAGAATTTTATTCTTAATTCCACTTCCAAAGCGCAAAGGAGAAATATAGACCTTGGAACGGTTCAGGTATGGTCTCAGATCCTCGACAAAACCAGTCACGGTGATATGTTCACTAGCAAAAGATAACGTAGTTTCATCCGGCTTTTGCCCTACCAGAAGCAGATGTGGTTGAAATTTTTTGTCTATTTTTGGGAGTACTTTATTAACTAAAAAATTGACCGCGTCCTTATTTGGGGCATATGACATGTCTCCTGTAAAAATCAGGAAATTTTTATCCCTTTGAGCCAAACTATCAGACTTGAAGTAATCTACATCTACACCATTAGGAATACAGTAATAATTATCTTTTTTGGTAATTGCCTTGGCATAATCTCGGTCGACATCCGAAACAAAGACGGCAGCCTTGAATATATTATAATATCTCTTCTCGAATGACGAACACTTCAGAAACTCGATCGAATAAATTATTTTTTTAATAATATTCTCTTCATTTTTCTTGCGGCGACACCAGAACAGCGTCATACAGTCGATAGGGAAAATAATCATCTTATTGACAATTTCTGATGGCATGCCAATAGCTATTTCCGCCAGATAGGGGGAACTAAGATGAATAACCGAATAACGAGAGTGATGTTCGAGCAAAAAATCTTTGTATTGACGGACATATTGAGAATATTTCGATACATTAATTGGTTTCATCGAAAAGATGAAACTGAAAATTTGGGAGAACTTATCTTTCTTCTTCCTTGGAGGAATTTTAAATATATTTCCAACATCGGAAGTGTTCAAATCACCTAAATCACCAATACAAAGCATATCGGCATCAAAATAATCATTTTTCTTGAGCAAATTTGCATTTATTTTCGCCAGGCCGTCCCTATACTCGGGATAAGGATAACTGGTCGCAACAATCAATACTTTATCCATTACAGGCGTCCTGATAAATCGTCAAATGTTCACGAGCCTGGCGAACAATAGAAAAATCCTCAGCCCTAACCCTGGCTTGCTCTGGATCAAACATCTCAAAACTCTCGATCATTTCCAATATTGACTTCTTCAGCGCTGTGGAGTCTTCCGGAGTGAACAAGATTCCAATATTTTTGGCGTTAATAATATCTTTAGGGCCACCGATATTCGGACAAATCACTGCCTTTCCATATGCAAGAGCTTCAATTGCTACCATGCTAAAAGATTCATAACGAGAAGGTACGACGACAAAATCACTAGCCGTCAGAAAGGGAGAAATATCTGCCTGGAATCCATCAAAAACAACGTCCAGATTCTCATGCCTTTGCGTTTCCACAATACTATGTAATTCCGCATGGAAATCAATATCCTCTTTTTTATTACTATTCACGCCACCAACAAAGTGCAATTTTATATTAATGTCGCGCCGCTCTTCTGCAATATCCATCAACGCTGACAACAGGATATCCTGGCCTTTTATCCGTTGAAAACGGCCAATGCAGGATATAGTAATATTGCGAGGATCAATTTCTTTTTTCGCTCCTTGGATTTCTTTCATTTTCGTGCCCAGGAATATCTTGGACAGCTTATCTGATCCAAAGCTACAAATATCGTATACATCTGTAGAAACTGCTACTACTTTATCAACAATCAGATTGATGACTTTCGCGCGCAATCCAAAAGGGCTCTCCCAGAAGCCATGCGTAGTCCATATAACAGGGCGCTTCAGAAAAGCCAGCCGGGAAAGAACATTTAATGAGTAAGAGTGAACCACATCAAAACTATTTAACTCTTTTCTGAGCTCAGCAGGGAAAGACAGGAACGGAATAAAGCGGAGCCATCTTTTTCCCGACAAATCAGTTTTTCTACATGCAAGTCCAAGTTCGCTAGCCTTTTGATAAACTGCACCGTCACAAAAAAGTACAACTTCTATACTCTTGCTCAGTTCTTCACACAAATTGAGTAAATTTGACTCGCCACCACCAATGTGATGGTATTCCGTCATTAAAGCCACACGCATATTCTGTCCAATTTCTTATATTAGTTTCTCTTTTAAACTGAAATCTCGAATCTTGGAGAAATAAAGATATCCAACAATAATCGAACTGCTGAATATATGTATGCCGAGTGAAGAAATGGCGGCGCCTATCGCTCCAAAATCGGGAATCAGCAGCAGATTGAGGGAATAACCGATCAAAAGTTGTCCCCAGTTCACAGCAGTCAACAGAAAAGGTTTCTTTATCTGGTAATAGATCAAAGAGATCGGATTGACGATGACGCCAAACATATAGGAAACGACAAGTATCAGTAAGACTGGAATGCTTTTTAAATATGCTTCACCAAATAATATATAGATGATCAACGGTGAGGCCGCTTGTAAAAGCAAGCTGATCCCGATGACATACTTTACTTTCTTGAGTATTTTCTTAATGAATTCTCGAATGGTACTTTCCCTTAAGAAAGCTTCCATTTTTGGCATCAATGTAGCCGTGATCGACATGGTAATCAATGGCAGAATCATTGCCACATTTGACGCGACAGAATAGAATCCAACCGCCTCGGCATCGCCTAATTTCTTCAGCATGACCACATCAATTCTCATCATTATAACGACCGCTACTGATGAGAAAAATATCCAAAATCCCAGCTTGTAAATTTCTTCAACGTATTTCCACTTGAATAAAAATCCGGTCTTCAAGATATAAATAGCGGATACTGAAACAAGCACGACAGCGAAGAAATAAATATAGATAAAATACTCGAACCTTTTTCCTGCAGCAAAAGCAAAGATAACGACGATTACCGCCACGAACCGAATAGCATAATGCGAAATACTGACGAGAGAATACTGCCTGAATTTCTCCAACCCCTGAAAATGGGCAATAACCGTTCCCAAGATAGAATGAAAAACAAGAGCAATGGCGGCCAACCTGAAATAATACTCATACCTGTCTACCGAGAAAAAATACTCTGATATGTCGGATGAAAAAAACCAGATCGCCGCAGAAAATAGAATGCCTGTCAGTGTCTTGAATATCAAAACCGAAGAAAATATTGTTTTCTCCTCGGGTTTATTTTCACTCAAAAACTTCACATAGGAAGTAGACGTACCAAAATCAGATATCTGGGTAAGAAACGTGAAAATGGCAATGATCAGGGCAAAATCGCCATAGCTTTTGGGGCCAAGATCCCGCGATATGATAATTATCGCGAGAAATGATAGTCCTTGTGCTACAACGTTTCCAGAAAGAACTTTAACAATATCTCTCGCGACTTTCGAGCCAGCATATTTCAAGAACATTTGAACGTCCATCCAAAAAAATCGAAGGCAATTTTTCCTCCAGCATAATTATTCATTATTTTTTAGAAATGGATTTCCAGCTTGTGCCAACGCTTCTTTTGAAAATGCCCAGACCAGACCGACAATACCACCCAACATCAAAAATATCATCACCAATATGCTGCGGGTAGGTTTTGACTTCCTATCCGGAATCACCGCATCATCCAGTACCTGAATCATCGAACTATCGCGTGCTTCATCAATACGTGCAATCTCAAACTGCTTCGCCAGGTTTTCGAACAACAGTTCGTTATATTTCACATCCCTGACTTTCCTGATATATTCCATGCCCAGACCCGGCAACTTTTCGGTAGAAATGGAAATATCACCATTGCCCTGATTAGTACCTCGCTCCACTTTCTCCAGCTGAGCCCTCAAGCCATTTATTTCCTGTCTGTTCTGGATATACAGGGGATTGTCTGCGGTGGCAAAAGTACGCATTGCCGCCAAAGCAACTTCTTTCGAGGCGATTTGTGATTTAATCATTGCAATGGCAGTAATCGTTGCCTGTGCCTGACCATCAAGCTTAATGAGTCCCGTTTTCTCCTGAATTTCCTTCAATGCCAGCTCTGACTCATCAAGAGCTTTTTTAGATTCACCCAAACGTTTTTCAAGAAACAACCTGCGTTTTGAAGCTTCCGTGATCGCCAACGATTCTGTCAGTTTCTGCAGCTCCTGAACATAACCATTTGCCAAAAGTGCGGCACGTTCAGGATTTTTATCATCGACATCGATGACAATAATGCCGTCACGTCCATTAGTAATCGTGGTCGCTTTCTTCAGCGCCTTACGGGCGTCACTTTTAAAATCAGCTTTGTATATTTCCATCAAGTTGAATCGCTGGACCAGATTATCGCCAACGGTACGGCTGCCTAGCATGCCGACGTATGTCTCACCTGTATTCTTGCTACCCAAGGCCGCGCCAGCGAGACCGCCAAGGCCGCCGAGTTGCCCAAGCAACTGAGACGCGCCTGATTGCGACTGCGGTGGCAGGATTTTCGCTGACGCAGTATATATATTAGGTAGCAACATACTTACGGCAGCTGTTGCTACGGCAAATGCCAACGGCGTCAGGAATACGATCCTTTTATTTTTTTTTATTATTTTGAAAAAATCAAAAATATTCAAATACTCTGATTTTCCAGCCATCCCGTCACCACTATTATTTGAAGGATTTACAGTTGACATCTTTTTCTCGCTACTTCGTTATTTCACGCATAATAAAAATAACGTGAATATTTTTTAGGGGCTGAATATTTAAAAAACCATCGGGATAACTATATGTCAAGTACGCACCGATGGTATATGAAATTGTCACGCGATAAACGGCGTAGTACTGTAAAACCGCTCTGCCATCAATAGTCACTACCAAAGATGTACTTTACGGTTTACAGGCATTCTAGTTTTTCAACACTTTCAAACCAGCCGCACCCAAACCAAACTGATAAAAGATGGCAGTCCAGTCCTTCAGGCTCTGCATGAACGTGCTACGTTCAATTTTCTCCGGTACCACGACGGTATCGCCAGGGTTCAACGCCGTGCCACCCAGGCCGCTAAACCAGCCCGTGCCTTGACCGCTTTGCGCCGTGCCATCGGCACGAATCACGTACATTTCGGATTTGTCCGCGTTGGATGTGATGCCGCCGGCTTGTTGTACATAATCGTTAACCGTACGTTGCGGACGGTAGACGAACGCATTTTGCTGGAAGACGGAACCAAGCACATCTACCGTACCAGGACGGCGCGGGATCAGGATGGAATCGCCGTCCTGCAACGGCAAATCCGGCAGGTTTTTGACTTGTGTGTCAACGCCGGGCAAATCGAGCACAATGCGGCCCTCGGCCTTAACGGAACGCAGTTTTTGCACGATGCGGCGCTGCTGCTCCACTTCGGCAGCGGTTTTCGCTGCATTTTCCTTGTCACCAGAAGCGGCCATGCGCTGGGTCGCATTCGATTCCAGCTCCCGTTCAAAGCGGTCAGCAACCTGATTCAGTTTGATCTGCTGGGCGCGACGTACGGATTCGCGGTTCAGCTGGGTGGCGTACAAGTAGCCGTTTTCATTGGCGCCGCCGACACGGGCGATCAGCTCGCGCAGCGTTTCACCTTTTTTCAACAGGAAAATACCGCTCTGCTTTGCCTCGCCGGCCACGCGCACGTATTCATTCTGGATTTGTGCCTGCACGGGCACTGCACCAGGCGCGAACACCCGCAGGATATCGGTAGGCTTGACTGCGATACTGGCCAGCTGGGTATGACTGATGTCTTTATCGGCAGCCAACTCCAGCACCGTCTTGTATTGGTTATCGACGTTTCTCTCGACGATCACCTGCTTCGTTTCCGCAGCAGAATCAAAGCCGCCGGCCCAGCTCAACACATCAGCCAGGCTGGAACTGCCCTTCAATTCGAAAATGGCGGGCCGTTTCACGCTCCCCGTCAACGCCAGCAGCGGGCCCACTTCAGGAATATAAATCACGTCGCCGTCGCGCAAGGTGACGTCGCGGCTCTTGTCACCGTTGACCAGCATGTCATACAAGTCGAAGGTGCTGACGGTATCCTTGCCACGCTTGAGCTGGATATTGCGCATGCTACCGGTGGCGTCCGGCCCACCCGACGTAAACAAGGCATTGAGCAGAGTGCTCATGGAGTTCAAGGTATATGTCCCAGGACGCACCGCGTGGCCAACCACGTACACTTGCACGGCACGCGTTTGCGCGATGCTCGCTGTCAGGTCGAAATTGGTATAGATCTTGCCAATGGCTTTCTTCAGGTAGCCTTGCAAGTCCTTGTACTGCACGCCGCTGACCTTGATGGAGCCGACGCGCGGGATGAAAATCGCACCGCTGCGGTCGACCGTGGCACTGACGTCGATATCAACCATGCCCCAGCCGCGTACCTGCAACTCGTCGCCCGTACCGATCACATATTCCTGGTTTACCTGTACTCCATCGAGCGGTGCAAAGGTGGACGGTACATCGCTGAACAAATCCTTGCCAAAGACACTTAATTTTTGCCCTGTGACGCCATCGACATACGCTTCAAATGCGCCAACAGACACATCAGCCGTACTACGCTGGCTGCCGGGATTGGCAGGTGGCGATTTTGCGTGACGCTGTTCATTGATGCCACTACGAATGCTGGGCAAGCTGCTGCCTCCTATGTCATTCGCTTGTGCCCGCGAAAGATCCGTTCGAGGCATGTCAGTCGCGCCAAGCTCCTGCTCTACGGCATAGGCAGAAGTTGCACCCAGCAAGCAGGCCGAGAAAATCACGTGTTTCACGAAAGGCGGGGGAGTACGGAGTTGCTTTTTCATGCTGGTCTTTGTCTGGATGAATGATGTTGTATGAGTAAAGGGGCGCCATGCGCTTTTAATACTTGCCTTGCCAGGTCACGCTGATTTCTTTCGGTCCGGGATTGATCGACAGGCCCGATTTGCTCTGGTCGCGCTGCGCGTGCCACAGCCAGCTGCCCATGGCGTAACCGAGGATGCCGCCGGCGACCGTATCCGAGACCCAGTGCTTGCGGCCAAACACGCGGCCGGCGGAACCCACGGCGGCCACGCTGTACAGCCATGGCGCATCGTATTCCTTGGCAAATGGCGTCACGGCGGCAAAACCGATGGCGGCATGCGCGGAAGGGAACGAGGAATTCGAGCGGGAATTGCCGCTGCCGACGCGGCTCCACGCTCCGCGGTCTTCCTCTGGGCGGGCGCGGCCAAACGCATACTTGCCGGCCACCGCCAGGCCCGTTGCTGCGGCAACCGATTGCAGGGAAATGAGTCCCGTATTTTGCATGCGATCATCGCCCAAAGCGAAAGCAGCGGCAGCGGCGCCCACTGCCGCATAGGGCATGGCTTTGCCCAGCTTGTCCCAGTTGCGGTAGACCTTGGAATCTTCATGTTTCTTGACGAAACGGTCGACAGGTTTGTCGGCCAGCGCGGAAGCCACTACCACGCCGCCGATCAGGGCCGTGGCCTTGACCCACTCGGCCGGTTGCGGCAAGGCGGAAGACGATTGCTCCAGTCGTGCGCGGAAAGCCGGCCACGGGCTGACAAAGGGACGGTCCGGCGGATTGACTGCTGACAAGTGCTGTTCGTCCGGGCGCTCGGCAAAGTTGCCCAGGCCATCGTAGCTGTGCATGTCGGCGCGCGGACGCTCGAACATGTCGTACAGGTCGCCGGGCGAGGCCACCATCTGCCCCACGTCGCGCGTCCATGGCGAGATGGCGAAGCCGGCCGTCGATTGCGTATCCATCGGCAACATGCTGTTCAGCGGCACGGACAGGAAAATACCACGGTCCTGGTACGGCTTCGATGGCGTACCGGGGCTGGTGATATCGTTGCCGTTCGTATGCGTGTACCAGGCGCCGACTTCGATGCCGGACTGGAAGCGGCGCTTGAATTCCATGCGCACGCCCGTGTCTTTGGCCAGGAAGCGGCCGGCACGCGCCGTCACGGTAATATCGTGCGGCAAGCGGTAATGCAGCGAGCCGATCGCCGTCACCGTCTTGTAGTCGCGCGAGTCGAGCAAGCCCTTGAATCCACGCTGCTGCAAGGCATCGACGGCTACGTCGGCAGCCCAGCGGCTGTCTTTCGGCAGGTACAGCACCTGGCCGCCCACACCGCGGAACATGTCTTCATACAGGCCGGCCGACATGCGGGTATACACGCGTTCGGCCGGATTGTTGTATTTGTTCAGCAAGACGCGGCTCAGCGAGAAACGCCCGCCGCGTAAATATTCAGCAATATCGGTACGCACGTGCGGCAAGTTGCTGTTCGATGGTTGCTTGACGCCCGATACCGTTTCCAGCAACTGCAAGCTGGCGGCGCTATTCAGGTACAAGCCATCGCCCAGCCGGCGGTCGTAGTTCGCTACCGCCGAGATCGAATAGCGGAAAGCGCCGCTCGGGTCATTGAAGAAGAAGCCAACCTTGGGAGCGATCTTGAAACGGTTCGCCTCGCGGTCCAGCGACTTGATCTGCACCACGTCGCCATCGACGCCGACCCCGACGGCCAGCTTGCCATCGTCCTTGAGGACGTTGGCAGCCTTGACAGGAGCCGGTGCGGAAACGGCGGGAGCCGGCCTGGTGGCAAGCGCGGGAGCTGCGGCAATTGCCGGCGCGGGCGCAGGTGCAGGCGCGGCGGCAACGACGGGCGCCGGCTTGTCGAGGAACTCCTGCAGCCAGCCTTGCTGGTCATCCCGGATGACATCGCTTTTCTCCGGATAGCGCAGCAGCACGACATCGAGGAAGGCCTTGCGGTCGATCTTGCCTGCCAAATAGTCGTTCAGTTTTGGCAAATCAAAGAATTCGTAGGTGGCGATTGGCTGGTCCAGCTTGGTATACGTGATGCGCAAGGTCGTTACGCCCTTCGGCGTGAAGGCGACAGCCGTGCGCGCGGCACGGCCGACGGCGCGGCCCATGTTCGAAATACGGCTGTTGGTCAGGCTCAGGCTCAGGACATTGCCCTCTTGCTCGACACGGATATTCTTGTAGTCCTGTTTTACCAGAGCATTGACCAGGTCGGCGCCATATACGGGATCGCGGTGCCATTCCTCCTTGCTCGGCAGCGGTGGCGGATTCTTGTCGTCGACGAAATACGGCGGCTCGTACACCTTGGGGATGAACTCGCGCTCGCCAAATGGAATGCTGATAAAGGCGTTCACGCTGAACTGGTCGCGGCTGCGGGCCGCTTGCAGGGCAAGCCAGCCCCAGCGATATTCCAGGCCCACGGAAGCGCCCTTGCGGCGCTTGTCCGCCCCGGTCTCGATGGCGCGGATATCGCGCTGATAATTCGTCGCGTCATATTCGGCCACCATCGACCAGCGCGGCAATGCCTTTGGCGTCCAGCGCATGCCGGCAAACACGCCATCCGGGCGTCTATGGGCATAGCCGAGGCTCGCTTCGATATTCTTGCTGGCACCAAAAGTCTTGGTGGCGACCACATATTGCCCCTTGAACAGCTCAGTACCGAACATATCCGTCATGCCGACAGCGACGGACGGCATCCACTCCGTCTCCGTCCACAGGCGTAATTTCCCATCGACAACCTTATCTTTATAGCGGCCGTATCCTTTGCCATATTCCGGATCACTGCTACCAAACGCCGGAATGCCCGTTATCGATACATAACGTCCCGTCATTTGCAGGAAAGGCAGGATATTCGCCGTGGCCCATAGCTGGCCATAGGGGCTGTCGTAGCTGTAGCCGACGCTGAAGGTGCCGTCCGTTTCCACCACGGCGCTGGGCATATTGATATAACCGGATTGACCACCGTGATTCGGAGTCGCGGCCATCACCGAAGGCGCGCCAAGCACCAGACAGCCACACCAGGTATATTTGATTGATTTTCTGAGTACGCTTAACAAATCCGGCTACCTAAAATATCCTGCACCTGGAATTCCTGACAATATATTCAGAAAATCAATGAGCTTGGGGAAACGTGAATAAAACGAAAAAAGGCCAACTGACGGGCATCTCGCAATGCCACGCATCAGTTCGCCGCTAAAACTGGGCACTCCCTGGCAATTGATCGTTGCTTAACCATGCCTCAGGAATGTATGTCGCAGAATTTTAACATTGTTTTCTTGTAGCAAATGCTTAACTTGTTTCCCTTGCGCCACACCTGTCAACACCGCGCAAACGCTGTCCGCAACCGCTATCACGCTTGAACCGTCACTTCAAACTGCCAAACACCTTGCCGATAATCTTGCTGCCATATGCGAGCGGATTGCTGCGGATGGCTTTTTCTTCCTCGCCGATCATCAGGTACAGGCCGTCAAGCGCCCGATCCGTGACATAGCCTTCCACCGTCGATTGCTGCTGCGGCACGAGTCCCGTCTTGCCGATCTGGCTCATGGTGCTGTTGTATTTGCTGGCCAGGCCGGAACGGTCGGTGACGGATTTCACGATGGGCAGGAATTTGACGGCCAGGGGCGCAGATGTTTTCTGGCGGAAGAAATCCGTGACGGAAGTATCGCCACCGGACAGGATATTTTTCGCATCGCTCACGCTCATCGACTTGACCGCATCGAGCAGCAAGGGCTTGGCCATGGGCACGGCCGACTCGGCGGCGCGGTTCATCGACACCACCAGATCGTCCAGCTGCCGGCCGCGGCCCGTCATTTTCAGCAAGGGCTTGGCTTGCTCCAGGATGCCGGGCAGCTTGATTTTGACCTTGTCGTTGTTCAGGAAACCATTCTCGACACCCAGTTTCGATACGGCGGCGGCGGAACCGGCTTCCAGCGCCGCTTTCAAGCCATTGCTGGCATCCTGGTTGCTGAGGGCATCAAGGGGGCCGACGGCACCTGCGCCGGACGACAGCAGCGCCAGCGCACACAGCATGGCGGCCGGACGGCCAGGGAAAGGGTTCAGGCGCATGGTTTTCCTTTTCTAGAGAATATACAGACCACCTTCTTCTGGAACCTTAGCACATCAAAACTGCAAATACCGCAGCAATTTTGTGCGTCCGGGGGAAACAAGGGGTGCCACAGATGGCGAAGGGAAAGGACTATACAGCACCTGCTGTTGTATCCGCGCACGCTAACGCGGGCGGCAAGGCTCAGCCTGCTATCGCCGCCAGCTGTTCGCGCACCCGCGCCAGATCCGTCTCGCGCATGCGCGCCGCCGTCTGGCGCAAGAATTTTTCCGCGCCGGCCACGCCGGCCGCCACGGCCATCGACAGCCAGATATACGCCTGCTGCAAATCGAGCGGGCCGCCCTGGCCGCTGGCTGCCATCAAGCCCAGATTCATCTGCGCCCGCGCATGGCCCTGGCGCGCGGCCAGCGCATACCAGTCCCAGGCGGCGGCATAATCCTGCGGCACGTCCTGGCCATTGTCATGGCGCAGCCCCAGCGCGAACTGGGCCAGGCTGTGGCCCTGCGCGGCGGCGCGGCAGTAACAGGCGCAAGCCTGCTGACTGTCGGGCGCCGGGCCATCGTCGCGGTCGTGCAAGACGCCCTGCATGTATTGCGCCGGCGCGTAATCTTGATCCGCGGCGCGCCGGTACCACTCCAGCGCCAGCGCCAGATCCTGCGGCACGCCCTGACCATGTTCGTAACGCAGGCCCAGGTCGAACTGCGCCCGTACATGCCCCTGGTCCGCCGCCTTGCGGTACCAGAAGATGGCTTCCTGCGCATCGGCGGGCATGCCCTGACCATGCTCATGCAAGAGCCCCAGCTGATACTGGGCGGCGGGAAAACCCTGCTCTGCCGCCTGGCGGTAGAACGCTTGCGCCTGCGCGTAATCGTGGGCGCCGTGTTCATGGTGCAGGCCCAGGTTGTGCTGGGCCGCCGCATGGCCCAGCCCTGCCGCCTTGACATACCATTCCAGCGCCGCCTGCTTATCACAGGGTACGCCCTGTCCATTGTCGTAGATCAGGCCCAGGTTGAACTGCGAACTGGCGTGTCCCTGCTCGGCGGCGCGCCGGTACCAGGCGATCGCCTGCCGGCTGTCCTGCGGCAGCACGTCGCCATTTTCATAGCGCAGCGCCAGGTTGAACTGGGCCGGCGCATAGCCCTGCTCGGCCGCCTTGCGCATCCAGGCCGTCGCCTGCTGGCGGTCCTGGCGCACGCCCTGCCCATTGTCGTAGCGCAGGCCCAGGTTGAACTGCGCGCGCGCATAACCCTGTTCGGCCGCCTTGCGGTACCAGGCGATCGCTTGCACAAAATCCTGCGGCACGCCCTTGCCATTGTCATACATCATGCCCAGATTGTTTTGCGCGCCCGCGTCGCCCTGCTCGGCCGCGCGACTGAACCACAGCATGGCTTGCCCGCTGTCTTGCGCGAGTCCCTGGCCCTTGGCATACAGCCAGCCCAGGTTGTACTGCGCCGCCGCATAACCCTGCTCGGCCGCCTGCTGGTACCAGTGCGCCGCCTGCGCAAAATCCTGTGGCACGCCCTGCCCCTTCTGGCACATCACACCCAGGTTATATTGTGCGTGCTCGAGCCTCTGCGCGGCAGCCAGGCCGTACCAGTGCAGCGCCTGCGCATAGCTTTGTTCGATGCCCTGGCCATTGAAATACATGAAGCCCAGGCTGTGCTGGGCGTTCGCATTACCCTTCTCGGCCAGACCTTTCAGGCGTAGGAAGTCAGCCGTGTAATGAGCAGCCGTGGAATGAGCGGCCGTGGAGCGGGGATCGGCAAGCGACACGGTCAAGCCTCGATGGTCAGCGTCTGGGACGGCGCGGGGGCGGCATCGGCGATCAGACGGTTCTGCTCCTGCAGCACGCCGATGAAGCTGCCCAGCGAAATGGGCCGGTGGTACAGATAGCCCTGCATCGTGGTGCAGCCCTTGTCCTGCAGGTAGCGCGCCTGCCCTTCCGTCTCCACGCCTTCGGCGATCAGGTGCAGGCCCAGGCCGCGCGCGATCGAGATGATGGCCAGAATGACGGGATAGTGTCCGTGCTCGTCGTGGATTTCCTTCACAAACGACTGGTCGATCTTGATCGTGTGGATGGGGAAGCGGTGCAGGTACGACAACGAGGAATAGCCGGTGCCGAAATCGTCGATGGCCACTGACACGCCCAGCTGGCACAGCGTGTTCAACTGCTCGATCGCATACTGCGGATTGCGGATGCAGATGTTTTCCGTGATCTCCACTTCGATCTTTTCCGGCGCGATGCCGTAGCGCGTCAGCGCGCCGCGCATCTTCTCGAAAAAGTCGCCCCGGTCCAGATATTGCGGCGACAAATTGAGCGACAGGCGCACGGCTTCGCCGCCAGCGGCATCCCATTGCAGCAGGTCGCGGCACAGCGCGCCCAGCATCCAATCCGAGATCGGCAGCATCAAGCCGTTTTCCTCCGCGAATGGCAAGAATTCGCCGGCCGTCAGCAAGCCACGCTGCGGGTGGTTCCAGCGCATCAGGCCTTCGGCGCCGACGATACGGCCCGTCATCACGTCCACCTGCGGCTGGTAATACATCTCCAGCTGGTTCAGCTCCAGCGCTTTGCGCAAGCTTTGCTCGAGCGCGATCTTCTGATGCGACACGTCGAGCATGGACTCGTGATAAAAACTGTGGCCGTTCTTGCCCAGCGCCTTGACCTGGTACATGGCGATGTCGGCATGGCGCAGCAGCTCGTCGATCGTCTCGCCATCGCCCGGATAGATGGCGATGCCGATCGAGGCCGAGATATGCACCTGGTTGCCATCGAGGTCGAACGGCTGGTGCAGGCATTCGAGGAATTTGTCGGCGATCAGGCGCGCATCCTGGCGGTCGCGCAGTTCCGGCAGCACGATGGTAAATTCATCGCCGCCCTGGCGCGCCAGCGTATCGCCGCGGCGCAGACAATCCTTCAGGCGCAGCGCCACCTGCTGCAACAATTCGTCACCCTTCACGTGGCCCAGGGTATCGTTGACCAGCTTGAAGCGATCGAGGTCGATGAACATCACGGCCAGTTCCGTCAGCTTGCGCCGCGCCTGAATCACGGCCAGCCCCAGGCGGTCCTTGAACAGCATGCGGTTCGGCAGGTCCGTCAGGATGTCGTGATAGGCCTGGTAGGAAATGACTTCCTCGGCGCGCTTGCGGTCGGTGATGTCGCGCGCCACGCCGTAGGTGCCGAAGTATTCCTGCTTTTTCGCTTCCTGATCGTGGCCGTGCATGCCGATCGAATTGAGCGGAATCGTCATCAAGGTGTTGTTGAAGGTGCGGTCGCTGCCAGTTCCGCTATGGCACTTCAGGCGCAGTTCCACATTGCGCGAGGCGCGCTCGTCGAGGCGACGCTCATTGAAGGCATAGCGCGCCCGCTCCTGGTCTTCATCGTGCACCAGGATCGAGTAATGGCTGCCGATCAGCTCTTCGCGGCTAAAGCCCAGCAACTGGTGCACCCTGTCGTTGATGAAGGTGATGCGGCCTTCGTGGTTCAAGGTATAGATGATGTCGGGCGAGCTGTCGACCAGGTAGCGGTACATCTTTTCCGAGTTTTCCAGCTGCAGCGCGATGCGCTCGTTTTCCAGCGCCAGCTTGCGCTTTTGCAGCGCGTTCTCCACCGTCTTGAGCAGCTCTTCGCGGCTGTAAGGCTTGCGCAGATAATCGTAGGCGCCGCGCTTCAGGGCGCCGATGGCCGCCTCGATGCCGACGTCTCCGCTCATGACGATCACGTCGCCCTCGATGCCGCGCCGGTTGATGTGGTCCATGATTTCATGGCCGCTCATGTCGGGCAGGCGCAAGTCGAGCAGGATCAGGTCGAAGCGCAGTTTCGACAACTGCGCCAGCGCTTCGCTGCCGCAGGTAGCCGTGTGCAGCTGGTAGCCGCGGTCTTTCAGCAATTCGTGGAGGGAGGCGAGCAAACGGGGTTCGTCGTCGACCAGCAGGATGCGCGGGCTGTTTTCCAGGTCAAACGGAATGGCGGAGGAGTTCATGGACGTTACGAAGACAAGGCGGTATTGCCGGGCGCGGGCAGCGCGGCTGCAGCGCTGTCCGGCAAGGGAATGGGCAGTAAAATTTCAAACGAGGTGCCGGACTTGCTGCTGCGGCAGCCGATCACGCCATGCAGGCGCGTGACCAGGTCATGCACGATGGACAGGCCCAGGCCGTGATGCGCGCCTTCCTTGCTGCTGCGCACGGGCGAGAACAGATTGGCCAGCACTTCCGGCGCCAGGCCGGCACCATTGTCGCTGACGCACAGCTCCAGGTACAGGCGGCGGTCGCGGTTGACGTGGCCACGGTTCGCCACTTCGATGCGCCCGCCATCAGGCAAGGCTTCGACGGCGTTTTTCAGCAGATTAAGCAGGATTTGCTTGAGCATGTCGGCATCGGCTTCCACCTCGCATGGCGCGTCCTGCATGCGCGTGACCACCTCGATCTTCGGCGGCAGGAAGTCGGTGGCGCGGAACAGGCGCAGCACATCGTCGACCACGCGCGCGCAATCGGTCACGCCGCTGGCCGCTGCCGGCTGCAGATCGGCCAGGCCGCCGATCAACTGGCCGACCCGGTCGATTTCCTCGTTCAGGATCGCCATTTCACCGGACACCGGCTCCTGCTTCTCCAGCTTGTGATCGAGCACGCTCAAATAGTTCTTGATGATGGACAGCGGGTTGTTCACTTCATGCACGACGCGACGCGACGCGGCGCGGTATTCCTCGGCCACGTGATCGAGCTGGCGCCGCGCCAGGCCGCGCGCGCTGAAGGCCGTTTCCAGCGCCGTGGCGGCCTGGTTGGCATACGCGCGCAAAAAACCTTCGCGCTTCTGGCAAGCGGGAATCTGCCATGCCGCCACGCCGCCAATGAGCACGCCGAGGCTGCGCTGGCCCGCCACGAGCGGCACGCAAACCAGGCTGTCGGTACCGAGAATGCGGAACAGCTGCTCTTCGACGATGCCCAGCGCCGGCATGTCGCGTTTCAGGAACGCCAGCTGGCACTCGAGCGCGGAGGCGGCCAAAGGCCCGCCCTTGGCCAGCGGGATCGAGAAGCCGGCCAGGCGCTGCTGATGCTCGCCCGCCGCCACGCCGACGAGCGCATGGCCGGTGGGGTTTTGCAGCAGGATGACGGCGGTGTCGAAATCGAACAGGATGCGCGCCGAGCGCGTGATGGCTTCGAGCAGGCTGCTCTCGCCCTGCTGCCGGGCGAAGGTCTGTCCCACTTCGGACACCAGCACCATATTGCGCACTTCGTCGGACAGGCGCCGCTGCACCGGATCGACGGCTGGCGGCGCATACGCGGGCGGCGTGGCGATATCGTCCGCGCCGGCCAGGTCGATGCCCAGGTGCTGCGCGGCCTGCTCTACCTGGCGCGCGACGCTGCCGGCCAGGTCGTCCAGTGTCTCGACGTCCAGCGCACACAGGCTTGCCGCCTGCGTGATGGACTCGGCCTCGTCCGCATCGTCCGCATGGCAGCACAACAGGTGCGCCAGACGCACGATGCGGATCAGGGGATGGCTCGCTTCCAGGCGCGCCAGCGGTTCATGGTGATACAGCACGCTGTCGGCCAGGAAGGAATCAAGATGCCAGCGTTCGATCAGCCAGGCGCCCGCTTCCGCATGCGTGATCTGCAAGGTGCGCTGCTCCACCGCGCACAGGGCGGCATCGTCGCGCGCCGTGAAATTGAATGCGTATTCCTTCGGCGCCGTGGCCAGCAAGGCCAGTCGGCCCACGTTGTGCAGCAAGCCGGCCAGATACGCTTCCTCGGCGTGCGGATAGGCCATGGCCTTGGCCAGCGCGCGCGCCATGACGGCGGCCGACAGCGAACTTTTCCAGAAGGCGCGCAAATCCGTGCTGCCGGAATGAGGGAAGCTGTTGAAGGTCTGGAAGACAGATTCGCTGATGACCAGGGTCTTGATCATGTCCGTGCCGAGCGAGACGAGCGATTGCTCCAGGCTGACGACCTTGCTCTGGCGATGGTAGGCCGAGCTGTTGGCCACGCCGAGTATCTTGCTGGTCATGCCCGCATCCTTGGCGATCAGGGCGGCCAGCTCCGGCATGCCGGCATCGTCGGCCTGCAGGTGGGCGATCAGCTTGAGGAGGATCTGCGGCATGGCCGGCAGGCGGGCAATCAGCAGGCGATTGCGTATATCTTGATCAGATTGATGCATCGTATCAGGCATTGCCGGTTCGAAAAGGATGAGCGCTCAGCAGCGAAGCGCGGCCACGTTCAGAGGAATCCTCCACTCCTGTAAGCAAAAAATGTGTTGCCTGAGAGGATGCCGGGAAAGCAGTCATCTTATCATAAGCGCCGGATATTACTTGCAATATAGAAAATTAAGTTGAAATAAATCCAGCGTTCTACAGTGGAAACTTATGCCTTGAAGGAACCAAGCAAACGGTGGCGGAAGCGCCGCGATATCAGCCACAGGGCCAGCGCCAGCCCCGTAAACGCCAACTGGCCCGACGCCAGCCACAGCACGGAACCGGACAGCAGCGGCGAGATCACGCCAGCCACCACGGCGCCCAGCAAGGTGCTGGCAAACGACTGGCACGAGGCCACCGTGCCACGGATATGCGGGAACAGGTCAAGCGCCAGCAGGGTCGCGCCCGGCCCCACCAGCGACATGCCGAAGGTGTAGAAGAACAGGGGCAGCACCGACCAGGGCAACGATGGCGGCAGGAACAGGTGATACACGACATTGACGCTGGCGGCACACAGCAGGAAGGCAAAGCCGATGCCGATCTGGCGCGCGAACGTGACCTTGCCGGCAATGCGGTTGGCCGCTGCGGCGCCCATGAAAATCCCGCTCACGCAGGGAATGAACAGCCAGGCGAATTGCGATGGTCCCAGGCCCAGCTGCTTGGGCAGCATTTCCGGCGCGGCCGTGATGAACAGGAACAGGCCCGCGAAATTGAGGGCGACGATGCCGGCCTTGATGTGGAACAGGGGCGAGCGCAGGATCTGGCCATAGCTCGACGCGAGGAAACGCGGATTGAACGGCTGGCGCTTGGCCAAAGGCAGGGTTTCGGGCAAGCGCCAGTAGCAGAACGCCAGCAGCACCACCGTGTAAAAGGCGAGGAACAGGAAGATCGAGCGCCAGTCGAACCAGATGACGATCCAGCCGCCGAGAATCGGCGCCACGGCCGGGGCGATGGAAAAGATCATCGTCACCAGCGACAGCAGCCGCGCCGCCGCCGCATCGGCATACAGGTCGCGGATGATGGCGCGGCTGATCACCACGCCGGCGCCGGCCGAGACGCCCTGCATGATGCGGAAGAACCACAGGTAGTGCACCGTGTGCGCCGAAGCGCAGCCCAGCGAGCCGATGGCAAACATCAGCAGGGACACGAGGATGACGTTGCGCCGGCCAAAGGTGTCCGAGATTGCGCCATGCCACAGCACCATGCCGGCAAAGGCCAGCATGTAGAACGTCAGCGACTGCTGCACTTCCAGCGGCGACGCCTGCAGCGACCCCTGGATCGCGCCAAACGCGGGCAGATACGTATCGATCGACAGGGGGCCCAGCATCGACAGCCCGGCCAGCATCATCGCCAGCGCACCGCGGCTCAGCGGCGCCATGTGGCTCGGCGTGGGAGGCGGAACGGGGGTAACCGGGTCTGGCGGCACATCGGCCGGTGGGGTGGGAAACATGATGGATCCAGGGTGACACGTTCGGCTTTCTCAGCTGCCAAAATATCTGAGAAAACCGTAGCGAGCGGAAGTGAATTGTGGCCGAGAGCGCAACCGTACTTTAGTACGGTGAGCACCGCAGGCCGCAAGTCACGACGCGCAGTAGGTTTAATCAGATATTTTTGGGTTTCGCTTCTTCGCGGCGGTTGTAACCTGCGACCATGTCAAAGCGGAACAAACGGCATTCCAGCGCACCGTTGAAGAATGGCGTCTTGCGCGCTTCTTTCAGGCGCAGCAGCTTGGGCAAGCCCAGGTCGGCCGTAAACAGGAACACGGTCCAGCCGGCGAAACGCTGCTTCAGGGTCGTGCCCATGGCCGAGTAGAAGGACGTCGACAGTTCATCTTCCGGGATGGTGCTGTCGCCGCGCACGCCGATACGCTCGCCGTACGGCGGGTTGGTCAGCATGATGCCCAGCACGTCGCTTGGCGGCTTGACTTCCTGCGCCTCGATCTGTTTCAAGGGCACGTCGAAGCGCACGCCGGCGCAACGCAGGTTGTGGCGCGTCATGGCGACCATGTCGCCCGAGATATCGCTGCCGAAAATCGTCGGTTCGGCCGGCAGCGGATTGACCTTGATGGCGTTTTTCATGGCATTCCATGGCGCCGGATCGAAGTCGTGGAAGTTTTCAAACGCGAACTGGCGCGACGCGCCCGGTGGTATCCCCTGCAGCATCTGCGCCGCTTCGGCCAGGATGGTGCCGGAACCGCACATCGGGTCGAACAGCACCATGCCAGGCTTCCAGCCCGACACGCGCAGCAGGCCGGCGGCCAGGTTTTCGCGCAGCGGCGCGTCGCCCGTCTCTTCGCGCCAGCCGCGCTTGAACAGGGCTTCGCCCGAGGTGTCGAGGTAGACGGTAAACGTGTGCGCGTCGAGGAAGCCGACGATGCGCATGTCCGGCGTCTTGGTGTTGACCGATGGACGCTCGTTGAACTGGTCGCGGAAGCGGTCGCAGATCGCATCCTTGATTTTCAGTGTCGTGAATTCCAGGCTGCGCAGCGGCGATTTGACGGCCGTGACGTCGACACGGATCGTGTGGTGCACGCCGAACCAGTCTTCCCAGGATTGCGCCAGGGTCAGGTCATAGATGTCGTTTTCCGTCTTGTAGCCGGAATGGGCCATGCGCATCAGCACGCGCGAAGCGATGCGCGAATGCAGGTTGATGCGGTAGGAATCGAGCAGGTCGCCCGAGCAGTGTACGCCGCCCGGTACCTGGTTGTGGACCTTCATGGTCGCACTATCCTGGGCGATCTCGCCCAGTTCCTCGGCCAGCGCCGCTTCCATGCCGCGCGGGCATGGGCAAAAATATGAAGCCATAATGAGGATACCTTTTATCCGTTGAAAAACAATTAACTAAAAATCCTGCATATCACGTAGGTCGACTTAGCCCGCCAGGGAGTAAGCCGACGTGCGCTGCCGACTGAGCTTGTCGGATTACGCGCGGGGCGCTAATCCGACCTACATCTCTATCTATTTTGCGTCCAGCGCCCGCTCGACGAAATCGAGGCGGTCCTGGCCCCAGTAACCCTCGCCATCGACGATGTACCACGGCGAGCCGAAGACGGATGCGGCGGTGGCTGCCTCCGTATTGGCGTCGTATTCGGCCTGCACGCTGGCCGTTTCCGACGTTTTCAGCAACTGGCGGCCATCGAAACCGGCATCAACGGCGATCTGCACCAGCGTCTCTTCGTCACCGATGTTGCGTTCTTCGGCCCACAGGCCGCGCATGATGGCGTGCGCCAGGTTCAGCGAGGCTTCCACGCCGTGCGCCAGGCGCGTGGCGATGATCAGCTTGGCCGACGCTTCCGGCGACACGGGAAAGAACTTCGGCTGCAGGGTCAATGGCACTTGCAAAAAGGCCGACCAGCGCGCCAGTTCGGCCAGGCGGTAGGCCTGGCGCTGCGGCGCGCGCTTGGCCAGCGGCAGGCCGCCCGAGACGCTGAAGACCTTGCCCAGGTCGAAGGGACGCACGTCGATCTGTGCGCCCGTCTTCGCGGCGATGGCCATCAGGCGCGCGTGGCCCAGGTAGGTCCATGGCGAGTGGGGGGCGAAGAAATACTGCACGACTTTGTTCTGACTTGCACTCATCTCGACTCCCTTAGAAAGGCTTGACCACGACCAGCACGACGACGGCCAGCAGCATCACCACCGGCACTTCATTAAACCAGCGGAACCAGGTGTGGCTGCGCTTGTTGAGACCTTTTTCAAACTTGCGCAGGATGGAACCGCAGGCGTGGTGATAGCCGAGCAGCAGCACCACGAACGTCAGCTTGGCGTGCATCCAGCCCGGCATCTTCATGCGGCCTTCGCCCCCGCCGTACAGCATCCACATCAGGGCCAGCCCCAGCACCATCGCCGGCAGCGCCAGCAACGACATGAAGCGGTACAGCTTGCGCGCCATCAGCAGCAGGCGCTCGGTGGCCACCGTTTCCGTCTCCATCGCCAGGTTCACGAAGATGCGCGGCAGGTAAAACAGGCCGGCAAACCAGGACATGACGAAGATGATGTGGAAGGCTTTGGTCCAGAGAAAGAGCATGGGGTTCCCAGTGTCGGAGGTGGAGAAAAACAGAGCACGGGCCGCCTTGTGGGCAGCCCGCGAGGAGACTACTTGCGGATTTCGCCGTGGCCGAATACCACGTACTTGAGCGAGGTCAAACCTTCCAGGCCCACCGGACCGCGTGCGTGCAGCTTGTCGTTCGAGATGCCGATTTCGGCGCCCAGGCCATACTCAAAACCGTCGGCGAAACGCGTCGACGCGTTCACCATCACCGAGGCGGAATCGACTTCGCGCAGGAAGCGCAGCGCATCGCTGTAGTCTTCCGTGATGATCGATTCCGTGTGCTTCGATGAATACTGGTTGATGTGGTCCATCGCCTCATCGATGCCGTCGACTACCTTCACCGACAGGATGGCCGCCAGGTATTCGGTGGACCAGTCTTCCTCCGTGGCCTGTACCAGGTGCGGATAAGCGGCGGCGGCCAGGATCGCATGGCTTTCCGGATCGGCGCGCAGTTCCACCTGCTTGGTCAGGTACAGTTCGGCCAGTTGCGGCAGCACGGTGGCGGCGATGGCGCGCGACACCAACAGGGTTTCCATGGTGTTGCAGGTGCCGTAGCGGTGGCATTTCGCGTTGAAGCCAATATCGATCGCCTTCCTGATGTCGGCCTTGGCGTCGATGTAGACGTGGCAGATGCCGTCGAGGTGCTTGATCATCGGTACCGTAGCTTCTTCCATCAGGCGCGCGATCAGGCCCTTGCCGCCGCGCGGCACGATGACGTCCACGTACTGCGGCATGGTGATCAAGGCGCCGACGGCGGCGCGGTCCGTGGTGTCGATGACTTGCACCGCATCGGCCGGCAAGCCTGCTCCCTGCAAGCCTTCGGCCACCAGCTTGGCCAGCGCGCGGTTGCAGTGGATCGCTTCCGAGCCGCCGCGCAAGATCGTCGCGTTGCCGCTCTTGATGCACAGGCCGGCCGCGTCCACCGTCACGTTCGGACGCGCTTCATAGATGATGCCGATGACGCCCAGCGGCACGCGCATCTGGCCCACCTGGATGCCCGTCGGGCGGAATTTCATGTTCGAGATTTCACCGATCGGGTCGGCCAGCGAGACGATCTGCGTCAAACCTTCGACCATGGTGGCAATCGCGGCGTCGGACAGGGTCAGGCGGTCGAGCATGGCCGGCGCCAGGCCGGCGGCAGCGGCCGCATCGAGATCGCGCTGGTTGGCCGTGCGCAGCAGATCGGCATCGCGCACGATGGCGGCGGCGATCAGGCTCAAGGCGCGGTTGCGCGTGGCGCTGTCGGCACGCGCCATGGCGCGCGAAGCGGCGCGCGCGCGCGTGCCCACGTCCTGCATATATTCTGTGATGTCCATGCTCGTATCCATAAAAGTTAACCTCGGGCGATCTTCAGGCCCAGCTGCAGCATGGCGTCCCAGGCATCGCCCGCGTAGCCCTTGGCGCGCAAGCCCTTGATCATCTTGTCCACCTGCGCCGCCTGCTGCAGCGCCGCTTCCAGCACGGGCAGCGAAATGCGCCGCAGGGCCGGTTCCATCATCCGCTCGCGCGGACCCCAGATGCGGTATTCCTTCAGCAGCGCGCCCAATGGACGCCCTTGCGCCATGCCGGCCTTCAATTTTAACAGCGTGCGGATTTCCTCGGAGACGGCCCACAAGACCAGCGGCAGCGCCTCGCCCTCGCCTTTCAAGCCTTCGAGCATGCGCACCAGGCGCGCCGGATCGCCGGCCAGCATGGCTTCGGACAGCTTGAAGACATCGTAGCGGGCCACGTTCAGCACCGCGTCCTGCACTTGTTCGTACGTCAGCTTGCCCGCGGCATGCAGCAAGCCCAGTTTCTGGATTTCCTGGTGCGCCGCCAGCAAGTTGCCTTCCACCCGCTCGGCGATGAAGTCGATGCTGGCCCGTTCGGCACTTTGTCCCTGCGCGGCCAGGCGCTGCGATATCCATGCCGGCAACTGCGCCCGTTCCACATTCGGAATATCGATATACACGGCCGCCTGCTGCAGGCTGGCGACCCAGGCCGCCTTCTGCGTGGCCCAGTCCAGCTTGGGCAAGGTGATCAGGGTCAGATTATCGGGACTGAGGTTTTTGGCGTAGCTTTGCAGCGCCGCGCCGCCATCCTTGCCCGGCTTGCCGGTGGGGATGCGCAGCTCGATCAGTTTTTTATCGCCGAACAGCGACAGCTCCTGGTTCGCCGCCAGCAGTTCGCCCCACTTGAAGCTGCGCTCCACCGTCAGCACGTCGCGCTCGGAATACCCTTGCGCGCGCGCCGCGCGGCGGATCTTGTCGGCCGCTTCCAGCGCCAGCAGGTGTTCGTCGCTGGTGATCACATACAGCTGCGCCAGCGGCTTGGCCACATGCCCATCGAGCGCGTCTATCCGCAATTGCATGGCGTCCCCGTTACTGCTGCGGGGCTACCGGCGCGACCGGCGTCACGGGCGCTACTGGCGCCACCGACATGGCCGGCAGCACCGGCTTGATGGCGGCCAGACGGCGCATGATCTGCTGCACCAGGTCGTTGCGCATGTCGCGGTACAGCGCCGCTTCCTCGGTTTCCTTGGCCAGCACCTGTCTGTCGTCGAAGGTGATAGGACGCACCAGGCTGATGGTCGTCGGTGCCAGCAACTGGTTGCCGGCCTTGTCCAATACGCGGAAATTGATCGCATAGCCGAGTTGGTACTCTTGTACGCGGCCGCTGGTATTCAGGGACAAAATGGTCTTGGTACGATTCCTCTCCGGATCGCTGAGCACCTCAAGAACGGCGTCGGCGCCATCCTTGGTATTGACCACCTCCGTGCTGCCAATGGCGCGGATATAGCGCTTCAGGCCGATCGCCAGCGGCGACGAGTCGGGCAAGCCGATGTACATCGTCGCGAACGGCAGCATGAAACTGCCGTTCGAACCGCGCAAGTGAAAGCCGCAGGCTGACAGCAGGACGGTCAGGCCCAGCGCCAGCACGGCGCGGCGGCCCAACAGCGATACTTGAGAGGAAGTCGTCATGATTACACCACGATGCTGATTAACTTGCCTGGCACGACGATGATCTTCTTCGGCGTGGTCTCGACGTACTTCTGCACACTTTCGCACGCCAGCGCGGCCGCTTCGATGCTGGCCTTGTCCGCATCCTTGGCGACCGTGATCGAGCCGCGCAGCTTGCCGTTCACCTGGATCATCATCTCGATCTCGGACTGTTCCAATGCGGCCGGGTCGACCTGCGGCCATGCCACGTTGAGCAGATCGCCGTGCACGCCAGCGTAACCGAGTTCCTGCCACAGCACGTGGGTGATGTGCGGCGCGACAGGGTTAAGCAGGCGCAGGAAGATGGAGAAGCCTTCGGCGATCAGCGCCTTCGACTGCGCGCTGTCATCGAGCTTCGCCGATTCCAGCGTATTGAGCATCTTCATGCAGGCCGACACCACGGTGTTGTACTGGATGCGCTTCAAGTCGTAATCGGCTTGCTGCAGCAGCTTGTGCAATTCGCGGCGCAGGTTTTTCTGCGCGTCGCCCGTGGCCGGTGCGGCACCGCCAGCCAGTGCGGCCTGGATCGTGGCCGACTGCGCGTAACCGAAGTTCCACACGCGGCGCAGGAAGCGGTTAGCGCCTTCGACGCCGCTGCCCGACCATTCCAGCGTCTGTTCCGGCGGCGAAGCGAACATGGTGAACAGGCGGGCCGTGTCGGCTCCGTACTGCTCGATCTGCGCTTGCGGGTCGATACCGTTGTTCTTCGACTTCGACATTTTTTCCGTGCCGCCGATTTCCACCGGCTGGCCATCGGCCACCAGGACGGCGCTTTGCGGGCGGCCCTTGTCATCGAGCGACAAGCGCACGTCGTCCGGGTTGAACCAGGTGGTCTTGCCCGCCGCGTCCTTGCGGAAGTAGGTTTCGTTGAGCACCATGCCCTGCGTCAGCAGGTTGACGAATGGCTCGTCGAACTTGACCAGGCCGAAGTCGCGCATGATCTTGGTCCAGAAGCGCGCGTACAGCAAGTGCATGACGGCGTGTTCGATGCCGCCGATGTACTGGTCCATCGGCATCCAGTAATCGTTGCGCGCGTCGACCATGGCGTCGTTCGAGCCTGGCGAGGTATAGCGCATGTAGTACCACGACGAATCGACGAAGGTATCCATGGTGTCCGTCTCGCGGCGCGCCGGCTTGCCGCACTGCGGGCAGTCGCACTGCAAAAAGGCTTCATATTTGTTCAGCGGATTGCCCGTGCCGTCCGGCACGCAGTCTTCCGGCAGCACTACCGGCAAGTCTTTTTCCGGCACCGGTACCACGCCGCAATCGGCGCAATGGATCATCGGGATCGGCGTGCCCCAGTAGCGCTGGCGCGAAATGCCCCAGTCGCGCAGGCGGAACGTGGTTTTCTTTTCGCCCAGGCCCAGTTCGGCCAGGTCGGCCGCCACCGCATCGACGGCGGAAGCGAAATGCAAGCCGTCGTATTTGCCGGAAGCGACGCAGACGCCGTCCTTGCTGCCATACGATTCCTGCCAGGCGTCCGTCGAAAATTCCTGGCCCTTGACTTCGATCACTTGCTTGATTGGCAGATTGTATTTCTTGGCAAAGCCGAAATCGCGCTCGTCGTGCGCCGGCACGCCCATCACGGCGCCATCGCCGTAGGTGATCAGGACGTAGTTGCCGACCCAGACTTCCACTTGCGCGCCCGTCAACGGATGGGTGACGAACAGGCCGGTCGGCATGCCCTTCTTCTCCATCGTTGCCATGTCCGCTTCGATCACGGAACCGAGCTTGCATTCGGCGTTGAAGGCCGCCAGCGCAGGATTGCTTTGCGCGGCGTGGATGGCCAGCGGGTGCTCGGCGGCCACGGCGCAGAAGGTCACGCCCATGACGGTGTCAGGACGCGTGGTAAACACATACAGCTTGCCGTCGCCGATCAGAGCGCCTTCGGCATCCGCGATTGTGTGCGGGAAGGCGAAACGCACGCCCGTCGACTTGCCGATCCAGTTGGTCTGCATGATGCGCACGCGCTCGGGCCAGCCCGGCAACTTGTCGTCCACATAGGCCAGCAATTCTTCCGCGTAATCGGTGATGCGCGCGTAGTACATGGGGATTTCGCGCTTTTCGATCAGCGCGCCCGAACGCCAGCCCTTGCCATCGACCACTTGTTCGTTGGCCAGCACGGTCTGGTCGATCGGGTCCCAGTTCACGGTACCGGTCTTCTTGTAGATGATGCCTTTTTCCAGCATCTTGAGGAACATCCACTGGTTCCATTTGTAGTATTCAGGCTTGCAGGCGGTCATTTCGCGCGACCAGTCGATGGCCAGGCCCATCGATTCCATCTGCTGCTTCATGTGGGCAATGTTCGAGTACGTCCATTGCGCGGGCGGCACGTTGTTGGCCATGGCCGCGTTTTCCGCCGGCATGCCGAACGCATCCCAGCCCATCGGCATGAGCACGTTGTAGCCGTTCATGCGCAGGTAGCGGTACATCACATCATTGATCGTATAGTTGCGCACGTGACCCATGTGCAGCTTGCCCGAAGGGTAAGGCAGCATCGAGCAGGCAAAATACTTGCCTTTCGGGAAACGCGGGTCGTGTTCGACGGCTTTATAGGCGTCGATCGCCTTCCAGTGCGATTGGGCGGCTTGTTCGACGTCGGCGGGACTATATTTATCTTGCATGATGTGCGGCCAATAGTGGATATGAACCGAGCATTATACTGGTTGTCGCCGCTCGATAGCGCGGCGCGCTGGCGGCCCGGGCGCGCATATTTTGGCCGGCGCACAATTATGCTGTGTAAGATATACGCAATCTTGTTCTTTGCATCAAAGCCGGCCATGATCGTCTACCAGGAATATCCGCCCATCCCCGCCCTGCGGCCCTGGCTGGAGTGCGTCTGGACGTGCCGCGTGCAGACGGGCGCCACGCCCTTCACGCACCAGGTCTTGCCCGACAATTGCATCGACATCCTGTGCCAGGACCAGCAGGACGCCAGCTTTGCCGTCGGCATGATGACGGCGCCCATTGCCGTCGTCAGCCAGGGCCTCGTGCAAACGGTGGCGGCCCGCTTCAAACCGGGCGCGGCGGCACGCTTCTTCCAGCTGCCCTTGTGTGAACTCAACGATGGCCGCACGGGATTGCAGCAGCTGTGGGGCCGCGAGCTGGCGGCGCGCCTCGGTGACGCGCTATGGAGCGAGCCTTTGAGCAACGTGCAACGAGTTTCCATTTTGCAAGAATATCTGCTGCTGCGCTTGCGCACCGCGCCGCCACGGCGCCAGGCTGGCGCGGCCGACCACGCGATCGCGGCCATCGAGGCGGCATCGGGTCAGGTGCGCGTGGATGGCCTGGCGCGGCAACTGGGCGTGTCGCGCCAGCACCTGGCGCTGCAATTTCGCCAGCAAGTGGGCATCAGCCCGAAGCTGTTTGCCCGCATCTGCCGCTTTCGCGCGGCCAGCCAGGGCATGCGAAGTCTGGCGGGCCAGCAGGACTGGGCGCAAGTGGCCTTGCAATATGGCTATTTCGACCAGTCGCACCTGATCCACGACTTCCAGGATTTCGCCCGCAGTTCGCCCGAGGCGTGGCTGGCGGGTCGGCGCACTTGAATACCTTCCATTTTTACAATCACACGCCGCGCGCCGGTGGCATGATGACCGTATTCTTCATTCATCAGGAGTAGCACATGATCAAAGGTTTACGCACCGTCACCTATCCCGTCCCCGACCTGGACAAGGCCAAGGCCTGGTACAGCCAGGTATTCGGCACGGCGCCATATTTCGACCAGCCCTTCTATGTCGGCTTCAATATCGGCGGCTTCGAGCTGGGCTTGCTGCCGGACGGCCAGCCGGGCACGCAGGGCAGCGTGACGTACTGGGGCGTGGACGGCATCGAGGCAGAGGTCGAACGCATCGTTGCGCTGGGCGGCACCCTGCACCACCCGCTCACGGACGTGGGCGACGGCATCCGCACGGTGGAATTGCTCGACCCGTTCGGCAACCAGATCGGCCTGATCGACAATCCCCATTTCGATACCGCCAAGGTCGCCTAGGCCGCCTCGTCCTGCAACCATTGCCGGAACTGCTGCAAAGCCAGTTTTTCATGCGCCGCCTCGGGCGTGATCAGGTAATACGCGCGCTGGCCGCGCAGTGGGCGCTCGCATGCGATGCGCAATTCGCCGCGCGCCAGTTCCGCTTCGACCAGCATACGCGGCAGCAAGACCACGCCCTGCCCCTGCACGGCCGCCATGGCCAGCATGGAAAACAGCTCATAGCGGGCGCCGTAGCGCGCCAGTTCCCCATCGACCTGCATGGCGTCAAACCACTGGCGCCAGGCGCCCGGGCGCGTACTTTGCTGCAACAAGGTCAATTCCAATAAATCCTGCGGCTGCCAGTCGCTGCGCGCGGCCAACAGGCGGGGGCTGGCGACGGGCACGATTTCTTCATGCATGAGCAAGGTGGCGCGCGTGCCGGGCCAGCGCGCCAGTTGCTCGGGCGTGCCCGCGTACAGGGCGCCGTCGTATTCCGTATCGGCAAACATGAACGGTTTCGTGTAGGCGTCGATATGCACGACGATGTCCTGGTGCAAGCCCGCCAGTGAAGCCAGCCGCGGCATCAGCCAGCGCGTGGCAAACGTGGGGACCGAAGCCAGCTGCAAGGCCCCGCCACCGCCCTGGCGCGCCATGGTGTCGAGCGTGTCGCGCTCGAGGCCATCGAGACGCGCCGCGATCTGCCGCGCATACGCGGCGCCGGCGCTGGTCAGCAGCACGCCATGGCGCGTGCGCTGGAACAGTTGCACGCCGAGAAAGCTTTCCAGGGATGAAATCTGGCGAGACACGGCACTTTGCGTCAGCGACAGTTCGCGCGCCGCATGCGTGTAGCTCTGGTGCCGCGCAGCCGCCTCGAAGCAGTTCAGGGCTTGCAGCATGGGAATTTTGCGTGACATGGGGAGTATCCGGCCGGTGAAAGGCTCCTAGTATGCCGCAAGATATGCGCCACACGCATGTCTGGGTGCGAAAAAATCGTTTGCGCAAGGCTAGGCAAAAACCTACCATGAGCCATATTCAATCTTGCGCCGGTCACCGGCGCTCACCTGCGAGGCCTGTGATGAGCAAAACCGTATTCGACTGGAATTCCCCCCTGCTGCTGGAAGAACAACTGACGGGCGATGAACGCGCCGTGCTGGAAGCGGCCCGCGACTATTGCCAGGGCAGCCTGGTGCCACGCGTACTCGAATCGTTCCGCCATGGCCGCACGGATGCGGCCATCTTCCGCGAAATGGGCGAGCTGGGCTTGCTGGGCACCACCATTCCCGAAGAATACGGCGGCGCCGGCCTGAACTATGTTTGCTACGGCCTGGCCGCACGCGAAGTCGAGCGCGTCGATTCGGGCTACCGTTCGATGATGAGCGTGCAATCGTCCTTGGTGATGGTGCCGATCAACGCCTTCGGCAACGAAGAAACCAAACAGAAATACCTGCCGAAACTGGCGACGGGCGAATACATCGGCTGCTTCGGCCTGACGGAACCGAACCACGGCTCCGACCCTGGCAGCATGGTCACGCGCGCCCGTAAAGTGCCGGGCGGCTACAGCCTGTCGGGCGCAAAGATGTGGATCACCAACAGCCCGATCGCCGACGTGTTCGTCGTCTGGGCCAAGGACGATGAAGGCGCGATCCGCGGCTTCGTGCTGGAAAAAGGCTGGAAAGGCTTGTCGGCGCCGGAAATCCACGGCAAGGTCGGCTTGCGCACCAGCATCACCGGTGAAATCGTCATGGATGAAGTATTTTGCCCTGAAGAAAACGCCTTCCCCGACGTGCGCGGCCTGAAAGGCCCGTTCACTTGCCTGAACAGCGCCCGCTACGGCATTGCCTGGGGCGCGCTGGGTGCGGCCGAAGACTGCTACCTGAAAGCACGCCAGTACACGATGGACCGCCAGCAATTCGGCCGCCCATTGGCCGCGAACCAGCTGGTGCAAAAGAAACTGGCCGACATGCTGACGGAAATCACCATGGGCTTGCAAGGCTGCTTGCGCCTGGGCCGCATGAAGGATGAAGGCTCGCCCGCCGTGGAAATCACCTCGATCATGAAACGCAACAGCTGCGGCAAGGCGCTCGATATTGCCAGAGTGGCGCGCGACATGATGGGTGGCAACGGCATTTCCGACGAGTTCGGCGTCATCCGCCACCTGGTCAACCTGGAAGTGGTCAACACCTATGAAGGCACGCACGACGTGCACGCGCTGATCATCGGCCGCGCCATCACCGGCATCGCCGCCTTCAACTAATGGACGCCTTGGCTTCCACCTTGCGGCCCGCGCCGCTGACCGGCTTGCGCGTGCTCGACCTGTCGCGCGTGCTCGCCGGCCCGTGGGCCGGGCAAATGCTGGCCGACCTGGGCGCCGACGTCGTCAAGGTGGAACAGCCTGGCCGCGGCGACGACACGCGCTCCTGGGGCCCGCCGTATCTGAAAGACGAGGATGGCCGCGACACGGCCGAGGCCGCCTATTTCCAGTGCGCCAACCGCAACAAGCGCTCCCTGTGCATCGACCTGGCCGCGCTAGAAGGGCAAGCGCTGGTGCGCAAGCTGGCTGCCGAATCGGACGTGCTGCTGGAAAATTTCAAGCTGGACGGTTTGAAGCAATATGGCCTCGATGCGGCCAGCTTGCTGGCACTCAACCCGCGTCTCGTCTACTGCTCCATCACGGGCTTCGGCCAGGATGGGCCGTACGCGGCGCGCGCCGGCTATGACTTCCTGATCCAGGGCATGGGCGGCTTGATGAGCATCACGGGCGTGCCTGATGGCCAGCCGGGCGCCGGGCCGCAAAAAGTGGGCGTGGCGCAGACGGACATCCTGACGGGCCTGTACGCCACCATCGCCGTGCAGGCGGCGCTGGCCGAACGGGAACGCTCGGGCCTGGGCCAGCATATCGACCTGGCCTTGCTCGACGTGCAGGTGGCGGCGCTGGGCAACCAGGCGGCCAATTACCTGTGCGGCGGCAAAGTGCCGCAGCGCATGGGCAATGCGCACCCGAACATCGTGCCTTACCAGGACTTTCCCACGGCCGATGGCGACATGATTCTGGCGATCGGCAACGATGGGCAGTTTTCGCGCTTTTGCGCCGTCGCCGGCCACCCGGAATGGGCGCAGGATGAACGCTTCGCCACCAATCCGCAGCGTGTGGCGCACCGGGCGATATTGATCCCCTTGATGCGCCAGACCACGGTCATGCGCACGACGGCCGAGTGGATCAGCGCGTTCGAGGCGCAAGCCGTGCCCTGCGGTCCCGTCAACCGCATCGACCAGGTCTTTGCCGACCCGCAAGTGGTGGCGCGTGGCTTGAAAGTGGAGATGCCGCACCCGACGGCGGGCACGGTGGCGCTGGTGGCCAATCCCGTGCGCCTGTCTCAGTCTCCGGTGCAATACCGTTTGCCGCCGCCGTTGCTGGGGCAGCATACGCAGGAAGTGCTGCAACAGTGGCTGGGATTGGACAGTGCGGAAATTGACGGCTTGCGTGAGCGCAAGGTGGTGTAAAGATTGATTGGAAGAACGTAGGTCGGATTAGCGCTTGCGCGTAATCCGACACCGCACCCAGCGCCAACAATGTTGTCGGATTACGGCCCGCAGGGCCTAATCCGACCTACGATTCTATTTACTTGAGTACCAGCTTCAACGCCGGCTTTTCGCCGTAATCGTCGTAGCGCTCATTGATGCCGGCGATACAGAACGTGATTTCTTCCAGTAAATCAGGCACTTGCGCCTTCATGGTCTCCGCATCCTGCACAACAATCTCGAGCACTTCGTTCGGCTTCAAACGGAATTGCGTCATGTTTTCGTCATCGCGCAAATAGCTGAGGCAATCGACCCAGGCATCCATGCTGTTGCCGTAGAACTCGGGGAAACCGAAGGCTTGCACGCATTGCGCGTGAAAGCTCGCTTCGTCGCTGATGTCTTTTCCATTCAGGATGGCAGTGGCCATGGTGCTCCTCAGCTCTTCAGCGACAGCACATCCTGCATGTCGAACAGGCCGGTCGGCTTGTCGGCCAGGAAACGCGCGGCGCGCAGGGCGCCGTGGGCGTAGGTGACGCGGCTGCTCGACTTGTGGCTGATCTCGATGCGCTCGCCGATGCCGGCAAACAGCACCGTATGGTCGCCGACGATATCGCCGCCGCGGATGGTGGCAAAGCCGATGGTCGACGGATCGCGTTCGCCCGTCACGCCTTCGCGGCCGTAGACGGCGCATTCCTTCAGGTCGCGGCCCAGGGCGCCGGCCACCACTTCACCCATTTGCAGGGCGGTGCCCGATGGCGCATCGACCTTGTGGCGGTGATGCGCTTCGATGATTTCAATGTCATAACCTTCGGACAGGCTTTTCGCGGCCAGTTCCAGCAGCTTCATGGTGACGTTTACGCCCACGCTCATGTTCGGTGCGAACATGATGGCCGTCTTTTCGGCGGCGGCGGCAATGGCGGCCTTGCCAGCGTCATCGAAACCGGTGGTGCCGATGATCATCTTGATGCCGTGCTCGGCGCAATACGCCAGGTGCTGCAAAGTGCCTTCAGGGCGCGTGAAGTCGATCAGGTAATCGGCGCCGGCCAGGCCGGTGGCCAGGTCGGACTCGATCAGCACGCCGGCAGGCTTGCCGAGGAAAGCGGCGGCATCCTGGCCGACGGACGGTGAGCCGGCGCGGTCGAGCGCGCCAGCGAGCACGGCGTCGGGCGCGTTGCTGACCGCTTCGATCAGGATATGGCCCATGCGGCCGCTGGCGCCAGCGATGGCGATTTTCAGTTCAGTCATTTTATTCTCTTACAACAGCTTATTTGATGGGTTCGGCAGCAGGTGCAGGTGCCGGCTCGGCGGCAGGCGCCGTTGCGGGTGCAGGGGCAACTTCAGGCTTGCTCACAGGAATAGCGGGGGCGGCATCGGCCGGCACCGGCACGGCGCTTGGCGCCACGGGCGATGGCACGACGGCGGCAGGCACGTCGGCCTTGGCGACCTTGGCGAATGGCGACGGACCGGCGATACGGTCGATGTATTCTTTCTCCGTCGGCAAGTTGCCGCCTTCGAAACGTTCCACTTTGCCATCCTTGCCGAAGTACACAACCACGCGGCTGCTGGTGGTTTCGCCACTGCCCCGGGCCAGGCGGAATGGGTAATCCCAGCGGTCGGCATGGAAGATATCGGTCAGCAGCGAGGTGCCGAGGACGAAACGCACCTGGTCGCGCGTCATGCCCACTTTCAACTGGGCCAGCATCTCTTCGGAGACAAAGTTGCCTTGTTGAATGTCAGGACGATAGGGCGAGAAAAACCACATGAATTTTTGCAGCGGCGTAATAGTGGTCGTTTGTGCGCCCTGTTCGGGGACCAGTTCCTTGCCTTCTTTTTGAGCAGCTGCCGGCTTTTCGCCAAGGATGCCACGGCTGGCGCAGCCGGACATGGCCAGCGCGACACAGACCATGCCTGCCACGACTGGTGCTCGGAATGAAATACGGTGCCAGAGAGATGGCAATACAGCCGGTGTTACGCGCATAAATGACCTCAATTTGATGAACAAAACGCCAGGAGTGGCCGGCCTGCCAAAAAATGCATATTTTGGCACTCCCCGCTAAAACGCTATATGATAAAGCACCTGACCCACATACGAGCAACAAACATGAGTAACAATCCTAGTGATCTCAAGGCAAGCGGCCTGAAAGCCACCCTGCCACGGCTGAAGATACTCGATATCTTCCAGAGTAGCCCGGTACGCCACCTGACGGCGGAAGACGTCTACAAGATTCTGCTGGCCGATAATATGGATGTCGGCCTGGCAACTGTCTACCGCGTCCTGACCCAATTCGAACAGGCAGGCTTGCTCAACCGCAACCATTTTGAAACCGGCAAGGCGATTTTCGAACTCAACGAAGGCTCCCACCACGACCACCTGGTGTGCCTCGACTGTGGCCGGGTCGAAGAATTCTTCGACGAAGAAATCGAAATCCGCCAGCAAAAAGTGGCCGAAGAGCGCGGCTTCAAGATCGCCGAACACGCGCTGGCCATCTACGGCAACTGCACCAAGACGGCTTGCCCGCACAAAACCGCCTGATTCGTTCCGGCCGCTCCCATGGAGCGGCTGGCGCATCAGGCAGTACGATCAATGATGGCTGAGCGCGCTTGACAGCAACTTGGCCGTGATATCGACAATCGGGATGACGCGCTCGTAAGCCATGCGCGTCGGTCCGATCACTCCCAGCGTTCCCACGATCTTGCCGTTGACTTCATACGGCGCCGTCACCACGCTCATTTCATCCATCGGCACCAGGTTCGATTCGCCGCCGATGAAAATCTGCACGCCCGTCGCCTTGCTCGACACGTCGAGCAGCTGCATCAAGCCCGTTTTTTGCTCGAACATATCGAACATCTGGCGCAGCGAATGCATATTCGATGACAGATCGCTCACGCTGAGCAAGTTGCGCTCGCCGGAAATCACCATGTCGTCGCTATGGTCGGCCATCGCCTCGCTGCCAGCCTCCACGGCCGCCTGCATCAGGCTGCCCATGTCGTCGCGCAACTGGCGCAGCTCGCCCTGCAGGCGCACGCGCACGGCGTCGAATGACAGGCCGCCATAGTTCTGGTTGATGTAGTTGGCCGATTGCACCAGTTGCGCCGGCGTATAGTCGGCCTCCGTCAGCAATAAACGGTTCTGCACGTCGCCGCCGGGCGCGACGATGACGAGCAGGATGCGTTTTTCGGACAGGCGCAGAAATTCGATTTGCTGGAACACGGATTCGCGGCGCGGGCTGAGCACGACGCCGGCAAACTGCGACAGCGACGACAGCATCTGCGCCGCGTTGGCGATGGTTTTTTGCGGCTGCGGCGTCTGCAGGCGCATGCGCGACTCCACCAGATGCTCGTCCAGATGCCGGACAGTCAGCAAGGTGTCGACAAAGATGCGGTAGCCACGCGGCGTGGGGATGCGTCCGGCCGAGGTATGCGGACTGGACACATAACCGAGCTCTTCCAGGTCAGCCATGATGTTGCGGATCGTGGCTGGCGACAGGTCGAGGCCGGAAATTTTCGACAAGGCGCGCGAACCGACCGGCAGGCCGTCGGCGATATATCGCTCGACCAGGGCTTTCAGCAGTGTTTGGGCACGTGTATCGAGTTGCATGGTGTTTTATTTAAGCAAGTATTTTATTAAGCAAGCGGCAACGAAAGCGGCCGAACGTGCATCAACAGCGCCTATTATGCACGTTCGTCCGCCCGGCGGCGATCAATCTTCCAGTTGCCCCTGCAGCCACAGCAGCAATTCATCAAAGTTGGCGCAGATGGCGTCGGGCTGCACGCCGGCGGCCAGGTGGGCGTCGCCACCCTTGCGGTTCATCCACACGGCACGCATGCCCGCCCCTTGCGCCCCCGTCACATCGAAATACAGATCGTCGCCGGCATACACGGCTTCATGGGGCGCCACGCCCAGCGCGGCGCAACCGGCCAGGAAGATGCTGGCGTCGGGCTTGGCCACACCGAAATCGCTGGCGGCGATCGATACCTTGAAATGCTGCGCCAGGCCGATAATTTCAAGGTCCGCATTGCCATTCGAAATGGAGCCGACCAGCATGCGCTGGCCCATCCAGGCCAGGCCAGGCAACACATCGTCATACGGCTGGACGCGATGGCGCGCCGCCAGGAACTGCGCGATGGCGCCATCGACGAGGGCCGGATCCTCGCCGGCGGCCTCGAAGGCGGTCAGCAAGCCCGCGCGGCGCAACTCGATCAGGTTGCCATGAAAATGCGGTTGTTCATTGAGCATGGCTAGCCGGTGCTGGCGCAGCACCTCGATGGAAAACTGCTGCGCCACCTTGGGCGCATGCGTGGCCAGCCAGTCGTGCAGCAGGGTTTCGGCGGCGGCAATCACGGGCGCGATGGGCCACAGAGTATCGTCGAGGTCGAACAGGATGGCCTTGGGCGGCACGGCAGGTTTTACAGGAGCAAGGGACATGGGATTCACGGTGGATGCCGCGCCACAGTGCGCAGCCTGCATCTATTGTCGCACCGATCGCTGCCACCGGCATGGCTGCGCCCCCGTGAAATGGGGCCGGGCCAGCGCTTCCCGGCGAAAAATTGTTACAGGGTGATACAAGGCAAGATCATTCAGCTTGCCAGATAGACTAAAATAGGCGCCATTCCAATGCGGCGCCAGCGTCCGCGTTGCGCTACCCAACCTAATTCGTTTTGGAGAATGTATGAAAAATTTGTACCTGCGCTCGATGCTGGCGGCGGCTTGCGCCGTCACATTGGCAGCCTGCGGCGGCAGCGGCGGCAACCTGTATCTGAGTGGCCAAGTGTCCAATCTGGCAAAAGACGGCCTGATTCTCCTCAATGACGGCGAACGCTTGCCGGTCTCCGCAGGCCAGACCTCGTTTGTTTTCACCAAGCTGGTCAACACCGATGACCGCTACGACATCAGCATCGCACAACAGCCCAAAGGCGCCGTGTGCACGATTACCAATAGCGCAGGCAAGGCATCGAGCTATACCGTGACCACTGCCCTGGTGACTTGCACGACCAATACCTACCCGCTGAGCGGCACGATCACGGGCCTGACCGCCGACGGCTTGACCTTGGCCATTGGCAACGCCAGCACCAGCCCGCTGAAAGGCAGCACGAGCTATACATTCCCGGCTGTCAATGACGGCATCGCCTACAATATTTCCATAGCGACGTATCCAGCGGGCCAGACGTGCAGTTTCGTGGGCTCTGCCAGCGCCAACGGCCGCGATGTCGTCGGGACCATGGGCTCAGCCGCCACGACCGGCGCCACACTGAACTGCACGGCGCAGTAAGCCACGCGATTCGTCACCACTATATTGGATTGGAGAAATACATGAAGTTATCCTGCCTGCGCCCACTCGCCGCGCTGCTGTTGACCCTGGGACTGGCTGCTTGCGGCGGCAAGGCCTCGTATGATGTCAGTGGCACCATCAGCAACTTGAACACCGACGGCCTGGTCCTGGCCAACGGCGGCGTCCCCCTCCCGGTCAAAGCCGGCCAGACCTCGTTTACCTTTGCCAAGCGCATCGACTATGGCACCGACTACAACATCACCGTGCAGACCCAGCCAGCCCACATGACTTGCGCCATCAGTGGCGGGACCGGTTCGGCCGGTCATTACCTGAGCATCCAGGCAGCGGTCGTGTGCACGCAAAATAGCTACACGGTTGGCGGCACGGTGACTGGCCTGACAGCCGACGGCCTGGTCTTGATCAACGGCAATGCGCAAACCACGGTGGCCAAGGGCAGCACGACCTTCACCCTGGCATCGCGTGTTGCCGATGGCGACAAGTATGGCATCAGCGTATTTACCCAGCCAACCGGCTTGAAATGCAGCGTGGCGCCCAACACTGGCGTCGGCGTGATGGGCGAAGCGAACGTGACCACCGTGCAGATCGCCTGCAATCCGGGCTAACGCAGTAACGCTGGCAGCCGCGACGCAGCTGCCAGGAAGAGATATCACTGAAATATATAGTTGATATTCGAAAGATAAATTGGAGTTATATGTGGCGATGCAGCATAATGCATCTGTCTCCTCCAACTCTTCCAAGAATTGGATTTAGCCCGCTTTTACCAGCGGGCTTTTTTTTGCCCAAAATTCCTCAAGCGGGTTTATTCAAGTCCGGCTGCAGCATCTGCACGATGCTGGAGAAATCCTGCTGCGCATAACCGGCTTGCGCATGCATCTGGTACAACTGGCGCACCAGCCCGCCCAACGGCGTGGGCGCGTTTGCCGACAGGGCCGACTGCTGCGCCAGGCCCAGGTCTTTCAGCATCAGCGCCGTGCCGAAGCCGCCCGTGTAATTGCGCGACGCGGGCGTGCCATCCATGACACCGGGCCACGGGTTGTACACTTCCAGGGTCCAGTTGCGCCCCGAGCTCTTGGCCATGATGTCGGACAACACTTTCGGATCGAGGCCATGCGCCACGCCCAGGTTCAGCGCTTCGGCCGTGCCTGCCATCAAGATCCCCAGCAGCATGTTGTTGCAAATCTTCGCTACCTGGCCCGCACCTGCCTCGCCCGCATGGAAGATGTTCTTGCCCATCTTTTCCAGCAATGGACGCGCCTGCTGCAAGGCCGCTTCGCTGCCGCCGACGATGAACGTCAGGGTGCCGGCCGCCGCGCCCGCCGTGCCGCCCGAGACGGGCGCATCGATCATGGCAAAGCCGCGCTCGCTGGCCGCCTGCGCCACTTGCCGTGCCACGTCGGCCGCGATGGTGCTGCAATCGATGAACAGGGCACCGGGCTTGGCCGAATCGAGCACGCCGCCGGCCGCCAGGTACAGCTCCTGCACGTGCTTGTTGGCTGGCAGCATGGTGATGATGGCGTCGGCCGTCTGTACGGCCGCGCTGGCGGAAGCAGCCGCCGTGGCGCCCGCTTCAACGAGGGATGCGACGGCTGCTGGCGCCAGGTCGAAGACGGACACGTGGAAGCCGGCGGCCACCAGGTTGCGGGCCATCGGCGCGCCCATGTTGCCCAGGCCGATGAAAGCGATATGTTGCATGTATGTCTCCTGTAGCGCCTAAAAAAGCCCATGGCGTTGTTGCCTTGCCTCTTCGTACTAGTCGTACTGCCTTCGGCAAGGCGCCTAGCCCTGAGCATTTTTATGCACTACTTAAATGTTTAAATGGGTAAATCGGCCAATGGATGCTGTGTCCACGGCGCGGCAAAATATTCGTCCAGATGCGTTGCGCTGACGTCGGCCAGGCTGGCCGGCTGCCACTGTGGCGCGTTGTCCTTGTCGATCAGCAAGGCGCGCACGCCTTCGCTGAAATCCGCATGGGCGCAGCATTGCACGGCCACGATCAGTTCCAGCTGGAACACTTGCGCCAAACTCATGTGGCGTGTGCGGTCGCGCATGGCCCAGACCAAAGCGGCGGAACTGGGCGCGCCCTTGGCCAGCGAGTGGGCCGCCTTTTGCAGCCAGGCCGAATCGCCGTCATACGCGGCAATGGCGGCCACCACTTCGGGCAAGGTGGGCGCTTGCGTCAGTGCCGCGATGGCGTCGAAGTTGGCGCGCACTTCGGAGATGGGCAGCATGGAGGCTGGCGCCGAGAAACCGCGCAGCAAGCGGCCCAGCTGCTCGCCGTTCGCCTGCGGGCTGGCTTGCCATTGCGCCAGCGCCAGCGAGTCGAGCACCATGGCGCGCTCTTCCTGGCGCAGGAAATAGTCGCCGAGCCCTGTGAACAGGGCGTCGGCCGCGTTCATCGGCGCGCCCGTCAAGCCCAGGAACAGGCCGCTGCGCCCCGGCATGCGGCCCAGGAACCAGCTGCCGCCCACGTCCGGGAACAGGCCGATCGTGATTTCCGGCATGGCGATGCGCGTGCTTTCCGTTACGACACGGTGGCTGGCGCCCGCCATCAGGCCCAGGCCGCCACCCATGACGATGCCGCCGCCCCACACCAGCAGCGGTTTCACGTACGTATGGATGCGGTGGTCGAGCCGGTATTCCTCGGCAAAGAAGGCCAGCGCCTGCGGGTTCGGCACGATACCTGGCTGCTCGGCAACGGCCGAGCGCAGGCTGCGTACGTCGCCTCCCGCGCAAAAGGCCTTGTCGGTCGACGAGTGCAGCACCACGCAGGCGATGGCGTCGTCACTGGCCCAGCGCACGAGGGCGCCATCGATGGCGCGTATCATGTCCAGGGTCAGGGCATGCAGCGACTTCGGTGCATCGAGGGTGATGACGCCAAGCTTCATGCCGCCGGGACAGTCGCGCTCCTCGATCTTCACCGTATCAATCAGGGTGCTTTCAGCCAAGATTTCAGCCATTGCGCCACTCCGCCGGACGTTTTTCCAGGAACGCTTGCACGCCCTCTTTCTGGTCTTGCGTATCGAACAGGCCCAGGAACAGGGTGCGTTCGTCGGGCAAGGAGTTGACCAATGGATGGCTGCGCGCGCCCTGGATCAGGGTCTTGCACGCCGTCACGCTGCTGGGGCTTTGGCGCGCCACCTTGGCGGCCAGGGCCAGCGCCGTGGCGGCAGCCTTGCCGGTTGGCACGACTTCTTCGACGAGGCCGATGGCCAGGGCCTTGGCCGCATCGACCCGCTCGCCGCATAAAATCATGCGCTTGGCCCAGCCTTCGCCCACCAGCCATGGCAAATGCTGCGTGCCGCCCGCGCACGGCAGCAGGCCGACGGATGCTTCCGGCAAGGCCATCTGCGCGTGCTCCTCGGCGATGCGGATGTCGCAGGCCAGCGCGCATTCGAGCCCGCCGCCCATGGCATAGCCATTGATGGCGGCGATGCTGACGCCGCGAAACGCGGACAATGCCTCGAACGCCTCGCCAAACGCGGCGGCCATGGCAAACGCCGTGTCCTTGTTACCATCGGCAAACACGTTCAAGTCGGCGCCGGCCGAGAAGAACTTGGCGCCGCCCCCCGTAATCACGAGCGCATACACGTCCGGGTCGGCATTCAGGTCGGCCACCAGCTGCGTCAGCCCGTTCAGGCTGGCCAGGGTCCACGTGTGGGCCGGAGGATTATCGAGGGTCACCAGGGCCGTGTGGCCACGGCGTTCCAGCAGTAAATTTGTATATACTTTGCTCATCGTAAGGTCTCCGTGGCGCCGTCTTTCAAAATCGCTCGCGCGACGATCAGGCGCATGATTTCATTCGTCCCTTCCAGGATCTGGTGCACCCGCGTGTCGCGCACATGGCGCTCGAGCGGGTACTCGCGGATGTAGCCATAGCCGCCATGCAATTGCAGCGCATCGTTGGCCACATTGAAACCCACATCCGTGGCGAAACGTTTTGCCATGGCGCAGTACGCCGTGGCGTCCGGGCTTTCCTGGTCCAGTTTCCAGGCTGCCAGGCGCACCATCTGGCGCGCCGCCACCAGTTCCGTCAGCATGTCGGCCAGCTTGAATTGCAGGGCCTGGAACTGCGCCAGCTCGCGGCCAAACTGCGTGCGCTCCTTCATGTACGCTTGCGCGCGCGTGAGGGCCGCCTGCGCCGTGCCCACCGAGCACACGGCGATATTGATGCGCCCGCCATCGATGCCCTTCATGGCAATGGTAAAGCCTTCGCCTTCCGCGCCCAGCAAGTTACCGACAGGAACTCTTACCTGGTCGAAGCTGATGATGCGCGTGGGCTGGCTGTTCCAGCCCATCTTTTCTTCCTTCTTGCCATACACGATGCCGGGCAAATTCGCCGGCACGGCAAACGCGGAAATACCGGCCGCGCCCTCGCCGCCCGTGCGCGCCATGACGATCAGCATGTCCGTCTGGCCCGCGCCCGAAATGAAGGCCTTGGTTCCATCCAGCACATAGAAATCGCCATCCTTCACGGCTTTCGTGCGCAAGGATGCCGCGTCGGAACCCGATTGCGGTTCCGTCAGGCAATAGCTGGCCAGCTTCTGGCCGGCGGCCAGGGCCGGCACCCATTCGTCGCACAGGGCTTCCTGGCCCCAGCGCGACAGCATCCACGTGGCCATGTTGTGGATCGTGATGTAGGCCGTGGTCGAGGTGCAGCCACCGGCCAGTTCCTCGAAGACAATGGCCGCATCCTGGCGGCTCAAGCCCAGGCCGCCCCAGCGCTGCGGCGTGTACAGGCCGCAAAAGCCCATCTCGCCCGCCTTGGCGATGGTTTCCACGGGAAAGATCGATTCCGCATCCCAATGGGCCGCATGCGGCGCCAGTTCGCCTTCGGCAAACGCGCGTGCCGCCTGCTGGAACTCGCGCTGCTCGTCGCTCAGTTCAAAGTCCATGCCAGCTCCTTATTTGAGGCTGATGGTCGTGTTGACCTTGCCCACCGAGGCCGCGTCCGTGAACCAGCGCTGGGTAATCGTTTGCGTCTGCGTGTAGAACAGCACGACTTGCTTGCCGAACGGGCCCAGGTCGCCCAGCTTGGAGCCGCGCGACCCCGTAAAGCTGAACAGGGGAACGGGCACGGGAATGGGCACGTTGATGCCGACCTGGCCCACGTCGATTTCTTCCTGGAAGTAGCGCGCGGCCGCGCCGCTTTGCGTAAACAGCGCCGTGCCGTTGCCGTTCGGATTCGCGTTCACGAGAGCAATCGCTTCATCCAGGGTATCGACTTCGACGACGATCAGGACGGGGCCAAAGATTTCCTGGTCATACACGACCATGCCGGGTTTCACGCCGGACAGAATCGTCGGGCCCACGAAGTTGCCGTTCGGATAGCCATCGACCTTGACGTCGCGGCCATCGAGAGTCAAGACGGCGCCCTGTTCGATGCCCTTGGCAACGAGGCTGTGCACGCGCTCCTTGGCTGCGCAGGAAATGAGGGGACCGAGGTCCGGATTGTCCTTGCCCGCACCGACGCTCAAGCCTTGCGCCTTGGCGGCCAGTTCCGGCAACCATTCGCGCGCTTCGCCCACCAGCACGGCGACCGAGGCGGCCATGCAGCGCTGGCCGGCCGCGCCGAAGCCCGCACCCAGCAACTGGTTCAAGGTCTGTTCTTTATTTGCATCCGGCAAGACGACGGCATGGTTCTTGGCGCCCATCATGCATTGCGCGCGCTTGCCGTTCAGGCTGGCGCGCTGGTACACATGCGTGCCCACCTTGCTGGAGCCAACAAACGAGATCGCCTTGATGTCCGGATGGTCGCACAGGGCGTTGACGACGTCTTCGCCGCCGTGGATCACGTTCAGCACGCCGGCAGGAATACCCGCCTGCAAGGCCAGGCGCACGAGTTTTTCCGTCACGAGCGGATCTTGCTCCGATGGTTTCAGCACGAAGGTATTGCCGCAGGCAATTGCCATCGGGAACATCCACAAGGGGATCATGGCGGGAAAATTGAACGGGGTAATGCCGGCGCACACGCCCAGCGGCTGCATCACGCTGTAGGTATCGACGCCGCCGGCCACGTTTTGCGCGTATTCACCCATTTGCAGGGTACCGATATTGGCCGCGTGTTCCACCACTTCCAGGCCACGGAAGACGTCGCCTTCCGCGTCCATCAAAGTCTTGCCCTGTTCCATCGTCAAGGTGGCGGCCAGGTCGGCCATGTTTTCACGGATCAGCTGTTGCAGCTTCAAAAAGATACGTGCGCGCGCACCGATCGGCGTCTTGCGCCAGGTTTTGAAGGCGCGCTGGGCCGAGGCGATGGCCGCGTTGACTTCGTCCGGGGTAGCGAACGGCACCTTGGCCAGGACTTCCTGCGTGGCGGGGTTGACGACGTCGCGCCAGACGGTGGTCTGGGATTCAACCCACTCGCCGTTGATCAAGAGGGGAACGGTCGGAATAGCGTTTTGCGTGGTCACTCGGTGTCTCCTTGTGTGGGTATAAGTCTGTTTGCATTATTCGCACAATCGCCACCGCGAACAAGGCGTGAAAATGCGAGATAATGCAAAGCTGAATCTGTTAATCTGCAAAGATTGTAAATTTGCAGATTCCACAAACCGGGGAAGAGGAAACGCGATGGCAAAGGTTTTCATGGGCGTGCGCCTGCAGCGGCTGCGCGAGGAACGGCGCATGACGCAGGTGGCGCTGGCCAAGTCCCTGGGCATTTCGCCCAGCTACCTGAACCAGATGGAGCGCAACCAGCGCCCGCTGACGGTGCCGATTTTGCTGCGCATCGGCACGGTGCTGGGGGTCGATCCGCAAATCTTTTCCGAACACGACAGCGCCAGCCTCGTGGCCGACGTGCGCGATGTGTTTGGCGAATTGCCGGACGCGCCGCCGACGTCGATGGCGGAATTGAAAATGCTGGTGGAAAACATGCCGGAACTGGCCCGCTCGATCTTGCTGCTGCAGCGGCGCTACCGGGTGATGGCGGAGCGGGCCGACACCCTGGCCGCGCGTCTTGACGACGGCAGCCGCGGCGCCAGCTCGGCGGCCCCCTCCACGGACGAGGAAGTGCGCGAATACCTGAACCGGCGGCAAAACTACATCGACGAACTGGACCGGGCGGCGGAGCTCGTGGCCGGCGAATTCGATCCCGCCCTGCGCACGCTCGATGCGCTGCAAGGCCGGCTGCTGGAACGCCACGGCATCGAAGTGCGCCTGTCCGATGGCGACGCGGGCATGGTGCGCAAGCACCGCTACGACGCCCAGCAACAGATTTTGTGGCTGCCCGACACCCTGACGGGCGGCCAGCGCGCCTTCCAGATGGCGGCGCAAATCAGCCTGCTCGAACAAAGCGACCTGATCGACGCTCTCGTGCTGGCGGCGGGATTGTCCGGCGCGGCCGCGCAAACGGGCGCGCGCCTGGCTTTCTCGAATTATTTCGCGGGCGCCCTGCTGATGCCCTACCAGCGCTTCCTGCAGGCGGCGGAAACGCGCGCCTACGATATCGAGCGTCTGGCGCACCAGTTCGGCGTGGGTTTCGAAGCCGTGTGCCACCGCCTGAGCACCATGCAGCGCCCGGATGCGGCGGGATTGCCGTTTTTCTTTGTCAGAGTCGACCGGGCCGGCAATGTCTCGAAGCGCCAGTCGGCCACGGACTTTCACTTTTCAAGGGTGGGTGGCACCTGCCCGCTGTGGATCGTCTACGATGCCTTCAGCCATCCGGGCCAGGTGCTCACGCAAGTGGCCAGCATGCCGGACGGCTGCACCTATTTATGGATCGCGCGCCAGGTCAGCACGGCGTCGCCTGGCTTCCGTGCGCCCGGCAAGACGTTTGCCGTGGCGCTGGGCTGCGACATCTCGCAGGCGCACCGCTTGATCTATTCGAAGGGACTCGATTTGCACGACCCTTCCAGCGCCACGCCGATCGGCACGGGCTGCAAGGTGTGCGAGCGCCAAAGCTGCCCGCAGCGGGCGTTTCCGTCGCTGCTGCTGGCCGTGCCGCCCGTGTCGGCTTAGGACTCGTCGGCCACGCGGGCGCGCAGCGCATCGAATTCGCGCGTAAATTGCGCGCGCCAGTCGCGCCGCGTGCTCTCGTCGATCCAGGCCGCGTCGAGGCCATTCAACATGAAGCCGCGCATGTCGTCGAGGCCGAAGCCGAATTCGCGCATCATCATCCAGGCGCCCGTCGGCGTCACGTGGTGCAGGGTCGGATCGTCCGTGTTCGGATGCAGTTTCAGACCCAGCTTGGCCATGGCGCGGATCGGATGATCCAATGCCCAGCGTTCGGGCGCCAGCGTGCGCAGATAGTAGGAATTGGTCGGCACCACGGTAAACACGAGGCCCCGCTCCACGCAGCGCTGCGCCAGTTCCGGATTGTCGACAATCGTATAGCCATGGTCGACCCTGTCCACCTTCAATTCGTCTATCGCCGTCTCCACGTTCATCCACGGCATGCCGAATTCGCCCGCATGCGCCGTGCATTTGAAGCCGGCTGCGCGCGCGGCGCGGTAGGCTTCGATGAAGAGTTCCGGCGGGCGGTCGTTTTCGCGGTAGTCGATGCCGATGCCGATGACTTCCGGCGCGCGGTAGGCCTTCATCCATTCCACCATCTGCACGGCTTCGGCGGGAGCCGCTTCGCGGTCGATGCTGGGGATCAAACGGCCGATCACGCCGAAGTCGCGTTGCGCGTCGCGGATGGCGGCCACGATGGCGTCTTGCGCCGATTCATAGCGGATGCCCGACACGCGCACGGTGCCGGTCGGGTTCCAGAAGAACTCCGCATAGCGCACGCCGTGGCCATGCGCGTCTTCCAGGTATTCGTAGGCGAGGCAATACAGGTCCGTCGGCGAGACGATCAGGTGCGCGTCGAGCGCGCGCAGTACGCGCAGCACGCCGACGGGCTTGTCGCCGCGCGTGTAGAAAGAGTCGATTTCCTCTGGCGTGACGACATTGCGCGTCTTGGCGGCCAGCGCGCGGAAGGTTGCCTGGCGCACCGTGCCGAACAAATGGCAATGCAGCTCCACTTTCGGCATGGCGCGTAAAAACTGTTCGATGCTCAGGGATGAATTAGACATGAAGCTCGTTTCGTAATGGAGTGGATCAGGCGAGAATGCCGGCCAGGCGCCGCATCAGCAGTTCGATGGCGGCCGGGCCGTCGGCCAGCATCGCCACCTGCGTGTTGATGGGCGCGCGGCGCGGTACGCGGAACTCGCACACCGTCATGCCGCGCGTCAGTTCGCCCGTCAATTCGATGGCCACGTGGGCGCTCTGGAACTGGAACAGCTGCGGCGCTTCCAGGTACAGGGCCACCACGGGGTCGTACATGGGCATGGGCACGGAACCGTCGGCGCTGCGGATGCGCACGTACGCTTCCAGGTAGCCGGACAAAAGCTGCGCGCGCGGCGTGCCGATGGCGCGCAGCTGCCGCACTTCCCCATTCGTCACCAGCAACTGGCGGCACAGGTTCAAGCCGAACATGCGCAGCGGGATACCGGCCTGGAAGACCTGGGCGGCCGCTTCCGGGTCCGCATAGATATTGAATTCGGCCGCCGCCGTGTGGTTGCCCTGGTCGGTGGAGCCGCCCATCAAAATGATCTCGACGATTTTTTCCGCGATGTCGGGCGCCTTGGCCAGCGCGGTTGCGATATTCGTCATCGGCGCAATCGCCACGATGGTGATCTGGCCGGGGTGGGCGCGCACGGCGGCGATCAGCGCGTCGACGGCGTGGCCGGCAGCGTCCGTGGTCGCGCCGGGCGGCAGGATCTCGCCCGTCGTCGGCATGCCGCTGTCGCCGAGGATGCGCTGCGCCGTTTCGATGACGCCGGCCAGCGGCTGGTCGCAGCCGCGGTAGATCGGCACCGTCAAGCCGTCATGGGCCTTGATGCGCAAGGCGTTGTCGTAGGTGATGTCGACGGGCGCATTGCCCGCCACCACGCTCACGCCCAGCCACTCGATAGCGGGATTGCTGCCCAACAGCAGCATCGTCAGCCAGTCGTCGAAACCGGGATCGGTATCGAGCCATATCTTTTTCAAGGGTTTGTCCATGATGGTTTCCAGTCGAAGTTAGGCACCCAGCCACAGGGCGCTGTCGGCAGGGAGCACGAACGAGACGGCCGTGCCTTCGCGCCAGGCGGCGCCACCGGCCGCGCAAATGCCCTTGACCTGGCCCAGCGGCGTTTGCAGCAGGTATTCGACGGTGTCGCCCAGGAAGCCGCGTGCCAGCACGGTGCCCGGGTATTGGCCTGCAACGTCATCCGATGCGCAGACGCGCACCTTGTCCGGACGCCAGCCCAGCACCGTGGTGCCGGCGGCGACGGGAGACGTGTACGGCAGGCTGGCGCCCGCGTGGTGCAGCGCGCCGTCGCGGTAGTCGAACAGGTTTTCAAAACCCATGAAGTTGGCGACAAAACGCGTCGACGGCGTGTTGAACACGGCTTCCGGCGCGGCCAGCTGCTCGATTCGCCCGCCGTTCATGACGACGATGCGGTCGGACAGGGCCAGCGCTTCTTCCTGGTCATGCGTCACGTACAGCATGGTGATGCCCAGTTCGCGCTGGATGCGGCGCAGCTCGGCGCGCATCTGCACGCGCAGCTTGGCGTCCAGGTTCGACAACGGTTCATCGAGCAGCAGCAGGGCCGGTTCGACGACGATGGCGCGCGCCAGCGCCACGCGCTGCTGCTGGCCGCCGGACATCTGCGCCGGCAAGCGCGTTTCAAAACCCGTCAGGCCCACGGCGGCGATCACGGCTTCCACTTTCGTTTTCAGCAGGGCCGGCGCGACCTTGCGCAGGCGCAGCCCAAAGGCGATGTTGTCGTACACGTTCAGGTGCGGGAACAGCGCATACGACTGGAACACCATGCCGATATTGCGCTTGTTCGGCGCCAGCTTGCCGATCTCGCGGCCGTCCAGCACGATGCGGCCCGACTGCAGCGGCATCAGGCCGGCAATCGCGCGCATGGTGGTGGTCTTGCCGCAGCCGCTGGGGCCCAGCAGGGAAATCAGTTCGCCCTGCTCGACGTGCAGGTCCAGGTCTTTCACGGACGTCGTGTTCTTGGCGTAGCCGAGATTCAGCTTGTGCAGTTCCAGATAACTCATCGTGTGTTGCCTCTTACATGTATTTAGAAATGCCCAGCACCTTCTCGGTCACCATCACGAAGGCCATGGTGAACAAGACCAGCAAGGTCGACAGGGCAGCGATCGATGGATCGAAGCTGTTTTCCATATGGCCCAGCATCTCGATCGGCAAGGTGCTGATGCCGGGTCCCGTGAGGAACAGCGACACGGGCACCTGGTTGAACGAGGTGACGAAGGCGAGGAAGAAGGCGGCGATCACGGCGTTGCGGATATTCGGCAGCACGATCATGAAAAACGCGCGCAGGCGCGACGCGCCCAGGGTGATGGCGGCATCCTCGATATCCACGCGCAGGTTGACCAGGCTGGCGTACACGACGCGCACCGAATACGGAATCAACAGCGCGATATGGCCGATCAGCAGTCCCACGTAGACGGGCGCGTTAATCGTCAGCACCAGGTGGTGCAGCAAGCCCAGGCCCACGAGGATGGCGGGAATGATCAGCGGCGACGTCAGGATTTGCCGGATGGCTCCGATGCCCGGTGGCGGCATGCGCGAAAACGCGTACGCGACGGGTATGCCCAGCAGCAGCGCGATGACGGTCGCTATCAGGCCGATTTCCAGGCTGGTCTGGAAGGCGCGGCGGAACTCGGGCGCCGACCACACTTCGATGATCCAGCGCAGCGAGTAGGACTCGGGCGGGAAGGCCAAGGTTTCGCCGCCGGAAAAGCCCGCCAGTACGACGATGGCGAAAGGCCCCAGCAGGAACAGGAATACCAGCCATAAAACGGCACGTGAAAAGAGGCTTTCTTTCATACGGAACTCCGGCTCGAGGAAATACGTTTAAGGCCGGCGTTGACCAGCAGGGTCATGCAGACGAGAATGACGGCGATGACATTCGCGGCGCCGAAATCGCTTTCCACGCTGACCTTCTGGTACAGCAGCGTTTCCAGCATCAGCACCTTGGTGCCGCCCAGCAGGGCCGGCGTCACATAGGCCGTCACGCAGCCCGTAAATACCAGCGTGCCGCCGACAACCAGGCCTTCCTGCGTCAGCGGTAGGGTGACCTTGCAGAAGACTTGCCATGGATTGGCGCCCAGGGTGGCGGCAGCCGGTTCCACGTCGCGCGGCAGGTTTTCCAGCGCGCCCGCCAAGGACATCAGCATCAGCGGCAGCAGCAGTTGCAGCAGGCCGACAAAGACGGCAAATTCGCTGAACAGCAAACGCAGCGGCTCTTCCGTGAAGCCCATGTTGACGAGTGCCGCGTTGACGGCGCCGTTGCGCCCCAGCAGCACGATCCAGGCGTAGGTACGCGCGATCGGCGAGACCATCAGCGGCAAGATCATCATGCCCACCACCAGGCCGCGCCACTTCGGCGACACGCGCGCCACGGCTTGCGCGGCCGGGTAGCCGAGAATGATGGCCGCCAGGGTCACCAGCGCGGCGATGCGCAAGGTGCGCCAGAAGATGGTGCGGTTGAACTCCTGCGAGAAGAAGTCGATGAAGCGGTCGACGCCCCACTGCATGCCATCGCCGACGCGGAAGGCGTCGACCAGCAAGGCCAGCACGGGCAGCAGGAAGCAGACGACGATAAAGATCAGCGCCGGCAGGACCAGCAGCAGTCCCAGGCGCTTTTTTGGATCAGCAAACATGGTGTTCTCTCCTCGTCACCACTATTTGCTCATGGCCTTGTTCCACTGCGTCATCCAGTTGCTGCGCTGTTTGATGATGGTTTCCGGTTTGACGAATTTCAGCGAGTTGATCTGGTCGGCGCCATAGGTATTGAATTGCGCGGCCGCCACGGACAGGCGCACGTCCTTGTTGACGGGCGAGTCGACCAGATTGGTCGCCAGCTGCGTCTGCACTTCCTTGGACAGCCAGAAATCCATCAGCTGGTAGGCCAGGTCCGCATTCTTCGAACCGGCGACGATGCCCATCACGTTCATGCCGGCCGCCTGGCCTTCGGCCGGGATGCTCCATTTCAGGGGCAGGCCCGTCTTGAGCATTTGCGACCACGTAAAGCGCGCCACGGGCGCGGCCCAGATTTCATCCTGGGCGAACAGAGCCGCCAGCTGCGCGCTGTTTTTCGAGAACGTGACGACGTTGCCCTTCATGCCGACGATCTTCGCAAAGCCGGTCGCGTAGTCGTCCGTCTTGCCGCCCCAGGCCGCATCGGCCATGCGCAGCATCAGCGGGCCCTGCGTGGTGCTCACGTCGGGGAAGGCCACGCGGCCTTTCAGTTCGGGGCGCCACAAGTCCTTCCACGACGTCAGCGGGGCGATCTTGTCGCTGCGATACACTAGGCCCACGGAATACAGCGTGTAGCCGACGGCGTAGTTGCCGCCGATGGGATTTTTCGCCACGTCGTACAAGGCTTTGTAATTGCTCAGCTTGGAGTAATCCATGGGCTGGATCACGCCCTTTTGCGCCGCTTCCAGCATGCCGGAATCGGACAGCAGCACCAGGTCGATCACCGGATTCTTGGCGTGCACCACCAGCTTGGCGATGCGGTCCGCGTTATTCCCCGTTTCCACCTTGATATCGCAACCGCATTTGGCCTTGAACGGCTCGTACACATACTTCATGAACAAGGGCTGGGCAATCGGATAGGCCGAAATGACCAGCTCGCGTTTTTCCGCGTGAGCGGCGTTAGCCAGCAAGCCTAGGCTCAACGCCAACATGAGGTGCTTTTTCAAGATGCTTCCTTTCAGAGGCGGCGCTGCGGGACAGCGCCTGTAAAGATGAATCAGAGTCAGAAATAATGTCGCATGCCGGCGATCAGGACGCTTTGCGTCTTGCCGCCCGAGGCGCCGAAGCCGAACACGCGGGCGAACGTCGCATCGCCGGCCGCTTTCTGGTAGCTCCAGGTGATGGCGATATCGGTGCGCTTGGACAGGAAGTAATCGGCCTGGAAGTTGACCTGATGCCATTTCGGCGTCTTGTTGATCACGTCATATTTACCGGTGGTAAAGAAATACGAGGCGCCCAGGTTCAACGCTTCCGTCAGCTTGTGGTTCACGTTCAAGTCCACGTTTTGCAAGGTCAGATTGCTTTGATCCAGGTAGTGGTAGCGCACGTTGGTGTACAGCGCGCCGAACTTGGTCTTGCCGACATTATAAAAGCCTCCCGTGCCGGCGATGGCCTGGTCATTCACGCCGGCGCCGCTGACGGCGCTCTTGTTGAAGATCAACAAGGAGCTGCCATAGTCATTGCCGATGGCGCCATTCGGCGCATCGGGGCTGTTCGGACGGTCCATCTTGGTGTAGGCGACGGCCCAGCTGAAGGCGTCGACCTTGTAGCCGGCGCCCATGCTGTAGACGCGGTTGCGGTTCGAGTCTTCCGGGTTTTCGCTGAAGCCGTACAAGCCCGTGAACGACAAGTTGCTGATGTTCGGGCTGACGTATTTGACGGCGTTTTGCACGCGCAGATTGTTGTAGCCATTGTCGTTGTCGCCGATGTGCACGCCGTTACTGGCGATGACCACGGGGCCCAGCAGATCCTTGACGGCTTCGTACTGGCGCCCCAGTGTCAGGGTACCCTTGTCGTTGCTGGACAGCCCCACATACGACTGGCGGCCGAACAGACGGCCGCTTTGCGAGGCCGTGCCCGTCATGACGTTAAAACCGTTTTCCAGCACGAAGAGTGCCTTGGTGCCGTTACCCAGGTCTTCCTGGCCGCGGAAACCGATGCGGGGATTCTGATTCGTGCCGCTCAGCGCATGCGTGCGGCTGCCCTTGCCTTCATCCGATACATAGCCGATACCGGCCGACAGCAAGCCATACACTTGCACGCTGCTTTGCGCCTGCGCCACGCCGTGCGCCGCCAGCAAGCCCCCCACCACCATCGTTCCCGTCATCCATTTGTTCATCGCCGCCACCCTAAAAAGAATAAACCCTGAGTTTTTTTGGAATTATTTTATTGATGCATCCCTTGCATGGCGTGCTGCCGCGAGTACCGGCGCCGCCTGGCAAGCGCTTCTCTGAAGATTGTTGCCTTCAAGACAAGTAAGGACCAGTCCAGAATATGGTAAATTGCAGGATAAGAAAATTTGTTTATTTTTATAAATCCATTACTTTTTCTAATAAGCAAACCCATGCATGAACTGAGCAAGAAAATTTCCTTACGACATTTGCAAGCGTTTGCCACCCTAGCCCGGGTAAACAGCTTCAGCAAGGCCGCACAGGAATTGTGCGTGACCCAGCCGGCCCTCAGCGCATCGATCAAGCTGCTGGAAAACCAACTGGGAAAAAAGTTGTTTAACCGCACAACCCACCAGCTGGAATTGACACGCGAAGGCAAGCTGGCGCTCGACTACGCCACGCATTTATTGAATACGGCGAGCAATACCTTTGCCGATATCCAGCGCGCCATCGGCAGCGGCCGGCACCGCATCCGCATCGGCGCCATCCCGTCGGCCATGGCGATGACGGCCGTGGTGGTGGCGCGCTACTGCGAGCAGCATGGCGATGAAGTGGAAATCGTCCTGTCGGACATGCCCAACGATGGCTTGCTGCACGCGCTGCATTCGGGCCAGCTGGACTTTTGCGTGGGCATCGAAGTGCCCGGTTCCGTGTCGCTGGAAAGCGTGGGCCTGTTCGAAGACGAGCTGGTGCTGGTGACGGCGGGACGCCATGCGCTGGCGCCGCTCAAGGAAGTGCGCTGGGACCAGCTGGCGGGCCAGGAAATCGTCGTGTTCACCAAGGGCAGCATCTGGGAGTTCGCCTCGAGCGCGCTGCGCCAGCATGGCTTGAGCCCGTCGAGCCTGTACCAGATGATCCACAGCGAATCGCTGTACGGCGTGGTACGCGCCGGCATCGCCGTGGGCATCATGCCCAGCCTGTACACGACCTTCCTCAACGACGAGGACCTGCACGTGGCGCCGCTGCGCCAACCCACGTGCAAGCGTAAGATCGCCCTGATGCGGCGCAATGAAATCAGCCGCAACCACCATGTGGACGACTGTTTTTCAGCGCTGCGGCAGGATTTGCAGCAGGTCGACCAGTGGTTTTAAGTTAATACTTAAGCAGGTGCCTTCAGCAAGTTCGCCAAAGCCACATACTGCTCCAGCCCCACCGTTTCCGGACGCAGGGTTGGGTCGATGCCGGCCGCCTTGATCTGCTCTTCCGTAAACATCCCGGCCAGGCAGTTGCGGATCACCTTGCGGCGCTGCGAGAAGGCCTTCATGACGACGGCTTCCAAAGTCGCCTGATCGCAAGCCAGGCGCTCGGCCACGGGGATCATGCGCACGATGGCCGATTCCACTTTCGGAGGCGGATCGAAGGCCGTCGGCGGCACGATGAACAGCAGCGACATCTTGTAGCGCCACTGCAGCATCACAGACAGGCGGCCATACGCCTTGCTGCCCGGCTCGGCCACCATGCGTTCGACCACTTCCTTTTGCAGCATGAAATGCTGGTCCTGCACCAGCGGCGCGAAGTCCGCCAGGTGGAACAGCAGCGGGCTGGAAATGTTGTACGGCAAGTTGCCCACGATGCGCAGCTTCTGGCCGGCCGGCACGGGGATTTGCGCGAAATCGAATTTCAGCGCGTCGCCCGAATGGATCGTCAGCTTGGCCGGATTGAAGGTTTTTTCCAGGCGCACGATCAGGTCGCGGTCCAGCTCGACCACATGCATCTGCTTCAAATGGCGCAGCAGCTGCTCCGTCATGGCGCCCAGGCCGGGGCCGATCTCAACCATGGCATCGTCCGGCTGCGGCCCGATGGCGGCCGTGATGTCGTCGAGGACGAAGCGGTCATGCAGGAAGTTCTGGCCAAAGCGTTTGCGGGCAACGTGTTTCATAATGTGTTTTCTATTAATGCGGTAAAGCCGGCACAGGCCGGCGGAATCGGTTGAGCAGGCAGCGTCGGGTTACGCCGTGCCGGCTAACCCGACCTACGCTCTATGCTCTGGTCGGGGTGCTGGCGCGCAACATGTCGAGCGCCGTTTGCAGCGCTTGCTCCATGCTGTGGCCGTCGGCCAGCCCCAGCCCTTGCGCGGCCAGGTCCAGCGCCGTGCCATGGTCGACCGAGGTGCGTATCAACGGCAAGCCCAGGGTGATATTGATGCCGCGCCCGAAGGTCGCGTATTTCAGCACGGGCAAACCCTGGTCGTGGTACATGGCCAGCACGCAGTCGGCATCGGCCAGGTATTTGTGCTGGAACAGGGTGTCGGCCGGGTACGGTCCGCGCGCATCGATGCCGCGCGCTTGCGCCGCCGCAATCGCCGGGGCGATGACATCGATTTCCTCGCGTCCCAGATAGCCGCCCTCGCCCGCGTGCGGGTTCAGGCCGGTGACGAGGATGCGCGGCGCGGCGATGCCGAATTTCCGTTGCAGGTCCGACTGGAGGATATCGAGGGTGACGGCCAGGCTGTCCATGGTGATGGCAGCGGACACGTCCTTCAACGGCAGATGCGTGGTGGCCAGCGCCACGCGCAGGGTCGGTTCGCCATGGCCGGGTTCACCGGCCAGCATCATCACCACTTGCGGCGTGCCGGTTTTTTCTGCCAGGTATTCCGTATGGCCGGAAAAAGCCACGCCGGCGTCGTTGATCGTGCTTTTTTGCAAGGGCGCCGTGACCATGGCGCCAAACCAGCCGGCTTCGATGCCTTCCACGGCCGCGTCCAGGGTCGCGAGCACGGAACGCCCGTTTTCCTTGTCCAGCACGCCGGGAATGACATTGTTCACGGTGGGAATATCGATCACGGCCAGGCGGCCGGGTCCGAACTGGGGCAAGCCGCTGTTGCGTACGGCTTGCAGCGACAGCGCCGCCAGACGGATCTCCGGGTCGATCAGGCTGGCCGTCAGCGCCAGGAAGGCGGCGTCGCCCAGCAGGATGCAGTTGACCTCATGCCGCATGGCCCAGGCGGCGCGGATCGAAATTTCCGGGCCGACACCGGCCGGTTCGCCACAGGTAATGGCGATGGCCGGGCGGCGGGCAACAGGCAAGTTACTCATGCGCAATCAGTCAGCGGCATTACTGGTCGTCCGCGCGGAATTCGACGTAGGCACGGTCGCGCACTTCGCGCGCCCAGTTTTCCGTCGCTTCTTCCAGCTTGCGTTCGCGCAAGGCGTTGCGTGCGGCAGCGCGCTGCTTCTCTTTCGAGACGTCATCGCTCTTGCGTTCCAGCACTTCGATCAGATGGAAGCCAAAGCTCGATTCGATCGGTTCGCTCACCTCGCCCGGTTTCAGCGCATTCATCGCCGTTTCGAATTCCGGCACGGTGTCGCCTGGATACAGCCAGCCCAGGTCGCCGCCCTTGGCCGCGGAGCCGTCGTTCGAGAACAAACGGGCCAGGTCTTCGAACTTGGCGGCCTTGTTGTCGAGACGCTCTTTCAGCTCCAGCAATTTACGCTTGGCTTCGGCCGCCGACAGGGTCGGCGTCACTTTCAGCAGGATGTGGCGGGCATGCGTCTGCTGCACGGCGGCGACGGCTTGCGCCTCGGCAGCGCTGCGGCGGTCCACCAGTTTCAGGATATGGAAGCCCGTGTTGCTCTTGATGATAGGCGTGATCTGGCCCGGCTTCAATTTCAGCAATTGCTCCGTGAACAGGGGCGGCAGGCGGTCGCTATTGCGCCAGCCGATATCGCCGCCGCTCAGCGCATCGCTGGCGTCGGAATAGCTGGCGGCCATCTTGGCGAAATCGGCGCCCGTGCGCAGTTGGCGGCTGACTTCTTCGGCGCGCGCGCGGCGTGCGGCGATTTGTTCAGGGCTCGAGTTTTCCGGGATGCGCACGAGAATTTGCGCCAGGTTCAGCTCCACCTGTTCGCTGGCGGCCGCCTTTTCCGCTTCCAGGAAGTTATCCACTTCGGAATCGGAAATCTGGATCTTCGCGTCGACTTCGTGCTCGCGCAGGCGCTGCATGATGATTTCATCGCGGATTTCTTCGCGGAAGGTCGCAAACGGCGTGCCTTCTTTTTCCATCTGGTTGCGCAGCTCTTGCACCGTCATCTTTTGCTGTTCAGCAATACGGCCAATCGCGCGGTCCAAGGTCAGGTCATCCACGCGGACGCCCATTTCCTTGGCCAGCTGCATTTGTGCACGCTCGACAATCATGCGCTCGAGCAGTTGACGACGCAGGTCGGCAGGATCCGGCAAGGGCACGTTCTGCGCCTTCATGCGCTGCTCCACGCTCTTGATACGGGCCGCCACTTCATTGCGCGTAATCACATCGTCATTGACGACGACGGCGATGGAATCGATGGTCTGGCCACTGCTCGACGCGGGGGGAGTGAATCCCTTGACCGGCGCTGGGGCAGCAGCAGCGGGCTTGGCCGCAGGAGCTGGCGCAGCCTGTTGCGCCCAGACACTACTGGTCGTGGCGCCGGAAATGGCGCACAACAAAACCGTTGCAATTTTGAGTTGGTGCATACTGGCATTACGCATAATGTGTAGAGCGCTCATGAGTTCAGGTGAATAAAAAAACCGGTTTGTGCCAGCGCCGGGAACACCGGCGGCGGCAACGGAGCCTATCTTAACGGAGTGGCTGGCTCAATGTCTGGTAACCAGGGATGGTTTTTGTAAAAGTTTCCAGGCCATTCGCACCCAGGCCCAGACCATTCGACAAGCCCGTCAATTCCAGCTGGAAGAAGATCGGCGTCGAGACAGTCTTGGTCGTCGTCACGAAACGCTGCGCGCCCATGCGGAACACCCAGCAGTCGCCCTTGTATTCCAGGCCGACCAGGCTTTCCAGCATGCTGCGATCCTTGATGGAGTAACTGATGCGGCCGACGCCATACAGCCGGTCCGTCAACGGCCATTGCGTCGACACTTCCGCATTGCGCAGGACGTCACGCTGAAAACGGTTACTGAAATTCAATACCTTCTTCGGCCCTGGCTGATATTGCAAGGTGTAGTTGTAGCTCATCAGGCGGCGATCGCTGGGATTGTACTGCAACAGGCTGTCAGCGGTCCAAGTCTCGGACACGCGGCCCGTTGCGGCCAGCAGGATATCCGAACGCGACTGGTTGACGGGCGTCGTCGAATTGAGCTGCACGCGCTGGTCGGCAAAATAGAAACGCTGGCCGAAAGTCAGGCGCATGCGCTCCGTGCCGTCCGATTGCAGGAAGCGCGAGACGACGGCGGCCGTGACCTGGTTGGCGTCGCCGATGCGGTCGCTGCCGACAAAACGGTTTTCCGTGAAGATCTGCGTCAGGTTGAACGTGCCATCGGCCGTATCGAAGTTCGGGAACTGCGACTGGTCGCGGTACGGCGTGTAGACGTAGAACAGGCGCGGCTCCAGGGTTTGCGTGCCACCCTTGGCGCCAAACAGATTCGTGTCGCGTTCAAACACCAGGCCGCTGTCGACGGAGAAGGTCGGCACGGCGCGCGTAAACGAGGTGTCCTTAAACAGCGCCTTGGTCCGGGCGTCATTGTCGAGTTGATACGCGCTCGCATTGAGCATCAGCTTGGGCGTGATGAAGTAGCCAGGGCGCATGATGGGGAAACTCACCTGCGGCACGGCCACGAGGCGCGAGCCTTGCACCAGGGTCGGATGCGCGAAGCGCGTCGCTTCCGCGTCGAAGGTCCAGTCGAAACCGCCCCAGACGTCGTATTTGCCAGCGTGGAAGTTTACCGCGGGCAAGCGGTCGTACGGACGTGGCACGACCACATTGGGATCGGGATCCTGCAGCACCTGGTAATTCTGCACGCGTGCCGTCAGGCTCCAGTCCTCGGTGCGGTAATCGGTGCGCAATTCGCGCAGCAACTGGCGCTCGGTGGCGGAGGCGACGGTTTTCGAGAAATCGTTCGGGTAATTATTGTCCGACGCCTCGCGCAGATCCCAGCTGTAAGTCCAGCCCTTGGCCAGCGCCTGCTCATGCTTGGACTTGATCATGTAGCGGTTGGTCTTGGTTTGCTTGTCGTTAGGCAAGAATTCAAACGACGTTTCACCGCCATACAAGCCGGCATCCGTCTCGCCCATGTAGCGGCCCGTCGCACCGAGCTGGATGCCGCGCCGCTGGATGTAGCGAGGGAACAGGGTCAGGTCGCGGTTCGGCGCGATGTTCACGTAATACGGCATCAGCAGCTCGAAGCCGTTCTTCGAGGCAAAGCCCGGCGTGGGCGCCAGCCAGCCCGAGCGGCGCGCACCCGACAGCGAAAACGAAATGCCCGGCGTGCCCAGGATCGGCACGTCCTTGAAATAGATGATGGTCTTGCTGCCGGTGCCCACGTCGCGGCCCGTATCGAGGTTCAAGGTGCTCGATTTCAGGTACCAGTCCGGATTCGGCCCTTCGCAGGTACTGTACGTGCCGTCGATCACAGTGGCTTCGTCTGGATTGATGAAGTCGACGCGCTCGGCCTTGCCCTGGCCGCCGCCCACTTCGAAGCGGTAGGTCGGGTTGAGCAGGAAACCCTTGCCGGTCTCCATGTTCAGCTTCAGGACGTCGCCCGTGTAGTAATCGCCGAAACGCCACATCTTGATATGGCCCTCGGCGTCGAACTGATCTTCAACTTGTTTGTAACAAGCTGTATCGGCCGTCATTTTTGTGGTTTTTCCGCGCTCAATCACGACATTCTGGTCGAGATTGATCTCTCTTTCCGGTCGTCCGTTCATGCTGTTCGCCGTCATGACGGTGGGCGCGTCGGGATCTTCCACATGCACGGGACGCGGTGCTTTCTGGGCGTGGACAGGCACCGTCGTGGCGGCGACGAGCGCGCTGATGGCGAAAGCCCAGCGCTGCGAAGGGGGGGAGGCCGAAAACCAGCTCATGAATTGGAAGGGGCAAGCACCATTGACAGGCGATTTTTTGATTTGAATCCCTTATTATATGGGAATCTGCACCATCAACCCGATTCCACAGGCCGCTTAATGTCATTCTCCCCCAATTCCTCCACCGCGCCGGCCTCCGCCGACGCTCGCCTGACCCTGTTGAAAGCCTGGTTGACCTCGCTTAACCTCGTCGCGCCCGAATCCGCCCGCCCCGCTTCCAGCGATGCCAGCTTCCGCCGCTACTACCGTCTCGATGTGCTGCCAGGCAACACAACATTGCCAGGAAGTACACTGATCGCCATGGATGCGCCGCCCGAGCGCGAAAACGTGCCCGCCTTTGTCAAGGTGGCCGGCTTGCTGAAAGGCGCCGGCGTGTCCGTGCCCGAGATCATCGCGCAAGACCTGGAGCAGGGCTTCCTGCTGCTCTCCGACCTGGGCACGACCACCTATCTCGACGCCCTGAACCACGACAACGCCAGCGTGCTGTACGCCGAAGCGCTGGAATCGTTGATGAAAATCCAGCTGGCCAGCCAACCGGACGTCTTGCCCGAATTCGACCGCGCCTTCATCCTGCGCGAAATGAATCTGTTCCCGGAATGGTTTATCGGCAAGCACTTGGGCGCCACCTTGACGGATGTGCAACAAACCCAGCTGGACAAGGTCTTCGAAGCCATCACGGCGAATATCTTGTCGCAGCAGCAAGTATTCATGCACCGCGACTACCATTCGCGCAATTTGATGCACATCAACGATGGCTCCATCCCGAATCCCGGCATCCTCGACTTCCAGGACGCTGTTTTCGGCCCCGTCACCTACGACATCGCCTCGCTGCTGCGCGACGCATATATCCAGTGGGATGAAGAACTGGTGCTCGACTGGGTGATCCGCTACTGGCAGCGCGCCAAGCAGCTGGGCTTGCCAGTCAATCCGGACATCGACGCCTTCTACCGCGATTTCGAATTCACGGCACTGCAGCGCCACCTGAAAATCCTCGGCCTGTTCGCACGCCTGAATTACCGCGACGGCAAGGATCTGTACATGGGCGACCTGCCAACCGTGCTCGACTACGTGCGCAAGACAGCCAACCGCTATACGGAACTCAAGCCGCTGGTGCGTTTACTCGATGCTCTTGAGAACAAAACGCCGCAAGTCGGCTATACATTCTGATCACTTCAGAGCAATTTACAATGAATCAGAAAACGAGTACCCCATGAAAGCCATGATCTTTGCCGCAGGCCGCGGTGAACGGATGCGTCCGCTTACCGACACCTGCCCCAAACCGCTGCTGAAAGTGCGCGGCCGTCCGCTGATCGTCTGGCATGTGCTGAACCTGGTGCGCGCCGGCATCACGGACATCGTCATCAACCATTCGCACCTGGGCCATCTGATCGAGGAGACCCTGGGCGACGGCAGCGCGTACGGCGCGCGCATCGCGTATTCGCCCGAGACCACGCCGCTGGAAACGGCGGGCGGCATCGCGCAAGCGCGCCACTTGCTGGGCGAGGAACCGTTCCTCGCCATTTCCGGCGACATCTATTGCCCGTATTTCGATTTCAAGCAGGTGCTCGACGTGCTGGCCGACAAGGATGTGCTGGGCACGCCGTACCCGGCCGACCAGCGCGATATCGCCTGGGCCTATCTGGTGCCCAATCCCGACTTCCACCCGAAGGGCGACTTCGGCCTGACCTTGTTCGCGATCAACAATACGGACGACACCAGGTGGACCTTCGCCAATATCGGCGTGTACCGTCCTGAAATGTTCGACGGCATCACGCCCGGCAGCCACGCCAAACTCGGCGATTTGCTGCGCCGGTATGCGGACCAGGGCCGCGTGGGCGGTGAAGTCTATACCGGCGAGTGGACCAATGTGGGCACGCCGGCACAGCTCGACACGCTCAATGGCGTGGCAGCGAAGGCGCCTGCGGCATGATGGCCAATTACGCGGCACGGCGCGCGGCGCTGCTGGCGCAGATGCTGCCGGGCAGCGTGGCCATCCTCGCCACGGCGCCCGAAGTGCCGCGCAACAGCGATTGCGATTATCCATATCGCCACGACAGCTATTTCTATTACCTCAGCGGTTTCACGGAACCCGACAGCGCCGTGGCCCTGGTGGCCGCCAGCGCCACGGCGCCCGCGCGCGCCATCCTGTTTTGCCGCGCCAAGAACACGGAGCGCGAAATCTGGGACGGTTTCCGCCACGGCCCCGAAGCGGCCCGCGCCAGCTTCGGTTTTGACAGCGCCTTCCCCATCGAGGAACTCGACGTGGAAATGACACGCCTGCTGGCCGACGCCCCCGCGATCTACCATGCGCTGGGCGGCAGCCTCGATGCACAGGTTAAGGTCTGGCGAAACAATGTGCGGCAAAAGGCCCGCAGCGGCGTCACGGCGCCCGCCATAGCGCATGACATTCATGGCATGCTCGACGCCATGCGCCTGCTGAAAGACACGGAAGAACAAAACCTGATGCGCCGCGCGGCCGCCATTTCCAGCGCCGCCCACGTGCGCGCCATGCGCGCCACGCGTCCCGGCATGCACGAATATGCGCTCGAAGCGGAGCTGCTGTACGAATTCCGGCGCAGCGGCGCGCAGTTCCCCGCGTATTCCTCCATCGTGGCCGGCGGCGGCAACGCCTGCATCCTGCACTACAGCGCCAACAACGCGGTATTACAGGACGGCGAGCTGGTATTGATCGACGCCGGCTGCGAACTCGATGGCTACGCCTCGGACATCACGCGTACCTGGCCCGTCAACGGCCGTTTCAGCGGCCCGCAGCGGGCGCTGTATGAACTCGTGCTGGCCGCGCAGCAAGCGTCGCTGGACATGGTGCGCCCCGGCTTGCCGCACAGCGCCATCCACGAAGCGGCCGTGCAGGTGCTGGCGCAGGGCATGCTGGACCTCGGTTTGCTGGACCGGCAAAAAAGCGGCGGTGTGCAGGACGTCATCGCCGACAAGAGCTATATGCCCTTCTACATGCACGGCACCAGCCACTGGCTGGGCATGGACGTGCACGACGTGGGCGCCTACCGCGACACGGATACCCCCGGCAAGCCGTGGCGCGCGCTCGAAGCGGGCATGGTGCTGACGGTGGAACCGGGCATCTATGTGCGTCCTGGCCCGGGCGTGCCGGAGCAGTTCTGGCATACGGGCATCCGCATCGAAGACGATGTGCTGGTCACGCCGCAAGGCCATGAAGTCTTCAGCACGGCGCCCAAGAGCGTCGCTGAAATCGAACAACTGATGTCACAGGATTAACGCCGCCGCATGCATACACCGCCCACTTTCGATCTCGCCATCTGCGGCGCCGGCCCCGTCGGCATGGCGCTGGCCGCCTTGCTGGTACAGCGCGGCAGCCGCGCCGCCGGCATCGTCCTGCTCGACGCCAAATCCATCGAACAAGCGAGGCGCGATCCGCGCACCATCGCCCTGTCGCACGGCAGCCGCCAGATTCTCGAGGAAGCGGGCGCCTGGCCCGTGGAAGCGACGCCGATCCATCAAATCCACGTCTCGCGCCGCGGCCAGTTCGGGCGCAGCCTGATGGACCGCAGCGAACATGGCGTCGAGGCGCTCGGCTACGTGGCCCGTTACGGCGCCGTCGTCAGTTCGCTGGCCGACGTGTGCGAGCGCCTTGGCGTGGCCAGCCTGCGCCCGGCGCTGGTGACGGGCAGCGTGGAAGACGCCGATGGCGTGAGCGTGCAGATCGACCAGGCGGGCGCCGCGTCGAGCTTGCGCGCCAGCCTGCTGGTGCAAGCCGAGGGCGGCCTGTTCGGCCAGCAGCCGGAACGGGCCGTCAGCCGCGACTATGGCCAGAGCGCCATCATCGCCCATGTGCGCACAAGCAGCCCCATCGTCCACCGCGCGTATGAGCGCTTCACCGACGAAGGCCCGCTGGCCCTGCTGCCGCAGGACGATGGCTACGCGCTCGTGTGGTGCGTGCCGCCCACGCGTGCAGAACAATTGCTGGCGCTGGACGACGGTGCCTTCCTGGCCCGCTTGGGCGCCGCCTTCGGCAGCCGCCTGGGACGCTTTACGCATACGACGCCACGCTTGGCCTATCCGCTGGGCTTGAACGCGCAGGCGAACGGCACGGCGCGCACGGTCGCCATCGGCAATGCGGCGCAAACCCTGCACCCGGTGGCGGGACAAGGCTTGAACCTGGGCTTGCGCGACGCCGCCGTGCTGGCCCGCGTGCTGGCGCAGGACGGCAGTCCGGCCGGGCTGGAACGCTACGCCAGCCTGCGCCAGACCGACCGGGGGCTGACCGTGCGCGTCACCGACACCATGGCGCGCATCTTCACGGGCAGCGCCCCCACGCAAGGTTTGCTGGGCCTGTCGCTGGGTTTGCTGGACGCATTCCCCCCAGCACGCAAGGCATTGGCTGGGCTGATGATGTACGGCCGCCGATAAGGCTTAACAATAAGGAAAGAGCTGGGGCGAAAAAGAAACAGGGAACATATCCGGCATGGAATAAACGGCCCGCGGATGCGACAATGGCTGTCACCTGGCTTTTGGCGACCGTTCCATGACAGATGTATTGCCCGCAGCACCGCCTGCCGCTCTTCCCGAAGTGCTCTTTTCCCGCCTGCTGGAAGACGCCCTCGACGCCGTCATCATCATCGACGAGCATTGCCGCATCCGCTATATCAATGGCGCCATGCAGGCATTGTCGGGCTATGCGAGCGGGGAATTGCTGGGCCAGACCTTGAACGGCCTGCTGCCAGACGCCGTCGGCGCGCAGCACGACAATCACGTGATCAATTACATCCGCAGCTCGCGCACGTCCAGCGTGCTGGGCAAGATACGCGAATTCGCCATCCGCCACCGCGACACGCAGATGATCCCCATCGAAATGAAGGCGATGGACCTGGGCGTGGTCGACGGCATCCGCTATTTCGGCGCCTTCTTGCTCGACGTGCGCGAACGGCGCGAACTGGCGGCCAAAAACGCCAGCCTGCTGGCGCAGCTGGAACAGCAGGCGCTGCACGATGCGCTGACGTCGCTGCCGAACCGGCGCGCGTATGAAGCGCAAGCCGAGCAGGCGATGGCGCGCGCGGCGCGCAGCGGCGCCGCCCTGACCGTGGGCGTGGCCGACCTCGACCATTTCAAGAAGATCAACGACCGCTACGGCCATGCCGTGGGCGACGCCGTACTGCGCACGGTGGCGCAGGCGCTGCGCGACACGGGACGCATCACCGACGTGGCGGCGCGCCTCGGTGGCGAAGAATTCGGCCTGCTGTTCCCCGACGCCAGCCTGCAGCAGGCGCATAGGGTGGCCGAACGCATCCGCGCCGCCGTGGCCGCCGCCATCACGCCGTTGCCCGATGGCGGCGAACTGCAGGTGACCATCAGCATCGGCGTGGCCTCCCTGACGACCGGCGCCACGCTGGATGCGGCCATGTCCGATGCCGACAAGGCTCTGTATGCGGCCAAGCACCAGGGCCGCAACAAGGTCGTGGCGGCCCAATAAAACGGCCCGCGCAAGGCGGGCCGTCCGGTCGCTGCAAGCCGTGCTTATTCGACGGCTTTGAGCATATCCTCGATCACCTTCTTCGCATCGCCAAACACCATCATCGTGTTCGGCTGGTAGAACAGGTCGTTGTCCAGGCCCGCATAGCCGGACGCCATCGAGCGCTTGTTGACGATGATGCTCTTGGCTTTATACGCTTCCAGGATCGGCATGCCGGCGATCGGCGATTTCGGGTCCTTCGCCGCCGGGTTGACGACGTCGTTCGCGCCCAGCACCAGCACCACGTCCGTCTGGCCGAATTCGCCGTTGATGTCTTCCATCTCGAAGACCTGGTCGTACGGCACTTCCGCCTCGGCCAGCAGCACGTTCATGTGGCCCGGCATGCGCCCCGCCACCGGGTGGATCGCATACTTAACGGTGATGCCCTTGTGCGTGAGCTTTTCCACCAGTTCCTTCAGCGAGTGCTGCGCGCGCGCCACGGCCAGGCCGTAGCCGGGCACGATGATGACGGTTTCCGCATTGCTCATGATGAAGGCGGCATCGTCGGCCGAACCCGATTTCACGGGCCGCTGCTCCTGTGCACCGGCCGCGCCGGCCGCTGGCGCATCGCCGCCGAAGCCGCCGAGGATGACGTTGAAGAACGAGCGGTTCATGGCCTTGCACATGATGTACGACAGGATCGCGCCAGACGATCCCACGAGCGAACCGGCGATGATCAGCATCGAGTTATTCAGCGAAAAGCCGATGCCGGCCGCGGCCCAGCCCGAGTAACTGTTGAGCATCGACACCACCACCGGCATGTCGGCGCCGCCGATGGGGATGATGATCAGCACGCCCAGCGCAAAGGCGATCAGGGTCATCACGATGAACGGCGTCCATGCCGGTTCGACGCCATCGGCGAAGCAGAACGCCAGGCCCAGTCCCACCATCACCAGCGCCAGCACGAGGTTGAGCATGTGCTGGCCCTTGAAGCTGACGGGCGCGCCCTGGAACAGGCGGAACTTGTATTTGCCCGACAGCTTGCCGAAGGCGATCACGGAACCGGAGAACGTGATGGCGCCGACAAAGGTGCCGATGAACAGTTCGAAGCGGTTACCGATTGGCAGCGCCTCGCCGTGCTTGGCGATATTGAAGGCCCACGGCTCCGACACGGCCGCCACGGCGATGCACACTGCGGCCAGGCCGATCAGCGAGTGCATGGCCGCCACCAGTTCCGGCATCTTCGTCATTTCCACGGTTTTCGCCAGGTAGGCGCCGATGGCGCCGCCCGTGACGATGCCGATGATGACGAGGGTCAGGCCCATGCCGCCCGTTTGCTGCTCCTTCAGTTTCAGGATCAGCGCCACGGTGGTGACGGCGGCAATGGCCATGCCGCTCATGCCAAAGGCATTGCCGCGGCGCGCCGTCGATGGCGACGACAGGCCTTTCAGGGCCTGGATGAAGCACACCGAGGCGATCAGGTACATCATCGTCACCAGGTTCATGGTGACGAAGCTCATGGCGTGACTCATTCTTTTGCTCCTTGCTTGGCCTTCGGTTCTTTTTTACGGAACATCTCGAGCATGCGCTGCGTGACGAGGAAGCCGCCGAACACGTTGACGGCGGCCAGCGCGACGGCCAGGGTGCCGGCCACTTGCGCCAGCGGGCCATCGGTCAGGCCGGCCGCCAGCATGGCGCCGACGATGATGATCGCGGAAATGGCATTGGTGACGGCCATCAGCGGCGTATGCAGCGCCGGCGTGACGGTCCAGACGACGTGGTAGCCGACATAAATGGCCAGCACGAAGATGATCAGGTTGGTGATGGTATGACTGATTTCCATGATGTTGTTCTCTCCGGCACCGCGTTATTTTCTGAGGATGTCATTGCCTGCGCAAACCAGGCTGGCCTTGATGATTTCATCCTCGCGGTCGATCAGCAATTGATCGTCCTTGTCGATGATGAGCTTCAAGAAGTCCAGCACGTTGCGCGCATACAGGGCCGAAGCGTCGGCCGCCACCAGGGTGGCCAGGTTCGGCTCGCCCACGATGTAGACGCCGTGCTTGACCACCGTCTTGCCCAGTTCCGACAGCGGGCAATTGCCGCCCTGCTCGACGGCCAGGTCAACGATGACGGAGCCCGGTTTCATGGCTTTCACCGTTTCTTCGGAAATGAGCACGGGCGCGGCGCGGCCGGGAATCAGCGCGGTGGTGATGATGATGTCGGCCAGTTTCGCCCGTTCGTGCACGAGTTCGGCCTGGCGGCGCATCCAGTCGGCCGGCATGGCGCGCGCATAGCCGCCCGAACCCTTGGCGATCTCTTTTTCTTCATCGGTGAGGAAAGGCACGTCGAGGAACTTGGCGCCCAGGGACTCCACTTGTTCCTTGACGGGCGGGCGCACGTCGGACGCTTCGATGACGGCGCCCAGGCGCTTGGCCGTGGCGATCGCCTGCAGTCCTGCCACGCCCACGCCCATGATCAGCACGCGGGCCGCCTTGACGGTGCCGGCCGCCGTCATCAGCATCGGCATGAAGCGCTGATAGGTATTCGCAGCCACCAGCACGGCCTTGTAGCCGGCGATGTTCGCCTGCGAGGACAGCACGTCCATCGACTGCGCGCGCGTGATGCGCGGCACGGCTTCCAGGGCGAAGGCGGACAGGCCGGCCGTGGCCATGGCGGCGATATTGTCCGCGTCAAACGGGTTCAACATGCCGATCAGCACCGTGCCGCTGGCCATCAGGGCCCGTTCATCGGCATCGGGCGCGCGCACCTTGAGCACGATGGCGCAGCCATAGGCTTCCTGGGCGGTGCCGATCTGCGCGCCGGCGGCGGCATAGGCGTCGTCGGGAATCGAGGCTTGCAGGCCCGCTCCGGACTGCACGACGACTTGATGCTTGGCTGCCAGCTTCTTGACTGTCTCGGGCGTTGCCGCCACCCGCGTTTCACCAGGCCGTGTTTCGGCCGGTATGCCTATCCTCATGATGCCTCCGCTAATTGATAAACTGACTAGAATCTAACACGGAAAGCAGCGCGTTAAACGTTTGTGAAGCAGCAACTTTTAGTCGTACGACACTAATTTACCCGTAATACCAATCCTTGTTCCGCCATGCGGTATGGCGACCATATTGTGGGAAAGGTGTGTCAATCTCACCACAGTCGAGCACGCGTACGCGCTTGTTTTGACCACAGGGAAAGCCTATATTAGCGGGCGCTTGCTGCCCTCTTGCCGACTAAGCCCCCATGCTAGTGCGCTCCCCGGGACAGACGTAAGTACCTCCCACCGCTATTTGCTAAAACGTTGTCATTTATCAATATGTCCGCGCAACAAAAGGCCGGCTTCAAACCGCGCGCGCAGAACAAGATAAAATGTCGGCTCTTTCAAGGATGGAATCATGCCGAGAATCTGGAAACCCTCTGTCACCGTTGCCGCCATCGTCGAACGCGACGGCCTGTTTTTACTGATTGAAGAAGAGACCAGCGAAGGCATCAAGATCAATCAACCGGCCGGCCACCTCGACCCGTTCGAGTCGCTGGAGCAGGCGGTGATCCGCGAAACGCTGGAAGAAGCGGCTTACGATTTCATCCCCACGGCACTGGTCGGCATGTACATGTCGCGCTATCAGTCCTTGCGCACGGGCGAGGACGTGACCTACTTGCGCTTCACCTTTTGCGGCACGGCCGGCGCCGAGCATGACCGCCCGCTGGACGAAGGCATCATCCGCACCTTGTGGATGACGCGCGACGAGCTGGCCGCGTGCCAGGAGCGCCACCGCAGCCCGCTGGTGCTGCAGTGCGTGGACGAATACCTGGCTGGCAGGCGCGCGCCGCTGGCCCTGCTGCACACGCATGCGTCCGTTTTCAATAGCGCATAGCAACATTATCTAAAGTACACTGGAAAGCAAGATGAGCAAGAAGAAAGTCGTTATCGGCATGTCGGGCGGGGTCGATTCCTCGGTCGCGGCATGGATGCTGAAGGAACAAGGCTATGAAGTCATCGGCCTGTTCATGAAAAACTGGGAAGATGACGACGATTCGGAATACTGCTCCACGCGCCAGGACTGGATCGACGCGGCCAGCGTGGCCGACGTCATCGGCGTCGATATCGAAGCCGTCAATTTCGCCTCCGAATACAAGGACCGCGTGTTCGCCGATTTTCTGCGCGAATACCAGGCCGGCCGCACGCCGAACCCGGACGTGCTGTGCAACGCCGAAATCAAGTTCAAGGCCTTCCTCGACCACGCCATGACCCTGGGCGCCGACCTGATCGCCACCGGCCACTATGCGCGCGTGCGCCAGGCGCCGACCGATGCGGGCCGTTATGAACTGCTCAAAGCCGTCGACGCCAGCAAGGACCAGAGCTACTTCCTGCACCGGCTGAACCAGGCGCAGTTGTCGAAAACCCTGTTTCCGCTCGGTGAAATCCCGAAGACGGAAGTACGCAAGATCGCTGAAAAACTGGCGCTGCCGAACGCGCAGAAGAAGGATTCGACGGGCATTTGCTTTATCGGCGAGCGCCCGTTCCGCGAATTCTTGAACCGCTACCTGTCGTACAAGCCGGGTCCGATGAAAACGGCCGACGGCAAGACCGTGGGCGAACATGTGGGACTGAGTTTTTATACCCTGGGCCAGCGCAAGGGCATCGGCATCGGCGGCGTGAAGTCGTACCAGAACGCGGACGGCAGCAGCGACGCCTGGTATGTGGCGCGCAAGGATATCGCCAACAACACCCTGTGGGTGGTGCAGGGCCATGACCACCCGTGGCTGCTGTCGCCGGCCTTGACGGCCGACCAGGCCAGCTGGGTCGCCGGCACGGCGCCGCAGGCGGGCGCCTTGAGCGCCAAGACGCGCTACCGCCAGGCCGACGTGGCTTGCCAGCTGCTGCCGGATGGGAATGAACACTTCGGCCTGGCCTTCGACCAGGCGCAATGGGCCGTCACGCCTGGCCAGTCGGCCGTGCTGTACGACGGCGACGTGTGCCTCGGCGGCGGCATCATCGCCAGCGCGACGGGCCTGGCTGGCGTCTAACTATTGCCTTGCGCGGCGGCGGCCAAAGCCTGCTGCTTGCGCACCATGGCGATCACCGTATTGCGCACGGTTTTCAGGACCGTGTCGGCCATGAACGGTTTCACGATGAAGCCCGACACGCCCATGGCGTGGGCCGCCTGCAGCGAGGTGGCGTCGATGCCGCCCGAGACCATGAAAATGAGCGTCTTCGGATACTGGGCGCGGATGGTCTGCACCACGTTGGTCCCGTCTTCCACCTGCTCGCGCGCGATGCAGACGAAATGCGGATGGTGCTTGACCAGCAGCGCCAGCCCCAGCGCGCTCGTATGCGTCTGCCCGCAGACATCGTAGCCGCCATCGGTCAGGACCGTGTTCAGCAGGCCGCGCGCCACGGCGCTGCTATCGATCAGGACTGTCTTTAACATCATGATTTACTTCCCTTGCTTGATTGTTCTTGCCTGGCGCTTTACTTTTCCCACACCAGCTTGTTCCAGGTGACGCCCAAGGTCACGTCGGTCTTGAGCGCAACTAACTTTCTTGAAAGATACAGTATTTCCCGCTCTTTTCGCAGGCTTTCGCCCAGCGCGCCCGGTAAAATGCCCGCGCCGGCCATCACGGCGTCAATATTGCCGTAGGCGCGCAACAGTTTTGCGCCCGTCTTCAGGCCGATCTTCGACACGCCGGGGATGCTGTCGGTGACGTCGCCCATCAGCGCCAGCAGGTCGGGCAGCAGTTCCGGCGGCACGCCGAACTTTTTCTCGACCCAGGCGTGGTCGTGCCAGACACCCTTGAAGTGGTCCCACACGAGCGCGCCGTGGGCGATCAGACCGTGCAAATCCTTGTCGGTGGTGGCGATGACGGCTGCGCCGCGCCCCTCGTGCAGCCAGCGCATGACGGCCGTGCCGATTACGTCGTCGGCCTCGACCTCAGGAATGCTGACCACGTGCATGCCGAAGCTGACCAGGGTGGCGTAAAAGCCGGGCAAGGCGTCGCGCAGCACCTGCGGCATGGGCTGGCGTCCCTCGCGGTAACCGGCATACAGGGCGTGGCGCCAGGTCGGGCCGCCGAAATCGAAGGCCGGCAGGATATGCGTCGGCTCGTGGTCGTTGATGAGCGTGCGGAACGACGACAGCGCATGGCGCAGCGCGATCTCCGCCTTCAGGTCGGAATCGGGTTCAGGACTGGCTTCGTAGACGCGGCGTACGATATTCAAGCCGTCGATAGCGAGGAGTCTGGCCATGCGGTAAATGGATACTGGTTGAATCGATCATTTTACCGTATGGGCCGCTCCGAAAGCAGTTTCACATCCCCGCGCCGCCTGGGAAGAGTTGATTGACCAACTCGCCAATCTTTTGATCCGCATCGATGAACTTCGCCGTATTCATGCCGGCGCGTTTGGCGTCGTATACGACTTCGCCCACCACTTTGCCATTGTTGTACACCTTAATATTCGCATAATTCATGTACATCGCCAGATCCCAACGCCAGTTTGCCGTGTAGGTGGACGTCAGGGGGCATTCGATGATCGATGCGGTAGGCGGCAGTTGACGGGCGATATATCCCTTGCCTTCGAGCGCTCGCTTGTACGACGTAATAAACCCGACTCGCACATCGGGGTTATCCAGAATGCATACTTCCTTGCTGGCGAAATGCTCCACCGGCTTGACTGTCTGTTTAATTGCGCATCCCGTGAATAGCAGCATCAGGGCGGAAACAAGCGTTATTCTTTTGAGCATGGAAGGAGCGCATCGCAGCGCGGTTAGATGGTTGCATGAAGGAAAATATTCTATAGCAAAATAATATGAAAAAGTAATATTAATTTCCTTGCATGCCATCTTCCGCACTCATCATTTTACTTTGCGAAATCGTAGGGCCCGCCACGTTCGAGCGCCCGCTGGTAGGCTGGCCGCGCATGGATGCGCTGCAGGAACGCCGTCAGCTTCGGCAGGCGCTCGTCGAGTCCGCCGCGCATGGCCGCCGCTTCCAGTGGAAAGCTCATCTGGATGTCGGCCGCCGTGAATTCATTGCCGGCAAACCATTTGCTGTTCTCCAGCTCCGCTTCCATGTAAGCCAGCTGGCTGTCGATATTGGGCAGGATGAAGCTGCTCTTGACCTTGCTGGCGATGCCGCGCGCGATCGGTTTGACGAAAAACGGCATCGGCGACGATTCGACCTTGTCGAATACCAGCTTCATCAGCAGCGGCGGCATGGCCGAGCCTTCCGCGAAATGCAGCCAGTAGGTCCAGCGCAGCTTCTCCGGCGTGCCCGCCGCCGGGATCAAGCGGCCATTGCCGTAGCGCTCGACCAGGTACTCGATGATGGCGCCCGATTCGGCGATGGTGTTGGCGCCATCCGTGATCACGGGCGACTTGCCCAGCGGATGGACGGCCTTCAGCGAGGCGGGCGCCAGCATGGTTTTCGGGTCGCGCTGGTAGCGCTTGACCTCGTAATCGAGGCCCAGTTCCTCGAGCAGCCAGAGCACGCGCTGCGAGCGCGAATTGTTCAGATGATGGACGACGATCATGGTTTTCCCGTTAAGCGATGGTTGAGTTCCAGTATAGCCGGGACGGCCGGATCGGGGCGGCGCAAGGGAATCTGCAAAAAAATTGCGAAAAACAGTATTTTCAATTGATAACTTTTCAATCTTCCCTTATCTTGTTTTGTTTCCAATAAGTAAGGAAACCCCCTGTGGATTTCGACACCAACAACACCACGCCCAAGCGCGAAGCCATCACCTTCAGCGCCACGGGCAGCGAATACTTCCGCATCTGGATCGTCAACCTGCTGCTGAGCATCGTCACCCTGGGCATTTACTCCGCCTGGGCCAAGGTGCGCCGCAACCGCTATTTCTATTCCAGCACCCACCTGGCTGGCAGCAGCTTCGAATACCATGGCAATGCCGTGGCCATCCTGAAGGGCCGCATCGCGGCCGTCGTGCTGATCGGCGGCTACAACATCGCCTTCCAGATCTCGCCCATCATCGGCCTGATCATGCTCGTCTTGATGATGGCCGTGCTGCCATGGCTGGTGTGGAAAAGCCTGCAATTCAAGCTGTACAACACCAGCTACCGCGGCATCCGCTTCGGCTTTGACGGCAGCGCCAAAGAAGCCTACAAATACTTCCTGTGGCTGCCCATCCTCAATACCTTCACGGCTGGCCTGATGACGCCGTTCCTGCACCAGCGCCTGAAGCGCTTCCAGCACACGCAAAGCCGCTTCGGCAGCAGCAACTTCAGCTTCGACGCCTCGGTCGGCAGCTTCTACAAAACCTATTTGCTGTTCTTCGCCCTGCTGCTGGCCGGTTTCCTGGTCCTGATCTTTGTCGTCTTCGCCAGCGTCTTCGCCACGTTTGCCACCGATGCCAACGATGTCACCAAGGCCGGCAGCATCTTCGGCGCCGTGGCCGCCCTGTATGCCTGGGCCTTTATCGTGCTGCCGCTGTTCCTGACCATGATCCAGAACCTGATCTGGAACCATACGCGCCTGCAGCAGCACCAGTTCCAGTCGCAGCTGACGTGGGGCCGCACCACCTTCATCATGCTGACCAACCTGCTGGGCATCGTCGTCACCTTGGGCCTGTTTTCGCCATTCGCCCACGTGCGCTGGCTGAAGTACCGCCTGGAAGCGACTTCGATGCTGGTGCACGGCAGCCTCGACGCCTTTGTCGCCGCCACCGGCGAGCAAGTGTCGGCCACGGGCGAAGGCATGGTCGACCTGCTGGACTTCGACCTGTCGCTGTAACATGACGCTCGACAATCAAGCGCCGGGCGCGGCCCCCGTGCCCGCGCGCTATTTCGACGGCCAGACCTCGCGCCTGTACCACGTCACGCTCAGCGTGCGCGATGGCATGGCCGTGCTGGCCGGCGATATCGAGCGCAGCTGTCCGCTGGGCGAGCTGCACGTGTCCGAACGCAGCAGCCATGCCGTGCGCAAGGTCAGCTTTCCCGACGGCGCCTACCTGGAAATCGCCGACCAGGCGGCCTTCAACGCCGTGCTGCATGACACGGGCCACCGCGACGGCTGGGTGGTGCGGCTGCAGCAAAGCTGGCGCGGCGCCCTGCTGGCCACGGTCGCCACCGTGCTGGCCCTGTGGCTCAGCTATCAGTACCTGCTGCCGGTCGTGGCGAAGGGGGTCGCGTATGCGATTCCCCAGTCCGTCGAGCGCCAGCTGGGCCAGGGCGTGCTCGATTTCCTCGACGAACACGTGTTTGAGGCAAGCAAGCTCGCTGACGCGCGCCAGCAAGCCTTGCGCGCCCGGTTCGCGCGCCTGGCCACGCCCGGCGACAGCACGCCCGAGCACCGCATCGTTTTCCGCAAGAGCAAGATCGGTCCGAACGCGTTCGCCCTGCCGTCCGGCGACATCGTGCTGACCGATGAAATGGTGGAACTGATGCCGGACGACGATGCCATCATGGGCGTGCTGGCGCATGAACTGGGCCATTTGCAGCAGCGCCACCTGACGCGCCGCCTGATCCAGACGTCGGCCGTGGGCGCCGGCGCGGCGCTGCTGTTCGGCGACGTGTCGACCGTGGTGGCGACCTTGCCGCCGCTGCTGCTGGACTTGAAGTATTCGCGCGACGTCGAGCGCGAGGCGGACGACTACGCGATCGCCATGCTGCGCCAGAACGCTATTCCACTGGAACACCTGGCGCAAGTGTTTGTCGCCCTGGGCAAGCTGGATCACGGCACGCCCTACCTGTCTAGCCATCCGGCCAGCGCAGAGCGTGTCGAGCGTATCCGCGCCGCACAGCGCTAAGTCTTCACGCGGCGTCCACCGGGCGCCGCTTTCTTTCCCTCCAGCACGTTCGGCGAATCGAAGGTAGACTCGACAGTTACCAGTCTGACTTCACCGGAGTGCCCATGCACCTAGTACCATTTCGCTACCTGACCTTCATTGCGACGGCAGCCATCTTTGTCCTGTCCCTGTTTTACTACGATCATTACTGGCTGCCCGTGCTGGCCGGTGCGCTGACCCTGGTCGGCATCAGCGACCTGCTGCAAACGAAGCGCGCCCTGCGCCGCAATTACCCCATCCTCGCGCATTTCCGCTTCTTTTTTGAGAGCATCCGCCCCGAAATCCGCCAGTATTTCCTGGAAAGCGACAGCGAAGCGACGCCGTTCTCGCGCAGCCAGCGCAGCATCGTCTACCAGCGCGCCAAGGAGCAGACGGACAAGCGTCCGTTCGGCACCCAGCTCGACGTGTATGAAGCGGGCTACGAATGGATCAACCATTCCATCGCGCCCGCCAAGGTAACGGGCCACGACTTCCGCATCGAGATCGGCAACCATCCGGACTGCCCACGTGAAAAGCCGTATTCGGCCAGCGTCTTCAATATCTCGGCGATGAGCTTTGGCGCCCTGTCGGCCAACGCCATCCTGGCCCTGAACGGCGGTGCGCGCAGCGGCGGCTTCATGCACGACACGGGCGAAGGCAGCATCAGCCCCTACCACCGCGAAAACGGGGGCGACCTGGTGTGGGAAATCGGCTCCGGCTACTTCGGTTGCCGCAACCAGGACGGTACATTTTCGGAAGAACGCTTCATCGCCAACGCCAGCTCGGAGCAAGTGAAAATGATCGAGCTGAAAATGTCGCAGGGCGCCAAGCCGGGCCACGGCGGCGTGCTGCCCGGGCCGAAAGTGACGATCGAGATCGCCACCACGCGCGGCGTGATGGTGGGCGAGGATTGCGTCTCGCCGGCCGCGCACAGCGCCTTTTCCACGCCGCTGGAAATGCTGCACTTCATCGACCGCCTGCGCACGCTCTCCGGCGGCAAGCCGACGGGCTTCAAGCTGGCCATCGGCCATCCGTGGGAGTTCTTCGCCATCGTCAAAGCCATGCTGGAAACGGGCATCACGCCCGACTTCATCGTCGTCGACGGCAGCGAAGGTGGCACGGGCGCCGCGCCCCTGGAATTCACGGACCACGTGGGCACGCCGCTGCAGGAAGCGTTGGTGCTCGTGCATAACACGCTCGTGGGCGCCAATCTGCGCGCGAAGATCAAGATCGGCTGCTCGGGCAAGATCATCACGGCCTTCGACATCGCCCGCCTGCTTGCGCTGGGCGCCGACTGGTGCAATTCGGCGCGCGGCTTCATGTTCGCGCTGGGCTGCATCCAGTCGCAAAGCTGCCACACGGACCGCTGTCCCACGGGCGTGGCCACGCAAGACCCGCAGCGCCAGCGCGCGCTGGTGGTGCCCGACAAGATCGCCCGCGTGGCGCACTTCCACCAGAACACCATGAAGGCGCTGGCCGAACTGATCGCCGCCGCCGGCCTGGCGCACCCGCAGGAATTGCGCCCGCACCATCTGGTGCGGCGCATTTCGCCGAACCAGGTGAAACTGGCGTCGGCCCTGCTGCCGTTCCTGGAAGCGGGCCAGCTGCTCGACCCGAGCCAGTTGCCGCAATTGCCGCCCGTGTTCGGCTTGTACTGGCCAAAGGCGCAATCGGCTTCGTTCCAGCGCCTCGATTGACAGCGCGGCTGCGCAAGTGGAGCAATACCACTTAATAACCACTTGCGCAAATATCCAAATCCAATACAATACCAAAATAAGTATAAAACCAAGGCAGCTTTTCCGGTGATTGTCCAGACGCGTCACCAGGGGCCAGAATACGGACTTGTCGTCATCAGAATGAATACCGGAGGAGTTGCAGCATGGAACAGGGTTTGCGCGAGAAAGTAGGACAGCTATTCATGGTGGGCTTCGACGCCCTGCAGGCGGACGAGCATATCAAGACCTTGATACGCGAAAAGAAGGTGGGCGGCGTGATCCTGTTCCGCCGCAACGTGCATACGCCCGCGCAAGTGTCGGCCCTGTGCCGCGAACTGCAGGAGATCAACGCGGAAGTGTCCGACACGCCGCTGCTGATCTCCATCGACCAGGAAGGCGGCATGGTGATGCGCATCGAACAGGGGGTCACGCCGATTCCCGCGGCGATGGCCTTCCAGGCGGCCGGCTCCATCGACGACTGCGAACGCATGAACCAGATCAGCGGCGATGAAATGCGCCAGGTGGGCATCAATATGCTGCTCGCGCCCGTGCTGGATGTGAACAACAACCGCAACAACCCCGTCATCGGCGTGCGCGCGTATGGCGAGGATGCCGCCACCGTCATCGACTACGGCATGGCAGCCATGCGCGGCCAGCGCGCCAGCGGCGTGGCCGTCACGGCCAAGCACTTCCCCGGCCACGGCGACACGGCCACCGACACGCATTACGCCATGGCCCTGGTCCCGCACGACAAGGAACGCCTGCGCGCCGTGGAACTGGCGCCGTTCCGCGCGGCCATTGCCGGCGGCGTCGATGCCATCATGACGGCGCACGTGGTCTTCCCCGCTTTCGAGGCCGATACCAGTGTGCCGGCTACCCTGTCGAAAGGCGTGCTGACGGACCTGCTGCGCGGCGAGTTGAAATACCAGGGCGTCGTCATCACCGACTGCCTGGAGATGGCGGCCATTGCCGACGGCATCGGCATCGCCCAGGGCGCCATCGCCACCTTGCAGGCTGGCGCCGACATCGTCCTCATCTCGCACCGCGAAGCGCAGCAGACGGCCGCCATCGATGCCGTCATCGCCGCCGTGGAGCGCGGCGACATTGCCATCGCCCGCATCGACGCGGCTTGCGCGCGCGTGGCGGAACTCAAGCGCAACCGCGCCGTGCGCGACTGGCGCACACGCCCCGTCACCCCGCCGGCGCTGATGCAGCCGGCCGCCATGGCCCTGTCGCAGCTGCTGCAAAAGGCCGCCTTGCGCGTGCAGGGCGACTACCGCCCGCTCGATGCCAGCCTGCCCGTGACCCTGCTGACGGTGGAAGTGCGCTCGCGCAGCGAAATCGACGAAGTGGCGCTGGGCCGCAACAAGGAAGCGCGCAGCTCGATGCTGCCGGCGCTGCTCGAAGCGGGCCTGGACGTACGCGAGTATGCCTTGTCGGCCGAGGCGCTGGACGACGAAGTCAATGAAGCCATCGCCTTTGCGCAAGGCGCGCGGCAGATCGTGCTGCAAACGTATAACGCCATGTTCGTCGGCGGCCAGCGCCGCCTGGTCAAAGCCCTGCCGCACGACAGACTGTGGCTGGTGGCAGGCCGTTTGCCGTATGACCTGGACCTGGCGCCCGACGCGCAAGGCCGCCTGGCCGCCTTCGGCTGCCGCCCGGCCGCGCTGGTACCGGTGGTCGACAAGCTGGCCGGCAAAGCGTAAGCGCAGCGCTGCAGACGTAAAAAAACCCGCATGCGCGGGTTTTTTTCATTCAGCTTGGCGCAACGGGCGGCAGGGCCGCCACCGCCAGCAAGGCAAACGGACCGAGGAACAGGCCGATGCCGAACCAGAGTCCCCCGTGGCGGCCGCGCCGGCTGGCGAGCAGCCAGGTGGCGACCGCAAACAGAAACATGAAGATCAACAGTATCGCCATTGCCACTCCTTGCCATGCGGAAAGCCCAGTGTAGCCCACAGGCGCGCCCGTGGCTACACTGAAATACAAGCCCTAGCGCTGCACCTGCATCAGGATCACGCGCTTGCTGCTGCCGTCGGCCGGTGGCGTGGCGGACGGCGGCGGCGGGCTGTCGCAGGAGCCGCAGGAACCGCAGCCGCTGCCGCAACCGGGCGCCACCTTGAAGAAGGTCGACATCTTCGCCTCATCGAGGCCGCAGCGCACGAGGCCACGCACGATGGCGCGGCGCACGCCGGCCGGCAGGTACTTGGTCGAAAAATGCAGCAGCGCGGCTGCGACGATCAGGGCGACGATGAGGGTTTGCCACATGCTTTTCTCCTAAGCGCCCAGCATCAGGGCGATGCGGTACGTGATGAACGAGGCGGCATACGCCAGGGCGAACATGTAGCCGGCCATCAGCAGCGGATAGCGCCAGCCGCCCGTCTCGCGTTTCACCACGGAGAGGGTCGACAGGCACTGCGGCGCGAATACATACCAGGCCAGCAGGGACAGCGCGGTGGCCATCGACCACGAATGGGCGATCAGCGGCTCGAGCGTGGTGGCAAGCGCGTCGCCCGTTTGCGACAGCGCATACACGGTGCCCAAGGCGCCGACGGCAACTTCACGCGCCGCCATGCCCGGCACCAGCGCGATGCAGATCTGCCAGTTGAAACCGATCGGCGCGAAGATCACTTCCAGGCCGCGGCCCAGGATGCCGGCCAGGCTGTAATAGATCGGCGGGTGGATCGCGTTGTCCGGCGGGCCGGGGAAGGTGCTGAGGAACCACAGGATGATCATCAGGCTCAGGATGATGGTGCCGACGCGCGTGAGGAAGATCTTCGCGCGCTCCCACAGGCTGACGGCCAGGTTGCGCAAATGCGGCCAGTGGTAGGCCGGCAGTTCCAGCAGCAGCGGCTGGTTGCCGCGCACACCCATGCTGCGCTTCATGACCCATGCCACGGCCATGGCCGAGATGATGCCGGCAAAGTACAGGACGAACAGCACCAGGCCTTGCAGGCTCAAATAGCCCCACACCTGGCGTTCCGGAATGAAGGCGGCGATGATCAGCGCATATACGGGCAAGCGCGCCGAACACGTCATCAGCGGCGCGATCATGATGGTGACGAGGCGGTCGCGCGGATTCTGGATGGTGCGCGCCGCCATCACGCCGGGAATGGCGCAGGCAAAGCTCGACAGCAGCGGGATGAAGGCGCGGCCCGACAGGCCCACGCCGCCCATCAGGCGGTCCAGCAAAAAGGCCGCGCGCGGCAGGTAGCCGCAGTCTTCCAGGCTCAGAATGAAGAAGAACAAAATCAGGATCTGCGGCAGGAAGACCAGCACGCTGCCGACGCCGCCGATGATGCCTTCCACCAGCAAGCTTTTCAGGTGGCCGTCAGGCATGTTTGCCGTCAGCAGGGCGCCCAGGTGGCCCACGCCATCGGTGATCATTTCCATCGGCGTGGCGGCCCAGGCAAACACGGCCTGGAAGATCAGGAACATCAGCACGGCCAGGATGATGGGACCGAAAACGGGGTGCAGCACCACGTCGTCGATCTTTTCCGTCAGGTTGCCGCTGTCGCGCGTGTCGTTGCTGACGGCGGCCAGGATGCGGCGCACTTCGCGCTGGGTTTCTTCGACGCTGACGGCATCGATGGCCGCCAGCGGTTTCGCTTCCACCACCGGCAGCGGCAGCATGGCGTCGATGGCGTCGAGCAGGGCTTTTTCGCCATCATGCTGCACCGCGATGGTTTCCACTACGGGCATGCCCAGTTCCTGCGACAGCCTGGCCGTGTCGATGACCATGCCGCGCTTGCGCGCCACGTCCGTCATGTTCAGCGCCAGCAGCATGGGCAGGCCCAGGCGCTTGACTTCCAGCACCAGGCGCAAATTCAGGCGCAAATTGGTGGCGTCGACGACGCAGATGATGGCGTCCGGACGCGGGTCGCCGCGGCGCAGGCCGCCCACTACGTCGCGCGTGATCGCTTCATCGGGCGTGGTGGCCGACAGGCTGTAGGCCCCCGGCAGGTCGAGCACGCGCACGGGCTTGCCGGCGGGCGACGTGAAATGGCCTTCCTTGCGCTCGATGGTGACGCCGGCGTAGTTCGCCACTTTCTGGCGTGCGCCCGTCAAACGGTTGAACAGGGCGGTCTTGCCGCAGTTCGGATTGCCCAGCAAGGCAATTTGTGGCTGATGCGGCGGCTTGTGCACGCCCGCATCGACGATTGTTTCGACAGCACCCATGGTCATTCCGGTTGAAGCAGCGGTTGAATCGTAATCAGCGCCGCTTCGAAGCGGCGCAGCGCGAACGTGGCATTGCCCACCTTGATGGCCAGCGGATCGCCGCCGGGAATGCCGCGCTTGAGCATGCGGATGCGTTCGCCGGGAACGAATCCCAGCTCCATCAGGCGGCGGACGAGGTCGACGCCGTCCTCCGTCTGTCCTGCCGTGTGGGGCGTGATATGCAACACCGTGCCGCTCTGGCCAACTGCCAGCGCGTCGAGCGTCATCATGGGTGGAACTAGAGTCATGAGCAAATTCCGTTCAAATTAAGAACACCGGGGACAGACTGCTGCGCGTGGCGCATCGTGTTTGACGTGGGTGTTGTGAGGTAAAACGCAACTGTTGCGCATTACCGACAAGCGGCCTTTCAATATGTCCAGACGGCGACCGTCCGAGACAATACCAGCATTATAAACATGAATGCGAATAGTTTTTATTTAGCCCGGAGAGCCGCCCCCATCAAGGGCTGCGCCATCCGAAGAAATGGCATATCGATGCGCCGCGCCAGGCCGCCAACTGCCGCACACTTGATCAAAATCGCTTGCATTGTCCCGCACTTTGCGCGACAATGAAACGTAATGATAATGATTCTCATTAAAACACTAGCAACAATGCTTCCAAGCACTAGTGTCTGTTCATCCTCCAGCCAGAAGGTGTATCAATGATTGTATGTGTCTGCAACAACATATCTGATCGTGAAATCCGTCAAGCCGTTGATCTTGGCCTGTCCAGCATGGCCGAACTGCGCCGCGACCTGGGCGTGGCCACCTGCTGCGGCAAATGCCACACCTTCGCGCGGGAAGTGCTGAACGATCACCTGAACGCCACCGTGGCGCTGCAAGAAACCGTATTGATGCGAGCTGTACTGACAAACTAAGAAAGCGATGAATGCCATGACGATGATGCCCCCGCCCGTAACGGTGCAGGCCGTGCAGCAATTTGCCGACTTCGACAAGAAGCGCAACAAATTCGCGCCGCTGATGGCCATCGTCGTCCTGCATATCGCCGGCTTTTACGCGATCCAGAGCGGGCTCTTGAACCGCGTCGTCACGGCGGCCATGCCGACCATCACGACCATCAGCATCATCGCCCCGCCGGCGCCGCCGAAACCGCCGGCGCCGTCCGTACCGAAAACCGTGGAACTGAGCGCGCCCGTGCCGCGCGCCGTGATCCCGCCGCTGCCGCTGATCGCCGTGGCGCCAAGCGAACCGACGATCACGCCGCCGCAGCCGACGCGCGCCGAAGCGGCACCTGTCGCCACCGCCGCACCAACAGCGCCAGCGGCACCATCGCCGACGCCGCCAGCACCTTCGACACCGCGCACCGTCAGCAGCGTCGAATACATCAAGGCGCCGCAACTGATCTACCCGAATCTGTCGCGCCGTCTGGGCGAAAGCGGCACCGTCGTGCTGCGCATCCTGATCAATGAAAAAGGCTTGCCCGAGCAAATCCTGATCCAGAAATCGACCGGCTACAACAACCTCGACGAAGCAGGCCGCCAGGCCGCGCAGCGCGCGCTGTTCAAGCCGATGATCGAAAACGGCAAGCCCGTGCCCGTCTACGTTTTAGTACCGCTGACCTTCCAACTGAGCTAGCCTTCCGGCGGCCCTTGGGCCGCTGCCAGCCCGCAAGCACCGCACCCTGTGCCCTGCTTGCTTTTTTGCGCCCGTTTTAGTCAAGCGATTTGCTTGTTTCAGTCTGCCAGCCTACATCCCCGGGCCAGGCAGACTTTTTTTTGCCTGCTATGGGGTCAGACCCTCAACACCGCCAACGCCCAGTTCAGCGCCAACGTCGCCGGGGGTCTGACCCCAGCCTTACATCTCCGCCCACATCCTGAGCAAATTATGATAATGCCCCGTCAGTCCCACCGTCGCCGGTGAATCGCCATGCGCCGCGCGCACGCTCTGGATATTCTGATCGAGCTCGAACAGCATGCTGCGTTTCCAGTCCTCGCGCACCATGCTTTGCGTCCACAGGAAGGAGCAGATACGCTCGCCGCTGGTGACGGGCAGCACCTGATGCACGCTGCTCGACGGATACACGATCACGTCGCCGGCCGGCAGTTTCACTTCATGCGTGCCGTAGGAATCGACCACCACCAGCTCGCCGCCTTCGTACTCGTCCGGCTCGCTCAGGAATACGGTCGACGAGACGTCGGCGCGCATCGATTGCATGCCGTTTTTCGGCGTGCGGATGGCGCCGTCGATATGCAAGCCATAGTGCTCGCCGCCCGCATAGCTGTTGAAGAATGGCGGCAGGATGCGCAGCGGTAGCACGGCCGCAAAGAACAGCGGATTGGCCATCAGCGCGCGGCTGACGATCTCGCCCAGCTCCAGCGCCAGCGGCGAACCTTCGGCCAGCTGGCGGTTGCGCTTGACTTGCGCGCCTTGCGCTCCGACGCTGGCGCGTCCGTCGACCCAGTCCGTCTGCGCCAGGCGCTGGCGAAACTGCGTCACCTGTTCCGGCGTCAGCACGCCGGGTATATGCAGCATCATCTTGCTATCCTTTTTCAGTAAATATCGCTGCCCGATTATCGCATCGCCGGCGTCGGCCAAGAAGGCAGAAAAGCAAGAACGGACCAACATTTCGCGCCTTTTCAGCGCGGCCATGCACGCGCGCCAGCGGCGGCAAAACAGCGCTGGAAACGCGAATGAGAATGGCCTTCATTTTCCTTAACAAATAAAAAACGGCGCAAGTGAGCAATCCATTTGAGAATGGGTTTTATTCGCACGATATTTACGTTAAAAAGACGGAAAAATGCCGTTTAGCACCGGAAATCGCCGGCATTTTGCGCTATCATGCGGGCATAGCGAAACCGGCAACCTGCGCGCCACCAGGCAGCCAACGCCACCCGGCAGTGAACGCCAGCAGCCTGCGGTTTCATCATCGAACACGACACAGAACAAAGGAAATCCCATGAAGGGCGATAAAGAAGTCATCCGCATGCTCAACGCACAGCTCACCAACGAACTGTCGGCCATCAACCAGTACTTCCTGCATGCGCGCATGTACAAGCACTGGGGCCTGGAAAAGCTGGGCAAGAAGGAATACGAAGAATCGATCGGCGAAATGAAACACGCCGACAAGCTGATCGACCGCATCCTGATGCTCGACGGCCTGCCTAACCTGCAAGCGCTGCACAAGCTGCTGATCGGCGAGAACACGCCGGAAATGCTGGAATGCGACTTGAAGCTGGAACGCGCCGCGCACGCCACCGTCAAGGAAGGCATCGCCATCAGCGAAAAAGCGGGCGACTACGTCTCGCGCGACCTGTTCCTGATGATCCTTGAAGACACGGAAGAGCATATCGACTGGCTCGAAACGCAGATCGACCTGATCGCCAAGGTCGGCATCCAGAACTACCTGCAAAGCCAGATGGCGATCGAAGAGTAATTGTTCTTCGAGGCAGATAAAAAAAACCGGCAGCGCCGGTTTTTTTTCGCCTGCCGTCAAGCCTTGCCGGTCTGCGGCGGGCGCAGCTTGACGAACAGTACGGCCACCGCCGCGCACAGCAACAGGGCACCGGCGAGCCGGATGACGTTTTCCGGATTGCCGCCCAGCCAGCTGCGGTAATACAGCGGCAAGGTGAAGATCTGGATGATCATCGGGATGACGATGAACATATTGAAAATGCCCATGTAGACACCCGTGCGCTCGGGCGGAATGCAGCCGGCCAGCATGATGTAGGGATTGCCCATGATGCTGGCCCAGGCCAGGCCCACGCCCAGCATCGGCAGCAACAGCAGCGCCGGGCTGTGGATCAGCGGGATGCCCAGCATGCCCACGCCGGCCGCGCACAGGCACACGCTGTGCATGCGCTTGGGACCGAAGCGGCGCGTGAACGGCACCAGCGCGAAGGCGGCGACAAAGGCGACGAAATTGTAGAAGGCGCCCACCTGCCCGTTCAACAGGCCCGCGTCGCGAAAACCTTGCGACGCGGGGTCCGTCGTGTGAAACAGGGTGGCCGCCAGCGACAGCGCGATGTACTGCCAGTAGCAGAACATGGCGTACCACTGGAACAGGTTGACGAGGGCCAGCTGCTTCATCGTCGGCGGCATGTCGCGCAAGGCCGCGCCGATATCGGCCAGCGTGTGGCGCCAGCCCGGCGGACGGCTGCGAATGGCCGCCAGCTCGGCCGCCGTGAGCGGGTTTTCCGGCGTCGTCTTCAAGGTCCACAACACCGAGGCGAGCGAGAACACGGCGCCGATCATGAAGGCGGCGATGACGATGTGCGGGATATGGCTGCCATTGACGGCATCCTTGTTCATGCCCAGCATGACGAGCAACGACGGCGTCAGGTAAGCCAGTGTCTGTCCCAGTCCCGTAAACGCGCTTTGCGTGAGAAAACCCAGCGAGTGCTGCTTCTTGTCGAGCTTGTCGCTGACAAAGGCGCGGTAGGGCTCCATCGTCACATTGTTGGCCGCGTCGAGTATCCACAGCAGGCTGGCCGCCATCCACAGGGTGGGGCTGAACGGCATGGCCAGCAGGCCCAGGCTGCACAGGATGGCGCCGATCAGGAAATACGGCGTGCGGCGGCCCCAGCGCGTCACCGTGCGGTCGCTCATGGCGCCGATCAATGGTTGCACGAGCAACCCCGTCATGGGGCCGGCCAGCCACAGGTAGGGCAGGCTCGCCTCGTCGGCGCCCAGGTATTTGTAGATGGGACTCATGCTGCTTTGCTGCAGCCCAAAGCTGAACTGGATGCCGAAAAAGCCGACATTCATGTTGACGATCTGCCAGAACGACAGATGCGGACGGTGCGCGCCGGCATCGCTCATGCTGGTTCCCTTTCCAACCACAGCATATGCCAGGGCTGCAAGCCCACCGTGCCGGACAGCACGCTGCCATCGAGGCTGTTGCGCCATTCGCCCGGGGGTAAAGTGTAGCGCTGGCTGGCGCCGCTGAAATTGCTCAGGTTGAGAAACGCGTCGCCGCGCAACAGCGCCAGCACGGCCGGCGTATCGGCGGGCAGCACGCTGCGCGGCGCGGCGGCGGCCAGGGCCGGCAAGCGCCGGCGCACGTCGACCAGCTGGCGCAACGCCAGATACAGCCGTCCGCTGGCGCTCACACCATCGTGGCGCCATGCCAGCAGGCTGTCGTCGAACGCGGGACGCTGCAGCCAGCGGCTGTCCATCGCCCGGTCGGCCCGCTGCGTGTAGCTGTGATCGTTGGTCATGCCCAGTTCATCGCCCATGTACAGCACGGGCAAGGCGCCAAAGCTCAAGGCCAGGCCATGCAGCAGCAGCAGGCGCCGCAGCGCGTATTCCTGCTCCTGCACCGTGGCGGCGCTTTCCAGCCCGGTCAGCGAAGCGGCCATGCCGTTGCTGCCATGCGCCTTGTCGGCGCTGCTGCTCTGGAAGGCGGCGCCGCGCGCATAGCTGCCGGGCGCACCGGCAAAAAACTGCGCGATGCGCGCCAGGCGCGCCGGTCCGTTCGCGCCCGCTTCGTTGAGCAGCACGTTCCAGCCGATGTCGTCGTGGCAGCGCACATAACTGAGCCAGCTGGCGGCCGGCGGCAGCGGCGGCGTGGCGGCGATCACCTGCTGCAGCAAATCCGTGCTTTCCTCGGCCAGCGCGCCCCAGCCGGCGGCCATCAGGCTGCTGTGATAGGCGATATGGCATTCAGGCGCCGCATCGCTGCCGAAATAGGCGGGCAGCTTGGGCGTGGGCACGATGGCTTCGGCCTTGAGCAGCACGCTCGGCGCGACGATGGCGGCGATCGCGCGCAACGCCTGCAGCAGGCTGTGGGCTTCGGGCTGGTTCATGCAATCGCTACCTTCGCGCTTCCACAGGAAGGCCGTCGAATCGAGGCGGAACACCTCGATACCCTTGTTGGCCAGGCCCAGCATGGCGCCGGCCATGGCCGCGAAGACGGCCGGATTGGCGTAATTCAAATCCCACTGGTACGGGTAAAACGTGGTCCAGACCCAGCGCTCGAGCTCCGGCACGAACGTGAAATTGCCGGGCGCCGCCTGCGGGAAGACCTGGCCCACGGTGCGCTCGTAGCGGTCCGGCTGCACGCGGTCGGGATAGGTGTGGAAAAAATCGCGCAGCAGCGGATCGCCGGCCTTGGCGCCCAGCGCCCACGCATGGTCGTCGGCCACGTGGTTGAGGATCAGGTCCGAGCACAGGCTGATGCCGGCCGCGCGCAGCTGCGCCGTCAACGCCAGCAAGTCGGCATTGCTGCCCAGCGCGGGATCGACTTCCTCGAAGCTGGCGACGGCAAAACCGCCATCGCTTTCGCCGGCGCGCGGACGCAGGAACGGCAGCAGGTGCAGATACGTCACGCCCAGTTCGCGCAGGTGGGCAATGCGCGCCGCCACGCCCTGCAAGCTGCCGCCAAAGCGCTGCACGTACGCGCTGTAACCGAGCATGGACTGGCTGGCAAACCAGTCCGGTTGCGCTTCGCGCTGCGCATCCTGCCGCCGCAGCTCGGGGGCGCGCGCCGCGTACAGCCGCCCCACGCTTTCCATCAGGTCGCCCAGCCAGGGCAGGAAGTCCGGCCGCTGGCCATACAGGCTACCCAGGCGGTCGAGCAAGACCGCCTCCTGGCGCGCATAGCGGCGCGCCGCATCGTCGCGCAAGTGCGTGGGGAGCGGCGCCAGCAGGCGCGCCAGGGGGCTGCGTATCGACATCATGAATCCTATCCTTGCTTAAAATGCGTATTTCAGGCTGACCTTGACGGCGCGCCCCGTGATCGAGCGGGCCGCATGGCCGTCGCCCTCGACTTCCGTATAGCCGATCTTGTCGAGCAGATTGTTCGCCGTCAGCGCCACCTGCATCTGCGGCGTGAGCTGGTAATTGACGAAGGCGTTGAGCACCTGGTAGGCGGGCAAGGTGATCGTGTGCGCATCGTCGCCCCACGACTTGCCCGTGCCGACCAGGCTCGCGCCCAGGGTAGCCTGCCCCCATTCATAGGTGGGCGCGATCTGGTACACGACACGCGCCTGGCGCCGCGGCGTATTGCCGATCAGCGCCACGTCGGCCGCCGCCGTGCCCGTGATCTCGGCATCGGTGAACGTCAGGCCGCCATTGATGCGGAAGTCGCCGGCGCTGTAGGCCGCTTCCAGTTCCACGCCCTTCGCCTCATAGCTGTTGGCCGTACGCAGCTGGGTGGTCGCTTCGTAATTGCTTTCTTTCGTCTTGGCCTGGAACACGGTGACGAAGGTGCTCAGGGGGCCGCGCCGCCATTTCACGCCGCCTTCGAGCTGGCGCACGGTGTTGATGGCTACCGGTACGCTGCCATCGAGCGGCGTGCCGAACAGGATGCGGTCGGCATTGAAGGCCACGCCTTCGCTGACGCGGGCAAACACGGCCAGATTCCCCTGCAGCTTGTAGTTCGCACCCAGCGAGTACGAGGTGTGGCCCAAGGTGTAGTCGACCTGCTGCACCGTCGACGGCAGATACGCTTGCGCGCCGGTGGCCTGGTTGGCCGTGCCGCTCGCATGCTGGCGGTCGCGCCGCAGGCCGCCGTCGAGATTCAGCGCACCGCTCTCCCAGGCCAGGTTCAGATACGGCGACACCGTGCGGTATTCCATGTCGACGGCGCGCGAGCAGCAGGCGCCGAAGGCCGGGCCGATATAGCCTGGCGTGCCGCTCGCCGTCTGCAGCAGCGCCGGCTGGTCGCCCGTGGCCTGCATCAGGTATTCATTGAAGTTCCAGGTCAGGCCCAGCTTTTGCTGCGACAAATACAGGCCGGCCGTGGTGGTCAGCTTGCCGCTGTCGAGCACAAAGGTCTTGGCCAGCTTGGTATCGCTCAGGGTGTTGCTGGCGTCGTCGATCGAGGTGTTGAACACCACGGCGGAAAACGCGCGATCGATGTAGGGTTTGCCCTGGTTCGGGCCGCTGGCAAACACATAGCTGCCGTCGCTGCCATTATTCGACGGGAAGACGCCGGTGAAGCGCCCCGAATTGTCGGCGTAGCGGAAGTTTTCGCTCACGCTCCAGCCCTGCCCCAGCTTGAACGACGCTTCCAGGCCCACGGTATCGCTCTTGACGTGCAAGCCGTCGTTGACGCGGGTGGCCACGCGCTGGTTATCCTTGTTCAGCACCGTGTCGGGCACCCAGTACGGCGAATAGAAACTGGCCTGGCGCGGGTCGATGCCGGCGATTTCCCCGATGCGGCCATTGCGCACGCTGACGGGCACGGGCAAGGCCGTGGGCGACTGGTCGTCGAGGTGCTTGAACGACAGGCGCACGAAGCCGCTGTCGAATTCATGCGTGACATTGCCGCGGAGCTGGCCCCCTTTTTCGCTGTTGACGCCACTGTGGCGGATACCTTCACCCGTGCGCCAGGAGCCGCCGATGAAGAAGCGCGTGCGCTCCGAAACCGGCGCGCCGTAATCAAAATCGACCCTCGTCTGGTCATAGCCCAGGCCACGGCTGATGGCCACGCTGCCGCCCTTCTCCTTGCCATTTTTGCTGATGAAATTGATGATGCCGCCCGGCGAATTGGTGGCCAGGGTGGAAGCCGAACCGCCGCGCACCACTTCCAGGTGGTCGAGCGTGGAATCGATCTTGACGAAGCTGTCGGGCGTCGTGAAATTGAAGTCGCCGAACTGCAGCACGGGCAAGCCGTCTTCCTGGATCTGCACATAGCGCGCGCCGCCAGCGGAAATGGGCAGGCCGCGCACGGTGATGTTGGCATTGCCTTCGCCGCCCGAGGATTCGGCGCGCAAGCCCGGCACCGAGCGCAGGACTTCGGCCGCGCTGGTCGGCGCGTTGTGCAGGATGGTGTCGAGCTCCATGCTGCTGACGGAATTGCTCGATTTCATTTTGGACGTGCCGCCGGTGGTACCCGTGACCACGATGCGTTCCAGGTTCAGGCCATCGGCGGGAGCGGCGCTGGCGGTGTCGGCGGCCGATTGCGCGTGGGCGGCGCCCAGTTGCAGCATGGCCAGGGCGACGGCGGCAGCCATGCAGCCGCGTTGAGCAGTATGTGCGTTCATTTTGTCTCCAGTGTTGTATGCCGATACATCGAGGTATCCGCTTGTTATGGGTACTGGCCGCCGCATGCCGTGGCGCGCTGGCTGAGCCGGTACGTCATTATTGAACGAATAAGAATTTATTGCAATCGATTGCAATCGAGCACTGCAACATGAGAATGTTGTTGTTTTTAAGGGAATATTACGGGCAATATAGAGGGAAACAGGCGAGGATCGACGTAATGTCAGGCTTTTTCATGCTGCTGTGCAGCATGGAAATTCACGGATATATTTGAAATGATTGCAATCGGTTGCAATACCTTGCCAATGCGTTTCAACGGCCCGAGGCGCGTACGATCAGCTCGGTTGACAATTGCTGCGATGGCGCAGGCGCGCCATCGACCAGCGCCAGCAGCGAAGCCACCAGCGCGCGTCCGGCGGCGCGGATCGGCTGGCGCACGGTGGTCAGCGGCGGATGGAAATACGCGGCCAGTTCGATATCGTCGTAGCCGACCACGGCCACCTGTTCCGGCACGGCCACGCCGCGCGCGCGCAGGGCGTTGATGGCGCTCATGGCCAGCAAGTCGCTGCAGGCAAAGATGGCGTCGAACGGCAGCTGGCGGTCCAGCAGTTCCTGCACGTCCGTCGCGCCGCCCTGCGGCAGGAAGGAGCCGGCCACGTACAGCTGCGGGTCCGGCGCCAGCCCTTGCGCGGCCAGCGCCTGCGCATAGCCCGCGTGGCGCTGCGCCACCTCGGGCAGCTTGGCGTCGCCAAAGAAGGCGATGCGCCGGCGCCCCGCCGCCAGCAAGTGCTCCGTGGCCAGCCTGCCGCCGGCGACGTTATCGCCGCCGACGGTGCAATACAGCTGCTGCGGCAATTGCGCGCCCCACACGACGATGGGCACCTGGCGCGCGGCCAGCTGGTTCAGTTGTTCATGGTGGCGCCACTGGCCGATCAGGATGATGCCGATCACGCGGCCGCTGTCGAAGGACAGGGCGGCCGCATCGAGCGTTTCCGCATCCACGCGCGAAATGAGCATGTCGAAGCCCTGTTCCGTCAGCGCATCGGCCAGACTGCCCAGCATGCTGAGAAAGAAAGGATCGGACAGGTGCTGGCGCGTGGCCGCGTCATACGGCACCACCACGCCCACCGTGCGGTTCTGTTTCAGGCGCAGGTTTTGCGCGCCGATATTGATGGAGTATTTGAGCGAACGGGCCAGTGCGATGACGCGCGCGCGCGTCTCTTCATTGACCAGCGAACTGCCGCTCAGCGCGCGCGACACAGTCGATGTGGACACGCCGGCCAGGCGCGCGATATCGGCCATCTGCAGGCGCTGCTGCGCCTTCGAATCGTTGCCGGTCATCGTGCGCTCACTGCGGCGCGGTGTCCTTGAACGATGGGCGCTCGGACAGTTTGTCGAACAGGCGCGCCAGCGCCGGGTGATCCGCGCGCCAGTCGATTTCCGGGAAGCGGAAGCTGAGCCAGCCCAGGGCGCAGCCCACGGCCACGTCGGCCAGGGTGTAGTTCTTGCCGGCACAATAGGCGCTCTCGCCCAAGCGTGCTTCCAGCGCCGCCAGGCCCAGAGTGACTTTGTCCAGCTGGCGCGCGATCCAGGCCGCGCTTTGCTGCTCGGGCGGGCGCTGCGTGCGCTCCAGGCGCACCAGCACGCCCGCGTCGAGGATGCCGTCGGCCAGCGCTTCCCAGTTCTTGATATCGGCCCGCTCGCGGCCATTGCCGCCGGCCGGCAGCAGTTTACAGACGGGCGTGAGCGTGTCGAGGTATTCGACGATGACTTTCGAATCGATCAGCGTGCTGCCATCCTCCATCACCAGGCAGGGTACCTTGCCCAGGGGATTGGCCTGGGCGATGCGGGTTTCCGGCGCCCACACGTTTTCCAGCTCGAAAACATAGTCGAGCTTTTTTTCCGCCAGCACGATACGGGCTTTGCGGACATACGGGCTGGCGAGGGAACCGATCAGTTTCATAGGTACTTTAAGGTAAAGGAGCAGCTAGCAGTATAGCATCGGCGGCAGCGGTGTTTGGCAGCACGCGCCCGGCGGCCTCCAGTGTGTGGCAGGCACGCCGCATCGGGGCCGGATTCGGCCAACATGGGGGCTATCCGCAGCCGACGGACGGCTGGCCAGCGGCCAGCGGTGGTAAAATCGCCCTTTACTGTGGCGCCGTCAGTGTTGCTGTATTGCAATAGCCCCGCCCTCCCCGCGCGCCACACGCCAACCGTTTCTTTAACTTGCGTCCGCTCTCATGACTTCTACTACTCCGTATTCCACGCTGTCGGCCCTGTCTCCGCTCGATGGCCGCTACGCCAGCAAGACCGATCTGCTGCGCCCGATCCTGTCCGAAGCCGGTTTCATGCACCACCGCGTGAAAGTGGAAATCTCCTGGCTGCAAGCGCTGTCGCAAGCCGGTTTCGCTGAAATCAAGCCGTTCTCGGCAGAAGCGAGCGCCCTGCTCGACAAGATGGCAGCCGATTTCTCGGAAGCCGACGCGGCCCGCATCAAGGCCATCGAAGCGGTCACCAACCATGACGTCAAGGCGGTCGAGTACTGGCTGAAGGAACAAGTGGCGGACGTGCCGGAACTGGTGGCGGCGTCGGAATTCATCCATTTCGCCTGCACCTCGGAAGACATCAACAACACCTCGCACGGCATGATGCTCAAAGCCGCGCGCGATGGCGTGATGCTGCCGGCATTGAACGGCCTGGTGGCCAAGCTGACGCAGATCGCGCACGACAATGCCGACGTGCCGATGCTGTCGCGCACGCACGGCCAGACGGCCAGCCCGACCACCCTGGGCAAGGAATTTGCCAACGTCGTGGCCCGCTTGCAGCGCGCCGTGAAACGCATCGAACAAGTGGAAATCCTCGGCAAGATGAATGGCGCCGTCGGCAACTACAACGCCCACCTGTCGGCCTACCCGGGCTTCGACTGGCCGGCATTCTCGCAGGCCGTCATCGAACAGCGCCTGGGCCTGGTCTTCAATCCGTACACCATCCAGATCGAGCCGCATGACTACATGGCCGAACTGTTCGACGCCTTCGCACGCGCCAACACGATCCTGCTGGACCTGAACCGCGACATCTGGACGTATGTGTCGCTGGGCTACTTCAAGCAAAAGCTGAAAGCGGGCGAAATCGGTTCGTCGACCATGCCGCACAAGGTCAACCCGATCGACTTCGAAAACTCGGAAGGCAACCTGGGCCTGGCCAACGCCGTCTTGAAACACCTGTCGGAAAAACTGCCCGTCTCGCGCATGCAGCGCGACCTGACCGATTCGACCGTGCTGCGCAATATCGGCGTGGGCCTGGGCTACACCCTGCTGGCGTATGACAGCTGCCTGCGCGGCCTGAACAAGCTGGAAGTGAACCACGCGCGCCTGGCGCAAGACCTGGACGCGACCTGGGAAGTGCTGGCCGAGCCCGTACAAACCGTGATGCGCCGCTATGGCATCGAAAACCCGTACGAGCAGCTGAAAGAGCTGACGCGCGGCAAGGGCATCTCGAAAGAAGCGCTGCAAACCTTCGTCAATGGCCTGGCCATTCCGCAAGATGCCAAGGATGTGCTGCTGACCATGACGCCGGGCAACTACATCGGCATCGCCGCGCAATTGGCCAAAGCCATCTAAGCAGTTTCCACATGGGGATCCTGCTATCCCACTCCCGCGGGGCGGCCAGCACACAAATGCTGCCCGCCCCGCGGTTTTTCCGGCAATCTTTCTTGTAGAATCTCCGGCACGCAGCGCAATTTGCTTTTCTTTGGTATATTAGGCCGAATTAGTCCTAATACGTACTACTTTCAAGAAAGCCATCGATGCAACGCTACACCACCACCGCCATCATCCTGCACTGGCTGACCGCCCTGCTGATCATCAGCGCCTTCGTCATGGGCCTGGTCATGGTCGATATTCCCGGCCTGACGCCCACCAAGCTCAAATATTTCTCCTGGCACAAATGGCTGGGCGTGAGCGTGCTGGCCATCGCCGCCATCCGCCTGCTGTGGCGCAAGGCCAATGTGCCGCCGCCGCACCCGGCCAGCATGGTTGCCTGGCAAAAGAAGGCGGCCGACGCCATGCACGTGCTGCTGTATATCCTGATCTTCGCCGTGCCCGTCTCCGGCTACCTGTACACCTTGGCCGCCGGCGTGCCCGTGGTCTACCTGGGCCTGTTCCAGTTGCCGGTCATCATGGCGCCGAACCCGGAACTTAAGCCGCTTTTAAAAGAAATTCATTATGTTCTGAACATGACGATGGCCGCCGCCGTGGCCGCCCATGTGCTGGCGGCGCTGAAGCACCAGTTCATCGACCGCGATGGCGTGCTCAAGCGCATGCTGCCGTAGCACCGACTTCCCCTTGCTCACTGAAAAACTACAGGAAAAAAACAAGATGAAAACCACCCAACGCATCGTCCTCGCTTCCCTGCTGGGCCTGTCCGTGGCCGCCACCGCCGCCACCTTGCTGAAAGTCGATCCCGCCAAGACCAGCGTGTCGGCCGTGTTCAAGCAAATGAACGTGCCCGTGGAAGCGAAGTTCAAGAAATTCAATATCGCCATCGATTACAACCCGGCCGCGCCGGACGCCTCGAAGGCGTCGGTGGAAATCGAGACGGCCAGCATCGATATCGGCGACCCCGAGTACAACAAGGAAGTGGCCAAGAAAGAATGGTTCAACTCGGCCCAGTTCCCGAAAGCCACCTTTGTCTCGAGCAGCATCAAGGCGGCCGGCGCGGGCAAGCTGACGGTGACGGGCAAGCTGAGCATCAAAGGCAAGACCAGCGACGTGACCTTCCCCCTGGCGGTGAAAGCCGACGGCGGCAAATACGCGTTCGACGGCGCCCTGCCGATCAAGCGCCTGACCTACAACATCGGCGAAGGCGAGTGGAAAGACACGAGCATGGTCGCGGATGAAGTTACCATCAAATTCCACGTTGCCGCTCAATAACACCTGAGAAAACGTCCATGGCTGCGTTGCTCTTGCCTCGTCATACATTCGTACTGCCTTCGGCAAGGCGCCTTGCCCTGAACGTTTTTCATGCATTATGAAAAACAACCCCAAAACCTGTTCAACTATAGGATCTGCATGAAATTTTCGCACTTGATGATCGCCGTGCTGGCAGCCGCCGGCGCGGGTTCGGCCATGGCCGCTACCGACACCTACAACCTCGACCCGACGCATACGTTCCCCAGCTTTGAAGCCGATCACATGGGCATGTCCGTGTGGCGCGGCAAGTTCAACAAGACCAAAGGCACGGTCACCCTGGACCGCGCCGCCAAGACGGGTAGCCTGGACCTCGTCATCGATGCCGATTCGATCGACTTCGGCCTCGATGCCATGAATACGCACGCGAAAAAAGCGGACATGTTCAACGTCGAGAAATTCCCTGAAATCACCTACAAAAGCAAGTCGCTCAAGTTCAACGGCGATCAGCTGGTGGAAGTCGATGGCGAACTGACGCTGCTGGGCGTGACCAAGCCCGTCAAGCTGAACGTGAGCAAGTTCAAGTGCATCATGCACCCGCGCTACAAGCGTGAAGTGTGCGGCGCCGACGCCACGGCGGAATTCAAGCGCAGCGACTTTGGCCTGAACTACGGCATGCCGGCGTTCTCGCCGGAAGTCAAGCTGGCCATCCAGGTAGAAGCGATCAAGGCCGATTAAACACGGCCTTGCCGCATGACAAGCCCGCCTCGCTGCCCGCAGCCAGGCGGGCTTTTGCATGCGCCATGCGAATCCGCTGGACTTTTCTATCGTGCGGCATCACTATCCATTGGCATGATGTTGTTCTGACATGGCACACCTACTTATCCATCGCGCGGAGGACTACATGAATTTCATTATCTGGATCGTTATTGGCGGCGTCATTGGCTGGCTGGCCAGCATGGTCATGAAAACCAATGCGCAACAGGGCATCTTCCTCAATATCATCGTCGGCATCGTCGGCGCCTTCCTGGGCGGCTGGCTGCTGGCCCCGCTGTTCGGCACGGGCACCATCAATAGCGACAATTTCAGCCTGGCTTCGCTGCTGGTCTCGTTCCTGGGCGCCGTGATCCTGCTGGGCATCGTGAATCTTTTGCGCCGCGGCAAAATACGCTAAGCAGTCAAAAAGAGCGCAGCAACACATGGCCGGGCCGCGCAAGCGCCCGGCCATTTTTCATTGCCGCCAGGACACGTATGTACAAATACCACAGCCGGCGCACGGAAAAATGCGCGCTGGCAGCCGGTTCCCGCCCCTGCGCCACTCAAAATAATATCATTCAAACAAGCACATACGAACATGCTGCCCGGAAAATGTGATTGACTAGTGCGAGTTCGATACGGATACTCTATGTCGCCCGCTGCACAATCAGCGGGTACTCCGCTGATTCCGACTTCCCTACAATGTAAAAGAACAGAACTCGAATGAAAAAATCTCTCATCGCGCTCGCCATCCTGAGCAACTTCGCACACGCCGACGAAGGCATGTGGATGCCCCAACAGCTGCCACAAGTAGCCAAGGAACTGAAAGCGGCCGGACTGAAACTCGATCCGACCAACCTGACCAAACTGACCGAATTCCCGATGGGCGCCATCGTCAGCCTGGGCGGCTGCTCGGCATCGTTCGTCTCGCCGCAAGGCCTGGTTGCCACCAACCACCATTGCGTCTACAACAGCGTGGCGGTCAATTCGACCAAAGAGCGCGATTTGCTGGCCAACGGTTTCCTGGCCAAGACTTTCGCTGAAGAATTGCCAGCATCCCCAGGCAGCCGCATCTTCGTCACCTCGGCCGTGACGAATGTCAGCGACAAGATCATCACCGCCGACGTGGCCAAGCTGCAAGGCAAGGCACGCATCGACGCGATCGAGAAAAACCAGAAGAAACTGGTCGCCGAATGCGAAAAAGAAGCGGGCTTCCGCTGCACCGTGTCGGCCTACTACGGCGGCCTGGAGTTCTACCTGATCAAGCAACTGGAAATCCGCGACGTGCGCCTCGTGCACGCGCCTCCAGCGGGCGTCGGTAAATTCGGCGGCGACACCGACAACTGGATGTGGCCACGCCACACGGGCGACTACGGCTTCTACCGCGCCTACGTCAGCAAGGACGGCAAAGCGGCCGACTTCAGCAAGGACAACGTGCCGTACCAGCCAAAACACGTGCTGAAACTGGCCAAGGATGGCTTGAAAGAAGGCGATTTCGTCATGGTCCTGGGCTATCCTGGCCGCACCAACCGTCATCGTCTGCCATCGGAAGTGGCGTACACGTTTGACTGGAACTACCCGGCCTTCGTGAAAGCGTCGGGCGAAACCCTGGCCATCATCGCGCGCGAAACCAAGGACAACAAGGATGTTGCCCTGAAATACGCGGGTCAAGTTGCCGGCGTGAACAATTACTACAAGAACCGCCAAGGCATGCTGGACTCGTACGCCGGCAGCGACTTCCTGGCGCGCAAGACGGCGGAACACGAAGCCCTGAAGACCTGGGTCAACGCCACGCCAGCACGCAAGGCCGAATTTGCCGGCGACATCGAGCAAGTGGAAAAGCTGATCGCCGAGCGCGATGCCGACACCAAGCGCGATTTCTTCCTCAGCTACGCACAGCCACGCCTGCTGAACACGGCTCGCAGCCTGTACCGCCTGTCGAACGAAGGCACCAAGGCCGATACGGAACGCAAGTCCGGCTACCAGACGCGCGACTTGCCACGCCTGGAAGCGGGCATCACCTCGGTCGAGCGCACCTACGATGAAAAAGTCGACAAGGCGCTGGTACTGAACAGCCTGACCAAGTACGCCGCGCAGCCGGCAGCACAACGCCGCGCCAGCTTCGACGCCGCCATCGGCATCAAGGACGGCATGTCGCCAGCCGACCTGTCCGCCGCTCTGGACAAACTGTATGCAGGCAGCAAGCTGGCCGACAAGGCCGAGCGCGCAGCATGGCTGAAACGCACGCCAGCCGAATTCCAGGCCAGCAAGGACAGCTTCATCCAGGCAGCCGTCGCCATGTACCCGGATTCGCTGAAAAACGAAGCGGAAGACGAAGAATTGGCAGGCAAGATCCAGCAGGCCTACGCCAACTACATGAAAGCAAAAATCGCCTTCATGAAGAGCAAGGGCCAAGCCGTCTATCCTGACGCCAACAGCACCCTGCGCGTGACGTTCGGCAAAGTGGCCGGCCGCGACCATGGCGCCGACGGCACCACCTGGTCTGCCTTCACCACCGTCAATGGCGTCGCCGCCAAAGCCACGGGCCAGGGCGAGTTCAATGCACCGGCAAATCAACTGGCCGCGATCAAAGCCAAGGACTTCGGTAAATTCGTCGATCCGAAGCTGAAAACCGTACCGGTCGACTACCTGGCGACCCTGGACATCACCGGCGGCAATTCCGGTTCGGCTGCCCTGAACGCCAAAGGCGAATTCATCGGCCTGGCATTCGATGGCACCCTGGACTCGATCATTTCCGATTGGGACTACAACAAGGCCAACACCCGTTCGATCCAGGTCGACCTGCGCTACATGCTGTGGAACATGAAACACATCGACCACGCAGACAACCTGCTGAAAGAAATGGGCGCTGAATAACAAGAAGCAATAACCCGGCAACGGGCGCTTTAGCCTGAGCCACTCCTGCGGGAGTGGCTTTTTTTCGCCTAGCGCTTTACCTTGGTGAAGCGGTACGGCACCGCTTGTTCCTCGCCAAACACCTGCGCACGGCCACTTCCCAAGGGCAGCATCACTCTCCGGCCATCGTGCAGCAGCAAAGCCAGGTCGGCGCCGGGAAAGCGCTGCGCCAGCAGCGGATAGGCTTGCCGCGCGATGGGGGCGGCGGGTATCACGATGCGGTAGTCGCCATCGCCAAAGTCCAGCAGCAGCGCGGGAAGCTCATCGGGGCCGGGCAGCGCCGTGATGCGCAGGCGCGCGCTACCCTTGACGAGCTCGAACGCTGACCACAGGGGCAAGCTGCGCTGCGTGGATCCCATCTGCAGCTGCGGTGCATGGCCCGCCTGCGCCGATGCCAGTACGACGTCGGGCCGCTGCTCCGATACGGCGCCATCGACGGCCAGCAGCCAGCCCCGGTAGCGTATCAGCGCGCCCTGCGCGGCAGCCGTGACGGACCCGCCCTGCGCCAGCGGTCCCTTGCCCACTGGCAAGCGCAATGGCGCCGCCTGTGCCGCCAGGCAAGCCCACCACAGCGCCGCCGCCATCGCCATCTTGCCCATGCCGCCTCCCTCGTGCGTGAAACGTATTCATAACACAAGTCCGGCCCGGTCCCTCTGCCGCGCCTCAAGGCGCCAACGCCGGTGCTACAATTGGCCCCTAGCGGGCGTGCTTACCCAGCGCGCCTTCCCCCTCCCAGACTCAGACCGCTATGCCACCAGACTTGCGCACGACCTACGAACTCGGCAACCACAACCAGACCACGACCTGGCTGGAATGCATCACCTTCTATCAAGATCTCGCCGCACGCTATCCGCAAGTGCTGCATTTCGAACAGATCGGCCTGTCCGACTCAGGCGTGCCCATCCACGCTGGCGTCGTCAGCGCGGACGGCGTCTTCGACCGTGAACAGATCAAGCGCGCGGATCGCACCGTGTTCTTCAACAACAACGGCATCCACCCGGGCGAACCGGAAGGCATCGACGCCTGCATGGCCATCGTGCGCGACCTGTGTACGCAGCCGGAACGCCTGGCGGCGCTGGGCAGCACCGTGCTGCTGTTCATTCCGATCTACAACGTCGATGGCAGCCTGAACCGCGCCAACACGTCGCGCGTGAACCAGGATGGCCCGGAGCAATTCGGTTTCCGCGGCAACAGCCGCCACCTGGACCTGAACCGCGACTTCATCAAGTGCGACAGCCTGAACGCGCAAGTGTTCAACCGCCTGCTGGCCAGCTGGGACCCGGACGTGATGGTCGACACGCATACGTCGAACGGCGCCGACTACCCGTACACGATGACCCTGATCCACACGCAGACGGACAAGCTGGGCAATGGCCTCGGCCCCTTCCTGCAAGACACCATGCTGCCGCACATCTTTGCGCAGATGGAACAGGCCGGCTGGCCCACCTGCCCGTATGTGAACCCCGTCAAGGACAGCCCCGACCACGGCATCGCCGAGTTCCTCGAAGTACCGCGTTTCTCGACCGGCTTTGCGGCCTTGCACCACGTCATCGGTTTCATGCCGGAAACGCACATGCTGAAACCGTTTGCCGACCGCTACGCTTCCATGCGCGCCCTGCTCGACATCACCATGGCGTTCACGGTCAAACATGGCGAACAGATCAAGCAACTGCGCGCGCAAGCCAAGGCGGCGGGACGCACGCAAGCCGAGTGGCCCATCCACTGGAGCATGAACGAAGAACAGCCGTCGACCTTCCCCTTCAAGGGCTATGCGGCGCAATACACGCCAAGTATCCTCGGCGACTACCAGCGCCTGTCCTACGACCGCTCGCAGCCGTGGGAACGCGATATCAAGTATTACAACCGCTTCGATGCGGACGTCACCGTGGCCGCGCCGAAAGCCTACGTCGTGCCGCAAGCGTGGCGCGAAGTCATCGAGCGGCTTCGCTGGAACGGCGTCGAAATGAGCCGCATCACCGCCGAACAGACGGTAACGGCGCGCTACTACCACATCACCAAGGTCGGTACGCGCGCCACGGCCTACGAAGGCCATATGTTCCACGACACGGTGGAACTGGAAGCGCGCACGGGCCAGTTCACCGTGCAAGCGGGCGACTATGTGATCAGCCTGGCCCAGGACAACGCGCGCTACGCCGTGGAAACGCTGGAGCCGCAGGCGCACGACAGCTTCTTCCGCTGGGGCTTCTTCAACAGCGTGCTGGAGAAGAAAGAAGCGTTTTCCGATTATGTGTTTGAGGACATGGCATCCGAATTGCTGCGCGACGAGCCGGCGCTGGCGGCCAAGTTTGCCGACTGGAAAGCGGCCAACCCGGCCTTGCTGAGCAATCAGGAAGCCGTGCTCGACTTCATTTTTGCGCACTGCCAGCGCTTTGCCGAGCCGGAATGGCGGCGTTATCCTGTGATCGCCCTGATGTAACTCGGGGCTGTAGCGACTGCAACATCCTGGCGCCGCATCGGAGACCCCGGTGCGGCGCCTCTTTCTGTGCCCTGCCCACAAGGTAATCCCATGCACTACGCACTGAACCTGCGCACCTTTATTTACAGCCATTATTTTTACCTGGGCTTGCGCGTGGCCATCGGCCTGGTCGGCCTGGCCTTGCTGACCCAGGAAATCAGCGACAGCGCCACCGCCATGACGGTGTGCATCGGCGCCCTGTGCACGACCCTGATGGACATGCCCAGCCCGCTGCGCCACAAGTTCAACGAAATGCTCGCTTCCGTACTGCTGTGCAGCGCCGTAACGCTCCTGATCAGCCTGTGCGGGCCCGTGCAGTGGCTGTTGATGACGGTGCTCGTGCTCGTCAGTTTCCTCGCCAGCATGATGGTGGTGTACGGCAAGAAATCCATGCCCTTGCAACTGGCCGCCCTGTTCATCATGACCATGTCGATGGAGCATCAGATGACGTGGCAGCAATCGTTTCACCACGCGGGCCTGTTCATGCTGGGCGGCTTGATCTATCTGGCCTATGCCATGGCCATCGCCTGGGTCTTGCGCCACCGCATCAAGCAGCAAGTGCTGGCCGAAGCCCTGTTCGAACTGGCCGCCTACATCGACATCAAGGCCGATTTCTACGACACGCGTTTCAATTTGACGGAGCAGTTCAACAAGCTGGTGCGCCATCAAAGCATCCTGGCCGACCGCCAGCAGGCGTCGCGCGATTTGATTCTGCGCAGCCACAAGAACAGCAAGGATGCCATCGTCGTGCAGGTGCACGTGTGCATGCTCGATCTGTATGAACTGATCCTCTCGACGCACACGGATTACGCGCTGCTGCGCCAGCATCTGGCCGACTCCGACGTGCTGAAATCCCTGCACGACCTGGCCTATAAAGCGGCGCGCGACATCGAATCCGTCGCCTACGCCGTCACGCGCAAGCGCGCTTCGTATGCGCAGATCAGCTATGACAAGGAATGGGCCGACATCGAAGGAGAAATTGCCCGACTGCAGACAAAGGGCGACGCTGCGCAGGAAGCGCTGGCCACCCTGCGCGCGCAGCGCAACAAGATCCGCGCCATTCTGAAAATGATCGGTGAACTGCATTTGGCCACGCAAAAAGTCTATGACAACGTGCCGTTCTGGAGCGGAGCGGACATGGCGCCATTCCTGTCGCAGCAGAAATACGAACTGAAGACCCTGCTGGCCAACCTGCGCCTGGACTCGCCCGTATTCCGCTTCGCCCTGCGCGTGTCGATGGCCATCTCGGTGGGACTGCTGATCGGCCACTGGCTGCCGTATGCGGCGCACAGCTACTGGATCGTGCTCACCATCGTCATCATCCTGCGGCCCACGTTCAGCATGACGCGCCAGCGCCGCGCCGACCGCATCATCGGCACCATCATCGGCTGCGTGGTCACGGCCATCGTGATCCGCTACGTGCACAGCAATATCGTGTTGATGGCCATCCTGTTCCTCTCCATCGTGGCCACGCCCACCTTCATCTATTTGCGCTACCGCTACACGGCCATTGCCGTGAGCCTGATGATCTTGCTGCAAATGCATCTGGTGGCGCCCAGCAACCCGAACCTCGTCAGCGAGCGCCTGATCGACACCCTGATCGGCGCGTTTGTTGCCACCGTGTTCAGCTTCGTGCTGGCCAACTGGGAATACCAGAGCCTGCCGCGCCTCGTGCGCCAGGTGCTGAACGTGAACCTGTCATACATGCAAGCCAGCTTCGCGCTGCTGCAGGGAAAGTGTTTCGATGACTTCGCCTACCGCATCGAGCGCAAGCGTTTGATGGACAGTCTGGCCGCGCTCAGCTCGGCGCTGGTGCGCATGCTCGATGAACCGGCCAGCAAGCAGCGGGCCGTGGAAGACATCAACCTGTTCATCGTGCAAAATTACTTGCTGGTCGCCCACGTGGCGGCGCTGCGCTCGATCCTGGGGCGCCATGCCAGCCAGCTACCCGTCGCACCCGTCAACGCCCTGCTTGGCCACAGCCATACGCAAGTGTGTCTGACCCTGTCGCGCGCGCTCGATCAGCTCGACAACAAGGCCGCCATCAGCGCCCCGCTGGCGACCCCTGCCGCACCGCCCGTGAGCGAAGTGGACTGGTCGGGCTGGCCGCTGGTCAAAAGACGCATCCGCCTGTTGCAGGCCGATGCGGACAAGATCGTGGTGCATAGCGCGGCGATCGTGCATATCGTGGCGCCCAGATAATCTTTTGGGAGCGCCCTGGCGCAAGTGGTGTCATCAGGAGGTCATCTGGCCTCTCTATGCTGCCATGGTTTTTCCACTTCCAGCCAAGGTCATCCATGCACGCATTTCCCCTGAGCCGGCGCCTGCCGCTGGCGCTGGCCATCAGCGCCGCCCTCGCCCTTGCCGCCTGCGGCGGTTCCGACCACCAGGAAGCAGCGCTCGTCATTCCCGCCGCGCCCGCCGACCAGGGTGCGCCCGACACGGCGCCGCCATCGGCCACGGCCATCCCCTTTGTCGACAATATCGCCAGCAACCAGCGCGGCGATGCGCGCTACGCCACAGCCGCCACGAATGCGGGCGTACGCGTACTGGCCGGCATGCTCGACATATGGAAACCATTGACGGAAATCGTCGATGCCGGTGTCTCGGCGCCGGCCGTGGACGGCTTCCCTGCGGTCGTGCCTTCCGCCTGGACGGGCGTGCCCAACGATGGCACGCCGGGCGGCACCATCGTCAATACCAGCGTGCACAATGCGAACATCGATTTCGCCGTCAAAGCCACCACCAGCCGCACGCCGGCGCAGGAACTGGCCGCCTACCTCGATGACCGCCGCGGCAAGGGCTACAGCATCACCGACGGCATGGGTCCGCTGACGGACGCCTGGCGCAGCGCGGCGCGCCAGACCACCAGCATCACAGACATTGCGCCGGATGCGACAAGCAAACTCTACAACGACAGCGGCAGCAACACGGGCGTGGCGGGCAGCGCCAATGCCGAGTTCGGCAACGTGGTGGGCCTCGTCAACGCCATGGGCAACAATGGCTCGACGGAACCGGCCAAGCGCTTCTACAAATATGCACGCCCCTTCCGCTGGAGCAGCAACGTGGCCGTAATCCCGGCCCTGCTGCCGGCCCGGAGCGCCACGCCCGCCACCGATGGCGGCTTTACCAGCGGCCACTCGGCCGAAGCCGTGCGCGGTGCGCTGGGCATGGCGTATGCCTTGCCCGAGCGCTACCAAGAAATGGTGGCGCGGGGGCTGGAACTCGGTGAAAACCGCATCATCGCCGGCATGCATTCGCCGCTCGACGTGATCAGCGGCCGCGTGCAGGCGCAAGCCATCGTCGCCGCCAACCTGCTCGACCCGGCAACGGCCGCCACCAAGGCCGCCGCCGTGACGCAGGCGCACACGACCCTGATGGCGAAAACCGGCACCACGGCCGACACCTTCTACGACTATGCCCACTCGGGCACCGGCGCCAACGACCGCTTTGCGGACTACGCCAGCACCAAGGCCGCCTATATCCGCCGCCTGACCTTCGGTTTCGCGCAGACGGGCGCCGCCAATGCGCCAGCCGTCGTGCCGAAAGGCGCGGAAGTGCTGCTGGAAACGCGTTTGCCGTATCTGTCCGATGCACAGCGCCGCGTGGTGCTGAAAACAACGGCCTTGTCATCGGGCTACCCGGTGATGGACGATGCTGAAGGCTGGGGCCGCTTGAACCTGTTTGCCGCCGCCGACGGCTATGCCGTCTTCACGGGCAATGTCGTCATCAGCATGGATGCGGCCAAGGGCGGCTTCTACGCCGTCGACCGCTGGCGCAACGACATCGGCGGCACGGGCAAGCTGAACAAGCAAGGCACGGGCACCCTGAAGCTGGGCGGCAACAATAGCTGGAGCGGCGGCACGCAGCTGGAAGGGGGCCGCCTGGAAGGCTTGTCGGCCACGGCCTTCGGCAAGGGCGACGTGTATGTCAGCGGCGGCACCCTGGTCAGCAATGCCCCGTCCGGCCTGGCGCTGGCCGGCAAGTACACGCAGCTGGCCAACGGCAACCTGGAATTAAAGCTGGGCAGCGGACAGCTAGGCCGCCTGAGCGTGGCGGGCCAGATGACGGTGGCGGGCGGCAACCTGAAAGTGACGTTCCAGAACGGCTACAAGCCGGCCGCCGGCGACACCCTGACCGTGCTGCAGGGCGCCAGCCTGAAAGGCAAGTTCGACAGCATCACGGTCGATGGTTTCAAGGTGACGCCGACGTACACGGCAACGGGCTTGCAGCTGCGCCTGGATGTATAGGCGAGCTACTTGAGGTAGCGCTCAAACCAGCCGATAGTACGCTTCTGCAAGTCGCGCTGGTGCTCGGGCTTGCGGAAGGAATGGCCTTCGCCGTCGTAGATGAACAGGCTGGACGGCACGCCCATGGCGCGCAAGCCGTGCCAGAATTCCAGCGACTGGGCGGCCGGCGTTTCCACGTCGCGCTCGCCCACGTAGATCAGGGTTGGCGTCTTGGCCGCCTTGATCGATTCGATCGGCGACGCCTTGCGGTAGACGGCCGGATCGTCATAGGCGGAGGCGCCAAAGAACGGGATCATCCACTGGTTGATGCCGTTCTGGCCGTAATAGCTGATCCAGTTCGACACGCCAGCGCCCGCCACGGCCGCCTTGAAGCGGTCGCTGTGCGTGACGCCCCACATGGTCATGAAGCCGCCATATGAATGGCCGATCAGGCCCAGGCGCTCGCCATCGACGGGCGCCACTTTTTGCACGGCGTCGATGCCGGCAAGAATGTCGCGCCAGTCGCCGCCGCCAAAGTCCGCCATGTTGGCACGCGTAAAAGCCTGGCCCTGGCCAAAGCTGCCGCGCGGATTGGGCAGGAAGACAAAATAGCCTTTTTGCGTCAATTCGTGGATCAGGGTGCCCGCGCCCACGTAACGGGGCGAAGCTGCCGCGCCAGGACCGCCATGCACGTTGACGACCATCGGGTGGCGCTTGCCGGCGTCCGTCTTCAACGGCCCCAGCAGCCAGCCCTGCACCTTGTATTGCTCGTTGTTCCAGCCCACGTTTTGCACCGTCAGCTGCGGCGCAAAACCGTCATTGTCGCGCGTGATCTTTTTCAGCTGGGCCACCGGCCCGGCCACCAGGTAGGAAGCGTGCGTAAAATCTTCCTGTGCGGCGGCCGCTTGCAAGCCATCGGCGCTGAACGACAGACGGCCATCGCTGCCGCTGCTGCTGATTTCTCCGAGCAGCACAGGTTGGCTGGGGCCGGTCTGCGCATCGACGGGCACCAGCGCCAGCTGCGAATCGATCAGGGCCGTTGCCAGCAAGCGGGCGCCGCGCCAGACGACGCCATTGAAGGTACCGCGATAGTCTTGTGTCACATTGCGCGGCGTGCCGCCGGCCAGCGGCACCGTATAGATATCGCCGCCGATGGAGCCAAAATCGCTCATCAGGCCGCCGATGAAGACCACTGTCTTGCCATCGGGCGAGACCGAAGGCAGGTTCAGCTGCATGGCCGGCGACGCGATCACGCGCAGGGCGCCCGTGGCCGCATCGATATGGCTGAGCTTGGCGACCCACCAGTTGCTGTCGCCATTGCCCTGCGCGCTGGTGGCGACAAAGCCGCGGCCATCGGGCGTCCAGCTGTATTCATACACATAGGTGTCGGCGGGCGACAGCAGACGCGGCTCGCCGCCGCTGGCCGGCACGACGGCGATGCGCTGGGCATCGTCTTCGCTGCCCACTTCGCCCACCTGGCGCGCGCCCGCCTCGACGGCGCCGGCCAGCTTGCGCGCGCCCACCGTGGCCAGCAAGGCCAACTGCTTGCCGTCCGGCGACCAGAGCGCCGTGCTGGCCACGCCCTTGATGCTGGTCAACGTTCGGACTGGCGTTTGCGACAGGGTGGCCAGGTAGAGCTGCGCCGTGCCCGCCTTGGCGTCGTAGCCGATGAAGGCCAGCTGTTTTCCATCTGGCGACCAGCTGGGCTTATCGTAGGAACACACGGCACACGGGTCGAATTGCTGCACGATGGCGCCATTGGCGTCGCGCACGACGATGGCAGCGTGCGGGCGCTGCGCTTGCTCGCCGGCCTTGTTCGATTCGATGGCGGCGATGCGCTGGCCATTGGCCGACAGGGCCACAGCGCGGTAATCGCGCAATGCCGGCCCGGTTGCAGCGGCGGCGTGTGCCGTGGTGCCCAGAAGGCTGCTTGCCAGCAAGCCGCAGGCGGCCAGATCAGTTATTTTCATCATGTAAATTCCGGTTAGAAATAAAAAAAACCGCCGGCAAGCGCGGCGGTTTTGGATGGAACAGACTGCATTAGCGGGCCTTCTTGCCCAGGTGCGAATGCCGCATGCTGTACAGGAAGTAAATGGCCACCGTCACCGTCATCCAGATACTAAACACGACAAACGTCGTATGCGGCAAATCGCGCATGATGTACAGGCAGGCGAGTACGCTCAGGCCGGGAATCACATACGGGCCGAACGGCACGCTGAAGCCTTCGATGCGGTTCGCGCCCTGCTTGTGGCGCAGCACGGGCACGGCGATCGAGACCACCATGAAAGCCGTCAGGGTGCCGATGCTGACCATATCCCACAGGTAAGTCGCATCGATGGAACCCGCCACCACGGCCACGACGAGGCAAACGATGATGGTATTGCTGACCGGCACCAGGGTGCGCGGGTGGATCTTCTGGAACGATTTCGGGATCAGGCCGTCGCGGCTGACGGCAAACAGGATGCGCGTCTGGCCATAGATCGTCACCAGGGTCACGCTGAAGACGGAAATGACGGCGCCGGCCGACAGCACCAGCGCGGGCCAGGTCTTGCCCGTCACGTTTTGCAGGATCACCGCCAGGCCCGCTTCCTGGCCTTCGAACAATTTCGCCTGTTGCGCACCGAGGGCGGCCACGGCCACCAGCAGATAGAACACGGTGACGATCAGCAAGCCATACAGGATGCCGCGCGGGACATTGCGCTTGGGGTCTTTCACTTCGTCGCCGGCCGTCGCCACCGTATCGAGGCCGATGAAGGAGAAGAAGACGGTGCCGGCCGCGGCCGTTACGCCCGTCATGCCGGCAAAGCCCTTGCTATTGTCGGTATTGAAGAACGGCACGAAGTTGTCGGCGTTGAAACCGGAAAAGGCAATGGCAATGAAGAATACGAGGATGGACAGCTTGATGATGACCATGATGGCATTCATCAGCGCCGATTCCTTGGCGCCGCGCAACAGCAGGAAACCGCACATGCAGATCAAAAAGATCGGCGGCAGGTTGATGTGGCCGGCGTGAAACTCCATGCCATGCGGGCCGGAAACGATCATCGGCGTGCGCAGCATCTCGGGTATGTGCCAGCCAAACGCATTTTCCAGGAAGTTGTTCAGGTAGGACGACCAGCCGATGGCCACGGCACTGCCCGCCAAGCCGTATTCGAGCAGCAGACAGGCGGCCATGATGAAGGCAAGAAACTCGCCGACAGTGGCGTAGGCAAACGAATACGAGGAGCCGGAGGCGGGGATGCGGAACGACAGCTCCGCATAGCACAAGGCCGTCAGGCCGGCCGTGATGGCGGCGATCAGGAAAGACAGAACGACCGAAGGGCCCGCCTTGGGCACGGCTTCGACCATGGTAAAGAAAATGCCCGTGCCGATGGTGGCGCCGACGCCGATCATGGTGAGGGAAAACAGGCCGATGGATCGGCTCAAGCCACTGCTGCTGAGGCCTTCACCATATTCGACCGTAGTATCGATCGGCTTGGTGCGGCAAATTTTCTGGACCAGGGTTTGGCTCACTAATATTCCTTTATGAGGCACACATATTCGTATGACGGGTAAAAACAAATAGCGCTCCGGCCCTACCTGGCAAAAAACCGGAAAGATCGCGTCCATTTTCAAAACTAAGCGATTATAGGGCTTTCACCGGCACAGCCAAACAGAACTTTGATGCATGGAAACAACGCCAGGCGTGCGCCACCAAACACGCAAGAGTGCTGGCGAAGAAGATATTGCTTCTATGAAAGAAAAAGCGCGCCGCTGCAGGGGCAGGGGCGCGCTTCTGGTTCAGCTCAGGTCAGCTGAATTACTTCTTGCCGTGCGGCGCATCAGCCGGCGACCAGCCCGCCTCGTAGCCTTGCGGCACGTCGTCGCGGCCCTCTTTCGGCGCCAGGCCCAACACGTAGTACAGCACCGTCAGCAGGATCAGCCAGGCCGGTCCCACCATCAGGGCGATGCGCGTATCGGGGAAATACGCCATCAGGCCGATCACCAGTGCCAGGAAAGCGAGCGAAATCCAGGAGCCATACGGTGCGAACGGCATGCGGAAGGCCAGGTTCTTGATTTCCAGTGGCGTCAGGGTCTTGCGGAACTGGATCTGCGTGACGAGGATCACGCCCCAGGTCCAGACGGCGCCGAAGGTGGAAATCGAGGTGACCCAGATAAACACTTTTTCCGGCACCAGGTAGTTCAGCAGCACGCCCAGCAGCAGCGCGAAGACGGACACGAGGATGGCGCGGCGCGGCACGCCGCTGGCCGTGGTTTCCGCAAACGCCTTCGGCGCCTGGCCTTGCAGCGCCAGGTTGTACAGCATGCGGCCCGTGCTGAAGATACCGCCATTGCACGACGACAAGGCTGCCGTCAGCACGACGAAGTTGATGATGCCGGCAGCCGTCTTGATGCCCAGGCGTTCGAACGTCATGACGAAGGGGCTGCCGGTGGTGCCGATTTCATTCCATGGATAGATCGACAAGATGACGAACAAGGCGCCGACATAGAAAATCAAAATGCGCCAGAACACGGAATTGATGGCGTCTGGGATCGATTTCTTCGGGTTGGCCGCTTCGCCAGCCGTCAGGCCGATCATTTCCACGCCCAGATAGGCAAACATCACCATCTGCAGCGACATCAGCACGCCCTGCGCGCCATTCGGGAAGAAGCCGCCATGCGTCCACAGGTTCGAGATACCGATGGCCACGCCATCGTTGCCCAGACCGAAGACGATCATGCCCGTGCCGCCGATAATCATCAGGATGATGGTGACGACCTTGATCAGGGCGAACCAGAACTCGAACTCGCCGTAGGCTTTCACGGCCAGCAAGTTGATCGCGCCCATGGAACCCAGGGCCGCCAGGGCCCAGATCCAGCGCGGCGTGTCGGGGAACCAGATGCCCATGTAGATGGCGACGGCGGTAATTTCCGCCACGCACGTGACCAGCCACAGGAACCAGTAGTTCCAGCCCGTCAGATAGCCTTGCAGGGGTCCCAGGTAATCCTGGGCATAGCGGCTGAAGGAGCCGGCGACCGGGTTGTGCACGGCCATTTCGCCCAGCGCGCGCATGATCATAAAGATGACCGCGCCACCGATGATGTACGACAGCATGATGCCGGGACCGGCCATCTTGATGGCGTTGCCCGAACCCAAAAACAGGCCCACGCCAATCGCGGCGCCCAGCGCCATCAGGCGGATCTGCCGCTCACCCAGGCCGCGGTGCAAGCCTTGTTCACTCGTTTTCATTACATGTCTCCGTTTTTTTCTTGAATACACCGATCCCTCCACCCCAATGGCGGTTCCGCTCTTGCTGGAAAGGAAGAAAGGGCGAGCCGGCGGCAAGCGCCGGCATGCTCATGTGGTCAGGCCACTGCGTCAGGCCAGTTCAGCGATCAGCTCGATCTCGACGCAAGCGCCCAGCGGGATTTGCGCCACGCCGAAGGCGGAGCGCGCGTGCTTGCCGCTGTCGCCGAACACTGCGACGAACAGTTCCGAGGCACCATTGGTGACCAGGTGCTGTTCCGTGAATTCGGAGGTGGAATTGACCAGGCTCATGACCTTGACGATGCGCTTGACCTTGTTCAAGTCGCCGCCGCACGCGTCTTGCAGGGTGGCGATCAGTTCGATGGCGATGCCGCGCGCGGCGATCTTGCCTTCTTCCGTCGTGACGTCCTTGCCCAGTTGACCAACCCAGACCTTGCCATCCTTCTTGGCCAGGTGGCCGGACAGGAAGACGGTGTTGCCCGTGCGCGCATGCATCACGTAGGCGGCAGCTGGCGCGGCAACGACTGGCAGTTCAATGTTGAGGGCCTTGAGTTTTTCGTAAAACGACATGCTATTTCTCCAAGAAAACAATATAAGCGAAACCAGAATTCATGCACGGCAGGGCACGGAGGATGACGCCCTGGCAGCGCGGTAGTGACCGACAACAGTGCCAGATTAAACGTCATCATATTGGTGAACCAGCAGTTTTAGTTCACAAATAGGCCCGGTTATTCAGTGGATTATACCGACAATCAAACAAAATTCAGCATCAGTTCATGAAGCATGCTCTACAGGCATCGAGCGTGACTTTTTTCATTAAATTGTCACTTGTGCAATGTCAAGCCCTCGGGGTCAAGGTTTATCGCATCCAGAAATGCCTGGTCGTGCGAAACCACAAGTAACGCGCCCCGATATTGCAGCAGCATCTGCTCCAGCGCCTGCAGGCTGGCCAGGTCCAGATGATTGTCGGGTTCGTCTAACAGCAACAGTTGCGGCGGCGCCTGCGCATACAACTCGGCCGCCAGCGCCACCTTCATGCGCTCGCCACCGCTGAGTAAGTGGGTGGGCATGGTGGCGCGCGCGCCGGCAATGCCCAGCAGCGCCAGCCGCGTGCGCAAGTCCCCTTCCGCCATCGTGCTATTGCGTTCCTGCAAGCGCTGCACGGCGCTCCATTCGCCGTCTTGCAGTCCGGCATGCTGGTCCAGCCAGGCCACCCGCGCATGGCACAGCACCTCGCCGCTGGCGGGCGCCAGCTGTCCGGCGATCACGCGCAGCAGGGTCGACTTGCCGCTGCCATTATTGCCCGTCACGGCCAGGCGGCGCGGGCCGCTGATGACCAGGCTCACAGGCTGCGCCTGGCCATAGGGCAAGACCACGTCGCGCAGTTCCAGGATCAGCTTGCCGTTCGGCACGGCACTGTCGGGCGCCAGCAACAGCCGTTCAGCCTCGGGCGCGCAGCGGGCGCTGGCGTCTATCACCCGTTGCTGGCGCGCCTGCTGCGCCTCTTGCGCGCGCAGGCGCAGCTTGCCCTGGCTATCCTGGCTTTTCTCCTTGCGTGCGTCGAGCAGCAGCTTGCTTTGGTTGCCTTCGCGGCCCTCGCGCTCACCACGCACCACCCGTTTCTGCTGGCGTTCGGCTTGCTGCTGCGCGTCGCGCTGTTCGCGTCTGGCGCCCGCCTTTTCCGCCTGCAGGGCGGCAGCAAAACCGGCCTGTTCCAGCGCGCGCTGCTGTGCATACATCGCGTAATTGCCGCCATAGCTGCGCAAGCCCTGGCTAGATAGCTCGACGATTGCATCGACGTGCTCGAGCAAGCCACGGTCATGGCTGACCAGCAGCAAGCCACCCGGCCAGCGCGCCATCTGCGCCACCAGGCGGGCGCGCTGCTGTACATCGAGATGGTTGCTCGGCTCATCGAGCACCAGCCAGTCCGCCTGCGACAGCCAGGCGCCCTGCAGAGCGATGCGCTGGCGCTCGCCGCCGCTCAGGCTGGCCGTTGGCATGTCGGCATCGACATGGCGCAAATCGAGCGCATCGAGCGCCTGGCGCAAACGGGTGTGGGCATCCCAGCGCTCTCCCACGAGCGCGTAATCGGCTTCGTCGACGCTGCCTTCGGCGATGCGCGCCAGCGCGGCCAGCAGGTGGTCCATGCCGGCGAGCGCCGCCACGGTGCGATAGCGTTCAGGATCGAGTTCCTGCGCCACGTAATGCACGCGGCCGTCGCAGCGCACGGCGCCGGAAGACGGCTGCGCCTGGCCCGCCAGCAGGCGCGCCAGCACACTCTTGCCCACGCCGTTATCGCCGACGAGGCCGATACGTTGCGGAGCAAAGCTAAATTGCAAATCGGAAAACAGGGTGCGGCCATCGGGCAGCACAAAGGACAGACGGTCGAGTTGTAGTAATGCGGGCATGGATACTCCTTGTACGTGCAGACAGGGCTGGCGAACCCGCGCGGCGCAAAGGCGCTATGGCGGGATGGGCGAGGCCGTGCACAGCACGGCAGTATCAATGGCGCATGTCGAAGCGTCCTGGAGAAATGGGAAAGAAGCGTCAGTGTAGCAGAGCAGGCTTGTCAGCGCTGCCCAAGCGTCGTGTCGCCGAACAGGTTCTTGAATTCACGCGGCTGCGAGCGCCAGTACTGCGGCGGCGCCTGCACTTGCGCACCCAGCTGGGCCGCCGCATGCCAGGGCCAGCGCGGGTCGAACAGGATGGCGCGCGCCAGCGCCACCATGTCGGACTGGCCGTTGACGATGATGTCCTCCGCCTGCTGCGCTTCCGTGATCAGGCCCACGCTGATGGTGGGCAAACCGCTGTCGCGCTTGATGCGTTCGGCAAACGCCACCTGATAGCCGGGTCCCACGGGAATTTGCTGCTGCGGCGAAATGCCCCCGCTGGAGACGTGGATGAAGTCGGCGCCCAGTTGCTTGATTTCTTGCGCGAAACGCACGCTTTGCTCGATTTCCCAGCCGCCCTCGACCCAGTCCGTGGCGGAAATGCGCACGCCCACGGCCACGGTGGCCGGCACGGCGGCGCGCACGGCTTCAACAACTTCCAGCGGAAAACGCATGCGGTTTTCCAGGCTGCCGCCATACGCATCCGTACGCTGGTTGGACAGGGGAGACAAAAACTGGTGCAGCAGATAACCGTGCGCCGCGTGCAGTTCGATGCCTTCGATGCCGAGCGCATGCACGCGCTGAGCGGCCGCGACAAAGGCGCCCTTCACTTGCAGCAAGCCCATCTCGTCCAGGGCGATCGGCACGGTTTCGCCTGGTGCCTGGGCGATGGCGGACGGCGCCACCGTTTGCCAGCCGCCCTCGGCCAGGTGCACGCAGGAACCGCCCTGCCAGGGCGCGCGGCTCGACGCCTTGCGTCCCGCATGGCCCAGCTGCACCACCAGGGGAATCGGTGCGTGGCGGCGGATCGCCTGCACCACGTTGGACAGCGCAGTCTGGTTCGCATCCGACCACAGGCCCAGGTCTTCGGCCGAGATGCGTCCCTCGGGCGAGACGGCCGTCGCTTCCGTCATCAGCAAGCCCGCGCCGGACAGGGCCAGATGGCCCAGGTGGATCATGTGCCAGTCGGTGGCGTTGCCGTTGTCGGCCGAGTACTGGCACATGGGCGCGATGGCGATGCGGTTGGCCACCTGCAGCGGCCCCAGGGCATACGGCGTGAATAGCTGGCTCATGGCGGACTCCGGAAAAGGGGAAGCACCGATTCTACTGTGCTTTGAAAAGCGCGGCTTACACCTGCTTACGTTTGATACAGCGCAAGGGCTAGCCTTGGACAGGCGCGGCCGCTAATCTGGACACATCAATAACACCCGCAGTACCACCCCAGGAGAACACATGAACACGACGACTACCGCCAGCCGCATCCACCCTTTGATGGCCGGCGCCGCCATTTCCGTGACGGTCCTGTGCCTGGTCGGCGCGGCGTGCATCGCCGGCATCCTGCCCAATTCGCGGGCGAATGTGCCTGCCGTGCCGGTCGACGTGGCCGCCATGACGCCAGCCAGCGCCGCCGCCCTGGCTGCGCCCGCAGCTGCACCGGTGGCCGCGCCTGTCGTCGCGCAAGCCGCTCCTGCACCAGCCCCGGCGCCCGTCGTGCACAAGCGCGTCGTGCACCACACGCAAGTGGCGCAAGCGCGCCCTGCCTACAATGACAACAACGATGGCTACCGCGACACAGCCTACCGCGAACCCGTGCGCCAGCCGCAGCCAGTGCCTGCGCCGGCACCAGCACAACCGAACTACGTGGGCATCGGCACGGGCGCCGTCATCGGCGGCTTGATCGGCAATCAGGTCGGTGGCGGCCGCGGCAAGGCGCTGGCAACGGTGGCCGGCGTGATCGGCGGCGGCATGCTGGGCAATGCGGTGCAAAACCAGGTGGAACAACAGCCGCAACGCTAAGCAGTTTCAGTCGTATGGTCCCAGATAGTCGAGCTTGCCCACGGCCACGCCATTGTTTCTCAGGATGGCGTGGACCATGGAAACGTGGAAATAGAAGTTCGGCAAGGCAAAGCTGAGCAGGTAATCATCGCCCGAGAATTTCGTCCCCTCGTCGGTCCAGTTCAGCACGACTTCCTTCTGCGCACTGCCCGCCATCTGGCCCGCATTCACGCTGTCGATGTAGGCGATGGTGCTGGCGATACGTTCCTGTAGCTGCTCGAAGGACGCTTCGTTATCTTCAAATTTCGGCGCCGGCACGCCGCTCAGGCGCTCGACCGACATCTTCGACGTATCGCTGGCGCGCTGCACCTGCGCCGTCAAATCCAGCATGTCGGGCGCCAGCTGCGCACCCAGCAGAATCTCGGGCACGATGCCATCTTCCTCCACGTGGGCTTGCGCTTTTTCCAGCAGGGACGAGACGACCCGCAAGCCGCGGATGAAGACGGGAATGGTTGCCTGATACATGGACACGGACATGGCGGACTCCTGATAGTGAACGATGAGCCAGTGTACCCGAGGCGCTGTTTTCGGACAGCGCGCCCGTGTGCGTCAGCGCACCGAGCAGCCCAGTTGCTTTTACTTGTCCAGGTTGACCTTGCCGTCCGGTAAATGCGCTGGCTGTTCAACGGACTCCTGCAGCTGTATCGGCGCCGGCTTGTCCTTGCGCTTACCAGTGAAAAACTTGACGATGGCCGCGCCGCCGCCCACGACGGCCAGGAGCAGCACTTTCTTGAAGGCCAGCAGCAGCGCCAGCAGTTTGCCAAACAGGCCCAGCTTGCTGGCCACGCCGCCGGCCACCAGCGCCGCCAGGCCGTACTCGGCCACCTTGTCCGTCTTGCTGTCGAAATCCGTGTAGCGGTTACCGTCGGTAAATTCCGTGAACGCCGTCACTTGCTGCATCTCTTTCTTGATCGTCGCGATCTGCTGCATGCTGGCGATCGCGTTCAGGTTCAGCACGCCTTCACGGCCCAGCACGCGCACATTGTAGTTCAGCGAGTGCTCGCCGCCATCGACCATCAGGTCCTTGGCCCAGTACAGCTTGTGCGTATCCTTGGCATAGCTGGGTTTTTCCGCCCAGCCCATCAGATGGATGCCTGGGTAACCCTGCTTCTTGCGCTCCGCATTGTTTTCCAGCACGGATGCCTGCATATCCTTGAGCAATTCATCGTATTTGATGCTGTCCGCATCGTCATCCTTGATATGCCCTTCCTTTTCATACGTCACCACCACGCCCCAGCTGTCGCGCTCGAGCACGCTGGTCTTGGCGGGCACGATCATGCCCAGCGATTCCATGCCCGGTGGATTGCCCCAGGCCTCGACCAGCACGCGCTCGGCGTCCGCCGGCGACAAATAACGGAAGTTGGCGGGCAAATCCAGGGTAGCGATGCCGCCCGGCAAAGTGATCTTGCCGCGCTGCAGGTGCAACTGGGCAAGGAATTGCTCGGCCGTCATTTCCGGTGCGGCAGCCTTGTCTTCGGCAGGGGCGGCAGCCGTCAGGCCGGAGAGGGTCAGGCACAGCAAGGCTGTCAGCAGGCGTTTCAACATGATCGGTCCAAAAAATTGCAAAGGGTAAATATTTTAAATCAATTGATTGCTTAATGGATAATTATTTCTGTGCGGCATTTTTGACATGAAAAAGCGCCAGGCGGGTTTCCCCGGCTGGCGCCTGTGGCCGTGCATGGCGTGAATCTCAGGACACGCGCACCACCATCAGACCGGCGCGCAAGCCCACGCGCACATCCGGATTCGGGAACACCACCAGCTCTTCCGCGTGCTGCACCGTGTACACATGGTCGCCATCGCTGGCGATCACGGCGTGCTGCGGCAGGGACGTGAAATTCTGCGTGCTGCGGTCAAACGCCATGCGGAATTCATCGCTGTGCTTGATGATTTCCTGTGCCACCTTGAACACGTGCGGCACTGCCTTGACGGGCTGCGCAGGCAAGCCGCGCAGCAGGCCGTCGAGCGCCCGCGACACGTCGTCGAACAGGGACAAATCGTTCTGCCCCAGGGTGCCCACGCGGCCCAGTTCCACCGTGCTGGCGGCCGCGCCGAAATGCTCGGCCGAATAATAGCTGTACGTGCCGGCCGACTGCGGGTTCATGATGATGGCGCCGATGGCCGCCTGGCCCAGCCAATCGATCAGCTGCGCCTTGGCGTCGTCGGCCACCAGGTCCGGCACGATGGCAAACGTGGGGTACACGGACGGCCGGATGGCCGTGTGTAAATCCAGATGCCAGCGCACGGGACCGGCCGCTGCAAAGAACGCTGTTGTCGCGGCGATCATTTCATCGGCACGCGCGCTTTCCGCCGCTTGCGCCAGGCTGCCCCGCACGGGGCGGAACATGCGATTGAGGTCGGCGTCGATGAAACGCTTGCCGGCCCGGATCGCATCGACATTGCCCACGCAAACGAGCAAATCGACGGCCAGCTTCGATGCATCGCGCGACAAGGCGTCGAGCAGATGCGCCAGCACTTCGATCGGTCCCGTCTCGTCGCCATGCACGCCCACCGAGACGGCCACGCTGGCGCGGCCGGCTCCCGGCTTGACGACCTGCAGCATGCCGGGCGCCGGCAAGGCCACCGTGAAACCGGCGTCCGAAAACAACCGGGCCACGCCGCTGAAATCGGCCTGCGCCAGCGCCTGCACGGCTGGCGGCAAGCCGCCAGCACCCTGCACTACCTGTGTTACTTTTTGCGTCATTACACCGCCGCTTCCGCTGGGGTTTTCGCCGTGATTTTATTCACGGCTTCCGACAAGGTCCACACGTCCAGCATGGCTTGCTCCAGTTCCGTCGCCGCCACATAGGCCGACAAGCCCAGCGCGCCCGTCACGGCATCGACAGCCTGGCCGGCATTGCCTTGCTCGGCACGGGCCAGCACCTGCGTCAGCAAACGCTGTTGCGTACGGCGCAGCGCTTGTTGCGCGTAGTTGCGCAACTGCTCCTGCGACTTGCCTTGCGCGGCCAGCTTCAAGCCACGTTCCAAGGTGTCGATACCCGCCTGGCTGCGCAGGGCCAGGCCCACTTGCAGGAAGGAAGCCAGGTCCATCGAAGCAGGACGCGGCACGGACAGGGCCGGGAACAGGAAGCCGGCGACGACTTCCAGCGCGTCGACCGCATCCCACGCCTGCACGAAGGCCGGACTCAGGCCTGGAACCAGCGCCGCTTCCGACTTGATGCCGACGGCTTTCAGCAGCTCGCGCTTCGATTCCGCGCCAAACAAACCGGTCAGTTCGGCCAGGCCGGCGCCGCGCAACTGCTCGGCCGGCACCGACAAGACACCGGCGATCATCGTTTGCTGCAGCACGCGCGTTTGCGCATCGACCTTGATCGACACGTCGCGTGGAATCGTCAAGGCATCCGCATCGAGCGCGTCGAACACGGGCGCCAGGTTCAGCGCCACCCATGCCTGGCCCCAGGCCAGGATCACGGCCGATTCGTCCACGCCGTGTTCCGCCGCCAGGTTGCGGATCATCAGCGGGCCGCAGCGGTTGATCACTTCATTGGCCAGCACGGTTGCCAGGATGGCGTTGGCCAGCGGGTGGTCGAGCGCCGAACGGGTTTCCACCAGCAACGATGGGAAGTACGGTTTGAGCACCGGCTCGGCCCACGTTTCGCCGGTCAACGGCAAGGCGGACAGGATGCGCTTGAAGCGGTTCTTCACGTTGGCGATCACCACCGCCAGTTCCGGCGTGGTCAGGCCACGACCGTCGGCTTTGCGGCGTGCCAGTTCGGCCACCGACGGCAGCTGCTCGAGATCGCGCGACAGCGCGCCCTCTTCTTCCAGGCTGGCGATCAGGGCGGCATAGCCATCCTGCACGGCGCTCTCGCTTTGCGCCTGCAACTCGCGCACCAGCAAATGCGTCTGCTGCGTGTTGTCGCGCAAGACCAGGCGCTCGACGTCGTCCGTCATCGCATACAGCTCGCGGTTGCGTTCTTCTTCCGTCAGCTTGCCCGCGTTCACTTCCACGTCCAGCCAGATTTTCACGTTCACTTCATGGTCCGAGCAATCCACGCCGGCCGAATTGTCGATCGCATCGGTGAAGATGCGGCCACCGGCCAGCGCGAACTCGATACGGCCCGCCTGCGTCGCACCGAGGTTGCCGCCTTCGGCCACGACTTTCACGCGCAGCTCATTGCCGCTGACGCGGATGTGGTCATTCGCGCGGTCTTTCACTTGCGCGTGGCTCTCCGTCGACGCCTTGATGTAGGTGCCGATGCCGCCGTTGTAGAACAGGTCCACGGGCGACTTCAGGATGCGGTGCATCAGTTCTTCCGGCGGCAGCGAGGTCTCGGCGATATCGAGCGCGGCGCGGATCTGCGGCGACAGTTCGATCGTGCGGGCGGTGCGCGGATACACGCCGCCGCCTGCGGAGATCAGCTCCTTGTTGTAGTCGTCCCACGAGGAGCGCGGCAAGGCGAACAGGCGCGCGCGTTCCTCGAACGAGACGGCGACGTCCGGTGTCGGGTCGAGGAAGATGTGGCGGTGGTCGAACGCGGCCACCAGTTTCAGCTGGCGCGACAGCAATACGCCGTTGCCGAACACGTCGCCCGACATGTCGCCCACGCCGACCATAGTGATTGGGGTGGTGTTCAGGTCGTGATCCATTTCATAGAAGTGGCGCTTCACGGCTTCGAACGCGCCCTTGGCGGTGATGCCCAGTTTCTTGTGGTCGTAGCCGTTCGAGCCGCCCGAGGCAAACGCGTCGCCGAGCCAGAAACCGCGCTGCACGGCGATGCCGTTGGCGATGTCCGAGAACGTGGCCGTGCCCTTGTCGGCAGCGACCACCAGATACGGATCGGCTTCATCGAAGCACACGGTATCGACTGGCGGGACGATATTGCCCAGCGAACGGTTGTCCGTTACTTCCAGCAGGCTGGAAATGAACAGGCGGTAGACGGCTTCGCCTTCGGCCGCGATGGTTTCACGCACGGCGTCCTTCGGCATCATCTTGCAGACAAAACCGCCCTTCGCGCCGGCCGGCACGATGACGGCGTTCTTGACCATCTGCGCTTTCACCAGGCCCAGGACTTCCGTGCGGTAGTCTTCCATGCGGTCGGACCAGCGCAAGCCGCCGCGGGCGACAGGGCCGCCGCGCAGGTGCACGCCTTCGAAGCGGCGCGAGAAGACGAAAATCTCGCGGTAAGGACGCGGTTCCGGCACCAGCGCCAGGCTGCTGGTGTCGAACTTGAAGATGATCTTGTCGCCTTGTTGATTGTTCTGGAAGTAGCTGGTGCGCAGGGTGGCGGCCATCAGGTCGGCCAGCGCGCCGAGGATTTCCTCGGTATCGGCATGGTTCACGGAGGGCAGGCCGGCCTTGATGGCGGCGATGCTTTCCAGGGCTTGCGCATGCTGCGCGTCGGACAGCGAAGGATCGAAGCGCTGCAGGAACGCTTCCACCAGGGCTTTGACCTGGGCCGGCTGCTTGCGCAGGCTTTCGGCGATGTAGCGCACCGAGAAGCGGCTGCCCGTCTGGCGCCAGTAGCTGGTATAGGCGCGCACCAGTTGCACTTCGCGCGTCGACAAGCCGCCTTCGATGACGAGGCCATTCAAACGGCCATCTTCGGCCGTGTCGTTGAACAGGGCGGCAAACAATTCCTGCGCCACGGCGACGACGGATGGCTGCGCCAGTTTCGCCGCGCTGGCGGCATCGACTGTCAGGCTGGTGACGAAATAGCGCGTGCCGTCGGCCAGCGAAACGGAATACGCCTGTTCACGGTCGATGGCCACGCCCGCGTTGTGCAGGGCCGGCAGGATGGTCGACAGCGGCGGCACCTTGTTGGCCGAATACAGGCGAATCGTGGTGACGGCGCCCGTCTCGATGCGCACGGCCACGTGCGATGGATCCGTATTGCGCAGGATGGTGTCGAGGTCGCGGAAGGCGACGGCCGGTGCCGTGGCGGCCACGTAATCGAGCGGTAACGTGGCACACAGTTTGCGCAGGCTGGTGCGCAGGGCCACGTCGGGCACGGCGTCGGCCACGGCGGCAAAGCCGTTATGCCAGCCATCGAGCACGCTCAGCAACGGCTGTTCGATATCCGTTTCCAGGTCCAGCGGGTAGCGGGCGGCGTGGGCGATCAGGTAGACGCGCGCCAGGGGGCCGTCGGCCACCAGGGTTTGCATGCTCACATGCGTGGCGCCGGAACTGGCTTGCAGGGCTTTTGCCAGGCTCGATGCGACGCTGGCGCTGTAACGCTCGCGCGGCAGGTAGACCAGCACGTTCAGGTGGCGCGCGTACACGTCGCGGCGCGCGAAGACCTTGGTGCGCGGCTGCTTGTACAGCGAGACGACGGAACCGCACACTTGCGCCAGCCAGTCGAGGTCCGCTTCCAGCGCTTCCGTGCGCGGCAAGGACTCAAGGATTTCGCGGAATTTCTCGGCACGGAAGCCTTGCTGGCGCACGCCGGCCAGGCTCAAAACCTTGGCCACGCGGCCGCGCGCAAACGGCAGCGCCGCCAGCGGGGTGGAATTGCCGGCACGGGTAAACAGGCCGACGAAGCAATGCTCGCCCAAGATCGCGCCTTGCGCATCCATGTCGCGCACGCCGATGAAGTCGAGCTGCTGGTCGCGGTGCAAGGTACCCGCCACGTCGGCCTTGACGATGGACAGCGCCGAGTCGCGCTTGGCCAGGGTGTCGAAGTCGCCGGGGATGTTCGCCAGGCAGGTGCCGTAGACCGGGTGCGCCGTATCCTGCAGCACGCCGACGCGGCTAGGAATGTCGCGTTCCAGTTCGCGCACGCCCGGCTTGACGCGATAGTAGGCGTAGCCGAATACTTCAAAGCCGCCGCTGCGGGCCCACTCCAGGAAGGCCGCCACTTCCGCGCCTTCTTCGCCATGCTGCGCTGCAGCCGTGGCGACGGCGGCCAGGCGCTCGCTCATGGCGGCGGCATCGCGGCGCACGATGGCGGCGTCGCGCGCGACCGTCTCCAGGGCGGCGACCAGCGCGGCCTGGGCTTCCGGCGCCAGCTCTTCGTCGAGCAGCACCAGCACATACGATTCGAGCGGGTCGCCAGACTGGCGCACCGCTTCGACGCTGCCGTCAGCGGCGCGGCGCACGGGCAGCACGGTATTCATCACGCCGCGCACGGCCAGGTGCTGGCGGCGCATGGCCATGACGATGGAGTCGACCAGGTAAGGCATGTCTTCGTTCAGGATCAGCAAGGCGCTCGCCATGCCGCCACGGCCATCCGCATAACGCAGGGTGGCGATCTGGCAGCCGTTGCCGGTGCGCTTGGCCGCTTGCGTGAAGCCGTCGACCAGCACGGGCGCCAGGCTGTCGGGCGCGATATCGGCCAGGTCTTCGGCGTCGAGCGAGTCGAGCCAGGCCTGCACCAGCTGCACGACAGGCGCTGCCGCCTTGCCTGCCTTGCCAGCCGCGTTAATCAACTCCAGCGTTTGTGTACGCAAATCTTGTGGCGTGTGATTCATCTTGCATCTCCATTACGGTAATGTGAATGTCCAACGCTGTCGTTCGGGCTTGTGGCTGGGCGGCAGCGGTGTCAAGAGACGGGGGTCGCCCGTCCAATTCTGTCTGTGCTACGGATAGTTGTCTCGGATGTTCTGTGTGTTTTTCTATCGCCTACAAGTCGTACAATCCAGGTAAGTTGAGGATGATCGTCAATTCTTCAAGCGCCGCATGCACTTCCAGCGCCAGCTGCGGATCGGCCAGGTCGCCCGGCTCCAGATGGTCGCGGTAGTGTTTTTCCACCCACTGCACCAGCCGATGGTACAGCGTTTCCGTCATGATCACGCCCTGGTGCATGGCGCGCGCCTCGGTTTCCGTCAGGGCCACACGCAAACGCAGGCAGGCGGGCCCGCCGCCGTTGCGCATGCTCTGGCGCAGGTCGAAATGAATCAGTTCATCGATGGGTCCACCGCTGGCCACCAGGCCTTCCAGGTAGCGCGACACGGCGCGGTTTTCCTGGCATTCCTGCGGTATCACCAGCGCCATCTTGCCGCCCTCTTTCGTCAGCAGCTGGCTGTTGAACAGATAGCTGGTCACCGCATCCTGGATCGGCACCTGGCCCGTATCCACGCGCAGCGCGTCCAGTTGCGCGCCCGTGGCGGCGACGGCGCGGCGCAACTGTGACAGGCTTGCTTCTTCATCGGCAAACGCCTGCTCGTGATAGAACAGCACATTGCCATTGCCGACGGCGATGACGTCGTTATGGAACACGCCCTGGTCGATCACGTCCGGGTTCTGCTGCACGTACACGGTGCGCTTCGCGTCCAGGCCATGCAATCGCGCCACGGCTTGCGACGCTTCCAGGGTCTGGCGCGCCGGGTAGCGCTTCGGCGATGGCGCGGACGGGTCGAACTCCACGCGACCATACACGAACAATTCCACCGATGGCGCGCCGTGGCTGGCGCCCAGGCGCGTGTGGTTGGCCGCGCCCTCGTCGCCGAAGGCCGGTGTCGACGGCAGCGCATCGTGCACGGCGAAGTGCCTATCGTCGCTGAAAATGGCGCGCAGGCTGCGCGCCGACTGCGCGTGCTCGAAGGCGCGGTGCAGCTTGTTATTCAGGTTGGCGGCCGTGAAATGCACGCGGCCATCTTGCGTGTCCGCCGACGGGCTGACCGTGGCGGCATTCGCCGTCCACATGGGCGAGGCGGAATACGCGCAGGCCAGAATCACCGGGGATTCCTTGTAGGCGCGCGCCAGCACCTCGGCGTCCGTGCCCGTGAAACCGATGGAGCGCAGCAGGCGGAAATTCGGCCGGTCCTGCGGCGGCAGCAATGCTTGCGCAAAGCCGCGCGCGGCCAGGGCGCGCATCTTCGCCAGGCCCTGCAAGGCGGCCTGCTTCGGATTCGAAGCGCTTTTCACATTGCTGAACGAGGCCACGTTGCCAAACGAGAGTCCCGCATAGTTATGCGATGGCCCGACCAGGCCGTCAAAATTGTATTCGCGCGTGCTGTGCATGGGAGGCATGTCCTTAAAATTTAAAAATTCAGGCCAGGCGACAGCTTGGCCGGCATTTCCAATACGCCGTTCTCGATCGAGGCGACCGGGTAGGCGCAGTAATCGGCCGCGTAATAGGCGCTCGGACGGTGGTTGCCCGACTTGCCGATGCCGCCGAACGGCGCCGTGCTGGCCGCGCCCGTGGTCGGACGGTTCCAGTTGACGATGCCGGCGCGCGCGCGCGTCTGGAACGTTTGCCACAGGGCCGGATCGTCGGACAACAGCGCTGCTGCCAGGCCGAATTCCGTGGCGTTGGCCACCTTCAGGGCCGCATTGAAATCGGCCACGCGAACCACTTGCAGCAGCGGGCCGAACCACTCTTCGTCGGGAATGCCGGCAGCATTGGTGACGTCGACGATGCCGGCCGTGACAAAGCCCGCATCGGGATTCAACTGGCGCATCTGCAGCAAGGTGGTGCCGCCCTTGGCAACCATGTCCGCCTGCGCCTGCACCAGGCGTTTTGCCACGGCACTCGATACCACTGGGCCCATGAACGGCTGCGGCTGGGCGTCGGACGCGCCGATACCCAGTTTCGCGGCCACTTCCACCAGGCGCGCCACAAAAGCGCCACCAGCGGCGTTATCCTGCACCACCAGGCGGCGCGCGCAGGTGCAGCGCTGGCCGGCCGACACAAAGGCGGAGAAGATCGCGTGGTGCACGGCCGCGTCGACATCCTTGACGTCCCACACGACGAGGGCGTTGTTGCCGCCCATTTCCAGCGCCAGCATCTTGCCCGGCTGGCCGCCGAACTGGCGGTGCAGGCTGATGCCTGTCTGGCACGAACCCGTAAACAATACGCCGTCGAGGTGTGGATTGGCGCCCAGGGCCACGCCCGTATCGCGCCCGCCGTTGACGAGGTTGACGACGCCATTCGGCAAGCCGGCCTGCTGCCACAGCTGCACGGTTTTGATGGCCGTGCGTGGCGCATATTCGCTCGGTTTGAAGACGATGGTGTTACCGGCGATCAGGGCCGGCACGATGTGGCCGTTCGGCAGATGGCCGGGGAAATTGTACGGACCGAAGACGCCAAACACGCCATGCGGACGGTGGCGCAGCACGGCGTCGCCATCGGCGATCTTGCTTTGCGTGATGCCCGTGCGCGCGTTGTACGACTGTACCGAGATATCGATCTTGTTGGCCATGGTGGCCACTTCCGTGCGCGACTCCCACAGCGGCTTGCCCACTTCTTCCGAGATCAGCAGCGCCAGCGCTTCCGCATGTTCCTTCAGCAGTTCGCGAAAGCGCACGCAGATGGCGATGCGTTCTTCGACGGGCGTATCGGCCCATGCTTCAAAGGCGGCGCGGGCGGCCTGGCAAGCCTGTTCGACTTCGTTCTCCGTCGCTTCCAGGCTGGCCCAGGTCTGCTTGCCGTTCGACGGATCGATGGTGACCAGTTCACGGCCCGTGCCTGGCAGCCAGGCGCCGTTGATGAAGTTCGATGCTGCGGTAGATGGATTCAATACGTTAGACATGGGGATGCTTCCTCGGGTTGAGTGACAAGGTGCGCACGGTGTCGCCGTGATGGCAGCGCAGCAGATGCAGTTCATCGTCATCGAGCGCGATCTTGCCGCTGTGCGGATTGGCGCTGGTGACGATCATGCGAAAATCTTTCAGGTCGGTGTTCGACACCAGGTAAGGCTCGGCCTGGGACGCGTCGCCGCACACTTCCGGCGCAGCGTCGGCGTCGAGCACGGCCGGCATGCTGTCGCGCATGGCGCGCAATTCGGAGACGCGCGCCTGCAGCACGGGACCGGCGTCGAAAATATCGACATAGCCTTCGAAGTGCAAGCCTTCCTGTTCCAGCAGGCGGCGCGCGGGCGCCGTGCTCAGATGCACCTTGCCGATGACTTCCTGCGCTTCGTCGGGCAGGTAGGCCACGTACATGGGCTGGCGCGGCATCAGTTCGGCGATGAACGATTTTTTACCCAGGCTCGTCAAATCGTCGACGTGGTGGAAATCCATCTTGAAGAAATGGCGGCCCAGGCCTTCATAGAACGGCGAGCTGCCGTCCGGCGCCTGGTAGCCGCGCATTTCCGCGATCAGCTTTTCCGTGAACAGCTGCGGGAACTGGGCGATGAACAGGAAACGGCTTTTCGACAGCAGCTTGCCGTTGTTGCCGCTGCGGTAATCGGGGTGCAGAAACAGCGAGCACAGTTCCGTGCTGCCCGTCAGGTCGTTCGACAGGTACAGGGTTTCCATGCGCGTAAACACATCGAGCTCGCGGCTGGAATGGACCAGGGTGCCGATGCGGTAGTTATAGAACGGTTCGTCCAGACCCACGGCGCCCTTGATGGCGCACACGCCAGCCAGGCGGCCCGTATCGGTATCCTCCATGACGAACATGTAATCGCGCTTTTCTGGCGGGATGGTTTCGGCGAACGAAGCGCAGGCGATGGCCAGGCGGTCGCCCAGCATTTTCATGTCCGGCTTGAGGGTGGTCATGCCGGTGCCGACCTGGCTGGCCAGGCCATACAGGGCATCGAGGTCATTGGCGTTGATGGCGCGTACTACTAGCATAAAATTGACTCCCTTAGATACGCACGCAAATGACGCTGTCGCCTTCGGCCACGGCCAGCGCCTCGAGCAGGTCTGCCGGCAAGCCGACGCTGTCCTGCGCTTCGAGCGCATCGCAGGCGAAGGTCACGGCGCGGAAATTGCGCTCGGCGCCGGAAGCGACCGCATAATTGACTTTCAGGCCCGTGCGGCTGGGCGTGACGCCGGCGACGACGCGGCGCGTGAGCGAGCCCGTAAACGAGCGCAGCGCATGCTTGTGCGCCTGCAGGATCGGGCCGCCATCGAAGATGTCGATGTAATCGTCGGCTTCAAAGCCTTCTTCCGTCAGCAGATTGAACGCCAGTTCGCCGCTCGGGTGGATCTGGCCCATGGCCGCCTGCGCGTCGCCGGGCAGCAGCGGCACGTACACGGGGTAATGCGGCATCAGTTCGACGATCAGGGTGCGGTTGCGCGCCCCGCCGATGACTTTTTCGGCATCGAGGAAATCCATCTGGAAGAACTTTCGGCCCAGCGCATCCCAGAATGGCGACTGGCCGTTGGCGTCCGTGATGCCGGCCAGCGGCACGAAGAAGCGGTCGCCGAAACGGTGCGGCGCCAGCACGGCGAACAGCAGCCGCGCGCGCGACAGCAGGGCCGCTTCCAGGCCCGCCTGCTCCATGTTGCGCACGTAGAAGCCGGACAGCTGCGAGTACGCCGTCAGCTCCGAGCACAGGGTCAGCGCATGCACGCTGTGGCTGATGTTCAGGTCGCGCGAGACTTGCTGGATGACGTCGTTGCGGAAGGAAAAATAGGTGCCGTTCGAGCCGGCCGAGGCGAAGATGGCGGCCGTACCAAAGATGCTCTTGTCGAGCAGGGATTCAAGCACGAAGAGATACGACTCTTCGCTGGGGATGTCGACATGGGCGGCAAACGAGGCGATGGAGCGCTCGACGGAGGCGGCGATTTTTTCGCGCGTCTTCGGCAGGGTATGGACACCCGGCATGGTGACTGCGGCCAGCGCTTCAAGGGCTGCAATATCCGCAATTTCTACCGGACGGACAACATACATGGGTACTCCTTCAATGCTGACGATGCTGGGGTAGAACCAAGCCGGCCCGCAGCAAAGCGGCGGGCCGGTGATCAAACAGGGAGCGGGGCTAGCTTCAGGCTTTCAGCATGCCGTCGATGGCGGCGCGCAGCAGACGGCCCGCTTCGGCGATCTGCTCGTCCGAGACGATCAGGGCCGGCGCCAGGCGCACCACGTCCATGCCGGCGATCAGCACCATCAAGCCTTGCGCTTCGGCCGCTTTCTGGATGTCTTTCGCGCGGCCTTTGTAGGCATCGGTGACGACCAGGCCCAGCAGCAAACCGCTGCCGCGCACAATGGAGAACACTTGCGGGTAATCCGTGATCAAGCCTTGCAGCATGGCGATGGTGTTGACGCTCGCTTCTTTCACACGCGCCAGGAATGCCGGCGTGTTGATCGTGTCCAGCACGGTCAAGGCCACGGTGGCGGCCAGCGGGTTGCCGCCGTAGGTGGTGCCGTGGGTGCCGACGGCCAGGGTCTGCGCCAGTTCATTCGTGGTCAGCATGGCGCCGATCGGGTAGCCGTTGCCCAGGGCCTTGGCGGCCGTCAGGATGTCCGGCGTGACGCCGTAGCCCATGTAGGCGAACAAGGCGCCAGTGCGGCCCATGCCGCTCTGGACTTCGTCGAAAATCAGCAGGGCGCCCGTCTTGTCGCACAGGGCGCGCAACTCCTTGAGGAATTCCGGATTGCCCGGCACCACGCCGCCTTCGCCTTGTACCGGCTCGACGATCACTGCGCACACGTCATCGCCGATGGCGGCGCGTGCCGCTTCGATATCGTTGTAGGCGATGTGGTCGATCGATGGCGGCAGCGGCTCGAAGCCTTCCGTGTACTTGGCCTGGCCGCCGACGGAGACCGTAAACAGGGTGCGGCCGTGGAAGGAGCTGAAGCACGAGATGATGCGCGACTTGTGCGCGCCGAACTTGGTGTGCGCGTACTTGCGCGCCAGCTTCAGGGCCGCTTCGTTGGCTTCCGCGCCCGAGTTGCAGAAGAAGGCGCGGTCGGCGAAGGTCGCTTCCGTCAGGGCCAGCGCCAGGCGCAGGACAGGCTCATTGGTGTAGCCGTTGCCCAAATGCCACAGATTATTGATTTGCTTGGTCAGCACGTCGACCAGGGCCGGATGGCAGTGGCCCAGGCTGTTGACGGCGATGCCGGAGGTGAAATCGAGGTAATGCTTGCCTGACTGGTCCCACAGGTCCAGACCGGAACCGCGCACGGGCACCATGGCTGCAGGGGCGTAGGTAGGAACGAGGACCTGGTCAAAGGTTTCCCGGGTGACTGGACGAGCCGTTACGGTCGAATCAAGCTTGGCATTCATAGCATTTCCCCATCAATATGTTAGGTACTCCGCAGCTACGACAGCTACGTGTGTACTGCATTATAAAAAGCGGGATGCTAAAACTCTTTTGAATCTGCGACAAGGATTTTCACAATTCATCACAGCCGGGCTTGCTTTAATCACGCAGGCGGCATCAGCTTTCTTTGCCGCTCTTCCCGGGGCGTATTGCCAAACAGGGTGCCAAAGGCCGTGGAAAAGTGCGAGCCCGAGGAAAAGCCGCACATCAGGCCAACTTGCACAATGGAATAATGTGTATCAAGCAATAGTTGCCGTGAGCGCCGCAGGCGCAGCTCCAGGTAGTAGCGCGATGGCAGGCTGCCCAGGTATTGCTTGAACAGCCGTTCCAGCTGGCGCCGCGACAGGCCCACCAGGCTGGCGATGTCGTCGGTCGACAGCGGTTCCTCGATATTGGCTTCCATCAAGGTCACCGCTTCGGACAATTTCGGCTGCAGCACGCCGAAACGCGCCTGCAGGGCCACCCTCTGGCGCTCTTCCTTGCCGCGCACCTTGTCCACGCACAGCGCTTCCTTGACGAGCGCCTGCACGTCGGCGCCAAAGATGGTCTCGATCAGGGTCAGCGAAAAATCGATGCTGGCCGCGCCGCCGCAGCAGGTGATGTGCGGGCCGTCGATGTCGAACAGGTGCGGCGTCAGGATGGCCCGTTCGGCCTTCGCTTCCGCATCGGCGTACAGGGCCCACGGCAAGGCGATGCGCACGCCATCCATGACGCCCGCGCCGGCCAGCCACAGCACGGCCGCGCCCACGCCGCCCCAGAACGGCGCCGAGCGGCAGCGTTCGATCACGGCCCGGCACAGCTCGGCGCGCAGCGGCGCCTCCGTCTCGTCGGCCACCAGCAGCGCAATATGCCAGTTGCCGCCCTGCGCGGCCACCTGTTCCGGCGTGCGCACGTCCAGTTGCAAGGCACCGGGTCCCAGCGCCCGCGCGCACAAGCGCAGCGGCTGCACCAGGCCGGCCCAAGTGATCGACTCGGCATCGCCGGCATGGACCAGCAGCAAACGCAGCGGTTTGTCGAGGCCGATACGGGAAAGATTAGCGAAGGACATCGGCGAGGCGGACCAAGGGCAAGGGCTGAGTTGCCCACATGATACCGGACTTCCGCCCTGTCGCGCCCCTCATGCAAGGGCGCATCCGGGCGCGGCGGAAAAAAGCGGAGCGGAAGGATATAATCACCCCCATGGGTGAACGATATTTAAAAAGTATCCGGCTGCTGGCCGAATGCATGCAAGGCTTCGAGCGGTTTTCTGGCGACTTCGTGCGCCAGTACGGCTTGACGCATGCGCAATTCGACATCATTGCCACGCTCGGCAACACCCGCGGCATGTCCTACAAGGAACTGGGCCAGAAAACCCTGATTACCAAGGGTACTTTGACGGGCGTGGTGGACCGGCTGGAACAGAAGGGGCTGGTGATACGCGAACGTTGTCCACGCGACAAGCGTTCCTATTACGTGCGCCTGAGCTGCGAGGGCGAACAGGTGTTCCATGACGTGTTCCCCAAGCTGACAACGCAGGGCCAGCGCCTGTTCGACGGCTATACCGAAGACGATTTCATACGTCTGGAAAGCACCCTGGCGGGACTGAAACAGGCCATCGCCAACGGCTGACCATACACCAGGCACCGACATTCAAACAAGACAAAGGAAACCAAGTTGAAAACCTCACTGCTCGAAGGCAAAAAGCCTGCTCATTTCGATAAACACATCATCGGCAATCTGCTGCTCAACGCCAGCACGCCGGAACTGGTACGCCAGGAAAAACTGATCATTGGCGTGCGCAACGAAGACGGCGAAATCTACCGCCTGATCGGCGCCACCAAGCACAACAGCTTCATGAACGCCGTCGAGGAACTGTTCGACCTGGGCTTGACCGATGAGCTGGAAGACAGCGATGAACTCGTTGAAGGCTGCGACGCGATATTTAGCGAAGCAGACTGATAACGCTCACTTTATCAAAAGAGGCATGCCGCCGATACCGGGGCATGCCTCTTTCCGTTTACAGGGCTTTGCTTGCCTTTTGCTAAGCTGTTTGCGAAAAGATCATGGTTAAAAAGTTCCGCACGGAAATATTGCGAGTATAATTTTTTCAATGAACAGACTCGACGCCTTTAAAAGCATCGCCGCACAAGCCGCTCGTGGCGAGCTGACCTTTCCTGCCAATGTGGACGCTTCGCTCAAGCTGCAAGAGGCGCTGGCCGATCCCGACTGCCATATCGAGGCCGCCGCCAAGCTGGTGCAGGCTGACCCGCTGCTGGCGGCACGCACGGTGGCCATCGCCAATTCCGTGGCGTTCAACCGTTCCGGCAATGAAATCACCAGCGTGCGCAATGCCGTGCAGCGGCTAGGCGTGCGTACCCTGCAGTCGGTGGTGGCATCGCTGATCGTGCGCCAGCTGGGCAGCACCATCACCGATCCCGTGCTGCAAGCGAAGGCCAACCAGCTGTGGGAGCATACGGCCCACGTGGCGGCCCTGTCGCAGGTACTGGCCCGCCGCGTCACCAACGTGGACCCCGATACGGCCCTGTTTGCCGGCATCATGCATGAAGTGGGCGGCTTTTATCTGCTGTCGCGCGCGGCCGAATTCCCCGGCATCCTCGACGGCGAACCGGAAGACTGGGTCGAACATGGCGAACAAGCCATCGGCCACGGCGTCCTGGCCAAACTGAAGGTGCCGGAAGCGGTCAGGGGCGCCATCGATGCGCTGTGGGAAGGCTTGCGCGCCATCCCGCCCGAATCGCTGGGCGACACCCTGCTGCTGGCAAATGACCTGGCGCCCGTCTCGTCACCGCTCAACGAAAGCCCGGCCGCCATCGCCGTGCGGGCCGCCCGCGCCGCGCGCAGCATCGATTGCCTGATCGGCGACGATGCGACCTTGTCGAGCATCATGGAAGAATCGGACGATGAAGTGCAGTCGCTGCTGAAGGTACTCGTGCACTAGACTGCCTGCCGCACCGGATGCGAGCACTCACTATCAGCGCCAGGCTTCCATAGCGGCAAACAAAAAAAACCCGCTCGAAAGCGGGTAAAGTCCAAAGCTAGGGATGTCCTGAAAGAGACAGCCCTATCTTATGCGCTGTGCCGCGCCAGCTCCGTGCGCTGGCTCACTTAGCGCACACATTATCCCGGCAACAGTTCCACGTCCGTTTCCTGCCAGGCGCGCAGCTGGCGCACGCGGGCAAACCACGCCTGGATGTGCTGGTACTGCGCCAGCGGCAAGCGCACGGCCTCGCTGTACATCAGCGGCGCGGCGACGGCGAACTCGGCCAGGGTCAAGGCATCGCCGCAGAGCCACTCACGCTGCGCCAGATGCGCATCCAGCACCACGGCACAGGCATGCAGTTCGTGCTCGCCGCGCGCCTCTTCCAGCGGGTCCGCGGGACCATTGCCCGTCATGCCTTTCCAGGCGCGTTCCCAGGCCAGCACGCTGATGGCGGGCGCAAAGTGCTGCGCGGCCCAGAACAGCCAGCGGTTGACGTCGGCGCGCGCTTGCGGCGCCTGCGGGTAAATCGTCTGGCCCGGCACCTGCTCGGCCAGGTATTGCATGATGGCGCATGATTCCCACAGCAGGAAATCGCCATCGGCCAGCACGGGCACTTTGCCGTTCGGGTTCAGTTCGGCCAGGCGGCGGCGGTCGTCCGCATTCATCAGGTCGACTTCGGCCAGCTCCAGAGGCAGGCCGAGGTGGATCGCCGTCATCAGGGCACGGCGGGCATTCGAAGACATGGGGTGGTGGTACAGGCGCATGATGGATAGCTCCGGTGAGTGAGGAAGCCACCATCGTAGTCGCCGTCACTGACAGTTTTTGTCAGGAGCGGATATCAGGATTCCGGGTCAATCTCGTGCGCTTTGCGCCAGGCATCGAGCAGTACATGGCGCCGCGTGGGATAGCGCTCCGCATGCTGCCGCACGTCGGCGATGCGGTCGATGCGGAAATGCCGGTAATCGCCGCGCAACTCGCACCAGGCGGCCAGCAGGCGCTTGCCTTCGAAAAAAGCCAGGGCGAAAGGCCACACCGTGCGCGAAGTGGCGCTGCCATGCTCATCCTGATAGGCGAGCGTGAGCTTCTGTTCATAGCGGATCGCCTCGCGCACGGGCTGCACGTAACGGTCGGCCGGCTGCGTGCCATCGGCGGGACGCCCCAGCGGCACCCACAAACTGGTCTCGGCCATGCTGTCGCGCAGGTCGCGCGGCGACGCGGCCGCGATCTTGGCCAGGGCATTGCTGGCCGCCTGCGCCAGGCCCGCATCGCCCTGCCGGCGTACCCAGCGCGCGCCCAGCACCAGCGCTTCCAGTTCATCGGGACCGAACATCAGCGGCGGCAGGAATGCGCCGCGGCGCAGCACATAGCCAATGCCGGCCTCGCCCTGCAGGGGCGCGCCCAGTTCGGCCAGGGTCTGGATATCGCGGTAGATCGTGCGTTCGGAAACACCGAGCTGCTGCGCCAGCTGCGCCGCCGTGACGGGCACGCGCCTGGCGCGCATGGCGTCCATCAGCAGGAACAAACGGCCGCTGCGGCTCATGGGCAGGCCTGCAAGGCCTGGTCGCCCATGACAAGAGCGGACAGGGCCGGCACGTACAGATAGCCGTCGGGCGCCAGGCGCGCCGCGCGCGTCTCCTCTTGCACGCCGCCGATGCCGTAGCAGCGCTGCAGCCGGGCGGCGGCCGGCCACCAGTAGACGGCCGCCTCCTGGTCGGGAAAGCGCTGGCGCACGCTATCGGCCTGCGCCGCCACTTGCCGGAAGTCGCGGTAAAAGGCGGGGGCGATACCCAGCTCCGAGGCAAACGCCGCTTCCTGCGCCGCCGTCTCTGCCAACCGGGCCGCCAGCGCCACCGTTTCACTGTCCAGATCCTCGGCCGCCACACCCGCTTCAAGCAGGATGCGCCGCATCTGCGCCCGGTCGACCTGCGCGCGCAAGAACGCCGATTCCTGCAGCGCCAGCACGGCGCCGTCGGGTATGCTTTTATGCCGCGCAGCCGGGAACACATACAGGGCGCAGCTACCGGCGCACACGGTGTCGATGGCGAGACGCCATTGCTGCTGGCGCAGATAGCGGCCCAGCTGCATCGCCGCCTGCGGATCGCCTGCATCGCTATTGACGCGCAACAGCGTGGTGCCCGGCGTAGCCAGCAGCCGCAGCTTGTCCACGTCGCCCTCGGCAATCGGGCCGCGCATGGCGATGCTGCCGGCATCGGCACGGCTGAAATCGGCGGCGTCGGCCAGCGCCGTCACGCCTGCCATCATGCCCATCAATAAAATACGCTTCATCATCATCCGTTACAAAAAAAAACGACCACCGCAAACGGTGATCGTTTTTCCATTCGACCTGCAAAAAACCCGCGCTTACACCACGGCGCCGTCGGTTTCGTCTTTTTCCTTGACCGGCTTGATCAAGTCCTCGCGCTTGACGCCCAGCCACATGGCGATCGAGGCCGCGACGAACACGGACGAGTAAATACCGAAGCAGATACCGATGGTCAGCGCCAGTGCGAAGTGGTGCAGGGTCTGGCCGCCGAAGATCAGCATCGACAGCACCATCATCTGGGTCGAGCCGTGAGTGATGATGGTACGCGAAATGGTGCTGGTGATCGCGCTGTCGATCACTTCATGCACGGTCGCCTTGCGCTGCTTGCGGAAGTTTTCGCGGATACGGTCAAAGATCACCACCGATTCGTTGACGGAATAGCCGAGCACCGCCAGGATCGCCGCCAGCACCGTCAGCGAGAATTCCCATTCGAAGAAAGCGAAGAAGCCCAGGATGATCACCACGTCATGCAAGTTGGCGATAATGGCCGAGACAGCGTATTTCCATTCGAATCGGATGGCCAGGTAGATCATCACGCCGATAATCACCACCACCAGCGCGTTCAAGCCATTCTGCGCCAGTTCCTCACCCACTTGCGGGCCGACGAATTCAACTTTCTGCAAGACGACCGCTTCGCTGCCGGCAGCATCCATACACGCGCTCTTGAGCACATGCTCGCCCTTGTCGGTGACGGTGTCGATGGCCTTGGTCGAGCCTTGCTCGGCCTTGCACAAGGCTTCAAACACGCGCTGCGAGGTGTTGGCGGCGCTGACGCCATTTTCCACCGGCAGGCGTATCATCACGTCGCGCGCCGTATCGAAGCTGGTCACGCCCGGCTCTTCATAGCCCATGGCGATCAGGGTGCCGCGTATGCCTTCCAGATTGGCCGCCTTCGGGTATTTCACCTCCATCAGGGTGCCGCCCTTGAATTCGACGGACAGGTGCAAGCCCTTGTGCACCAGGAAGAAGACGGCGGCAAGGAAGGTCACGGCCGAAATCACGTTGAAAATCAACGCATGGCGCATGAAGGGAATATCTTTTTTGATCCGGAAAAATTCCATGAAATCCTCTGAGTTCTATTCTGTGCGTCCGGCGGCTGTGCCACCGGACGCGATCGCTGTTGACGCTATTGGGTGAGTCGGGGCCGCCGCTTATTTGCTGGTGCCCGGCACCCACACCGTGCCGATCGACAAGGTCGTCAGCTTTTTCTTGCGGCCATACCAGAGGTTGACCACGCCGCGCGAGACGAACACGGAGGAGAACATCGAGGTCAGAATACCCAGGCAATGCACAACAGCGAAGCCGCGCACAGGACCGCTGCCGAAGGCCAGCAGCGCCAGACCGACAATCAGGGTGGTCACGTTCGAGTCCAGAATCGTGGCCCAGGCGCGGTCGAAGCCGGCGGCGATCGCCGCTTGCGGCGTATTGCCGGCGCGCAGCTCTTCACGGATACGTTCATTGATCAGCACGTTGGCGTCAATCGCCATACCCAGCGCCAGCGCGATAGCGGCGATACCGGGCAAGGTCAACGTCACCTGGATCATCGACAGCAAGCCGACCAGCAACAGCAGGTTGGTGGCCAGTGCCAGCACGCTGAAGGCGCCGAACAGCATGTAGTAGGCGATCATGAAGACGGCGATGGCGATGAAGCCGTACAAGGTCGAGTGGAAGCCCTTGGCGATGTTTTCCGCGCCCAGCTGCGGTCCGATCGTGCGTTCTTCGATGACGGTCATCGGTGCGGACAGGGCGCCCGAGCGCAGCAGCAGCGCCAGTTCATTCGCGTTTTCCGCGCCGCCCATGCCGGTGATCTGGAAACGCGAACCGAGTTCCTGCTGGATGGTGGCAACCGACAGCACTTCCGGCTTGCCTTTTTCAAACAGCACGATAGCCATGCGCTTGCCCACGCGTTCGCGCGTCGCTTCACGCATCTTGCGGCCGCCGTCGCCGTTCAGGTCGATCGATACGGCCGCCTGCTGGTTCTGGTCGAAGCTGGCCGTGGCGCTGGAAATATAGTCGCCCGTCAGGATCACGTCTTTCGCCAGCACGACAGGGACGCCCTTGCCGACGGTGAACAGTTCCGAGTTGAACGGGATGGCGCTCGACAGTTCGGTGCCAGGCACGATGCTTTCATCGACCAGGCGCACTTCCAGGGTCGCCGTGCGGCCGATAATGGCTTTCGCGCGGGCCACGTCCTGCACGCCAGGCAATTGCACCACGATGCGGTCAGGGCCTTGCTGCTGGATCAGCGGCTCGGCCACGCCCAGCTCGTTGACGCGCTTGGACAGGGTGGAGATATTCTGTTTCACGCCTTCATCGATGGTGGCTTTCAGGGCGGCCGGCTTCAGGGTGATGTTCAGTTTCAAATCGCTGCCTTCGCCCGCATCGGCGAACGCCAGTTCCGTCATCTGGTCGGACAGGACATTTTTTGCCTTCACGCGCGTTTCCGCGTCGCGGAAGTTGATCTGGACGCTGTCGCCCACGCGTTCGATGCCGGCGTGGCGGATATTCTTGTCGCGCAACACGCTACGCGCGGCGGACTGGACGCCCTGCACTTTCTTGTTCAGTACGGCTTTCGCATCGACCTGCATCAGGAAGTGCACGCCACCGCGCAAGTCCAGGCCCAGGAACATGGGCAAGGCATGCAATTTTTGCATCCACAATGGGGTATTGGCTTGCAGATTGACCGTCACGATGTAGGCGGGATCGCTGGCATCGGTGTTCAGGTCTTTTTCCAGCACCAGTTTCGCCTTGAACTGGGTATCGGGATCGGCGAAACGCACGCGCACGGAGGCGAGGTTGCCGGCGCCATCCATGGTGACACCTTCCGACTTGACGTTCTCTTTCGTCAATATTTGCTCGACTTGCGTCATCAGCTCGCCCGTCACTTTGACGGTCGACTTGCCGCTGGTTACTTGCAGCGCCGGTGACTCACCGAAATAGTTGGGCGCCGTATAGAGTGCGCCCAGCAATAAGGCGACGACGATGATGATGTATTTCCAGGCAGGATAGCGATTCATATTGATTCAGCGTTCAGTGTTGAGCGTCGGAGGCGTCGCGAGGGGCGGCGGGTAGCCGCCCCGTTCAATCATTGCTTTGGCAATGACAGCGAGGAATTACAGCGCCTTCAGGGTGCCTTTAGGCAGCAAGGTGGTGATGGAGCTCTTTTGCACCGTGATTTCGGTGCCGGTCGCCACTTCGATGGTGACGTAAGCGTCCACTACCTTGACAACACGGCCCAGCATGCCGCCGGCGGTGACGACTTCGTCACCCTTGGCCAGCGCGTCCATCATCGCCCGTTGTTCTTTGGCGCGTTTTTGCTGTGGGCGGATCATCAGGAAATACATGACCACGAACATCAATACCAGCGGCAGGAAGCTGGTCAGGTTGCCGCCGAGGCCCAGGGCGTCGGTTGGGGCTTGCGCATAAGCGTTGGAAATGAAAAACACGGTGACTCCAGTTCTAATCAGTTTGAAAAAATAGCGCTGTATTCTAGCATTGGCAATCCGCCAAGCCTCCAATTGCAGGCATGGCAGCTTCAAATGGGGCTAAAAAGGCATTATGCAATGCTTTATCGCCCCAGTCCAAGCACCAATACACAAAACTTCCGGCCATGCTGCGGCCAGGGCGCCAGATAAGGTTTTCTTAAGTTCCGCGTGCGCGTTCCGCGTGGAATTGCAGGGTAAACGCGTGGAAACGGTCTTCATCGAGCGCTTCGCGCATCTGGCGCATCAGGTCCAGGTAGTAATGCAGGTTGTGGATGGTATTCAAACGCGCACCGAGGATTTCCTTGGAGCGGTGCAAATGGTGCAGGTAGGCGCGCGAGAAATTGCGGCAGGCGTAGCAGCTGCAGGTCTCGTCCAGCGGCGCCTGGTCTTCCTTGTACTTGGCGTTCTTGATCTTGATGTCGCCAAAACGGGTGAACAGCCAGCCATTGCGGGCGTTACGTGTCGGCATGACGCAGTCGAACATGTCGATACCGTTCGACACACCCGCCACCAGGTCTTCCGGCGTGCCCACGCCCATCAGGTAATGGGGCTTGTTGGCCGGCAGGCGCGGGCCCACGTGGGCCAGCATGCGCATCATGTCTTCCTTCGGCTCGCCGACGGACAGGCCGCCGATGGCGATGCCGGGGAAATCGATTTCTTCCAGCTTGGCCAGCGACTCGTCGCGCAGCATTTCGAACATGCCGCCCTGCACGATGCCGAACAGCGCATTCGGGTTTTCACCGCGGTGGAACTCGTCCTTCGAGCGCTGCGCCCAGCGCAAGGACATGCGCATGGACTTGGCCGCTTCCTCGATGGTGGCCGGACGGCCCTGGATTTCGTACGGCGTACATTCGTCGAACTGCATGACGATGTCGGAATTCAAGACGCGCTGCACCTGCATCGACACTTCCGGCGACAGGAACAATTTATCGCCGTTGATCGGCGAATTGAAATGCACGCCCTCTTCCGTGATCTTGCGCATGGCGCCCAGCGAAAACACCTGGAAACCGCCCGAGTCCGTCAAGATCGGCTTGTTCCAGCCCATGAAACCATGCAAGCCGCCGAATTTTTCCATGACGGTGTTGCCAGGACGCAGCCACAGGTGAAACGTGTTGCCCAGAATGATCTGCGCGTCGATCTCGTTGAGTTCCAGCGGCGACATGGCTTTCACGGAGCCGTAAGTGCCCACTGGCATGAAGATCGGCGTCTGCACGACGCCATGGTTGAGTTTCAAGGTGCCGCGGCGTGCCTTGGTCAGGCCGCTCGTGTCGGTCTTGAGTAATGTAAATTCCAGCATGTCAGTCTTTCACGGGAGTATCAAGGTTCAGCGCAGCGCGCGATTGCGTGGTGAGCAGCATCGCGTCGCCATAGCTGAAGAAACGGTAATTCTGCGCAATCGCATGCGCGTAGGCGCTGCGGATCGGCGCATAGCCGGCAAAGGCCGACACCAGCATCAGCAGGGTCGACTTCGGCAAATGGAAGTTGGTGATCAAACGCGTCACCGTTTTAAACGCATAGCCGGGCGTGATGAACAGGGCCGTATCGGCGCTGCCCGCCACCAGCTGGCCGCTTTGCGAGGCCGATTCCAGCGCGCGCAGGCTGGTCGTACCGACGGCGACCACGTCGCGCCCGGCCAGCTGCGCGGCGCGCACGGCATCGACGGTTTCCTGCGGCATGGTGTACCACTCGGTATGCATCTTGTGTTCGGCCAGCACCTCGGTGCGCACGGGCTGGAAGGTGCCAGCGCCCACGTGCAGGGTCACATAGGCGAAGTTGACGCCCTTGGCCTTCAATTGATCGAGCAGGGCCTGGTCGAAATGCAGGCCGGCCGTCGGCGCGGCGACAGCGCCGGGCACCTTGTTGAACACGGTCTGGTAGCGCGTCTCGTCGAATGCATCCGCATCGTGCTCGATGTATGGCGGCAGCGGCAGCCGGCCATGCGCCTCGATCAGCTCGAACACGTCGGCCTCGAAGTGCAGGGTAAAGAATTCGCCGGCGCGCTGGCCGACCGTCACATCGAAGGCGTCGGCCAGGCGGATGCGGCAGCCGGGCGGCGGCGACTTCGACGCGCGCACCTGGGCCAGCACGGTACGGTCATCGAGCACGCGCTCGACCAGCGCCTCGATCTTGCCGCCGCTTTCCTTGACGCCAAAGAAGCGCGCTTTCAGCACGCGCGTATCGTTCATCACCAGCAGGTCGCCCGCCTGCAACAGCCCGACGATGTCGGCGAACTGGCGGTCGACCAGAGCGTCGCCGTCCAGATGCAACAGGCGCGAGGCGCTGCGCTCGGCCAACGGAGTTTGCGCAATGTTTTCTTGCGGCAAATTAAAATCGAAATCGGAAAGCGAATACATGCGTTTTGCTTCAAAAGTACGTCAAAAATGATTAGGAGTGCGCAATGGAACATCTGGCACTATACTGTGCGCCTATACAGGCATTACAATAATCCGCCGCAACAATTTACAACTGCGGTACGCACAGGGTGTGCCGGACAACCCTCTATTTTACGCTAGCGGCACCAAAACCTTGCATATGTCCGATCCAAAGCCCGATCTTCCTCCCACGGCCAAGCCGGCCACCAAGCCGAAAGCCGTCAAAAAAGTGGTCAGCACGGAAAGCCGGCTGGCCAAACTGGGCTTGCGCACGGACATGGACCTGGTGCTGCACCTGCCGATGCGCTACGAGGACGAAACCAAGGTCTACACGATACGCGACGCCTGCCTGCGCGGCGGCGAGTCATGGCAAGTCGAGGGTGTCGTCACCAAATGCGAAGTCAATTTCAAGCCGCGCAAGCAGCTGCTGGTGACGATCGCCGACGAAACGGGCAATCTGCTGCTGCGCTTCATGAATTTCTATGGCAGCCAGGTCAAGCAGCTGGCCGAAGGCACGCGAGTACGCGCGCGCGCCGAACTCAAACACGGCTTTTTCGGCGCCGAGATGGTGCACCCGACGTATAAAGTGGTCAACGAGGGAGCGCCCCTGCCCACGGCGCTCACGCCCGTGTACCCGTCCGGCGAAGGCCTGTCGCAGCACGTCTTGCGGCGCGAGATCGCCGACGCCATGCGCCGCATCGACTGGCACGACACCTTGCCCGACCAGCTGCTGCGTAAAATGCAGCTGTCGCCGTTCCGCGCCGCCGTGCACCTGCTGCACTATCCGCCGCAGGACATCGATGAAAGCGCGCTGATGGACCGCTCGCACCCGGCCTGGGTGCGCATGAAGTTCGATGAACTGCTGGCGCAGCAGCTGTCGCTGAAACGCGCCCAGCGCGCGCGCCGCTCGAAGGGCGCCGCATCGCTACCCATCGTCGGCACCCTGTCGAATGCATTCGGCGCCGCCCTGCCCTTCAAGCTGACGGGCGCGCAGGCGCGCGTGCTTGAGGAAATCCGCGCCGACCTGCGCCAGCCGTATCCAATGCAGCGCCTGTTGCAGGGCGACGTCGGCAGCGGCAAGACGGTGGTGGCGGCATTGTCCGCCACGCAGGCGATCGACAGCGGCTACCAGGCCGCGCTGATGGCGCCCACGGAGATCCTCGCCGAACAGCACTTCCGCAAGATCGCCGCCTGGATGGAACCGCTGGGCGTCAAGGTGGCGTGGCTGACGGGCAGCCTGAAGAAAAAGGAAAAGACGGCCGCGCTGGCCCTGATCGAATCGGGCGAAGCGCAGCTGGTGATCGGCACGCATGCGCTGATCCAGGATAACGTGCTGTTTGCCAAACTGGGCCTGGTGATCGTCGACGAGCAGCACCGCTTCGGCGTGGGCCAGCGCCTGACCCTGCGCAACAAGGGCGACAGCGCGGCCGTGCCGCACCAGCTGATGATGTCGGCCACGCCGATCCCGCGCACCCTGGCCATGACCTATTACGCCGACCTGGAAGTGTCGGTGATCGACGAGCTGCCGCCAGGGCGCAGCCCCATAGTCACGCGCGCCATCGACCAGAACCGGCGCGATGAAGTCATCGCCCGCGTGTATGCGGCCGCGCTGGAAGGCCGGCAGGTGTACTGGGTCTGTCCGCTGATCGAGGAATCGGAAGCGCTGCAGCTGCAGACGGCCACCGACACCTACATGATGCTGGCCGAAGCCCTGCCCGCGCTGCAAGTGGGCCTCGTGCACGGCCGTTTGAAATCGGCGGAAAAGCAGGAAGTGATGGACGCCTTCATCGCAGGGCATATCCACGTGCTGGTGGCCACCACCGTCATCGAGGTGGGCGTCGACGTGCCGAACGCCTCGCTGATGGTGATCGAGCACGCCGAGCGCTTTGGCTTGTCGCAGCTGCACCAGCTGCGCGGGCGCGTGGGCCGCGGCTCGGCGGCCAGCGTCTGCCTGCTGCTGTACCAGGGCCCCCTGGGCGGCGTGGCGCGCCAGCGCTTGATGACCATGCGCGAAACGACGGACGGCTTTGAAATCGCCCGCCGCGACCTGGAAATCCGTGGCCCAGGGGAGTTTCTTGGCGCACGCCAGTCCGGCCAGGCCATGCTGCGCTTCGCCGACCTGGAAACGGATCAATGGCTGGTCGACCAGGCCCGCGACGTGGCGCACGATTTGCTGCACGCCACTACGGCCGCCGCTGCAGCCACCGTGGAAGCGCACCTGGCGCGCTGGCTGGGTGGGAAAGAGGAATTTTTGAAGGTGTAGGTCGAGTATTACCGGCTTGCGGGTGTTGTCGGATTACGGCCTTACGGCCTAATCCGACCTACGCAAAAAATACACCGTGGTAGGTCGGATTAGCGCGCAGCGCGTAATCCGACAACATTGTTAGCGCCCCTCACTCCCGCCCAACACCCGCCACATCCACACCATCCCCGCCCCAATCGGCGGCGCACCATCCCTGCTTTACATACCGGTGAAAACTGGAATACGGCCAATCGATGACTTTACTCACAAGGCCATGCTTGACGGGGTTGTAATGGATGTAATCGACGTGGTTTGCGAAGTCGCTCTCGTCACGCAACACATGCTCCCAATACCGCTGCTGCCAGACATTTTCAAGATCGCAGCGCTTGCTGAACCATGTCTTGATCAACCTCCAGCGCACCATGAAATCGGCATCGCCTTCGGGCAGGGTCCAGATGCAGTGCAAGTGATCAGGAAGGATAACGATAGCGTCGATAGCGAATGGCCGTTGATGCCGCACGGCGCGGAAAGCGTCACGCAGCAAATCCACGGCATTGGCAGCAGAAAAAACGGGCCGGCGATGGGCAGTCACCACCGTGAAGAAAAAGCTGCCACCTGGCTGGAATGCGCGTCGGTATCGCATGATTTTGCATAGTTTCCGAGGATTGTCGGATTACGGCCTTCGGCCTAATCCGACCTACGCGATATACGCGGCGGCAGGTCGGGTAGGTCGGATTAGCGTAGCGTAATCCGACTTCACGCAAACCACCTTGCGCCCACGCAGCCTACATGCACATCCAGAAGCGGTTCGCCAGGTCGAGCATGAAGTCGGGCCGCAGATAGGCGAGGAAGACAATGGCCAGCAGCGCGGCGCCAGCCAGGCGCCACAGCCATGTGCGCCAGCTGGCCATTACGCGGCCACCGCCACGCGCTTGACGGCGCGCTCGTCGATGGGCAGGTTGATCAGCGCGGCCAGCAAGCCCAGGCCGATGGTGATCATCCACACGATGTGGTAACTGCCCTGGTGCTCGTACAGATAGCCGCCCAGCCAGGCGCCGAGGAAACTGCCCACCTGGTGCGAGAAGAACACCATCCCGGCCAGCATCGACAGATGCTTCACGCCGAAGATGCCGGCGATGATGCCGTTCGTCAGCGGCACGGTCGACAGCCACAACACGCCCATGCCGGCGGCGAACAGATACACGGACCACGCCGACAATGGCGCCAGCAGGAACGCGGTGATGACCACGGCACGCGTCACGTAGATGGCCGACAGCAGGTAGCGCTTGGCGATCTTGCCGCCGAGTTTGCCCGCATAGTAGGAGCCGACGATGTTGAACAGGCCGATCAGGGCCAGCGCCGTGACGGCGACGTTCGGGTTCATCAGGCCCTGGTCCTTCAGGTAGGCCGGCAAGTGTACGCCGATGAAGACCAGCTGGAAACCGCAGACAAAATAACCGGCCAACAGCAGCCAGAACGAGCGGCTGGCGATCGCTTCGCTGAAGGCGGCGCCCACGCTTTGCTGCGGGCCGCTGGCGTGCGAGACGGGCGGCTCGCGCAGGTAGAAGGCCATCGGGATCATCGCCAGCAGCACCAGCGCGGCCAGCACATAAAAGGCGTTTTGCCAGCCCACGGCGGAGATCAGCTGCTGCTCGACGGGCATCATCAGGAACTGGCCGAACGAGCCGGCCGCCGACGAAATGCCGAAGGCCCACGAGCGCTGCTCGGGCGGCGCGCTGCGCCCGATGATGCCGCTGATGGCGCCAAAAGCCGTACAGGCCAGCGCCAGGCCGATGAAGATGCCGGAGCCGACGATGAACAGGGTGGGCTGCGTCACGAGCGCCATCCACACGAGGCCCGCCATGTAGCTGATGGCACCGACGATGACGACGCGCATGGTGCCGAAGCGGTCGGCCGCCATGCCGGCGAACGGGCCGAAGACGCCCCACATCAGGTTTTGCATGGCCAGTGCCAGCGAATACGTTTCGCGCGTCCAGCCATTGGCTTGCGAGATCGGCTGCATCCAGAAACCCAGGCCGTGGCGCACGCCCATCGCCAGGGTCAGGACGACGCCGCTGGCGATGAGGACAGTTTTCAGGCTGGGACGGGATGAGTGCAATGTCATGGGATTCCTGTTCACGCCTGGTCGGCTTGGTAGACGAGGCCGATCTGGCCGCGCATGGTGTCGAGATTGCGCATCAGCGCCACGCTGTCGGCGTGCGGCATGAGGGGGCTTTCCAGCAGGCCGGCGCGGATGCAGCGCATCGCCTCGATGGCCTCGTGCGCATAGCCATTGCCCAAGTGGGGGGCGGCGACGACGCGGCGTTCGCCGTCCATCATTTCGACAATCAGGTGATCGGGCTTGTAAAAACGGTTGGGCAGCCGGATGCGTCCCAGGCTGCCGGAAATGGTCATTTCCGTCGGCGTCTGCGCGCGCAGGCTGCAGGCGCAGGACGAGGTGCCGCCGCCCGCATGCAGCAGCGAGAACACGACCTGCTCATCGACGCCGGTGGCGCCCATTTCGGCCAGCGCCTGCACCTGCGATACGGGGCCGAGGAAGAAGGCCGCCATCGACAGCGGATAGATGCCCACATCGAGCAATGCGCCGCCGCCCAGCTCCGGATTGAACATGCGGTGCTCGGGCGGGAAATTGGCGACAAAGCCGATATCGGCCTGCACCTGCCGCAGCACGCCGATCTCGCCGCTGGCGATGATGCGTTGCGCTTCCTGCACGGCGGGCAGGAAACGGCTCCACATGGCCTCCATCAAAAACAGTTTTTTCTCGCGCGCCATATCGACCACGGCCTGCGCTTCGCGCGCATTCATGGTGAACGGTTTTTCGCAGACGACGTGCTTGCCGGCGGCCAGGCACAGCAAGGCATTTTCCGCATGCAGGGTGTGCGGTGTGGCGATGTAGATCACGTCCACGCCAGGATCGTCAGCCAACGCCTGGTAGGAGCCATGGCAATGTTCGATGCCGAATTCGGCGCCGAAGGCCTGCGCACCGGCGCTGCTGCGCGAGGCGACCGCTACCAGTTGCGCACCGGGCGCATCGCGCAAGCCATTGGCCATCGCGCGGGCGATCTTGCCGGTGCCGAGGATGCCCCAGCGGACGGTGTTTTCCATGCTATTGATCTCTTTCTGCGCCAGCCATCTTGCGCTTCGGGCGGAACACCGCCGCGTCATTGTAAAAATCGTCGTCCTGGTCTTCACACCAGCCAGGCAAGCCAAGCACGGGCAGCGGCGTGAAGTCCGCCGTGGTCAGACCTTGCTGCGCCAGGTCTTGCGCCACCCGCTCGTCGAGCCAGGCGCGCCGTGCCACATCGTCCAGGGTGAAATAGGCGTCGCCGGCGAAGATCACGCGCGTGTGCGCCGTGATGGCCTTGCGCGGCGCCACCAGTTTTTCCATCAGCGCGTGGCCGAACAGCCAGACATCGGCGTCGCCGCCCGCGACAAATTTCTCGCGCTGCGCAATGAACGCGCTGCGCCAGTCGTGCCCGCGCAAGGCCGCGTCCAGCGCACGCCCCGCGTTGCTGTCGCGCAGCACCAGCAAGGCGGAATTCTCGTCAAAAATCGTCGCGCCATCGCGTGCGGGACCGCGCGATTTGCCCACGCCGGACAGGGCGATCTGCGCCGCCTGCAGCGCATTCAATTGACGCTTGATGCGGGGGAAGGTCAGCCACACGAGCGCGTTGAAAAAATCGTGCAGATTGTCGCGCGTGGGCACGCCTCCCGTCGCGCCGATGAACTCCTCGTAGGCCACGCCTTCGGGCAGGTCCGCTTGCGGCACGAAGGCCAGCGGCAGGCCCGATGGATTGCGCAAATCCAGCGCCCGCGCCCGTCCATTGAGCGCGGCAATCACCGTGTCGCGCTGCAGGTCCAGCTGCCGTCGCGCCGGCAGCACCGTGGCAAACCAGGGGCGGGTCCAGTCTATCGATGGCAGCATGAACGCTTAGACCATTTTCCAGTTGATCTGCTCGCCCGCGTTGAGCGGAATCACGTGGCTGTCGCCCAGCGGCAGCGAGGCCGGCAAGGTCCAGCTTTCGCGTTTCAGGGTGATGGTGTCCGTATTGCGCGGCACGCCGTAGAAAGCCGGGCCGTGGAAGCTGGCGAACGCTTCGAGTTTATCGAGCGCGCCGGCACGTTCGAACGCTTCCGCATACATTTCCATCGCGTGCAGGGCCGTATAGCAACCGGCGCAGCCGCAAGCCATTTCCTTGGCGCCTTGCGCGTGCGGCGCCGAATCCGTGCCGAGGAAGAAGCGCTCGTCGCCGCTGGCGGCGGCCGTCATCAGTGCCAGGCGGTGCTCTTCGCGCTTCAAGATAGGCAGGCAGTAGTAATGGGGACGGATGCCGCCCTTGAAAATCTCGTTGCGGTTGTACAGCAGATGATGCGCCGTGATGGTGGCGGCAATCGGGCCTTCCGCTTCGGCCACGTACTGTGCCGCATCCTTGGTGGTGATGTGTTCGAACACGACGGACAGGGCCGGGAAGGCGCTGCGCAGCGGGCGCATCACGCGCTCGATGAAGACGGCTTCGCGGTCGAAAATATCGATTTCAGGATCCGTCACTTCGCCGTGCACGAGGAAGGGCATGCCCACTTCCTGCATCACTTCGAGCACCTTGTAGCAGTTTTTCAGATCCGTCACGCCCAGGTCGGAATTGGTGGTCGCGCCAGCCGGGTACAGTTTCACGGCTTGCACGATGCCGCTGTCCTGCGCGCGGCGGATTTCGTCGGGCGAGGTGTTGTTCGTCAGGTACAGCACCATCAGCGGATCGAAGTTCACGCCTTGCGGCACGGCGGCCAGGATGCGCTCGCGGTAGGCACTGGCATCGGCAGTGGTGGTGACGGGCGGTTTCAGGTTCGGCATGACGATGGCGCGGCCGAACTGGCGCGCGCTGTGCGGCAGCACGCTGGCCATGACGGCGCCGTCGCGCAGGTGCAAATGCCAGTCATCCGGACGGGTGATGGTGATGGAGGCTGGGGTGTGATCGAGTGTGGACATGGCGGCTGCTCTCAGGCGGTCATTGCGAATAGCGCCATTTTACCAGCCGCGGGGCGGCCTCGCAGTCAATGGGCGTCTGCGCTTGCTGCCTGCCTGACAACAAAACGGCCGGTATCACCCGGCCGCTTGTGGCATAAAAAAGAGGAACATCAGGACTTGGCCGGCGCCGTCTCCTGCTTTGCCACCCAGGCGCGCAGTTCGGCCAGCATCCGGTCCAGCGCGGCGCGGTCGTAGACGTGGCCACGGCTGACCACCAGGCGGATCTGGCGCGTGGCGCCGATGTCTTGCAGCGGGTTTGCGTCGAGCACCAGCAGGTCGGCCGCCTTGCCTGCCGCCACGCTGCCGTAGCGGTCCAGCTTGCCCAGGAAGCGGGGACCGTTGATGACGGCCGACTGCAAGGCTTGCTGCGGCGTCAGGCCGTACTGCACGTACAGGCCGATTTCATCGTGCAGGGCCTGGCCCGGATAGTCGAAGGAATTCAAGAAGCCCGCATCGGTGCCGGCGATGATGCTCACGCCCTGCTGCTGCAAAAGGGGCAGCAGCTTTGCCGATTGCTCGAACTGCGCGTGGCGCTGGACGATCGCTTCCGGACCATCCTTGGCGGCGCGCTGCACGCGCCAGTCGTAGGTGGCGCGCAAACCCTTGCCGATGTATTGCAGAGCAGTGTCGTGCGTGTGGTCTTCGCGGTCCAGGTACGCCGTCACGCGCGAGCCCCACAGGGTCGGCACGATGGCCGTGCCGCGCGCGGCCAGGTAGCTGAAGGCCTTGCGCGCCGTCGGCTCGTCGTAGCTTTGCACGCTGGCCTGCATGGCTTCCTTGCCCGTCATCGCGCCGGCCGCCACCTTGGCCGTCAGCTCCTGCTCGCGCGGCGTGGTGGCGCGCAGCAAATACGATTGATGCTCGATCGTGCCCAGGCCCGCATCGGCCATCTGCTCCAATGTGAGCTGCACGGGGATATGGCCCGACGTGCGCATGCCCCGTTCGCGCGCCTGGCGCAACGCTTCCAGGTACAGCTCCGGCTTCAGGGTGTTTTCCGTGATCTTCACGAAGTCGACCTGCTGCGCCTGCAGGCCGTCGAGCGCGCGCGTGACTTCCTGCGGCGTGCCCACTTCGATGGTGCCCTTCCACAGCGGCTTGATGCCTTCGAGTTTGGCGCCGGACGTAAAAATCGTCGGGCCTTCCAGCTGGCCCGCGTTGATCTGCTGGCGCCATGCCAGCACCGTGTCGGGCAAGTCGCCCGAGCAGTCGCGCACCGTGGTGATGCCGTGCGCCAGGTACAAAGGCAGCAGCTGCTTGTTCTCGTCGATCAGCTCGGGGCCGCCGCCGAAATGCACGTGCGTATCCCACAGGCCCGGCATCAGATATTTGCCGGGCAGGCGAATCGTCCGCTTCGGCGCGTAGCTGTGCAGCTGCGCGTCATAGACGACGGCGACGATGCTGTCGCCCTTGAGCAGCACGGTCTTGCCCTTGACCGCCTTGCCTGCGGCCACGTCGATCACGGTGGCGCCGCGCAGGGCGATGTCAACGGCGATCTTGTCGGCCGCATGGGCATGGGCGAGCAGGCCCAGCGCCAGCATGGCGCCGGCTAGTTGTTTCATGTCAGGCATTCGTACTCTACTTCAACGTGATGAAAAATTAATGGATGATCTTGGCGAGGAAATCGCGTGCGCGGTCCGAGCGCGTCGTATTGAAGAAGTCATCCTTGCTGCAATCTTCGATGATTTTTCCCTGGTCCATGAAGACGATGCGGTTGGCCACGCGCTTGGCAAAGCCCATTTCGTGCGTGACGACCATCATCGTCATGCCTTCCTGCGCCAGGCCAACCATCACGTCAAGCACCTCGTTGATCATCTCCGGATCGAGCGCCGATGTCGGTTCGTCGAACAGCATGGCGATCGGGTCCATCGACAGCGCGCGGGCGATCGCCACGCGCTGCTGCTGGCCGCCCGACAGCTGGCCGGGGAACTTGTCCTGCTGCGACAGCAGGCCCACGCGGTCCAGGTATTTCAAGCCCTTGGCATTGGCTTCGTCGGCGCTGCGACCCAGCACCTTGATCTGGCCGATGGTGAGGTTTTCGCGGATCGACAGATGCGGGAACAGCTCGAAATTCTGGAACACCATGCCGATGCGCGCGCGCAGTTTCGACAGATTCGTCTTCGGGTGGTTGACGCTGATGCCGTCGACGATGATCTGCCCCTGCTGGATCGGTTCGAGGCCGTTGACGGTCTTGATCAGGGTCGACTTGCCGGAGCCCGACGGGCCGCAAATGACCATCACGTCACCCTTGGCGACGTTGGTGGTGCAATCGGTCAGTACCTGGAACTGGCCATACCATTTGCTGACGTTATTGAGTTCAATCATCTTGTTCTTTCTTTTACGGTTAGCGAATGATGGCGACGCGTTTCTGCAGGCGTTTTACCAGGAACGACAAGGCATAGCACAGCACGAAATACACGACGGCGACAAACACGTACATCTCCACCAGGCGGCCGTCGCGCTGGGCGATTTTTGATGCGGCGCCGACGAAATCGGGGATCGACAGCACGTACACGAGCGACACGTCCTGGAACAGCACGATGGTCTGCGTCAGCAGCACGGGAATCATGTTGCGGAACGCCTGCGGCAGCACGATGAAGGCCATGGTCTGCGAGTAGTTCATGCCCAGTGCTTGGCCGGCCCATACCTGGCCGCGCGGGATCGACTGTATGCCGCTGCGCATGATCTCGCAATAGTAGGCCGCCTCGAACATGATGAAGGTGATCAGCGCGGAAGAAAACGCGCCCACTTTCACGGGCTCGTTGGCGCCGATGATCCAGGCCGCGATATACGGCACCAGGAAGTAGAACCAGAAGATCACCAGCACCAGCGGAATCGAGCGTATCAGATTGACGTAGCTCGATGCCACGCCCGAGATGAGGCGGCTGCCGGACAAGCGCATCAGCGCCAGCAGGGTACCGAGCACGATACCGCCGACCATGGACAGCGCCGTCAGTTTCAGGGTGAACACCATGCCGGTCTGGAACAGGTAGACCCACGAGCGGGAGATGACATCGAAGTCGAAATTGCCTAACATATCAATGTCCTCCCGTCTTGGCGCCAGCGACGATGAAGCCCGGGATGGCGACCTTTTTCTCGATCAGGTGCATCAGCACCACCACCAGCAGGTTGACGACGACGTAGATGATGGTGGCGGCCGAAAACGCTTCGAACACCTGGAAGGAAAACTCCTGGATGGCGCGCGCGCTGGCCGTCAGCTCGATCAGGCCGATGGTCAGGGCCACGGAACTGTTCTTGATGATGTTCAAAAATTCGCTGGTCAGCGGCGGCATGATGACGCGCGCGGCCATCGGCAGCAAAATGAAGCGGTAGGTTTGCGGCAGGGTCAAGCCCAGCGCCGTGCCGGCCAGTTTCTGCCCGCGCGGCAGCGCCTCGATACCCGTCGTCACCTGCACGGCCACGCGCGAGGAGGTAAAGAACCCCAGGCACAGCACGGCCGTGACGAACGGCGCGTTCGGCAGCGACTTGACCCAGGCACCGAGGTCCGGCGGCAGCAGTTCCGGCATGACGAAATACCAGAGGAACATCTGCACCAGCAGCGGCACGTTGCGGAACAATTCGACGTAGGCATTGGCCACGCCCACCAGCCATTTGTTCGGCAAGGTGCGGATGGTGCCGATCACCAGGCCCAAGATCAGCGCCATGATCCACGCCGCACCGGCCGTGGCCAGGGTCCAGGTCAGGCCGGACCACAGGGTGTCCATATACGTGCCCACGCCATCGGGAGAAATCTCCCAGAAAATGCGCCAATTCCAGTTGTAATTCATGATCATCCTTCGCATGCAGCCCGAGGACAGCGGCCAGCCGGCCACCCGTCCCGCAAATAAATCGGGAGGCTTGCGCCCCCCGGTTTGTTACGCAATCTTTACTTTTTCCGCTTGTCCGAAGTCTTCTGCGCTTCCGGTACGGCCGCATACGCGGCAGGGTCGCCGGAGTCGGTCGGATTGGCAAACACGGCCTTCAATTGCGGCGGCATGGGGAATTTCAGATTGATGTTTTTCGGCGGGATCGGCGAGGTAAACCATTTCGCATAAATGCGGTTGATGTCGTCGCTCTTGTACAGGCGGATCAGCGCATCGTCGACCACTTTCTTGAAGGCCGGGTCGCCCTTGCGCAGCATGATGCCGTACGGCTCGACTGACAGCGCTTCCTTGGTGATTTCGTAGTCGTTCGGGTTTTTCGAGTTGGCCACTTGCGACGCCAGCAAAATGTCGTCGTTGGCTTCAGCCACCGCGCGGCCCGTTTCCAGCATCAGGAACGACTCGGGATGATCCTTGCCGACGGCGATATTCATGCCCAGGTTCTTTTCCTTGTTCAGGATCGTCATCTGCTTGATGGTCGACGTGCCAGCGGTAGCGACCAAGGTCTTGCCGCGCAAGTCTTCCAGGGTCTTGATGTTCGAGGATTTTTTCGCCAGCACGCGGTTGCCGATAACGAACATGGTCGGGGCGAATGCCACTTGCTGCTGGCGCTCCAGGTTGTTCGTCGTCGAGCCGCATTCGAGGTCGATGGTGCCGTTGGCCATCAGCGGGATGCGGTTGGCCGAGGTGACGGGGCTCATCACCACTTTCAGTTCGCTCAGGCCCAGGTGCTTTTGCAGGGCCGTGACGACTTTCATGCACAGGTCGATCGAATAACCCTGGTATTGCTGCTTGTCGTCGAGATAGGAGAAGGGCACGGAGCCGTCGCGCACACCGAGGGTGACGGAACCGGCTTTCTTGATCTTGGCCAAGGTGCCGGTCAATTCCTGAGCCTGGACTGGCGACATGCTGCTGATGACACCGACGCTGAGCAGCGTGGCGATGATTTTGGTCAATTTCATAAATTCTCCTGGGCGGACAAACCGGATGGACTCCGAACGAAACAACTGTGGTGCAGACGCCACCATTGGAATTAATTTTATTTCATTTTCAGCACCCGACCAGCCATTTTCTGCGATTGCCCGCAAATAGGCGCTATACGCGCGCTGGAATCAGCGCGGCTGTAGCATTTTTCCTACTGATTTCACATTCCCGATTTATTTTGCCGGCGCCAGACCCGCCAACTCATCCTCTTGCGCCTCATCGTCCATGTTCGCCTGCTGGCGTTGCCACATCTGCGCGTACAGGCCGTCGAGCGCCAGCAATTGCGGATGCGTGCCCCGCTCGACGATGCGGCCGTGGTCGAGTACGAGGATTTGCTGGGCGTCGGCCACCGTCGACAAACGGTGCGCAATGACCAGGGTGGTGCGGTTCTTGGCGATGTCCTTCAGCTGCGACTGGATCGCCTGTTCGGCCTTGGAGTCGAGCGCTGAAGTGGCTTCGTCGAAGATCAATATCGCCGGGTCTTTCAGCAAGGTGCGGGCAATGGCCACGCGCTGCTTTTCCCCGCCCGACAATTTCAAGCCCCGCTCGCCCACCATGGAGTTGTAGCCATCTGGCAAGCTTTCAATAAAATCATGGATCGATGCCGCTTTCGCCGCCGCCACGATGGCCTCCTTGCTGGCGCCCGGCTTGCCGTAGGCGATGTTGTATTCGATGGTGTCGTTGAACAAGACCGTATCCTGCGGCACGATGCCGATGGCCGCGCGCAGGGAATCCTGTGTGATGTTGCGCAAATCCTGGCCATCGATGGTGATGCCGCCGCCATCGACTTCATAGAAGCGGAACAGCAAGCGCGACAGGGTCGACTTGCCCGAGCCGCTGTGGCCCACCACGGCTGTCGTCGTGCCGGCGGGGATCTGGAAATCCACGTCGAACAGGATTTGCCGCTTGGCTTCATAGCTGAAATCCACGTGGGCAAAGCGCACGGCCGCGCCCCGCGTGACGAGCGGCTGCGCTTCCGGCGTGTCGGCGATTTCGCGGTTTTCGTTCAGCAAGGAAAACAGGCGTTCCATGTCGGCCAGGCTTTGCTTGATTTCGCGGTAAATCACACCCAGGAAATTGAGGGGGATATACAGCTGGATCATGAAGGCGTTCACCAGCACCAGGTCGCCCAGGGTCATCGTGCCGGCGATCACGCCCACCGTGGCGCGCCACAGGATCAGGGTGACGGCCGTGGCGATGATCAGGGACTGGCCCGTGTTCAGCAGGGACAAGGAAGTCTGCGATTTCACGGCCGCCGATTCATAGCGCTGCAAGCCTTCGTCGTAGCGCTTCGCTTCGTAATCCTCGTTGCCGAAATATTTGACGGTTTCATAGTTGATCAGCGAATCGATGGCCTTGGTATTGGCCTTCGAATCGAGGTCGTTCATGGTGCGGCGGAAATGCGTGCGCCAGTTCGTCACCAGCACGGTAAATGCGATGTAGGACACGAGCGCCACCGCCGTGATGACGGTGAACCAGATGTCGTAATGCAAGACCAGATAGCCGAGCACGAGGGTGATTTCCACCAGGGTCGGCAGGATGTTGAACAGGGTGTAGGAAATGAGCGAGCCGACGCTGCGCGTGCCCCGTTCGATGTCGCGCGTCATGCCGCCCGTCTGGCGGTTCAAATGAAAGCGCAAGGACAGCGCATGCAGGTGGCGGAACACTTGCAGCGCGATGGTGCGCACGGCCCGCTGCGTGACCCGGGCGAACAGGAATTCGCGCAGTTCCGTAAACAAGGTGGTCGACAGGCGCAGCAAGCCGTAGGCCACCAGCAAGCCGACGGGCAGCACCAGCAGCGCTTGCGGATGGGCCGCCGTGATCGTCATGGCGTCGACGAGTTTTTTCAGGATCAGGGGCACGCCCACGTTGGCCAGCTTGGCGCCCACCAGGCATAGCAGCGCCAGCAGCACCCGCCATTTGTAGACCCAGAGATATGGCAGCAAGGTCTTGATGGTGGCGAAATCGCTGTGGCTGGCGGAAGCGGGCGAGCGGGGCGGAGGGGAAGTCTGGGAACGGCGCATGGCGAAGGTCGGCTTTTTATGGTTCAATCGGGGCAATTGTAGCCTTTCATGAGAATAAAAGATGAGCACCTCCCCAGACCGTCCCGACAACTGCCTCGCCTCCGGCCTGCCCGCCGGAAAAATGCCGGAATTGCGCATGATGCCCGCGCCGTCCGACGCCAATGTGTACGGCGACGTCTTCGGCGGCTGGATCATGGCGCAGGTCGATATCGCCGGTTCCCTGCCGGCCACGCGGCGCGCCAACGGCCGCGTCGCCACCATTGCCGTCAATTCCTTCGTCTTCAAAAACCCCGTCTTCGTCGGCGATCTGCTGTCCTTCTACGCCGACATCGTCAAGGTCGGCAACACCTCGATCACCGTCAATGTCGAGGTATATGCCGAGCGCAACCGCCTGCAGGCGTGCATCGTGAAAGTCACGGAAGCAACCCTGATCTACGTGGCGACGGACTCCGACCGCAAGCCGCGCAAGGTGCCGCCGATCGAGACCTTGCTGTCGTCTTGATTGTTGCAATCATTCCACAGCATGGATAGCCAGCGCCGCATTTTCCTGCAAAGCGCTGCGCGCATCACGGCACTGGCCGCGGCCGGCAGCGTGCTGTCCGGTTCCAGCGCGAGCGCCGCCACGCGCATGAATGGCGCCGGCTATCCGTTTGCGCTCGGTGTCGCTTCCGGCTCACCCTTGCCGGACGCCGTCGTGCTGTGGACGCGCATCTGCCACGACCCGCTGCACGCAGCCGCCACGCCCGCCATCGCCCTGAACGTGCGCTGGGAAGTGGCCGAAGACGAAGCGTTTCGCCGCATCGCCGCCAAGGGGCAAGCCACGGCCATGCCCGCCCTCGCGCACAGCGTACACGTCGACGCGGGCGGTCTCGCGCCCGGACGCTGGTACTGGTACCGTTTCATGCTGGGCGACGCCGTCAGTCCCGTGGGCCGCACGCGCACGGCGCCCGCGTCCGGCGCCATGCCTTCCTCGCTGAAACTGGCCGTCGCCTCGTGCCAGCACTGGGAATTCGGCGCGTATGCGGCGCACCGGCACATCGCCGCAGCGGCGCCCGACCTGGTGGCCTTCCTCGGCGACTACATCTATGAGTGGGGGCCGTACCAGTTGCAGCACCCGGGCCGGGCCGTGCGCACGCATGAAAGTTTTACGCTGGACGACTACCGCGCCCGCTACGCGCAATACAAGAGCGACCGCGACTTGCAGGGCGCGCACCTGGCCGCGCCGTGGATCGTCACCTGGGACGACCATGAAGTGGCCAACGATTACGGCAATGACCGCGACGAGTTGCTCACGCCCACCTTTTTGCAGCGCCGCGCGGCCGCCTACCAGGCGTTTTATGAACACATGCCGCTGCGTTTGCTGCCGCTGGGGCGGCGGGGCTTTGTCGACATGCGCATCTACCAGCGCTACGACTGGGGCCGCCTGGCGCGCTTCCACATGCTGGACGACCGGCAATACCGCGCCTATCACGCGTGCGCCAGGCCGGGCCGCGGCGGCTCCAATTCCGTCACCACGCGCAATTGCCCCGACCTGCGCAAACCGCAACGCACGATGCTGGGCGAAGAACAGCAGCGCTGGCTGCAAGCCGGTCTCGATGATTCTCCCGCGCGCTGGAATATTCTGGCCCAGCAAACCCTGATGGCGCAATCGAGCCAGGTGCCGATTTTGCGGCCCGGCGACGAACGCGTCTGGACCGATGGCTGGGATGGCTATCCGATGGCGCGCCAGCACCTGCTCGACGCCTTGCAAAGCAGCAAGGCCAGCAACCCGCTGGTGCTGTCGGGCGACGTGCACACTTTCTATGCGAGCGAGCTGAGCCTCAACGCCATGCGGCCCACCGGCAAGAACAATCCCGTGCTGGCCACCGAGTTTTGCGGCACCTCGATCACCTCGAGTTCCCGCCCGCAGGCGCGCACGGAACAGTACGTGGCGATGAATCCGCACATCCGCTACGGGCGCAGCGACAAGCGCGGCTATATGTTGATGGAGATCACGCCGGAGAAAACCACGACCTTGTTCCAGGGCCTGGAGAACGTGCGCGACAGCGCGTCAAGCATCGCGACACTGGCCCGCTTTACCGTCCAGAACGGCAAGGCGGGCGTGCAACGCAGCTAGCAACTACTTTTCAAGCCCTCGCGATAGCGCCGGCTGACGGGCACCTCGCCGCCCGTGGTCAGCACGGCGCGCGCATCGCCCGATTCCAGTGGTGCGATTGCCTGCACGAAATCGAGGTTGACGATATAGCTGCGGTGCACGCGCACGAACCGCTTGCCGTCCAGGCGGCGCTCGATGGCGGCCATGGTCGAGCGCAGCGGGTAATCGTGGCCACGCACGTGCAAATTCACATAATTGCCCCAGGCCTGTATCCATTCAATGTCGCCGGCGGGCAGCAAAAAATCCTTGCCCAGCTTGCGCACGAGGAAGCGTTCCGGCTGCTCTACCGGTTCCACGGCCGGCCCTTCATCGGGTTCGCCGAGCAGGGTCGCCTCGCCTTGCCAGCGCATCAGCAGCAACTGGTAAAAGCCCACGGCCAGCAAGACGAGGAAGTAAGCACGCACATCTTTCAGGTATTCATACGGCAGCTCGCGCCACCAATTACCGAAATCGTAATCGCTGCCCTGACTCCAGTACGCCAGCTTGCGCAGGGCCACCATGGCCGCCACATGCACGAGGCTGTAGACGACCGACGCCGCCAGGTGCCAGCGCAGGTTCTGACGCTGGAACACCAGGTGCAGGGGCCGGTACTGTCCCGCCAGCACGACCACGGGCACCAGCGCCAGCAGCACGAGATTGCTGCTCCATTCCCACACGGCCACTTCCCAGAACGGCGTATTGACCCCGGTGCGCCGCAGGTCCAGCCACACGAGCCAGCTGTTGACGCTGGCCTGCAACAGGGTCAGCACGATCCAGAATCCCGGCTCGGCCACGCGGCGCCAGCGTTGATAACGTTGCAACAGATCAGTGGAAGCGATGTGCATGGGCTCGGACGATAAATTGGTTACATGATTGTAAGGTCCTACACCCGTCCCAAGCGACCCATTCGTCCCAGCCAGCCGTCCACTGGTCCCATTTCACTGGCTCGCAGCCCCGCCGCTGCCTATGCTGGGGCCTCCTTCATCACTCGCCCACGATCATGACCATGGACTCCCGCCGCCACGATATCGACGCCTTGCGCTTTCTCGTCTTCAGCCTGCTGATTGTCTATCACACCGCCCTGCTGTACATGGATGGATGGAATTTTCACATGCACAGCAGCTACGCCACCGATGCCTTGAACATGCCGCTGGTCTTCCTCAACCGCTGGCGCATGGAAATCGTCTTCCTCATCTCGGGCGTCTCGTGCGCGATGATGACGCAAGCCTCGCGCGGCGCCTTCCTGTGGCGCAGGACCAAGCGCCTGCTGTTGCCGCTGCTGTTCGGCATGGCCGTGATCATTCCCGTCCAGCCATATTGCGAAGGCGTCAGCAAGGGCCTGGTCGAGCCTGGTTATGGACAATTCCTGCTCCATTATTTTGGCGGCTACGCCTGGCCGGCAGGCGCCTTCGATGGCTGGCAATATGGTTTTACCTGGAACCATCTGTGGTATCTCGTGTATTTGCTGCTGTACATCGTCGTGCTGGTGGCGCTGCAGCCGCTGCTGGAGCGGATGAAACCGTACTTCCAGCATCTGCGCGGCTGGCGTTTGCTCGTCTTGCCGGCCCTGCCCGCACTGGCCGCGACAGTCTTCCTCAAAATGCGCTATCCGGAAACCCATGCGGTAGTGCACGACTGGTATGCGCACGCCATGTATTTCACGCTGTTCGTGTATGGCTGGTGGCTGGGCAATGACATGGGATTGTGGGCGGAACTGGCGCGCCTGCGCTGGCATACGCTGTGGCTGGGCCTGGGCGCGTTTGCCGTGTACATGGCGTTCGACCAGATTTATTCGGAGAATCTGCTGACCTGGGCCTCGTTCGGCTCCTGGCCCATGCGCAACCTGTATATGTGGCTGGCCATCTGCGCCATTCTGGGCTGGTCGCACACCTTGCTGAATAAACCATTTGCCTGGCTGCCATGGGCGCGCCAGGCCGTCTTTCCCTGGTACATATTGCACCAGAGCGCAATCATCGTGCTGGCCTACTGGCTCGTGCCCCTGAAGCTGGGCCCCGTGGTGGAGCCGCTACTGATACTGGCCGGCACGGTGGCGACTTGCTGGCTGGGGACGTCGCTGCTGATCAGCAAGGTGAACTGGCTGCGCCCCTGCTTCGGCTTGCCCGCCCGGCCAGGCCGGAAGCTGGCGGCGGAGACAAGCCTGGCGGCGAACTAGGCAACCTTCTTTTCATCGCGCAATTGACGGCGCAAGATCTTGCCGACATTGGTCTTCGGCAATTCATCGCGGAACTCGATGTATTTCGGTTTCTTGTAGGCCGTCAATTCATGCTTGCAATGCTCACGGATCTGTTCCACCGTCAGGTTCGGATCCTTGCGCACGACAAACACTTTCACGGCTTCACCCGCGTTGGCGTCCGGCACGCCGATGCAGGCGCACTCGAGCACGCCAGGGCAGGAAGCGACCACGTCTTCCACTTCGTTCGGATACACATTGAAGCCGGACACGATGATCATGTCCTTCTTGCGATCCACGATTTTTACATAGCCGCGTTCATCCATGACGCCCACGTCGCCCGTCTTGAAAAAGCCGTCTGCCGTCATCGACTTGGCCGTCTCGTCCGGACGCTGCCAGTAACCGGCCATCACTTGCGGACCGCGCACGGCGATCTCACCCGGCTCGCCCAGCGGCACTTCGACGCCATCGTCGTTGAGAATCGCCACTTCCGTCGACGGGAAAGGCAAGCCGATGGTGCCCGTAAATTCCGTGATATCGACGCGGTTGCCCGTCACCACGGGCGACGTTTCCGACATGCCATAGCCTTCGATCAGCGGGCAGCCCGTCAGTTTCAGCCAGCGTTCGGCCACATTGCGCTGCAAGGCCATGCCGCCGCCATTGCACACTTTGTAGCTGGAGAAATCGAGCTTGGCGAAGTCGGCATTGTTCAGCAGCGCGTTGTACAAGGTATTAACGGCCGGGAACACGACGATCTTGTGCTTGGACAATTCCTTGACGAAACCGGGGATGTCGCGCGGGTTAGGGATCAGCACGTTCAAGCCGCCCACGCGCATGCCCATCAGCGCGCTGACCGTCAGCGAATAGATGTGATACAGGGGCAAGGCGCACATGAATCCCATCGAGGTAGCGCGCATTTCCTTGGTCATCACGGGCGAAATCCACGCCTCGTTTTGCAGCACGTTGGCGATCACGTTACGGTGCAACAACATCGCCCCTTTCGACACGCCCGTCGTGCCGCCCGTGTATTGCAGGAAGACGATATCGTCATGCCCCTGCTGCACCGGCGTCAGGCTCAAGCGTGCGCCTTCGGCCAGCATCTTGTTGAAACTGATGGCGCCCGGCAAGGAAAACGCGGGCACCATTTTCTTGATCTTGCGCACGACGAAGTTGACGATGGTGCCTTTCAGTCCGCCCAGCAAGTCGCCCATGGTGGCAACGATCACGTGCTTGACCTGGGTATGCGGCAACACCTGCTCGACCGTGGTGGCGAAGTTTTCCAGCACGATGATCGCTTCGCTGCCCGAATCGATCAGCTGGTGCTGCAATTCACGGGGCGTGTACAGCGGGTTGACGTTGACCACCGTGTAGCCGGCGCGCAAAATCGCCGCCATGGCCACCGGATACTGCAGCACGTTCGGCAGCATGATCGCCACGCGCGCACCCGTCTTCAGGCCCTTGCTTTGCAGCCAGGCGCCCATCTGCAGCGACAGCTTGTCGAGCTCGCGGTAGGTGAGGAATTTATCCATGCACACGAACGCGTTGCGGTCCGCATATTTCTGGAACGACTCTTCCAGCAAATGCGTGACGGAACGGTATTGCGTGCAATCAATCTCTGCGGGAACGGTGTCCGGGTACGACTTCAACCAAATCTTGTCCATCTATGCCTCATCTTTATCTGTAGAAAGGGTGTGCAGCCTGATGCGCACACCCTGCACTGTTTATGCTGCTGTCTTCGTTTCGTCACGCAGGGCGCGACGCAAAATCTTGCCGACGTTGGTCTTCGGCAGTTCATCGCGGAACTCGATGTATTTCGGCCGCTTGTAGCCGGTGAATTGTTCCTTGCAATACGCGGCCAACACTGCCTGGGTCAGGTTCGGATCCTTGCGCACGACAAACACCTTCACGGCCTCGCCAGAGTGTTCGTCCGGCACGCCCACGCAGGCGCACTCGAGCACGCCCGGATGGGCCGCGATGACGGCTTCCACTTCGTTCGGATACACATTGAAGCCGGAGACGAGGATCATGTCTTTCTTGCGGTCGACGATCTTCACGTAACCGCGCTCGTCCATGATGCCCACGTCGCCCGACTTGAAGTAGCCATCAGGCGTCATGACCTTGGCCGTTTCATCGGGACGGTTCCAGTAGCCGCTCATCACTTGCGGACCGCGGATGGCGATTTCGCCCGTCTGGCCCAGCGGTACTTCCTTGCCGTCATCGTCGAGGATGGCGATATCGGTCGATGGCACGGGCAAGCCGATGGTGCCGGAAAACACCGTGGTATCGGCGCGGTTGCAGGTGGCGACGGGCGACGTTTCCGACAGGCCATAGCCTTCGATGATGGACACGCCCGTCACTTGCAGCCATTTATCGTTGACGGCTTGCTGCACCGCCATGCCGCCGCCATTGGCGATCTTCAAGCCCGAGAAATCGAGCTTGGCGAAATCGGGATGGTTCACCAGCGCGTTATACAGGGTATTGACCGCTGGCAGCAGGTTGAATTTGTACTTGCCCAGCTCCTTGATCAGGCCCGGGATATCGCGTGGATTCGGGATCAGGATATTCAGCGCGCCCACGCGCGTGCCCCACATCGCGCACGCCGTCAGGGCAAAGATATGGTACAGCGGCAAGGCGCAGACGACGATCATCTGTTCCTTGCTGTTCTGGTCGAGCGCCGCGCCCGACCATGCTTCGCTCTGCAGCACATTGGCGATCACATTGCGGTGGCTCAAGGTCGCGCCTTTCGACACGCCCGTCGTGCCGCCCGTGTATTGCAGGAAGGCAGCGTCATTGATGCTCAGCTCGACAGGCGTGAGTTTCATGCGGCTGCCCAGCGCCAGCGCCTGCTTGAAACGCATGGCGTTCGGCAAGGAATACGCGGGCACCATCTTCTTGACGTTGCGCACGACAAAATTGACGATCGCGCCCTTCAAGCCGCCCAGCATTTCGCCCATGCTGGCAACGATGATGTGCTTGACGGCCGTCTTGGCCAGCACTTGCTCCAAGGTATGGGCAAAGTTTTCCAGCACGATGATCGCTTCGCTGCCCGAATCGTTGAGCTGATGCTCGAGTTCGCGCGGCGTATAAAGAGGATTGACGTTGACCACCGTGTAGCCGGCGCGCAAGACGGCGGCAATGGCAACCGGATACTGGAGCACGTTCGGCATCATCAGGGCCACCCGGGCGCCCTTTTTCAAGCCACGGCTTTGCAGCCAGGCACCAAGCTGGCGCGAATAGGTATCGAGTTCGGCATAGGTGAGAAATTTGTCCATGCAGACATAGGCATTGCGGTCCGCATATTTTTGAAACGCTTCTTCCAGCAGATGCACCAGCGAACGATATTGATCAGGATCGATGTCGGCGGGGACGCCGGGAGGATACGACTTCAGCCAAATTTTTTCCATCCTGTGCCTCTTTGTCTCGAATAATCGTGGGGGAGCCGGCGCACCCTGCCGGCGCGGATCATTGCTGCGGATTCTGTTGTCCTGCAGTCAGTTTGAGCATTCTGACGAGCAATTGCTCTATGCTACTAATGCGATGCTATCGGGCGCCGCGCTTCCATGCAAGCGCTTTCAACAGTATTCGAGCGGCAACTCTAGGGGTATTTTATGCTGCAACGCAACATGATAAATACACTGTTGCAGGATCGTCTGGCTCGGCGTACGGGACAATCTTTACGGGTCAGGGGCTGGACAATTGTTCCAGCGCACGCCTGCGCTCAGGCTTGTTCATCTGGGCCATTGTGTGCACTGCAGCATAAAAAGCACGAAAGTTCTTTTTTTCTTCCAGCAATTTTCTGAAGGCCGGCAAAAATTCATTGTAGGTAGACACGGAAGCCAGGTGTGCATTGCTCAATGGCTGCTCGAACCAGCGGTCGTAACCGGCAAAGCCACCCCAGTTTTGCTTGAGTACCTGATATGCATCTTGCAATGCCGCAAACACCTGCGCCTTGCGCGCGCGCTTCTCCGCATCGCTGGCGCCGCTCGCATACACGGCTTCCAGTTCGCCCCGGTATGTCAACAGCAGGGCCAAAAAATCCTGGCGCCGCGCCGCATACTGGTCGTACGCGGCGCGCATCGCGTCATTGCCCTCGCGCGCCAGCCAGCGCTGCACACCCGCCTCTTCCACGGCACTGGCAAACGACTCGTTGAAGGCCGAATCGCCGGGCACGTACACCACCTGGTGCGCCAGTTCATGGAAGATCAGGCGCGCCAGTTCCGCATCGTTGTAATTGATAAAGGTCGACAGCAAGGGATCGTCGAACCAGCCCAGCGTCGAATACGCGGGCACGCCGCCCACCTGTACGTCGTAATGCTGGGCACGCAACTCGTCGGCATACGCGAGTGCCTCGTCCTTGCTGTAATAGCCGCGGTAATTGACGCAGCCGGCGATGGGGAAACACCATTGCAGCGGCTGCAGCGACAATTCCGGCGTGGCCACCACGTTCCACAGCACGAAGGGGCGCCGCAGGGAGGCGTAGTTCTTGTAGCTGCCATTGTCCGGCAAATCCAGCTCGCTGACGGCAAAGCGGCGAATCTGCTGCGCCTTGGCCAGGCGCACTTTCAGGCGCGGCTCGGTGGCCGGGTCATCGAGCCAGTCGCCGATGGGGCGCGCGCCGGACCACAGCGCATATTGTCCCTGCGCCGCCTGCGTGTAGTAGCGCAGCTGCGTGCACCCGCCCAGCGACAGGCACAGCATGCCGACAAGCAAGCGGGCCGGCCAGCGCGCCATGGTCAGCCAGCCTTTTCCACTTCGACCAGCGTATCGTAGAAGGTCGGCGCGCGGCCCATGTCCGTCAGGCGCTGGCTCGTCACTTCATTGGCGTTCTTGCCGTCGCTGGCGAGTTTCTTCCACCATACGGACAAGCCCACCACCAGGCCGCGTCTGGCCTTGTCCGTCACCCTGGCCTTGGCCACGAAGCTGCCGCGGTCGTTGAAGATGCGTACCATGTCGCCAGCCGCGATGCCGCGCGCGGCGCAATCGTCAGGATGGATGTCAAGGTGCGGCTCGCCTTCGGCCGCGCGCAAGCTTTTCACGTTCACAAAGGTGGAGTTGAGGAAGTTGCGTGCCGGCGGGGAAATCATGGCCAGCGGATAACGGGCCGCCAGCGAGGGATTGCTGGCCAGCGATTCGTGCGGCGCGATATACGCCGGCAGGGGATCGAGTCCCGCCTGCGCCATGGCGCTCGAATACAACTCGCACTTGCCTGATGGCGTGGGGAAACCACCGTGGGCAAATGGCGCCTCGGCCATGGCCAGCTTTTGCCAGCCCGTGCGTTTCAGCGATTCCCAGTCGAAATGCACGGCGCGCGCATCGGTCGTGTCGAATGCCTTGGCTGCCAGCGCATCGTCGCTTTCCTGGAAGCACGGGTCATCAAAGCCCATGTGCTGCGCCAGCAAACGGAAGATTTCCGTATTCGCCTTCGCTTCGCCCAGCGGCGCCACGGCCGCGTTGTTCGCCATCATGTACAGGTGGCCGTAGGTGGAGTGCGCATCGATGTGTTCCAGCTGCGTGGTGGCGGGCAACACGATGTCGGCGTAATCGACGGTATCGGTCTGGAAGTGTTCGAGCACGACCGTAAACAAATCCTCGCGGGCAAAACCCTGCGCCACTTTCGAGGAGTCCGGCGCCACGGCCAGCGGATTCGAGTTGTAGACGATCACGGCCTCGACTTGCGGGCCGAACTCGGCGGAACTTTCTTTCAATAAATCGTCACCAATGGTGCTCATGTTGATCGTGCGTGGCGTGCCTTTCAATAAATCCGGGCGCTGCAAAGCCTTGCGGTTGACGGGGAAGGAACCCGAGCTCGACAACTGCATGCCGCCGGCCGGATGGCGCCAGGCGCCCGTCAGCGCGGGCAGGCAGGCGATATTGCGCACGGCCATGCCGCCGCCATGCACGCGCTGCACGCCGTAGTTGGCGCGGATGGCGGCGCCCTCGCCGGAGCGGCATGCCTGGCCGTACAGGCGCGCCAGTTCCACCACTTCCGTGGCCGTGATGCCGCACACCTCGGCCACGCGCTCGGGCGGCCATTCCAGGGTCCGCTGTTTCAGTTCCGCATAGCCGATGGTGTACTGCGCGATATAGTCGTGATCGACCAGGTCTTCCGTGATCAGCACATGCATCAAGCCCAGCGCCAGGGCCGCATCGGTACCCGGCAGCAAGGCGATATGCTGGTGGCATTTTTCGGCCGTCAGCGAGCGGTAGGGATCGATGGCGATCAGGGTCGCGCCATTGCGCTTGGCCTCTTGCGCGCGCATCCAGAAGTGCAGGTTCGAGGCGATCGGGTTGCCGCCCCAGATGATGATCAATTTCGCGTTCTGGAACTGCTCCATATCGGTGCCGATGCTGGCGCCCACCGTGTAGCGGTAGCCCGTGGCACCGGCCGAGGCGCAGATGGTGCGGTCCAGCAGGGAAGCGCCGAGCTGGTTGAAGAAGCGCGACGACATCGATTCACCCTGCACCAGGCCCATGGTGCCGCAGTAGCTGTAAGGCAAGATCGCCTGCGGATCGCGCGCGGCGATCGGTTTCAAGCGGGCGGCGATGGTCTGCAGCGCTTCTTCCCAGCTGATGCGCTCGAACTTGCCTTCGCCCTTCTTGCCCACGCGGCGCAGCGGGTGCAGCAGCCGGTCCGCATGGTAAGTGCGCTCCGTGAAGCGCGATACTTTCGTGCACAGCACGCCAGCCGTGGTCGGATGGTCAGGATCGCCCTTGACGGCCGTGGCCACCCCATCGGTCACGGTGACCAGCAAGGCGCAGGTATCGGGGCAATCGAGCGGGCAGGCGGCGCGCACTTGGGTGGTGGTCATGGGGCAATCCAAAAACGTTGGGGGAAGGCGATACTGTAAACCATTCCGCGCGCTTGCTGTTGGCGCCGTGGCAAGCACGTCCGTGCGCTGGATTTACCCGGCAAACAAGGGCTACAATGCACTATTAGCCGCGCCTGTTTTCGATCAAGCAAGCGCGGTCCGGCGCGCCATACATTGCTGCGTGCCAGCATCCACAGGAGAGTCCCATGAAACTAGTTGATCCGATCTTGGCGTTTCAATCCGAGCTGCAAGGTATCCGCCGCGACCTGCACGCGCATCCCGAGCTGTGCTACGAAGAACAGCGCACTTCGGACGTGGTCGCCGCCAAACTGACGGAATGGGGCATCCCCGTGGTACGCGGCCTGGGCCGTACTGGCGTGGTCGGCATCATCAAAAATGGCACGTCGACACGCGCCATCGGCCTGCGCGCCGACATGGATGCCTTGCCGATGCAGGAAATGAATACCTTCGAGCATGCTTCACGCCACCCGGGCAAGATGCACGCTTGCGGCCACGACGGCCACACGGCCATGCTGCTGGGCGCCGCCCATTACCTGGCGCAGCACCGGAACTTTGATGGCACGGTCTACCTGGTTTTCCAGCCAGCGGAAGAAGGCGGCGCCGGCGCGCGCGAAATGATCGAGGATGGCTTGTTTACCCGCTTTCCCATGGATGCCATCTACGGCATGCACAACTGGCCAGGCGCCGAAACGGGCACCCTGAGCGTGGTGGAAGGGCCCATGATGGCGTCCAGCAATGAATTCCACGTCACCGTCAAAGGCAAGGGCGCCCATGCGGCCCAGCCCCACAAGGGCATCGACCCCGTCATGGTGGCCGTGCAAATCGCGCAAAGCTGGCAAACCGTCATCACGCGCAACAAGAGTCCGCTCGACACGGCCGTGCTGTCGATCACGCAAATCCATGCGGGAAGCGCCACCAATGTGATTCCCGATGACGCCAGCCTGGTCGGTACCGTGCGCACTTTCACCAAGCCCGTGCTGGACTTGATCGAAGAGCGCATGCGCGAGATCGCCGTGCACACGGCCGCCGCCTTTGGCGCGGAAGTCGATTTCCACTTCAAGCGCAACTATCCGCCGCTGGTCAACCATGCGAAAGAAACGGCGTTTGCCGTCGAAGTGATGAAAAGCGTGGTGGGCGCCGACAAGGTCAACGCGAATGTCGAACCGACCATGGGCGCGGAAGATTTTTCTTTCTTCCTGCAGGAAAAAGCCGGCTGCTACATCTTCATCGGCAATGGCGACGGCGAGCACCGCGATGGCGGCCACGGCCTGGGCCCGTGCGTCTTGCACAATGGCAGCTACGACTTTAACGACAATCTGCTGCCGATCGGCGCCAGTTTCTGGGTCAAGCTGGCCGAAGCGAGCCTGCCCATCGCTTGAATCAGCTCAGTTGATCCGGACCGGTGCCCAGGCGCTGGCCCGGATTCAACGCTTCCAGGGCCAGCAAGGCGGCCGCGTGATCGGCCGTCGGGTGGGTGCCGGCGAGGGCTTCATAGCGCTGCGTCACCAGTTGCGTCACCGGCAAAGTCACGTGCGCTGCTTCGGCCGCCGCAAGGATGTTGTGCATATCCTTGATCTGGCTTTTCACCTGGCCGCCAGCAACAAAATTGCGTTCCAACATGCGCTGGCCATGCACCTCCAGAATCTTGCTCTCGGCAAAACCACCGCGGATAGCCGCCCGTACGGCGCTCGCATCGGCGCCCGCCGCTTGGGCCAGCAACAGCGCTTCAGCCACGATATTCAAGGTGGCGCCGACGATCAGCTGATTGCACAGCTTGGCCACCTGTCCACTGCCGGCCGGCCCCACCAGGGTCGGGCGTCCCATGGCTGACAGAATCGTTTCAACCTTCGTGTAATCGCTGGCGCTGGCGCCGGCCATGATGGCCAGGGTACCTGCCTGCGCCCCACCGACGCCACCGGACACGGGCGCATCGATGAAGCCATGCCCCGCAGCGTGCAAAATGGCATGAAATTGCTGGGCTTCCGATTGCTTGGTGGAACTCATGTCGATCCAGAGCGCACCAGTGGACAAGGCCGGCAACGCCTCTTGCAGCACCTGCGCCACGATAGGGCCAGCTTCCAGCATCGAGATGACGACGTCCGCCCCGTTGACGGCCTCAGCCACTGAAACGGCCGGCTGCGCCCCTGCCGCACGCAGGACTTGGGCCTTGCTGTGCGTGCGATTCCAAATTGTGACAGAATATCCAGCGCGCAGCAGGCACCGGACCATCGGCCCTCCCATTAGGCCAATACCGAGAAATGCGATTTTTGTAGACAATGTCAATTCAACCTCTGAGATCAAACAGGTGGCGGGAGTAGTGTGCAAAACTAGGTGCCTGCGCTAACAAGACAAGCCTGACGGCCAATTTTACGATGAAAGTCTCTATGTCCTTCAAGAAGAATCTCCTCAAATCCATCGCCGCTGTTGCCGCGTTGATGGCGGCTAACGCCGGCTTTGCCGCCGACGACAAACTGATCGACTCCGTCTACGGCGAATATGCCAAGGGCGTGAAGGTACAAATGGTACGCGCCGGCGTGACCTCCAACTGGGATAAAGCCTGGTTTGTATCGAATGGCACGCAGCTGAGCGGTTACTGGGATGCCAGCATCGGCGGCTGGGATGCCAAGAGCTATCAGAATGTCTCAGGCCAGCATCAAAAACTGTGGGATCTGGGCTTTACCCCCGTGTTCCGCTTTGAAAATACGAATAAGCTGGGTTTTTATGCGGAAGCCGGCATTGGCGTGCACATGCTGTCGAAACTGTACAACAACGACGATGACCGCCTGTCGACCCACTTCCAGTTCGGCGACCATATCGGCGTCGGCTATGTCTTCAATAACAAATGGGAAGTCGCTGCGAAGATCCAGCATTTCTCGAATGGCGGCTACAAGAAACCAAATAGCGGCGTCAATTACATGAACGTCAAAGTCGCTTATCACTTTTAATGAAGGTGATAAATGACAAAGGCAGCGCGTAGCGCTGCCTTTTTTTCGTTTGTCACTTGGCTGCCGACTTGTCGGATTACGCTACGCTAATCCGACCTACCCGCCATCCAATAAACGTAGGTCGGCTTAGCGCAGCGTAAGCCGACAAGCACCCGCGGCGCCCAACAAAACCACCAGACGTAAAAAAACCCCAACCAGATCACCGGAAGGGGTTTTTTCGA